>NZ_CP121111.1:0-1496176 GCF_029625335.1 Flavobacterium nitratireducens
ATGCACAGCGCTGTATTGAATTTCATTGTAATCGTATCAGGAAAAATGGATTTCAGTAAGGGAATATTGAATATCCAACCAAATAAAACAGAAATACCCAAGAATGCACATGAAATGCTAACTATACGTATTAATTTTTTAAATTTATTTTCGGGATTATCGAGCATATAAAATGGTTAAGTGGAATTTGGAGATGAAATTTAAGAAAAAATCAGTTAAAAACTTCGTGTTAGATTAATGGAAATTGGATTTTAATCTAAAATCTCACAGAGGAATTATTGATAAATTTTATTAAATAAGGTTTGATATTTTTCCAATATGTTTTTTCGTTTTAACTTAAGAGTTGGTGTTAAGTGACCGCTCTCAATGGACCAGATGTCTGGTGTAAGCTCAAAACGTTTTATTTGTTCCCAATGTCCAAATTTACCATTAATAGTGTCAATCTCTTTTTGAATTCGGGCGATTACTTTCTCATTTTTGATTAAGTTCTCATGATTGGTATCTAATTCGATGCGATTCTTTTTAGCCCACTCGATGATGAAATCAAAATTGGGTTGGATAAAAGCCGCTGGCATTTTTTGTCCCTCTCCAATAACCATGATTTGTTCAATAAAACGGGATTGCTTCATGGTGTTTTCAATAAGTTGAGGTGCTATGTATTTTCCTCCAGAGGTTTTGAACATTTCTTTTTTACGGTCGGTGATTTTCAAGAAACCGTCTTTATCTATGTTTCCAATATCGCCAGTATGGAAATAGCCATCAGTAATTACTTCATTGGTTAAGGTTTCATTTTTATAATAGCCCATCATTACATTAGGTCCTTTGCAAAGGATTTCGCCATCTTCTGCAATTTTGACTTCCACGTTATCAATGACTTTTCCAACGGTGCCTACTCTAAAACCAAAATTACGCATGTCGTTTACTGCAATTACAGGAGAGGTTTCGGTCAAGCCATAGCCTTCCATAACTGGGATTCCTGCCGCAGCAAATATTCTAGATAATCGGGGTTGTAGTGCTGCACTTCCTGAAACCATTACTTCAAGTTTACCTCCCAATCCTTCCTGCCATTTACTAAAAATTAGTTTTCTGGCAATTTTAAGTTGGAATTCATACCAAAAGCCATTGGCGCCATAAGGTTCATAACGTTCACCAAGATTAATGGCCCAAAAGAATAGCTTTCGTTTAATTCCGGTTAAGTCAGCTCCTTTAGCATAAATTTTATCATATACTTTTTCAATAAGTCTGGGAACAGCAGTGATAACTGTAGGTTGTACTTCTTTGATGTTTTCACCAATTTTTTCGATTGATTCTCCAAAATAGATTGATACGCCATAAAATTGATACAAATAAAGAACCATCCTTTCAAATATATGGCAGATAGGTAAAAAGCTTAAAGCTCTGCTTTTTCCCGCTTCAAACGGAATTCGAGGAGCGCTACCTAAAACATTCGAAACGATGTTTTGATGCGAAAGCATTACTCCTTTTGGGTTTCCAGTAGTTCCAGAAGTATATATGATTGTGGCTAAATCTTCGGTATTGATACTGCTTTTTCTGGCTTCTACTTCGTCTTGATTTGAATTACTTTCACCAAGTTTCAGTAATTCATTCCAGTTTTTACAATTATCGATACTGTTAAAGCTGTAAATGTCTTTTAGATGTGGTAGTTTGCTCTTAATGGCGTTTATTTTGTTGAATAATTCAATATCAGATACAAAACAATATTTTGCTTCGCAATGATTAAGAATATATTCGTAATCCTGTTCAGATATTGTAGGGTAGATTGGAACTGTTTGAGCACCAGTTTGCAAAATTCCAATGTCCATGATGTGCCATTCTGGTCTATTTGTGGATGAAATTATAGCAATTTTATCGTTTTTTTTGATTTCTAGTTGCAAAAGTGCACGAGATATATGATTGGCTTTAGCAATATATTCCTGTGTAGATACTTTTATCCAAGTTCCATTTTGTTTTGATGCTAATGCGTCTGGAATGCTATTGAATTCATCTTGTTGATGATAGGGAAAGTCAAAAATTCTAGTTATTGAGGCCATGGTTACATGTTTTGTAATGCTATGCAAAATAGGAAAAAATTGTTGAATTTTCTTTTTTTTGACAATAAAAAAGTAGCTTTCTATTTTATTTATAGAATAGTTTGAATTTATTAATTTTAAACAAACGTACTTATTTTTTTGTGTGAATTTTTTTCATAATTTAAAGTCCTTTTTATTTGAATAATTGATTTAGATATCTTGTAATAGTTTTTATCTATCAAAAATAAAAAATAGATAGTTTTAAGTTTTATAATTTAGCATTGAAACTAATAAATGTCATAAAAATAAAATAGTATGGAAAATATGAAAAGTTCAAAGGGTGTGGGTAAATGTCCTTTTTCAAGTGGCATAGTAAAAGAAACTGCAGGTTCTGGTACCTCAAATAAAGATTGGTGGCCAAACCAATTAAAATTGAATATTTTACGTCAGCATGCTACTTTTTCCAATCCTATGGGAGAAGATTTTAATTATGCTGAAGCCTTTAAATCACTTGATTTAGCGGCTGTTAAAAAAGATATTTTTGACTTAATGACTACCTCTCAGGATTGGTGGCCAGCTGACTATGGACATTACGGACCATTTTTTATCCGTATGGCTTGGCATAGTGCAGGAACGTATCGTATTGCAGATGGTCGAGGAGGAGCAGGTTCGGGTTCACAGCGTTTTGCACCTTTAAATAGTTGGCCTGATAATGTGAATTTAGACAAAGCTAGATTGCTTTTATGGCCAATAAAGAAAAAGTATGGAAAAAAATATCATGGGCGGATTTAATGATTTTAGCAGGAAATTGCGCTTTAGAATCAATGGGATTAAAAACCTTTGGTTTTGCCGGAGGTCGTGAAGATATTTGGGAATCGGAGCAGGATATTTACTGGGGGGCTGAAGGTAAATGGTTAGATGATCAACGTTATTCGGGAGATCGTGAGTTAGAAAATCCATTAGCAGCTGTTCAAATGGGATTGATTTATGTAAATCCTGAAGGACCTAATGGTAATCCAGATCCTGTAGCATCGGCTAGAGATATTCGAGAAACCTTTGGTCGAATGGCAATGAATGATGAAGAAACAGTTGCCTTGATTGCAGGAGGACATACTTTTGGGAAAACACATGGAGCCGCTGATCCTAGTCAATATGTTGGTGTTGAACCAGAAGGAGCAAGTATTGAAGAACAAAGTTTAGGTTGGAAAAATACTTTTGGAACTGGTCATGGTGCTGACACTATTTCGAGTGGTTTAGAAGGTGCTTGGACAACAACTCCAACGAAATGGAGCAATAACTATTTTGAGAACTTATTTGGTTTCGAATGGGAGTTAACAAAAAGTCCCGCAGGAGCACACCAATGGAAACCTAAGAACGGCGGTGGAGCAGGAACTGTTCCTGATGCTCATATTCCTTCAAAAACACATGCTCCAACAATGCTTACAGCTGATTTAGCTTTACGATTTGATCCTATTTATGAAAAGATATCCAGAAATTTTTATGAAAATCCAGATCAATTTGCAGATGCTTTTGCAAGAGCTTGGTATAAATTGACGCACAGAGATATGGGGCCTATTGCGCGTTATTTGGGTCCCGAAGTGCCAAAAGAAGAATTAATTTGGCAAGATCCAATTCCGACCGTTAATCATGAATTAGTTGATGTTACAGATATTTCTTCGCTGAAAGCAAAAATCATAAACTCAGGTTTGTCTGTTGCTGAATTAGTAAGTACTGCTTGGGCTTCGGCATCTACTTTTAGAGGTTCAGACAAAAGAGGAGGTGCAAATGGTGCTCGTATTCGATTAGCGCCTCAAAAAGATTGGGAAGTAAATAACCCTGCTCAATTGGCTAAAGTTATTACTAAATTAGAAGCTATTCAGGTCGAATTTAATCAAGCTCAAACGAATGGCAAACAAGTGTCACTTGCGGATTTAATTGTTTTAGGAGGTGCTGCAGCTATTGAAAAAGCAGCTAAGAATGCAGGTTACGATATTGAAGTTCCGTTTACTGCAGGAAGAGTTGATGCTTCACAAGAACAAACCGATGTGGATTCCTTTGCTGTTTTAGAACCGATAGCTGATGGTTTCCGTAATTATATGAAAACAAAATACACTGTTTCCGCCGAAGAATTATTAGTAGACAAAGCGCAGTTGTTGACTCTTACCGTTCCTGAATTGACTGTCTTGATTGGTGGTATGCGTGTGTTATTTACAAATTATGATCATTCGAACCATGGTGTTTTTACAGCTACTCCTGAAGTTTTAACGAATGACTTTTTTGTAAACTTGTTGGATTTTGATACCACTTGGAAAGCAGTATCAAATGATCAAGATATTTTTGAAGGTCATGACCGCAAGTCGGGAGCATTGAAATGGACTGCTTCTCGTGTTGATTTGATATTTGGATCGAATTCTGAATTAAGAGCTATCGCTGAGGTTTATGGTTGCTCAGATTCTAAAGAGAAATTTGTTAAAGACTTCATTACTGCTTGGGATAAAGTAATGAATTTAGATCGTTTTGATTTAGTTTAGTTAGTTATTATTTTAAAAAAATCCCGTTGGTAATTAATAATGCCCCAGAAAGTTAAGGAACTATTTGGGGCATTTGTTTATATGATAAGAACGGTTGTTGTTGTTTTTATGGTCGTTGTAGATTATGTTAAGAATACAATTTAACCTTCCATTTTAGCTGAAAGTTCAAACCATCGTTCTTCTTTTTCTTCCATTTTTGAGATGATAGCTTCTAGGTCTTTGGCTTTTTGTTCAATGTCATTATCGGCTACTTTTCCCTCGGAGAAAAGTTGTTCGATTTTAGCTTTTTGTTCTTCTAAATCCTTGATGTCTTTCTCAATTTTTTGGAACTCTTTTTGTTCGTTGAAGGTTAAATTTCCAGTTGGATTTTTTGTTTCCATTCTTTCTTTTCAGCCTTGTTTTCTTCTTTCTGAGCTACATCGGCACTGTCTTCATAAGCTCTAAAATCTGAATAGTTTCCTGGAAAATTTTCAATTACACCTTGTCCTCTGAATACAAATAAGTGGTCTACAATTTTATCCATAAAATAGCGGTCGTGAGAAACTACCAACAAACATCCGGGATAATCCAAAAGGAAATTCTCTAATACATTTAATGTTACAATGTCTAAATCATTAGTTGGCTCATCCAGAATTAAAAAGTTAGGGTTTTGAATTAAAACCGTACATAAATACAAACGTTTTAATTCACCTCCACTTAATTTTTCGACATAATCGTATTGTTTTTTTGCATCAAATAGAAAACGTTCCAATAATTGTGAAGCCGAAATGATCTTTCCTTTTGTTAAAGGAATGTATTCACCGTATTCTTTTATGATATCAATAACACGTTGTCCAGGTTTTGGGTTAATTCCGCTTTGCGTATAATAACCTATTTTGATGGTTTCACCTTTTACAACACGGCCAGCGTCTAAAGGTAAAGTTCCGGTCATCAGGTTTAGGAAAGTCGATTTTCCAGTTCCGTTTTTTCCGATGATTCCAATACGTTCTCCACGTTGAAAATCGTAACTGAAATTATCAAGGATTAGGCGGTCTTTGAATTTCTTGGAAATTTTATGAAGCTCAATAATCTTGCTTCCCATTCTTTCCATGTTGATTTCAAGTTCTACCTTGTTTTCCTTGCGACGGCTTTGTGCTTTTTCTTTGATAATATAAAAATCATCTTGACGCGATTTAGACTTCGTAGTTCTCGCTTTTGGCTGACGACGCATCCATTCCAATTCTTTTACAAATAAGTTTTGCGCCTTATCAATACTGGCATTTTCAGAAGCAATTCGTTCCTCTTTTTTGGCTAAATAATAGGAGTAATTTCCTTTGTATTGGTATAATTTGCCATTGTCTAATTCTAAAATTTCATTACAAACCCGTTCCAAGAAGAAACGGTCGTGTGTTACCATGAATAAAGTAATGTTTTCTTTGGCAAAATAAGCTTCGAGCCACTCAATCATTTCTAAATCCAAGTGGTTAGTAGGCTCATCAAGAATTAATAAATCGGGACGGTTGATCAAAATGATAGCAAGCGAAAGACGTTTCTTTTGTCCTCCAGAAAGATTTTTTACTTTTAATTTAAAGTCTTCTAACTTCAGTTTGAATAAAATTTGTTTGTATTGTGTTTCAAAATCCCAAGCATTATGTTGATCCATAGCATCAAAGGCTTTTTGATACGCTTCTTCGTCTTCCGGATTTTCTAGTGCTTTTTCGTATTGCTCAATAACTTTTAAAGTCTCGTTATCCGATGCAAATATGCTTTCTTCGATCGTTAATTCGTCCTGTAAATTATTGTCCTGAGAAAGAAAGGCCATTCGGATTCCTTTTCTTAAAACAACCTGTCCTGTATCAGGTTCGTCTAGACCGTTAATGATACTCATAATGGTTGTTTTACCAGAACCATTTTTAGCAATAAAAGCAATTTTTTGGTCTTTGTTAATCCCAAATGAGATGTTGTCAAAAAGGGTTCTCTCTCCAAATGATTTGGATATATTTTCTACGGATAAGTAATTCACAGTTGTAATTTTTTGGCAAAAGTAAACTATTTCATTGATTCGCTCCTAGATTATTGTTTTGACTAAGATTTTACTTTTGTAAAGAAGAGTTTAAAAATGTATCTAAACTGATTTTGTGTAGTTTTTGAGGTAAATTTATAATAGGTTTGAGTTTTAAATGTTCATTGGTAATGTAATAGTTGATACCATCAAATGTAGCGATACCTTCAATTTGATGAAATCGTAATTTTAAATTTATTTTTCGTTTGTTGCCCGAAAAGAAATCCGTGGTCTTAAAATCATATAATAAGTACAAAAATGTTTTTCCTTTTTTAGTATAACCACAAAGGACAAGCATTTTTTGTGTTGGAAGAAAAGTTACGCCAGTTACAAGTCCTTTTGTAGTAAGATAGGCTTTGGCTTTTGCTATATGATTTCCGGGAGAGTTTGGTAAGCTATAGATGGTCGTTTTTTTATTTTTCCATTCTTTGGTAAACAAATAAATACTGTCTTGGTATACTATAAATGCTTCGCAATCAAAATTTGTAGTGTTAACAGCTTGCGAACTAAAATCTATTTGTTTATCATACGAAAAACTAATGGTGTCACATCGAGGATTCTTGTTGTAAATGCTGTTTTTGTTGAATTTCAAGATGTGAAGGTTGTTTCGGTTACCTTGATAGTTATTGCCAAAGTCACCAATGTAAATGTAGCTTTCGTCCTGAGTAATTTCTTCCCAGTCTTGATTGGCTACATGGGGTAAATTGATTTTTTTCTAATTTTCCCCGATTCATCCATGCCATATAGTGTTGTGTTATGGTCGTCATTATGTGTCCAAAGTAGTGAATCAAAAGCAATTAATCCTGATGATTCAGGAATGGAATCAGAAAGTTGTGTTACAAATTGAGCTTTAATTTTTGATTTTGGATAATAGCAGCTTCCGTCATTTTGGGTTGCATTTGGATTGAAGTTTTTAGCCCTAATAACTGTACAGTCACATATCTGTGAATAAAGACTGCAATTTATAAGGCAAAAAATCAATAAATATAGTTTCATACAGTGGTTAATCTTTAAAGCTATTCAAAAATACAGCAATACTTTTATATAACAGAAATTGTACCCAGAATTAGTTATTGAAAGTTAGGTGTTATTATGACAGATAAAGCATTGTTAAAGTTGAAGTAATTGTAAAAATCAGTTTTTTTAAATATTCCTTTTTTTATCAATTCGGTAAAAAAGGCTCCATTTCGGATTTGATTTTTATTAATATTAGGATTATTGTTTTGAAAATGAGTCGCTTGTTGTAATTAACATAGAAAGATGTGTTTTGTGTAATTTATGTTTTAAGAATTTAGTAATTTCGCAAACAGAAAATAAAAACTACCTTTTGGGTTAACAATATGGCAAGATTTGAATTGAAACTTCCAAAAATGGGAGAAAGTGTCGCAGAAGCAACCATCACTAATTGGTTGAAACAAGTAGGCGATAAAATTGAAGCTGATGAGGCTGTGCTAGAAGTTGCTACCGACAAAGTGGATAGTGAAGTACCTAGTGAGGTTTCGGGCGTTTTAATTGAGCAATTGTTTTCGAAAGATGATTTGGTTGAAGTAGGACAAACTATTGCTATTATCGAAATTGAAGGGGAAGAAGCAGAAGAAAATTCAATTAGTGAAGAAACAGTTGCGCCTGAAATAATTGAAGAAGTAAGTAAAACGATTGAAATTGCTAAAGAAAGCTTAGCTGTTCCAAACCTTGTAAATAGTCATTCGGAAAAGTTTTCTCGCCTTTAGTAAGAAATATAGCTGCAGCCGAAGGAATTGCTATGGCAGAATTAGAAACAATTCCCGGAACCGGAAGCGAAGGAAGAGTTACTAAAAACGATATTTTAGAATATGTAAAGCATAGGGGGCAAGCAGCACCATTTGAGGTCGTTAAAAGAGTTTCAGAACCAAGTTCAATTCCATCAGCGACTCCAGTTTCTGTTAATGGTGGGGATGAGATTGTAGAAATGGATAGAATGCGCAAATTGATTGCTGGTTATATGATTTCATCGCAACAAACTTCGGCACACGTTTATTCTTTTATAGAAGTAGATGTTACCAATATTGTAAAATGGCGTGATAAACATAAAAATGAATTTGAGAAAAGAGAAGGTGTAAAGCTTACTTTTACTCCTATTTTTATGGAAGCTGTTGCTAAGGCATTGAAAGATTTTCCTGGAATGAATATTTCGATTGATGGAGAGTATGTGATAAAGAAAAAGAATATCAATTTGGGTATGGCAGCAGCCTTGCCAAATGGTAACTTAATTGTTCCTGTTATCAAAAATGCAGACCAACTTAATTTAGTTGGAATGGCAAAAGCTGTTAACGATTTAGGTAATCGTGCTAAATTAGGAAAATTAAAGCCAGATGAAACTAAAGGAGGAACCTATACCGTAACAAATGTTGGTTCTTTTGGAAGTGTATTTGGTACGCCAATTATCAATCAGCCGGAAGTTGGGATTTTAGCACTTGGTGCCATCCGAAAAGTTCCTGCGGTTATTGAAACTCCTGAAGGTGACTTTATAGGTATTCGTCAAAAAATGTTTTTAACTCATGGTTATGATCACCGTATTATTGATGGCGCTTTAGGAGGGATGTTTGTAAAAAGAGTTACAGAATATTTAGAAGCGTTTGATATTACAAGAACCATTTAGAAATAAAAAAATAACCCGTAAATCCGATAGTTTTCCAAAAGCTATCGGGTTTTCTTTTTTTATCTGTTGTTTAAATTAATTTCAAACCTTTATATTTGCCATCATATATTTTTAAAAATGGAATTAAAATTAAACAGACCAATTTGCTTTTTTGATCTTGAAACAACGGGTATTGATATTGGAAAAGATAGAATCGTAGAAATATCAATCTTCAAGGTTTTTCCAAATGGAAATAAAGAAAGTAAAACATGGCTTGTCAATCCTACTATACCTATTCCTCCACAAACCACCGCCGTTCATGGGATTACAGATGAAAAAGTTGCCAATGAACCTACATTTAAGGAATTGGCTCCGCAAGTATACCAAATGATAAAAGATAGTGATTTAGGAGGTTTTAATTCAGATCGATTTGATATTCCTCTTTTGGCAGAAGAATTACTACGTGCAGGTGTTGATTTTGATATGAAAAATAGAGTTTCGGTTGATATTCAAACTATTTTCCACAAAAAAGAAGAACGTACTTTAAGTGCTGCATTGAAATTTTACTGTGGGCAGAGTTTAGAAAACGCGCATTCTGCAGAGGCTGATACAATGGCTACTTATGAGATTTTAAAAGCTCAATTGGATCGTTATCCTGATTTAGAAAATGATGTTAAATCGTTGTCTGAATTTACCACTAGAAAAAAGATTGCTGATTTTGCTGGAATGATCGCTTTTGATAAGGATGGAGATGAAATCTTTACTTTTGGAAAACATAAAGGTGTCAAAGTGGATGTGGTGTTAGAAAAAGAACCAGGATATTTCAGTTGGGTACAAAACGCTGATTTTCCTTTGTATACTAAAAAAGTTTTGACAGCAATCAAATTAAGAAAGTTAAATACAAAATAAGTTTGTAATTTGTGGTTTATAGTTTGTAGTTCTTTTAGTAACTCAACAGGAAGCCATAAACTAAAAACGATAAACTTGCAAGAATGAAGATAATTTGTATAGGTCGAAATTATGTCGACCATATTGATGAATTACAAAATGAGCGTCCTAGTGAACCAGTGATTTTTATAAAACCAGACTCGGCTATCTTGTTAAAGCAACATCCTTTTGTGATTCCTGAATTTTCAGAAGATATCCAGCATGAGGTTGAAATTATTGTGAAGATTAGTAAAGTAGGGAAGTATATCGATGCAAAGTTTGCTCATAAGTATTATGACGAAATTAGTGTAGGGATTGATTTTACAGCTCGTGATTTGCAAAACAAATTGAAATCTAAGGGTTTACCTTGGGAAAAAGCAAAAGCGTTTGATGGTTCGGCTGTAATTGGAGATTTTTTACCAAAAGAACAGTTTAGTTCGTTAGAAAATCTTACATTTGAATTAAAGAATAATAATAAAACCGTTCAGGAAGGTAATGTGAATATGATGTTGTGGAAAATTGATGAGCTAATTGCTTATGTTTCGCAATACTTTACCTTAAAGATTGGTGATATTATTTTTACGGGAACTCCTAAGGGAGTTGCAAGAGTACAACCAAATGATATTTTGGAAGGATATTTAGAAGGACAAAAACTATTTAGAATACAGATAAAATAATGGCTTTACACTACAACCTAGCAAAAGTATATGCAATTTCTGATAATGATCAGGATTTTGTAAACGAAATTCTAACACTATTTGTGAATGATGTGCCTGAAGATTTGGCTCAAATAAAAGAAGGCATCAAAAATAAAGATTACAAACAAGCTTATGCTTTTGCACATAAGATTAAGCCATCCCTCGATTTGTTGGGCATGACTGTAGCATTTGAAGAAATCCTTCAGGTAGAAGCTTGGACAAAAGCAGAGGGAAAGCGAAAAGATGTTGAGCATATTTTTGATAGTATCAAGTCGCAAGTGAAAGAGGCTATAAAAGAAATAAAGAAAGACTTTGATTTGTAGAAGTTTTTTTAACTAAAAATACTAATGATAAAATCAACATTCAAATGCGTTTGAATGTTGATTTTGTTTTTTTAAATAAATTATAAGCAACCTAAATGAAAGCTACGATTGTAACCATTGGTGATGAGATATTAATAGGTCAAATTATAGATACTAATTCAGGGTTTATTGCTAAATCATTGGATAAAATAGGAGTAGAAACCTATGAGATGATTTCTATTAGTGATGATAAGCAGCATATTCTGGATACCTTTGCAAAATTGCAAAACAAAGTGGATTTGGTTATCATTACAGGAGGTTTAGGGCCAACAAAGGATGATGTTACTAAAAAAACATTTTGTGAATATTTTGAAGATGAATTAATTGTTGATGAGGTTGTTTTAGCGCATGTAACACAATTAATTGAAGGTTTTTTTAAAAGAAAAATAACCCAAATGAATAAAGATCAGGCGTTGGTTCCTTCTCGTTGCACGGTCTTACATAATCAAGTAGGGACGGCTCCAGGAATGTGGATGAAGAAAGAAAATACGGTTTTTGTTTCATTACCCGGAGTTCCGTTTGAAATGAAGTATTTAGTAGAGAATGAAATCATTCCTAAGGTGGTAAAAGAATACGATCGACCTTATATTATTCATAAAACCATATTGACTTATGGTCAGGGTGAAAGTTTGGTGGCGGAGCGAATTGAAGATTGGGAAAATAGTTTACCAGAGTTTATTAAGTTAGCTTATTTGCCAGCACCAGGTAGAGTTCGACTGCGACTTACTGCTCGCGGAAAAGATAAAGAGCTTTTAGAGCAATCAATTGATGCTTATGTCACTTCTTTGAGTGCAATTATTAATGATATAATAGTTGGTTTTGAGGAAGATGAAACGATTGAAGTGGTAGTAGGGAAAATGTTGAAAGAGCAGCAAAAAACAATAGCGACAGCTGAAAGTTGTACAGGAGGGCATATTGCAGCTAGTTTGTCTTCTGTTCCAGGGGCTTCGGCTTATTTTAAAGGTAGTGTTGTTTCGTATGCAACAGAAGCCAAAATTAATGTATTGGGCGTTTCTGAAAAATTGATAGCAACGCATTCTGTAGTTAGCGCTGAAGTAGCTAAAGCAATGGCTTTGAATGTAAAACAATTATTAAATACAGATTATGCGATTGCTACAACTGGAAATGCTGGTCCAACAAAAGGGGAAGAAAAAGCCGAGCTAGGAA
This sequence comes from Flavobacterium nitratireducens, assembly GCF_029625335.1. NCBI lineage: Bacteria > Pseudomonadati > Bacteroidota > Flavobacteriia > Flavobacteriales > Flavobacteriaceae > Flavobacterium > Flavobacterium nitratireducens. Next base: position 12,374 of record NZ_CP121111.1, read on the forward strand.
GTGTTTTTATTGCCTTAGCGACTCCAAATGAGGTGATTGTAGAAGAGTTTAATTTTGGTCAACCACGTGAAAAAGTGATAGATAGAGCGCAAATTAAAAGCTTGGAAATGTTAAAGAAAGAAATTTTTAAAAATGTCTTATAATTTTTTTGTTTGAACCGTTTATTTTTCTTTTCTTTGCACCCTGATTTTGAATAACGATATAAAAGATAAGTATAATGTCAAGAGTTTGTGACCTTACAGGTAAAAGAGCGATGGTAGGAAATAACGTTTCTCACGCTATGAACAAAACTAAGAGAAAGTTTTCTGTAAACTTAGTTAAAAAGCGTTTTTATCTTCCAGAAGAAGATAGATGGATTACTCTTAGAGTAGCAGCATCTACGATAAAAACAATTAATAAAAATGGAATTTCTGCTGTTTTGAAAAAAGCGCAGTCAGAAGGGTTTATTAAATAATCTTATTCCTTTAATAAATATATAGCAAGATGGCAAAGAAAGGTAATAGAATCCAAGTAATTTTAGAGTGTACAGAGCACAAAGCTTCAGGTGTTGCTGGTACATCAAGATACATAACAACTAAGAACAAAAAAAATACTCCAGACAGATTAGAGATTAAAAAATTTAATCCAGTTTTGAAGAGAGTAACTGTTCACAAAGAAATTAAGTAATAATTAGAGATTTTTGTAAATCTCAAATGGCTACTCCATTGGATTTACAAAGAACTTCAAATAACATTTGAATCATGGCAAAGAAAACCGTAGCATCGTTACAAACATCTTCTAAGAGATTATCAAAAGCCATCAAAATGGTTAAATCTCCAAAAACTGGCGCATATACTTTCGTTGAAACTATTGTTGCTCCTGAATTAGTGGATGAGTTCTTGAAAAAGAAATAATTCATAAAAGAATATATAGAAAAGCTACTTTCTTCGGAAGTAGCTTTTTTATTTTCTATATTTACCATTTGAAAACTATATTGGTTTCAAAGAACTAATTGGTTTATTTTTAATACTGTACACGCAATGAGTTTTTTTAAAAGAATATTTTCTACAGAGAAAAAAGACGCGAGTTTAAGCGAAGAGGCGAAGCAAACTTTAGATAAAGGTCTAGAAAAATCAAAAACTACTTTCTTTTCCAAGTTAAGTAAAGCTATTGTAGGGAAATCTAAGGTTGATGATGATGTTTTGGATAATCTGGAAGAAATTCTGGTTTCTTCGGATGTAGGTGTTGATACTACTTTAAAAATTATTACTCGTATTGAAAAGCGTGTTGCCGAAGATAAATATTTAGGTACAGCCGAATTAAATCAAATTCTACAAGAAGAAATTGCTTCGTTGTTATCAGAGACCAATACTGGTGAAGCAACTGAATTTGTAATTCCAACTAATACAAAGCCTTATGTTTTGATGGTAGTAGGTGTTAATGGTGTGGGGAAAACAACTACCATTGGTAAATTGGCTTATCAATTTAAAAAACAAGGATACAAAGTGGTTCTTGGTGCTGCCGATACCTTTAGAGCAGCTGCTATTGATCAATTACAAATTTGGGCAGATAGAGTTGATGTTCCTATTGTAAGACAAAATATGGGTTCTGATCCTGCTTCTGTAGCTTTTGATACGCTTCAATCAGCGGTTGCGCAGGATGCTGATATTGTAATTATTGACACTGCGGGACGTTTGCACAACAAGATTAATTTGATGAACGAATTGTCTAAAGTAAAACGTGTTATGCAAAAAGTAGTTGCCGATGCACCACATGATGTTTTATTAGTTTTAGATGGTTCTACAGGGCAAAATGCTTTTGAACAAGCCAAACAATTTACAGCTGCAACCGAAGTAACTTCATTAGCGGTGACTAAATTAGACGGTACGGCTAAAGGTGGAGTTGTTATTGGTATTTCAGACCAATTTCAAATTCCTGTTCGTTACATTGGAGTAGGAGAAGGTATTGAGGATTTACAAGTCTTCAATAAATATGAATTTGTAGACAGTTTCTTTAAATAAAAATCATGAAAAATATAGCTCCTATTTATTTTTATATGATAAGTGTGGTTTGTTTTGTGATAGCAAACCTAATTAGAGATCAATACCTAACATTCTATTATGCGTTATTAATAGTTGGGATTTTATCGTTTTTCATTGGTTTTAAAAATAGAAGTAAAAGTAACTCATAGTTAGAAACATATATTTATAAAAAGGCATAAAGTATTCACGAATACTTTATGCCTTTTTTGTAATAAATCTTTTGTATTTTACTTATACAAAGCATTAATTTTTTGCCATAGTACATCGTCAAAATCAGACAATGCCAGATTGACATTATCGGCAGCGTCTCCCATTCGGATTACGACCATTTTTTTGCTAGGAATTACGTAAATTTTTTGATCATTTTTACCCAATGCCATGAACATATCATTAGGGCCATTAGCAATAATGCTTCCGGGAAATTGTAATTGGCTTTGCGGTAAATGATAACTGCTTTTGCCATTCAACCACCATAGGTAGCCATAACTTAAATTGATGTTTTGGGAAGTAGAAGTAGCTGCGTTAAAAAAGGTTTCGTTTAAGATAACAGTGTCGTCCCATTTTCCTTTGTTTAACATCAGTAAACCAAATCGAGCCATACTTCTGGTGTTGCTAAAATAAACGATATTATTATCTAAAGGCAGCCAAACTCCATTCATGCCAATTTTATCGCGAAGTTTTGCATTGAAGTAATTACTCCAGCTTTGACCTGTAGCTTGCGCAATTACGTCTTGCAATTTTACATAAACATTATGGTACACCCAACGAGTACCTGCATCAGCTTTATAAGTTAGTTTAGAAGGTGAAACATCATCTCCATTAGCAATATCTTCAATTCCGGAAGTCATAGTCAGCAAGTTTTTACAAGTGATTAAATTTTCTTTGTCTATAGTTTCAGCAGTCCATGCTGTTCCAATATAATTTGAAACTTTATTATTGATATTGATAAAACCTTCCTGCTCGGCAATTCCAGTTAGGGTTGCGGTCAATGTTTTTCCGGTACTTGCCCAATACCAATTGGAAGTAGCCGAATGTCCATTAAAATAATTTTCCATTACAATTCGACCATTAACTAAAATTATAAATGATTTGGTGTGTTTTAGCTCCAGATAATCCAGTAAGGGTTGAACGGCTTCTTGTTTCCATCCTAACGCACTGATGGATTTTGTATCCCAATTTGTTCCAGAAACTGGAGGGAAGTACATGCTTTCTGAAGTTGTAGTATCATCATTCGAATCTGAAGAACCGCAATTGATGAATAAGAAAGCACTAAGTAAACCGAAGAGTATTTTAGTCATGATATAGGAGTTTTAGGGATAACTACTTTAAGACCAAAAATATGTAAAATAGTTTAAGAGAGTACTTGTTTTTTAACTAACATAAGTTAATTAAAGTTAACTTTGTTAGGAGAACAAAATGTATTTTTGTTCCAAATTTCTAGCCCTGATGGAAGCGGCATCCTGTTGTGTTGGGGTTCAACACAACAGATATAGCGTACAGCAGGATTATGCTTCTAAAAAAAAATAATGATGAAAAATGTTTTAATAGTACTTTTTGTGTGTTTGTCTTTGGTTTCATGCCAACAAAAAATTACTCCTGCTGATATTGAAAAGCTGAACGGTTATTGGGAAATCGAGAAAGTTTCTTTTGAAGAGGGGGATGATAAGGAATACAAAATGAATGAGAATTTTGATTATTTCAAAATTGCCGATAATAAAGGTATTCGTAGAAAAGTAAGACCACAGTTTAATGGTACTTTTTTATTTAATGAAGATTTTGAAAATGTAAAAGTACGTTTTGAAAACGAACATGTTTATTTAGACTATTCTACCGCTTATGCTAATTGGACAGAAGAATTAGTGGAGATTTCAGATGAAAATATGGTGATAAAAAACGATCAAAATAAGGAATACGAATATAAAAAAGCAGGACCAATTAATTTATTAGGAGATGGCAAAGAGACTAAATAATGAAAGTTCCGTAGCTGATGTGTTACAGCATATTATTCAAGCAAATAAATTGCAAGCAGGAATGGACGGAATTAATGTAAAAGAGGCTTGGCAAAATCTAATGGGAAATGGTGTAAACAGTTACACCCGAAATGTAGTTCTGAAAGGAAATACCTTGTATGTTGAGTTAACTTCATCGGTTTTACGAGAAGAATTAAGCCATGGAAAATCAAAAATTATCAAGATGATTAACGAAGAATTACGTCGTGATGTTGTGAAAGAGGTGGTTTTGAGATGACTTTTTAATTTAGAAGGCAGAATTTAGAAGGCAGAAAGCAGATGGAAGAAGAGAGAATATTGTAGATAAAAAAAGGGATTTTCGTTATGAAAATCCCTTTTTAATTTTATAATCAGAGTTCTAAAATCTAATTTCTGAAATCTGAAATCTAGAATTGCTCTCTTCCTGAAAAATGGAAAGCTCCTTCGATAGCTGCATTTTCATCGCTGTCAGAACCATGTACCGCGTTTTGACTCATAGATGTAGCATAAAGTTTTCTGATAGTTCCTTCAGCTGCTTCGGCTGGGTTTGTACTACCAATAAGCGTTCTGAAATCGGCAACTGCATTTTCTTTTTCTAAAATAGCAGCTACAATTGGTCCACTAGACATAAAATCAACTAATTCTCCATAGAAAGGTCTTTCACTGTGTACGGCATAAAATGTTTGTGCATCAGCAACAGTAAGTTGGGTTAGTTTTAAAGAAACGATTTTAAAACCAGCATTAGTAATCATGGCAAGGATGTTTCCAATGTGTCCGTTAGCGACAGCATCAGGTTTAATCATGGTGAAAGTTCTGTTAGTTGTCATATCTGTTTTGATTATTTTTTTTGACAAAAATAAGTTTTTTAACCTAAAAATTATTAATATGACAAAATATAATAATTTTAAAATACTTTATTGTGTTAATTTATAATTTTATGTTGTTGAAGTATTGCTCAAGTGGTTTTAAATTTTCCATTAACATAGGAATGAGTTCGTCCCCACATTCAAGATAAAATTCCGAGAAATTAGCTTGTCGTTCCTGTAGACCATGATTAGGAAATAATTCGTTTTGTAATTCGATTATTCGATCTAAAGTATCTTTAAGTTTTATTTTTTGAGCTTTAAGCAAGCGTTTTTCAAGATTTTCAAGTCCTTTTAATTGTTTTATTTCTTGCGCTTTGACAGCCCCTGAAAATGAAGCATCCGTTTTGGTGGTCATATCGTGAAGAATGGCAAACTGCGATTGCAATTGCTTTTTAAGCATCGATAAGTCGATATCTATTTCGGATAATATTTTTGTTTTCTTATTGATTAAATCTTTTTGTTTTAAGAATAAGTCACTCCATTTTAAATCTAATTTGTCCATTTTTTTGATTTGTTTTTCAGTTGCAAGCAAAACTGAATTGCGTACCAATAACATTGGAAAAGTGACATTCACGGCATCAAAAAAAGATTTTAATTCCAACCAATAGGCTATTTCACCACCCCCACCAATATAACAAAGATTAGGTAGAATTACTTCCTGATATAAAGGACGCATAATAACATTCGGACTGAATTTTTCAGGGTGAATTTCCAGTAAATGGAGGATTTCTTCCTCTGTGAATTCTATTTTGGTGTTATTAACTCGAAATGTATTGTTTTCAAAGACAATACGCTCACGTAATTTATTTTCGATGTAAAATAAATTGATTTCACGTGGGTTAACCTGAATGGTATACTCTTTTAGTTTTTCGTTTGTTTCGATTACTTTTTTATAGGCTATTTGATGTAATAATTCCTCTTTTATATAGGGAATAAAATTTTGCTTCAATTGAGCATCATCAGCATCAATAATGACTAAACCATGCGAACCAAATAAATGATTAGCCAAATAACGAGTAGCATCAGACAGATTTTTATGTTGGAGGTAGGACGCTGTAAAGAGTTTTTTTAGGGATTCGGCATTTGAACTATGACCAAGTTCTTGTTCGAAAATTTCAAAAAAATCATCTAAACCATCAGTAGATAATCTTCCTACGGGACCTGAGCTAGCTGCATTCCATCTAAATTTTTTCCCTTTGAAATTAAAATAATTGATTTCTTCAAGGTCATGGTCTTCAGTGGCCATCCAGTAGATAGGTACAAAATTATATTCTGGATATTTTACTTTCAATTCAGATGTTAAATTGATTGTTGAAATGATTTTATACAAAAAATAAAGTGGTCCCGAGAATAAATTTAATTGATGTCCTGTGGTAACTGTATAGGTATTGTTAACCTTTAAAGCCTCAATATTTTGATGCGTTATAGGAGAAATGTCTATGCCTGCATATTGTTTTTGTAGAGCACTAACAAGGTTAGCTCTATTGTTATGATTAAAATTGGATTGTTTTTCGGCTATTTGAGATTCAAAATTCTCGAGTTTAGGAAATCGATTATATAAAGATTGCAGTTTAGGATTTTGGTCTAAATAATCATTCATCAAAGGAGTGAAATATCCTGATTTTTGATAGCTGATACAGTCGTTGGGCATGTTTGAAATTGTTTTGAGTAAAATTACCAAAAAATAATGGAACTAAATATTTGTTGCTTTCAAAAATAAGGAAGACTTTTGCTAGATTTTAAATTCAAATTTTTTTATGATGAATACTGAAAAAACAAAAATAAATTCCTTAAAACATGTGCTTTTTGGTAGTTTAATTGGGACTACGATAGAGTTTTTCGATTTTTATATTTATGCTAATGCGGCTGTGTTAGTTTTTCCACAATTGTTTTTTCCCGGAAAAGATAGTACCATTTCTACTTTGGAATCTTTGGCTACTTTTTCTATTGCTTTTTTAGCTAGGCCGCTAGGTTCGGCTGTTTTTGGTCATTATGGGGATAAAATAGGTAGAAAGGTAACCTTGGTTGTTGCTTTGTTAACCATGGGTATTTCTACAGTGAGTATTGGTTTTTTACCTAGTTATGCTAGTATTGGTGTTTTGGCGCCTATTTTACTAATGCTTTGTCGTTTTGGTCAGGGTGTTGGATTAGGAGGCGAATGGGGAGGTGCTGTTTTATTGGCTATCGAAAATGCTCCACCGCATAAACGTGCCTGGTACGGAATGTTTCCACAGCTTGGCGCACCAATTGGTTTGTTGCTTTCCGGAGGTACTTTTTTAATTTTAACAGATAGTATGAGTTCGGAAGCTTTTATGGATTACGGATGGAGAATTCCTTTTTTAGCTAGTTCGCTTTTAGTGTTGGTAGGTTTTTATATTCGATTAAAAATTACTGAGACTCCTGCTTTTGAGAATTCAAAAGAAGAACAAAAAGAAGTAAAAGTGCCTTTTGTAACGGTTTTTAAATTGTATAAGAATCAATTAATTTTTGGAACATTGGCAGCAGTAACCACTTTTTTGGTGTTTTATTTGATGACCGTTTTTATGTTGAATTGGAATACTAAAAATTTAGGATTTACGAATAGAGATGCGCTTTTGATTCAATTGTTTTCGGTGTTGTTTTTTGCCCTATTTATTCCAATATCCGCTTTAGCAGCTGATAAAATTGGTCGCAGAAAAATGTTGATTTATACAACAATTGCTATTGCTATTTTTGGGTTTTTCTTTTCATTGTTTTTAACAAGCAATAATATTGTTTTAGTGACCTTATTTGTTTGTTTAGGAATGTCATTGATGGGATTCATTTATGGGCCGGTTGGTACTTTTTTATCTGAATTATTCCCAACGACCGTTCGTTATACAGGAGCTTCATTGACTTTTAACTTAGCAGGAATTCTGGGAGCTGCATTTGCTCCGATGGTGGCTATCCAATTGGCAGATAAATTCGGTATTGCTTCAGTAGGAATGTATCTTACCGTTGCGGCTTGTATTTCTTTGATTTCTTTATTGGTAATTAGTAAGGAAGAGCATAAGTTTTAAAAGATTGAAGAAATCTATATCAAAAGGTCTTCTGTGAATTTTTAGAAGACCTTTTGTTTTAACTATTTTTTTGTAGAATCAATTACTGGTTTTATAGTTTTGAAAACTTCATTTAGACCGATAAATAAAAGAGGTAAAAACTCTTTTTTTTCTTCAACTAACCACGTTTTGTGTCCTTTTAATTCATAGAGGTAAATAGATGATTTGTGATATGTCCAATACATTCTGAAACAATCTATTTTTTGGTATTCTTCTTTTAGCTTTTTGGTACTTAATACGTTAAAAAGTTTCTCTAAACGTTTTTCTTCAAAATTTAGATTAATAACGGCTCGATTCTTTTCAAAAGTCAAATCGACATGATCTAAAAAGTTTTCGCATTTACAATACCATTCTTGTCCGGATTGAAATGGGATAAACTTTTTGTTTTTTGAAAATTTATTATAATTAGCACATTCTTCTACTATAAAATCATAATTTGTTTTTATAATATCCATTTCAAAACCAATGGTTTTGGTTTCTCGACTTTCTTTTTCAAATTCAGAACTGTTGATGATACTTTTTATTTCTGTTATGGCATCTTGAAAAATGCTATCATCATCTTGGCTATTTCTGTAATCATACCAATTACTTTCATCATCGTCTGTTCTTCGGAATAAAATGGCCATTTCTCTGTTGTTTCGTTGGGAGAACTCGTATAAATTCATTGACCCAACGATTAAATACTTTTCGTTGTAAAAACATTTACTATGCAAATTAGCATGGTGTAAAAGATTGAGATTATCGATGTCTTTTAATTTTGCTCTTTCGTGTTCGTTAACCTCATTTTCTTTATATACAATTGTTATTTCAACACCTCTCTTTTCTGCCTCTTTTAGTAGATTTATTATTAATTCTGAAGTTTGAATATAGGGACTTATGATGACTAATTCTTTTTCGGCAGAAGCTATAAGTTTTGGTATAAATTCTCTTAATTTTTGTGTGTTTAAAAATTCTGCCATTCTTTATATTTCAATTTTATCTATTTCCTTCATTATTCTACCCGTTTCTGTTAAAGCAACGATGATTTTTTGATAATGCAAAATATCTTCAAAACCTAGTTCACGGTCTTTACGATCTTTTAGCCATTTCTGAGCAGGTTGATAACCACCAATATAAAAGTTCCAAGCTACCTCGGGAACATTATCAAAATATTGGGTCTCGTTGATGTAAACACGCCCTATTGGTTCGATAGTATCATTGTGCGTTATGGTGTCGTTTTCCACTACATAATTGCGTTGTTCGTATTTTGGTTTTGTAACCACATTATCCCCATGTTCGGGATATTGCGTAAGGTATTTTTCTACAACAGGGCTTTCCAGCAAATGAATTTGGCGTAATTCACTCCCTAATTTTACCAATTGCCAAAATTTCTCTTGGATTTCCTGTGTGGACAGGGAATCCTGTGTGGACAGGAAATCCTGTACGGACAGGTCGCGACCTGTCCCTATCTGATGCGGAAACGGCACTCTCGGAAAATCTATTTTTAAAAATTCTTTATAAGTTTCTCGATAGGTTGGTGAATGTAGCACCGCATAGATATAATCCAATAAATCAATTGGAGCAAACGTGGTTCTAAACTCTGAACGAACGTCTTTGTCATTTGCCAAACAAACATTGCCGTCTTCTTTCTCTGGTGTAAATGCTAACCCCAACCCTTTTGCTATCTCATTCACAATTTCCATGTTGAGATTAGGAGTGCGAGGGTTATCGTTTAATAAACTTTGTTGTTCGGTTTTCTCAGGATACAAGTATAATGGGAAAAAATTTCCTGATCCAAATCTCCCAGCCGTACCTGTTAAATTAGATTCTATAATATTGGTTGAAATAAAAACATATCTCCAATCGGATACACATTGTCTAGAAACAATCAAACAGAAATTATTCTTATGGATCAAATGTTTTGATACATTATCTCTTAGTCTATCTACAATTCCTTTATCATAATAAATATACTGATCATCAAATGGACGATAACTAATTGGGATTATTTTATTTTTATCAAAAAAACCATTTCTTTTTTCAGATAATTTCCATTCGGAATTTTCATTTATAAAATATTTTGATTTTAGCTGTTCATTTTCGATTGATAAATCATAAAATGCACTAATTTTTTTTGATAGTAATTCTTTATTATCATTGATGCTAAGAGAATCTCGATGAGTTTGAATTCCTAAAGAGTTTAAATTAAAAACATCAATAATTTTAAAACCTTTATCATATGATTTTTTTAAATCAAAATCTTTCTGAACCATATAATACATAGGTTCTTCATTTTGAATAATTTTAAAATTAATAGATTTTAAATTATTATTCGAAAGAAAATCGTATTTCAATTCTCTTTTTCCAAATAAATCATAATGAAAAACTTTTTCCAAGTTCATTTTTTTCTTTTCACCTGTTTTTACAAAAAGATTGATTGAAACGCCTTGCATGATATCAAAAACATTTTGGTCAGCTGAACCATCAGGAGCTGTTTCTTTCTTTTTACTATTACCATGCAAATCAATAGTATAAATTTTATCAAAACTTTGAAGTAAGTTCCAACGCATACCTCTAAAAGTAGGGTTGTCTAAAAATCCATGTGGGTTAATAAAAGCTAAAATACCTTCACCATTCTTATCAATAAAATGTTGTCCAAAACGCATAAATTTCACATAATCATCATTTATGAATTTTGAATTTTGCTCTTTTAGTTTTTCTTTACCACCTGGTTCTTTTTTATAGTCTTCCATAAGGTTCATAATCCATCCGCCTTTGTTGGCGCTTTCACCACTATAAGGAGGATTTCCAATTACAACCATTACGGGTGAGTCACGTTTTATAGCGTTGGCTTGGTCAGCTTCATCAGATAACCAAGAACTAAAAAGCGTTGCGGTGTCTGGGTGTGCTTCTTCTAATGAGTTGGTTAAAAATATTTTAAAACGTTGATCGTCTGTGGGTTTGTAACCTGTTTCGGTTAAAAGCATATCCATTTTGAGGTGCGCCATGGCATAACTCGCCATCAATAATTCAAAACCATTCAAGCGTGGGATTAAATCATTGGTTACATATTGGCTCCAAATGCCTTGTTGTCCTTCAAATTTTTTGTAAATGTGTCGTACCACTTCGGCAAGAAATGTTCCTGTTCCTGTGGCTGGATCTAAAATTTGAACTTTGTGAACCTCGATTTCGGTTTCTACTTCTTTAATCTTGGCATTTTTGCCTAAAGTTTGGGTAACGGCTTTTTTCTTGATTTTTATTTTACTCGTATCGGCAAGTCCTTGTGGCAAATCGAATTCGGTTTTCAAAATGTCATCCACGGCACGAACAATAAAGTTCACCACAGGTTGTGGCGTGTACCAAACCCCACGGGCTTTTCGCAAGGCAGGGTTATATTCGCCCAAAAAGGTTTCATAAAAGTGTACCACGGGATCTTCTTGTTTGGTGCTTCGACCAAAATTTTTCATAATCGTAGCCACATCGCTAGCCAAGAAAATGTTAACGAGTTCATCCACAATCCAAGTTAAACGAATATCGAGATCAAATCCTGCAATGTCCTGAAACAGTTTTCGCAAGAATGGATTCGATTTTGGGATTAATTCAGCAGCTTCCATTCTGGAAAAAGTAGGTAAACTAGGGTCGTGGTAGCGTGCGGCAAACATTCCGTAAGCAATAGTTTGGGCATAAATATCAGCAAAAGCTTTGTTGTCGATATCGTGAATCAGCATTTGTTGAAACGACAACATTTGCGATTTTATTTGGGAGCGTTTGCCTTCTTGGTCGTCATAGTTTAACGACTTTTCGATAACATCAGCCATTAATTTTGCTTTTCCTGCCATCATTTGTGCCAATTTGGTCGGCGATTTGATGGTTTGCGAAATGGTTTGGGCAAAGTTTTTTATTAAGTTGGTAAATTGCTCAAAATTTTCGGGTTGCGGAATAATTAATCCGTTTTCAACTCGTGCAATAGCAATTTTAGTTACAAATTCTCCTTCTTTATAAAAATGGAAATCCATGTAATCGGTAAAAATCAAATTCGATAAACCTGATTTGTAGCGATCAAATTGTTCCTTTAATTTTTTATCCGTCAAATCCACTCCAATGTCTTTGGCTTCGATATAACCAATTGGAACATCCTTGCGTGTTAGTACATAATCGGGGGCACCACAATCTACTCTAGCAGGTTCGTTGGTTACTAAAACATCGGGCAAAATTTCCATAATTAGGTTTTGCAAATCGCCACGATAAGAGTGTTCACGTGCATTACCAGTTATGTAAAGTGTATTTATTTTAGATAGATATTCTTGTATTGTCATTGTATTCTTTTTGAGTTTTTAAAAGTAGTAATTTTATTCCTAAATATAGAAAACGATGGATTATGAATGTCATCTTAGTTAAATTTCCGCTATTTTTGCATAAAATAATTTTCACTTGAAACCGAAACTCTTCCTCATTACACCGCCTTTTACCCAACTGAATACTCCGTATCCGGCAACGGCTTATATTAAAGGCTTTTTGAATACTAAGAATATTGAATCGGTTCAGGCAGATTTAGGGATTGAGGTGATTTTGAAGATTTTTTCGAAAGAAGGACTTCAGGATTTGTTTAAATCTATCAACCATCAACCATCAACAGACAACTCTAAGAGAATTATTGCCTTGCAAGACGAATACATCAAAACGATTGATTCGGTTATTGCTTTTTTGCAAGGAAAAAATCCAACCTTGGCTTTACAAATTTGCCAGGAAAGTTATTTGCCTGAAGCTTCTCGCTTTGCACAATTAGAAGAATTGGATTGGGCTTTTGGTACGATGGGAACTCAGGATAAGGCAAAACATTTGGCTACTTTGTATTTGGAAGATATCTCCGATTTTATTGTCGAATGTGTCGATGCCAATTTTGGTTTCAGTCGGTATGCAGAGCGTTTGGGGCGAAGTGCGAATTCTTTTGACGAATTGTATGAAGCTTTACAACAGGAACAAACCTATGTAGATAATATACTTATTTCAATTCTGAAAGAACGAATTGAAAACATTCAACCCACATTATTTTTGATTTCGGTTCCTTTTCCGGGGAATTTATATTCGGCTTTTCGTTCGGCGCAATGGGTGAAAAAAATTATCCAAACATCAAAATTTCGATGGGAGGCGGTTTTCCCAATACCGAATTGCGGTCGCTTTCGGATGCACGTGTTTTTGAGTTCTTCGATTATATTACTTTGGACGATGGTGAAGCTCCAATTGAAGAGTTAATTTTTAATTTAGAAAATCCAAATTCCAATTCTTATAAAAGAACATTTTTTTTAGAAGAGGGGAAAGTTGTTTATAAAAACAATTCCACAAAACCAGATTATAAGCAATCCCAGGTTGGTACGCCTGATTATTCTGATTTATTATTAGACAAATACATTTCAGTGATCGAAATAGTGAATCCCATGCATCGTATGTGGAGTGATGGGCGATGGAATAAATTAACAATGGCTCATGGTTGTTATTGGGGTAAGTGTACTTTTTGTGATATTTCATTAGACTATATTAAGGTATATGAACCTGTTGCTGCTAGTTTGTTATGTGATCGAATGGAAGAAATGATGGCGCAAACCGGAGAAAATGGTTTTCATTTTGTGGATGAGGCTGCTCCTCCGGCTTTAATGAGAGCGCTAGCTACAGAAATTCTTAGACGAAAATTATCAGTAACCTGGTGGACGAACATTCGTTTTGAGAAAAGTTTTACTAGAGATTTAACCTTATTATTAAAAGCTTCTGGTTGTATAGCAGTTTCTGGCGGTTTAGAAGTGGCATCGGATAGATTATTAAAATTAATTGACAAAGGGGTTACGGTTGAACAGGTGGCTAAGGTAACCCGAAATTTTACGGAAGCAGGAATCATGGTGCATGCCTATTTGATGTATGGTTATCCTACTCAAACCGTACAGGAAACAATTGATAGTCTTGAAATGGTGCGTCAATTGTTTGAGGCGGGTATTTTGCAATCGGGATTTTGGCATCAGTTTGCTATGACGGCTCATAGTCCTGTAGGATTGTATCCAGAAAAATTTGGTGTGATTAAAAATAGTGAAGAAATTGGAACTTTTGCCAATAATGATATCAATTACAAAGATTCGACAGGCATCAATCATGATAAGTTTAGCTATGGTTTGAAAAAATCACTCTTTAATTATATGCACGGAATTTGTTTTGATTATGATTTGCAAGAATGGTTTGATTTTAAAATACCTAAAACAAAGATTCATCCTGATTTTATTTTTGATGCACTTCAAGATGAAAATCAATTTAGCACAAAACCAGCAGCGAAGATTGTATGGTTAGGAGGAAAACCTGCGGTGGAGCATATAGTTAAAACTAAAAAAGGAAGGTCCTGGGAGTTATTAGTAATGACTTTCCATGATAAAAAAGAAAGTTATACAATTCAAACTAATAAAGCCGAAGGAGAGTGGTTAGTACAAATACTAGAAAAGATACAGTTAGGAAATACTAAAATCTACACTTTCCAAGAATTAAAAAATGATTTTGAGGTAAACTTAGTTGATTTTGAATTGTTCTGGTATTCAAAACCTATTAGTGTACTCAGAGAATATGGGCTTTTGGTTTTATAGCTTCTTGAATCGTTGTATTCTATAGCTATTCAACAATTTTTTTTATTAATCTTAATTTATACGAGTCAACGATTATGTTGACTTTTTTTTGCATTAATCGGATCTTATTAAGAAAATCAGAGTAAAGCTTAGATTAAGCGTTTTTTTATCGATTTATCAATTAAATAAAATTTTTAATTTATAGTTACCCCTGTGTAAAATAGGGGTGTTTTGGTTTTAACTGTGTTTTTTTGTGTTGTTTTAGGTATTTTTTGATGTTGTTTTTTGTTTTTAACTCTATTTTTTAAGGGGTATTTGTGTTTTTTGCTGTATGAATAATTGTTTTTTGGGGGTTGAAAAATAAAAAAAATGTATTTTTTTTTGATGATTCAAATTATTTGATAATTCTGCGCTAAAAATGACAGAAAGTTGTGTTTTTTCGTTTTTCTAAAACTAAAAGTTGATAAATTTGCTTCAGCAAAGAAGTTAAAAATGTATTAAAAACTGAGAATAATGTGTTAATATCTTCTGTAATGTGAAAATAATTTAAATAACCAAAACAACTTTTAAACATGAAAAAAGTAATTTTTATTTTAGCTCTAGCCCTTACAGGAAGTGTGACATTTGCTCAAGACACACCATTAGAAATTTCAGGTTCTGCGGATGTATATTACAAATATGATTTTGCAAAAACAGGAAATATTGGAACAAGTTTTGCTTCAGATCAAAATTCACTTTCTTTAGGTATGATCGATATCGCTTTAAAGAAAAAAACAGGTAAAACTTCTTTCGTGGGTGAGGTTTCTTTTGGACCTAGAGGGCAATATCAATCGATTCCAAATTCAGATGGGACTTACGATGAATCAGGAGCTAATTCATTCCACATTCAAAATTTATATGCCACTTATGCTGCAACTGATAAATTGAGTTTTACAGCAGGATATATGGGGACATTTATTGGATATGAAGTAATTTCTCCTTTAGCTAACTTCCATTATTCAACATCTTATTTGTTTACTAATGGTCCATTCCAAAATGCAGGGGTAAAAGCTAATTATGCTATCTCTGATAAAGTAGGAATTATGGTTGGAGCATTCAATAATACGTGGAATAACTATATGGCAAATCCTGCAAAAGGTTTGAATAGCATTGGTGCTCAGTTATCTTTAACTCCAAGCGAAGGAATCTCTGCTTATTTAAATTTCATGGATGGTGCTGAAAGTGGAACTATCGTTGATTTAACAGCTACTTTTCAATTAACAGAGAAATTTAAGTTAGGATTAAATGCTGCTGATTTCAAACATGGTAACGCATTATCTTATGATTATACTGGATTTGCATTATATCCATCTGTGGCAGTATCTGATAGTTTCTCTTTAGGATTACGTGCTGAGTATTTTGATTATAAAAACTTGTACGAAGATAGTAATGAGAACATGGATTCTTCGGTTACTGCTTTTACTTTGTCTGCTAATTACAAAGTAGGAGGTTTAACAATTATCCCAGAATTTAGATTAGATAGCAATAAAAACAATGTGTTTCTAGATTCTGATATGGCTCCTACTAAATCAGCTACACAAGCTACAATAGGTGTGGTTTACGGATTCTAATAAATGAATCAATAGCAATAAAACATAATTTTTTTTTTACTGCCAAGGTACATTTCGAATGTGTCTTGGCAGTTTTTTTTGCACTGTTTTTAACGAGAAGTTTGTAAATAAAAAAAGTTCTTTGTGTTTTACCTCAAAGAACTTTTTAAAATTAGTAACCGTTTATATTATTGTTTTAGAAAAATGGAATAAATGGTATTGATTGTATTTTGGTCTAAAACTGCATTGACTTCTTCGGGCATATAATGTAATTTAAAAGCAGTAATAGCAGCATTTAAGTTTTTTGTATCGTACCCAATAATGCGTAAAGCTAATTCTGGATTAAAATCTAATGGAGCTAAAGGAAGTACCTCGTCTTTCCATACACCAAATCCATTTTCTGCAAGTGTTTTCCAAGGAAATAAAGCACTAGGGTCTTTTTTTCTGGTTGGAGCAACATCCGAATGACCGATGATGTTTTGAGTTGGAATGTTATGATTTTTTTTCAACCTGCTTAATAAAGCCATTAAACTTGTAATTTGTGCTTCAGAAAAAGGTTCGCTTCCATTATTGTCTAATTCGATTCCTATCGATGCCGAATTAATATCGGTGTCTTTTCCCCAAGAACTTATACCTGCATGCCATGCACGTAAATAATCATTTAGCATTTGTACAACATCACCATTGTCTCCTATTACATAGTGTGCACTAACTTTAGAACTTTCTTTTGTAAAGGTTTTTATCGTTTGTTGGATAGAATCCTGAGCGGTATGATGGATGATTATATAATTAGGTTTGCGTAAATTAAAATTTACCGCACTAATCCATTCGGTATGAATTCCGTTGTTTAATTGGGTTGGTCCTGTTTTGAAAATACTGTCTTTAAAAGTATATAGCTGTTTTGAATAAACACTATCAATACTAATTGTTACTTTATTTACGATAGGTAATGGTTCAGGTTCTTTGGCAGATATTTGAACTTTTAGTGTTTTTAATTTCGTATCGTATTCTTTTTCACTCTTTTTATAGGGATTAGTAGAGCAAGCTGTTATTACAGCAATGGGTAATATATAACAAAATGGTTTAATCATCATTTATATTTACTTGTTTAAAGTAGCTTCTTGTTCTTCTTTCTTTGATTTTTTCTTTTCTCTTTTTTGTTGTCTCCTTGGGTTTCTTTAAGAGCCTTGAATTTTACTTTCTGTTGGTCATTTAAATATTCGTTTATTTTACGTTCGTTGACTTCAAAAAGAATTTTAATCTCGTCTGATTTTTGTTGCTGACTTAATTTTTCGTCTTTAATAATTGCGGTTTGCGATTTAATAATGTCAGTGTATACATTTGCAATTGCAATTGATTGTAATTCGTCAAGATTTAATTCAGGCTTTAATTTCTCCATAATTTTACCTACAGTAACTTCAACAGGAATTTCTTTTGGTTTAGAATCAGGCTGGCTCATTTGGCTCATGCTGTTTCTGCCCATTCCATATCCACCATATCCTCCGTATCCACCACCGCCGTATCCGTATTGTGCTTGAATAGAATTAAATGATAATAATAGTAACGCTAGTACAAAGAAAAATTGTGTCTTTTTCATGTTAATTAAATTTTAAAGTCAAGTTGCTTTTTAAGCAGGTTCACCGTATAAATCGTATTCTGTGGCATCAATGATTTTGATCATCGCAAATTCGCCTGTTTTTAGATAGAATTTACTAGCATCTATTAAAACTTCATTATCAACATCAGGACTGTCAAACTCTGTTCTGCCAATAAAGTGAGCGCCTTCTTTTCGGTCAATAATACATTTAAATGTTTTTCCAATTTTTTCTTGGTTCAAATCCCAAGAAATCTGAGATTGTAATTCCATGATTTCATTAGCACGAGCTTGTTTTACATCATCCGGAACATCATCTTCTAATAAATAAGCGTGAGTGTTTTCTTCATGTGAATAGGCAAAACAACCCATTCTGTCAAATTTCATTTCCTGAACAAAATCTTTCAAAATTTCAAAATCTTCCTGAGTTTCTCCAGGGTAACCTACAATTAGCGTTGTACGAATAGCCATTCCTGGTACAGCAGCTCTAAAATCTTTCAATAGTTGAGTCGTTTTAGCTTGGGTTGTTCCACGACGCATTGATTTTAAAATAGAGTCAGAAATATGTTGCAACGGAATATCGATATAATTACAAATTTTAGGCTCTCTTTTCATTAACTCTAAAACATCCATTGGAAAACCGGTAGGGAAGGCATAATGCAAACGAATCCATTCAATTCCTTCTACTTTTGCTAGAGCTTCTAATAATTCAGCAAGATTTCTTTTTTTATAGATATCAAGACCGTAATACGTTAAGTCCTGAGCAATCAAAATTAATTCTTTTACTCCGTCTCTGGCTAATCCTTCGGCTTCTTTAACTAATTTTTCAATAGGTTGTGAAACGTGTTTTCCACGCATGATTGGAATAGCGCAAAAACTACAAGGTCTGTCGCATCCTTCTGCAATTTTTAGATAAGCATAATTTTTAGGCGTAGTTGTTAATCTTTCTCCTAAAAGTTCATGTTTGTAATCGGCACCCAAAGCTTTCAGTAACTGTGGTAATTCAGTTGTTCCGAAAAACTGATCCACATTTGGAATTTCTTTTTCCAAATCAGGACGGTAGCGTTCAGACAAACAGCCTGTGACAAAAACTTTATCAACTAAGCCTTTTTCTTTCTTATCAGCGTATTCTAAAAT
The DNA here is from genome assembly GCF_029625335.1 of Flavobacterium nitratireducens. NCBI lineage: Bacteria > Pseudomonadati > Bacteroidota > Flavobacteriia > Flavobacteriales > Flavobacteriaceae > Flavobacterium > Flavobacterium nitratireducens. The sequence continues at coordinate 31,221 of NZ_CP121111.1, forward strand.
CATGTTCACTGATTCTGCTTTTGCATTATCAATAAAACCACAGGTGTTGATGACAATAATATTGCCTTCTTTTTCCGCAGGGGCTTCATGTTCAACCTCTTTTCCATTAGCACGAAGTTGCCCCATTAATACCTCACTGTCATATATGTTTTTTGAACACCCAAGGGTGATTACGTTTATTTTGTTCTTTTTTAAAGACTTAGTTCTCATAGCTATGTAAATTGGATGGCAAAATTACGTTTTTTTTTCAAATTGTCTTGATGGCATTGAGTATTGTTCGTATTTCAAGTTTTCATAATCTACTTTCTGCTAATTTTTAAAAGAATATAGGTTTTTTTCAGTTGATGCTTTTTCCCTTTTACATTTTTAGTTGAAAAAAACCGTCATGTTTTAAAAAAAGACAAGACGGTTGATGTTATCGATATATTTTGAAAGAATTATAATTCAAATAGAAGGGTGAATGTTACTGTGTTGTTTATTGAATTAATATTGGCTCCATCAGTAAAACCTTGACTAAAGAAACCCTGATTTGAATTTCGTTTAGCATATGCATAGGATAAATCGGCTTTTGTTCCACCGAAATTATACCCTAAACCAGCAGAATATCCAGTTAGGTCGCCCATAGTACTTTTGTTTTTATACGGACTGCCTTCAAAACGGTAACCTCCTCTTAAACTAAGCCTTTCAATTTTGTATTCACCTCCAATTCTTATTTCTGAAACGGCAGTTAATTCGTTAGCAATATCCGAATTGATGAATCGGTTTCTACTATCATCTTCAATGGAATAATTAATTTTACTGTAGTCTTTGTAACTGTAATCAAAACTAATCAAGCCTTTTTTATTAAAAACTAACGCCATACTTCCAGTAGTTTTTCCAGGTGTTTTTAGTTTGTAATCGTTGTATACTACTGTTCCGTCCGAATTGGGGTCATTAGTATTCGAAGTAGTTGCTGTTATGTAGGTTGTAGTAATAAGATTTTGTCTTAATTCATCGTTTAATTTGTTCCAAGTAGGTGATTCGTATGAAATTCCTAAACGTAATTCATTATTGATTTTAGCAATAGCCCCTAGTTGAAATGAAAAACCAGAACCGAAGGTATACAAGTTATTTTCAAAAGAAACGGCTTTTAGGTCGTCAAAATTACTAGCATTTCCATTGTCTTCATAAAAAAGTGTGTTTTGTCTGAAGTCTGTAAAGTGAGAATTTAACGATAAACCAAGATACAATATGTCTTTGTATGAGGTAGCGGCATTAAAGGAAAGTTTTCCGTTATATCCTTCAGAAATAATAGTGTTTTCTTGATAGTAATTGCTATTGTTTGGAGAGGTACCTACTGGTGCATTTGAAATGTATTCTACATTATCATCAGTATCTGAGATAGGATTGATTAAGTATCCTCTATATCCTAAATAGGCTTGTTGATCTACATAGTTAAAATCAAAATAATTGTATTGTTTTAGCGTGCCTAATGGAATTCCTGCTTGATTTTTAGCAGGATTAGCATTAGCATAACTTAAAAAATAGTTAGCTACCGAATTGGTTGGGTTAGTACCGAATGTTCTGGTTGTGTTGTTAAAATTATTGGTGTTCTCGTAGTTTATTGCTAATGAGAATTTTTTCCAATTTGCTTTTGGGTCGTAATTTTTGAATACAAAAACACCACCTGCCTGATTTAGATCAAGTGCGTTTTTTTTGCCAGTTAATTGACTTCCATAATATTCTGAATTGTTTTTGATATCAAAATTACTGAAAGAAAAACCGAGCTGGTTGTTTAAAAAAACAGCACTTCCAGCAGGATTTACATTTATAGATGATAAATCGCCACCTAAAGCACCAAATGCGCCACTCATTGCTCTAAAGCGAGCAGTACCTGTTGTGTTGTCCTGAGCATATCGCAATCCGCTTACAACTTCTTGCGATTGTATAGTGTTAAAAGTAAGCCCTAATAGTATGAATAGATATTTTTTCATAGTTGAATTTTTAATAGTAGAAGTTGGGTGAGCTGTTTATCGTCTGCTTCCTCCTGAAGATCTAGAAGTACCTCCGCTACTGCTTCCGCCTCCTCCACCATAAGATCTTCCGCTATTACCATTTCCATAGGAAGAAGAAGGGCTACTGTATGATCTTGTAGGTGTGTAGCTATCGTTTCTGGAATAGTTGCTGTTTTGGCTTTGTGTATTATTTCTTCTAGATGTAGACTCAGAAGTGTTAGTTGGAGCACTATAGGTTCTTCTAGTATTAAAATTGCTATTGTCTCTTGAATTGCTGAATCTGCTAGTTGAATAGGTTCTTTGTCTATCGTTTGAATAGTTTCTGTCGTTTGTATAACTCCTGCTAGTAGAGTAATTTCTGGAAGTCGTATTGTAGCTTCTAGAATTTACTGCTTCATATCTTCTGCTTGGAGCGTATGATGAATAGGTGTTTCTGTATGGACGATTATTATAATAAGGATAATTATACCATCCGTAAGAATAAGGATATCCCCAGCCGTTATTCCATCCCCAGTTGTTCCAACCAAATCCGTAATTCCAGCCCCAATTATTGTATCCCCAATAGTTGTTCCAGCCCCAATTATTCCAACCCCAGTTATTAACGCCCCAATAGTTGTTCCAACCCCAATTATTCCATCCCCAGTTGTTAGAATAGATATTAATTATTGGGTCGGTATTATTATTTCCCCATCCAGCATAACTTATTTCGGAATTGTTATCCGTATTTGAGTCAAAGCTATTATAGTTATCGATATCTGTAAAAGCATCAGATGATTCGGCATCATTTTGTAGCGAATTGAAATAATTTTTGTAGTATTCACTTGATGCTGTGTTCCTCTCTATAGGTTGGTAGTTGTCGGCAGTATAAATTCCATCGCTTTCATAATAAGAACTATTTTGAAAAGAACCACATGAAACCATAAAAAGGCTTAGTAATGCAAAATATAGATATTTCTGCACGTTTTGTGATGAAAAAATATTTGTTTTCATATCTGATGGGTTTTTTATTGTTGCACATTACAAAAATAGTTAGTTTTGCCAAACTATTTAGTTAAATAAAACAAAACAAAATTTGTGCCAAAATATTCAATATGAGTAAGAACCTTACTACAAGATCAGAAGATTATTCAAAATGGTATAATGAGCTGGTTGTAAAAGCTGATTTAGCCGAAAATTCAGGAGTTAGAGGCTGTATGGTAATTAAACCGTACGGTTATGCAATTTGGGAGAAAATGCAAAGAGAATTAGATAGAATGTTTAAAGAAACAGGACATCAAAATGCGTATTTTCCATTATTTGTTCCTAAAAGTATGTTTGAAGCTGAGGAAAAAAATGCCGAAGGTTTCGCGAAAGAATGTGCTGTTGTAACTCATTATAGATTAAAAAATGATCCAGAAAAACCTGGAAAGTTAATTGTTGATCCAAATGCTAAATTAGAAGAGGAGCTTATTGTACGTCCTACTAGTGAGGCTATTATTTGGTCTACTTACAAAGGATGGGTACAATCGTATAGAGATTTACCATTATTGATTAATCAATGGGCTAATGTAGTGCGTTGGGAAATGCGTACTCGTTTGTTTTTAAGAACAGCTGAGTTTTTATGGCAAGAAGGACATACTGCTCACGCTACAAAAGCAGAAGCGATTGAGGAATCAGAGAAAATGATGAATGTTTATGCTGATTTTGTACAAAATTTCATGGCTATTCCTGTAGTTAAAGGAGTAAAAACCGAATCAGAGCGATTTGCTGGTGCTGTTGAAACCTATTGCATTGAGGCTTTAATGCAGGATGGTAAAGCGCTTCAAGCAGGTACTTCTCACTTTTTAGGACAGAATTTTGCTGAAGCATTTGATGTGAAGTTTGCTAATGCCGAAGGAAAGCAGGAATATGTGTGGGGAACTTCTTGGGGAGTTTCTACTAGATTGATGGGGGCTTTAGTAATGACGCATTCTGATGATCAAGGTTTGGTTTTGCCTCCTAATTTGGCTCCAATTCAGGTTGTGATTGTACCTATATATAAATCAGACGATCAATTAAAAGCTATCTCGGCTGAAGTAGATAATTTAATAGCTGATTTACGTAAATTGGGTATTTCTGTGAAATTTGATGACAGAACAACTCAAAAACCAGGATTTAAATTTGCAGAATGGGAGTTAAAAGGTGTTCCTGTTCGAATTGCTGTTGGTCCAAAAGATCTTGAAAATGGAACTTATGAGGTTGCGAGGAGAGATACTTTGACTAAAGAAGTCAAATCTAAAGAAGGAATTGCTGAATTTGTAGCGCAATTATTGGAACAAATTCAATCGGATTTGTTTAATAAGGCATTAGATTATAGAGAGACTCATATTACTGAAGTAAATAGCTTTGAAGAGTTCAAAGATATTTTAGAGAACAAAGGAGGCTTTGTATCAGCTCATTGGGATGGTACTGCTGAAACTGAAGAGAAGATTAAAGAGTTGACTAAAGCAACCATAAGATGTATACCTTTGGATGGGGTAGAAGAGTCGGGAACCTGCGTATTTACTGGAAAAACGTCTACTCGAAGAGTGTTTTTTGCTAAGGCATATTAAAAAAAATATTTTTTTTTAGATAGCTATTGCGCAATTAAAAAACAGTTGTATCTTTGCAACCGCAATACAGAAATGCACTGCATAATGTAACGCAATGGTCCGTTCGTCTATCGGTTAGGACGCCAGGTTTTCATCCTGGTAAGGGGGGTTCGATTCCCCCACGGACTACAGATTGAAATATTGAGAATACAGTTCCTGTTTTATTAAAAGGAATTATGGTCCGTTCGTCTATCGGTTAGGACGCCAGGTTTTCATCCTGGTAAGGGGGGTTCGATTCCCCCACGGACTACAATTGTTCTGTTAAGAATAAATTGTTTGACTTAACTCAGAGGAATTTTTGGTCCGTTCGTCTAGGGGTTAGGACGCCAGGTTTTCATCCTGGTAACAGGGGTTCGATTCCCCTACGGACTACAAAATTAGTTGTGAAATAGTTTTATGAAACAAATGTCAAGTGTCTCTGATGTGTGTTTTATTAGTTAAAACCAAAGTGATTGCTTTGTATAATGTGATTGTGGGAGGTTTTTCTTTTTTAGCTAATAGTTTAAAATAATTATTACAATTAAAAAAAATTAAAATGGCAAATCATAAGTCAGCTTTAAAAAGAATTAGAAGCAACGAGAAAAAAAGAGTATTAAATAGATACCAACACAAAACTACACGTAACGCTATCAAAGCTATACGTTTAGCAACTGATAAAGCAGATGCTACTGCTAAGTTAGCTACTGTAATCTCAATGATTGATAAGTTAGCTAAAAAGAATGTTATTCATGATAACAAAGCTTCTAACCTAAAATCTAAATTAACTAAATTTGTTAATAAATTGTAGTCATAAAATTTTAAGATATTTCGAAAGCCTTCTTGAAAAAGAAGGCTTTTTTTGTACTTGTAATAATCGTAACGCAATTGAGGGGTTGAGTTCGAAACTTGGGGATTAAGCAGATAATCTAGTTAATTTATAAAGGAGATGTTCAAAAGTGTTGCCGTGAAATTTTGATACAAATTTGTGAAGCAGAAGGAATTGAAGTTTTAAAAGGAGTTGTAGGTTTTGATCATGTTCGTATGTATATTGAATATGTGCTCAAACAAAATGTCAGTTCAATTTTAAAAAGTTTTAAATGAAGAACGTTTCGAAAATTACAGATGGGATTTCCTGAATTGAAAGAACGATATTGGGGTTAATATTTTTGGCAAGTGGTTATGGAGTTTGGAGTACTGGGAATATAACTGATAAAATGGTGAATGAATATTTGGAGCATCACAGAAAAAAAAGATAATGATGATAATTCAAATTTCATTCTCGAATGAAAGAAATGAAGGGTTTTCAGTCTCTCGTTAAACAAACCTCTGTACTTTTAGTGTAGAGTGGTTTAGTTCTGTTGTTAAGAAGCTATTTCCTTCTGTCTGCTCTATCTCTTGTATCTGCTGTAGTTACCATAATAGGATACTGCTACTGCCTACCTTGCCGGCAGGCAGAGTCAGGGCTAGGACAGTTGTTTAAAATGAAGCTTCTACTATTATATATAGTGTAAAATCCTTTATATTCTTTATTTGTTTAAAATCTCCTTTTCTACTATGAAGTATAGTAATATCTGTTTTTTCTTAGTGTTCTTTGCTAAGAAACTTTCCGCTCTTTGCGGTTAAAATAATGTCTAAAACTCCAAATTCCTACAAAACCGAAAATTTCTTAAAAATTAAACTTCATGTTATCAGTTGATTAAAAAATAAACCAAAAATAGTTTCAAAAAGGTCTTGTTTAATCGAATAAAGGTTCTACTTTTGCACCCGCAACAGCGAAAACGTTCTATTAAATACTGGCAGGCTAAGAAGAATGATTCGGACGAAAGTTTGAAAAAAAAGTTTCAAAAAAGCTTGTGAGATTTGAAAAAGCGATTTACATTTGCACCCCGCAAAAGTGCAAAGTTATTTGAAATATTGACAAGAGAAGAGGAGTTAAGTTTCGGTAAATAAATCGAAAAAAAAACTTTAAATTTTTCTTGTGAGTAAAGAAATAAGTTGTAGTTTTGCAGCCGCTTTGAGAGACAAGCGAAAAACAAAAAGACACGTTCCTAGACATATTGAATTGACAGCCGTCTCGTTTTAAAAACGGGACAAATAAAATAAGAGTAATAGAATCGCGAGATTTGAATAAACCGATAGTAACTTGGAGTCAATATAAAACAAGAACTTTTATAAGTTCAAACAATATACGATGAAGAGTTTGATCCTGGCTCAGGATGAACGCTAGCGGCAGGCTTAACACATGCAAGTCGAGGGGTATGCCGATTTATCGGCAGAGACCGGCGCACGGGTGCGTAACGCGTATGCAATCTACCTTTCACAGAGGGATAGCCCAGAGAAATTTGGATTAATACCTCATAGTATAGCAGTTTCGCATGAAACCACTATTAAAGTTCCAACGGTGAAAGATGAGCATGCGTCCCATTAGCTAGATGGTAAGGTAACGGCTTACCATGGCTACGATGGGTAGGGGTCCTGAGAGGGAGATCCCCCACACTGGTACTGAGACACGGACCAGACTCCTACGGGAGGCAGCAGTGAGGAATATTGGTCAATGGACGCAAGTCTGAACCAGCCATGCCGCGTGCAGGATGACGGTCCTATGGATTGTAAACTGCTTTTGTACGAGAAGAAACAACATTACGTGTAATGTCTTGACGGTATCGTAAGAATAAGGATCGGCTAACTCCGTGCCAGCAGCCGCGGTAATACGGAGGATCCAAGCGTTATCCGGAATCATTGGGTTTAAAGGGTCCGTAGGCGGTTTAGTAAGTCAGTGGTGAAAGCCCATCGCTCAACGGTGGAACGGCCATTGATACTGCTAGACTTGAATTATTAGGAAGTAACTAGAATATGTAGTGTAGCGGTGAAATGCTTAGAGATTACATGGAATACCAATTGCGAAGGCAGGTTACTACTAATTGATTGACGCTGATGGACGAAAGCGTGGGGAGCGAACAGGATTAGATACCCTGGTAGTCCACGCCGTAAACGATGGATACTAGCTGTTGGGGGCAACTTCAGTGGCTAAGCGAAAGTGATAAGTATCCCACCTGGGGAGTACGGGCGCAAGCCTGAAACTCAAAGGAATTGACGGGGGCCCGCACAAGCGGTGGAGCATGTGGTTTAATTCGATGATACGCGAGGAACCTTACCAAGGCTTAAATGTAGATTGACCGTTTTGGAAACAGAACTTTCGCAAGACAATTTACAAGGTGCTGCATGGTTGTCGTCAGCTCGTGCCGTGAGGTGTCAGGTTAAGTCCTATAACGAGCGCAACCCCTGTTGTTAGTTGCCAGCGAGTCATGTCGGGAACTCTAACGAGACTGCCAGTGCAAACTGTGAGGAAGGTGGGGATGACGTCAAATCATCACGGCCCTTACGCCTTGGGCTACACACGTGCTACAATGGCCGGTACAGAGAGCAGCCACTGGGCGACCAGGAGCGAATCTATAAAGCCGGTCACAGTTCGGATCGGAGTCTGCAACTCGACTCCGTGAAGCTGGAATCGCTAGTAATCGGATATCAGCCATGATCCGGTGAATACGTTCCCGGGCCTTGTACACACCGCCCGTCAAGCCATGGAAGCTGGGGGTGCCTGAAGTCGGTGACCGCAAGGAGCTGCCTAGGGTAAAACTGGTAACTAGGGCTAAGTCGTAACAAGGTAGCCGTACCGGAAGGTGCGGCTGGAACACCTCCTTTCTAGAGCCTTAGTTTTAGCCAAGTGCAGGCTAAGGATAAAGATGAAAAGGTACTAAAGGTCAAAAATTAAGATTGTATTACTCTTGCTGTTAATTTAAAAAAAAGAATAAAGAATTTAAGTAAAAAACAGAGTCTCGTAGCTCAGCTGGTTAGAGTACTACACTGATAATGTAGGGGTCGGCAGTTCGAGTCTGCCCGGGACTACTTTTTAAACTTAAATAGGAAATTTTAGAGGTTGAGTTACACTTAAAGTGAACCGTTTCAAAAAACTGTTAACTTATAACTGTTAACTGACAACTAGATACGGGGGATTAGCTCAGCTGGCTAGAGCGCCTGCCTTGCACGCAGGAGGTCAACGGTTCGACTCCGTTATTCTCCACCAAGAAGTACAGAGATAAGAGTACAAAGTATAAGGATAAGTCTTAATACTTAATACAAAAATCTTAAAACTGATTAAAGTTCATTGACATATTGAGATAAAAATATTAAAAAAGTAGAAAGAACACGTAATTATGTTTATCATTAGGCATAATTATAAGTACAATAAGCAAAATAAGGGCGTATGGGGGATGCCTAGGCTCTCAGAGGCGAAGAAGGACGTGATAAGCTGCGAAAAGCTACGGGGATCTGCACACAAGACTTGATCCGTAGATATCCGAATGGGGCAACCCACTATGTTGAAGACATAGTACACCGATAGGTGGGCAAACCCGCTGAACTGAAACATCTAAGTAGGCGGAGGAGAAGAAAACAAAAGTGATTCCGTAAGTAGTGGCGAGCGAACGCGGATTAGCCCAAACCAATGTTGTTACGGCAATGTTGGGGTTGTAGGACCACGACATTTCTTGCATGAAGAATTAGAATTTACTGGAAAGTAGAGCCATAGAGAGTGATAGCCTCGTATAAGTAATGAATGTAAAGAATAGTGGTATCCTGAGTAGGGCGGGGCACGTGAAACCCTGTCTGAATTTGGCGGGACCATCCGCTAAGGCTAAATACTCCTGAGAGACCGATAGTGAACCAGTACTGTGAAGGAAAGGTGAAAAGAACCGTGAATAACGGAGTGAAATAGATCCTGAAACCATACGCTTACAAGCGGTCGGAGCTTCTTCGTGAAGTGACGGCGTGCCTTTTGCATAATGAGCCTACGAGTTAACGTTGCTGGCAAGGATAAGTACTTCAGGTATGGATCCGTAGCGAAAGCGAGTCTGAATAGGGCGCTTTAGTCAGTAGTGTTAGACGCGAAACCGTGTGATCTACCCATGGGCAGGTTGAAGCTGTGGTAACACACAGTGGAGGACCGAACCGGTTGACGTTGAAAAGTCTTCGGATGACCTGTGGGTAGGGGTGAAAGGCCAATCAAACTCGGAAATAGCTCGTACTCCCCGAAATGCATTTAGGTGCAGCGCTGAGCATAAAGTTATATAGAGGTAGAGCTACTGATTGGATGCGGGGGCTTCACCGCCTACCAATTCCTGACAAACTCCGAATGCTATATAATGTTTCTCAGCAGTGAGGGCTTGGGTGCTAAGGTCCAAGTCCGAGAGGGAAAGAACCCAGACCATCAGCTAAGGTCCCCAAATATATGCTAAGTTGAAAGAACGCGGTTTGTCTGCCCAGACAGCTAGGATGTTGGCTTGGAAGCAGCCATTCATTTAAAGAGTGCGTAACAGCTCACTAGTCGAGCGGACGAGCATGGATAATAATCGGGCATAAGCATATTACCGAAGCTATGGATTTTGTAGTAATACAAAGTGGTAGGGGAGCATTCTAACAGGGTTGAAGGTGTGTTGTAAAGCATGCTGGACTGGTTAGAAAAGAAAATGTAGGCATAAGTAACGATAATGCGGGCGAGAAACCCGCACACCGAAAGACTAAGGTTTCCACAGCTATGCTAATCAGCTGTGGGTTAGTCGGGACCTAAGGCGAACCCGAAGGGGATAGTCGATGGCCAACGGGTTAATATTCCCGTACTACTAAATACTGTGATGGGGTGACGGAGTGATGAAAGCGCCGCGAACTGACGGAATAGTTCGTTAAAGTACCTAGCTATAGGTCCTGTAGTTAAATGCGCAGGAACTGGTGAAATACGATAGTACACAGAGACTTCGGTTGAAGTGATAGTGCGCCTAAGGGCTTCCAAGAAAAACCTCTAAACTTCAGGTATTTAGTACCCGTACCGTAAACCGACACAGGTAGTTGGGATGAGAATTCTAAGGTGCTCGAGAGATTCATGGCTAAGGAATTAGGCAAAATAGACCCGTAACTTCGGGAGAAGGGTCGCCCTGAGTAATCAGGGCCGCAGTGAAGAGGTCCAGGCGACTGTTTATCAAAAACACAGGGCTCTGCAAAATCGTAAGATGAAGTATAGGGCCTGACACCTGCCCGGTGCTGGAAGGTTAAGAGGAGATGTTATCTTCGGAGAAGCATTGAATTGAAGCCCCAGTAAACGGCGGCCGTAACTATAACGGTCCTAAGGTAGCGAAATTCCTTGTCGGGTAAGTTCCGACCTGCACGAATGGTGTAACGATCTGGACACTGTCTCAGCCATGAGCTCGGTGAAATTGTAGTAACGGTGAAGATGCCGTTTACCCGCAGTGGGACGAAAAGACCCTGTGCACCTTTACTATAGCTTAGTATTGACCTTGGATAAATGATGTGTAGGATAGGTTGGAGACTGTGAAGTGGCGTCGCCAGGCGTTGTGGAGTCATTGTTGAAATACAACCCTTTGTTTATCTGAGGCCTAACCCCGCACTGCGGGGGACATTGCTTGGTGGGTAGTTTGACTGGGGTGGTCGCCTCCAAAAGAGTAACGGAGGCTTCTAAAGGTTCCCTCAGTACGCTTGGTAACCGTGCGAAGAGTGCAATGGCATAAGGGAGCTTGACTGAGAGACATACAGGTCGATCAGGTACGAAAGTAGAGCATAGTGATCCGGTGGTTCCGCATGGAAGGGCCATCGCTCAAAGGATAAAAGGTACGCCGGGGATAACAGGCTGATCTCCCCCAAGAGCTCATATCGACGGGGGGGTTTGGCACCTCGATGTCGGCTCGTCACATCCTGGGGCTGGAGAAGGTCCCAAGGGTTGGGCTGTTCGCCCATTAAAGTGGCACGCGAGCTGGGTTCAGAACGTCGTGAGACAGTTCGGTCTCTATCTACTGTGGGCGTTAGAAATTTGAGTGGATCTGATTCTAGTACGAGAGGACCGAATTGGACAAACCTCTAGTGTATCTGTTGTCCCGCCAGGGGCACTGCAGAGTAGCTACGTTTGGAAGGGATAAGCGCTGAAAGCATATAAGCGCGAAACCCACCACAAGATGAGATTTCTTTTAAGGATCGTGGGAGATGACCACGTTGATAGGCTATAGATGTAAAGGCAGTAATGTCATAGTCGAGTAGTACTAATAATCCGTAAGCTTATGTACAAATCACCTTCCCCGCCACGGCGGGGGAGGGGAAACTTTCTAAATGAATTAAAATTCTTTATCTCAGTATGTTAAAGTATTGTTTAATTGATAATTAACAATTTATAATTGATAATTAATGATTAAAAGTTGCCCAAGCAACGAACAACCTTAAGGTGGTTATTGCGGCGGGGCTCACCTCTTCCCATCCCGAACAGAGAAGTTAAGCCCGCCTGCGCAGATGGTACTGCATTTTGTGGGAGAGTATGTCGTCGCCTTTCTTTAGTGAAGCCCAGCTTGTAAAAGCTGGGCTTTCTTGTTTTATATACATTCCAGAATTGATTATAGATACTTTTTTTTGCAAATTGTATAATCAAATTTTTGAAATAAATTTTGCAAACCATCAAACCCTATCCATTTTTGGATAGGGTTTGATGTTTAAATATAGGTAAGTATTTAAGATTTATAGTAATTAGTATAGATTGTCTTTTTATTACTAAGTAATTCAGGTAGGATAAATTGTTGTGATTTTCTTTTAGATTAATCTCAATACAAATTATTTATGGATTGAATTTTTATATTTTTAGTTGTGTTTTAAAATTATAATTCAATTATAAGGGTTGTTGTTGGTTTTCAAGCTTTTCTTGTAGATAACTCAGTATTTCTGTCGTAATTGGTTTTGGTAAAAAATCAATGACCATAGGGTATTGTTTTGATTTTTCATGGTCTTCGGGGTCGATAGTTGATGATAATACGACTACTTTAGTAGATACTTTTGCATATTTTTCGGTATTAAAACTGTTTAAAAAATCCCAGCCATCCATTACAGGCATGTTTAAATCAAGAAAAACTAGTTGTGGTACTTCCTTACCTCCTTCGTTTATAATTGAATCAAAATATTGTAAAGCTTCTTCTCCATTTTTTGCTGAATCAATATTATTTGAAAAAGATTTTTTTATGATAACTTTTTTGCATAACATTAGAGTGATCGGGTCATCATCTACACACAGGATTAAATCTAACATGTTAATTGTTTTTGAACGTTAATGTAATTGTTGTTCCTTTGTTTACTTGACTTTCAATACTGATATTTCCTTTCATAGCTTCTACTTGAGATTTAACAAGGTATAATCCTAATCCTTTACTATCAGGGTAGTCATGGAATCTTTGATATAAACCAAAAATTTTGTCTTTATTTTTGTTAAGATCGATACCGATTCCATTGTCTTTAAAGATGAGTTTTACACTGTTTTCAATTTGTTCAGCGATAACAGAAATTTTTAAAACTCTATCTTTGGAACTATATTTTAGTGAATTTGTTAGTAAATTTAATAATATACTTTCCAAATAAGCTTTGTTAGTGTTTAATACGGCAACACTATCAAGGTTTAGTTTAAGTATAGGATTGTATATTTCTATTTGATTTGTTAATTGATTAAAAACATTATCAAATATATCTTTCAAAGATACATACTCTTTTTGGATAGATACATTGTCTTTTATGATCATAACTTTTGTTAAATCCTCAATTGTTTCATTTAGTAGATGTGCTGATTTATTAAAGCCATCAAGGATTTCTTTTAGTTCTTGATCTTCAATTTCGATATCTTCAATCAGATTTAAAAGCCCAACTAAATTAGACATTGGTGCTCGTAAATTATGAGAGGTTATGTAAGAAAACTGTTTTAAATCCTTATTGTTTTGTGTTAATTCTTTAATTAGTTGTTCTTTTTCTATTTCTTGATTCTTCTCATCTGTTACATCTCTTTGTATCGATACCCAATGCGATAATTCGTTTTCGGTATTATATATAGGAATCATTATAAAGCGCAACCAAAATTCTGTTCTGTCTTTTTTATAGCATCTAATTTCAAGTAAACCTTCTTCTTTGTTTTGGATGATTTCAAAGATTCTTTTTAAAATGGTTTTTTCAGTGTTTGGACCTTTTAAAATATTTAAAGAGTTGTTGATTATTTCGTCAGATGTATACCCTGTCATTGTAGTAAAAGCGGGGTTTACGTATATTACTTTTGGAAGTGATCGCTTGTTGAAATTTGCTTCTGTAATAACAATTGATTCTTTTGTTTGTAAAATTACTGTTTCAAGTAGCTTTAATCGTAGTTCCTCTTCTTTTTGTTTAGTAATATCTTGAAGTGCTCCAATCATTCTAATCGCTTTGCCGTTTTCATCTTTCAAAAGAAAACCTCTATCTAAAACATATTTGTAAGAACCATCAGCACATCTAAAACGATATTCATCTTGCCATTTTTCTGTTTTTTGTTCAATAAATGAATAGAGTTTTATTGACATTTTAATACTGTCTTCGGGATGGATGTTTCCAAACCACCAACTAGAACTGTCTCCAACTTGTCCTTTTTCGTAGCCAAAAACAGCTTTTATTCCTTTGCTCCAATTTAATTTATCTTCTTGTATTTTCCAGTCCCAAATAGTGTCACTGGTCGCTTTTGCTACAATGTCATATTTTTCATTGGATTCTTTAATTTCATTATTGGTATTCTCTAGTTTTTCAAAGATGTTTTTGCTTTTTGTTTCATTGTTCTTTAATATAGTTTTGAATGCAAAAGCTGTAATTATAATTAAAGTAAAATCCTTTACTAGATTGAAAATTAGGTAATATTCGGGATTTAGAAAAAGCTGGGAGAGTTTATAAAGAAAAATCGCCAAAACAAAGGCAATTAGTAAGTAAATTAGGGTTATTTGACTTGTTTTTCTTTCCATACAATCAAATATAATTAATAATTGTTAAAAGCGAAATTTATGCAAAAAAAAAATCAGGCAAGCTTTTTTTCTAACATATCAAAGGGTTGTTGTTATAATAAATATATATTAAAGTCGATTGTAAAGTATTTGATAAATATTTTTTATATCAAAATAAAGTGTACCTTTGCAGCCATTAAAAATCACAGATGGAAGCTATTAGAAACATTGCAATTATTGCCCACGTCGATCACGGTAAAACCACTTTGGTTGATAAAATTATGTATCACTGTCAGTTATTTCGTGAAAACGAAAATACTGGGGATTTGATCCTTGATAACAACGACTTAGAGCGAGAAAGAGGTATTACAATTACTTCTAAGAACGTTTCTGTTTCTTATAAAGGAACAAAAATTAATATTATTGATACTCCTGGTCACGCCGATTTTGGAGGAGAAGTAGAACGTGTATTGAACATGGCCGATGGTGTATGTTTGCTTGTTGATGCTTTTGAAGGACCAATGCCACAAACTCGTTTTGTATTACAAAAAGCTATTGATTTAGGATTGAAGCCTTGTGTTGTTATTAATAAAGTAGATAAAGAAAACTGTACACCTGAAGAAGTACATGAAAAAGTTTTTGACTTGATGTTTGAATTAGGTGCTACAGAAGAACAATTGGATTTTCCTACAGTATATGGTTCTGCTAAGAATAACTGGATGTCAGACGATTGGAAAAATCAAACAGAAAACATTGAGCCATTATTGGACATGGTAATTGCTAATGTACCAGCTCCTAAAGTTTCTGAAGGAACTCCACAAATGTTAATTACTTCTTTAGATTTCTCTTCATTTACAGGACGTATTGCTATCGGTCGTTTAGAAAGAGGTACTTTAAAAGAAGGAATGCCAATTTCATTAGTGAAGAGAGATGGTAAAATTATCAAATCAAGAATAAAAGAATTACATACTTTTGAAGGTCTAGGTCGTAAAAAAGTAGAAGAAGTAAGTGCTGGTGATATTTGTGCAGTTGTGGGTATTGAAGGATTTGAAATTGGTGATACTATTGCTGATTATGAGAATCCTGAAGCTTTACAAACTATTGCAATTGACGAACCTACAATGAGTATGTTGTTTACAATTAACGATTCTCCTTTCTTTGGTAAAGAAGGTAAATTTGTTACTTCTAGACACATTCGTGAAAGATTGACTAAAGAGTTAGAGAAAAACTTAGCGATGAGAGTTGCTGAGACTGATTCGGCAGATAAATTTATGGTATTCGGACGTGGTGTATTACACTTGTCAGTTCTTATTGAAACAATGAGAAGAGAAGGATACGAATTACAAATTGGTCAGCCACAAGTAATTATCAAAGAAATTGACGGTGTAAAATGTGAGCCAATTGAGGAATTGACTATCGATTTACCTGAAAATCTTTCTGGTAGAGCAGTAGAGTTTGTTTCTGTTAGAAAAGGTGAAATGCTTTCTATGGAAGGTAAAGGAGAGCGTATGATTGTTAAATTCAACATTCCATCTCGTGGAATTATTGGATTAAGAAATCAATTGCTTACAGCTACTGCTGGTGAAGCGATTATGTCTCACCGTTTCATTGGTTACGAACCATACAAAGGAGAAATTCCTGGACGTAACAACGGTTCGTTAATCTCTATGGAAAACGGAAAAGCAATTCCTTACTCTATAGATAAATTACAAGATCGTGGTAAATTCTTTGTTGATCCAAACGAAGATATCTATGAAGGTCAAGTAATTGGAGAAAACTCTCGTTCTGATGATATGACTGTAAACGTTACTAAAACTAAAAAGTTAACAAACGTTCGTTCGTCTGGAGCTGATGATAAAGCTCGTATTGTTCCTGCAATCAAATTCTCTTTAGAAGAAGCTTTAGAATATATTCAAAAAGATGAGTATGTAGAAGTAACTCCAAAATCATTACGTTTAAGAAAAATTTACTTAAACGAAAATGATAGAAAACGTTTCAAAATCTAATCATTAATAGATGAAATATTAAAAATCCCAAATTCGAGTGTGTAATTTGGGATTTTTTACTTTTGCTGGTTAGCGCTTCAAACTAAAATGGCCTTTGATTTGTTTCCCGTTTTCAAGTTTGACAGTAAACCAATAATCATCAGTAGGTAAAGGTTGTCCATTTATTGTTCCATCCCAACCTTGGCTTTGTGGATTAATGTTTTTAATTAGTTTTCCATATCTGTTAAAAATATTAATGACAGTTTTAGAATTAAAAGTTGAATTTATTCCTTTTATTGTCCAATAATCGTTGTAACCATCATTATTAGGTGTGAAAAATTTTGGAATACCTAAAATTGCTACTGACTGTTCAGCTACTCCACAACCATTTTTATCTCTAATGTACACTTGGTGTATACCAGCACTCACATTTTCAAATCGATTAGATTCTTGATAAAAGTTTGTGTTGTCATCTAAACTGTATTCATAATTCCCTGAACCTTCCACTAAAACAATAATTGAATTATTTTCGCTTAATTCTGTATGTTTAATTTCGCTTATTTTAGCAATTTCCGATGGCATTACCGTAATAGTTCGTGTTCTGCTATACCCTTTTTGAGAGCTAACAGTTACGGTGTAAGTTCCAGCTTTGTTGACTGATAATGTTGCTTTGTTTTCGTTGTGCAAAACCTGATTGTCTTTGACCCAAACATAATTATAGATAGTTGGTAAACTTCCATCCAGTATGCCAGCATCGATAGTTACAAAATAATTGGGCAAATTATTGCAAACATATACATCGGCTAGATGATTAGTGTTAATATCAATATCAGGTTTGGGATTTACGATAAGAGTAACATGTGGACCAACACCAAAACAGCTATTGTCAATTTCATTATCAACTCTAACCCAAATTTTTTGTTCTTTGGGCGAAAGTGAATTTCGATAGCTTGTAGTATTTGTAATTTCGTTAATTTCAGCTAAAGCATCTGCTTCAGAAGAATAATATTTAATAGAATAATTTGTTTTAGGTTCAGGTAAAAGTGTTAAAATGCTATTGGATGCACTACTAAAATCAAAAGCAGTTATTTTGTCATAATCATCATTTGTTGCATCAATATAATCGTCACAATTTTCAAATGTAAGATTATAAGTTGGAGGCAATTGTGAGGCAGAAACCAGCAAATTAATTTTTGCAACAGCATAACAACCATTATTGTTAGTTACTCTTGTCCAAATTACAGAACCATTATCTGCTTCGTAAGCTAATGGATTTGTAATCTTTTCTAAAGGATTGTTTGTTTCAGCTGCCAAATTTGAGGTGAAATAATCAAAAGTCTCGTTTTCGTAGTTAGCTGATAT
Source organism: Flavobacterium nitratireducens (assembly GCF_029625335.1). Taxonomy (NCBI): domain Bacteria; kingdom Pseudomonadati; phylum Bacteroidota; class Flavobacteriia; order Flavobacteriales; family Flavobacteriaceae; genus Flavobacterium; species Flavobacterium nitratireducens. Next base: position 48,974 of record NZ_CP121111.1, read on the forward strand.
TTCATTGTTTTTTACCGTAAGATTAAAAGAGGATCTTGAATCTAAATCATCATCGCATTGTTTGATATTGATATCCTTAACAATTGGTAAATCCAAAACAGTTAATGAGGTTTCTTCAGATAATAAACCACAGGAATTCCCTAATTTGTTTAGAAATACGCGGTATTTATAACCATTCATGGATTGTTTAACAGTCGAGATATTTAAAGTGTTTGAATCGACACCAGAGTAAGTACTGTTGTTGCTCAAATCATTCCAATTTGTTCCATCGGTAGTAATTTGCCATTGAATCCTTTCTGCATTTGAAGTTATTGAAACTGAAGCATTTTGATTTAAACAGATTGGTATGATTTCGGGTTGGTTTGTAATTGTTATAAGACCAGAAGTCAAATAATTGGAATTAGGTGTTGTATATCCATCATTTCGGCTTGTTACAAGTCCATTGTTGTCAACTGTTGCTGGGAAAATAGTTCCTAAAATAGGATTTCTATTTGTACTTGTAAATCCTGCTTCTGTAACATCATCACATAAATCGCCATCGCTATCCAAGTCTCTAAAGTTTTTTATTCCATCGTTATCTGTGTCTGTACCATTACTTCCGGTTTCCACAGAATCTAAAATACCATCATTATCACTATCTAAATCTAAATAGTCTGGAATTCTGTCAGCATCAGTATCTATCGGAGTTAATTGAGTTTCGAAAACATCATAAATACCATTTTTATTAGCATCATTAGTGTTTAAAACAAAATTATTGGCTTGGCTTTCTATTAAATCAGTAACACCATCATTATCAGTGTCAGTATCTAATTGGTCTACAATTCCGTCACCATCAGAGTCTTTGGGTACGCAAATTGCAAAAAATTTCATTGTCACTCTATTGGCTTGTGTATCTAAAAGATTTTTGTGAATAAAACTAATAGAATTGATTAAATGGGTTAAGAATTTAAAGGATGTTGAACCAGCAGTCAAAGGTGTTATTCCATTGATTTGAAAGCGAATTTCAAATGAGGAATATTCAGTAACACCACTTTCATAAATACCATCATAATTGGTGTCAATTAATAACTCATTATTTGGATTAAGTACAGTAATTGTTTTATCTGTATCCGTTGTTATTGTATATTCAGCATTTGCATTTAATAAATCGGTAATATTGGCAGAAGTTACATATTCGATACCAATACTTATAGATTTGTTGAATGTCAAAGTGTATTTTTCAAAATTTCCTTTTCCTGCAGGTATGTCAGAAATAAAGCTGCCGTCTGAGTTTCCTGTAATAGGTATATAGCTGGCGGTTGTTGAAGTGCTAGTAGTTCCAGTATAAGAATTTGAATAGGAACCAATATTTAAATTTCCAGAAGAAATGTTCGAAATATTAAGGTTTTGATTGCCATATGATTCATTACAATTGGAAATTCCGTCATTATCATGATCCAAGTCAATATTATCATTAACAGTATCATTATCGACATCTGTGGTACAATTACTTACGGGAATGATGTCGGAGATTAGTGTAGTGTTACATCCTGTAATACTTCCTCTTACTTGATAGTAACCTGGTTCAGTTGGTTTGTATGTGTTAGAATTGCTATTGCTAATTGGGGTATCATTAAAATACCATTGATAACTATCATAATTCAAAGTTGAGTTAACATCCAAAATAATATTAGGAATACATGAAGATGTAGTGATATTGATTTTATCAAAAGCGATTTCTGGTTTTGAATCAAATCCTGAATAATAACCACCATAAGTAGCTGCATTATTAGTGCCAAAGTAAGATACATAAACTTGTTTAGTTGATTTAATTGTAATATTACCATTCAAATTGGCGATAGTATATACAACAAAATTAGGGTTTCCTGTAACTTCAACTGGATCTGAATTGATAGGGTTATTGTTTATTGAAACAGTAGCATTTTTTTCAGTAATAATATTTAAACCGCCATTATATAAAGTGTTACCTATCGATTCAATCATAGGGATATTATCTACAATATTTGGAGTTGCACAATTGATAGGAGGTACGTAAAACAAGTTTTGGTTTGCTATAGGGTTGTTTTGCAGATTTTCATTGTTATAGGGGGGTGGGTTTTGTTTTAATCCGCCAATACATTGGTAAGCAAATACATTTTCTGAAGATCGCACATATAGATTGCCCTTTATGAATTCAGATCCATCAATTGCAATATATTCTCCTGCTTGTAGTGTGTAACTGGGAACTGTTTTGTCATTCAAATAAATGGATGTTTGTGGTTCATGTGCTACGATTATAACACGTTCTATTTCATCTGGTCCTACACCTTTTACGAAAATATATTCTTTACCTGTTTTTTCAATTGGGACTATTTGATCAAAACCTATGTCTCTACCAGTTGGCCTTAAAACACCATCGCCAAAATCCCTAACAACGATACTATTACTACCACCAAATGATCCAGAATTAACAACAATAGCTTTGTTTGATGTTACAAGTGCACCAATGATTTTGGAGCTGTTTGAGGTTTGGGAAGTTTCGTTTTGATTATTTTCTAGAGCAATTATGTAACTTTCGTTTTTGTTTAAATTGATAGTTATAGGGCCTGTCACAATTGTTCCATTGGCTAAAACTGTTCCAGCAGGTATATTGGAGATAGTTACAGTGGTGTTGTTGTCTGTTGCCAAAATAGAGGCAAAATTAAGTAATGAACTGTCAAATAATGGGTTTGTCATTGCACCAAGTCTAAAAATGGTTCCAAGGGCACTATTTCCTTTTGTGACTAATCCACCAGCATGATTATAACCATTATTTTGATTTAAACCCGCATTTACCCTAACACTGCAATACACTAAATCGTCTGCCTCAATAATGTATCCTTTGTTGCTGTTTTGTCCCGTTTTAATTTTTGGAACGAATAATTGCGTATCCTCTCCAACTCCTATTGGGAATACGTAAGGGTTATTTTTGTTTATCGTTGCATTGATAATTTGTCCACCAATGGCAATAATTTTTATTTCCACATTTTTAGTAGTAGGTGTGGATATATATAGATAATGATCTCCTGCTTTTAGCCCTTGATCTTGACAAGTTAGAGGCGGGATATAATGAGTTTTACTAAACTGACCGTAGCCCTTTAGCATCGCACAAAAAAAGAATACTATTAAAATTTTCTTCATTTGCTAAATGTATAAATTATTTGTTATTATTTATCTTTTTAACGAAAAATGGCCTTTTATGCTTTTGCCATTTTCAAAAATTAAATTAAACCAATAATCATCAGCAGTAAGTAAATAACCGTTAAGTGTTCCGTTCCAATTTAAGTTTGAGGACTGAAATTCTTTGATGAATTTTCCAAAACGATTAAAAATACGGATAGTAGCTTGGGGAAGCGTATTTAAATTTTTTATGGTCCAATAATCATTATATCCATCTCCGTTTGGGGTAAAAAAGCGAGGATAGTCTAGTATAATAAAAGGAAAAGGAACCGATTCAGTACATAAACTTTTATCACGGGCACGGGCAATATAATTACCAGGTGCTAGCTTCGTAAATTCAGGACTTTTTTGATAAAATATTCCGTCTATAGAAAATTCAAAATCACCATTCGAAATAGATTCAATCGTAGCAGTATTATTATCCCCTCCAAAATTAGTTGTTTCAACAGCTATAATAATGTTTGCAGGAAGTTGGTTGTCAGTCTTTAAAACATTCAAAGTTAATTCAGCATAATAAGCACAATTGTATGAGTTTGTTACTTTGGCAATTACTGTTTGTGTCAAAGTTTGATTTGTATAATGTAATGGATTACTAATAGGATTGTTATTGTTTTTTGCATCCAATATATTCTCATAATAAGTAATCTCACTTAAAGAGGTGTTATTGTTTTTGATTGAAGTATCTGCTTGTGTTAAATCAAATGTTTCTTTTTCATTTCCATCAAAATCACATAGCGATAGGCTACTATTTTTTAGTTCAATTTGTGGGGTGTATTCAATTTTGATGTCTTTTGTTGCTACACAAGTAGAAGGGGATAAAGTAACTTCAACTGTATAAGTTCCTGCTGAAGTAACTGTGTAAGAAGGATTAGTTTCTAAGGGAAGAAGAAATCCGTCTTTATACCAATTGTAGCTATAATTTGGAGGTAATTGGGTGTCTATTATATAATTTTCACCATAACAAATAGCATTATTTGAAGCTAATAAACGATCTTCTCCTAAGTCAATTTCAGAATTGAAACTGGCCGCTTCTATAAAAATAGCCGAATCGTAATAGACAAATCGATCATCTGCAACAACTAATTTAATATGATAGGTTTTTCCTGGTATTACACTAGATGTAGCATTTAGAATTTTAGTTTGTCCAGCGTAATTTATGGGGCTATTATTGTTTGGATTGGTATTTAATTGACCAAAATATGATTCGTTTTTTGCTTCACAACCATCGTTAAAAACGATTTTAGGATGTATGTTAAAAGAGGATACAGGAATAGTTGTTCCCGGAATTATTGCTAAATTTTGATAAGGATTAGTACTTCCTTTTTCTTTGATTAAAAATGCAAAACCATCGGAGAATTCACAAGGATAATTATCCTGGTATTCATTTGAAGCTAAAAGATAATTAAAACTGATGCTGTTTGTAAGGGGAATAAAGTCAAATTCTAATACTGTAGCATTTACCGAATTAATATTTAAAGTTTGGTTAAGATCAGTATCTCCGAGCCAGGAGTTATTCCCATCATTAAAGTCTCTAATAAATGGCCCCGAAGCATTACTACTGCTGCCGGAACTTAATATAATTCCAGTTTTAAACGGAAAATTTGAAGAAGTGTTGGTAAATGTGCCATAGCTGTTTTTAGCTGATGTATGCGTATCTCCTTTGACTGTTTCATTTGAAATTTGTAAGCATGAACTATTATTGGTCAATACATTGACAAGTTCAGAAGCATTTTTTGCATCGTCTATACTAATAAACTGAGCCTGTATTTTTGAACTTAAAAATACACTTAAAACACAATATAGTATTGATTTGTAGACTTTCATAGTCTTACAAAGTTAGTATAAATTGATGTTTTAGTTTATAGTATTACACTTTAAAGTCTAAAATTTTATTTCTTTTTCAATTAACAAAGAAGCTTGATTTAACTTTTCTGAATTAAGTGGTTTTACGATGTAGTTTTTAACCAACGGATAATTTTTAGTCATTTCTAAGTCGGAAGGATCGATTGATGAAGAGACTATGAAAATGATGATCTCTTTGGAAAAAGTGATATGTTCTAATTCGTCCAGGAATTGCCAACCATCCAAAACAGGCATATTTAAGTCTAATAAGATAACATCTGGGATTTTTGAAGGGGTTTCAGCATTTTTTATCAGTTCATCAAGAGCGGTTCTTGGATTATGAAAAGAGATGATTTCCTCACAAAAATTATTTTTTGTGATTAGCATGCTCATTAGTTTTATTGATAGTTTATCGTCGTCAATTATGTAGGTTATCTTGTTTTTCATCAAAATACAATTTAAAAGTGCTTCCTTCTCCTTCTTTACTTTCAATTTCGATTTTGCCTTCCATGGCTTCAATTAGATTCTTTACAATAAATAGGCCAATTTCTTTTGCATCTTCATTTCCATGGAACGATTTGTACATTCCAAACAATTTATGTTTGTTTTTATCAATATTTATGCCTAATCCATTGTCTTTGAACGATAGTACATGGAAGTGCTTTTCTGTATGAAAGTTAATTTCCAATTTGGGATAACGATCAGGTGACTGATATTTAACTGCGTTAAATATAATATTTTGTATAATGTTTTCTAAATAGGAAGGGATAACTTTCAAGTATATATCTTCCTCGATATTGTGCGTAATGGTAATTTTACTTTTAAAAGGAATACTGTTTTTTTCAATTTCTGTTTTTAAATAAACAGTCGTTTTTTTTGTTTTTGAGTTTTTCTGTATCGTTAGTACTTCATTTAAGTTTTCAATTGTTTCGGATAATTTTTCGGTTCCTTCTTTAAACATTTCAATAAAACTGAGTTTTTCTGTAGTGTTATCTGTATTTTCAATCACATCGAGAACCATTTGTAAATTGCTAGTATGAGAACGGATGTTATGTGAAACAATATGAGCAAAATTTAGCAGTTTATTGTTTTGTTGATTTGTAACTTCAAGGATGTTCTCAAATTCAATTTCTTTATTTTTAGTAGTTGTAATATCTCTGCCAATGGCAATGAATTTGGTGCAAACGCCATTTTGATCAAAAATTGGTTTCAAGTTTAATTTTAGCCAATATTTTTCGTTTTGTTTATTGGTAAGTTGAAATATATTTTCAATTTCTTCTTTATTCTGAATGGCTCTTTTTATATCGTTTATTTTTTCATTGTTTGTCTCTGTATTATTACAAAGACTATCTATTTTTTTTCCAATAATTTGTTCCAAATTAGTTTCAGCGAGTTTCAGATAAGACTGATTAGCCCATATTGTTTCTCCATCGGGATTTGTAACAATGATTAAGTCAGACGTTTTAGAAACAATAAGAGAAAGTATATCAGAGGTTTCTACAGAATCAATTTTTTTAGAAAGCAAACTAAAAAGTTTTGATTGTTTACAAGGAAATTCTTTCCAGATGAAATTTGAATAGGAACTAATTTAGCGTCTTTTCTTTTTTAAAATTGTTTCTTTCGTAAAAGAGATATTCAAATCGATATCTATTTTGCTTAATGATGGGAATAATACATTGTAATTAGAATTGATTAGTTCATTTTGTGTAAATGCTGTAAGATCGTAAATTTGATTGTTACAATCGGTTATTTTTCCAGTTTTTGTCTCAATAATTACAATTGCTTTTTGTAAACTGGAGCATACTGGAGCATATTTTTGAACAACCGATTCTAATTTTATGATTCGCTCTTCTTCATGGGTGACATCCTTAATAGAACCATAAATTCTATTTATTTTATCCGATTGATGATCCACTTGACACACACATTCTAAATGTTTAATTCGATTTGTGGCCGTAATTATTTGAAATTTATCACTTATGGCTGTATCGAACTCCATCGAACGATTAATAAGTGCTTTAAATATTATCAGATTTTTTCGATTAAAAAAAAGTGATTAAATTTTTAATACAAGGGCTAAACGAATCTGATACTTCAAAAATTTCTTTGGCTTTATTGTCCCAAAGAATTGAATTTGTATTAAGGTTGATATCCCATTTTCCTATTTCAAAATTTTTTTTAAAATAAAAATCCAGATTTGTTTGCATAAATAGTAATTGTAAAGAATTGGATTAAATTTTGATTTAGTTAATCAGTGTTTTTTATTTTTTACATTTAAATTAAGTAATTTTACTTAAGTAAATTTGTCTAAAAATTACCTAATATACCTACAATCTAAAAATAAAATCGATGAAAAGCGTCTTTTTTTTAGAAGGTATTTTTTTAATACTCTTTTATTTGTTAAGATGTTAAAGTTTGCTTTTTGATTTTGAAGTTTTATTATTTTTCTTGAAACGTAATCAAGATATTCTATGTTTTTATATTCAAAAGGAATTCCGATAATTTAGTCGTATTTTTGTATAAATTGCATATACATGAGCGATATTTCACCTTTATTCAAAAAACCCACTTATCCCATTAATCAATCACTTCTTGAATATTTAGAACGTTTTGATAGGATATCTAAAGTAGCTATATCATATGATGATTTATTACGCTTTTCAGGTTCTATAAATGTCTATGATAAGAATGATCATGATACATTATGGGCAAGAGTGTTTTATAATGAATTCGAAAGAAATGAGATTGATTTGAATTTGAAAAAGATATATTCGCTGCTGCATTCGGATGGTAATTTAGATATTATTAAGTTCCTAAATGTAGACGCAATTGATTATTGCACTTTTGGAAATTCAAAACCTTTCAGAATAAAAGTACGTAATGTTTTGAATGATAATTACGTACATTTTTACATAAAAAAAGCCGACGCATCTCGAATTTACGGATTGGAGTTAGAACATATATTGTCACCAGATAAAATTAACTTTTTAGTTTATCAAGAGACCTTGATCGAAGAACATATAATAGGTATTCCAGGTGATGTATTTATGGAAAGCTTGCTTCATAGTTGTTCTGAAACTGAAAAATCACAAATAGCAAAGGAGTTTGTAAAATTTAATGAGCGATGTATGATTCGGCTTTTGGGAGATATGCGTGCGTATAATTATGTAATTGTACCTATTCATGATTTTGACCAAGTAGTTTATAAAATTAGAGCTATCGATTTTGATCAGCAGTGTTATGAAGGGAATTTTAAAATCTATAGGCCGCAATTTTTCAAGGAAAATTATCCTATGATTAAATTAATTAAAGATAAATTACAAGAAAGCTCCATCGAACAATACAAACATGAAGAGCGAGCCGCTCTTGCCAAAAGAATTATTTCTGCAGAAACAAGGATTCAAAAAATTCTTAGAATTATGTCTCATGATACCATCGCTCCAGAAGCGCACATAGAACAATTAAAACTAGAATTATACCGTTATACGAATGATTTAAATTTTAAAAAAGCAACTTCAATGGGCTTTGTTTTAAGTGCAGCATTTAAGTTTGTGACCCGAAATTTCAAACATCCTGAATTGTTTAAATAGGATTAATAAAATTTGAATTAGAAATGAAAAAAGTCTCTTTAGTAATTTTAGCATCTGTTTTATTTGCTTTTTGTCAAAGTGAAACTCCAATTGTGAATGAATTATTTGATTTGCCTAAGAAATTAAAGGAAGTTTCAGGAATTACGTATACAAATAACTCAAATTTAGCATGGCTATTGGAAGATAGTGGGAATGCTAATGAAATTTACGGAATTAATAAGGAGGGAAAACTTGTAAAAACAATAACAATTTCTCAAACTAATAATATAGATTGGGAAGATATTACTAAAGATAGTCAAGAAAACTTATACATAGGTGATTTTGGTAATAATGACAACATTAGAAAAGACTTGGCAATCTATAAAATTGCTAAAGATTCCTTGGATAATGAGTCGGTGATACCTTCCTATAAAGTGAGTTTTGCTTATCCTGAGCAAACCGAATTTCCACCAAAAAAGACCCAACTCTTTTTTGATGTAGAGGCTTTTGTGGAGTACAACAACAACTTTTATCTTTTTACTAAAAACCGTAGTAAAGGTTTTGACGGAACCACATTTTTATACAAAGTACCCAATAAATCCGGTTTTCATTCCGCTAAATTGTTTGCTAAGTTTAAGGCAGAAGGTAATTTTGAAAATGCAGCTATTACAAGTGCCACCATTAGTAATGATGGTAAAAAAGTGGTTTTACTTAGCCATAGTCAAATCTGGATTTTTGAAAATTTTACTTCCGATAATTTTTTCTCTGGTGCCGTAAACAGAGTCAAACTCAATCATTTTTCGCAAAAAGAAGCAATTTGTTTTAAAGACAACAAAACACTTTTAATTGTGGATGAAAAAACGAAAAAAATAGGAGGTAAGTTGTATCAATTGGATTTGGATGCAATGCATTAGAATCCAAATCCAAGACCAAATGCGATTCGGACTTCTTCATTGGCAATGGCTTTAAAATAGCTTAGTCGAGCGGTTAGGGTATTTAAACCATTGAGCCATAAACCACCACCTATAGACTGATGCCATTTGTTAGAACTTTCGCCCTCTAGCCAAACTCTACCGTAGTCATATCCACCAAAAAAACCATACGACATTGGAATTAAACTATTTTTAATTTTTCCAATGGAAAATCGGATATCACTACTTTGAAAAAAAGATTGATTTCCAATAAAACGTTGATTTCTAAATCCTCTAAGGTCAAAATCGCCTCCTAGGGCTGCAGCTTGATAAAATTCATAATTAGAATTCAAAATAGCTTTTGTTTTAAATAAAGTAGCTATAACAATTTTGCCTTGAGCATCTATTTTATGATTGAAATTCAATTTGGATTACAATGTTGGAAAGTTTTGTTTGCTGTTGTTTGTATTTATTTTCCAATTTGCCGCTATCAAAAATCCCATACCCATGGATGGAAGTGAAGGTATATCGTAATTTTCATAACTGTACTGTGTTGTTATTCCAGCAAATTGTTGGTTTTTAAAGATTTTAGGATTAACAATATTGGGGATTGAAATATAACGATCTGGGGTGTTTTCTACATCAAAATTTTCATAAGCAACTTGGAAACTTAGTTTACTCCCTAAACGACCTATTTTTTCAATCTTTGGAGCCAATTTTAACATACTAATTTTAACCCGATTATAATTCATACCGTTGATTTCATCGGTATTAGCAGTTTGATTTCCATAGCCAAAATAATTGATTGCAAAATTGGGACTTGTAAATTGAGTATCAAAACCAAAATTCCATTTTCCAATTAATTTAGGAACATCCAATTGGTAATTAAACTCAAAACCATCTGTAGCAAAATAATAGTTGGCTTTGAAAATGTGTTTAAAAGTATAAGGATTCTGCTTAAAATGATTTATAGTATAACCCGTTGGGTGAAATTAAATAATTTGATTTTTAATATTATTTATAGGTCTATCAAATATGAATTTATTGATATATTGAATTAGAGTCATTGCTGTTATTTTTGCTAAAATTCTTGTTTTAAAACCAGCAAAAGATTTAGCATAATTTCTTCGAATTAAAAACTGGTCGCATAATTGTGAAAACTGGGTTTCAATTCTTTTTCTTGATTTTCTAAAAATATATGGTTGAGGCTTATAGTTTTTTTGATTGGATCTCATTGGTGTTTCTAATTGGATTTTTACTGTTCGAAATAGGTCTAGCTGAATCGATTCTGACAAATACCCTCTATCTCCAAGTAATACACAATCAGATAATTGTTGTTTTATATTCTTTAGAAAATGAACATCATGAACTTCTGCTTTTGTAATCTCTAAAGAATGGAAAACACCATCTACAGAACAAACTCCATGTAATTTATATCCATAAAACCAATTGTTTTGTGAGGCACAAAAACCTTTGGAAGGAGCTGTTTCAAAATGCTCTTTACATATTTTAATTCGGCAATGACGAGAAAATTTACAGATTTCCAACGGCATACTGTCAACAATAAAATAATTCTCAAACTCAAGAAATCGACTCGCTAGTTTGCTTCGGACTTCTTCAGAAAACAAAAACAGTTTTCTTCTTCTTTTGTTGAATTGACTGCGTTCAATTAAGTTAGGAATTAAATCTGGACTAATTTGTTTGAAAAGTGAGTTTTCACTATCAATAGACATAAATTCAGCAGTTAAACTAAGTGCTACGACCTCTAAATCAGACATCTTGCCGCTTCTTCCAACTCTTGATTTAAATAATGAATCATAATTCAAAGAACTTATAACTTCTAAAACCTTAAAATAATTTTTAACTATATTTGACATGGATGTTGGTTGTTTAGCGACTTTAAGATACTGCTTTGCAGTGTCTTGACCAATATCTAATCAATTTAATTTACTTCAAATAATTTCACCCAACGGGTTTAATTTAAAATCCATAGAACTAGAGGTTAATTTGGTTTTGGGATTATAAAAATATTAAAACCTAGATATAAATACGTAAAAAATCGACTAAGTACTTGTTTTTGTGTGTTTTGTAAGTCTTGTTTTATTTTAAAAATAGTTGGTAAATAAAAATCTCCAATAGTATGAACCATTGGAGATTAATAAATAAACTAAAGAAATGGTAAAATTGGGATAACTAAGATTTTTGTTCTTTGTTAAAATAAACTAAGTAGTAATACATTTGTTTTTCTTCGTCCCATCCTTTTTCAACAAACTTTTCAGCACTTTCAGGATTTATAAAATCCATTTTGATTTGAATGTTGGTGTCAAGGTTAATAACATTTTTGATAGATTTTCTAGCATCACTTACGGCTGCATTAGCAATCGGGAAGGAAGTAACGTCTTCAATGCTGTATTTTTCACCTTTGTCTACTTTATAATTTTTAAACTCAGGAATCAAATCAGGATTGTCTAACACTTCATTCAGGAAGTTTTGTTCTTCAAATTGATCGTTTTTGGCAAAATAGTTTACCGAACGGTTCATGAACATTACCTCTTCTTTTTTGTCTTCTGCTGGGAAAACAACATCTTTAGCAAATCCCTGACAGAATTTAAGATACTTTTTAGTAATGAAGTTTTCATCTTCAAACGCATCAACAGATAAGAAGTGTTCTAGCCAATAACGCGCATCATAACGGTTGCTATCAACAGTTAGGATTTTGTATCCTTCTTCTTTTTTATGATTGAAAATCAAACAGCCTTTGTCTAATTTATTTAAATTGATTCCTTGTTGTAGAATCATTTCTAGATTAGAAGCTTTTTCTTCAAATTGTAAAAAATCGGTTTGTAATTCGCTCTTAAAAATACCTACAACATCCACTGGTGTATTGTCGATATTTACATTCGTAATATGTGCAATATAGACTTCTCCATTTTTTATATGTGGATGATTTGATTGTTCAAATAAATGTTTGGTGATTTTTTTAGAAACCTCATGGGTGTTATTTGGGTTTTCAAAAATTTCAGTGGCATATTTGTACATGTCATTGTAATCCAAATCCACTTCGTGAGCAAATTGATAATAGTTTTCTTCTTTCTCTCTGAAAGGTTTCAAGAAGAATTCTTTGATAAGCGGAACAATTTCATCTTGTAAGCTAAAAGGTTGCTCTGATAAAAAGATAGCCTCATTTCGGCTTTTATTTCCTACTCTGTGAATAGAAAGTGTTTCGATGTGTGCGTTGAATAAGTTGATCATGTTTTGTTTGTTTTTTTAGATGCGAGAGCCAAGAAAAAAGACTGTTTTTTTAGTGGTCTTTCATCTTGGCTCTTGAATAATTTTTATCGGGTTATTCTAGTTCCAATTTTCTTCAAAGCCGTAATCTTCGTAGCTGTCGTCTCCTTCAAACATATCCATGTCGTCATCATCTAAGCCATCTTCAAATTCGTCATAAAAATCATCTGCATTATCTGCTTCAAAGTTTTTCTCTAAAGCTTCATCAGGCATTTCACCATGTGCGAAAAGTGTTTCCGGATAGATAGCTCCGGCAGTTTGTTCTTCAATGGCTGCCAATTCTACTAAGAAAGTCCACATGTTGATAAAATCATAAACATAAATGATTTTAGTGTTTTCTTTGTCAAGAATGTCCGAAAGTTTATAATCACTCATGATTCGTTGTTCACCAGGAACATCACCAGTGTCAAAAAGTGAAATTTCATCTTCTTGATTCCAAGTTTCATCACAAGTGTAAAAAGAAGCGACTTCCATACCATCAAATCCAAAAGAGTTGAAGATAGCGTTGTGTAAATCTTCTAAAGTATCATCATCAAGTATCGCGATATCTCTAAAAATATCTTCTTCTGCGTCTAAGATTACTCTAAATTTATAAACCATAATCGTTGTTTTTTATAAAAAGCCAAAGGTACATTTAATCCTTTTTAATCCCAATGCGATTCGTTAATTTTTATTAAAAAAACAATGAAGTATTTGATATATAATTAGTTGTTGCGTCTAAGGCGTTTGATGATTTTATGGTAACGTTTGTGATAAGTGCTGTGTGTAGGGTACTTACGGCTTGGTGTCATATTGTTGAAAATTAAAGCGGTGAGCAGCAGGATTACTACGCCACTTAATACAGGAGACAGTATGTACCAATAACCTAAGCTTTTTATTTTTTGTGTGCCAATAACCGCTATCAGAGCAGTAGCTCCTCCTGGGGGATGTAGGGTTTTAGTGATTTGCATTAAAACAATCGATAAGGAAACAGCTAAAGGTGCGGCTATGTAAACGGTTTCAGGGAATAAATAATGAACAGTGACACCAATAAAGGCAGAAATTAAATGTCCGCCAATAAGATTGCGAGGCTGAGAAAAGGGGCTTTCTATAATTCCGTAAACCAGTACACTTGAAGCTCCGAAAGAACCAATAAGATACACCACATCCTGATGTGAAAATTGTTGACTTTGCGAATATGCAATAAGACCTATTCCGATAAATGATCCTATGAATGACCAAAAATGTTCTTTGTAATCAATTAATGTTTCCTTGTAAAGGATGTAACGGGTTTTGCGATAACCGCGTTTAATTTTAGAAGTTGGCATGATTTTTAAAATTTAAATACTGGGAACAAAGGTGTAAACCGTGTTAGGGTAAATCATTTTTGCGGTATATTTAGAAATTAAGCAAGCAGCTAATATTGGGAAAAATAAGGTGTAATTATTTGTTAGTCCACATACAAGGAAGATGGCGGTAAAAGGAGCGTGAATACTCGCACTCAAAACAGCTGCCATGCCTATGATCATAAAATTGACAGGGATTATTTGAGTGTCGAAAAAAGTATTGAGTACAGAGGCTACTAATGCTCCCAGAAAAGCACCAATAAATAAACTAGGCGCAAAAACACCTCCATCTCCTCCGGAAGCCAGAGTGATTGAGGCTACTATGGGTTTTAAAAGCAAAATACCAATAAAACTAAATCCTAATGTAAGTGTTAGAGGTATTTCATTGCTGTTGATAATTGTTTTTATTGCATGATAACCCTCTCCGTATAATTGAGGAAAGATAAAAAGGGATATGCTTAAAATAAAAGAGCCTAGTATGATTTTGTAATAATGAGTTTCAATTTTTGCAAATTTAGATTTGAAAAACAATACACATTTAGTTAAATATACCGAATTGATTCCGGCTAAAATTCCCAATAAAATAAAATAAGGAATTGCTTTAAAATGCCAGGTAGCAATGTTAACTGAAAAAAGAGGTTCTTCTTTTAGTAAAGTTAATAATCCAAAAGCAATTGAAACAGCAATTAAATTTGAGATGATAAATGCCCTGCTAATTTTTCTGGAAATAACTTCAATTGCAAATAGGATTCCGGCAATTGGACTGCTAAATAAAGCGGTAATTCCTGCTGCAACACCGGCGCATATCAATTCGGTTTTGTATTGGCGAAATATATTTTCTTTTTGATGTGCTACTGAGCCAATGGTAGCGGTGGCAACAACAGTAGATACTTCGATACCGGTAGATCCTCCAAAAATTACTGTTAATAAACCATTGATGGTGTGCGAAGGGATTTTGTACGAAGGGAGATGTTTAGTTTTAGAATTAGTGCTTTCAAAAACTTCTTTAATTCCTTTGTTTTCTTTTTTCTTAAAGAGATATTCACGTAAAAAATAAATTACCGATAAACCAAAAACAGGAAATAAAATATAGAAATACGGATTAACATTGGCTTGATGAAAAAATATTTCTTCGTAATGTTCCGTCATTTTTTTTAAACTTATTCCTAAAAAAGCAGAAAGAAAACCAATTAAAATAGAGACGATTACTAGTTTTTGAAATTTAATTAGGTGGTAGTTTTTTTTAATTCGAGCAGTGGTTTTCATTACTTGAAATCTTTAATGAACGCCAAAATTATGTAAAAAAAATAAAAACCTGCGTTTTCGCAACAAAAAATTAGTTTTTTTTAACTATGGAAAAATGTTGAATATCTGCTTTTGATTTATCTACTAATGAGATTTTACAACAAAGAATCGGTTAATTTGAGTTTTTTTTGTTTTAGAGGTAAATTAACTTAAGAAATTACAGTTCGTAAAATTCAATCGAAAGTTCATCAGGATCGCAAATAAAAGTGAATCGTTTGTTGGTAAATTCGTCAATACGAATGGGTTCGCTATTGATTTTTTTAGTGTTTAGGAAAGTAATGGTATCATCAAGATTGGTTACTGCAAATGCGAGATGACGTAATCCGCATGCTTCAGGTCTGGAAACTCTTGCGGGTGGATTTGGGAAAGAAAATAATTCGATACAATAATTGTTGTTTAAAGCCAAATCGAGTTTGTAAGATTGGCGTTCCTCCCGATAAACTTCTCTGATAATTTTCAAACCGAGAATCTCAGTGTAGAATTGTTTCGATTTTTCGTAATCGGAACAGATAATGGCAACATGATGGATTTTGTTGAGTTGAAGCATTCTTGAATTTATTGATTTAGTTTGCGAATTACTTTGGCAGGATTGCCAACTGCAAGAGAATTGTCGGGGATGTTTTTGGTTACCACCGAACCGGCTCCGATAACAGATCCGTTTCCAATTGTTACTCCGGGGCAAATAATTGAATTGCCTCCTATCCAACAATCGTTTCCTATGGAGATGGGTAGTGCGTTTTCAAGTGTCTTTCTTAGTTCGGCATCGAGAGGGTGAGTAGCGGTGTAGAGTTGAACTCCGGGTGCTATAAATACATTCGAACCGATAGTTACTTTTGCACAATCGAGAACGACACAGTTTACATTAAAATAAACATTGTCCCCACAAAAAATGTTGTACCCATAGTCGCAATGAAAAGGAGGTTCGATGTATAAATTTTGACCAGCATTCGGGATTAATTCTTTTACAATTTCTTTTGCTTTTTTGGTTACTCGGTATTCAGTAATGTTTAATCGGTGTAGCAAATTTTTAGCTCTTCTTCGGTCTTTAATTAGGGCGGGGTCAGTCGCTAAATAATACTCTCCATCGATCATTTTTTCTCTCTCTGTTTTCATGTTTTTTTTGGTGCTTCTTTAAGGTGTTTTTTCAGGTCGTTTTTTAGCTGTTTTTGAAGGTTGGAAATAGTGTTTTTGTGGGGCTTTTTTTAGTCTCAAAAATGACGAAAAAAAAGCTTTTTAAATGTGCATTTTTAAGAGATGAATCTTACTGGTAAATATAGGTTAAAAATCTAAAAACGGAATTTCTTTAGAGTGGTATTTTTTGATGGATAGAATAGAGGTTGTTTTTTGAGAGATGCTTTTAAGGGTAAATTTTTGAAGCTAAAAGTAGCCAGAGTGGAGGTTGTTTAGAATTAAAAATTAGCTTTTTTTTTGAAGCTAAAACGGATGGTTTTTTACTTAAAGTTATTATTTATGTAAATATATTTAATGGTATTAGTTTTTTTGATTGTATTTGTTATTTTTGAGTTCATGAAGTATTTTTTAAGTTGTTATTGATTATTTTTTAGTTATTAATTTTGTTGTTTAAATAATCAAATTTAAAATACTGGAAATTAATATTTTAAATTGTTATTATAGATTATTTCTATAGCTGCAAATTATAGATTTTTAAAGGATTTTTGCTGGATTTTATCAAAGAAATCAAGATTTATATATTTTTTAGTTCTTAATTTGGTTTGAGTGTATAATGAAGTTATGGTTTTCAAAAATAGTTTTTATTTTTAGATTTAGAATGATGTTTTGAAGTTTATTTTATTTCATTTTTTTGTCTAAAAAAAAGTGATGTTAAGGAGCATTTTGGTGTATTGATTTCTTCTTCAATTTTTAGTTGAAAATGAAACTGAAAAATAGTAATTGAAATGATTTTTTTGATTTTCATTTTCTGATGTTGATTTTGGGATTGATTTTTAAGTTGGTTTCAGACTCTTTTTAAAAGATCAAAATTGGATTTTTTTTGGCTTTTTTTTCGGTGTTTTTTTTTCGGTGTTTTTTTGCTGATTTCGAGGCGTATTTTGAGTTGGATTTTGGTAGTTTTTTAGAGTCAATTTTGATTTCAGAAATCTTGTTTCTTGAAGTCTGAAAAGTAGGTTTTTTTAAGTGTGAAATTGATGCTTTTTTTGAGTTGGAATAGTGTCGTTTTGATAATGGAAAATGTGTTTTTAAGAAGTGATTTTGATCTCTTTTTTCAGTAATAAACAGTACTAATTTTTTGTTAAGTAGAAGGATAAAACAATATAAAGATTGTAAATTCGGGAGGCTTTAAAATCAAAATTACTAATATGAAGTAAGTAGTTTGGTTGGTTTTTTTGGTGTTTTTTCAATGACTTTTCAAGCTCAAAAGGTGGCTATTTTTGACTCGTATTCTGAATTATAAAAGAAGGTTTTGAGTGATAAAAACGAAACTTATGTAGTGAATTTTGGCCAACTTGGTGTCATCAATGTGTGGAAGAATTACCTTATTTTGAGCAACTCAACTCAGAGAACAATGAGTCAAAAGCAGTGTTGTTTTATTTGGATTTTAAAAGTCAATATGAGGTAGACTTATTGCTTTTTTTAGCAAAAAAAGTAATCAAATTTCAGATGTTTTTACTACAAATAAAGATTATGATAGCTGCTTGTCATTAGTTAATAAAGGCTGTTCAGGCGATATTCAGATAACTTTAATAATCAAAAAGTGGTGAATTTTTTTATCGAGAATGCATTTTCTAGTTACTAAGAATTATACCAACCTGTCAATTTAATTATTAAATAATAATTTTACACTATTAAAAAAAGTCTCAGTTTTATTTCTTTTGGTAGCCGTATTTTTAACTTTGGTTTTTACTTTTAATACTCCTTTGTCTTATCAAGTAGGTGTTATAGCTACTGATTTAATATTAAAACCAGTTGATGATAAAAATGTATAGCATATTTGATAATAAGAAGAAAATGACTTTATAATGGTGTTTACTTGCAATCATTTTCCATTTGCAAAAAAAATACTAGGATCGAGTTAATGAGTTAGCTAAAACATACAAGTCAAAAGGTTATGTTTTGTAGCAATTAACCCTAATGATCCAATACTTTAACCGTCAGATAACTTTGAAATGATGCTAAAAGGTGCAAAAGAAAAAGCTTTCGTTTTTCCTTGGTTAGACGAGGATAAAAAAAATATCCTCAATACGGTGCTACAAAAACACCTCATGTGTTTTTATTAGATAAAAACAGGGTGGTAAAATACATTGGTGCCATTGACGATAATGTAGATAGTCCTGCTGATGTAAAGGAAAAATACCTTGAAGATGCTATTGCTGCTTTAGAAAGTGGTAAAACTCCTTCTCCAGAAACAACTAAAGCAATTGGGTGTGGTATTAAGGTAAAAAAAGTAGTATTGTATAATATCAATAATAATATATCATAAAAAAAACTGCCACCAAAAAGCTTTATACTTTCTGGGTGCAGTTTTTTTTACTTATTTGTGTTATTTCGAAAAACGATGTAAACTATAGGTCATTGCAGATAGAAGGAAAAATGCGTTTACTTGATGAATTAATCCTAGCCATAATGGTACGCCGTAAAGTAATGTAAATACACCTAGGGCAAACTGCACAAATACTAGGAATACAAGTGTTTGTAAGCTTCTTTTTTGGTTAAAGTCAATGTTGTATTTGCTGCTTTTGTAATATAAAAAAAGAATCATACCAGTTACAACATAAGCTAAAGTTCTATGGATGAATTGTACGCCACTTTTTCCTTCAGTGAAACTTAACAAAAGACTATCTTGTTCTAAGAAAACACTGTCGTGAATAAATTGCCCATCGCTCATTAATGGCCAGTGATTGTGAATTAAACCTGCATTTAAACCTGCAACAAAACCCCCGTATATAATTTGTAATAAAAGGAAAAATAGTGTGTATCGGGCTATGCTACGCAGTGTTTTTTCAACGTTTCGTTTTACAGGGTAAATCAAATCTAAAGCTACCCAAAATGTATATGCAAAGGTAATGAAAGCCGTAGTTAGGTGTAGCGCAAGTCTAAAGTGACTTACATCTGGATTGTCGATTAAACCGCTTTTAACCATAAACCAACCGAAGAAGCCTTGTAAACCTCCCAGTCCTAAGAGGATAAGGCATTTTTTTAAGGTTTCCTTGTCTAAACGCTTTTTAATCAGGAAATAGACAAATGGGATTATAAATACGATACCGATAGCACGTCCAATAAAACGATGAAACCATTCCCAAAAATAAATAAATTTATAATCAGAAAGCGTAAAGTTGTTATGGATATTTATTTTTTGGTATTCAGGAAACTGTTTGTATTGGTGAAATGCTTCTTGCCATTTTGCTTCCGTAAGTGGCGGTAGCGTATCGGTGATTAGGTGCCAATCGGTCATGGATAAACCGGAGTTTGTTAACCTTGTGATTCCTCCTACAACAACCATTATGAAGATTAATACACAGCCTGAAAGTAGCCAAATGATAACGGGTTTGTTCTCTTTTTTCATTTTATGTTTTCTATATTGTTTTGGAACTTATTTTACTTTTTCTAATCCCAGTTTTGCGGCACGTTTTAAAACAAACTGGTAGGCTGCTTCATATTCATTTGGGATTTCGCCTTCCAGAATGGCTTCTTTTACTGCTTCTTTTAGGATACCAATTTCACGAGAAGGTTTCAAATCGAATATTTCCATAATTTGTTCCCCAGTAATAGGTGGTTGGAAATTACGGATGGAATCTTTTTCTTCAACTTCGACAATTTTTTTACGAACTATTTCGAAATTTTTATGGTACTTCTTGAATTTCGCAGGGTTTTTAGTTGTGATATCCGCTTCGCAAAGGGTCATTAGGTTTTCGACATCTTCACCTGCATCAAAAACCAGTCTTCGAACAGCAGAATCTGTTACGATATCCTGTGCTAAAACAATTGGTCGTGAACTCATAATGACCATTTTTTGAACAAATTTCATTTTTTGGTTCAATGGCATGTGAAGGCGTTCAAATAGTCTTTTGACCATTTTTCCACCCAAAAATTCGTGTCCATGAAAGGTCCAGCCCTGTTTTTTATTGAATTTTTTTGTTGGTGCTTTTCCAATATCATGCAAAAGTGCCGCCCAACGCAACCAAACGTCATCAGTATTAGGGCAAATATTGTCGACTACTTCAAGAGTATGGTAAAAATTGTTTTTATGTGTTTGACCTTCAATTTCTTCCACCTGATTTAAAGCAGTTAATTCAGGAATTAATATGTCTAAAAGTCCCGTTTTGTATAAGTGTAAAAAACCAATAGAAGGTTTCTCAGTTGATAAAATTTTGTTCAATTCGTCAACAATTCGTTCTCCAGAAATGATTTTGATACGTTCGGCATTTTTTGAAATAGCCTTAAGTGAATCTTCTTCGATATCAAAATTCAATTGGGTAGCAAATCGGATAGCACGCATCATTCGCAATGGATCATCAGAGTAGGTAATGTCAGGATTTAAAGGTGTTTTTAAAATCCTGTTTTTCATGTCTGTTAGTCCGTCAAATGGGTCTAATAAGTTTCCAAAAGTTGTTTCATTCAACGACAAAGCTAAGGCATTGATGGTGAAGTCTCTTCGGTTTTGGTCGTCTTCGAGAGTGCCGTTTTCAACTATTGGATTGCGGCTATCACGGTTGTAGGATTCTTTACGAGCCCCTACAAATTCGATTTCGGTGTCTTCATAACGCAACATTGCCGTTCCATAGTTCTTAAATACCTGAACTTTTGGTTTCTTAGGAAGTAATTCTGATACTTTCAAGGCTAATTCAATTCCGCTGCCCACCGCCACAATGTCAATGTCTTTTTTAAAATCACGACCTAAAATCAAATCTCTTACAAAACCACCAATAACGTAACTTTCAACTTGAATTTCATGTGAAGCTTGAGTTATTATTTTAAAAATGGGATGATGTAATGATTCTTTGTAGTTCATAGTTTATTTGCCACGAATTCACGAATTAAATAATTTTTATTTTTTTCTTTAAAATGGCACAAATTTTTTCCTTGATTTTACAAAACTATTCTTTTGTATTCAAGTGAGTTGTTATTAAAATTGGCTAAAATTGCTAGTTTGTTTGACGAAACTTTTAAGTAATTAATACTTTGAGCTATGTGTTTAGAATCTAATTTTTCACATGATTTTAGTTCTAAAATAATTGTATCATATACCACGAAATCTGCATAAAATTTATGATTTAAGATAATGTCTTTGTATTGAACAGTATATTCTTTTTCTCTTTCGAAAGGAATATTTAATTTTTTTAATTCATATTCTAAAGCATCTTTATAAACAATTTCAGAAAAGCCTCCACCTAAATTTTTATGGATTTCAAAAAGAATTCCCATTAATTGAAAACTTTCTTCTTTGTGTATAATTTGTGTCATTAAACTTTTTTGTTTAAATGTAATTCGTGAATTCGTGGCTCATTAATTATTTTCTAATAATCTTCACCTGAGAATCATTAGTCAACTTAATAATAGTTGAAGGATTCTGGCAAATTTTTTCGCGATGTAAATTTACAACATAGTCTACACCTTTTATAATTTCGGGACTGATTTCTTTAAATGATTTTGGAGTAGGTTCTCCAGAAATATTAGCTGATGTAGAAACCAAAGGATTTTTCATTCGCTCCAATAACTTATAGCAAAAAGGTTCTTTTACCAATCGAACAGCTAAGGTGTCGTCGTCGGCAATGATGTTTTTAGCAACATTTCGAGGATGATCCAAGATTAAGGTAGTTGGCTTTTCAGATAGATCAATAATTTGCCAGGCGACTTCTGGAATTTCTTTAAAAACATTGTAAATCATTCTTTCACCATTTACTAAAACAATCATGCTTTTTGTTTCTTCACGTTGTTTTAATTTGTAAATCTTGGCAATTGCTTCGGGGTTTGTGGCGTCACATCCAATTCCCCAAACGGTATCAGTAGGGTATAGAATAATACCTCCTTCTTTAATGATTTCGTAGGCTTTGTGTACTTCGGTATTAATATCTTGCATGGAATCTAAATAAAAGCAAAGGTATTCAATACAAGTTGTTTTAAGAAATTTGTTTGTTGTTTTTAATGTAAAAAAAGGCTTTGGGAATTGTTTTTTTTAAGTATAATACCCTTCTTTTTTGTGTTTACACATCAGTAATTTTATAAATAGGAACTGACTTTATTTTTAGTTTATTGTGATAAATATACATGTTAATTAGTCGTTCTGAAATAAAACCAAAAACTCTTGCTTGGTATTGGTCAGTAGGGATCGTAATTCTTTTTTCTAACTCAAAAAGAATAGAGAAAATCCAAGTATGGTATTCGTCAAATAATTTTTTTGAACATAACATCATATTTCCAATATGGAATAATTTTCCATTTTCAAGATGAATATTAATGCTTTCTTCGTATTCTGGAAATTTTTCAAGAATTATTTTTTTTGTTTCATCCCAGTCTTCTTTTCTATGATCTTTACAGTAATTAATTCCTAAAGTGTATTTCTTTAGTTTATAGGGGATACCAACAATTACGTCATACTCTCGCAAAATAGAAGCGATTTTTTTAGAAGTTTTTTTGGGATCAGATTTAAAAAGTTTGGTTTTTTTAAATTCCTCTCCTGTTATTTTTTTGTTTTGATGGTTTTAAATTATAGGAAGGATTGTAAAAATTAAAATACCTTCTGTAATGGCATATTCCAACATATTCAGCCTCTGTATAATTTTTCCATATCCAATATGTAGCGGTTAGTTCGCAAAAATTTGGGTTTTTAGAAGCTATATTATCTAGAGTATTATCTTTTAAAATATTATCCGAAATAGAAGGGTTTGTACCTACTTGCATAGGTATAAATAAATCGTTTTGTAAAAGAGGAGCTTCTTTATGTGTAACTACAAAAATTTTAACCATTGTTAGTTGTTTTTTTTACTGTATTTAATGCCGATGCAATGATTTGATGCATATCATAATATTTATATTCGGCTAGTCGTCCTCCAAATATGATATTGTCTAATTGTTCCGATTTCTGTTTGTATAATTGGTAAATATCTTGATTTTTTTTATCATTTACTGGGTAAAATGCCTCCTTTTTTGGTGTCCAATCTTCAGGATACTCACGTGTGATTATGGTTTTTTTTGTTTGCCAAATTCAAAGTGCTTGTGTTCGATTATTCTTGTGAATGAGTATTCGATATCATTATAGTTTATGCCTGCATTACCTTGAAAGTTTTCAATATCTAGAACTTCTGTTTCAAAACGCAACGAACGATATTCTAATTGTCCAAATTCGAAATTAAAATATTCATCAATTTTCCCAGTAAATACTATTTTGTCAGCAAGAGATTCATAATAGTCTCTGTTTTCGAAAAAATTAGTATTTAATTGTAGCTCTATACCTTTTAACAAACCTTCCGTGATTTTATTGTAACCTCCAATAGGGATTCCCTGGTATTTATCGTTGAAATAATTATTGTCAAATGTAAATCGTACAGGTAGTCTTTTTATGATAAACGCAGGGAGTTCTGTTGCTTTTCTTCCCCATTGTTTTTCTGTATATCCTTTAATTAGAGTTTCATATATGTCTTTGCCTACCAATGATAGGGCTTGTTCTTCTAAGTTTTTAGGATTTTCTACTCCAAACTCTTCAATTTGAGATTTGATTTTTTGTTGAGCTTCGTTTGGATTTAAACATCCCCATAACTGATAAAATGTATTCATGTTGAACGGTAAATTGAAAAGTTTACCTTTAGAATACGAAAGTGGTGAATATACGAAATGATTGAATTCGGCAAATTGGTTTACATAATCCCATATATATTTATCATTGGTATGAAAAATATGTGGACCATACTTGTGTACATTAATGTTTTCAATGTTTTCACAGTATATGTTGCCTCCACTGTGGTTTCTTTTATCAATAACTAGGCATTTTTTTTCCAATTTGCTCATCTCATGCGCAAATACGCTTCCAAATAAACCTGATCCAACTATTAAATAGTCATATTTTTTCTTCATAATGCAAAATTAGATATTAAATAGTAAATTGCAAGAAATTTAAATTAAAGTTTATGAGGGGTAAAATTCAGGTAGGTTATTTAGTTTCGTACGATTACGAATTATTAAAAAATGCGATACCACCTATTTATGACAGCGCTGATTCAATTTTTTTAGCGATTGACAAAGATAGATTAACTTGGAATGGCAATTTATTTTACATTGATGATTCTTTTTTTATGGTTAAAAGAATTTGATAAAGATAATAAAATTGAATTATATGAAGATAATTTTTATGTTCCTGAACTTTCTACCATGGAATGTGAAGTGCGTCAAAGAAAAATGCTCGCCAATAAAATGGGAATTGGAAATTGGTTAATTCAACTTGATGCAGATGAATATTTTTTAGACTTTAAAAATTTTGTAAAAACATTAGAATCATACAATAGATTTTTAGATAATCCACAAAAAAATCCAATTCAAATTGCTGTTTTTCTTATTAATATTTACAAACAAGTTGAAACTGGATTTTTATATGTAGATTGTGCTTCTAAATGTATGGCAGCAACAAATTTTCCTAACTATAAAGTTGGGCGAAATACAAGGAGGCGAGTAATTTACACTAAACATTTAATGTTTCACGAAACGCTATCTAGAGATGAGAAAGAGTTAGAATTCAAATTTAATAATTGGGGACATAAAGACGAAATAAATCCTCAATTTTTAGAAAAATGGAAATCCGCAACGATAGATAATTATAAATCACTTTCAAATTTATTTTATTTAGAACCTCATAAATGGCGTAAATTAAATTATGTAAAAGGAAATACAATTAATGATGCAATTCAGAACTTTAATGATAATAACTTTGTGCCATCAAAATTTTATTTGACAAAAAAGAATTTCGGTCAACGGTTCAAATTTTTATTTAAAAAATAATCTAAATGAAAACAACATTGTTAATATCCACTTATAATTGGCCTCAAGCTCTAGAATTGATTTTTGAGAGTATATTAATTCAAACCAAATTACCTGATGAAATTTTAATTGCAGATGATGGTTCGAGAGAGGAAACAAAAGAACTAATCCAATTTTATTCAGCTAAATTCCCATTCACAGTAAAACATTTTTGGCAAGAGGATAAAGGTTTTAGAAAATCGAAAATACTTAATATAGCTATAGCAAATACTAATGCAGATTATATAATACAAATAGACGGCGACTGTATACTCCATGAAAAATTCATTGAAGATCATATTTGTAATTCGGAAAAAAAAATGTATTTATATGGTTCTAGGGTAAATATATTACCCCTTTATGTAAAAAGTGTTTTTGAAAAAAAAACAATTAAGTTTAATTTGTTTTCGAAAGAAATTAAAAATAAAACACGGACTTTACATATTCCATTTTTTTCTAAGCTACAAAGTAAACATGATGGTATTTCTAAGAAATTTAGAGGTTGTAATGTGTCTTATTGGCGTTCAGATTTTTTAGCAGTCAATGGATACAATGAGGATTTTGAAGGCTGGGGCAGAGAAGATTCGGATTTAGTTATCAGAATGGGAAATTTAGGAGTAAAAGCAAAAAGATTAAGATATGCGGGTATTTTATATCACATTTATCATAAAGTAAATTCAAAACACAATTTGGAGCTAAACAACTCTATTCAAGAGAAAACCATTAATCAGAAAATTACTCGTTGTGAAAAAGGTGTGGAACAATACTTGTAAAGGTAATAATAAAAACCTGATTGATAATTGTATTGTCAATTTTCAATCACAAGGAAAATATTTTGTTCAAGGACAAAGAAATGCCATAAAATTATTTGAAATCGATGGCATTACATTAAATATTAAGTCTTTCAAAAAACCGAATCTAGTTAACAAAATCGCTTATCGTTATTTCAGAAAATCTAAAGCACGACGCTCGTTTGAATACGCTTCAAAATTGATGGATTTAGGAATTGGAACTCCAAAACCTATTGCTTATTTCGAGAATTTCGATTTTATAGGATTAAATGAAAGTTACTACGTTTGTGAACATTTAGAAGATGTTTTCGAATTCAGAGCGTTAGTTCAAAATGAAGATTTTAATCAACGTGAAAGTATTATAAGGCAGTTTGTTGGATTTTCTTATCAGATGCACCAAAAAGGAGTTGAGTTTTTAGATCATTCACCCGGAAATACTTTGATAAAAGACAATAACGATGGAACTTATTCCTTCTATCTAGTAGATTTAAATCGAATGAAATTTCATGAAAGTATTGATTTTCAAACGCGAATGAAGAATTTATCTCATCTAACGCCACAAAAAGAAATGATTGTTATTATGGCTAATGAATATGCTAAAGTTTCTGGAGAAAATGAAAATACTGTTTGTGAAACGATGTGGAAGTTTACAGAAGAATTTCAATATCGTTATCACCGAAAAAAAAGACTCAAAAAGAATTTAAAGTTCTGGAAAAAGTAGTATTTACACTTTTTATTCATTAGATGAAATTATCAGTAATCGTCACTACTTACAATTCGGAAGAATGGCTTCAAAAAGTGCTTGTTGGATAAAGTGTCCAAACAGAGCTTGATTTTGAAATTGTCATAGCCGATGATGGTTCTATCGAAAAAACAAAATTGGTTATTGACTCTTTTCGGGATAAATTTCAGTTTCCTATTGTTCATGTTTGGCAAGAGGATAATGGTTTTCAGAAATGCAAAATCTTAAATAAAGCCATTTTAAAAACCAATTCCGATTATTTACTTTTTACTGATGGCGATTGTATTCCACGAAAAGATTTTGTTGCTCAACATTTAAAACACAAAGAAGAAGGTTATTTCTTGTCGGGAGGTTATTTTAAATTACCAATGGAAACTTCTCATGAAATTTCATAAGAAAACATACAAAATCAAGATTGTTTTTCCATTTCTTGGTTGATAAAAAATGGAGTTTCCAAAACCTTTAAATTATCAAAGCTGACCAAATTTTCTCTTTTTGCTTCTTTTATGAATTGGTTAACTCCAATAAAAAGAACCTTCAATGGACATAATACTTCTTGTTTTAAGAAAGATTTAATTGCGGTGAATGGTTTTAACGAAATAATGCAATATGGTGGTTTAGATAGAGAAGTGGGTGAACGACTATTTAATTTAGGAATACTTTCAAAACAAATTCGATATAGTGCTGTTTGTTTGCATTTAGATCATGCACGCGCTTATTTCAATCAAGAAGAGTGGAATAAAAATTTAGCATTAAGAGCGTATAACATTAAAAATAATATTACTTGGATTTCAACTGGTATTATAAAAGATGAGAATCTAAAAAAGGAGTAATTTTTTCAATTACAAATCTTGGTTCTAATTTTTCGTAAAGTTGTATAGCGTTTTCTTTTAATTCTTTTTCGGTTTTACTACTAATTAAATTCGGTTCGATATCATTCAAATGAATAGATAAATGTTTTTTTTCATCTTCAAAAGTAGCCCAGATTTTTTTCTCTATCCAAGGCGAAAATATAATGAAAGAAGGTTTGTTAAGTGCTTTTGCAAGATTTATGGCACCACCATCATTACCTATGATTAAATCGCATTTATTCATAATTGCAATATATTCTCGTAAACTAGAACCTAGTAAATCAAAATAAATATTTTGTTGAGTACTTTTTTTACAGCTATTAAAAACAATTTTAGCTTCTTCAAGTTGTTTCGGAAAATAATTAAACAATATGTTAACGTTATATTTATCAGAAATAAAATCTATAATTTCTGTCATATATTGAAGAGGATAGGTTTTAAGTTTTTCACTTCCTAATAAACTTATCATTACTATTTTTTTTGATTTGTCTACTTTGTGATTTTCAAATATTTTATCAGCAAAATCTTTTTCTGATTGGTCTAAGAATAATTTGGGTTGACCATCAAGTTCAAAATTCAAATTCAATGGAGTTAACAAAGAAAGTCTTCTTTCAATTGCTAATCCTAAATTAGTTGAAGGGTTTTCAGCATATGGGATGTTTTCATCATATAAAAATGTGCGGCCAATTTTTTTATATGAAATTTTTTCTCTTACCTCCACAAAGCAATACAATTATCCAACTTTGTAGTTTTGAATAAGCATCAATAACTAAATCGTATTTGTTTTTTCTAAGTCCTAAAGCAAATTTTATAAGTTCGTAAGTGCTGTTTTGATGTTTCTTTTCAAAGATGATTAATGAATCAATATTAGGGTTTCCTTTTAAAACATCGATTGTATTATCATTAACTAAATAATCAATTTGTGCATTTGGATATGCTTTTTTTAAATTGTTGCAAATGATGCTACTAATCAACACATCGCCAATCATTTTGTTTTGAATTACAAGTATTTTCATTTTCTAGAAAATCAAATGATTATATAAATTGGAGCAAATAAAAATTCCAAATCCCAATTTAATGTTTCTATTGGAATTTGGAATTTAAAATATTAGTTTTTTGTTAAACTGCTACATCGTACTCTCTTAACGCATTGTTTAGAGATGTTTTTAAGTCAGTTGATGGTTTACGAGTACCAATAATTAATGCACATGGAACTTGGTATTCACCAGCGGCGAATTTTTTAGTGTAACTTCCAGGAATAACCACTGAACGAGCAGGAACAAAACCTTTCATTTCAACTGGTTCGTCACCAGTTATGTCAATAATTTTTGTAGAAGCAGTCAAACAAACATTAGCACCAAGAACTGCTTCTTTACCTACGTGAACACCTTCTACAACGATACAACGAGAACCAATAAAAGCACCGTCCTCGATGATCACAGGGGCAGCTTGTAATGGTTCTAAAACACCACCAATTCCAACACCTCCACTTAAGTGAACGTCTTTTCCAATTTGAGCACAACTACCTACAGTAGCCCAAGTGTCAACCATCGTTCCCGCGTCAACATAAGCACCAATGTTTACATAACTTGGCATCATGATAACTCCACTAGAAATAAACGAACCGTAACGAGCAGAGGCACCAGGAACTACACGAACACCTTTTTCAGCATAGTCTTTTTTCAATTCCATTTTATCGTGGTATTCGAAAATTCCAGCTTCCCAAGTTTCCATTTTTTGAATAGGGAAGTACATTACTACCGCTTTCTTAACCCATTCGTTTACTTGCCATCCGTCACCTTTTGGTTCAGCAACACGTAATTTTCCTGAATCTAATAATTCGATTACTTCTCTAATAGCATTAGTAGTTGTTTCTTCTTGCAACAAAGCTCTGTTTTCCCAGGCTTGTTCTATAATTGTTTGTAAATTGCTCATCGTTTAATTTTATTTTTTGGCAAATATAGGCTTTTTAAGTAAAAGCAAAAAAGGAAAGTTTTTTTCATTAGTTTGCTTTTTGGGAGGTTCTTATTTGAGTTATTAATTCAGTATCTTTGGAAAAAAATATAATGCCAAGAATTCTCGCTATAGATTACGGACAAAAACGAACAGGGATTGCTGTTACCGATGAGCTTCAAATCATCGCTTCGGGCTTAACAACGATTCCTTCGGCTACCACTATCGATTTTTTAAAAGATTATTTTTCGAAAGAAAAAGTAGAATTGGTACTTATAGGTGAGCCTAAACAAATGAATGGTGAGCCTTCTCAAAGTGCTTCCATTATTAAGGGGTTTGTGACCCATTTTACCAATCATTTTCCTGAAATGAAAGTAGTTCGTGTGGATGAACGATTTACATCCAAAATGGCTTTTCAAACCATGATAGATAGTGGTTTAAAAAAGAAACAACGTCAAAATAAAGCATTGATTGATGAGATTTCGGCTACTATAATGTTGCAAGATTATTTATCTCGAAAAATGTTTTAATAATTCTTTGTTAAAACGATAAAATTTAGTGATAAATGTAACTTTTTCAATCCAAATCACTCTTTTAATTACAATAATATTAGAGTATCTTTGCGCCGATTAAAAATAATATTATGTCTGATACAACCATACGTTCACAAAGTGATGTAGTTCTTATTGGGGCTGGAATAATGAGTGCAACTCTAGGCTTGATTCTAAAAGAATTACAACCTGATTTAACTATTGATATTTACGAAAGATTAGATAATGCTGCTGCCGAAAGTTCAGATGCGTGGAATAATGCAGGGACAGGTCATTCAGCGTTTTGTGAGTTGAATTATACTCCTGAGGGACCAGATGGGAGCATTAATCCTAATAAAGCGATTAGCATAGCAGAGTCTTTTGAGGTTTCTCGTCAATTTTGGGCTTATTTAGTACAGCAAGGAAAAGTATCTTCACCGGAGAATTTTATAAAAAGAATTCCACACATCAGTTTTGTTTGGGGTGATGAAAATGTAGAATACTTAACTAAACGATTCAAAGTATTACAAGCAAATCCACTTTTTGAAGAAATGCAATTCAGTACCGATTTTACGGAATTAAAAAAATGGATGCCTCTAGTAATGGAAGGTAGAAAAGAATCAGGTAAGGTTGCTGGTACTACAATGGCTATTGGTACAGATGTGAATTTTGGTGAATTGACTCGAAATATGTTTAGTCATTTAACTAAAATGGAAGGAGTAAACATGTACTTTCACCATGAAGTTAAAAAATTAAGACAACGTGAAGATAAGTCTTGGAGAATCAAAATAAACAATTTGACTGACAGAAGTGTTAGAAAAGCCTACACAAAATTTGTTTTTATTGGAGCTGGGGGAGGATCGTTACCATTGTTAGAAAAAGCAGATATTCCAGAAGGAAAAGGTTTTGGAGGATTTCCAGTAAGTGGGCAATGGTTGCGTTGTACCAATCCAGATGTAATTGCGCAACATGAATCTAAAGTTTATGGTAAAGCAAGTGTAGGAGCACCACCTATGTCGGTTCCACATATTGATTCAAGAATGATTAATGGGGAAAAACAATTGCTTTTTGGTCCATTTGCAGGATTCTCTACCCGATTTTTGAAAAATGGTAAATATTCGGATTTGCCAAAATCTATTCAATTGGATAATATTGTACCAATGGTGATGGCTGGAATTAAAAACATCCCATTAACAAAATATTTAATTGAACAAGTACGTCAATCGCCTGCAGATAGAATAAAAGCTTTACGAGAATATGTTCCATCGGCTCGATCTAAAGATTGGGTTTTAGAGCGTGCAGGACAACGTGTACAAGTCATTAAAAAAGACGAAAAAGAAGGTGGTAAGTTAGAGTTTGGAACAGAAGTTATTACTTCTGCAGATGGTACTTTATCCGTTTTACTAGGAGCGTCACCTGGTGCATCTACAGCTGTTTCTATTATGATTGATGTTATTAGCAGATGTTATAAAGACGAAATGAAAACTCCTGAATGGCAGGCTAAGTTTAAAGAAATGATTCCTTCTTACGGACAAAAATTAAACGAAAATCCAGAGTTGTTAAAACAAGTTAGAGAGCATACAGCAACTGTTTTAAAATTACAATAAGCTAATTTTTATAGAAATCAAAGAGAATCCCAACTTATTGTTGGGATTCTCTTTTTACAGTTGTAAGTAACTGTGTGGTTTTTAATATGTTTTCGGACAATCCAGTCATCCAAATTAATTGTTCGATGACCAATTGCGCTTCTTGCATTTTTATTTGGTAAGCTTCTTCGTCAATTAATTGAATTTGTTGGAGTTCTTTTGCTCTAATTTTTTCAATTCAGTAAGTCTTTGATTTAAATCTTCGTTGGACACGAAAGTTTTGGCATCTGGATTTGGATTTTTTAATAATTCCATCGCTATTTCTAAATTAGAAATCACTTTGTTTACAACAACATTGAAAGCTTTAGACGCCTCAGTTGTTTTATGCGATTGAATATAGGTTCCCAATGAAGCTAGTGAAGAAAGTAACGAATGGTTTAAAACAGTTAGCTTGTAAACCTGTGGCAATTTGTTTTGTTTAGACTTGGGTTCTTGTAGCATTCGTTGGAACGAAGCCATAAGATTTCCTATTTCAATGAAGGCTTGTTTTCTAGCCAGTCGGTATTCTGTTGATACATCCACTTTTGTGTTGTATATTACAGAAATTTCTTTTAAGTAGTTTCGATTTGCCTCAATAGCACTTTGAATATAGGAAGGAAGATTTAAAAACTCCCAAGATGGCCATAAAAAATAATTAGCTAATAAGCATAAACAAGCGCCTACAATAGTGTCTAAAATTCGGTATTCTAATACATTGCCGTTGTCTGGTGATAATACACCGTAAATTAAAACTACATAAATAGTAATAAAAGTAGAACCAATTTTGTAATTGGTTGGATTAAAGGTAAAACCAAGTAACATGGCAATGATAGCCATTGTGCTAATAACATAAGAATCCTTGACTATATATAGAATACCAAAAGCAATAAGACCACCAATAAGAGTTCCTATTATTCGATGATAGGTTCGTTCATTTGTGATTCCAAAACCTTGTTTCATAATAACCACAATCGTCAAAATAATCCAGTATACATTTTCTAAAGGGAGTATTTTTCCAATCATATATCCCAAAAGAATAGTAATAGTTATTCGTAGCGAATGTCTAAAAACAGTCGATTTGAAACTTAGGTTTTCTACAAAAGTACTAAGCGGATAATACTGTGGTTTGATAAATTTTTCAATGTCTTTATCTCTCCCTTTTATTAAATCTTTAGTATTATTATTTGTCGAATAAGCACGCTCAAGTGTAATGATTTTCTCCACCTGTTTTTCTGCATAATGGAGCATGGTAATGAGCATCAAAACCTCTTCTGAGGAAGATTCGTTTTGGATATTTTTCTTATAATCGTTTATCGCTAATTCAAATTGTTGTAAGTTTTCAATTAAGTTGTGTTCAGCCAAATACGGTTTGTGGTTTTCAATACTTCTCGACAAGGCTTTCATGTTTTTAGCTAAGCTGTATGCTAAATTTTGATAGGATTCGAGTGCTTTTGGATAACCATCAAATTTTTGGTGAAATTTATTATGATCAAAAGAAGTTGAAATAGCTAATTCCAAGATTTCAACCAAAGAGATAAAACTCAATAATAAATTTCGGTTTTGTCCTGATGAACCCGATTTGGTTCGGTTAGTAATAAGTACTTCTCGGATATTTTCATGCAAAACATTTAGTTCAACCTGAAGATGCAACTGTTTTTTAGTAATCGCTTTTCGATTAGAGTTCAGTTCCCAAAGATCACCACGTAATTTTAGATATTTTGCGGTAAGTCGGATGCATTCGGCCAACTGTAATTCGACATAGCGATTGGGTTTAATATGAAAAAAAATCACTGAAATGAGAGTGTAAAATAAACCACCCGCTAATAGTAGTCCTGAATATTCTAGCATTTCCCATCCTGTATTCAAGTGTGCAAAAGCAAGAGATAAAGATAATAATGCCGAAAATGAAACCATGGTTGCACGCTGTCCATACACTAAAATCATCGATACACAAAAGATTAATACAATCAATGTGGGATAAAATAACCAGGGTAATGGGTAAGTCAGATTTATAATCAGATTTACTCCAGCAATAATAAATGAAGTAACTAATAAACCATTTATTTTATGTTTTAAATTGCTCGGAATGTCACTATGGAAAGTAAAGAAAGCGCCTAAAGCAATAGTAAAACCAATCGCAAAATTATCTAGATAGGAAAATAACAAAACAGGTGAAACAGCGGCAATTGTTATTTTGAGAGCATTAGTAAACTCAGTACTTGAAACAAATTTCTGAATTCTTGAAATCATACTTTTTTAGATAATATACAAAGGTATGAATTGTGAGGTGGATTAACAGGCAAAAAAGGACTCTTTTTTAAGGGGTAAATTTTAAATGACTATTTATTGTTAATCCTTTAAGCATTGTTTTAAATTTACTATTTTTGGCAATCCTAATCTAAGGGATTATAGCTTTAAATAGCCTAATAAATTTTTAATACAATAACAATGATTTTACCAATTGTAGGATATGGTGATCCGGTTTTAAGAAAGGTAGGAGAGAATATAACTCCTGAGTATCCTAATTTGAAAGAAACGATCGCAAACATGTACGAAACAATGTATAACGCTTCAGGAGTAGGATTAGCGGCTCCTCAAGTAGGATTAGCGATACGTTTATTTGTTATAGATGCAACACCATTTAGTGACGACGAAGATTTAAAAGCCGATGAACAAAATCAATTAAAAGGTTTTAAACGTACTTTTATTAATGCTAAAATTATAAAAGAAGAAGGTGAAGAGTGGGCGTTTAATGAAGGCTGTTTGAGCATTCCAGATGTTCGTGAGGATGTATATCGTAAAGAAAAAGTTACTATTGAATATTGTGAAGAAGATTTTGTAATGAAAACAGAAGTTTTCGACGGTTTGATTGCTCGTGTAATCCAACACGAATACGATCATATCGAAGGTATTTTGTTTACCGACAAAATTTCTTCTTTGAAAAAACGATTAATCAAAGGAAAGCTGAAAAATATCATGGAAGGAAAAACATTCCAAGATTATAGAATGCGTTTTTTTGGTAAAAAATCAAGATAACAACTTGTTTTGGTATCGTTTTTGACAAAATTTTGACACATAATAAAAAAATCAATTCTTAATAATAATTAATAAAGCATGAATTTAGAAAAAATATTAGCGATTTCAGGAAAACCAGGTTTATATGTTTTAAAAGTGCAAACACGTACTGGTTTTGTTGCTGAATCATTAGTTGACGGAAAGAAAATCACGGTAAATTTAAAAAGTAATGTGAGTTTGTTATCTGAAATTTCAGTGTACACTTATGAAGGTGAAAAACCACTAAAAGAAGTTATTGCTAGCATTGCCACTAAAGAAAACAACGGTCCTGCAATTTCTCACAAAGAAGATAATGCAACTTTGGCTGCTTACTTTAAAGAAATTTTACCTAATTATGACGATGAAAGAGTATATGCTTCTGATATTAAGAAAATAATAAACTGGTACAATACATTGCAGTCTAAGGGATTCATTGAAGCTGAAGCTGCATCAGAAGAAGTAGCTGAGACCGTAGCTGTAGAAGCAGAAGCACCAGCAGAAAAACCAAAAAAAGCTAAAAAAGTAACGGAATAATTACTTCTAAACAGTATAAAAATCCTGTGCTCTAATCATCTTAGAACACAGGATTTCTTATTTTTACACAAAACTATTCATAATGAACGCAAGACAAATACAACTACAAGCTTTTGAACGATTATTAGATATTATGGACGATTTGCGTGCAAAATGTCCTTGGGATAAAAAGCAAACCTTGCAAAGTTTACGTCATTTAACAATTGAAGAAACCTACGAATTGGGTGATGCCATTTTGGATAATGATTTAAATGAAGTCAAAAAGGAGCTAGGCGATTTGTTATTGCATATTGTTTTTTATGCAAAAATTGGTAGTGAAACTCAGGATTTTGATATTGCCGATGTTTGTAATGATATTTGCGAAAAATTGATTCATCGTCATCCCCATATTTACGGTGATGTCTCTGTGAAAGATGAAGAAGAGGTGAAGCAAAATTGGGAAAAACTCAAACTTAAAGAAGGAAAAAAATCTGTACTAGAGGGAGTTCCAAGAAGTTTGCCAGCCTTAGTCAAAGCGAGTCGTATTCAGGATAAGGTAAAAGGTGTAGGCTTTGATTGGGAAGAATCGCATCAGGTTTGGGATAAGGTGCAAGAAGAATTAGAAGAATTGCAAGTCGAAGTACAATCAGGAAATCAGGATAAAATAGAAGCCGAATTTGGCGATGTTTTATTTTCAATGATTAATTATGCCCGTTTTTTAAATGTTAATCCCGAAGACGCTTTAGAACGTACCAATAAAAAGTTCATTAAAAGATTCCAATATCTGGAAAGCAAAGCAGGGGAATTAGGTAAATCCCTAAAAGATATGACTCTCGCTGAAATGGATGTTTTTTGGGAGGAAGCGAAGCGGCTTCCAAAATAACAGGAATTGAAAATCTTTGATTTTCACATATTCCAATTTTGGGAGGAAGCGAAGCGGCTTCCAAAATAACAGGAATTGAAAATCTTTGATTTTCACATATTCCAATTTTGGGAGGAAGCGAAGCGGCTTCCAAAATAACAGGAATTGAAAATCTTTGATTTTCACATATTCCAATTTTGGGAGGAAGCGAAGCGACTTTAGGAGTTAGAAATTAGAGGTTAGAAATTAGAGGTTAGCAATGAACCTAAAACCTAAAACTAAAGTAATATAACCCCTAAACTAAAAATCAATCTTAAAACAAAGAGCAGCTTGTTTTTTGAAAATAAAAGTACTTTCTTGAGGAAATAGAATCTTCTGATTGTCCATAGTTATGGCTATAGCCATTTTTTTGTTTTTCGCAGCATTCACAAAACAGGGAATACTCGCTAAGGTTAAAACACCTCCACCTGCAGCAATATAGGCACCTGTGAAATCAAATTCCCAAGTATTTGAATTTGTATTGCTTAATTGTACGATGCCTCCAATTGCTGCAATACCTAACCCTGCACCAAACAGTCTCCAAGCCATTTTTTTCTGTTTTTGACTTTTTTCCAAATAATAGTCTCTTGTAAAAGGGGTTTTGGCTGTTTGTGAAAATGCATTAAGCACTAAAAACGCCATGACTATTGAAATGATAAACTTTTTCATAGTTCCAAAAATTAAGGCCTACTCTTTCAATATGCAGTTTTCGGCAACGCTGAGGTAGATGATAAAATTTACTATTAAATTACTAAAAAATAGAATACTATTTTGTTTTTGATAAAGCGAATACTTCCATGTAAAGAGGACTAGTAAAGAACAAATTGTCTTAAAGAATATTTTAACCCCAATATTTCTGACGAAGTTCTTGTTAATTTTTTGATTTTTATAAAAATGGAAAGCAATTCTGCATCTCGAGTAATGAAATTTTTTTTATGAATTCTAAAATAAAAATTTCTGATTTTTCTATTTTAAAAAATTTAGAATTTGCAATTTATTAATTTCATAATAGGGTCTTTTTTTTCAATAGTAATTCAAAAAAATACAGGTTTTATCAAATGTTAAATAGGATTCGTAAATAGCAAGTTATTAAAGGATTTGTCTAATTTTAGTCTTAAAATTCTATTTTTTTTAGTTTTACATAACCTTTATAAATATACATCAATGAAGAAATTGAGTCGTCTTGTTTGTATTTTTATCATCATTCCTTTTTTGGCGTTCGGCCAAATTAAAAACAGAGCGTTCTTGCCTAAATACGATAAATTATTAAAGAAAGCTTTGCTACAATCAGGTGAAAGAAAGGATTCCTTGCGCTATTTTTTAAATACTGTTCCCAAGGAGCATTATGAAGCGGCTTCTTTTCTTATTGCATACATGCCCGAACGCGATTTGAAAACCTTGAGTATTCCTTATATCAAAGATCAAATTGATGGAGCCTATAAGGTGAAAAAAGAGTTTCCTTGGTGTTCTAAACTACCCGATTCTATTTTCTTTAACGAAGTTTTACCGTACTATTGTTTTGATGAAGAAAGAGATAACTGGCGTAATGATTTTTATTTGAAATTTTCCCCTTTGGTTAAAAATACCAAAGATGTTCGTCAAGCGATTAAAGCAGTTAATGCTAATATTAGAGAGTTATTATCCGTAGAATACAATACAAAACGTAGCATAGTAAATATTAGTCCATTTCAATCTATCAAAGAAAAAATGGCAACTTGTACCGGACTTTCTTTTTTATTAGTTGATGCTTTTCGTTCTGTGGGTATTCCTGCTAGAATGGCTGGAACTCCAATGTGGACGAATATGAAAGGAAATCACAGTTGGGTTGAGGTTTGGGTAGATGGTCAGTGGTATTTTACAGAGTATTATCCAGAAGATTTAAATAAAGCCTGGTTTTTAGCCGATGCCGGAAGAGCCGATATCTCGAATCCAAGACACTGGATTTATGCTTCTTCTTATAAACCTAAAGAGACTTATTTCAGACTGGAATGGGATACACTCTCAACAGCTATTCATGCCGAAAATGTGACCAAAAGATATATTGATTTGTACGCTAAACAACAACTTTTGGAAAACTTAAAACCAGATGAGGTTTGGATTAGTTTGCAATTGTTCCAATCGAAATCAGACAAAGAGCTTCAACGTGTGGCTGAGAAAATAGTAATTTAAAAGAAGGTAATGCAGTAGATTTTGGTTATTCTCCTTCACCCATAGATGATTTGAATAAGTTTTTAAAATTCAAAGTCAATAAAAATGCATCCTATCAATTAGTTTATCAAGACGCTAACGGAAAAGAAAAACGAACCGATATCGCAGTAAAGGATAAGGAAGAATTATATAAATTGTATAAAAAAGAATAAGTCGTTTGATTGATTTATTAGAAATACGATAGTTTAGGAAATACTACAAGTTTTCATTTGATGTATATTTCCTAAACTATTTTTCTTTTTACTCTCCTGCAAGTGCAGGAACAACCGCTCTCATTGGGAAATATTCATAATTGTTGATTTTACCAGCCGGATCATTAGCAATAAAATCTTTAAGTTCGTCTTCGTTGGCAACTGCAACAACTCCCAAACCATAAATGGCTTTAGGATCCATTACCGGTCCAAAAGCATATACTTTTCCCTGATTCATTTTTTCGGTCCAATAAGCAATATGTTCCATCATGATAGCTTTTTCTTCATCAGTCATAGTCATGGCAAAATCAGGACGACAAGGGTTTAGATATACAGCGTAAAATTGTTTTTCCATTGGTCTTGTGATTAATTTGTAGGTTTTACTATCCTGCTAAAATAATTAATAAGTTACTCAAAATAGAGCCCGTTATCGTTTTTTAATACCATTATCTACAATTCATCCTCAAAATAATACAATTCGGTAATATCTTTTTTTAAAGTTAAACCCAGTGTTGCAACTTTGTCTTGTAAATCAATAAAAACAAAGTTTAATGTCTAAAATAAAAGCTCAAAATATAAGAGAATTAGCTATGGTGTATTGTTTTAAAAAGCTTGTCTAACTTTTTAGTATTTTTAAACATCGGTAAAGTTTATATTTCGATTAGAAAACCGAATACAAACAGGAAAAATTGGTAAAATATAATTGATAACAAAATGAATGTTCAAAAAGAATTAGTAAAATCGGTTGGAATTGGCTTAATTGTATTTGTAGTTATTCAAATTATAAATTACAGTGCCAGTTTGCAGCTTCCAACTTTAGAAAGCTTACAATGGAATTTATTTTATACGCTTTTATACACGGTGGTACTTTATTTTACTAATGCGTATGTATTTGCTTTGGTTTATAAAAAAAATA
This sequence comes from Flavobacterium nitratireducens, assembly GCF_029625335.1. Taxonomy (NCBI): domain Bacteria; kingdom Pseudomonadati; phylum Bacteroidota; class Flavobacteriia; order Flavobacteriales; family Flavobacteriaceae; genus Flavobacterium; species Flavobacterium nitratireducens. The sequence continues at coordinate 88,668 of NZ_CP121111.1, forward strand.
AAATCACTGCGCTTAGTTTTAATAGAATTCTAATTGGTTTTGGCTTGTCGTTTGGGCTGAGTATGATCACCATTTTTGTTTTACGATTTTTAGAAGAAGTAATTATTGATAAAACTCCGGTAGCTGATTTTTTAAACGGAGAAAAACCATCGTATTACATTGTGGCATTGATTATAACAGTAATTGTTTCGCTTGTAATACATCTGTTGTATTTCTATAAAAATTATCAGGAAAACCGCGTAAAACAAGAAAAAATAATTGCCGGTACAGCTTCTGCTCAATTTGAAAGTTTAAAAAACCAACTCGATCCTCATTTTTTATTCAACAGTTTAAATGTATTGAGTTCTTTAATAGAAGAGAATCCGGATTCGGCACAAAAGTTTACCACATCATTATCAAAGGTTTATCGGTATGTTTTGGAACAGCGTGATAAAGAATTGGTAACTGTTGAAGAAGAATTGGCTTTCGCCAAAACCTATATGAATTTGTTGAAAATGCGTTTTGAAAACAGCATTTCGTTTGAATTACCCGAAGTTGTTACTATTCCCGAAGCCAAAGTAGTGCCCTTATCATTACAACTTTTATTGGAAAATTGTATTAAACACAACACGGTAAGTGAACCCAAACCATTGCATATTAAAATTTACATCGAAAAAAACGAATTAATAATTGAAAATAACAAACAAAAGAAAGAAGTATTACAAGACAGAAAAGGCGTTGGATTGCAAAATATCATCAGTCGCTATGCGATTTTAACAGATAGAAAAGTTAGCATTGAAGAAAGTGACGCCATTTTTAAAGTAAATCTTCCCATATTAACCAAACAAATAACAATAACTATGAATGCAACAGCCACTTACAACGAAGATTTAGCTTATGTAAAAGCAAAAGAAAGAGTTCAAAAAATAAGAAACTTTTATAAAAGTTTATTTGTTTACGTCATCGTAATTTCCTTCTTAGCCGTATCCAGCTATCCACATTACAGTAATAATTGGTTTTGGATTGTGTTAGCAGCCTGGGGAATGTCAATAGCTTTAAAAGCCGTTAATGTTTTCGGTTTTGGAAAAGATTGGGAAGAAAGAAAAATAGAAGAATTAATCAACAACGATAAATCAAACAAAAAATACTATAATTAATCATGGAAACAAACAAATCAGAATTTGAACGCTATGAAGCCGCTCAAAAAAAGGTAAAAAAGCTTAAAGATTTTTATAGCCATTTGCTAACATACGTAATTGTAGTTTCGTTTTTAGCTTTTATCAATTTCTACTACACACCTCAATATCTTTGGTTTATTTGGACATTAATGGGCTGGGGAATAGGTGTTTTGTTTCACGCCTTGGGAACATTTGAAATTATACCATTCTTTGGGAAAGATTGGGAACAAAAGAAAATCAACGAATTAATAGAAAAAGAAAATCATAATCAAAAAAAATGGGAATAGTTATGGAAGCAACTAATGAAATTCAATACACAGAAGCGAAAAAGAGAGTAAAACAAATTAAAGGTTTTTATACCCATTTGATTGTATATGTAATAGTTAACATTTTTATTTTTGTAGCTAATGTGAAAGATTTACCTACAGGCGAAAATCTATTACAATGGAAAAACTTAGCAACACCATTCTTTTGGGGAATAGGTTTGTTAGGTCATGCTGCCAATGTTTTTCTACCAAACTTTTTATTAGGAAAAGAATGGGAACAACGCAAAATAAATGAACTGATGGAACAAGAAAAGAAGAAATATCAATAACAATTTCAATATCAAGTGTAAATTGTAACTATAAACCATCTACTGTAAAACATGAAAATTATCATCATAGAAGACGAAAAACCGGCAGCGCGATTACTACAGCGAAAAGTGGAAAAGCTGGGTTATACCGTAAATCAAATGCTGCATTCGGTTGAAGAAGCTTTGGCTTGGTTTCAAAATAATCAGCAACCCGATTTAATTTTCCTGGATATTCAACTTTCCGATGGTTTGTCGTTTGAAATTTTTGAAAAGGTCAATATTAGCAGTGCCATCATTTTTACAACCGCTTATGATGAATATGCATTACGTGCCTTTAAATTAAACAGTATCGATTATTTGTTAAAGCCTATTGATGAAGATGATTTAGAGCTTGCCATTGCAAAATTTAAAAAGCATTTTCAATCAAATAATATTGCTACTTTCGATTTTGAAGCAATAAAAAGATTGTTAGTGAATCCAATTGAAAAAGAATACAAAACACGTTATTCAGTAAAAATTGGGAATCAAATCAAGATTATCCCTACTGAAAATGCAGTTTGTTTTTATAGTGAAAACAAAGGAACTTATTTGTATTCCAATGAAAAACGGGATTATTTGTTAGATGTTTCATTGGAAAATATTGAAGCCGAACTCAACCCGAAAGATTTTTTTCGAATCAATAGAAAATACGTAATTGCCTTAAAGGCAATAGAAGAGATTCAGTTATATTCCAATTCCCGATTGAAATTAATTTTAAAAAACTTTACATCCGAAGAAATAATCGTAGCCCGAGAACGTGTTTCTGATTTTAAAGCCTGGATAAATTAAAGTTGAAAATGAAGTTTCTAGGTAAGAGCATTACAATTGTAAGAATTTGTGAATTAATAGGATTGTTTAATATATTTCTAGCTTTAACTCCTACTCAACGGACTCTGTTGAGTGAATGATAAAATAAAGTCAAATACATCTCAAAAATTAGACTTATTAACGAAGGAAGCATTTCATGTAGGATTTCTACAATGTTTCTTATTGTTGCGAGGACAGAGTGCAATTCTACGCTAACTGTTTGTATGTAAATCTGAGAAGTCGGCTTTTCATAGCCTAAGTTTAGTTAGATTGCCACGCTATCGCTCGCAATGACCCAAACCGTCAAGCCAGTCTTTGCGAGTGACGAAGCAATCTCATCCAGTATTTCAATATTTTTTTTATTGGAACGGGCACGGATTATAAATCCGCGCTAACGTTTGTGTGTAAATCCGAGCGGTCGGGAACCATACCTCCTTTATTGCCATTTTCATCTACCCCAATAAAAAGTATTTTGTTGCCTTTTTCATAGGTAGAGGTAGGTTGAAACATAGCAGTCCATTGCTCATATGTAGTTTTATTACTAATTCCCAGCATTAAATCATAAACCTTAGTCACAGCTGCATTGATGTTCACGCTGTATTGTAGTTTTTTCATAATTATAACTGTTAGTATTTTAAATATAAACCATTTTTCTTATAAAATAGTAATTTATACGTTCTTTTGGAGCATAAAAAAAGCGTCCGAAAACGCTTTTTGATTTGTATTTAGATTTAACCTTAAACCATCTTTTTCAGCTTAGGAATATCTTTAAGGATGATTTTTTTCCTTTTAATTCAATCAATCCAGATTTATTAAAATCGGAAAGTAAACGAATACAGCTTTCGGTAGCGGTACCAATCATACTAGCTAATTCGTCTCGTGTCAATTGGATTTTTAAGGTATCGTCTTCGTTTTTGCCAAAAGTATCCTGAAGATAGAGTAGAGTTTCGGCCAGACGTTCTTTTACGGTTTTTTGTGCCATATTTACCATTTGGCTGTCGGCTTCTTTCAGGTCACCGCAAATGGTTTTCATCACATTCATCGAAAATTGGTTGTTATTGTCAAAAAAGCCCATGATTTCGCTTTTAGGAACAAAGCAAATTTGCATGTCTTCAAGCGCCACAGCGCTAAGGTTTACAGGTTCCTCACTTATCATCGAGCGTTGTCCTAAAAGTTCGCCTTTGGCTACCAGTTTGACGATATGATCTTTCCCATTCGGACTCAATTTTGTTAATTTACAAACGCCGTCTTTAACGCAAAAAATACCATTTACATTTTCGCCTTCTTCAAAAATTACCTCACCTTTTTTGACAATACGTGAAGTTTTGCATTCTGCAAGTTTAACAAGTTCTTCTTTGCTCAGTGCTTTTAAGGAGCTGAATTCTCTCACGATACATTGTTCGCATTTACTCATATCGAAATGGTTTTTTGATACTGTAAAATTAATCATTTATATGATATATATCATATTTTAATTAATATTCATTTAAGACCTTTGTATCAGGTAAATGAGCAAAGTTATGGATACACAAAACTGTTTCCATTGTGGTTTAAATATTGAAAAAGAAGCTGAAATTATTTTTGATGAAAAGAAATTTTGTTGTGCCGGTTGTAAAACGGTTTACGAAATTTTTAGTCAGAATGATTTGACTTCGTATTATGATTTCGAAAAATCACCTGGAGCAACTCCGCAGGATAATAATGGTAAATATGATTTTTTAGAAAATGAAAACATCGTTTCAAAATTATTGGAATTTCAAGAGGATACAACCGCTATTGTTTCACTTAGCATTCCTCATATACATTGTAGCTCTTGTATTTGGATTCTGGAAAATTTACAACGCCTTCAAAAGGGAATAAATGTTTCTCAAGTTAATTTTCCTGATAAAAAAGTGCGTATTAACTACAATCCACAGATAGTTTCGCTTAGCGAAATTGTAAAATTGTTGTGTTCCATTGGCTACGAACCTTATATCAGTCTGGAAAATTACGAAACAGGAAAACAAAAAGTCGATCGAAGTTTAACCTATAAATTAGGTGTGGCTTTCTTTTGTTTTGGAAATATTATGCTGCTTTCTTTTCCGGAATATTTTGAGGTGAAGGAATTTTGGCTGGACAATTACAAACCGTTTTTCAGATGGTTGATTTTTGCTTTGTCATTGCCATCCTTTTTGTATTCGGCCAGTGGCTATTATGTTTCGGCTTATAAAAGTATTAAATCCGGAATGCTCAATATTGATATTCCGATTGCTTTAGGAATTGTTGTTTTTTTTATTCGAAGCACGGTTGATATTGTGATGGATTACGGTTCTGGTTTTTTTGATAGTTTGACAGGTTTGGTTTTCTTTATGCTTTTGGGCAAAATGTTCCAGATTAAAACCTATAGTTTTTTGAGTTTCGAAAGAGATTTTAAATCCTATTTCCCGGTTGCTGTTACCCGAATTAATACCGATGCTTCTGAAGAAAGTGTAGCTGTTTATGATATTCAAAAAGGTGACCGATTACTCATTAGAAATCAGGAATTAATTCCCGTTGACGGAATCCTGATAAGTGAAAATGCGACTATTGACTATAGTTTTGTTACCGGTGAAGCCATCCCTATAAACAAAAAATCAGGTGATAAAGTTTTTGCAGGAGGAAAACAAATAGGGGAAGTAATCGAAATGGAAGTGCTGTTTTCGGTTTCTCAAAGCTATCTGACGCAATTATGGAGCAATGATGTATTCCAGAAAAATGTAGAACAAAAACACAAAAACATCACCGACAGCATTTCACGTTATTTCACACCCATATTATTATTGATTGCTTTTGTGGGATTTGCTTATTGGATTTTTAAAGATGTAAATACTGCTTTTAATGTTTTTACAGCGGTATTGATTGTAGCTTGTCCCTGTGCTTTGGCTTTGACAGCTCCCTTTACTTTGGGAAATGTATTGCGAATTGTAGGCAAGCAAAAATTTTATCTTAAAAATGCTTTGGTAATCGAACAATTGGCAAAAGTAGATACGATTGTTTTTGATAAAACCGGAACGATTACCACCAATAAAAAATCGAATATTTCGTATGAAGGAGAGCCTCTTTCTGAAACTAATTTAATTCAGGTTAAATCAGTGCTTCGGGGGTCTAACCATCCTTTAAGTCGCATGTTATATGACTTTTTACCAGATGTAGGCAAAGTGAAAATCAGCGATTTTGAAGAAATCACCGGAAAAGGAATTCAGGCAAAAGTGGTGGAAAGTTCGGTTAAAATAGGTTCGGCAAACTTTGCAGGAAGTTCTGAAGCGAATTCGACCTTACAAACTTCGGTTCACATTCAAATTGATGGAATCTATTATGGAAAATATATTTTTAAAAATCAATATCGTGATGGTTTAGAAACGCTTTTCAGAAGTTTGAAATCCAATTACCAAATAAAAGTGTTGTCTGGTGATAATGAAGGTGAAAAAGCCGCTTTAGAAACACTTTTACCTGCCGGAACCGAATTGGTTTTCAATCAAAAACCAGAACAAAAACTAGCATTCATCAAGCAATTACAAGACAAGGGGAAAAATGTGATGATGGTAGGAGACGGATTGAATGATGCTGGAGCCTTAGCACAAAGTAATGTGGGCGTTTCTATTTCGGAAAATGTAAATGTTTTTTCGCCTGCCTGTGATGCGATTTTAGAAGCAAGTCAGTTTCAAAAACTGCATTATTTTTTAAAATTTTCAAAGAAAGCAATGTTGGTTATCAAAATGAGTTTTGGATTGTCTTTACTGTATAATGTAGTAGGGCTAACTTATGCTGTAACGGGGCAATTAGAACCTTTAGTAGCAGCCATTATAATGCCTTTAAGTACAGTAACCATTGTGAGTTTTGTGACGGTAATGAGTAATTATTATGCGAAGAAGTTGTGAGTTGTGAGTTGTGGGGTATGAGTTATGGGTTGAAAAACGTAGCGAATTTTTTTGAATAAAATCATAAAGCAGAAGCAATTAAAACGTAACGAGTCTTTGAAGTAAAATAAAAACAGCTTGTATGATAAATGTCATATTTTCTCTAAAAGGTCTAAAGTAATTTTGTTAACACAAATTTAAGGTATGAGTGTCATCTATTTATTAATCACCATTAGCATAATCGTCGCTGTTGCTTTTCTGATTGCCTTTTTTATGGCAGTCAAAAACGGTCAGTTTGACGACGATTACACACCATCAGTCAGAATGCTTTTTGACGATGAAGTAAAATTAAAAGCCAAAAAAGAAATACAAACAACAGAAGAAAAAAGTAATTAATTATGGAAATGCAACAGTTTTATTACGACAACAAAATTGTTAAAAAGTTCATCTACGCTACCATAGTATTTGGGGTAGTAGGGATGTCTGTCGGACTTTTATTAGCAATCTTATTTTTATTCCCTAACCTGACTGATGGAGTTTCCTGGTTGAGTTTTGGTAGATTAAGACCCTTGCATACTAATGCTGTTATTTTTGCTTTTGTTGGTAACGCGATGTTTGCGGGGATTTATTATTCGTTACAGCGACTTTTAAAAGCCAGAATGTTTAGCGACCTTTTGAGTAACATTAACTTCTGGGGATGGCAATTAATTATCGTAGCAGCGGCTATTTCGCTTCCTCTAGGATATTCAACATCTAAGGAATATGCCGAGTTAGAATGGCCTATCGATATTGCAATTGCACTTATTTGGGTTGTTTTTGGTATCAATATGATTGGAACAATCTTAAAAAGAAGAGAGCGTCACTTGTATGTAGCGATTTGGTTCTACCTAGCCACTTTTGTTACTGTAGCGGTATTGCATATTTTTAACAGTTTGGCTTTGCCTGTTTCAGCATTAAAAAGTTATTCTGTTTATGCTGGTGTTCAAGATGCCTTAGTACAATGGTGGTACGGCCACAATGCGGTAGCATTTTTCTTGACAACCCCTTTCTTAGGAATGATGTATTATTTTATTCCTAAAGCGGCTAATCGTCCTGTATATTCTTATCGATTATCAATTGTGCACTTTTGGTCTTTAATTTTCTTATATATCTGGGCAGGACCACACCACTTATTGTATTCTGCTTTACCTAACTGGGCACAGAATTTAGGAGTTGTATTCTCAGTAATGTTGATTGCTCCGTCTTGGGGAGGTATGATTAACGGATTATTGACATTGCGTGGTGCTTGGGATAAAGTACGTGTAGAACCAGTATTGAAATTCTTCGTCGTGGCAGTTACAGGTTATGGTATGGCTACTTTTGAAGGTCCAATGTTGTCTCTTAAAAATGTAAATGCTATTGCGCACTTCACCGATTGGATTATTGCTCACGTACACGTTGGCGCATTAGCTTGGAATGGATTTATGGCTTTTGGTATCATTTATTGGTTGGTACCTCGAATGACTAAAGGACCTTTGTACTCTTTAAAATTGGCTAATGTTCATTTCTGGATTGGTACTTTAGGAATTATCCTTTATACATTACCAATGTATGTTGCTGGTTTTTTACAAGCTTCTATGTGGAAACAATTCAATCCTGATGGAACATTAACTTATGGTAACTTCTTAGAAACCGTAACTCAAATTATTCCAATGTATTGGATGAGAGCAGTAGGAGGAACGATGTATGTAGCTGGTATTTTAGTTTTAGTGTATAATATCTACAAAACAGTTCAAGCCAATAGTATTGTTGAAGATGAGTTAGCAGAAGCACCAGCTTTACAAAAAATCAGTGCTGGAAGAATTAAAGGGGAGAAATTCCACCCTTGGTTAGAAAGAAAACCTATCCAATTGACCATTTTAGCTACTGTAGCAATCCTGATTGGAGGAATTATTCAAATCGTTCCTACGATTATGGTAAAATCGAATATACCAACCATTACAAGTGTAAAACCATACACACCATTAGAATTAGAAGGACGTGATTTGTATATCCGTGAAGGTTGTGTGGCTTGTCACTCTCAAATGGTACGTCCGTTTAGAAGTGAGGTAGAACGTTACGGTCCTCAATCTAAAGCAGGGGAATTTGTTTACGATCATCCATTCCTTTGGGGTTCAAAACGTACAGGTCCTGATTTGTTAAGAGTTGGAGGAAAATACAATGACAACTGGCATTTTAACCACATGTGGTCTCCACAAAGTACTTCTGCAGGTTCTATCATGCCAGGATACAAATGGTTATTTGACAATAAAGCTTTGGATATTTCTGATATCGAAGGAAAAATGGAAGTAATGAGAACTCTAGGCGTTCCTTATACGGATGCTGATATTGCAAATGCTGAAAAATCAATTCAAGAGCAATCTAAAAAAATTGAAACCAGTTTACACTCTGATCCTGACTTTGTAAAAAGTTATGAAGAAAGTAAAAAGAAAGCAGCAGCAAGAGGAGAGCAATTTGTTCCAATGAAAGATAGAGAAATTGTAGCCTTAATTGCTTACATCCAAAGATTAGGAACTGATATTAAAGTGAAAACGAACTAAATAAAGAAGTATCATGTTTGAACAAATAAAGCACAATATGGAAACTATAGCAGGAGTGGAGATTTATCCAATACTGTCGTTGTTGATTTTCTTTTCCTTCTTTGTGGGATTAGCACTTTGGGTTTTCTCCTATAAAAAGGAAAAAATCGATGAAATGAGCGAAATTCCATTAAGAGATAGTTTGTAGTATAATTTCAAAATAAGTAAAATGAAAAAATTAATCCCAGCATATGTAAGAGTACCAGTATTTTTCTTCATCATCTTTGGTGCTATAGAATATTTTATTGACTCTGGAGATAGGGCAGCCTTTATCAAATACCCTATGGTTGACCTTGTTTTAGTGATAATTTTAGTGCTATTGATTGCTGTAGAAATGGTAATTAGCGCTGCAGATGCTATCGTTTATCAATTGTTGCCAGAGGAAGAAAAAGCAAGATTAGCTGCCGAAGAACAATTGCCACTTAAAGAATCAACTTGGTTTAAAAATTTGATGAAAAAGTTAACAAAGAGCGTTCCTATCGAAAATGAAGGTAGCTTGCTGTTAAACCACGATTACGATGGTATCAAAGAGTTAGACAATAATTTACCACCATGGTGGGTGTATTCTTTCTATGCTTGTATCATTTTTGCAGCAATTTATTTGGTTCGTTTTGAAATTTTAGGCGCTGATAACCAGGAAATGGAATTGAAAAAGGAATTGGCTCAAGCCAAAATTGAAGTGGCAGAGTATATGAAAAATGCTCCTGATTTGATGGATGAAAAAACAGTAACGCAACTTACAGAACCTGCTGATCTGGCTATTGGAAAAGCAACTTTCGAAGCTAATTGTGCCGCTTGCCACAGAGCCGATGCAGGAGGGCAAATTGGACCCAACTTAACCGATGATCACTGGATTTTAGGCGGAGGAATTAAAAATATTTTCAACACGATTACTAATGGTGGTCGAGACGGAAAAGGAATGATTTCTTGGAAAGGGACATTGAAACCTAAAGAAATCCAAAAAGTAGCCAGTTATATTATGTCTTTAAAGGGAAGTAATCCTAAAGATGCCAAAGAAGCTGAAGGAGAAATTTGGGAAGAAGAAAGTTCATCAATAGCCGAAGCAAAATAGTAAAAGTTATTACAAACCATTAAGGTATTAAGAGTTATTATGTGTAAACTTAATACTCTTAACTTTCTTAATGGTTTAAAAAAGATACAAAATGTCAAAGATAGCCAACGAAGCTTTTAGAGATAGCATTGGAACGATTGATAATGAAGGGAAACGGAAATTTATTTACCCTAAAAAACCTTCCGGAAAGTTTTACGACTACCGCAAGTGGGTGAGTTATTTTTTGTTGCTAATTCTTATTTCGAATCCGTTTCTGAAAGTAAATGGAAATCAGTTCATGATGTTCAACATTTTAGAGCGTCGCTTTAATATTTTTGGTTATCCATTTTGGCCTCAGGATTTTTATCTGGTTGTGCTTTTTATGATTATTGGGGTAGTATTTATTATTCTGTTTACGGTAATCTTTGGACGTATTTTTTGTGGTTGGATTTGTCCGCAAACTATTTTTTTGGAAATGGTCTTTCGAAGAATAGAATATTGGATTGAAGGCGATAGGGGAGCTCAAATGCGATTAGCAAAACAGGAATGGAATACCGAAAAGATTAGAAAAAAGCATTAAAATGGACGGTTTTTTTGATGATTTCTTTCGGAATTGCCAATGTATTTTTAGCCTATTTGATAGGAAGTGATAATCTGATTGAAATAATTGGAGACAATCCTGCTCATCATTTAAAAACCTTGATTTCGTTATTGATTTTTACTGGAATCTTCTATTTTATTTTTGTGTGGTTCAGAGAGCAGGTATGTATTATTGCCTGTCCATACGGCAGGTTGCAAGGGGTACTTTTAGATAATAAATCAATAAATGTAGCCTATGATTTTGTTAGAGGCGAAAAAGAAACCGGACGTGCAAAATTCAATAAAAAAGAAGATAGAACCTTAACTGGTAAAGGAGATTGTATCGATTGCCGTCAATGTGTGAATGTGTGTCCTACGGGAATTGATATTCGAAACGGTACGCAGCTGGAATGTGTGAATTGTACCGCCTGTATCGATGAGTGTGATACCATCATGGAAAGTGTGGGATTGCCAAAAGGGTTGATTCGCTATGCATCGGAAGATGAAATTGAGAAAAAAGCGCCTTTTAAATTCACCACCCGAATGAAAGGGTATACCGCAGTTCTTACTATTTTAGTGGGAATGTTAATAGGTTTGTTGTTCTTGCGAACAGATGTTGAGGCGTTGATTTTACGATTACCAGGTCAGTTGTATCAGCACAAAGGGGAGAACATCAGTAATGTGTTTACCTATAAAATTATCAACAAAACTAACGACGATTTTAATGCAATTCACTTTAAATTAAAAAATATCAAAGGAGAATTAAAAGTAGTAGGAAAGCAAACTTTGCGAGTACCGAAACAAGGAATGACTAGTGGAACTTTATTTATTGAAATCAATAAATATTTGCTAGAAAGCGATAAAACAAAATTAAAAATAGAAGTCTATAACGGTGATAAAAAAATAGAAACTACCAGTACTAGTTTTTTAAGCCCGAGAAGTTTTGATTAAATAAGGATTGTTTTCTTCAAAAAAATAAGAGTATGAAAAAAATAAATTGGGGAACAGGATTAGCCATAGCCATTGCACTATTCATAAGTTTTATATTGTATTTTGTGATTAAAGTTCAGTCTAATTCGAAATACGATAATGAATTGGTTGTTGAGGAATATTACAAACACGATGCCCGTTTTCAAGAAGAAATGGATCGTGTACAAAATGCACAGGATTTAAAAGTAAAACCAATTATAACCAAAACCAGCGAAGGAATTACAATTGAATTCCCAAAGGATTTTAATGCTACCCAAATTACAGGTACTGTGTCCCTCTACAGACCGTCTAACAAAAAATTAGATTTCGATACTCCGATTTCGTTGTCTAATCCAACTTTGCTCATACCTAAATCAAAATTGGTAGGCGGTCAATGGGACATTAATATGGAATGGCAGTATGCCGGCAAAAAATACTTGACTAAAGAACCGATTTATATAAGTTTATAGTTTATAGTTTAGAACTGTAACTATAAACAACAAACAATAAACTCCTAACAGAAAAAAAATGCTTTACACCGCTTTGTTATTCGGACTAATTAGTAGCCTACACTGTATTGGGATGTGTGGTCCTATTGCTATGATGTTGCCTGTAGATCGAAGTAATCCGAGCAAAAAGATAATGCAGATAATGAGTTATCATTTAGGGCGAATTTCGGCTTATGCAACCGTAGGTTTCGTTTTTGGATTATTAGGAAAAGGTTTTTACATGGCTGGGATGCAGCAAAAAATGTCGATAATTATTGGCTTTTTAATGATTTTGGTGATACTAATTCCTGAAAAAACATTTGCTAACTATAATTTTTCCAAACCGGTATTTCGATTGATTGCTAAAGTCAAAGAAGCTTTAGGGAAACAATTTAAAAAGAAAACCTATCAGTCTCTTTTTACCATTGGTTTATTAAATGGTTTTTTACCTTGCGGAATGGTGTATGTGGCTTTGTTTGGAGCCATTGCCATGCAGAGTAGCAGTCTTGGGGTTTTGTATATGATTTTGTTCGGATTAGGTACCGTTCCTTTGATGAGTTCAGTGGTTTATATTCATTCGTTCATCAGTTTAGGTATGCGAAACCGTATTCAAAAACTAATCCCTTTTGTAGTGGTTTTAATAGGTTTTTTGTTCATTTTAAGAGGATTAGGTTTGGGGATTCCTTATGTGTCACCCGCAACAGTAAGTTTGTTTGTACAAGCGAATCCTAATTGTCATTGAGGTTTTTTTTATTTTAATAGATTCGGTTGAAAAGCGGCTTTCTTTTTAGGAAGCCGTTTTTTTTATTCTTTCTTCAAGCTATGCAAAAGCATACCAATAATAACTAATACTATTCCAATGATAGAAAACAGGTCAGGCAAATGTATTTTTAATAGAAGGATTTCTCCAAGGAGCGCAAAAAGCACTTCTACCGATTGTGTAGCTTCAACTGACGCTAAAGCTTTTTCCTCTTTTTGTACTTTATCAGTTGCCATAAAGAAAAGAACCGTTGCAATCACTCCAGAGCATAGCGCTACAACCAATGTCTGTCCCAATTGCGGTATACTAGGTAATTCGTTGATGGTGAATCCATAGAGTGATAACCCAAACCAAAAGGGCAAACTAGCCAGCGTCATTCCTAAAGTTCGTTCCAAAGCATTTAATTTTCCATTTGTAATTTATACGATAAAATTACAGTAGAAAATTCAGTACGGTTTTTAGTAAATATTTTAAACCTTCAAAAACATTATTGTAAGCCATTTTAATTTTAGTCTTTGGCATTACTAAAAAATAAACCTCTTTTAAATCGGTTTAAAAGAGGTCGAATTTTATGTTTTTTAGTCGAAATTTGTTTTTAGTGGAGGTTTGTAACAGCTTCGGCTATTAGCTTTCGTTTTAATGTTCTAGATACCAACGAACATAGCTGTCTGTTATTTTTTTTAAATTAAATGCTTTGTTTGTAATTGTATTATGAAAAATTAATTCTCTTATTTTTTCATTGACTACGAGATTTACATAGCAATATACATTCAGATAGTTTCTATTATAATATTTGATTAATGGTTGTCCAATAATATTATTATTAAATAAAAAATCGTATGAAGTAATATTGTTTTGTGATGTAATTGTAATTCTAGCATAATCAAAGGAACCAATCACGCGTATTTGATTATTTGTTAAATTCATTGTTGACACATATTCATCAAACCTATTGAATTTTTGTATTGAGTCAATTACATCATTTCTATTTTCACAATCAAAAATTCCGTCACATTTTAAAATGAAGAACATATCCATTTCTCTACCAATTTTTTTTATTCTGTGACGTGAAGGTTTATCAATTTTTTGCTTTAAAAATGAATATGAAAAATTCTGATTATCAGTATTAAGATTATTTATTAATTCCAATAAGACTTTGTTGTCGCATTTTTTATTAAGATTTGTTATTGAAGAATCGTTACTGAATACAGTTGCATTGTTTTTTGATGTTTTCCAAAATTTATAATATTTTGCTAGCTCAAAACTTCCATTAGATATTTTTTCATAAACGAATTTTTCTGATTTAGCATATATACCATCAATAGGAAAACATTGGGCACCATTTCCATAATAGATTTCAATTTTTTTTATTGTGTCTAATGTTTGTCCAGAAGCAATAATTGAATAGAATGCGATAAAAAGTAATATTTTCTTCATGTTCTGATAAAAATGTAACCTAACGTCAACCTGTGAAATAAAACACAGACTACAAACAAATATAGCGTTTTAATTTTATCACCCAGAGCTTGTCGAAGGCTAAAATATAGTCGTTAAGCTAATCCATGAAATAGTGATTGTGAATTAGTATTGTCATTGCATGATGAAATAAAAAATCCGACTTGTGGTGAACAAATCGGATAAGGAAGTTATTGTGTTTGGTTCTCGACAACGCTCTAGCTTACAAAAGTTGTTATACTGTCATAGAAAACAAGGCGGTTTCAGGGGCTTTTCGTTTTAAATGCAGGTCAAAAGCCATACAGATATTTCGAACATAGGCTTTGCCTTTATCGGTTACCTGAATGCCGTTTTCTTTGATGATGAGGATGCCGTCGTTTTCCATTTCGCGCAATTGTTCTAGTACTTCCGGAATTTCAGGAAAGTAGTTTTCTGTTGTGTTCCAAGTAGTTTCAAACTGGCACATCAAATTCAGAATGTGTTTTCGGATAATCAAGTCTTCATCAGTAAGTTGATGTCCTCTAAAAATAGGCAGTTTGTCCCTTTCTAACAATTGGTAGTAATCGTCGAGGTTTTTCTCGTTTTGAGCAAAACTGTACCAGCTGTCACTAATAGATGATACACCTAGGCCAATCATTAATTGTGTTTTAGACGAGCTATAGCCCATAAAGTTACGATGTAATTGTCCGTTTTTGAAGGATTGGTATAAGCTATCAGTAGGCAGCGCAAAATGGTCCATACCTATTTCGTGGTAGCCGTTTTTTTGCAATAATTCTTTGCCTACTTGGTACAAAATTCGTTTTTCTTCATCTTTTGGGATGTCTTCGTCTTTAAAACCGCGTTGTCCATTTCCTTTTATCCAAGGCACATGGGCATAGCTGTAAAAAGCCAATCGATCGGGTTGTAGGGATTTGGTTTTTTCGATGGTATCCACTACGTTTTCGATGGTTTGGAAGGGTAAACCAAAAATAATATCGTGTCCTATGGAAGTATAGCCAATTTCTTTGGCCCAAAAACTTACTTTGGCTACATTATGGAAAGGCTGTTCGCGGTGGATGGCTTTTTGTACTTTTTCGGCATAATCCTGTACACCAAAACTCACTCTTCTAAAGCCTAAATCGTAAAGTTTTTGCAAATGAGCATAGGTGGTGTTATTAGGATGTCCTTCAAAACTGAATTCGTGATTTTCGGCTTTAATTGCATAGGTAAAAATACCATTGATTAAATCTTCCAGATTTTTAGTCGAAAAGAATGTTGGTGTTCCGCCGCCTAAATGAATTTCTTTGATAATTGGTTTTTCATCAAGCAGTTTGCAGTACAAACGCCATTCTTTTAAAACCGCCTGAATATAAGGTGATTCTACTTCGTGATTCTTTGTAATTCGCTTGTTACAACCGCAAAAGGTGCATAGACTTTCGCAAAAAGGAAGGTGAATATACAGGCTGATTCCTTCTTTGGTATTACTTTCTTTGAATGCTTTTTTGAAAGAGTTGGTCCAATTTTCATAAGTAAATTGGGTTTCATTCCAGTAAGGAACAGTAGGGTAGCTGGTATAGCGAGGACCAGGTACATTGTATTTTTGAATCAAAGAATTTTTCATGATCAATTATTTTACTTTCCAAAAGTAGTTCGATTAGAACGTACTAGAAATGATAATTGTCATACTTTGTGAGTTGTGAAATATAAAAAAATAAAACAGCGACTTTCAATTGAAAATCGCTGTTTTTATACTTCTAACTTCTTCTAACTTCAAACTACCTTTTAGAAATTACTCTTCTTGATTAAGGTTTCTAAGTTGTTTTAGTTTTTCTTTCCAGGTTTCTAAACTCTCTTTGTGGATAGCAATGTTTTTACGTACTTCTAGCACAATTGAATTTTCTTTTTTGGCATTTTTAGTGTTGGTAAAAAACTGAATGTTGTTTTCTAACTGGAAAATTTCGTTTTGTACTTCTTCAATCTTACGAATGATGAAAATCTTTTCGTTTTCTAGTTTTCTACTATCATTACTTTCCGAAAGGTTTTCTAGTTTGTTAGCAAAACGCATCATATCTGAATCTTTTTTGCTCAAACTTAGTTTTTCAAACAACGCATCTAGTATTTTATTGAATTTACCTTCAATATGACGTCTGGTAAAAGGAACTTTTCCAAAGCTTTTCCAATTCTCAATATGTTGTTTAATGGCATCCAAATCGGTTTTGTGGTCACCCACAAGTTGGAATTCTTTGAGGGTCTCTAAATAGGCTTTCTTTTTGTCGAAAGCTTCCATTTCTTCCGTATTGTGTTCGCTACGGTGTTCCTTTAAGCGGTCAAAATAATGGTTACAAGCTTCTTTAAATTCAGCCCAAACCTTGTCAGAATATTTTCTAGGTACATGGCCAATTTTTTTCCAATCTTCCTGAATTTGCTTCATGATTGGAGTTGTAGCAGCAAAATCTTCACTGTCTTTCAACTCGTTTGCTTTGGCAACCAAGGCATTTTTCTTGTTTAGATTTTCGTTTTGTTCTTTTTTAATGTCTTTGTAAAACGAATTTTTGAAGGCATTAAAGTTTCTAACAGCATTTTTAAAAGCAGCCCAAGTGTCTTCATTTACATCTGCAGGCACTTTTCCAGTTGAGAAAAAAGCTTCTCTTAAGGCTTCTACTTTTTCAATTTGAAGCAACCATTGCGAATGTGCATTGACTTTTATCGTAGCCAATTCTTCAATTTGAGCAATAATATTTTTCTTTTTCTCAAGATTTTCTAGCTCAGTTCCTCTCAATTTTTCGAAAAGGACTTCGCGTTTATCATGCATTTTTTTAGTTAAATCACTAAATTGATTCCATATTTCATCACGGAATTCTTTAGAAACAGGACCTAATTCTTCTTTCCAAATACGGTGTAAGTCTTGTAATTCTCGGAATGCTTTATTGATGTCTTCTTCGTGAAGTAGTTCTTCAACTCGTGCAATAATTTTTTGTTTTTGCTCAAGGTTGTGTTTAAAGTCTAAGTCTCTGGCTTCTCTGTCTAGGTGCAGATAATCGTAAAAATTTTCTACATGGAAATGATAATTGTTCCAAACGTGATTGTATTTGTCTTTTGGAATTGGACCTGCATTTTTCCAACGTTCTCTAAGTTCGTTAAAATGTTTTAGCGTGTCCTTAATATTCTCATTTGGATTGATCAACTCTTTTAGTTCTTCTACAATGGCTAAACGATTGTCTAGATTGGTTTTTAAACTATTTTGTAGACTTTTAAAGTGGGTATTTTTGTTTTCCTTATAAAGGGTATAAAATTGATCGAATTTTGATTTTAAAGGGAAATGATATTGAAAATCTTCTGTTGTGTCTAGATTTTCTGCAAAATATTCTTCCTTTTTTTCCTCTATAAAATGGTTGTATTTAGATAAAAAGGCCTTTTTAATTTCCTCTACATGCTCACGTATCGACATGACTGCTTCATTCGAAACCAGTTTTTGCAATTCATCGACAAGCGTTTCCATTGAAAGGCTGTCATAGTCAAGCATTGGAATTTCATGACGGCCTTTAAGGGTTTCGTCTTCGTGTTCTTCGGCATTCGAAGCCTCGATTTCATTTAAGGCTTGTTGCTTTTTTAAAACATCCGTGTTTTCTACTGTTTCTTCAGTAGCTAGGTCATTAGCTGCATCAGTAGTAGTTTGAACATCAGTAGCTAAGTTTCCATCTGTCTCCATATTCGTTTGTGACAGGTTATCATTCATTTCTTCTAACATTTTTTTAAATGTTTAAGGTTGCTGTAAATTGGTTAAATCGATGTGAAAGATACTAAAGGTCTCTTGAAAAACAAAATATTTCCTATGTTTATCACTTTTTATAGCCCAAACAAAATGAATTAAGGGGATTTTTCGTCAAATAAAATGCACAAATTAGCTTGTTTTACAAATTAGATTTGACTTTGGAAAAGAATTTATAAAGAGGTTTCGAAAGTATTGATAGTCCTAAAGGTCAAATTAATTCGGGCTTTTGCTATTTTTTTACTTGGAGGCAGGCGATGGAGCCAATGGGTTTGCGTTTCGTCTTTCATGACTAGTAAACTTCCGTTTTCTAAGAACAAACTCACGGTTTCTTTGGTGGATTTATGTTTGAAAGCAAATTTACGTTCGGCACCAAAACTCATCGATGCAATAGCACCATTTTTTTTCAAATCTTTTTCGGCATCGCTATGCCAGGCCATTCCTTCATTGCCATCATGGTATAAATTGAGCAGACAGGAATTGTAGGTTTCCTCTGTTTTTTCTTCGGCTAATTGTTTTAAGGCAAGTAATTCTTCGGTCCAGGGTAAGGCTTCTTTGGTAATTTTTGAATAACTGTATTTAAAATTGCGATCCCCGTACCAAGCCACTTTTCTTTTGGTAGTAATAAGTTGGCCAAAAATGATCGCTTCATCATTACGCCATTCAATTGTTTCTAATAAACGATTAAAATAAAAATGCGCTTTGTGGTAATCCATCACTTTTCCAAAATACAATACCATTCCATCTTTGGGTAAGCGGTTGTATTTTGGGTTAAATTCGGGATTAAATAAATCCATTTTTAAATTTTCTAAAGGGTTATTGTCGTAAATAGCTTTTAGTTTTGGCGATACATTTCGATATCTTTTCTAGATAAGCGCTGTTTCAACCATTGCATGATTTTGTTTTTTTCTGCTTGTTCTAATTCGTTTTTACTTTTATAAATAAGAATAGGAACTGTTCGTATACTATCAGTTGTAGCATTAAAAACATGATTTGAAATCGAGATGTTTTCTATTGTTGGGAACAAAATTTTCATTTCAGCCAGAAGTTTTGAGGTATTGTAATTATTGGCTTCAATTTGGTTTTTTAGTGAAAGAATCGTTACGTCTTTTTCACTTAAAGAGGATTTGTTAAAATTGATTTCGTTTAAGATGTCACTTTTTAAATCTGTCGTGTCTTGTTTAATAATCAGCTTTGTGTTTTTTAGATCGTATTCTTTTAGCCTATCGTTGAGTTCTTTGATTTCGGATTTGTTAAATCGTTTGCTAAGAAAACCCAATTCTAAACGTTTTGGATTTTTGTTAAAAACGGATTTTTTATAAACAATTGTGATGCCTTTTTCGGTAAACTCTTTTTCAGTAAAAACATTAATTTCATGTTGGAATTTTTTCTTCAAATAATTGATACGCAAAATAGATACTGGGAAGAATAAAAATAATAAGTAAGCTGCTGATGTAGTATTTTACTTTTTTCTGAGTGGTTTCGTCAAGTTGTTTTTTAATTGGGTAGGATAAGTATTTGACGATTAAAAAGGTGGAGATACATATAAAAATACAGTTAATCCCATAGAGATACATCGCTCCCAAAAAGTATTTTAAATTGGCTGTAGCCAAACCATAACCCGCTGTACATAGCGGTGGCATTAAGGCAGTTGCAATGGCAACACCGGGAATGGGATTTCCTTTTTCGACTCTTGTTATTGCAACAGCACCTACGATTCCTCCAAAAAAAGCAATAAGGATATCATAAATATTAGGAGAAGTTCGCGATAATAATTCCGGTTGAGCCTCTTTGAAAGGGCTTATAAAAAAATAGATGGTAGATACAATTAAACTAACAATTGTTGCAATGAATAGGTTTTTTAAGGACTTTTTTAATAACTCAAAATCATAGGTTCCTAAACCAAAACCAGCGCCAACAATAGGTCCCATTAAAGGAGAAATAAGCATAGCACCTATAATTACAGCTGTCGAGTTTACATTTAAACCTACAGAAGCGACAACAATAGCGCAGGCTAAAATCCATAAATTAGAACCTCTAAAAGAAATGTTAGTTTTTACAGTATCTAAAACTTTTGATTTATCCTCTTCCCCTTTGTGAAGGTTGGTATAAGAGAAAATTTTCGTTAGTATTGCTTGCATTATTTTTTTCGTAAATTTAGTTTTAAGGCAATAAAACCGATAATACCAGCGGTTAGTGAAGAGAGTAAAATAATAAATTTAGCATTGTTAATGATATGGTGATCATCAAAAGCCAATAAGGTTACAAAAATGGACATCGTAAATCCAATTCCACCTAGGAAACCAACCCCAATGATAGTTTTCCATTTTAAGTCTTTAGGTAATTTACATAGACCAATAGCAACTGCTAAAAAGCTAAACAAGGCAATTCCTAATGGTTTTCCAGCGATTAAACCCAACATGATTCCCTTACTGTAATGTAAGTGTAATGTTTCAGCAATATCTGAACCTAGAACGATAGCTGTATTGGCTAAGGCAAATAAGGGAAGGATAAAAAAGGCTACCGGTTTGTGTAAATAATGTTGCAATTGATAAGAAACCGATTTTTCGCTTCCATCTCCAAAAGGAATTACAAATGCCAATAAAACCCCTGTAATGGTAGCATGTATTCCTGAGTTCAGCATAAAATACCACATAATTACTCCACCAATAAGGTAAGGAATTAGGTTTCTTACTTTCATTCGATTAAGGATGAAAAGAACCAATAAAATAACTGCCGCAACTCCTAAATTGAACCAGAATATAGTTTTAGTATAAAAAATAGCAATCACAAGTATGGCGCCTAAATCGTCAATAACCGCAAGAGCAGTTAAAAATACTTTTAGGGATAAAGGAACACTGTTTCCTAATAAAGACAAGACTCCTAAGGCAAAAGCAATGTCAGTAGCCATAGGGATTCCAGCTCCCGATTGTGCCACAGTTCCCCAGTTGAGCGCTAAATAAATACCAGCAGGGACTAACATCCCTCCAAGAGCAGCAAATATGGGTAATAAGGCTTCTTTGATGTTAGAAAGTTCGCCAAGGTAGATTTCTCGTTCAAGTTCCAATCCAATGAGTAAGAAGAAAATAGTCATTAAGCCATCGTTAATCCAATATTCAAGGCTTTCTGTACCTATTTTCATGTGCCAAGTATGTAAATAGTCAGTTGAAAAAGCAGAGTTTGCCAGCAATAAAGAAACAATCGTGCAGGCGATTAATACCAGTCCACTGGATTTTTCATTTTCAAAGAATTCTTTAAATAGGTCTGTTTTGTAAAGGCGTTTAATTGTTTTTTTCATCTTAATGGTTTATTTCTCTTAACGATTTAGTAAGAGATGGAGAATCACAAAAATAGCGAAATACAATATTTATTAAAAGCTTTAGATTTTATTTTGTTTGCAATTAGTATTTTTGAATCAAGTTATAAATTTGTAATAAGCCTTTATGAAAATAGTTATATCCCCTGCCAAATCGTTAAATTTTGAGAGAGAATTGCCTACGGCTCAGTTTTCACAGCCTTCTTTTTTAAAGGAATCTCGTCAAGTACATAAAGTTTTAAAACAGCAATCTCCAAAAGAATTATCCGAATTAATGGCTATTTCGGATAAGTTGGCTGATTTGAACTGGCAACGCAATAAAGAGTGGAAAACGCCTTTTACCACTGAAAATGCTCGTCCTGCCATCTATACCTTTGATGGAGATGTGTACACAGGTTTAGATGCTTTTACGATTCCGGTTGAAAAACTGGAGGTGCTTCAGGATAAATTACGAATTTTATCGGGCTTGTATGGTATTTTGAAACCATTAGATTTGATGCAAGCGTATCGATTAGAAATGGGGACTAAATTGCCTATCGAAGACAAAAAAAATCTTTATGATTTTTGGAAAACTACCTTAACCAATGCTTTGAATAAAGAATTAAAAAAGGATGAGTTATTCGTAAATTTAGCCAGCAATGAATATTTTTCAGCTATTGATGCCAAAGCGTTGAAAGTTCCTGTAATCACTCCTGATTTTAAGGATTATAAGGATGGTAAATTAAAAATGATTAGTTTTTTTGCCAAAAAGGCTAGGGGAATGATGGTGCGTTATATTATCGATACTCAGGCAGAAACGATTGAAGATTTAAAAGGTTTTAATTACGAAGGCTATCAATTTGATGCTAATTTGTCTAAAGGGAATCATTTGGTTTTTACTCGATAGTTTTTTTTGAAACATATAAGTCATATAAGTTTTTGAATTTTTAAGTGAAATTTTAAAGTATAAATAAGTAAAAAGCCGTTCCGATTGATCTCGGAACGGCTTTTTGTTATCAAGCTTTTATAATCTGAAATCTAAATTCTGCAATCTGGATTAATGCATTGCATCGGCAGGATTGACTTTGTTTTTGCCTTTTTTGATTAATAAAATAAAAGGAATGCAGCATAAAAACAGCAAACCTAGATAGAGAAAAATATCCATGTAGGCTAAAACAGTACTTTGTTTAATGACCGAAAAATCAAGTACTTCGTAAGCTTTTTTCAGTGATTCGTTAATCGAATACCCTTTAGCCATAAAACCTTTTTGCAACTGAGCTATTCTTTGTTGTACTTCAAAAGTGGTACTGTCAAGATTGGCTATTAAATTCACACGATGCATCTGTGTTAATCGGGTGATGAAAGTGGTAATGATGGCAATACCAAACGAACCACCTAATTGTCTCATCATTCCTGTAAAAGCAGCTCCTTCACCAATATTCTTTCCTTTTAATGTTGAGAGTGATAGGGTAGTGATAGGTACAAAAAGCAATCCTAAACCAACACCTCTTAATATTAAAGGCCAAAACATATGTTCTACACCCGTATCAGGAGTCATGTTGTAATACATGCTCAATGTAAAAATGAAGAAGATTAAAAACCCTACTGCTACCATGTAACTTTGAGGAACACCTTTCTGAATCATTTTCCCTACAAAAGGCATCATTATCGCTGTGGTGATGGAACCAGGAATCAATAATAAACCAGCGTCAGTAGCTGTCCATCCTAGTATAGCCTGAGTATAAATAGGAATAATCAATGTTGAACCGTACAATCCAAAACCCATGATGAAACTCATTATAGTTCCAATTCGCAAATTACTGTCTTTTAATACTTTTAAGTTTACAATTGGGTATTTGTACACTAATTGTCTCCAGATAAAAAGAATGAGCCCAAATATAGAGATGATGCTTAATGCGACAATTGAACTATCATTAAACCAATCGTCTTGTTGTCCGTGTTCCAAAACAAATTGTAAAGAACCAATAAAAGTGGCCAAAAGTATAATTCCGTACCAGTCTACCTGATTGGATTTTAATTTTTCACCGTATTTAGGGCTTCTTACAAAGCTTAAGGTTAACAATGTAGCAATAATTCCTAAAGGGATATTGATGTAAAAAATATAAGGCCATGCAAAATTATCTACTAAATATCCTCCTAATGGCGGCCCTAATGTAGGGCCCACAATTACACCCATTCCGTAAATAGCTTGCGCCATTCCTCGTTTAGCTACAGGATAACTTTCGGTAATAATGGTTTGGGCTGTAACCAGCAATGCGCCACCTCCTAAACCTTGTACAAATCGGAAGGCAACTAATTCCCAAATGTTAGTAGCATTTCCGCATAAAAAAGAAGAAACTGTAAAAATAATGATCGATACAGCAAAATAATTACGTCTTCCAAATTGTTGCGAAAGCCAGCTTGTCATAGGGATTACAATAACGTTTGCAATGGCATAGGCAGTAATTACCCAAGCCACATCCGTTAGGGTAGCTCCTAGGCTTCCCCTCATATCGGTCAAAGCCACGTTGACAATAGTGGTATCAACAATTTCCAGCAAAGCACAAAGTACTGCGGTAATGGTTATGATAACCCTCCTAAAGCCATATTCTACTAAATCGTCGTCTGCTACTGTCATTTTTATTTAATATGTACATCTACTTCTACGTTCATTCCAGGACGTAATAGTTTTACTTTTTCAATATCATTAGTCGCATCAATACTAATTTTCACCGGTAATCGCTGAATCGTTTTTACGAAGTTACCAGTTGCATTATCTGGAGGTAAAATAGAAAAACGAGAACCTGTAGCAGGAGAAAAGGAGGTAATGGTTCCTTTGAATTCGTAATCAGGATAAGCATCTACTTTTAAAGCTACTTTTTGACCAGCAACCATTTTGTTCAATTGTGTTTCTTTGAAATTGGCAATTACCCAAGCTTCATTGTTATTGATAATGTAAAATAAAGATTGCCCTGGTTGTACCAATTGTCCTGGTTGAAGGTCAATTTTAGAAACCTGTCCGTCCATTGCTGCTGTTACTACAGTGTAACTCAAGTTCAATTTAGCTGTTTCTAATAAAGCTTGTGCTTTTTTGATATTAGCCGAAGCGACATCAATTTGTTTGTCTGATACTACCGATTTAGCCTGTGTAACAGATTTTTGAAAAGCGGTAGCTCTTTGTTGTTGTTCTAATATGCGAACTTGATTTTCAGCCTCTTGTTTTGCAGCTAAAGCCTGTTCATATTGTTGTTTGGTAATCGTATGATTTTTATACAAATTGCTGTAACGGTTGAAATCATTTGTTGCCAATCCTAATTTGATTTTAGCAGTTTGAATATTTCCAGTAGCCGATTTTACATTAGCATCCGAAACCGAAACACTAGCTAAAATACTACCTACATCAGCTTTAGAAACTTCATAATTTCCTTGAGCCGCTGCCAATGCTGCTTCGGCCTCATCAATTTTTAGTTTGTAATCTTTATGGTCAATCGTAAATAAAGTATCTCCTTTTTTTACAAAATCATTGTCTTTGATGTACACCTTGCTAATATAACCAGAAACTCTAGGGATGATAGGAGTCATGTATTTTTCTACTTGAGCATCATCTGTGCTTTCGTGAGATAAGGAATGAATGTATTTGTAAGAACCATATATAACACCTAATAGTACTAAACTACCTATTATAGTTATAAATTTTTTATTTGTATTTTTCTTTTCCATTTTAGGTATCGATTATATTTTAGAAAGGTTGAAAGTTTGGTTTAATTGGCCTGAAGCTGCTAATACGTTGTAATATTTCTGAATTACATTCGTTTTGGCTACCGTTTTATTGATTTTAGCGCTTAATTGTTCAACATCGGCCTCTAATAAGTCATTGGTGTCCGCTAAACCATTGTCGTATTTGTCTTTGATGATTCGGTAGTTTTCTGAGCCTTGTTCAACAGCCTGTGAGTAAACTTCGTCTTGTTTTAGGGCTAAATCATAATTCTCTAATGCTTTTTGTACTTGAATTTTAATATAGTCAGTTAGCATGTTTTCAGCGTTTTGAAGTTCGGCCGCTTTGCTTTTGGCAATTTTTACTTCGGTTCCATTTTTAAAAATATCACTGATGTTATAGGAAAGACCTATTCCAAAATTCATGGCATTTTGCACCATTACTACATTTTTTAAATCCAGTGTAGTGTAACCCGCTAAAAGTGATAGCGAAGGATAATAACCACTTCGAGCAACCTTTATGCTAGCTAAACTGGCTTTTTCTTGAAAACGTAAGGCTTCTAAATCTTTACGATTTTCTAATGCTGGATTTTCATCTTTTGGAAGTGTATTCATTTCCAAAATAGCCAAATCACTTTCATTCACTTCAATTTTAGTTTCTGGATTCAATTTTAATAAGGTAGCCAATTCATAATTCACTACATTTAAATCGCTTTTTGCCTTATCTAAAGACAATTTTACCTTAGAAAGCTGCAATTGTGTTTTTAGCAAATCGTTTTTAGGTACGATTTCGTTTTTTTCTAATTCGGTAAAATCTTTGACACGTTGGGCTGCACTTTTGTAATTTTCAGTAAGCAATTCAACCGTTTTTTCAGCTTGGTACAAGGCAATATAATAATTGATGACCTGCATAGCCGTTTCTTCTTTGGTTTGCAAAGCATTGGCTGTTTCTGCTTGGTATAAATTATCCGAAACCTTGATGCTGTTTTGTAATTTGAATCCAGAAAAAATAGGCAAGTTGGCCGTTATTTGTCCAAGTACTAATTGGTCTACATTGGGTGCTTTTGATTGTGAACCACTTTCATTTGTTGCATCATTACTTTTTAAATCGATATCTGCTTTTGTCAATCGTTGGTATTGAGCAGAAGCTTTCAAATCGGGATATCTGTGGTTTTTAACCGATTGTAATTCGTGTTTTTTAGTCATTACCTTGGTATTGGCTAAAGTAACTTCATTGCTTTTCTCCCAAGCCAGTCGGATGGCTTCCTCTAGTGACAAACTCTTTTTGTCTTGTGCATTTGTGGGAGCTATTCCCAGAATAAAAACACCAAAGAGTAGTAAATAATTAGCTTTCATAGGTTAGCAGTGCTTTTATTGTTTGTTGAATATGGGTTTTAAATTTAGTTTGTAGGTACTCCTCAAAAGCTTCATCCGTTTCGAGATTCAATAGTTTTTTGAAATAAGCTTTGTTCATACTAAAGTGAAAAAACGTACCCATAATTGTTGGTGGAATCAAAGGAATATTTACGTCTTTTCTAAAGATTCCTTTTTCTTGTCCTTCATGAATAATGGTTTCCAAGGATTTTAAATTTTTGTCTCTTACTTCGTTTAAGACTTTCAATTTATCTTCTTTTTCTTCTGAGGAAAATTCGAAATGTAAAATGCGGTATATGCCTTTATTACATCTGATTCGATTGATATAGAGTTCAATGAGCTTATCTATTTTTTCCACCGGATCTAACTTTTCATGAGATAAATTTTCAATTTTAATCTTCAAATCCGAGGTACGGTAAATAATCAAAGCTTCTAATAATTTTTCTTTAGAACCAAAATAGTAAGAAACCATGGCGATATTAATATCGGCTTCTTTAGCAATAGTTCGAATGGAAGTTTTTTCAAATCCATTTTCTGCGAATAGTTTTTCGGCAATCAGAAGAATTTGGATCTGTTTTTCATTAAAATCAGTTTTCACTTGAATTTATTTTTGAATTACACTGCAAAATTAAACAACTGTTTAATTTAAACAGTTGTTTAATTTTTATTTAACCTAATATTAACATTTTAAATCCGTTAGAAAAAGCTTGTTTTGGAGCTTAATGGCTTGTTTTTTAGTGTGTTTGTGTGGTGTTTTGTAAATTCAATATTCGTTTTATTACTATCAGTTGTCTACTATATAATAGTGTTTCGGTTTTGAATATTCTAATAACTTCAAAGCGAACAAACTAGTGGGTAGCAGCAAAATTTGTGAATATCTATTTCTAAATTTCTGTATTTATTAGGTGCTAAAATTTATCTTTGGCATCCTTAAAAAATCAAAAAATATGAGCGCAATTTGGTACGAATGCAAAGTAAAATATAGAAAGACGGACGAAACTGGAAATCAAAAAATGGTAGGCGAAATCTATTTGGTAGATGCTATTTCTTTTACTGAAGCCGAAAGTAGAATTAATGAAGAAATGAAGGCTTATGTGAGTGAGGAATTTAAAATTGCAAATATTAAAGTAGCTAATTATGCCGAAATTCATCCTTTTGAAAATGCCGATAGATGGTTTAAATCAAAAATTTCGTTGATTGCCTATGATGAAGAAAGCGGAAAGGAACGCAAGACCAATATGTATTTTCTAGTACAGGCTAACGATGTTAAAGAGGCTTATGATAATACCGTACATACCATGAAAGGTACGATGGGAGATTATAGTATTCCGGCTATTTCAGAATCGGCTGTATTAGACGTTTTCCCTTATTTTAGTGGTGATGAAGACGAGTTAGAACAATTAGAACGATTCAATACCTTAAAAGCTTCAAAACCGGTGATCGCAGAAGTGGAGGATCACATGGAATTTGTAACAGAGACCGAAGAGGAAACAATATAAATTATTGAGATTATAAAGTGCAAAATCGCAAATTAGTGCTACTATGGCTAGGCTAGTTTGCGATTTTTATTTGAAGATTATTTTAAAAAGAGTAATAAGACCTGTAATCAAAATCAAAACTAAAACAATCGATTTGAATTGTGTTTCCGAAATTCGACTTAGAATTTTCTTGCCTATATAGGTTCCTACAATACTAACGGCAAGTAAAATAGGGATGAGGTACAAATCGTGTTGATGAACATAGCCGTTATAGGTATATACAAAACTTCTGCTGGAATCAATGGCCAAATCAATAATGGCAGAGGTTGCAATAAAGACTTCCATTTTTAGGTTGTAAGCCGCTAGGGTCATTCCTCTAATGGCTCCACCTGTTCCTAGTAATCCTGCAATTAATCCAGACAAGGTTCCGCCCAGTATGGAATTAGAAAGAGTTGGCTTGATACTAATGTTTTTAAAAACAAGAAAAAACACACTGATTAGGATTAAGAAAGCTGCAAGCGCAATTTCAAGTATTTTAGTTTCAATGTATTTACTGATAAACGATCCTATAATCACAAAAAGAACTGCGGGGACACCTATGGTGAGCAGTAGTTTTTTGTCAAATCCTTTTCTAAAAAAAGCAATTTTAGTGATGTTACTCGATACATGAAAAAGCGCAGTAATCCCTAAAACAGAATGAAAATCTAAAAAATAACTAGCAATTGGGACAAAGAATAAAGAAGAACCAAATCCTCCTACGGTTCCTAAAATTTCAGCTAGTAACGCTAATAGTATGAATAGGGCTAGATTTTCCAATAGATGTTGTTTTGACTAGAAAGGCATTATGATACAATTAGCTTATTAGCAGGTATTTGTTATGTAAAAATACACTAAAAAGGCATAACTAACTCTTTTTTTTCGAAAAGAAACACAGCCTATTTGGAGAAGATTTTTCTTTTTTTGTATTAAATTTTATAAAAGCTTTGGCAAAAATTAATAAAATATTGGCAATAAAAAAAAGATAGTCACTAAATTTATGATAGGTTATTGTTCGGTCAATTTCTATTCAAGCCCATTATTTAATAACAATAACAAGGAGAGTATTAATTAATTTTTTTCAATTATGACAGAAGAATTCACAATTATAGAGAAAGAAGATATTGCTTCTCTAAAGTTTCCAACTACAGATGTATTGGAGGATGATATCGAAGTAAAAACAAGAATAAGCGAGATAAACAGGGCTTTATCTTTAGGGAATTTAGAACACTCAAAAATTAAAATTTTCTTTGAAGACAATGAATCCAAGAAGATTGTCAATACTACCGTTTGGGCGGTAACAGACAAAAATGTGGTTTTAAAAAAAGGAGTTGTTATCCCGATTAATCGAATTTATAAGCTGTTTTAACAGCAAGTTCAATTGTTAAATTTCCCAAATCTATAATTGTATTTTTGAATGTTTTGGGATGGAAAACGGCGCAAGCCTCTACGGAGTTTGCGCCGTTTTTTATTGATTTTTCATGTAAATAGGTACTATATGTTATCGAGTATCAGTTAGGGAATTTTCACTACTATTTTCACTCATTTAAAATAAAAAAGAAACTATAATTAGTACAATTGGCAAGAAAAATATCAATCCAAGTATTTTTAAAAAGTCCGAACGATTCTGTTCTTTTGCGATTATTATTTTAATAATAATGATAAAGGAATAAATAGCGATAATCAAAAATGTTATCATAATTAAAGCTCCATTTGCTGCTCCACAGGAGTTTGGATAATTAGAAGATCCTGATTTAAACCAATTAATAACAAAAACTATCCAAAATATGTAAATAATGAGAAAGAGTGTTGATATTTTGTGTCGAATAAATAATTTCATTTAGATATTAATTACATATTCGTTTTTTTTATTTTTCGAGTTTATGCTCTAATCTGGTGCCCGGTTGCACTGTGTGCCTGCTTCTTTCGTTTTTCCTAAATAGGGTGTTTGTAAAGCTTTTAAAAATGAAGAGGACAAGCAATTGCTTACAGCTAAATTAAGAGTTGCTTTTTATTGTTTTGTCAGTGTATATTTATCTCCATTAGAGTTTGTTAATAGTAGAGTGTTTCCCTTTAGGTTATAATTCCACTCGTAAGACAAAATCAGAGTCCAATCGAAATCGGCTGTCCAAATACATTTGTTTTGAAAGTTAATGGAATTGCTTGAAATCGAATAGCTTCCATTACAAATTGCTGGATATCTTGCAGTTTCGCTTTCGCCTGAATATGTTCCATTATTGAACGTTAATTTCACATTAGCAGTAGTTCCATTTCTTTCAAACATTCCCACGTATTCACCATTAATTTCAGTTGGTAATTTTTCGACATCATTATTGCAAGAAAGGGTTATAAATACAATCCCTATTAATATTACTTTTATTAGTTTCATAAGTAGCTTTTTTTAATAGATGTGTTTTTGTATGCAACGTTACGTTATTATGTACGAAGAACTATAATTTAAATATCCTGTGAGTTGTTATTAGTAGCAATCGTTTAGTAGTTTGGGTATCACTTCGCTGTATCATTTTCTATATTACAAAGATTTTTTTACAGATTATAACCTATAGTAAATTTTGCGTATCCATTTTTTACTTTTACTCTACTGCCAGTATAATAGTCATATTCTAATAAAGGCGAAAGTCCACATTTATTGCACTTCGGAAAGTAATCTAAAAGCTTTGCATTTTCAGTCAATTCTGCCCATGCATATTTAAACTGTGTGAAACTTGGTATTGTAAATTTATAAAATGTCATCTTCTTGTCGTCTTTTTAGGCTGACCGCTAACTTGTTCATCTGCTCAGTTTTTACTCTTTTAGTTGAGCTTATACAACCAATTTTGGTTAGATAAACTCAGTTCAAGTTGAGCGTTATTTTTTATAAAAGTATAAAAATTAATCTTACAAATATTTCAGTTTAATACAAAAAATACCGCCAATTCACATTTTAATCTGCGAATTGGCGGTAAATAAATTTATAAAAAGGAAAAACTATCTAATCGCTTTCACAAAATCGGCAATTTTTGTTGTTCCTTCTTCGGATAGGTGTTTGATAAAAGCACTACCAATAATGGCGCCTTTGGCGTATTGGGTAGCTTGATTGAAAGTTTCTGCATTGTTGATTCCAAAACCTACAATTTGTGGGTTTTTCAGATTCATGTCGGCAATGCGTTTGAAATAATCTTCTTGTACGTTTCCAAAACCAGCGGAAGATCCCGTTACACTCGCTGAACTTACCATATAAATAAATCCGCTGGAAACACTGTCAATAAAACGAATGCGCTCGTCAGAAGTTTGTGGGGTAATCAAAAAGATGTTGATTAGGCCGTATTTGTCAAAAATAGCCTTGTATTCTTCGGCATAAACTGCCACTGGTAAATCAGGGATAATCAATCCGTCGATGCCAATTTCGGCACATTTTTGGCAAAAAGCTTCCACACCATATTGCAACATCGGGTTGAAATAGCCCATGATAATTAACGGAATAGAAACGGTTTTACGGATAGCTGCCAATTGGTCAAACAGGATTTGAGTGGTCATTCCGTTGTGCAAAGCTGCTGTAGAACTCGCTTGAATGGTTGGTCCATCAGCCAATGGATCGCTAAAAGGCAAACCAATTTCAATTAAGTCGATGCCATTTTTTTCTAAGTCTTGGATAATTTGTACCGTATCATTTAGATTTGGATATCCCGCCGAGAAATAGATGGATAGTATTTTTTTGTCTTCTTGTAATTTTTGTTCGATTCTGTTCATTGTATAGTTTCGATTTTTACCACTAATTGTATTTTTATTGTATATCATTAAGTAATTAAGTATAGTTAAGACTTAATTTTCTTAATGTCTTAATGGTAAAATTAATAGTTAATGCTATTTGTTTTTAATTGGTAACAATATAAGCCCAAGCGGTTTGTAGCGACTCCAGGGTTACTTCAATTCGTTTGTAGTGCAAACCCTCGTAGGTGTCGGCGCGATTTACATCTTCTTCAGTAATATCATAGACAATTCCTGTTACGATGTCATCTGGATTATCAGTCGCCGTAATAATAGGATATTTTTCTAAACCAAATTCTTCTTCGATTTCGATATAATTGATAACAAATCCAATCAATCGATCTGGAACACCTGATAAAGTGCGTCCAAATATTGTTTCTTGAATATGTTTGTCTTTTAATGTTCCGTAAGCAAATAATTTTTCCATTGGTGCTATTTTGAAAATTAAATGTTCTTGTTTTTTGCGTTAGGGATGGCAGCGGTAGCTCCCGATTTTTCATCGGGACTATAGCGTACAGCCCGACCCGCCGCGGCGAGGTAACGCCCTAATTAATATTTAAAATATTCGATATAATTATTTAAATCCTTATCGCCTCGACCTGAAAGACAAATTACAACGATGTCTTCTGGTTTGAATTTTCTTTCGTCTAAAACGGCAAAAGCGTGCGATGATTCAATTGCAGGAATTATTCCTTCTAATTTACTCAATTGTAAACCGGCATTCATTGCATCGTCATCGGTTATCGAGAAGAATTCAGCGCGACCACTTTCTGATAAATGGGCATGCATAGGTCCTACACCTGGGTAATCTAAACCAGCGGAAATAGAATAAGGCTCCGTGATTTGTCCGTCGGCTGTTTGCATTAAAAGGGTTTTGCAACCGTGGATGATTCCCACTTTTCCTAATTTACTAGTAGCGGCACTATATCCCGTATCAATTCCTTTTCCTGCTGCCTCCACTGCAATGATACCTACTTCTGGTTCGTGTAAAAAGTGGTAAAAAGTTCCAGCAGCATTACTACCACCACCTATACAAGCGACAACGTAATCTGGATTTTCACGTCCCTCTTTTTCTTTTAATTGCCATTTTATTTCTTCTGAAATGACACTTTGGAAACGGGTTACCATATCAGGGTAGGGATGTGGTCCAATAGCTGAACCTATAATATAATGCGTATCTACAGGGTTGTTAATCCAGTCACGAATGGCTTCGTTAGTCGCGTCTTTTAACGTTCTAGAACCTGAAAGCGCAGGGCGTACCGTTGCACCTAACATTTTCATACGCGCTACGTTTGGAGCTTGGCGAGCAATGTCAATTTCGCCCATGTACACAATACATTCCAATCCCATTAAGGCACATACCGTAGCGGTGGCCACACCATGTTGTCCTGCACCAGTTTCGGCAATAATACGTTTTTTACCGAGTTTCTTAGCTACTAAGATTTGCCCGATAGTATTGTTTATTTTGTGTGCTCCAGTATGATTTAAATCTTCTCTTTTTAGATAGATTTTAGTATTGTATTTTTCAGAAAGACGTTTGGCAAAATACAACGGGCTTGGGCGGCCTACATAATCTTTTAATAATTGGTCAAACTCAGCTTTAAAATCTGGTTCGGCCATAATTTTTAAATATTGTTGGCGTAACTCCTCTACATTTGGATATAACATTTCAGGGATGTAAGCTCCTCCAAATTGGCCATAATAGCCTTTTTCATCAACGTTGTATAACATTTTATTTGTTTTTTATTATTAGGGACAATTCACGAATTGTCCTTACATCATTGGTATTTTTCAATCCAGGTTCTATTTCAAATTTACTGTTTACATCAATAGCATAAATAGGTAAATTCGTTTTTAGTATTTCATTAACAGCATCCATTTCGTTAAGACCAATTCCGCCACTCAGGAAAAAAGGTTTTTTTGAAGGGTATTTTTCCAATACTTTCCAGTCAAATGTAGTTCCGTTTCCTCCAGGTAATTTTCCTTTGGTATCAAAAAGAAAATAATCGCATACTCCTTCAAATGGAGCAAGAACAGCGAAATCAAAATCATCGGCAACCGAAAAGACTTTGATTATCTCGATAGAAGCTGCTAAACTCGTTTTCAAATTTACGCAAAATTCTACAGATTCTTTACCATGTAATTGTACAGCCCGCAAATTATGTATTTCTACTTTGCTAATAATATTTTCAATCGTTTCATCAACAAAAACGCCTGTTTTTTTTATGGATTCGGGCAGTTGTGGAATGACAGCGTCAAAATAACGGGCTGATTTTTCCCAAAAGATAAATCCCATATAATCTGGTAGGAGCGTCCCTACTTCGAGTATATTATCGGGATATTTCATGCCGCAGACTTTTAGTTTCATAATTTGTTTTTTATAACCGCAAAGTTTTTATAACCGCAAAGGACAGAAAGCCCTTCGACAGGCTCAGCGTAACACGCAAAGTACACAAAGCTGTAAGCTGAATACTGAATACTGAATACTGCCTTTTAATTCCTAACTTCTAACTCCTTAATAAATTCCGTTGCTGCTTGTCCAGCATTATCCGTTTTCATAAAGTTTTCACCAATTAGGAATCCTTTATAACCATAAGGTTTTAGTTCTTGGATGGCTTCAATCGAACTAATACCGCTTTCAGAAACTTTGACAAAGTCATTTGGAATCATATCGGCCAATTGCTTACTGAAATCCAAACTTACTTCGAAAGTTTTTAAATTTCTATTATTTACTCCAATCATATCTAAAGTAGGCATGATGGATTTTTCTAATTCTTCTTGGTTGTGAACTTCTAATAAAACTTCTAGTCCTAAGCTTTTAGCAAATTCCGATAAGGATTTGATTTCTTCGCGTGTTAAAACCGCCGCGATTAGTAAAATCAAATCGGCGCCATGGGCTTTTGCTTCTAAGATTTGGTACTCATCTACAATGAATTCTTTCCTTAATAACGGGATGTTTACCGAAGCTCTTGCCAATAATAAATCGTCCAGCGAACCGCCAAAGTATTTTCCATCTGTTAAAACCGAAATTCCACATGCGCCTGCATTTTCATAGCCTTTTACCACTTCTTCCACTGAAAAACTATGATTGATGACCGCTTTCGAAGGAGAACGACGTTTGTGCTCGGCAATGATTCCTGAGTTGCTGTTTCTTAGATTGTTACTTAAAGAAATGATTTTTTTTTCAAAGAAAACCGATGCTTCCAATTGGGAAACAGGAATAATTGATTTTTTAAGTTCGACTTCTCTCTTTTTATCAATGATGATTCTATCTAATATGTTCATTGTTTTTTGTTTAGAGTTTAATTGGTTTAAGGTTTAAAAAGTTCGAGTGCTGAAACTTTGAACCTTAAACTTTAAACTAAATTTATCTGCTTAATTCTTGTAATTTTTTCAAGGCTGCTAATCCTTTTCCAGAGAATAAGCTTTCCTTAGCTTGTTCAAATCCTTCAAGAGGTGTACAACCAGTAACAGTTGCAATTGCCAGTGCTGCATTGGCACAAACAACATTGTTTTGTGCTTCAGTTCCTTTTCCGGAAATAATATCGATAAACATTTGCGCCGATTCAGCAACGGTTTTTCCTCCTTCGATATCACTTTGTTTAATTCGTTGCACACCAAAATCTTCTGGATGAATCATTCCTTCAGTACTATGGGTGATTACCTTGGTTGCACCTGTTAAAGATACTTCGTCATAGCCATCTAAGGCGTGAACAATGGTAAAATTACTATCGGTATTTTGATATAAATAGCCATACATTCGAGCTAATTCGAGGTTAAAAACACCTAATAATTGGTTTTTAGGAAATGACGGATTAATCATTGGTCCTAAAATATTGAAAATAGTTCTTACCCCTAATTCTTTTCGGATAGGTCCCACGTTTTTCATTGCGGGGTGAAATAGAGGAGCATGTAAAATACATATTCCAGCCTGATCCACACATTTTTTTAGAAAATCCTGATCGTTACTAAATTTAACGCCTAAACTTTCCATTACATTACTAGAACCAGTGATCGAGGAAACCCCGTAATTTCCGTGTTTGGTTACTTTTACACCTGCTCCTGCTGTAATAAATGAAGCCAAAGTAGAGATGTTAAAGGTGTCTTTTCCATCACCTCCTGTACCCACTAAATCGATAGTGTTGTACTCGGATAAATCGATACGCACACACAATTCCTGAAGTGCTTCTCTAAATCCTGATAGCTCTTCAATGCTTATGCTTCGCATCATATATACGGTTAAAAATGCTGCAATCTGACTTGGGTTGTAGCTCCCGTTAGAAATATTAACCAAAACGTTTTTTGCTTCTTCTCTCGAAAGTAATTCGTTATTGATTAATCTATTTAATATGTTTTTCATTTTTTTAAGTTGCTAAGAATTTTGGTGACGAAAATTCTAAGTTTTATTAACTGAATACTGAAATCTGCAAACTGCTTACTAACTATTTACCCAGTTTTCAAGCATTTTTTTACCATTTGGTGTCAAAACACTTTCTGGGTGAAATTGTACCCCACGTACATCGTAGGTTTTATGGCGTAAGGACATTACTTGACCATTTTCATCAAAAGAAGTGGCTTCTAAACTATCTGGCAAAGTGGCGTCTACAACCCATGAATGGTAACGTCCTACTTCAAATTCTTTTTCTAAACCTTGAAAGGTGATTTCGTCATCAACAACGGTTTTTACGGTCGTCGCTACGCCGTGGTACACCTTGTCTAAGTTAGATAAGGTACCACCGTAAACTTCTCCAATTGCCTGCTGACCTAAGCATACACCAAAAATGCTTTTTGTGGGGCCGTATTTTTCGATAACAGGTTTGAGCAACCCCGCTTCATCTGGAATTCCAGGGCCTGGTGACAAAAGAATTTTATCAAATTGAGCAACATCCTCTAATTCAAATTCATCATTTCTATATACCGTAACCGCACAATTTAAATCTTCCAAATAATGTACTAAATTGTAAGTGAAGCTATCGTAATTATCTATAACTAATATTTTTTTCATTTTATTTTTTGGTTTAAAGTTTTAGGTTCAGAGTATAAAAAACTGAACACTAAAAACTGAACACTGAATACTTTTATATTGTTTCTGCCAAATCTAAAGCGGTATTTAATGCTCTTAATTTGTTATACACTTCCTGCATTTCGCTTTCTTCGTTAGAGCTCGCTACGATACCGGCACCTGCTTGGCAATGCAATTGATGGTTTTTACTCAAGAAAGTTCGGATCATTATGGCGTGATTAAAATTGCCTTCAAAATCCATAAAACCAATTGCTCCACCATAAAAACTTCGACTCGTGGTTTCATAATCTTCAATTAATTGCATCGCTCGGTGTTTAGGAGCACCACTTAAAGTTCCTGCTGGGAAAGTATCCGCAACGACTTGCATGGTTGTCGCATTATCGTGTAAATGTCCAGTAACTTTAGAAACCAAGTGGATTACGTGTGAGAAGAATTGCACCTCTCTATAACGCTCTACATTTACATTATGTCCGTGACGACTTAAGTCATTTCGAGCTAAGTCCACTAACATTACGTGTTCACTGTTTTCTTTTTTATCTTCTGATAATTGTTTGGCCAATAAAGCATCTTTTTCGTCATCACCAGTTCTTTTGAATGTACCAGCAATAGGATGAATTTCGGCTTTACGGTCTTTTACGATGATTTGCGCTTCTGGAGAAGATCCAAAAATTTTGAAATCACCATAGTCAAAGAAGAATAGGTAAGGAGAAGGGTTGATGCTTCTCAATGCACGATATACATTGAATTCGTCTCCTTTGAAACCTTGGGTAAAACGTCTAGAAAGTACTAATTGAAACACATCTCCACGGAAACAATGTTTTTTAGCCAAGGCTACATTGTGTTTGAACTCTTCATCCGTTAAATTAGAGAAGCCTTCACCTTCTTTTGTAAATTTATAAGAAGGAATATTTCTGGACTGCATCAATTGTTCGATTTCATCGATATTATTTCGGTCGTCTACACTGTGACAAAAAATATACGCTTCATTTTTAAAATGATTGATGGCTATGATGTTTTGATACACGGCATAATATACATCTGGAATGGCATTGCTATTTTCTTTTTTGGCAATACTAATTTTTTCAAAATAACGAACCGCATCATAAGAAATATAACCAAATAAACCAT
This sequence comes from Flavobacterium nitratireducens, assembly GCF_029625335.1. Classification (NCBI taxonomy): domain Bacteria; kingdom Pseudomonadati; phylum Bacteroidota; class Flavobacteriia; order Flavobacteriales; family Flavobacteriaceae; genus Flavobacterium; species Flavobacterium nitratireducens. Next base: position 126,604 of record NZ_CP121111.1, read on the forward strand.
TGTTGATGAATTTAAAATTGGTTTTCTCTGATTCGAATTTTCCTGAGAATTGTTGAATTACTTCTGGGATATCCGTTTGTGCATCGATTGAAATAGTTTCGGTAGTACCATCTGGAAATTGCTTAATAATGGTTTCGTTTTCAATTTTAATGGAAGCAATAGGATTACAGCAGATGTAAGAGAAACTGTTATCGTTTCCGTGATAATCACTACTTTCTAGCAATAAACTATTAGGAAATTTATCTCTGATTTTAAAATACACACTAACAGGGGTTATAGTGTCAGCTAGTATTTGCTTAAATTTTGTATTTAATTTAAATGGTTTCAATTGTAAAATAGTTAAAATTTATAAGCATTTGTTTGTTTTTCGTTTGGCATAAAAAAAAGGCCTGTCGTGATGACAAGCCTTTTATATTTATATATTATAATACCATAGGAGCTTACTTCACGACTATTGACGTAAATTGTTCCACCACCAAGTATTATTTGTAATTGTTGTTTTCATATTGCAAATATAAGAATGTAATTTTAATATGCAAATGTTACAAAATAAAAAAAATAAACAATGTTTAGTTGATTCGTTAAAACACAAAAAACCCCTAAGGTTTGAAGTTAGGGGCTCTTGTAATAGTTTAATGCTATATTAGAATTTGATAGCTACAGCTAATTCAAAATCATCATAGATTGTTTTGTCTCCTAATCCTTGGAAGAAGTTTCCAGAACCGTATTTAATATCGTATTTAGTTCTATCTACTTTGAAAGCAGTAGTAGCTGTATTTCCTTTTACAGCTAAATCAAAACTAATTGGTTTAGTAATTCCTTTGATTGTTAAGTCAGCAGTTACAGCATAAACGTCTTTTGCTTTTGCACCAATTTTTTTGATAACCAAAGTTGCAGTTGGGAATTTCTCAGTTCCAAAGAAATCGTCTGCTTTTAAGTGACCATTTAATTTTGCTTGGTAATCTCCGCTTAAATCAGTTGCATTCAAAGAAGTCATGTCTACAGTAAATGTTCCACCAACTAATTTTTTTCCTTTAAATACTACAGCTCCATCATTGAAGTTTACAGTTCCTGAGTGTTCACCAGTTACTTTTTTACCAACCCATTTGATTGTTGATGCTTTAGCATCGATTTTTTTAGTTTGAGCGTTTACTGAAATTCCAGCTACAGCTACGAATAATGCAATTGCAATTGTTTTTAAATTTTTCATGATTGTTCTAATTTGATTTTAATTAATAATTATAAAGTGATAAATAATTCTTGTTCTGATTTTCTAACTTTTGGATAATGTTGCGTTGTGTCTTCCTCGTGTCTATAACCCAAAGTTGCAATTAGCGAAGCGTTTAACCCTAATTTGTCTAAACCTAAAATTTCATTTACTTGAGTAGGATCAAAACCTTCCATAGGTGTTACATCAATTTTTAAATCGGCTGCTGCATTCAATAAGTTACCCATCGCTAAATAGGTTTGTTTTGAAGTCCAAACATTCTTAGTTTCTTCAGGTAAAGTTAGTATTTTAGATTTCATAAAATCGCCAAATCCTACTAATGTATCCACAGGAATATTTCTTGTAGCACTCATATTATTGATGTAGCTGTCGATAGATTGTTCGGCTAAATTAGTTTCATTAGCAAAAACGATAAGATGTGAAGCATCAACAATTTGGGATTGTCCCCAAGCCGCTGGTTGAATTTTAGCTCTCAATTCTGAATTTTCAACAATGATTACTTTGTAAGGTTGTAATCCGTAAGACGAAGAGCTTAAACGAATGGCTTCTTTTAAAATGTTTAAATCTTGATTTGATATTTTTTTAGTTGCATCAAATTTCTTTGTTGCATATCTCCAATTTTGATTTTCTATAAAGGTATTCATGATAATATATTTATTGATTTCTGTATTTTTCTAATAGTTCATTTAATTGTTCCAATTCTTCTTTACACAGATTTGTTGTCAAAGCATTTTCGTGAGCAGTTACTTTAGGGTCTAATTCAGATAGAACATTTAGCCCTTTTTGAGTAATTGCAACTTCAATTTTACGTCTGTTGTCTGGGCAAACGTTTCTAGTAACTAATTCTTTTAATAATAGCTTATCTACCAGTCTTGTTGTGTTACTTGTTTTGGCAATCATTCGTTCTTGAATGACACACATATTAGCTGGATTCCCTTTTTGACCTCTTAGGATTCGTAATACATTGTATTGTTCTCCAGATAAATCATAAGGTTTTAAAACTTCATTAAATTTTTCATTCAAAATATTGCAGGTGTACATGATATTGAGAATAATTTTCTTTGAAAGGTCTAATGCGACCGTACTTTTTATTTCATCTTCAATTTTCATTCCAATGCTTTTTTTATTTGTTGATACAAATGTAACACTTTTTTTATTTGTATATACAAATATTACCATTGAAAATTTCATATTTTTTTGTTAAGATTTTAACAATAGGCTGTGATTGCCTTATTTTATGGGGATTTGTGTTATTAGTTAAAAAAAGTTTTTATTGGATTACTTGATGAAATTAATTTTCATAAAGTAGCAATCTGTTTCTAACTCTTAGTAATTCAGCTTGTAAAGCATCGATTTTTTGCAGTAAATTAAGGACAACATCAATTCCTTCAATGTTAACTTGTAGTTCTTTGTGCATACGAACAATTTTTTCAATTTCATAAATAGATTCTTTATGAACATATTGAATGTTGTCTACAAACTGAATTTCAATTAGGCCATTTTCGTCAAGTGTGTTAAAAAACTCATCTCAAGTTTGTAATGTTGGCATAAGGTATTTATTGGGATAAAATTTTCGGTATTCATGATGTTTTTAGTTTAGAAAGTTCTGTAAATAATTCTAATTCTCTTGGAGTAAGCTTTGTAGGGATGGCTATTTGAAAGCTAATGTACAAATCGCCAAAAGCGCCTTCTTTTTTATATACAGGAAAGCCTTTTCCTTTCAGTTTTACCTTCGTTCCATTTTGGGTACCTGGAGGGATAGTAAGTTTAGCTTTTCCGTCAAAAGTAGCTACGGTAATTTCTCCTCCTAAAATGGCTTTATACAAGTCGAGCTCTACGGTAGTGTATAAATTGTCTTTATCGCGTTTAAAATCAGCTTGACTATTTATTGTAAATGTAATGTACAAATCTCCTTTAGGTCCTCCGTTTTTTCCTTCGCCACCATGTCCAGCAATTTTAATAGTTTGTCCGTTTTCGATACCTGCTGGAATCGTAAACCGAATAGTGTTGCCATTAATAGTAATCGTTTTTTTATGAGTAGTGTAGGCTTCTTTTAAATCAAGTTGGAGTTCGGCTGTGAAATCCTGTCCTTTAAAAGGATGAGTAGAAGTGCGACTTTTTCCTCTGCTACCAAAAAGTGATTCAAAGAAATCCGAATAATCGTCGCTAGCGTCTCTGCCATAGCTATTAAAATCTTCTTGAGGCCCACTGGTATTGTAATAGCGTTGTCCTTGATGTGCTTTTTCATATTCAGCGGCATGCTCCCAGTGTTCGCCGTAAGCATCGTATTTTTTTCTTTTTCAGGATTGCTTAATACTTCATTTGCTTCGTTAACTTCTTTGAATTTTTTCTCCGCTTCTTTGTCATTCGGATTGATGTCGGGATGGTATTTACGGGCTAATTTTCGATAGGCCTTTTTAATATCAGCTTCAGTAGCATTTTTTTCTACTTCTAACACTTTGTAATAATCTATAAATGCCATAATAAATTGATTTTATAATTATTAATGGGTTAGTTTTTTTAAAAGAAATCACAATTAAAAGGGTTTAAATAAGTGCGACTTAGTACTATAAATTTAGTTAAAATTTAGGTGATATTGGATAGATTGACGGTGTTTTTTTAATTGCTAATGCTGGGCTGGTTGGAATTACAAGAGGTAAAAAAAAATGCCTGAAAAGCAATTCTTCAGGCATTTTCTATTTTATATTCTTTGTAAAAGACTTATTCTTTGAACAATTCGGCCATTAATTTTTTACTTCCTACAATCCAAAGCAAATCATTTTTCTCTAAAATGATATTAGATTCTGGATTTAAGATTCGATTTCCTTTGCGTTCAATGCTAACCACTAAACCATGAGTGCGTTCTCTAAGTTTTGATTGGCCAACAGTTTGACCAATGAATTCTTCATTCTTTAATTGAATTTGGCGTAAAATTATTTCGTCAGGAACTATTTTTTTAGGAATTTCTACCTCGTGTTGTTTTAAAAAGTTCGCAAATTCTTTTACTTGCGCATCTGAACCTATCACGCAAATTTCATCTCCGGGAAATATACGTTCGGTTTTATTGGGAATTTGAATCACAATTTCACCACGTTTAATATAAGCGATGTTCACACCTAATAATTCCCTCATTTTAATTTCGCGTAATGTTTTTCCAGCTAAATTGGATTCTTTTGAAATTTCAAATGTTGTCATGTGGCCATCCCAGGAAGTCAAATAGGCATAATGACGGTCTATCTTTTTTTCTTCTCTATCATTAAGGTTTGTAAGGAAATGACTTTCTATTTTGTGATATTGTTCGTGTAATTTTTTAGGGAAAAGCAAATAAATAACAATGGCGATAATTAAAGCAAAAAAGGCAATTACAGGGGAGAAAAAGATGTTAAGTAAGAATCCAATATAGAAAACGGCCAATGCCATTCGGAAAAAGAATAGCATTAAAATAGGTCCTCGGTATCTTTTTTCTTCAAATAACAAGTCAACTTCTTTTACAGCAACTCTTCTAAGGGAGAGCGCCCATAAGAAAGGTGAAATAATAACTATTGTAATTAAAGCCGCAATTGCATTTCCAAATTTAGAATTTTCTACTAATGGCAATACAAATTTAGACGACATCAAAATGACTGAAGTGATGATAATAGTGTGTAAAAGGATTTGTACTAAATGGGCACGAATAACCACTTGCCAGGTACTTACAGATCGAATGGCTTGAGCATTGGAGCTATAACGGGCAATTCTTTTGGTCCATTTTCGAGGTAATTCTCGTTCTAAAAACACCGAAAATGGGACAGCCATTTTAATCATAAATGGGGTAGTAAATGTGGTTACAGCCGAAACAGCAACTACTACGGGATAAAGGAAATCACTAGTTACATTCATTGTCATGCCCAGTGTGGCGATGATAAAAGAGAATTCGCCTATTTGGGATAAACTCATTCCTGTTTGAACCGATTGTTTAAGTGGTTGTCCAGAAATGATAGCACCAATTGTAGAGCTAATAGATTGTCCAAAAATGGTAACAAAAGTCAAAATAACCACTGGAATAGCATACTCGTACAAAGTATGAGGGTTGATTAGCATACCTACCGATACAAAAAATACGGCTCCAAATAAATCCTTTACAGGTTTGATTAAATGTTCGATATGTTCTGCATGTGTTGTTTCGGCTATGATAGAACCCATAATAAAAGCACCTAATGCAGGTGAAAAACCTACGTTTGATGCAAGTATTACCATCATTAAACACAAAGCCAATGATAGAATCAACAGCATTTCGTCGGTGAGTAGATGCTTTGTTTTTTTTAATAAAGTAGGAATGAAAAAAATCCCCCCCACAAACCAAGCAATTAAGAAGAAGCCTAATTTAAAAACCGACATAATTAATTCGCTTCCCGAAAATTGTTGACTAACCGCAACTGTAGATAATAATACCATCATTAAGATGGCTACAATGTCTTGTACAATAAGGGAGCCAATTACAATTCCAGCAAATTGTTGGGCTTTTACTTTTAATTCATCAAATGTTTTTAAAATAATAGTGGTGGAGGAAATAGAAAGAATTACGCCTAAGAATATAGAATCCATTTGCTTCCAGCCCATCCATTTTCCGACCAGAAAACCCACTAATACCATGGTGATAATTTGAGTAATAGCTGTTATTGAGGCCGTTCCGCCTACTTTCATTAACTTTTTGAAGCTAAATTCAAGTCCTAAACTAAATAATAAAATGATAACCCCAATTTCTGCCCAAACTTCAACACTGTGTACATCTTTAACAGATGGGAAAAAATCAAAATGGTTTCCTGCTAAAAATCCAGCAATCAAATAGCCAAGAACTAGTGGTTGTTTAATTTTTTTAAACAGCAAAACAGCAATACCAGCCGTCATAAGGATTAATCCTAAGTCACTAATTAAGGGTTTTAGATGTTGGGTTGCTTCTGCAACTGTGGCAACTGTACTCATATATGATTGTTTTTTGCAATAGTGCTAAAAATACTAAAAGCAGTTTTGATGTGCAATTTTAGTGTGCAATTAACATAGATTTATAAAAAAATCCCGTCCTGAAAATTATCGGGACGGGACTTGGTATAGATTGATGTGCAATAATTAAATCCCAATAAAATTACTTGGAGTAATTTGTAATAATTCAGCTTTGATAGCATCAGAAACGTCTAATGTACCAATGAATTCATGGATTGATTTTTTAGTAATCACCTCATTTGTTCTTGTTAAACCTTTTAATGCTTCGTAAGGATTTGGATAGGCCTCACGACGTAAAATCGTTTGGATTGCTTCCGCTACTACCGCCCAGTTGTTTTCTAAATCTTCGTGGAATTTAGCTTCGTTTAATAACAATTTATTCAATCCTTTTAAAGTTGCTTCAAAAGCAATGATGGTATGTCCCATTGGCACCCCTATATTTCTTAAAACGGTACTATCAGTCAAGTCACGTTGTAATCTTGAAATAGGCAATTTAGCCGATAAGTGTTCGAAAATAGCGTTAGCAATTCCAAGGTTTCCTTCTGAATTTTCAAAATCAATAGGGTTTACTTTATGTGGCATTGCTGAAGAGCCAATTTCTCCTGCTTTGATTTTTTGCTTAAAATATTCCATTGAAACATAGGTCCAGATATCACGATCTAAGTCAATGATGATATTGTTGATACGTTTTAAAGTGTCAAAAAAGGCTGCAAAATGATCGTAGTGCTCAATTTGAGTCGTTGGGAATGAATGGTGTAAACCTAAATTTTCTTCTACGAATTTAGTTCCAAATTGCTTCCAGTCAATTTGTGGGTAAGCTACGTGGTGTGCATTGTAGTTTCCTGTTGCTCCACCAAATTTAGCAGCAAATGGAACATTGAATAACAAACGCATTTGCTCTTCAATTCGCTCTACAAAAACAGTGATTTCCTTTCCTAAACGAGTAGGAGAGGCTGGTTGTCCGTGAGTACGAGCAAGCATAGGAACAGCCGCCCATTCTGTAGCCAACTCTTTTAATTTAGCAATCACCGCAATTAACGAAGGCATGTACACTTTTTCAAAAGCTTCTTTTGTAGAAAGCGGAATAGCCGTGTTGTTGATATCTTGAGAAGTTAATCCAAAGTGGATAAACTCTTTGTGTTCCGATAAACCTAATTTTTCAAAAGCATCTTTGATAAAATACTCTACCGCTTTAACGTCGTGATTAGTAACTTTCTCTGTTTCTTTAATCCAAAGGGCATCTTCAGTAGAAAAGTTTTTGTAGATATTGCGTAAACTGTCAAATAAATTTGGGTTTACATTTTTTAATTGTGGCAAAGGCACTTCGCACAGCGCAATAAAATATTCAATTTCTACCAAAACACGGTACTTGATTAGTGCTTCTTCAGAGAAAAAAGGGGCTAATGAAAGGGTTTTATTTCTATATCTTCCATCAATAGGAGAGATAGCATTCAATTCGTTTAAAGTCGTCATCGTTGTATTATGCTAATAGAGTTGTTATTTAGTCCGTGATACAAAGTTGTATTTTGGTGCTATTTTTTTGAAAGGCACAAATATAATGAGAAGTTAGAAGTTAGCCGTTAGAAGTTAGAAGTTTTTTGCCATTTAGTTGTATTTTTTCCTCTTTTTATTGGAATTGCGCTAATAATTGGTTTTTTAAAAGCGGAACACCTTCCGAGGCTACCATCGGAATTGTTTTTAGTGAATTTCTTAAGTTAGGAATTGCAATGGGATTGGGGTCTATATAAAAAATAGGGGTTTTGGCTGAAACATAATCTAGCAGTCCTGCTGCAGGATAAACCTGCAAAGAGGTTCCAATAACAGCAAAATAATCTGCCCCTTCCGTAATCGCTATGGCTTCTTCAAAAGCAGGAACAGCCTCACCAAACCAAACAATATGGGGGCGTAACTGATGATTGAAGCTGTCTACATTGCCTAAATTCAGATCGCCCTCCCAGTCTAAAATGTATTTTGGATTTTTGGTGCTTCTCACTTTTCGAAGTTCACCATGCAAATGCAGTACTTTTTTACTTCCTGCACGTTCGTGCAAATCATCTACATTTTGAGTAATGATATGTACGTCAAAATGAATTTGAAGTTGCGCTAGTTCGCGATGTCCTAAATTGGGTTTGACATCATTAAGTTGGCGTCTGCGCTGATTGTAAAAATCCAGAACCAATTCGGGATTTTTTTGCCATCCTTCTGGCGAAGCTACTTCCATAACATCATGTCCTTCCCAGAGCCCATCGCTATCTCTGAAAGTTTTAATGCCACTTTCGGCACTGATTCCTGCTCCGGTAAGTATTACTAACTTTTTCTTCATTTTATTTTAAGATTAATTTCATCAGTAAATCGGTTTGTTCATCATTGCCTAATTTAAAAAGATGTTTGTCAAATTCAATAAAACCATTCTTTTTATAAAAATTTAAGGCTCTGTGATTTTCTTCCCAAACGCCTAACCAAAGATAATTTAAGTTGTGAATTTTAGCTATTTGTAATGCCTGATTGTATAATAACTGGCCAATTTTAGCACCGTGAAATTCTTTTAAAACATAGATGCGTTCTATTTCCAGACCATTTTCGTCTTTAAGTTCAGTTTGTGCTTTAGCAAAATTTACTTTTAGATATCCAAGAGGTTCCTTGTTAAGAATGGCAAAGTAAAATTCAGAATTTGGATTTGATAATTCAGAAGTAAGCTTATTAATAGAAAATTTATCTTCTAAATATTGTTTCATGTTTTCTTCAGAATTCATTTCGGCAAAAGTTTCTAGAAATGTTTGTGTCCCTATTTTTTGTAGTTGCTCTATTTCGGTAACTGTTACTTTTTTTATTTCTATCGCATCCATGTTTTGTTGTTTTTCTACGAATTTAGTTAAAGTTTTTTGATGATAGAAGTAAGCTATTCTTTTTGATTGAAATAGAAAAAAGATAAAAAATGTATTTTTGCGCCAAAATTTAGAGCATCATGATTGATTTAGATTACCTCGCTTACCTTGAAACCATAATAACTGACCATCGTAAAGAACGCTTTCTGGAAGTTTTAGAAAACCGAACCAAGCATTTTACTGTTGCGGTAGAAGATGTGTATCAGTTGCATAATACCTCTGCAGTAATGCGTAGTTGCGAGGTTTTTGGAATCCAGGAATTGAATGTAATCGAGCAGCGTTTTGGAAAACGAATTGATACTCAAATTGCTATGGGGGCTCAAAAATGGGTAGATATCATCCGTCATGATTCGGTAAAGGGCTGTATCACTTCTTTAAAAGAGAAAGGCTACCAAATTATCGCTACCACACCGCATGAACAAGATTGTACGCTGGAAAAATTTGATATCAGCAAACCAAGCGCAATCTTTTTTGGAACAGAAAAAGAAGGTCTTTCGGAAGAAGTGATGCAAAATGCGGATGGTTTTTTAAAAATTCCAATGGTAGGTTTTACTGAAAGTTTGAATATTTCAGTTTCGGCAGCTATTATTATTCAGGATTTAACTAATAGACTACGACGTTCGGATATCGATTGGAAATTGACCGAAGAGGAGATTTTACAAAAGCGTTTGGATTGGTCCCGAAATTCGATTCGAAATATCAAAGGAATTGAAGCGAGGTATTATGATGAGAATCCTAGAGAATAGTTTTGCTTAACCGCAAATTACTTTTACTGTCATAATTTGCTATAGTTTAAAATTAACCGCAAAGATTGCAAAGTTTTACGCAAAGTTAGCAAAGCTTTGTGTCCTTTGCGTTTTCACAACACAACTTACAAAAAAACTCAGCGAACTTTGCGGTAAAAATATATTTCTATTTCTTTATAAACATGATTAATCCCAACACGCTTACAATTAAAATACAAAGTGCAGCCAGAACCATCGATAAATCGCGGATATTTTTTCCGGCCCAATCCATAAAAAGGAATTTGTGGAATATGGCAAAAGAATAACCTTCAAGCATATCTGAACTTTTCACTTTGGCAGCCAGTCGTGAAGAGGACGTTTCTATGAAATAAGTGGTTTTTTCAGGAGTGTCATACGCTAATTTTACAACAGGTAAACGCTTGTTTACAAACCCATATTCTCTGCTTTCAAAATCAGTTATTAGTTTCGATTCTACTAATTTTACGTTTTCTAATGAAGTTTCGGCTTCTTCTGGAATTTCAGGATTCATCATTTCGCAACAAGGGGCTTTTGGAGCGCCATCGGTAAAATAATAGGCCAAAAAATCGGCGTATTGGAAATCTAAATTTGGAGCAATTTTGTTCGTTGTTGCGTTAATATAAACTACTTCCGTTTTTGGAGCGTCCATTTTGTTCCATTTCGAATTGGAATCGAACTTTGGTTTTTTGAATTTGCTTTTCGTTTTTTCTTCTAATTGGCAACGGTAATAAATACTATCATTGAAAGCAATTAAACTCGCATTTTGAAAACGGTTCCAGTCGATATTCAGTTTTGTATTTGCTAGAGTAATATCCGAAGTTTTAAAAGTAGGCTCGTATACCATTTGCGAAAGCGTATACGGATCCCATTTGGTTGTGGCGTGATAAGCTCCGCTAAAAGCAAAAGTCAGCGTAAATAAGGAAATCCAAATTCCGATTTGACGGTGGTATTTTCGAATTCCTTTTTTAGGTTGCAAGCTATCGGCTTTTTTGAATTGTTTCCACAAAAAGCCATAAATTAGGATTCCACTAATGGCTGAAAATCCAATGATGGACAACAAGAAAATCATCGTAATGATACGAATGCTGTTGTTGCTAATAGCATCTATAAACGACCAGTTGTGAAAGGTATCAAAGAACCAGATGAAAAATTGTCTGGAAGTAGGATTAAAAGTAGCCAACTTACTGGAGGATGTTTCAACATAGATTTCCATCCCGTCTGGACGGTCAAAACTCAGTTTGTAAACCGGTAAATAACGGTTCACATATTTGTATTGACGGTCAAATTCGGTGATGAGTTCGCTCTTTTTTACGGCATTTTTTTGATCATCCAGAAAATAGCGGGATAAGTATTCTGCATAGATAAGGTCTCCGTTTTCAAGTTCTTTTCCATTCGAAGCATTAAAATAATGCAAATCACCAATGCTATTTTTGACTTGGTAATACGTGGTATTATTGAAAGTAACAATTCGGAAGTTTCTAAATTGTTTTATGTTGTTTTGGTTTAACACTTCCTGAAGGGATAATCCTAAATCTGTTGGTTTTACGTTTTGGATTTCCAGTTTTTCATGGGCAATTTCAGGTTTAAAAAATGAGCCATAAAAGGATGCATCAAACCTGATAATGTCCATAAAATAACCGGGATAATGGTAATGATTCCAATGATTCTGTGCCATTGGTACATATGCTGTTTGATTTTTTTGACTAATTTGGAGTCTTTCTTTTTGTTGTTTTTCTTGCTCATTGTTGAGGTTTTTAACCATTAAAGAATTAAGATTATTAAGCCTGAAACTTGAAAATTTCTTAACCTCTTAATGGTTTATTTTATCTTGTTCAATTATTTTTTTAGGCAAAGGCTGTATTGAATTCCGACTAAAAAAGTCCTTGGAGCTGCGGCAACATAGGTAGTTTGTGCATTGGCTGTATTTCCTCTCGATAAATTATACGCATACAATTTATCCGTTAGATTCATTATATTTCCGTAGATTTCGATATTGTGGTATTTGTAACCAAAACGAGTATTAAAAATATCATAACCTTTGTATTTAGCCGTGTTGATTTGGTTTTGGTAATAACTTCCTACCGATTGCCATTCGATAGCAGTTCTGAAATTGGGTAACCAATTTGGGTAATAACTCACTTCGGAATTTCCACTCCATCTGGGAGCCTGAGGCATTTCATAACCTCCTAAATTTTGCAAAGCATCAGCAGAGTTGTCCGAAAGTTGGAAATCAATATAACGGTGTTTGGCTACAGTTCCGCCCATGCGGATATTCCATTGCGTATTTGGACGGAAATTGAAACCCAATTCAATTCCTTTATGGTTCGTTTTCCCTGCAGAGCGATAATCGGTGGAGCTGTCTTCCAAGCGAACACTTAGCAATTCGTTTTTGCCATCCATATAATAAAAAGCGTAGTCAAGAGTAAGTTTGTTGCTTATTAAATTCATCCATCCGCCTAATTCGTAATTTTCAAAAGTGGCTGGTTTTAAATTGTAATAAAACGCAGCAGGAACTCCTGTACTGCCACCAGTACCCGATTTGGCTCTGAAAATAGAAGTGATATTAGGAGGCGAAAATCCCTGTGAATAGTTGCCGTAAAAACCAGCATTCTTGATTGGGTTGTAATTTACTCCCGTTTTAAAAGTGAATTTATTGTAGTTTTTATTTCCTGTCGAAAGGTCTAAGGCGTTTTCGTAATTGATCTTCATCGCATCATAACGAGCTCCTACGTTAAAAGTCAATTCTTCAATTGGGCTAAAGCTAAATTGTTTAAAAATGGCCGTATTGTAGATATTGGCTGTGTAATTGGCTAGTTTGGTTTCAGGCTGTTCCGCTACAATTTCGTACTTATTTACCGTTTGTTGACCTGGCGTTCCTGGATTTAAAGTTGCTTTCAGATTGATTAAATACGACCAATATGTTACTGGCGAATAATCGTATAAGGCGCCACTGACCATGGTTGTGTTCCAAAAATTGAATTTTTGAGTGTGTTGCCCTATAACACCATAACTTTTAAAGTTATTCGAATTTATTTCACCCGTTGCTGTAGTTGGGTTTTTGGTAGCGCTCCATCGGATTCCATAAGAAGGATTCTGACCTAATTTATTATCACGGAGGTAAACGGTTACATATGAATTCGCATTGGGATTCCAATCGTGTTCTAAGGTTAATCTCGTACGTAAAGCATCCGATTTTCGATAGGTAAAATCAGAAGTGCTTTTATAGCTTCTGTTGTAAAAATCGGTTTCATTGACACCACCACTCATATCCGAATAGTATTTTCCAATCATGGTGTTACTAATCAAACGGGTTTTGTCGTTGATGTTGTAATCGACTCTGATGTTTAGATTGTCTTTGTTATAATCAGAATAGGTCATCCAAGAATTCTCCTGAAGACTTGAAATTCCAGCAATGTGAAACCCAATTTTACCCAGAGTAGCTCCAGCGGCAGCCTGAATTCTTTTATAGCCCCATTGGTCGGCTTGAAGGCCAAATTTAAACGTAGGATAAAAAGAAGGTTTTTGCGAAATCAAATTGACTGTTCCGCCTACCGCTTCTGGTCCGTATAAAGAAGAAACAGGCCCTTTTACGACTTCAATACTTTCCAAATTGAATTGGTTGATTTCTAATAAGGCATTGTGATTAAAAATTCCCAAAGGACGAATTGGCAAACCGTCTTCCAAATACAAATAATAGGCATTGGTAGTCATGGGCTGGCGAATTGCCATCATGTTTTGTTCGTTGCCTAAATTTACCATTAAAACTCCAGGCGTTTTATTGATGATTTCGTAAGCCGCAACCGCTTTGGTTTCGTTGATAGTTTTAGCGGATAGTTTACTAATGGCAACAGGAGTTTCTCTGCGTTTAGTTTCTGTACGATTGGCCGTAATAAAAACGTCGTCTAATTTTTCAACATTTGTAGTATCGATTTTGCTTTTGTTTTGCGCAACAGCAAATTGGCTTATAGCAAATAAAGCCAAGAATATATTTTTCATTTTGAATGATAATAAATTATGAATAACACGTTTTCCTTGGATATAGTCCAAGAAAATGCACTTCCATAAAGGAAAGAGCAGTACTAAAATTTATATCAAATAGGAAGGAGGTCGGAAAGAAGGAAGTGTTACCGAAACGGTTTTCTTTTCCAGTGTATAGCAATTTGGTTTTGCTACCAAATTGTTTTCAATTAAGGTATATTCGGCAACGGAAGGTGTAAGTACATAAACCAAATCGACTTTGTTGTCCAGATTGTTTTGCATTTTTCGTTCGTTGTCCTCATATTTTTTCAAGCTTTTTTGCAGTTCGCATCGACCGTTACAGGTATTGTCAACCAATTTACGTTGCACACAAATGGTTTTGGCAATTTCGTCCTGATGCAATTTGAATGAGGTATAAACAAAGAAGCTACCAAATGAAGGTAGTAATAAAAGTATCGAAAGTACTATGCTGAATAAGGTCTTCAAAAAGCGTTTTTTTGTTTACGGCTGCAAAAGTACAGATAAATATTTTTTCAGGACATTTTTTTAGCAGAAAAAAAACAATAGGAATAATCGCAACCTTGTCATACTGACGAAGGAAGTGTCTCATTAATTAATTCACAAAGTAATTTGCTCATCTTTGTCGGATTGCAAATCTGCTATCGGGACAGTGGATATCGAAAACTTTTCATGTCAACAGATGGAGTTTTTTATTTAGTTAAAAATCAGTACCAATACCAATTTTTAGGTCTATTCCACTTTGGGTATTGTTAAGACTAAAACCATCCCGATTGTATGCATAAATTTTACGATCATCGGTAGAAGATTTAAAAAGCATTGAAGTATAGCCAACTCCAACAAATGGAGTGAAATGTGAAAAATTAAGTTCTGTAAATATTTTAGGTTGTAGTTGATAGGAAGTAATTTTAAAATTTCCAGCAACATTATTCCGATCTCTATTTGACTTCAATATTCCTGCATTGAATGAAATTCCAAACTTAGTTTTTTTTGAATTGAGAACTCGGTATTTTATTCCTAAATCAATTACGCCATTAGAATTGTCTGAGATGAAATTGTGGCTAGATGGATTTTGAAAGCTCGCATCAGTGCTGAATCTGTAGTTTTGAGAAATGGATTTAGTTATGAATAATAAACAAAAGGCTAAAAGAAATTTTTTCATGGCAATGTTGTATGTTTTCGAAAATTTGAGTTGTTAAATTTTAATTTGTAGAGAGTATTTAGCTTATTGTTACCGGCACAAGCGTGACGCTTGCGCTAGCTGGGCTTAGCTTAATGAGATTGCTTCGCTATCGCTCGCAATGACTTGAACCGCTTACTGTGTCATTGCGAGGAACGAAGCAATCTTATCAAGTAATTCTACAAAGTATTTACTTATCGTTATGGGCACAGAATGCAATTCTGCTAACGTTTGTGTATATCCGTGCGATCGGGTTTCCAATTTATAAATGTTGTTTTAAAATAACTTTTCCCGCAATGTTGTCATTCCGAAGAATGAGGAATCTCATCAAGTAATTCTACAAAGTTGCTCTTCGTTGTGGGCACGGATTACAAATCCACGCAATCTGGGTCATTTTTCTATTCAAATACTTTTATAAACCCAATAGAATCCCAAACAGTTTTTCCTTTAACTAAGTTCCAACACTCCACTTTCATTTTTAAAGAGTCTTTAATTTTGGATTCTTTTAAATATACTATATTATAATCCCAATAGAATCAAATTTTTGTGATTCAATAAAGCTATAAGTAACTAAATTATGATTTGTTCTTTCAGTATGAGAAATTTGGAAAGGATATTTAGTTTTACCTAATTCAAAATTTGTTTTATCATAACTGAAATAGCCGTATTTATATCCTTTTTCTATATAAATATTAATTGAGTCAGAATGAATAGTATCACAATTTATATACGAAATAAATTTTAATTTTTTTTGAAAAGCATCTCTGTATTTTGACTCCCTAATGTCTCCCCAAGTATTTTTTCTAATTTTTTCTTTTACATAGCCATGATAGCCAATAAACCAGTTTAATGATGGTAATAAAAAATAATAGCAAATACCCAAAAAAAGAATTAATTTAAAGTATTTTTAAATATATTGTCGTTTGCCATTAGTTTTTTATTTATAAGTTTTTAGAAGTAGTTTAGTTTATGTGATATAGATTAAGTTTGTTGTAATCAAATATATATAATTTATCTTAATAAGAATAAAAGTTCTTAACTAGCCCCGATAGAGCCCATATCCTCGTATCTCGTCTTTTGGACGAGAGAAGAGATAAAGGCGAAAGCGGGAGGGATGCTCATAGAAAACCTAAAAAGTACTGCTCCTAAAACAAAAAATCCCCGACTTTCATCGAGGATTTAGATATTCAAATAGAACAGAAATTACTCATTCACAATAACCCATTCTCCAGTTGCTAATAAAGCTTCTGCTTTTTTGTATTTCATAGATTCGGTTTTTCCGGTAGCGATTTGTTGTACGGTAACAGTGTCGTTGCGATTGATTTTTGGCATCTCTCTTACGATAGTTTCCGTTACCTGACGTTGCTGAGTCTCTCCAACTTCGTGGTTCATACTTTCGCTATTTGGCATTTCGTCTTTAGTTAATTGTAATTTTTCTTTAGGACGAGCTACTTCTCTTGCTTCTTCAATTTCCGGAGCCGATTGCTGTGGTAAATCTCCTTTGAATAAGAATGAAATTACTTCTTTGTTGATTCCGTTCAACATGCTGTTGAATAAGTTGAAGGCTTCAAATTTATAGATAAGCAATGGATCTTTTTGCTCGTGAACGGCTAATTGAACTGATTGTTTCAATTCGTCCATTTTGCGTAAGTGTTTTTTCCAAGCTTCGTCAACAATTGCCAAAGTGATGTTTTTCTCAAAATCAGCTACTAATTGTCTTCCTTCAGTTTCGTAGGCTTTCTTTAAATCGGTTACAACGCTCAAGGTTTTTACACCATCGGTAAATGGTACTACGATACGCTCAAACTGGTTGTTTGGATCTTCGAAAATGTTTTTTACAATTGGGAATGCTTCTCTGGCACTACGTTCGCATTTTTCGTTGTAGTATTTTAAAGCTTCTTTGTATACTTTACCGGTTAACTCGATTTCGTTTAGTTTAGCAAATTCAGCCTCAGTTACTGGTGAAGTGATAGAGAAATAACGAATTAAGTCGAATTCGAATGTTTTGAAATCGCTAGCTGCTTTTGTGTTTTGAACGAATAATTCGCAGGTGTCATATAACATATTTGCGATATCCAGTTTTAAACGCTCACCAAATAAGGCATGACGACGGCGTTTGTACACTACTTCACGTTGTGCGTTCATTACATCATCATATTCTAATAAACGTTTACGAACACCAAAGTTGTTTTCTTCTACTTTTTTCTGCGCACGCTCAATAGACTTAGTCATCATAGAATGCTGAATTACTTCGCCTTCTTCTAATCCCATACGGTCCATTACTTTGGCTACTCTTTCAGAACCAAATAAACGCATCAAGTTATCCTCAAGAGAAACATAGAATTGAGAACTTCCCGGATCTCCTTGACGACCCGCACGACCACGCAACTGACGGTCAACACGACGCGAATCATGACGCTCCGTACCTACGATGGCTAAACCTCCAGCTGCTTTTACTTCTGGTGATAATTTAATATCGGTACCACGACCAGCCATGTTAGTAGCGATAGTTACTACTCCGGCTTTTCCTGCTTCCTCAACGATTTGTGCCTCTTGCTTGTGCATTTTGGCATTCAATACGTTGTGAGTGATACCTCTCATCTTAAGCATACGGCTTAATAATTCAGAGATTTCAACTGATGTTGTACCAATCAATACAGGACGACCTGCTTTAGATAATTCGGTTACATCTTCGATTACAGCGTTGAATTTTTCGCGAGTTGTTTTGTAGATGAAATCTTCTTTGTCATGTCTTGCAATTGGACGGTTTGTTGGGATTTCTACCACGTCTAATTTGTAGATTTCCCAAAGCTCACCAGCTTCAGTTACAGCAGTACCAGTCATTCCGCCCAGTTTGTTGTACATTCTGAAGTAGTTTTGCAAAGTTACCGTTGCAAAAGTTTGCGTAGCCGCCTCGATTTTTACGTTTTCTTTAGCTTCAATCGCCTGATGTAATCCGTCAGAATAACGACGTCCATCCATGATACGACCTGTTTGCTCATCGACAATCAAAATTTTGTTGTCCATGATCACATATTCTACGTCTTTTTCGAATAGGGTATAGGCTTTTAAAAGTTGCGTTAACGTGTGGATACGTTCGCTTTTTACGCTGAAATCTTGAAACAATCTTTCTTTTGCTTCCGCTTCCGCATCTTTTTCTAATTTTTGTTTCTCGATGTTGGCAATCTCTGTTCCGATATCTGGTAAAACGAAGAAATCAGCATCGGTATCTCCAGAAAGGAATTTGATTCCGTTATCGGTCAATTCTACTTGATTGTTTTTTTCTTCGATTACAAAATACAATGCTTCGTCAACCTTTGGCATTTCGCGGTTGTTGTCTTGCATGTATTGGTTTTCCGTTTTTTGAAGCAATTGTTTGATTCCTTCTTCACTTAAAAACTTAATTAAAGCTTTGTTTTTAGGTAAACTTCTGTAAGCTCTTAAAAGCATGAAACCACCATCTTTAGTGTTTCCTTCTTTGATTAATTTTTTAGCCTCAGTTAAGAATCCTGTTGCCAACTGACGTTGTAAACCAACTAATGTTTCGATTTTTGGTTTCAATTCTAGGAATTCGTGACGGTCTCCCTGAGGAACTGGTCCAGAAATAATTAATGGCGTTCTCGCATCATCAATTAATACCGAATCCACCTCATCGACAATCGCAAAGTTGTGTTTTCTTTGTACCAAGTCTGATGGCGAATGTGCCATGTTGTCTCTTAGGTAGTCAAAACCAAATTCGTTGTTGGTTCCATAAGTAATATCAGCATCATAGGCTTTCTTTCTACCTTCTGAATTCGGTTGGTGATTGTCGATACAGTCAACAGTCATTCCGTGGAATTCGAATAAAGGTGCTTTCCAAGCGCTATCACGTTTTGCTAAGTAGTCGTTCACGGTTACTAAGTGTACTCCGTTTCCAGTTAAAGCATTTAAGTATAATGGAAGGGTAGCTACTAAGGTTTTTCCTTCCCCTGTTTGCATTTCGGCAACCTTACCTTGGTGCAATACCATACCACCAATTAACTGTACGTCGTAGTGAATCATATCCCAAGTAATGTCTTTACCGGCAGCGTTCCATTTGTTTAACCAAATGGCTTTATCTCCTTCAATACGTACGTAGCTTTTTGAGCCTGAAAATTCACGGTCTCTAGCCGTAGCAGTAACGGTTATTTCTTCGTTTTCTTTAAAACGTCTTGCAGTTTCTTTTACAACGGCAAAGGCTTCAGGAAGAATTTCCATTAAGGTTTTCTCAGAAACAGCATAAGCTTCTTTTTCTAAGTTATCAATTTCAATGTAAATGTCTTCTCTTTTGTCGATATCTTCGATACCTTCAACTTCTGTTTTAAGAGTTGCAATTTTAGCATCAATAGCAGCGCGGGATTCTGTGATTTTTTCTTTGAAGAATATAGTGCGTGCTCTTAATTCATCATTTGATAAACTGATTAAGTTGTTTTCAAAAGTTTTAATTTTATTTAAGTAGGGTTGTAAAGACTTAACGTCTTTCTCGGATTTATCGCCTACAAAAATTTTGATAATGCTATTTATGAAACTCATAATGTTTGTATTTCTATAATTGTTTTTTTCTCTTTAATTGAACAAAAAAAAAGCCTCTTTTGAGACTTTTTCTTTGTTTTTTAATATTCATCCTCGTTCCAAAGGTAATCTTCGTCTGTAGGATAGTCTGGCCAAATTTCTTCCATTGACTCATATATTTCGCCTTCATCTTCAATAGATTGTAGGTTCTCTACTACCTCTAATGGAGCTCCTGCACGTATAGCGTAATCAATAAGTTCGTCTTTGTTAGCAGGCCATGGTGCATCACTAAGATAGGATGCTAATTCTAATGTCCAATACATCTTTTGTCGATTTTGTTTTGTGCAAAAATAAATTTTTTACTGAAAAAGGCAAGTAAAAAATCATTTATTTTAAAAAAAATTAAGAACGTCTTTTTTTAGTGTTCAGTTTTCCGTTTTTAGTGTTCAGATTGGTATTGTTTACTGCATTCTGATGACTGACTACTATTTCCTTGGAATCCACTTGACTTCCTCGGCGTTTAAATCAAGCGACAACTTTCGTGCCAACACAAAAAGATAGTCAGAAAGTCGGTTTAAATAGCTGATTGTTATCTCAGGAATGCTCTCATTATGACTTAAATGAACGGTTAAACGCTCGGCACGGCGACAAATACAGCGTGCAATATGACAATGTGACACGGTAGGATGTCCGCCTGGAAGAACAAAATGAGTCATTGGAGGCAATTTGCTTTCCATTAGGTCGATTTCTTTTTCTAAAAATTCAATATCCGAATCGACAATACCTAAATTTTGCAATCGTGCGCTACCATTTTTTAAAATAGCTTTATCCTCAGGTGTGGCTAATAAAGCACCCACAGTAAATAGCCTATCCTGAATTTCGATCAATATGTCTTTGTAATGCGCATCGATATCTTGATCACGAATCAAGCCAATGTAGGAATTGAGTTCATCGACCGTTCCATAACTTTCAATGCGGATATGGTCTTTTGGCACACGAGTCCCTCCAAATAAGGAAGTACTACCTTTGTCGCCTGTTTTGGTGTATATTTTCATTTTTTTATTAGCTATGTCTTTAAGTTGCTAAGTTATTATGGTATTATATGAAGTAATAATAAAGTATTTAAATTGAAATTAGTTTTAAAAATTTAATTGATTAAATTAAATCTTTAATCAGGAATTTTTATTATTAAATTTCCTGTACTGTCCAAGAAAGCACTGTCTTTCAAAATAATTTCTTCGTCTAATGGCATATTTTGTAAAATTTCAACAAAGTTCTTTGTGAATATTTTGATTTTTTCACTCGGGTTTGTAATACCTTCATCTTGCATTTCTTTTCTCATAATATAAATATCAAGATAATGTTTTACATCAAGTTTTTCATTCATTAATTTATTGATTCTTTATTTTTTTAAACATAAGAATTTATAATACTACTTACTAATCACTTCTTTTGTAACATCACTTTCAATCATTCCATCTCGTAAACGAATGACACGATGTGCATAAGCGGCAATTTCTTCTTCGTGAGTGACCAAAATAACCGTATTTCCATTAGTATGTATATCGTTAAAAAGGTTCATAATTTCGATAGAAGTTTTAGAGTCGAGATTTCCTGTTGGTTCGTCAGCAAGAATAATAGAAGGTTTGTTGACCAAGGCACGAGCCACCGCTACCCGCTGGCGTTGCCCCCCAGAAAGCTGGTTGGGCTGATGATCCATACGGTCAGCAAGATTAACTTGTTTCAATACTTCGATAGCTCTTTTGTTGCGTTCTTCTTTTGGATAACCGGCATAAATCATGGGTAAAGCTACATTGTCCAGTGCAGTAGTTCGAGGTAATAGATTAAAAGTTTGAAAAACAAATCCTATTTCTTTATTACGGATTTCGGCCAGCTCATCATCTCTCATTTTACTGACATCTTTTCCGTTTAAAATATAGGTTCCAGAAGTAGGGGTGTCCAAACAGCCCAGAAGATTCATTAACGTCGATTTTCCAGAGCCTGAAGGTCCCATTAGTGCCACATATTCTCCTTTGTTGATTTCTAAATCGATTCCTTTTAAAACGTACACAATTTCATCTCCTAGTTCAAAATTACGTTTGATATTGGCTATTTTAATTAATGGTTCACTCATTTTTCAGTTTCGATTTAGATTGTTTTTTTCGATAAACCAAAGCTAAAAAATCATTTACTAAAAAGTAGCTTCTATTGTGAAAATCTTATGATTTATAATACAAATTAATAGTGAGTTAGACACGAATGATGAAATGTTCTTTGGGTTGTTCTCTTCTGAAGAAAACCAATCCCCATTGGAACGTATCAATGGTTACTGAAACTTTTGGGTGTTTTTTGATGATTTCCCAGGCTATTTCCATTTCGGCAGACCAATGAATATCATCAAAAATCCAAACGGTTTCATTGTTAATGGTGGGTAATAATTTTTCGAAATAATCTAAAGTAGCTACTTTGGAATGATTGCCGTCGAAGTAAATTAAGTTATGAGTTATGAGTTGTGAGTTAAGAGTTTTGAAATACTCCGAAAATTCAGAAACAATGATGTTTGCATTATTGATATTGAATTTTTGCAATTGCAATTGACATTGATTTGCTGTATTTGAGCAACCTTCTAAAGTGGTAATTGAAGCATTTTTATTTCCTAAAGCAAGAGCAGAAGTAGCCAAACCTAATGAAGTGCCTAATTCCAGTATATTTTCGGGTTGGAAATAATTAGTAATTCGAAATAATAATCGAGCTCTTTTTTTGAAATTCCAGCTGTTTTGGCAATTTGTGCAATAGCTCTGGTATTTGATTTAAAAACTTTGGAACCTGCTCCAAAATCGGTTACTTCAATGCTGTTTTTGTTTTCCAATAAAGTCTTGCGGTAATTATCTAAAAGGGGATATTCAGCTTTCTTTTTCTTATCATAAAAGCATTTGGTAATCAGACTAAAAACAAAAGGAGAGTGCACCGCATGTTCGTTTTTTGAATGCCAAAGGAATTTTAGATAGGCTTTAATTTGGAAAAACATGGATTTTAGAGTTTAATTTTTAGCTAAAAAAAGCCGCAGATTTAAAGATTTACGCCGAATGATTTCTATCTTACTTATAATAATTAAAAGCAAAGGACACAAAGAAAGATTATTCTTTTGTCTAAAAAAAGATCGCAAAGCTTTGAGAACTTTCTGAACTTTGCGAAGACATTGCGGTCTTTGCGTTTAAAAGTTAGATGTTTTTTCTCAAAGCGAGTCTCTTTCTTAAAATCTGCGGCAAAAATAATAGATTTTATCTTGAAGTAGCTTATTTGAGTTTTTTAATACATATTTTTCTAAAATCGATTGGAAAACCTTCGTATTGCAATAAAACCCTACCTTCGGTAACTGTTGATTCACTGCCTTGATTGACTAAGATGCCGTTTAACTTTTGAGTGATAACGCCATTTTTAGAAATTACTTCTAGTTTGTTCCATTCTCCAAATGGTTTTTCAGCATCGGCAAAACGTTTAGAAACGATGCTTTTACCTGCTTCAGTTTTAGTTCCATTGATTGTAAGAGTAACTTCTTGTAGCAAAACAAAATCGCCTGTAGCGCCTTCTTTGATTTGAAATTGGATTCCTTTAGGCCATAAAACATCTGGAGTTTCAGCAGGTACCAAATACATCACACCGCTGTTTTTAGTATTCATTTTTTTTGCAAATTTAGAATCGGTGTTCCAACGGAATTCAACAATCATTTCAAAATTTTTAAAGGATTGTTCGGACATCAGGTAACCCGACTTAGGCCCATAAAGTCGAATTATTTTATTTTCGACCGAAAAAAGTTCGGAAGCATTGTTTACCTTGCCTTTTTCCTCCCCAAAGGCATACCAGCCTTTTAGTGGATATGCAAACAAAAACGGCACATTAAGTTAAGCTACATTTTTGTAATTAATTTGATTGTTAAATTCTTCAATAGTTGCATAATTCAAAGTGGAATGTCTCCTTTTTCTGTTGTACCAAATTTCAATATATTCAAAGATTTCCAGTTTCATCTGTTCTTTAGAAATCAGTTTGTTCCCCTAAATTAATTCCGTTTTCAAAGATTTGAAGAAGCTTTCCGCCACAGCATAATCCCAGCAATTTCCTTTACGACTCATACTGCGGGTTATTTTTTTATAGGAATCAAGAACATTTACAAACTTTTTACTGGCATATTGAACACCTCTGTCAGAATGAAAAATCAAACCTTGATCAATATCTCGGTTTTTAACCGCCATTTTCCAAGCTCCAAGCGTAGTTTCTTCTGTACTCATTCCGTCACTCAAACTCCAACCGATAATTTTTCTGTCGTATAAATCCATAATAGTGGTCAGGTATACAAAACCCTCTTTAGTTTGGATATATGTAATATCCGAAACCCAAACTTTTGAAGGCATTTTTACAATAAACTCTCTGTTTAATACATTTTCGACAACTAAATAATTATGATTTGAGTTGGTTGTAACTTTGAACTTCTTGCTTAATTTGCTTCGTAAGCCAAGTTCTTTCATATATTTTGCAACTGTAATTCGTGAAACTTTATAACCTAAATACTGCAGTTCCAATGTTATTCTAGGACTTCCATATCTTTGTTTGGCTCCAAAATAAATCAATGTTATCTGTTCTTTTATGGCAATTTTTAGTTGTTGTCTTGCTGTGACTGCTTGTTTTTTCCATCGGTAATAACTTCCGCTGCTCACTTTTAGAACTTTGCACATTTTTTCGATCGGGAATAGTTGTTCATTGCTTTTTATGAAACTATAAATCATCGACCGCTCTTGGAAAAAATGCCGATTGCTTTTTTTAATATATCACGTTCTAACTCGGCATCTTTGAGTCTTTTCTTTAGTTCGTGAATTTTTTCTTGCTCGGGAGTGAGTTTTAAATTTCCTTTCCCAGGAAAACTTCCTTCTCCAAATTCCTCGAACTCTTTACGCCATTTATACAACTGTGGTGCTGTGATTCCCAACTCTCTGGCGAGTTCTGATACATTTGTTCTCTCATAACTCAATTGAACGGCTTTTTCTTTAAAAGCTTTGTCATAAATTTTGCGGACTTGTTTCATAGGTTAAAATTAAGATTATTTCTTAACTTTATGTGATGGCTAAGTTAGCACGTCCAGGTTTAACAATTGGATCGATTTTTTCAGGGATAGTACGTTCAATGTCTTCAAATAACTGAATAAGTTTTTGATTGCATTGCCAATTATATTCGAAAGTGTCTTTAAAAAATAGCTTGATTTCCATTGGATGATTAAATTCTAAATTTAAGTTAAAGATATTAAAAATCGGACAATTTAAAGTAAACAATCGTGATGTATGACATAAATTACGGTTCCATTTTAAAAACTTAACTTTGCAACTCTTTAAAAATACTCTCTATAGTTTGAGAGGATTTATAATTAATTTTTTACCATCACATGCAACAATATTTTAAACTATTTGATTTTTCACAAAAAGTAAATTATAAAACCGAAGTTTTAGCTGGATTAACCGTAGCGATGACAATGATACCGGAATCACTTTCCTTTGCTATTTTGGCTGGATTTCCTCCTCTGGTAGGTTTGTATGCTGCTTTTATAATGGGATTAGTAACAGCTATTTTTGGTGGTAGACCCGGTTTAGTTTCGGGTGGAGCAGGAGCAACGGTTATTGTTTTAATCGCTTTAATGAAATCGCATGGATTGGATTATGTGTTTGCTGCGGTAGCATTGGCAGGCGTAATCCAAATTTTGATTGGAGTTTTTAAATGGGGAAAGTTTATTCGCTTAGTACCTCAACCTGTCATGTACGGATTTGTGAATGGTTTAGCTGTTGTGATATTTATGTCGCAATTGGAACAATTTAAAACAATGGTTAATGGACAAAGTGTTTGGTTATCAGGTAGTCCGTTGTTTGTTATGTTGGGTTTGGTTGCTTTGACAATCGGAATTGTTATAGGTTTTCCAAAAATAACCAAAGCGATTCCAGCTTCATTAGTGGCTATTATGGTGGTTTTTGCCTTAGTTTTTGGTTTTGGAATTCAAACTAAAACGGTGGCTGATATTGCTTCGGTGAGTGGTGGATTTCCTCCTTTTCATATTCCTTCTATTCCTTTGAATTTAGAAACATTCCAATTGATACTGCCTTATGGTTTGATTATGGCTTGTGTGGGATTGACAGAAGGTTTACTAACCTTAAATTTAGTTGATGAAATTACAGCAACCAAAGGAAACGGAAACCGAGAATGTATAGCTCAGGGAAGTGCGAATATTTTAAACGGATTTTTCTTTGGAATGGGTGGATGTCCAATGATAGCACAAACTTTAGTGAACTTATCTGCTGGTTCCAGAGCTCGTTTGTCTGGAATTGTGGCTGCATTAACTATTCTTTGTATTGTTTTGTTTGGTGCTCCAGTAATAGAAAAATTGCCTATGGCTGCCCTAGTAGGGGTTATGATTATGGTCTCTATAGGAACTTTTGAATGGAGTAGTTTTCGAATCATCAACAAGATGCCTAAACAGGATATTTTTGTGGGTATAGTGGTGGCTTTGATTACGATTTTCTTGCATAATTTGGCTTTAGCGGTTTTGATTGGGGTGATTATTTCAGCTTTGGTTTTTGCCTGGGAAAGTGCTAAACGCATTCGTGCTAAAAAATATTTGGATGAAAAAGGAGTGAAGCATTACGAAATATACGGTCCTTTGTTTTTTGCTTCAACGACTGCTTTTGCTGAAAAATTTGATGTGCTGAATGATCCTCATGAAGTGATTATTGATTTCAGAGAAAGTAAAATAGCCGATATGAGTGCCATTGATGCGGTACATAAAATTACGGAGCGTTATGCTAAAGTTGGGAAAACGGTGCATTTACATCATCTAAGTGAAGATTGCTGTCAATTGTTGCAAAATGCCACGGGAATTATTGAAGTGAATATTATAGAAGATCCAACATATAGAGTAGTATCTAATTGAAAATGGACTTAGTTTTATACCACAAATTACACCGATTTTCATAAATTAATAAGTTGAAATTCATCTAATTTGTAGTTTTATTCGGAAGTAATACCGCTAGGAGTCATTGCTTTAAGCGCTTTTAGGGCAAGTATTTATTCTAGGAGGTGAGTTGGACGGGCTAAAAATATATTCCTACTCATTTTTAAAAAATAAGAAACCAATTAGTTATACGTTTATAGGTAATTAATGGTTTGCGATTTTTTTTGTTTAACTGTAAGTTTTTTTAATAGTAAACAACTAATAGCTAAAAATAGATAATTATAAAAAAAGTTGTTATGTTCGTTTTACTTTTTGTAGTATTCAGTTGTGCAAAAGAGTCTTCACCCGAAGGAAGATCAAAAATTAGAGATAACCATCTTCAAGTACAGCTCGATAGTTTAAAATCTCAAAATGCAGCCCTTCGAAAAGAAATTGATTGGATCAAGAATGAATTAAGTGTAATGAATCCATGAAAACTCAATTGAATTTTGCTGATGTTAGATTGTTTCTTTATCAATTAGTTTAGAATGAATAAACTTGAAAAAGATTTTTTAGGGTTAATATCACAATACAATGCGATGATTCATAAAGTTGTCTATTTGTATCGTGATACCCCTGAAGATCGTGAAGATTTGTTTCAAGAAATAGTATTCCAACTCTGGAAATCCTATCCTAATTTTAAAGCGGAGTCCAAAATAAGTACTTGGATGTACCGTATCGCTTTGAATACTGCAATAGCCTCTTTTAGAAAACAAAAATCTCCAATTAAGTTCTTGTCTCAATTACCTGACTTGGCTGAGGAGCAAGTAAGTGAAGAGCTTTTAGTTAGACAAGAACGATTATTTAGTGTGTTAAAAGTATTAGATGATGGTGAAAAAGCCTTGATAACGCTCTATTTTGAAGATTTAAGTTATCAGCTAAATTCAGAAGTAATAGGGATAAGTGAGAATTATGTAGGTGTCAAAATCAATCGGATAAAGGCCAAAATTAAAAATCTATTAGATAGAAAATTATGAATATAGATGATTTAAAATCGGAATGGAATGCAGTAGATACAATTTCAAAAAGTGAAAAAGCTTTACTGAATATGTTAAAGGAAAACCAACATCCTGTTTTAAAATCCATTAGAAGACAAATTCAGATTGAGGTTACAGCTTGGTCGCTTTTTTTATTAGTGTATTATTCGATGTTTGATGGAGATAAAAAGCCATTTTGGGTAAATGCTGTTCTAGTAGTAACACTTATGCTTCCTATTTTGCATAGCGTATACGGTTATTTTTATAATAAGTATTTGACTGATGGATCAGATGTTAAGAGGGCATTAGAACAATTATATGTTAGATTAAAGAAATACGCTTTAATCTCTATTTTTATTCGTTTAGGTTTTGCTGGAGGTTTAATGTGTTTTTTTACTTATAATGTCAATTTCAACGGTAGCAAGTATTGTTTTTTAATGCTTATAATTACTGTTTTAGTTCTGCAAATTGCTTTTTTATGTGCTATTTGGAGGAAGCGTTTTAAGCATTTTAAATTTATAATTTCAACTTTTTATGAAAGTGAATAAGACAAATCTTAATTTTCTCTTAAAAAGCTAAAAAAAAATCACTAAAAGTGGGTATTGTCATAAAAAGCTAATTCTTATAATTTTACCATCGTAAATAAGAACTGAAATATTAATTGTTAAAACACATCAATATGACAAATTCAGAAAAAATAAGAAAAGTTAACGAATTACTTATTGAAGTAATAAAAGATGAAGAGAATCAACTAGAAAGTTCTTTTTCTGGTTTAAAAGATGTAGTTTTGAGTATCCTAGCTGATTATTGGCAAACAGAAAGAGAGCCAGCAATATTCATGGATAATGTGATGTTAGAAATAGATTAGTATAAAAAAATATAGGATTTGTCATTTTAGGGTTTGATAAATTTTTGTTAGGAAGCCACTTTAAATTTTTAGAGTGGCTTTTCTTATTCTATGAATATAGAACCTATAAGATAGCATTTAGCGTATCCACTTATACGAACTCTATTCGCAACTAATTCACATTCTAAATATCCTTTTCGGTTTGATAGTTGTATAGCTGTTAATTTGTTTTTGTTTAATTCTTTAGCCCAATACGGAATTAAAGTAGTATGAGCTGAACCCGTAACAGGATCTTCGTTGATTCCTGATTGAGGTCCGAAGAAACGTGAAACAAAATCGACTAATTGACCTTTGGCAGTAACAATAACGCCTCTGACATTTAGTTTAGAAACTTTTTCAAAATTAGGATTTAAATTTAGGATTTCATCTTCATTTTTAAAAAGTAGCATAAAATCGGTTTTTCCTTTAAAAGCCTGAAGGGGTTGGATGTTGAATGCTTCGGTGATTTGATCTGTCAATTCAATAGCTTCAAAGCTGTCAGCAGGAAAATTTAAAGTCAGTAAATCTCCGTCTTTGGTTACGATTAATTCGCCACTCCTAGGTGAGAAAAATGGTATTGTGTTTTCGTTGTGGTTTTCGTAGTTGAATAACACAAATGCCGCAGCTAATGTGGCATGCCCACATAAATCGACTTCAACAGTTGGAGTAAACCATCTAATTTCATAATGATTGTCTTTTTTTACATAAAAAGCGGTTTCGGCCAAATTGTTCTCGGCAGCGATTTTTTGCATGATACTGTCAGGTAGCCATTCGGTTAAAGGGCATAGTGCAGCTGGATTTCCTGAAAAAACTTCTTGGGTAAAAGCATCAATTTGATAGATTTTCATAGCTGAATTGTTGTTTTTGATTAGTCCTAAGGGGGGCAAATGTTTTGATTTATAAAAAATCCTCTTTTTAAATTGGATTAAAAAAGAGGATTTAAAAAGAATCTTATTTTATTATTTTATAAAACAGCTTTTATTTTTTCGATAATATTTTCATATTCCTCATCTGTAAGGGTTACTCTGTTAGGAAACATTTCAAAAACACTTCCAAATCCATATCCATCGGCATATTTAGGGACAATATGAAAATGTAAATGTGATAATTTATCCGAAAAGGAGCCGTAATTTATTTTATCAGGATTGAACACTTTAGCAATGGCTTTCGCGGTAGTAGCTACATCTTCCATAAGCGCATTACGTTGTTCGTCAGTAAGTTCATGAAATTCAACTCCATGATCTTTGTATACAACATTTAATCGTCCAGTATAAGATTGCTCTTTAAAAATAAATAATTCTGATACTTTTAAATCAGTAATTTTAATCATTAAATTGTCTAACGCTTCGTTTTTTTGACAGTACGAACATTCTGAAACAGGTGTTGGTATAATTAGGGTTAATTTTATTAATTTGTGTTAGTCTATAAACAAATCTAACGATAGTATTTTATTTATCCAAATAGCCTTTTTCTTTTAAGCGAGCCAATACTTTTTCACCAATTTCTCTACCCCAATTTTGACCAGCTTTCATTGATTCTTGCATGACTAAAGGCATTGTGTTAATCATTTTTTTACCAATTGGGGAGTTGTAGAAAGTAATTAATTGATCGATATCAGTTTCAGTGTAATATTTATCATAAACGGGTAAAATTAAATTCTCGATATCATTAGCATTGATTTCTTTTCTAAAATTATCCCAAAATTCTTGTTTAACAGTGGAATAGGAATTTTTAAAACTACTCATCATTTGATCCATAACTTGCATGCCTAATTTTCCTGAGCCAGTTAATTCTAAAAGATGTTTAATCTTTTCTCTTTTTGAGTTATCTTGAGCATTCGCCAAAAAGGATATTAATACGAAGCTAGCCATTAAAAGTGTTTTTTTCATGTTTGTTGAAGTTAATTATTTAGAAAAGTAAATGTAGGATTATTTTTGTATTAAAATAAATTTGATGTAAAAAAAAGCGTTCCCTTTCGAGAACGCTTTTCATATTGTAGAACTAAAATTAGTTGTTTTCAATCCATTTTCTGGCATTTACAAATGCTTCATGCCATGGAGAAACCTCGTCTTTTTGACCTCTTTCTGGGTAGTGTGCCCAGTTCCAAGGATAGTAAGAACGCTCAATGTGTGGCATCATCACTAAGTGACGACCTGTTTTATCACACATCATAGCCGTGTTGAAATCAGAACCATTAGGGTTAGCTGGATAGCTGTTGTAACCGTATTTACCAACAATTTGATATTTTTCTTCTGAGTAAGGTAAGTTGAATTTACCTTCTCCGTGTGATACCCAAACTCCTAAAGTAGATCCTGCTAATGAAGATAACATTACAGAGTTATTCTCTTGGATAGTAACTGATGTAAAACCGCTTTCGTGTTTGTGAGAGTTGTTATGTTGCATTTTTCCGTGTACTTCGTGTTCCGGATTAATTAATTCTAATTCCATGAACAATTGACATCCATTGCAGATTCCAACAGAAAGTGTGTCTTCGCGTTTAAAGAAGTTCTCTAAAGCCGTTTTCGCTTTTTCGTTGTATAAGAAAGCTCCAGCCCAACCTTTGGCAGAACCTAAAACATCCGAGTTAGAGAAACCTCCAACAGCTCCGATGAATTGAATATCTTCTAAAGTTTCACGACCCGAAATCAAATCGGTCATGTGAACGTCTTTTACATCAAAACCAGCCATATACATAGCATTAGCTACTTCACGCTCAGAGTTCGATCCTTTTTCACGGATAATCGCTGCTTTTGGTCTTGGACCTGCAGGAATCTCTGCTTTTTTACCTGTAAAATGAGCAGGAAAAGTAAAGTTTAAAGCTTGGTTCTTATAGTTGTCGTAACGCTCTTTAGCTGTTCCGTTTTTAGATTGTTTTTGATCTAATAAATACGATGTTTTGTACCAAATATCTCTGTATTTAGCAATGTCTAATTGGCAAGGGCCAAAGTTTAAAGTAGCCTCGTTTGTTACTGTTCCTAATTTGTAGAAAGAAACTCCGCTAGCATTTAATTTACTTTCTAAAGCAGCGTCGTCTTTCGCCTGGAAAACAATACCGATGTTTTCTGCAAATAAGTATTTGATAATGTCTTTTTCTTCAAAAACAGAGAAGTCAATTTTTGCTCCTAAGTTTACATCAGCAAAACACATTTCTAATAAAGTAGTGATTAAACCACCACTTCCAATATCGTGTCCAGCCACAATTTGACGGTCATTAATTAATTCCTGAACCGTGTTGAATGCTTTTTTGAAGAATGCAGCGTCCTTAATCGTTGGAACTTCATTTCCAATTTTGTTCAATGTTTGAGCAAAAGAAGAACCTCCTAATTTAAAGTCGTCCTGAGAAAGGTTGATATAGTAAATAGAACCTGCATTTTTTTGTAAAACCGGCTCAACTACTTTTGTGATGTTAGTACAGTTACCAGCAGCCGAAATAATTACAGTTCCTGGAGCAATTACTTCGTCATTTGGATATTTTTGTTTCATCGAAAGCGAATCCTTTCCAGTTGGGATATTGATTCCTAATTCGATTGCAAAGTCAGAACAAGCTTGAACCGCTTCGTATAAACGAGCATCTTCACCTTCATTTTTACAAGCCCACATCCAGTTAGCCGATAATGAAACACCTTTGATACCGTCTTTAATTGGAGCCCAGATAATGTTTGATAAAGACTCGGCAATAGCAGTACGGCTTCCAGCAGCAGGATCTACTAAGGCAGCGATAGGAGAGTGACCAATAGAAGTGGCGATACCTTCTTTTCCATTATAATCCAAAGCCATAACCCCAACGTTGTTTAATGGTAATTGTAATGGTCCGGCACATTGTTGTTTTGCCACTCTTCCGCTTACACAACGGTCCACTTTGTTAGTTAACCAGTCTTTACAAGCTACTGCTTCTAATTGCAATACTTCTTCTAAATATTTAGCAATATTGTTTTTATCGTAAGCTAATTCAGCGTAGCTATAGGCTACTGAATTATCAGTGATTACGGTTTTAGGAGAACTTCCAAAGAAATCTTCCAAAGCATAATCCATCGGTTTTTCACCCGTAGTTTTTGATTCAAAAGTAAAACGGTGGTCACCGGTTACATCACCTACCTGATACATTGGAGCACGCTCTCTTTCGGCAATTCTTTGTAAAGTATCGATATCTTTTTGAGCGATAACTAATCCCATTCTTTCCTGAGATTCGTTACCAATAATTTCTTTAGCAGAAAGAGTAGGGTCACCTACAGGTAATTTGTCTAAGTCGATTAAACCTCCTGTTTCTTCCACTAATTCCGAAAGACAGTTTAAGTGTCCACCAGCACCGTGATCGTGAATAGAAACGATTGGGTTGCTATCGCTTTCTACTAATCCACGAATGGCATTAGCAGCACGTTTTTGCATTTCAGGGTTAGAACGTTGGATGGCATTTAATTCAATTCCCGAACCAAAAGCTCCAGTATCTGCAGAAGAAACCGCAGCTCCACCCATTCCAATTCTATAGTTTTCTCCACCAAGGATAACAATTTTATCACCTTCTTGTGGTTTGTGTTTGATAGCTTGGTCTAATTTTCCGTAACCAATACCACCAGCTTGCATGATTACTTTATCGTAACCTACTTTTCTATTATTTTCTTCATGTTCGAAAGTTAAAACAGAACCCGTAATAAGCGGTTGCCCAAATTTATTTCCAAAATCAGAAGCTCCGTTTGAAGCTTTAATTAAGATATCCATTGGTGTTTGGTATAGCCATTGCCTTTCGTCCATGGCCTTTTCCCAAGGTCTTTCTTGTTCCAGGCGAGAGTAAGAAGTCATATAAACCGCAGTTCCGGCTAATGGAAGAGAACCTTGTCCTCCAGCTAAACGGTCACGAATTTCTCCTCCTGAACCTGTTGCAGCACCATTGAAAGGTTCTACAGTTGTAGGGAAGTTGTGTGTTTCTGCTTTTAACGAAATTACTGAATCAAATTCTTTTGTTTCGTAAAAATCAGGTTTGTCAGCGCTTTTAGGAGCAAACTGAGTTACTTTTGGTCCTTTTAAAAAGGCTACGTTATCTTTGTAAGCCGAAACGATATCGTTAGGGTTTTCCTGAGATGTTTTCTTGATTAATTTAAAAAGAGAAGTTTCTTTTTCTTCACCGTCAATGATAAAAGTTCCATTGAAAATTTTGTGACGACAGTGCTCCGAGTTGGCCTGAGAGAAAGCAAAAATTTCAGAATCCGTTAATTTTCTTCCTAATTTGGTAGCCAAATTATTCAGGTATTCTACTTCTTCTTCGCTTAAAGCTAAACCTTCCTGTTTGTTGTAAGCATCAATATCATCAATTTCCAAGATAGGTTCCGGTTGAATATTGATAGTAAAAATATCCTGATTTAATTCAGTGTATTTTTGCGAAAGCATTGGGTCAAAATCATTGAAATCTTCAGAAGCTCTGAAAAATTCTTCAATACGAATGATTCCTGAAATACCCATATTTTGAGTGATTTCTACTGCATTGGTACTCCAAGGCGTAATCATTGTTGCACGTGGACCAACAAAAAAATCCGTCAATACGGATTTCTCTATTTTAGTTGCATTGGCAAAAAGCCAGTTTAGTTTAGAAATATCTTGAGCCGAAATTTCGCCTTGAGTTTGTACAGCAAAAATTGCGTTGCTTTGGTTTTCAAAGAAATGAATCATCGTAAAAGTATAAGTTTGTTAAATTAACGCTGCAAATTTAGGTTAAAAAAACAGTACGAACAAGTGTAAAAAAGACTTTTTATGGTAGTTGAAATTAGTGTTCAGATTGTAGATTTCAGAAAGCAGATGTGGGTATTTATAAAGTTTTTAGAGATTTAAATACAAGGTGTTAACAGCTTAATGGCTATTTAGGAAAGGTTGTATTTTGATAAGCGCCTAAGTCAGGAGGTGTAGTTCTGGTTTTTCCATTAATATCGAAAGGAATTAAATAAATCGGATTCCCTTTTGCGAAAGCGGCAGAAGCATTGTCAATATTTAGCTTGTTTTTTACAATGTCAAAAAAGTGAGGATTTTGATTGATTATGTTGTTTAGGTAATGGTTTGTGTCTCCGAAATTAAATAGAGGATTGGAGCTATTGGCTTCCTGTTTTAATAAGCAATTGTTGAATTGGTATTCAAATTGAACAGTATTATTTTTGTCAAAAATCAATGAATTAGTGTACGCTCCGTAAATAATGCAATTATTAAAAGTTGCCTGAGTTAGATTTGAAATTTCTGGATTGTTGGAGCTTTTACGATTACTTAGCGTAAGGGTCGATTGTTGTGGACTATTCCAATAGTTGTTAAATGTACAATGCGTAAACTGATAGTTTCCGCCATAAATACAGGCTAAGGTAGCTTTGCCAGCGGTATTAATTACGATATTTTCGCCTGTGATTTTAGCGTTTTCAGCTAAGATTCCATAATGAGAAGAATTGTAAATCTGGCTGTTTTTTATAGAAACCGTGCTGTTGTCTTGATTGTCAATTCGCAAACCTATTGTTGCATTCTTAATGGTAAGATGGTTGATAGTATGGTTTGTACTTCCACTTCGAAGCCAGATGGTTGACCATTGTCCGGGAATACTAGCATACATAGCTTCTTGACGGTTGCCTTCAAAGATAATTTCGTTTTCCAGTTTTGTTGAGGTCGAAACAGTCCCGTTGCATTGTAAACTTGCTGATTGTGGTACAATTAAGCCTGAGTTAGCATGGAAATAAACTCTAACGCCTGCATCAAAAATAACAGTTTTACCTTCTGGTACGCAAGCATATCCATAAATCACATAGGGTTTTTGATTGGTAAAATGCAGTTCGTTTCCATTGATAGCGTCATTTTCGTCCAAATAGAATCCGCTTAATTCTTTTTCATCAAATGTTACTGTTTCGGTAGCATTATCATTGAAGCGTTTTGGATAGAGAAAAACAGCATCTTTTACTAGTGTGAGTAATTTGACTTTTTGCAAATTACTACCACTGTCAAACTCAATTTCATCAGCATACAAAAAATCTACAGGATTAGAATCCGAAATAGTTGGAGTGGTTTCTATAAAAATATAGAGACTGTCCCTAGCTAAAAGAGTAACATTGTTAAAGATTTTGTTGTTTTCGCCTTGCATGCCATCAACGGTCATGCGGTATTTAGAATTCAGTCCTTTACCAAGTTTGATAGAGGGTATGTTAATATCATTTTTGCTTTTATTGTACACTTTTAGCATGTAAGTACTGGAGCTTATTGTAGAAAAAACAGTATCTAAAAAAACAGTATCTCTGGAAAAAACTAATTTACCATTGCTGGGTATAGTAGAAAAATCAGTACGACAAGCACTGATAAGTAGGGTTATTCCAAGTATAAATAATAGCGAAATGGGACGCATTGTTTTGTTTTTTTGTAAAAATAGAAAAAAACGTATTGTCTTAGCGTTAATTTTTAAAATGGATGACACAATAAGCTTTGGATTTAGCACAAAGTATCTTTTCTTTTCTTTATTTTTACAATCGATTAAAATAAAACACATGACATTCGATAAAGAAAAGATATTGGAATACTGTAATCGTATTTCTAAAAACACCTTAATGGAAACCTTAAATATTGAGTATGTGGATGCTGGAGAAGGTTTTTTGACAGCAACAATGCCTGTTAATTCCAGTGTTCATCAACCTATGGGTTTGTTGCACGGAGGGGCTACGGTAGCTTTAGCCGAAAGTGTGGGTAGTGCGGCTTCTTTTATATTTGTTAATCCAGAAGTAAGCGAGGTACGCGGAATTGAAATTTCGGCCAATCATTTAAAATCGAAAAGAGAGGGAGTGGTTACAGCTACTGCCAAAATTATTCATCAAGGTGCGAGCATCCATTTGTGGGAGATTCGAATTGTTGATGAAAGAAATAATTTGATTTCGCTTTGTAAATTGACCAATATGGTTTTACCTAAAAGAAGGAAAATTAATTAAAGTAAAATTCGGTTACGTAGATTTTTAATACAATCTTTAATACACAACTGTATGATTGATTTCTTTATAAAAATAAAGCAGCAACAAGCGCAAAATTTACCTTTTGTTGTTTATAGAAAGCCTTACAAAGCAGAGTTAAGAGGTTTTTTTCAAAAAAATGATCATTTGTATTTTGCCGAAACTTTGGATGAAACTGGATTTGTTTTTGCTCCTTTTGACGGCAATCAAATGATTTTGATGCCCAAAAATCAATCGGTTATATGGGAAGCAGATGTTAGTTCATTAACAGAACAACAAGCTGTTAAAATAGAATCTTCAGAAAATAAGAAAGAAAAAGAACGCTTTGAGTCACTTATCCAAAAGGCTGTTGAAGCTATTAAAAGAGGTGATTTGAAAAAGGTAGTATTGTCTAGAAAAGAAATTTTAGAGGTTCCTAATTTTGATTTAGTGGCTGCTTTTACCCAATTGATTCAAAATTTTCCAACTGTTTTTTGTTATTGCTGGTATCATCCTAAAATTGGTTTGTGGATGGGAGCAACTCCAGAACGCTTGCTTAAAGCAAGTAGAAAAAAGTTTTATACGATGGCATTAGCAGGAACGCAAAATTTTGAAGGCAGGACTGATGTGATTTGGGAATCAAAAGAAATTGAAGAGCAACAATTTGTAACTGATTTTATTTTAGAAAATTTAAAAGGTTTGACCTCTGAAGTTGCTATTTCAAGTCCGTATACCGTTCAAGCAGGTAATGTATTGCATATTAAAACAGATATCGAGGGAGTAATCAATAAATCATCACATTTAAGTCAGGTGGTTTCTGTATTGCATCCTACACCAGCGGTTTGCGGTTTGCCTAAACAGGAGGCTAAAGATTATATTTTAGCAAATGAAGCTTATGATAGAGAATATTACACCGGCTTTTTAGGAGAATTGAATAAAAAAGATTTTACAGAGAAAAAGCAAAAATCGGATTTGTATGTTAATTTGCGTTGTATGCAAATAAAAGAAAAGCAAGCGCATTTGTATATGGGCTGCGGTATTACAAGAGAAAGTATAGCAGAGAAGGAGTGGAATGAAAGTGTGAACAAATCCTTTACGATGAAAAGTGTGCTTTGAAGTTAGGAGTTAGAAGTTAGAGGTTAGAAGTTAGTTGTTTCCATCATTTAAAATTTAGAAACCATACGAAAATTATCCTCTTTGGGGTAAAAAATAGATTTAGAATACAGAAAAAAGAAATAATGAAATTAGATATACTGGCGTTTGGAGCACATCCTGATGATGTAGAGTTAGGTTGTGCAGGAACCATTTTAAAAGAAGTTTCCCTAGGAAAAAAAGTAGGGATTATAGATTTAACAAGGGGGGAATTAGGTACTCGTGGATCAGCGGCTATAAGAGATGAAGAAGCAAAGGCTGCTGCTGCTATTTTAGGAGTATCGGTTAGGGAAAATTTAGCCATGCGTGATGGTTTTTTTGTGAATGACGAAAAACACCAACTTGAGATTATAAAAAGGATTCGAAAATACCAACCTGATATTGTTTTGTGTAACGCTATTGATGATCGTCATATCGATCATGCCAAAGGGAGTAAATTGGTTTCGGATGCTTGTTTTTTATCAGGCTTGATTAAAATTGAAACCGAATTAGATGGACAGCTGCAAAAAGCTTGGAGACCCAAGTTAGTTTATCATTACATCCAATGGAAAAATATCGAACCTGATTTTGTGGTAGATATTACTGGTTTTACGGATAAGAAAATAGAATCTATTTTAGCCTACCGTTCGCAGTTTTATGACCCTAATTCTACCGAACCGGAGTCGCCTATTACTTCAAAAAACTTTTTTGAGAGCTTGAATTATCGTTCGAGGGACTTGGGGAGGTTAGTAGGTTTAAATTATGCTGAAGGTTTTACAGTAGAGAGGTGTTTGGCAGTCAATAGTTTAGCGGATTTGTTGTAATTTTTTTTAATTTTTTTTCAAAAAATGTTTGCAGAACTCGATTTCTGTTGTATCTTTGCCACCGCAAACAAGCAAACAAATGGTGGTTGTAGCTCAGCTGGTTAGAGCATCGGTTTGTGGTGCCGAGGGTCGTGGGTTCGAACCCCATCATCCACCCAAAATTCAAAAGCCTCTTCGAAAGAAGAGGCTTTTTTTGTGCCTTTTATTTTCGAGGAATTTTTCAAAATTTTTGATTTTTTTTGAAAGAATGGATAGCTCGCGGGCTGTCCGTACGAATCTCTATATCGAAAATTATAAGTATAAAAAAAGTCCCACCGAAGCAGGACTTAAGATTTTCATCTACGGCATATAGCCTTATTGTGATAAGATTAAAGATTAGAAAACACGATATTCAAAGGACAAACCATACGTGCAAGACGATAGTTGTGGTTTGATTAAAGATTAGAAAACACGATATTAAAGTCGGAGTAATTTATTAATCTAGTCACGTTGTGGTTTGATTAAAGATCAGAAAACACGATATTCACATAGTCTTTTAATTGTTGTTTTGTTACGTTGTGGTTTGATTAAAGATTAGAAAACACGATATTATATTCAAGGTGATATGGTTGCCAAGAAATAGTTGTGGTTTGATTAAAGATTAGAAAACACGATATTCTTTTACAATTACAGAAGTTCCCTCTGGTAGTTGTGGTTTGATTAAAGATTAGAAAACACGATATTAGTTGGTTTGTTATCTTTTAATAATCAATGGATTAAAGTGAAATATCGTATAAAAAAATGCTTCTTTTTTGGATTGATAACCCAATATTGAAGCATTTTTTTATTTCTAGTGTTGTGGTTTACAAACACCAAGTGTTTATTTTTATAGGTGTGTTTGTTAATCGAAAAATATTTATAATCTGTTTTCATTAGTAAATTTTGGATTTTTCGATTTGATTAAAGATTAGAAAACACGATATTAGTTGGTTTGTTATCTTTTAATAATCAATGGATTAAAGTGAAATATCGTATAAAAAAATGCTTCTTTTTTGGATTGATAACCCAATATTGAAGCATTTTTTTATTTCTAGTGTTGTGGTTTACAAACACCAAGTGTTTATTTTTATAGGTGTGTTTGTTAATCGAAAAATATTTATAATCTGTTTTCATTAGTAAATTTTGGATTTTTCGATTTGATTAAAGATTAGAAAACACGATATTAGTTGGTTTGTTATCTTTTAATAATCAATGGATTAAAGTGAAATATCGTATAAAAAAATGCTTCTTTTTTACAGTGATAAGGTAAGATTGAAGCATTTTTTTATTTATAAAAGAAGATTTTAATAAAGATTGAATCCGTTTTAATTTTTGTAGCTTTGTGAAAATACTTTAATTATGAGAGTAGTAATAGAAGCAGATGATCAATTTAAAAAAATGCTGGAAGAAATAGCCATTGCTATCAAAGCTAAAATAAGTTTCGAAGAATCTGATGCCGATTTTTGGGATGAATTGCCTTTATCTGTTCAAAAAAAAATATTAGAATCTAAAAATCAGCTTTCCCAGGGGAATTATATTTTGCATGAAGATGTAATGGAACGATATAAAAAGCGTTTTCAATAATGCAGGTTATTTGGACTTAAAATGCCCAAATCAGTTTTGAGGCAATTGTACTATATCTCGATGAAAATTTTGGTAAACAAGTGGTACAAAAATTTTTGTCTAAAACTAGTTCTACAATTGAAGCTATACGTAAATTTCCTAATCTTTATAAAGCGACCTCTTTAAAACAAAATCTAAGAAAAGCAACCATAAGTAAAGTGTGTTCTTTTTATTATGAAGTTCACGAGGATAGCATCGCCATAATGTATTTTTGGGATAATCGTCAAGAACCCATTGATTATTAAAATAATTCTAATTGTGTGGGTTGAGGCTCCTTTGGGACTTCGGCTCTGCCCCAAAAATTTTGAATATTTCCAAATTGCTTATCAGTAATTCGCAATACACTTACTTTACCCAAAGGAGGTAGGAGTTGAAAAATTCTTTTTTCATGAACATCGGCACTTTCACTACTGGCACAATGACGTACATAAACCGAAAATTGCATCATAGAGAAACCATCTTTCAAGAGATTGTTTCTAAAACCAGATGCATTTTTCCGGTCTTTTTTGGTTTCGGTAGGTAAGTCAAAAAACACAAATAATCACATGATTCTATAGCCATTTAGTTCCATAATTTGGGATATTTAATTTTTTTTCGCTCGCCGGTATAGCATTGTTGTAGCGAACTGGCTGTCTTTTGAAGGGCAACCATTAACGGACTTTTTTCCTCTTTGAAAAAAACGGTTCGGGTAAGTATTTGTAAAAGTTCAGATTTTATCGTTGTATTTAATTCTTGCTCACTATAAGTTTGCATGATTTCAAATACTTTTTCATCGACAATTGGTCTGTAGGGTTCCATAATATCATCTGCTAAAGCAAAGGCGTTGTATTTACTTTTATGATGAATACCTAGGGTATTTAATAATCCACTTCCAGACAAGGCTCTGGCTGTAGCCGCTCTTAAAATAGCGTATCCATAGTTTAGAAAATTGTTTGGATAGTCACCAAAACGTTCTCTTTTAAATTCCTGCTCAAAAAAAACTTTCCAGTAAAAATTGGCAGCAACAGCCTCCATATTTGAGCTGTCTCCACTTAAAACTTTTGAGGCTAAAAAGTCGAAGTTGTTTTTCTTTGTGGTTATTTTTTGCAATAAAATTCCCTGATTCGAAATTTTTTCTACAATTGTTTGTTGCCAAAGTTGTTTTTTTAGTGGTACACTTGCGTTAATTTGATTTTTAAAAATTTCTTGTTGAATATGATGACTGTTGAGGTTTAAAAACATTCCATTTGGTAAATGATTTTTTCCGCAAATTATAACAGAAGTATTATTTTCAATAAGTGAATTCATTGTAGGAATACTAATGTAAATTTCGGCATGATCCAATACCAGGAACCCAATATCTTCAATAGGAATAGTTTTCTCTTTGAATTC
The DNA here is from genome assembly GCF_029625335.1 of Flavobacterium nitratireducens. Taxonomy (NCBI): domain Bacteria; kingdom Pseudomonadati; phylum Bacteroidota; class Flavobacteriia; order Flavobacteriales; family Flavobacteriaceae; genus Flavobacterium; species Flavobacterium nitratireducens. The sequence goes on from NZ_CP121111.1 coordinate 167,949, forward strand.
AGATTTTAATACAAGTTGGTTGTTTTTTGTGGTGAGGGAAAGTTTGTTTTCAATTAATATGGTTTTTTTTAGCATAATAAATAGAATATCGTTAAAAGTAGATTTTAGAGGTATTTAAAGGTAAGATATTTTTTATTATATTAAAAATTAGAGGGTTATGTTTTTTTGATGTGTTTAAAAGCAAAAAATCCCATTTTGAAATCATTTTCAAAATGAGATTTTTTAATGCTTTGATGAAATTGTTTATTTCCTTTTTAAGCTATTTTTTATGCTCTAATACATCTGAAATGTGCAGACATTGATTTTTTATTTGTTCCAGATTTTCCAAGCTTTTTCTGCTTGAAAAATAAGCATATCAAGACCGTTTTTTATTTGAGCGCCTTTTGCTTTAGCGTTTTTTAAAAATTGTGTTTCGGCTGGATTATAAATCAAATCGTATGCGATGTGTTTTTCTGTAAAAAAATCATAAGGAATCTCTGGACAGGCTTCGATAATTGGGCTGGTGCCAATAGGTGTGGAATTAATGACAATTTGGTATTCCTCAAAAGTAGCAGCTGTTATTTGGCTATAATCAATTGCTTTTTCGGAAGCTTTTCGAGATACAAAAACATATTCGATACCTAATTCTTCCAGAGCAAAAGCCACTCCTTTAGAAGCGCCTCCTGTTCCTAGAATCAATGCTTTTTTATGATGTTCTTGTAGTAAAGGACTTAGGGACTTTAAAAAACCATAATAATCGGTATTGTAGCCTTTTAATTTTCCTTTTTTGGTGAATTTAATCGTGTTTACAGCACCAATTTTAGCGGCTTTTTTAGATAATTTGTCTAAAAACGGAATTACCTCTTCTTTGTAAGGAATGGTAACATTTAAGCCGCTTAAATTTGCTGTGTTTTTAATGATTTCAGTAAATCCAGAGATTTCCTGAATATCAAAATTTTCATAAGTATAGCCTGCGTAATTTTCTTTTTCGAATTTGGTAGTAAAATGTCCTTTTGAAAAGGAATAACTGATATTACGCCCCAGTAGTCCGAAGCGCTTTCTTGTATTTTGGGTCATTATTGTTTGTTGTGTTTTTCAATATAATTCTGTACCATTTTTTTCTCCCAAACAACAGGAAAAAGGTCTTCGATGATGATATAGTTGTCAAAATTCAGTCGGAGCGCATTGCTTAAGTGAATTTTAGCTTTTCTATCATCGTTTATCATAAAATAAAGACCAGCTAAACGGTATTCTATTTCACTTTCTTCCGGATAATAATCAGAAGCTTGTAACAAGGTATGAATAGCGGTTTCAAATTCGCCTAAGAATTGTAAAATGTCTACCCAAAATAGCCAAGTATCTAATTCGGTATCACCAAATTCGACTGCTTTTCTAAAACCAAATTCAGCCTCTTCAAAAAAGTTCATCTGTTTGTTAATATTTGCATATCTTTTCCAGTACAAGCTGTTTTGATTGTCTATTGCTAAAGCTTTGTTGACAAAAAATAAGGCTTTTTGAAAGTTTTTTTCATGTAAATAAAAATCCGTAATTGCAATCCATCCTTTGTCTAAAAGAGGATCTTCGTGAACGGTTTCGTTATAGAATTTAAGAGCTAACACTTTATTGCCTAGTTTTTCGTAGCATTTTCCAATGCGAAGTAAGGCATAGGATGTTGGATCTTCTAATTCGATAGTTCTATTATAACTTTCAATAGCTTCCTCAAATTTCCCTAAACGTTCAAGGGCTTTGGCTTTTTCCATAAAAGCGCCTAAGAATTCATCGTCTATAAGAGTAGCATAATCAAAGGCACGAATAGCTTGCTCGTATTCTTTTAATCCATAATGTAAACGTCCTTTTTGATGCCATGCAATTTCACTATAGGGATTGATTTCAATGTATTTATCCAAATAAAGGATAGCATCTTGATTTTGGTCTAAAAACTCAAAACAGTACACTACATTATACAGTGCCGATTGGTCTTCGATGTCTTCTTCCAGACATTTGATAAAGTTTTCTTTGGCCAATTCTAAATTGTCCATAAATAGGTATTCCATTCCAATTAAATTATACACATCGGCATAATCATCGGTGTACTGTAAAGCAATTTTTAGAAATTCAACGGCTTTTTCATGCTGATCTCTTTTTGAGCAGATATTTGCCTTTTGAATATAAATTTCTTCATTGTGCGGTTCAATGGCATATAGCTCGTTGAGAAGTTTCTCGGCTACATCCAATTTGTCATCATAAACTAGCATTTCAACTTGAACAAGTTTTAAGCCTGTAGACTTAGGGTGTTGGTCTAATGCTAATTTGAGCGCTTTTTTCGCTAAAGCGGCTTTACCTGTATCGAGATAGTGAAGTATGATTTCTTCAAATTCTTCAGAGTCAAAAAAGAGCACTTTGTTGGTTTTCAACATAGACTCAAATTTGGATAGAGATAAGTTATAATCTTCTTCTTCGTTGCTTAGTTGCATACTTCCTGTTTTTAGAATTTGGCCTACCTTAAAATTAGGCATCCTTTGTGTTTTATCGAAGAAAAAAATGAATTATTGTGAACAATTTAATTAACAAAAGAAACAGTGTTTATTCGAGCGATTGCTATTATTTTTGAGAAGCCATTACTTCATCCATCACTTCTAATAGTATTGCGCATCCTTCGCGAATTTCGTCATTAGAAATTGTTAAAGGAGGAGTAATTCTAATAGCACATCCTTCAAAAAGGAGCCAAAATAAAATGAGTCCTTTGTCTTGACATTTTAATATTACTTCATTTGTGATTGCGGCCTCGGCAGTCATAGCCGCCAGCATCAATCCTTTTCCTCTAACTTCCTGTATCAAAGGATGTACCAAAAGCGATCGAAAGAGTTTTTCCTTCTCTAAAGCTTCTTGCATCAAGTTTGTTTCAGTTAATTCTTTCAATGTTGCTAGACAGGCTGCCGCAATGACAGGATGTCCGCCAAAGGTGGTAATGTGCCCTAATTTAGGATTATCAGTTAATAAATCCATCATTGCCGATGAAGCGGTAAAAGCACCAACAGGCATTCCGCCTCCCATTCCTTTCCCCATGGCAATTATGTCAGGAACAATATCGTAGTTTTGGAAACCAAATAGTTTTCCAGTTCTTCCAAACCCAGGTTGGATTTCGTCCAGAATTAATAAAGCTCCTACTTCTGTACATCGAGTGCGAACTTTTTTCAAGAAATCATTTTGTGGTTCAATAAATCCGGCGCCTCCTTGAATGGTTTCGAGTAAAACACCAGCAGTTTTAGTAGTTATTTTTTCTAAATCGGCTTCATTGTTAAACGTAATAAAGTCTACATCTGGAATTAATGGTCTAAAAGCTTGTTTTCGTTCCTCAAATCCCATAACACTCATAGAACCCATAGTGTTTCCGTGGTAGGCATTATAACAGGAAATCCATTGGCTTCGACCAGTTACTCTTCGGGCTAATTTTAAGGCTCCTTCAATTGCTTCGGTGCCTGAATTCACTAAATAGGTTTTGTCTAATGGCGCAGGTAGGAGTGAAGCCATGAGTTTGCAATATTCTACAGCAGGGCTTTGGGAATATTCTCCATACACCATAACGTGTGAATATTTGTCCAATTGGTCTTTGATGGCTTGATTGACTCTAGGAGGTTGATGTCCTAAAGTACAAGCTGAAACTCCAGCAACAAAATCCAGGTATTTTTTATTATTAGTGTCGTATATATATGAACCAATGGCGTGTGAAACTTCCATTCCTAATGGGTAAGGAGAAGTTTGTGCTTGGTATTTTATAAAATCCTTATTCACTGTTGTTAGTTTTTTACCGCAAAGTTTGCAAAGTTTTTTCGCAAAGTTCAGGAAGTTTTTTTACTTTTTGTTACAATTTAGATTTAGTATAGTATTCTGTTTTCTGCCTTCTGAAACTGAAAACTGCCTACTTCTTTTTCTTCTTTTTATCGTAATTCAATGTTTCTTTCCTGATTTTCATTGGAACGTTTTTCTTAGCAGCGTCTTTTTTAGTATCAGCAATCATTTTGTCGTTGTATTGATTCTCTTCTTCAGGAAAGATATCGTCTTTAGATTTTATTCGTTCGTCAGCCCGCCATTTGAAGCCTTTAAATTTCCTTTCGTATTCGCTAAGTTCTTCTTCAGGATAGATATCTCCATCTACTTGTTGAAAAAACGTGATGGTTTCAATAGCATTTTTATCGAAAAGAATACTGATTTTACTGCTTACATTTTTATTGATTCCAATGAGTTCCTTGTCATCATTTCGCATGTAATAAATGACCTCGGCGTTTTTAACAATGTCTACATCGTGGAGTTTACCTTCTTCGAATTTGCCATAGAGGTTCATTCCCTTTATTTGATTGTATCCCGTTCCTAATGTGTCTTTGGAAATGATAAAGGTGTTGTTAAGTACTTTTAAGGAATCGAGTTTTTCTGTTTTTTTATTCCCTATGAGGTGCATAATATCGCCAGTAATTTGACTTTCTCCATTCCATAATATGGGGTTGCCTATGAGTTTTGTTAGAGCGATTTTGGTGCTAGAATGTATAGAATCACATTTTCCGCTCATATCTGTTTTAAAGAAACGAACATTATTAAACGCACGAATTATTCGGTCGCCTTCTTTGCCCGTTACCATTATTTTTTTACCATGTATATAAACCGAATCATTTTGAACGAAGTTTATAGCTAATGCTCTTTTAGTAACAAACATGGAGTCTTTTTCTGGAATATTTCGGCATAATGACCTTTGACGATACCACGATTAATCGAATCGGTAATTTTTACATTTCGCGTAGCTGAAGCAAATTCTTTGTTACGATCATAATACAAACTATCACCTTGAATCAATCGATCATTGTATTTGATATATGATTTTCGCAGAAAATGGGCTAGATTTTTCTTCGTATCATAAAAGCCCTTTTCAGTATAAATATAATTGTTTTTGCTGGTTATGGTTGAAGGTCCAAAAAGATAGGAATGCCCTGAATTGCTATAATAATCAAGATGATCTGATTTAATAACATATTTAGGATTCGTAATGGTTACCGCAGTCAAAAACTGAAATTTCTTTTGAGCTACATAATATTTTCCAGAATTACTTTCTAAAGTATTTTCATTGTTTGTAATTACCCCTTTAGTATTGTAAAATGCTTCTTGGGTATTACGATCAAAATTAATTGTATCTGTTTTTAAAGTAGAGTCGGGTGTGCTTAAAACAGCATCTCCAGTAGCGAATGCTTTTTTTACATTTCCGTTGTACTCGGCATATTTACTGTTTAAATAAAGAGTGTCTCCTTGAACTAATTGTACATTACCAAAAGCTTTAATGTAGTTTTCTTTTTGAAAATAGTAGGCTTTGTTACAACTTAAAACGGCACCATCGTGATTTACGACCACATTTCCAGTTAATAAAAAAGCGTCTGGCATTTCTGCCTGATTAACATCGGCAAAATCAGAATGTTCAATGATGATTTTTTTAGGAGTTTGCGCTTTTACTTGTATTGAAGTAACAAAAAACAAACTAAAACAGATGAAAAATAGCGATTTACTCAAGGGTGTATATTTTTGTCAAATTTATAAAAAAGGACGCAAACCCAATAAATATTACTGTTTATTTATGATTTTGATAAGAGAGTTTTATTTGTAGTAATGTTGTTGATTACAACAAAAAATGCCGACGTTTATTTTAAAATAAGGCGTCGGCATTTTATTGGTTTGAAATTATATCAATACTGTTTGATAAATGAGTTTTTGTAATTTTCATTGACATTATTCCAGTCAATAATAGCAAAAAAAGCATCAATATAGGTTTTTCGACGGTATTGGTAACCCAAATAATAAGCGTGTTCCCAAAGGTCTAATGCTAAAATAGGTGTTCCTGGCACAGCGGCATTTCTCATTAAGGGATTGTCTTGATTTTGTGTACTGGTGATTTTTAGTTTTCCAGCTTTGTCTACAATTAACCAAACCCAAGCTGAACCAAATTGTAAACTTGCTTCTTGTATGAAAGCATTTTTGAAGTCGTTAAAAGATCCAAAATCTCTATCAATTACGGATGCTATAGTGTCTTTTGGTGTTCCTCCGCCTTTAGGGCCAATAGATTTCCAGTATAAGGAGTGGTTATAAAATCCTCCAGCATTATTTCTTAATTCAGTATCATTTATATCAAGTTTGGCTAAAATGTTTTCGATAGACATATTTTCGTATTCCGTACCAGCAATGGCTTTGTTTAGATTATTGGTATACGATAAATAGTGTTTCGAATAATGAACTTCTAATGTTAAAGGGGATAGAGAAGGCGCTAAATCATCATAGTTATAGGGCAGTTTGTCCAATAAAAAAGAGCCAGGGTCTGCTTTTACATCATCTGGAAAACCAATAGAGATTTTTTCTTCAGCTGTAGGAAGTGGAACTTCGACAACTTCAGTTAGTTTTTTCTTATTGCATGAAACTAAAAAACTTAAAAAAATAGGCTTGCTGTGGTAAAGAAAAGCTTTTTCATGAATTGTATTATTTTCAAAGCGAATTAATGATTTCAATATAGTTTTCTTTGGCTTCATCTACCGAAAGATGACTGATTTGCATCCAAGCATTTGTTTTAAAGGCATCTCTTAGATGAAAATTAGAAGTTTGTCTAATTCCTAATGTACCTATTGTTGCTTGTTTGTAAAAGGCATAAAGTCTTAGCTGCACATCTTGAGGTAAAGATGCTTGAGTCATTTTTGAAGCTTTTTCAACCGCTTCGTTAAACCGAGTATCTAAATCTTTTTGAGTCATTATTTTTTTGCAATAACAGTTTTTCCTCCAATTGCTTTTTGGTTTAAAACTACATCTACTGGAGTTCCTAAAGGTAAGAATAAATCTACTCTGGAACCAAATTTAATAAAACCTGCATCAGTACCTTGTACTACCTGCATTCCTTCTTCCGCATAATTAACAATTCGGCGTGCTAGTGCACCAGCAATTTGACGGTATAAAACAGCTCCGAATGTGTTGTTTTCAACGACAACAGTTGTTCTCTCGTTTTCTTCACTTGCTTTTGGATGCCAAGCCACTAGGAATTTACCAGGATGATATTTACTAAATTTAATAATTCCACTCATGGCATATCGAGTTACGTGAACATTAATTGGCGACATGAAAATAGACACCTGTAAACGTTTGTCTTTGAAATATTCACCTTCGTATACTTCTTCGATAACAACCACTTTACCGTCAACAGGAGCAAGAATTTGATTTTCGTTTATAATCAAAGGTCTTTTAGGGTTTCTAAAGAATTGTAATACGATAACTAAAACTAAGAAAGCAAAGAGTTGAACGAGCATTCTTAGCCATTCGATATCAATAAATTTATCAGCAAGTAATAATACTGCCACGGTAAAAACCGAACTTAAAAAAATAGATGGAATTCCTTCTTTATGAAACATAATTTAAAATTTGGTAAAATAAAAATATTATTGGTGCTACAAATATAACACTATCTAGTCTATCTAGTACACCTCCATGACCAGGCATAATGTTTCCACTGTCTTTTACTCCAGCAATTCTTTTGAATTTGGATTCTATTAAATCTCCAATGGTTCCAAAAATACCAACAATAGTTGCAATTGATGTCCATATTAAAATGGATTGCTGACTGAATTCGGGTTTTGGACTAATGTAATATTTGGAGATTAAATAACCAGCAAAAATGGCAAAAATGATACCTCCTAAAAATCCTTCAATTGTTTTTTTAGGCGAAATTCGTTCGAGTAATTTATGTTTCCCAATTGATTTCCCAACGATGTAGGCAAAAGTATCATTGGTCCAAATTAGAAGGAATAAACCAATGATGATTTTTGGGTTGTAATCTTTGATACCAAATGAAATTTTAGTTATAAATACAAATGGTAGTGTTATGTAACCAAATAAATAAAGGTATTTAGAAGAAGTACTAATTTTTTGAACACTGTCGTAAAAAAGAAAAAGAATACATTTTACTGAAACTACGAGTGTGGTTGCTAATAAAATGATGTTAAGTAGTTCAATGTTTATCGTGATTTCAATGTTTGTCCCTAGATAATCATTGATAGTTGTAGTAGTTAGTGTATTGTAATGACTAATAAGGGTAATAGTTGTATATACTAAGAATGCAGCAATTAACGGAAGCACTTTATTTACTTGCGTTAGATTGCAAAATTCAGAGATAGCAATCAGTAAAAAAATACCGAAAAGGATAAAAAAACTTTCGGTTGAGAATAATATAGAAGCTAATAATAATACAATGTAAATAGCGCCTGATATTGATCTTTTTAGAGTTTCATTCATTTTAAAGATCTTCTAAAAGCAATAAATAAAGATTTTTTGCGGAGCTTCCATATTGTGTGAAGTCTTCTTCTTTCGCTTTTTCAAAATATTTTATAGCAGTAATATTGGTAGGGTAGTCTCTTTCGTATTTCTTTTTAATTGCACTAAGACCATCACTTTTCATTGCAAGTATTTGACTTGTTGTAGCCAAAACAACTATGTTTGTTGGTAGTTCGTTTGGTTTATGTTGCTTGATTTGTTTAGATGAAAATAGGATAGAACCTTCTTCAGCAATTAAATTTTCACAACTCGAAAGTAAGAATTTAGGGTTTGTAGGCTTATTATAAACTAGTTTATTTTCGTCTAACAAATAAAATAACTTAGTATCGTAACATAGTACTTCACTTTCGAACCAATCGTTTTCTTCTAAAATATTTTCAAATTGATCCTTAACTTCTTGATCATTTTCACAGTAGATAAATTTACCTCCATTTTTTTTGAAATTGTAGATAAAACGCTCGTCAACAGAGATGTTGCTATCAGAAAAAAAGTTGTTGTTTTGGCTTTCTTTTTCTTCATCTGAAGGTGAAACACTAGATCCAAAAAGTTTTCTAAAAAGACTCATATTTTGTAAGGTACTTAATGTTTTATTTGTAACCGTTCAAAGATAAAAAAATCTTAATTCAAAACGAGGTTTTGAATTAAGATTTTAAATTATTTATATTAAGTGTCTTATTAAGAGACTGTTTCTTCAAGATTTTTGTCAAAACTTCTTTTTCCAAAAATAGCTTCTAAATCGTCTTTAAAAATAACTTCTTTTTCGATAAGAATATCAGCAAGTTGATTTAGTTTATCTTTGTTTTCTTCTAAGATTTGAATAGCTCTTTGGTATTGATTTTCAATCAATAAAGAAATTTCTTTATCTATGATTTGAGCTGTTTCATCCGAATAAGGTTTAGAAAAATTATATTCACTTTGTCCTGTTGAATCGTAATAAGTTACATTACCTATTTTCTCATTCAGTCCATAAACCGTAACCATTGCTCGGGCTTGTCTTGTTACTTTTTCTAAATCGCTTAATGCTCCAGTAGAGATTTTGTTGAAAGTAACTTTCTCGGCAGCACGTCCACCCATAGTTGCACACATCTCATCTAGCATTTGCTCAGTACGAACAATTTGACGTTCCTCTGGCAAGTACCAAGCAGCACCTAAGCTTTGACCTCTAGGAACAATGGTGACTTTGATTAGAGGTGCAGCGTGTTCTAACATCCAACTTACAGTTGCGTGTCCTGCCTCGTGAATGGCAATTGCTTTTTTCTCTTCAGGAGTAATGATTTTATTCTTTTTCTCTAATCCACCTACAATACGGTCAACTGCATCAAGGAAATCTTGTTTGTCAACTGCAGTTTTGTTATTACGAGCGGCTATTAATGCAGCTTCATTACATACGTTAGCTATATCAGCTCCAGAGAAACCTGGTGTTTGTTTGGCTAAAAAGTCTAAATCTAAACCTTCTACTTTTTTCAAAGGCGCTAAGTGAACTTTGAATATTTCGGCACGTTCACGTACATCTGGTAAATCAACAAAAATTTGTCTGTCAAAACGTCCTGCACGCATTAAGGCTTTGTCTAAAACATCGGCTCTGTTAGTTGCAGCTAAAACAATAACATTTGAATTAGAACCAAAACCATCCATTTCGGTTAGTAATTGATTTAAAGTATTTTCTCTTTCGTCATTACCTCCAGAGAAATTATTTTTACCTCTAGCGCGACCTACAGCGTCAATTTCGTCAATGAAAATGATAGCAGGAGATTTTTCTTTAGCTTGTTTGAATAAGTCACGTACTCTTGAAGCACCAACTCCGACAAACATTTCTACGAAATCTGACCCTGAAAGTGAGAAAAAGGGAACTTGAGCTTCTCCGGCAACCGCTTTTGCTAATAATGTTTTTCCTGTTCCAGGAGGTCCTACAAGTAAAGCGCCTTTTGGGATTTTACCTCCTAGGTTTGTGAATTTTTCAGGATTTTTAAGGAATTCAACAATTTCTTGAATTTCTTCTTTAGCTCCTTCTAATCCAGCTACATCTTTAAAAGTGGTTTTAACATCGGTTTTTTCGTCAAAAAGTTTCGCTTTTGATTTTCCAATGTTGAAAATTTGCCCACCGCCACCAGCGCCACCACCAGACATTTTACGCATGATAAAAATCCATACTGCGATGATAATGATTACCGGAAGTAAGCTAATAATGATATCTGACCAATTGCTTGCTTCTTTAAAATCGTAATCAACCAGTTTTTTTTCTTCTTTGGCTTTGTCTAATTTTTCTTGAAATGATTTTAAATCACCAAATTTTGTGGTGTAATGTGGGCCTTTGTTAGGGCGATCAAAGATGTCTTTTGCCACCTTTTTGTTAGAAGGGTTTTTTAATCCTTTTTCTGAAAGGTAAATTTCGGCATCTTTATTATTGAAAATAATAACATTTTTTATGTCTCCTTTGGCTAACATGTTGTCAATGTTAGACGATTTTAGCTGAGCTGGTTCTTGTAAGTTAGTACTACCCGTAACAAAGCTTATAAATAAGAAAATAAGCAAGATGGCAGTATAAACTAACCATGGACTTATTCTAAATTTGTTTGGGTTTGGATTGTTGTCTTTTGCCATTATTTTTTATCTTACTTTTAGTATTTGTTTGCAATTGTAGTAATTTTTGCATCTCCCCACAAACTTTCGATATTATAATATTCTCTAATTTGTTTTTGGAAAACATGCACCACGATGTTCACATAGTCCATAAGTACCCATTCGGCATTGTCAGTTCCTTCAACATGCCAAGGTTTATCTTTTATTTCTTTGGAAACTATTTTTTGGATGGAGTTAACAATTGCGTTAACTTGGGTATTTGAATTTCCGTTGCAGATAACAAAATAGTCGCAAACTGCGCTATCTATTTCTCTAAGATCGAGAATATCTATGTCATTTCCTTTTACTTCTTCTATTCCTTTGATAATGTTTGCAAGCAATGCATCATTATTTACAGTCTTTTTTGCCATGAATTATTTTTATAATAAGTGTGTAAAGTTACCATTTTTTGTGATTATTTTTGAACCTTAACATAATATTAAAAAATGTTACAAAAATAATTCCTAATGAAACTTATCAAACTCGATGCCATAGACTCTACAAATGATTTTTTGAAAGCCTTGTCTGCTTCTCAAGAACTAGAGAATTTTACTGTGGTAACTGCTGAAAACCAAACTAAAGGAAAAGGACAAATGGGAGCGGTTTGGAATTCGGAAAAGTCTAAGAATTTGATAATGAGTGTTTTTGTTAAGGATTTATTATTAAATGTAGAAGCGATTTATCTGCTTAATATTGCAACTTCGTTAGCGATAATTCAAGTGTTGAAGGATCAAAAAATTAATAATTTAAAGATAAAATGGCCTAACGACATTATGTCAGATAATTTTAAATTGGCTGGCATTCTTATTGAAAATAGTTTCAAAAGTGATGGTTCTATAACGTCTATAATAGGTGTTGGTTTGAATGTAAATCAAACTAATTTTGAGAACCTTCCTAAAGCATCCTCTATGGCAGTTGTGTCTAATTCCTATTTTGATAAAGATCAATTAGTAGAGTTAATCGTAAATCAATTGAAAGAGTATATAAAATTAATTGGTTCTCATTCTCAAAAATTGTGGGCAGAATACATGGATTTACTTTTCAAGAAAGGGATACCTATGCCTTTTACTATAGGTGACAATAAGCCTATTATGGGGATAATTACAAGTGTTACTAAGCAAGGAAAATTAACGGTACTTCATGAAGATGATAGTCTAGTAGATTATGGTCTTAAAGAAATACAATTGTTGTATTGAATTAGGTAATCAAGATTGTATTCTAAATTTATTTATTTTAAAAAAAATCATCTTTTTTTTATTTCTAAATGCATGTTGTATAGTGTTTTGTGTTTTTTTAAAAGTTAAATGTTATTTGAACACTTAAAAGCATGATGGAAATAAGTATTTTTATTTTACTTTTGGATTTCGTTTTTCGTAAAAAATAGAATATAATAAAATTAATGTTTAATTTTTTATGGGTAAAATTATCGAAATTCGTAAGCTTTACAAGCTTAAAATTTAAGTCTTGTTAAAAGTATTGTGTATTAATCTAACAACCAATAATTAATAATTTAAAACTTTTTTTTATGAGCTCAACTCTCGGATTTGCAGATTATGCAGTCTTTATAATTTACTTTTTAATAGTATCTGTTTATGGATACATTGTTTATCGCAAGCGCGAAAAAAACGAACACGATGCTAAGGCGTATTTCTTAGCCGAAGGAACTTTGACATGGTGGGCTATTGGAGCTTCATTGATTGCCTCTAATATTTCTGCAGAGCAGTTTATTGGGATGAGTGGAGAAGGTTTCTTCTTAGGGATTGCAGTTGCTGCCTACGAGTGGGTTGCTGCTATTGCCTTAATCATTATTGCGATTTGGTTTATTCCTGTTTATTTGAAAAACAAGATCTATACCATGCCACAATTCTTAAAAACAAGATACAATGAAACTACAGCATTGATTATGGCTGTTTTCTGGTTGTTTTTATATGTTTTTGTAAACTTAACTTCTATTTTATACTTAGGAGCTGTAGCGATTAACGGATTAGCAGGAGGAGAATATCTTCATGTAATTATGTTAGGTTTAGCGGTATTTGCTTTGATTATCTCTCTTGGAGGTATGAAAGTAGTAGCCTATACAGATGTTATTCAAGTAGCGGTATTGATTATTGGAGGTTTAGTGACTTCTTATATTGCTTTGACAACAGTAGGAGAATATTTTGGAGTAGGAAAAGATGCTATTGCTGGATTCAATGTATTAATGCAGGAAGCGCCAGAGCATTTCAAAATGATTATTCCACGTCCAACAGCTACTTCTACACAATTAGAAATTGATAAATACCTTACTTTCCCTGGAATTTTATCTTATTTAGCAGGTATCTGGATTATCAACTTGAACTATTGGGGATGTAACCAATACATCACACAAAGAGCACTTGGAGCTGACTTAACTACAGCTCGTACAGGAATTTTATTTGCAGGATTGTTAAAATTATTAATGCCTGTAATTGTAATGTTACCTGGTATTGCTGCTTATGTTTTAAACGAAGGAGGTCATTTACCGCAATTAGTAGGAGGAAAAGACGGTGCTTACTCGGCGATGTTGACATTCTTGCCTACAGGATTAAAAGGATTATCGGTGGCAGCATTAACAGCAGCTATTGTAGCTTCGTTAGCAGGTAAAGTAAACAGTATTTCTACGATTTATACTTTAGACGTTCATAAAAAATACATTCAAAAAAGTGCTTCAGATAGAGCTCAGGTAAACATTGGTAGATATGCTGTTTTTGCTTCTATGGTTTTAGCAGTATTATTCACATGGAATGATGTTTTAGGAATTGGCGGAGTTGGAGGATTTACCTATATCCAAAAGTATACAGGATTTATTAGTCCTGGAGTATTTGCTATGTTCTTCTTAGGGATGTTCTGGAAGCGTACAACAGGAACTGCAGCTATTGTGGGAGTATTAGCAGGATTCTTATTATCAGTATTGTTTAATGAATATGCACCAGCATTGTTTGGAAATGAAACGTTCTTATACACTGCTTGGCCAAATGGGAAAGGTGGATTTGAAATTCCATTCCACATTTGTATGGGATTATCATTTATGTTCACTATGCTTTTAATGGTTGCAGTGAGTTTCGCAGGACCAAAAGTGAACCCTAAAGCTTTTGAATTGGATACTGAAATGTTCAAGGTAAAACCACAAACAACAGTATTAATTATCATTACTTTATTAATTATCGCAGCTTTATACGTGAAGTTCTGGTAGGATTACAATAATAGTTTTAAATGCAAAAATGTGGAGTTGAATTTGTTCGACTTCACATTTTTTTTTTTTGATAATTATTTACAAACAATAGTTTTTATTGAATTGCCGCATAGTTTACAAAATGTAGAATTAGCTATTGTGAAAGCGCATTTTGGAGTGGCTGAAAATTCAGCGCTTTAGGTTACAGATGCCATTTTGGGTCAAAGAGTTTCTCCATTTATTCCGCAATATTTAGCAATTATTGTAAATAAGAAAGATATTGTTCCCTTCATGCAACAAGCCTATGAGCGAATAGGTGATTTAGATTATGGTTTTGGAACTTTCATTACAGGGCCTTCTAAAACAGCAGATATAGAGCAATCATTAGTACTTGGAGCCCACGGAGCCAGAGGATTGACCGTTTTTTTGATGAATTAATATTTTTAGTTATATACCATTAAGGGATTAAGAGGATTTAGAATTTGTTTTCAACTTAATTCTTCAAATATAAAAGCCGACAAGTTTTGAAACTGTCGGCTTTGTTTTTTTACTTTTTGAAGAATAAAAACTTAATGAACTTAATTTCTTAATGGTTTTAAAAACTATTATTCTTTGATTTTTTCAATTGAAACCGCATTGATACAATAGCGTAAACCACCCGGAGGAGGTCCGTCAGGAAAAACGTGACCTAAATGCGCATCGCATACATTACAGACGCATTCTATACGAATCATGCCATAACTTACATCCTTGTGATAGGCTACATTTTCGATGGCTATAGGTTGTGTAAAGGATGGCCAGCCTGTTCCACTTTGGAATTTAGTAGTTGAATCAAAAAGAGGAGTTTTGCAACATTTGCAGGCATATTTTCCCGCCTCAAAAAGATTACACATTTCTGAACTATGGGCTCTTTCTGTTCCTTTTTGTCGGGTTACATAATATTCTTCGGCAGTTAATTGAGCTTCCCATTCAGCATCTGTTTTTACCACTCGGTTTGGAGGTGTAGGGTTGCCGTGGGAGGTAAATTTTATAAGGTCGTTCCAGTTTAACATAATTCATTTATTTAAGATATACCGCTACAAATTTTGCTAGAGGAGCCATTCGAGCTATATTCAATTGTAAGGTATCATTTTTAACGGAATAATTATCTGTCATTTTTAAAATATTTAAAAAAGCTTCTTCAACAGTTGGTTTGATACAAGCCATTTCTGTGGCAATCATTTGTGAAAAAGAAATCCTATTTGTTATAGTGTCTAATACATAAGTGCCTGAAAAAGAATTGCAACTACTGTTTCCTATAATCCTATTGTCATTGGATTTTAAAATAAAATGAGGTTCTTTTACAAAATTTCCAGCGGTAACTTTCTCACCATTAATTTCAATTAGTTTCCAATATTTTTCGGTAACAGTCAAATTTTGATTGTTTTGATTATTTATTTTAGCTGTATTACAAGCAAATAAAAAGGGAGCTAGGGAAAACAATATTATTTTTTTCATCTTTTACAATTTGAGGCTGAATGATTCTAATTCGGTTTTGTGATTGAGTTATCATTCGGTTGTGAAACAAAGGTAAAGAAGCCGTTTCTTTTACAATGTTTACAAAATCCTAAATTTTAAGTTTTCAAATAGAAAAGAGGATAAGCCTTATTTGGTTATATTTGAATTTTCAACCTAATTCTATGGCTTTTAAACATTTATTTAAGACAAAATTAAATTGGAGTTCTACAACTGAAAAAACAGCTATTAAGAGAAGATACAGTAAAACGCACCAAATAGCTATTGAAGGAAAACCTGTTTTAAACGTATCAGCTGCTAAAGCATTTAAAGGTGATCCTGCATTGTATAATCCAGAAGATTTATTGCTGAGTGCCGTAGTTTCCTGTCACATGATGTCTTATTTGTATGTTTGTTCCCAAAACGAAATTGATGTTGTTTCTTATCAGGATAATGCCGAAGCCGATTTAGAAGTAGCACATGATGGTTCTGGACGAATTGTTGAAATTCGTTTGTATCCAAAAGTGGTGATAGTACAAAAAGATAAAACAGCATTAGCCAAGCAGTTACACGCTAAAGCGGCTGAACTTTGTTTTATAGCCAACTCTTGTAATTTCCCCATAATCCATTTTCCTACTTGTGAAGCTGTTGATTAGCTTTTAGCAGTTATTTGATTTGCATTTCGTTTATAACTCTTGGTAAATTTGTTTTAGTGTCCATTTCAAAATGCCTAATTTGCACCCTCAAATTATAAGGATAAATGAAGGTTTGTATTGCCGAAAAGCCAAGTGTAGCAAGAGAAATAGCCGCTGTTTTAGGTGCTAATACTAAGCGTGATGGCTATTTTGAAGGCAATGGATATGTTGTAACCTATACTTTTGGACATTTGTGTACCTTAAAAGAACCCAATGATTACCGACCGTATTGGAAAAGTTGGGATTTAAATAATTTACCAATGCTTCCTGAAAAATTCGAAACTAAGGTGGTTCAAAATTCAGGTATTCAGAAGCAATTTAATATCATTAAAAGTTTATTTGATCAAGCGGAATTGGTTATCAACTGCGGGGATGCCGGGCAGGAGGGAGAGCTTATTCAGCGCTGGGTAATGAATGAAGCTAATTATAAAGGCGAAGTCAAGCGTTTATGGATTTCGTCTTTAACTACTGAAGCCATAAAAGAAGGTTTTGAAAATTTAAAGCCTGCATCCAATTACGATAATTTATATTATGCTGGTTTTTCGAGAGCTATTGGTGACTGGCTTTTAGGAATGAATGCCACTCGATTGTATACGGTAAAACATGGCGGTTACAAGCAGGTATTGTCAATCGGGAGGGTGCAAACACCAACTTTGGCGATGGTTGTAGAGCGTTTCAAAGACATTCATAATTTTGTTCCTCAGCCTTATTGGGAGTTGCAAACGCATTATAGAGACACGCTTTTTAGTTACGAAGAAGGACGTTTTATTAATAAAGAAGAAGGAGAAGAATTAGCCAATAAAGTCAAGGAAAGTGAATTTGAAATCATTTCGATTGAAAAAAAGAAAGGGAATGAATTTGCTCCTAAATTATTCGATTTGACAGGTTTGCAGGTCTATTGCAATACGAAATTTGGATTTTCGGCAGAGGAAACCCTTAAAATAGCTCAGACTTTATATGAGCAAAAAGTAATTACTTATCCCAGAGTAGATACCACTTTTTTACCTAGTGATATTTACCCAAAAGTTCCAGGTATTCTTCAAAAATTGAATAATTATTCGGCGTTGATTGCGCCAGTTTTGGCAAAGAAAATCAAAAAATCGACCAAGGTTTTTAATGACAAAAAAGTCACCGATCACCACGCCATTATTCCAACAGGTATCGAAATCAATTTGCCTTATAATCAACAACAAGTTTATGATATTATTGTAAAACGTTTTATTGCTGTTTTTTATGATGATTGTTTGGTTGCCAATACGACTGTGCTTGGTAAAGCCGCCGATGTTGTTTTTAAAACTACCGGGAAAGTAATTCTGGAAAAAGGATGGCGAGTAGTTTTTGAAGATCCAAACGCTAAAGAAAAAGAACCAGATTTGTTGCCTGATTTTGTAAACGGCGAAAAAGGACCGCACCAACCATCATTCTTAGAAAAAGAAACAAAAGCACCTAATCAGTTTACAGAAGCTACTTTATTACGTGCTATGGAAACAGCTGGTAAGCAGGTGGATGATGAGGATTTACGCGAGTTAATGAAAGAAAATGGTATTGGACGTCCATCAACCAGAGCGAATATTATTGAAACGCTTTTTAAACGGCAATACATTGTTAGGAATAAAAAACAGGTTTTGCCTACGCCAACAGGGATTCAACTGATTGAAACGATCCAGAATGACTTACTAAAATCGGCTGAATTAACTGGAGTTTGGGAAAAACAATTAAAGGATATTGAAAAAGGTACTTTTACCGCTTCAGCTTTTATCAATAATATGAAAAGCATGGTAGATGCTTTGGTTTATGAAGTACGAAAGGAAACTACTCATGCTAATATTTCGCATACAGCAAGTATTCAAAAACAGGAGGCTGCAGTCGAGAAAAAGCAGTCAGCGGGAATTGCTGCTGAGGTTTGTCCTAAATGTAAAACGACCACTTTAATAAAAGGAAAATCGGCTTTTGGATGTAGAAACCACAAGTCTGGTTGTGATTTTGTATTGCCTTTTGTTTTTGCAGAGAAAAAAATATCCGAAAATCAATATTTGCGTTTGCTCCAAAAAGGTTCAACCGTAAATCTAAAAGATTTTAAAACAAAATCCAGAAATGTAGAAGGTTTACTTCGTTTTGATGATGATTTTAAATTGGTTTTAGAACCAAAGAAAACCGTTCAAAAAGAACCTTCTGATGCTTTGTTTTGTCCTAAATGTCAACAAGGAACTATCATGAAAGGGAAAACTGCTTATGGCTGTAGTTCATTTCGATTGGGATGTGATTTTAGGGTCTCTTTTGATACGGTTAGAGAAAAATTAAAAGACCAAAAACCTACTAAAGAATTGGTTTATGCTATTTTGAAAGAGGGGTTTTAGATATTTCTTTTATTCAATTATTTAAACTCGTAAACAATTTGTTTGCGAGTTTTTTTGTAAGTAGTATTTAAAGAGTTATTTTCTGTTGATTAAATTACAAGATTATGTTTTTTTCATTAACGGAATATTGATACTTTAGAAATTCTCTTGTATGACATAGTGCAGTTTCATATTTCTTATAAGTGTTAATCGAGAATTCTTTTCCAATTAAGTCTTTCATTCGTTTGTTATGGTCTTCAAAAATTAAAATCAGTTTACGTTGTTTTTCTTCAATACCTAAAAATTTATTCTTGAAAGTTTGAGCATTAATTTCCTGGTTGTTGTTAACCATCCATTTTTCTGTTTCATAGGCTTTGTTTTTTAAAATATCGAGGTAACTATTTAATATCCTGGCTTCTTCTGAATTCCCTTTAATTTTGCCTGCTGTAACATTCCATTTTGATTTTTCTACAAACTTTGATGTGCTTAATTCAATTCGAGTGCCGTTAATTGTTATTCTTTTATAAATGGGAAGTAAGCCGTTTTTTGAAGCTTTTGAACTTTTCACGTATAAAAGTATAGACATTTTGTGTTTCATATTGTGGTGACTTTATAGTTATTCAAATTAATTATTTACCTCTTAGTTGTCAAGATGTTCATCTTTTGAACTGCTTGCTATCACTGGCTTCAGAAGAAAATCGGTTACCCTAATTTTGCTTTTTTTGGGGTAACCGATTTTACCACCAATGATTTGAGATTTAATAGATAATTTGAATAGTACCAAAAACAAAAAAGCCTGTAAATCATACGATTTACAGGCTTTTGAATCAATTTGAATTTGTTTTAGTGGAGTGAATGGTGTTTTAATTGAACACCTTCTTCCAATTTTAACTTTTTTAGATAGAATTAAAAAGCATTAATATAAAAAAATGACGCCAATTGTCTTTCAATGGCGTCATTTGGCATTTGTGGAGTCGCCGGGAATCGAACCCGGGTCCAAACAAGCAACTAAAGAGCTTTCTACACGCTTATTTCCTGATTGAATTTTCGATAGGATGCTAGGCCAGAAACAGCCACATACTACTTAGCTTCTTAATTTTCGAAATCTGCCCGAAGCTAACAGAAATCTAGGTCTATTTTTACGGTTCCCCTGTACTGACCGCCATAAACCAAGGCTTTCAAGGAGAATCCAGCTTCCCTACCTTGTAGGGACGTGGCGTAATCGTACTATAATTCGGATTATGCAGCTAAAGCGTAAGTATTTTCGCCGTTTAAAAGTTCGAGATCTTATATTTACGAGCAAGGTCTCAATGCTCGACGTGCTTACTGTTCAATTCGACTTGCTGTCAAAACCAGTCGACCCCCAGTTTTGTAAAGTATTCAAATCATAATTTGAGTGCGCGAATATACAATTTTATAGTTTAATATCACTATTAGCATAGTAGCAAAAATTATTCCTCATTATCATCTTTACCTAATTTAAATGGATAGTCTCCAAATAAGGGAGCTAATTTTTTAACCTGATAGGTCTTTGTAGTGTATTTATTTGATAAGGAGATAATGGTCACATGTTCTTTCAGCAAGGTTATATACGATGATGTATTCCCATGCCACCAACCGTTATGGAAATAGAAATTTTGTCCTGTTTCCCAATTAATCATTCGGATTCCTAATCCATAATTTTTTTCTCCTTTACGTTCTTGGCTAAAAGGGGTATAGACCATTTTTAATAATTTTGGATTTAAAAAATTTGGATTATTTCGAGCCAAATCAAATTTTAGTAAATCTCTAGGTGTCGAATAAATGTTTTTGTCTCCGTATATGGCATCTAGATAATCTTTTCCTATTTCGACTTTGTTTCCTTTGTAGGAAGGAACAATGGAATCTTTATCTCTTTCATAATCAAAAACAAAAGTGTGGTTCATACCCAAAGGTTTGAAAATCATACGTTCCATTGCTTTATGGTAACTTTGACCTGTCGCTTTTTCGATAATTAATGCCAAAACGGCATAATTGGTGTTGCAATAAGCAAAACGAGTATTTGTTCTGGATTCTAAGCCAATTTCTTTTGTGGCCATTAAGTGAACAATATCTTTGTTGCTTAGAATATTATGTCGATCCCAAACACCATCTTTTTTGTCTGTAAAATAGGCGTAATTGCGCATACCACTTCGATGATTTAGTAGCATTTTTACTGTTACTTCGGGAAAAGGAAAATTTCGAATTATGGTATTTACTTTTTGATCTAAACCAATTCTTTTGGCATCAATTAATTTTAGTACGGCAGCCGCTGTTAGAATTTTACTAACTGATGCTAAATGCAATGGGGTCGTAGCAGTAATAGGCCTCTCGTCTCTAAAATTAGCCATACCTTCATATTTTTCAAAGATAATTTTGCCATTTTGAGCCACTAAAAAACTACCATTCATGCTGTTATTAGGCCAGTTTTTATTGTAAAAACGTTCAATAGCATTTTTTTTAGTATATATATATTGAGCGGATAATTTTGGGAGTTTTTTAGTTGGAGGCTCCATGTGAGGCATGGTGTCCTTTGGTTTTTGGTTTTCAGCAGCCTCTTTATTCTTTTGATTACAAGAACTCAAAACTAAGATTAGGAGGAGTAATTGTAGTATATTTGTCTTTTTTATAAAATTCATTTTCGCGAGTACTATATTCGCAAATATATAGAATCAAATAATTTTGGGCGTTGTTTTTTTTAACGTTAACAGATTTTTTTGAAAGTTTTGAGGAGCATTTTTTCTATGTTTTTGGCTTTCAGCTTCTAATGAATTTTGAAGAATAAAATAGATTTATCACAAGAAATATAAGGAATCTTACATTATGAAATTTGGAATACTACAAGAAAGAAAAATCCCTGCTGACAGACGTGTTGTTTTTTCTCCTAAAGAGCTAATAAAATTACAATCGCTTTATCCTGAATTAAGTATAAAGGTAGAAAGTTCTCCAATTCGAGTTTTCTCTGATTTGGAATATCAAAATGAAGGGATCGTTGTTAGTGATGATGTTTCTGATTGTGACGTTTTAATTGGAGTAAAAGAAGTTCCTGCAGCGCATTTGATTCCAAATAAAACTTATTTCTTTTTTTCACACACTATTAAAAAGCAGCCTTATAATAGAGGTTTACTTCAAGCTTTATTGGCTAAAAATATTGATTTTTATGACCATGAAACCCTTGTAGATGTTCAAAATAACCGTTTAATTGGTTTTGGTCGTTATGCAGGAATGGTAGGAACTTATAATAGTATTCGTGCATTTGGAATTAAATTTGAGTTATTCAAATTGCCTAAAGCCGAAACACTTTCAGGAAAGGAAGATTTAATTCGCTATTTAAAACGAGTGGTACTTCCACCGATTAAATTTGTGGTGACGGGAAAAGGAAAAGTAGGCGCTGGTGTCAAAGAAATTTTGGATGCTATTAAGGTGAAATCGGTAAAGGTTGAGAATTTCTTGACTAAAAATTATACACAATCGGTATATACGCAAATCGATGTTTTGGATTACAATCAAAGAAAAGACGGAGCAGTTTTGGATAATAACGATTTCTTTAAAAATCCTAAGGATTACGAAAGTAATTTTGAACGATTTACCAAAGTTTCGGATATAGTAATTACAGGTCATTTTCATGCCAATGAATCTCCTGCGATTTTAACGCAAGAGATGTTAAAGGCTAAAGATTGTAAAATAAAAGTAGTAGGCGATATCTCTTGTGATATCAACGGTCCTGTTGCCTGTACTTTGCGTTCCTCTACTATTGATGAACCTTTTTATGGTTATTTACCTTCAGAAAACAAAGAAGTTGATATCTTTCATCCTGCTGCTATTGTGGTGATGGCAGTCGATAATTTACCTTGCGAATTACCTAAAGATGCCAGTGAAGGTTTTGGTCAAATGTTCATCGAAAAAGTAATCCCTGCTTTTTTTGATGGCGATAAAGATGGAATTCTAGAAAGAGCCAAAATCACTGAAAATGGTAAATTGACAGCTAGGTTTTCGTATTTGCAAGATTTTGTAGATAATAAATATGTCTAAAAATAACCGCAAAACACGCTAAGAAATTGTTTAAGAAATTTAAATGAAAACGCAAAGTTCGCAAAGCTTTGTGGACTTTGCGTTTTATCAATACAATCCGAATAAAAAACTTGCGAACTTTGCGGTTAAAAATCACACCATCTCTTCTGGTTTTACCCAATTATCAAAATCCTCAGCAGTTATATAGCCCAAACGGATAGCTTCTTCCTTGAGATTAGTGCCGTTTTTATGAGCCGTTTGAGCAATTTCGGCAGCTTTGTAATATCCAATTTTAGTATTCAATGCGGTAACCAACATTAACGAATTGTCCAATAATTCTTTGATACGTTTGTAATTGGGTTCGATGCCTTGAGCACAATGTTCATCGAATGAGGCACAGGCATCTCCTAACAAGTTTGCCGATTGTAGAAAGTTGGCTGCTATCATGGGTTTAAAAACATTCAGTTCGTAATGTCCTTGCATACCTCCGATACTTATTGCCACATCATTTCCCATAATTTGAGCACAAACCATAGTTAATGCTTCGCATTGAGTAGGATTGACTTTTCCAGGCATGATGGATGAACCGGGTTCGTTTTCAGGAATTAGAATTTCACCAATTCCTGATCGTGGTCCTGATGCAAGCATTCTGATATCATTGGCAATTTTGTTCAAAGAAACAGCTAATTGTTTCAAAGCGCCGTGTGATTCTACCATCGCATCATGTGCCGCTAAGGCTTCAAATTTATTGGTTGCAGTTACAAATGGAAGCCCAGTAAATAGGGAAATATATTCGGCTGCTTTTGTGTTATAGCCTTTTGGTGTGTTTAGTCCGGTTCCTACGGCGGTTCCTCCTAAAGCCAATTCCGACAAATGAGGAAGTGTGTTTTTTAATGCTTTCAATCCGTGGCTGAGTTGAGCTACATATCCTGATAGTTCTTGACCTAAAGTGATTGGTGTAGCATCCATTAGATGAGTTCGGCCAATTTTTAC
Source organism: Flavobacterium nitratireducens (assembly GCF_029625335.1). Classification (NCBI taxonomy): domain Bacteria; kingdom Pseudomonadati; phylum Bacteroidota; class Flavobacteriia; order Flavobacteriales; family Flavobacteriaceae; genus Flavobacterium; species Flavobacterium nitratireducens. The sequence continues at coordinate 191,627 of NZ_CP121111.1, forward strand.
TACATCTTTAAATGCTTTCGATTTCAAATCTAATGTATCTCGTAATTGTTCAACTCCAGGAATTGTCTTTTCAACAAGGGTTTTATATGCAGCAATGTGCATTGCAGTAGGGAAGGTGTCATTAGAAGATTGTGATTTGTTCACATCATCATTGGCTTTTATAAAAGAGGCGTCTTCGCCAATTTTCAATCCTTTTAAAATTTGTGATCTGTTAGCAATGACTTCATTGACATTCATATTGCTTTGTGTTCCGGAGCCCGTTTGCCAAATCACTAAAGGGAATTGATCTTCTAACTTTCCTTCTAAAATTTCATCACAAACGCTCGCAATAGCATCTCTTTTATCAATACTTAAAACACCTAAATCACAATTAGCGAAAGCAGCTGCTTTTTTTAAATAAGCAAAACCAATAATAATTGCTGTAGGCATTGCAGCCGAAGGACCAATTTTGAAATTATTTCGGGAACGTTCGGTTTGTGCGCCCCAATATTTGTCAGCAGGAACTTTAACTTCTCCCATGGTGTCTTTTTCTATTCGGTATTGCATGATTATGAATTTGTTTTTAGGCGATTTTAGCTTGATTGACTTTTTTAATTAACAAAAGGCTGTTTAAATGTACGCATAAATGTATTTTTATGAAAATTGACAGCTGATTTTATTGCTAAGAAAAAAATTAACTGCTACATTTGTGGCTACATTCAAAATTCCGGAAAACATGTTTGAATTTTCACAGTATTTAGGCTTTTTACTTTTCTTAACCATCCTTACTATGGGATTTTGGTTAATGTTTTTCCTAGTGAGCTTCGTATCTTATTGGGTAGGTGGTGCTGCTTGGGAAAGATTCAAAGAAAAGAAAGCAAAAAATCAAGAATCTCTATAATGGAGATTTAATAAAAAAGGATTCGTTTTACGAATCCTTTTTTTATGTTCAAAAATTAAATTCCAATAAAAAATCCAAATTCCAATATTTACATTTGGAATTTGGCTTTTTTTATTTGGGTATTCTTAAATATTATCCTGGGAATTCACCGCCGTCACCACCGCCGTCATTGTTATTTCTTTGTTGCTTAGGTTTATCCGTTTTTTTCATGTTCAAACGGTAAGTAAAAGATAGATTGAATTGTCTTCTTCTCCATTGGTATTCACTATATGAAATAACACTTGGTAAGTTTACATCATTTTTCATTTTTCTGGAATTGAAAAGATCACTCACATTAAAAGCAATTGTTCCTTTATCTTTCAAAATATCTTTACTAAATGCCGTATTGATAACGTAGTTTCCTAAACTCTTACCTTGAGCTGTTTTTCTTGGTCCAAAATACATTCCATTAATTTGCCAATCAATTTTATATGGTAATGTTAATCTAGAACTTACTCTAGAGAACCAAGAGAAAGCCTCATTATTAAGTTCTTGTGTTTTTACTTCGTTGTTAACATTGGTATAGGTATAACTTCCAGTAGTTTTAGAATTTGATAAATTGAAACTACTATTTAATTTCCATGTTTTGGTAGGATTGTAATTTAGTGTAAATTCAAATCCAAATTGTTGTTCCTTAGCAAGATTGATAGGACTACTTAAAACTACAGGATTATTACCCACATAATCTCCTGTTTCTGTTCTTACAAAAGAGAAAACATCTTTTGTGTTTTCAAAAAACATCGAAGTACTAAATGTTACTTTTTCCCATTTTTTTAAATATCCTAAATCAAATTTATCTGTAAATGAAGGATCTAAATCAGGATTACCTCTAAACAGGTTAATATTACTCGAATAGTTGGTGGCTGGATTTAAGAAACGTCCTCTAGGTCTTGATAATCGTTTACTGTAACTTAAAGAAACACTGCTTTCATCTGAAATTTCATAGTTGATGAATGCGCTTGGGAAAAAGTTATTGTACTTTTTGGTATTGAAATTTTGGGTATCTAAAAGGTTTACGTCAATTTTAGTATCTTCCCAACGTAAGCCAAATAGATAAGAGATTTTCTTTAATTTAAATCCATATTGTGTGTACAAAGCATTGATACGCTCATTGTATTCTAAAGTATTCGATAGGAAACTATTTATTGGATTTCCTTGATCATCAGTGGTAACACTATAAATGTTGTCTAGGTTATTAAAATTCCCTTTATATCCCATTTCAAATTGGCTACCATTTTCAAAAGGTAAAACATAATCAGTTTGAACTTGAATCATGTTTTGTTTTTGTTTGTTAAAGGTAGAGTCATACGTTGCTGGGGTGTTACTGTTTAAGGTTTCATCGGTAATTAGAGCATTTTCAGTGTCATTATTCGTAGCGTATGAAAAATCAACGGTTAATTTGTGCCCATTATCATTGAAGTTTTTTAAGAAGTTAGAAGCAAACTCGGTGTCGTTTCCATTATCATCTCCTTCGCTTAAACGGTAACGTTTAGAGATGAAATTATAACTTCCATCAAAAAAATTATAGTTAACTAAATCATTATTACTACCTCGATCATCTCTGTAACTTATAGAATTTGTCCAAAAAGTATTAGGAGCTACGGTCCATTCTACACCTGTTTTACTGGAAATTCCTTTTCTTATACGTTCAGTATTTTTATCTTCATTAGTATAACCAATGGTGTTTTTATTACTATCTAATAATTGAGAATAGGTTAAACCTGCACCTTCACTAGTTCTATAGTTGTATCCTGTAGAAGTGAAGAAGTTTAATTTTTTAGTTTTAAAATTCAAATCACCACTTAAACCATAGGTTTCTGGAATACCTGTTGAAGCGATAAAACTTCCATTAAAACCTAAATTTTTTCCTTTTTTCAAAACAATATTTAAAATACCAGCACCACCTTCGGCATCGTATCTAGCGGATGGATTAGTAATTACTTCTACTTTATCGATAGCATCTGCAGGAATTTGACGTAGTGCTTCGGCCATATTTAATGAGTTAGAAGGGCGTCCGTCAATAAAAATACGGACATTTTCATTACCACGTATACTTACATTTCCTTCTACGTCAACTGTTACCGAAGGTACATTTTCAAGCACATTGCTCACTGTTCCACCTTTTACAATCATATCTTGACCTACATTGTACACTTTTTTGTCTAATTTTATTTCAACTGTAGATTTTTCGGCACGTACAACTACTTCATTCAAAACAGCGGCGTCTTCAGAAAGAGCGATTGTTCCTAAATCGCTATTTTTTTCAAAAGAGCGATTGTTGAATTCAACCGCTTTAAAAGAAATAAATTCAATTTTGATGTTGTAGATTCCTGGTGCAACTTCAATTGCAAATCCTCCCTTAGCGTTCGTAATTCCTCCCGAAATCACTTTTGGATTTTTTGAATCAGTAATAGTAATTGTTGCGTATTCCAGCGGTTGTTTAGTTGTTTTTTCGATTACTGTTCCAGTGATTTTCACTTTTTCCTTTGCTGGATCATTCACAGGGTCTATTGTTTTTGCGTAATTAGTAAGGCAAATAAAAAATAAACTAAGGCTTAAAAATAATTTAAAAGGTCGTTGCATTTTTGTTGTTTTATGTTTTTCCTTTGAATAAAAAAAACCGATTAGGTTTAAAACCAAGGATGTTAAATTGCTGTTAAAAAGTTATTTGTTTAACTAAAGAAAGCTTCAATTTTATCCATATCGCGAGCAATTATGGCTTCGTTTCCTTTGATGATGATAGGTCTTTCAATTAAAATAGGATGATTGACCATTGCTTGAATAATAGCTTCATCTGTCATTTCTTGATTTTTGTAATTTTCAATCCAGATTTTTTCTTTTTGACGAATAAGATCTATAGGTTTCAATTTTAGCTTTGTTAATACTGATGTAAGTTCATCAGTACTAGGAGTTTCTTCTAGATATTTAATAATTGTATATTCTTGATTTGCATTTTCTAAAAAAGCCAAACAATTTCTTGATTTTCCACAATGTGGATTATGATATACTTCAATCATGAATTCTGGTTTTATAATGTGAAATAAAAAAGGTAATTTCGAAGTAGCAAAAATAACTTACGAAAGTTTAATACTACTATTTAAATCGTTAAAAAAATGTTTATAGAGCAAAGTATTCGAAAAGACAATCCATTTTGGAAGTATCTATTGGGTTCAGCAATAATTATTGGAATGTCTTTTATAGGTCAGCTTCCACTTATAATCGCTATTATGACCAAAACGATGACAACAGGCGAAAGTTATCCAATGACACAAGAAGCAGTGATGCATTTTTTAGAATCAAATTTGACTCTTTTCTTATTATTACTCTCTTTTGTTTTTGCATTTGCTGCGATTGTTTTTGTTGTAAAATTTTTCCATAAACAAACGATGCTTTCGGTTACAACCTCCCGAGACAAAGTTGACTGGGGTAGAATTGGCTTTTCTTTCGGAATTTGGGCCTCCATATCAATTGTTTCTACATTAGTGTATTATTTTTTAAATCCTGATTTGTACATTGTAGATTTTAAACCGCTTCCTTTTGCTGTTTTAGTGCTTATTGCTGTTGTTTTAATCCCTTTTCAGACCAGTTCAGAAGAATATATTTTTAGAGGATATTTGATGCAGGGATTTGGTAATTTGGCTAAAAATAAATGGTTTCCATTAGTGATGACTTCGCTAATATTTGGAGCTATGCATTATTTAAATCCTGAAGTTGATAAGATTGGAAACCTAATATTTGTCTATTATATTGGTACAGGATTGTTTTTAGGAATCATCACATTGATGGACGACGGAATGGAGTTGGCACTAGGTTTTCATGCCGCTAATAATTTAATAGGAGCTTTGTTGGTTACCTCAGATTGGTCTGCTTTTCAAACCTATTCTATATTTAAAGACATGTCAGAACCTCGTGCAGGCTTAGATATTATTCTGCCAGTAGTCTTGATTTACCCTTTACTTTTACTTATATTTAGTAGAAAATACAAATGGAGTAATTGGAAACAAAAGTTATTTGGTTCAATCGATACTATTTTCTAGTTTATGAAAAAGGTTATCTATAAAAACATTCATAATTATTTTAAATTCAACGGAGTTCACTTAAATGGTGAGGAATTAAGAGTGGCGGCTTATTACTTTATTAAGGAAGGCGATGAGCATGAAAAAGCGCTGGGGGAATTTTTATTGGATTGGTTTGATGATAATTGGTATATCGATTTGCAAACATCGGGTACCACAGGAGTTCCAAAGATTATTCGAAAAAGCAAACAAGCTCTTGTGAATTCAGCCTTAGCTACGGGTGATTTTTTTGGTTTAAAACCAGGTGATACGGCTTTATGTTGTTTGCCTGTTCAGTTCATTGCTGGTAAGATGATGTTGGTGAGAAGTTTTATTTTAGGTTTAGAAATTGATATTGTTCCACCTAGTTCGACTCCATTAACTTTATTGAATAAAAAATATGATTTTGTTGCAATGGTGCCTATGCAAGTTCAAAACTCTTTTCATGATTTGCACAAAGTTAACCAACTTATTGTGGGTGGCGCTAAAATGGATAGTAGTTTAGAGCAAAAATTAGTAGGTTTAAAAACTAAGGTTTATGAAACCTATGGTATGACCGAAACCATAACACATATAGCAGCAAAGCGAGTGGGAGAAACAGCATTTTCGATATTACCCAATGTGCGTATTTCGCAAGATGACAATGAATGTTTGGTTATAGATGCACCGTTGGTGAGCGAAGAGCGATTGTTTACTAACGATTTAGTCCAGATGATAAATGAAAACCAATTTATTCTTTTAGGACGTATTGATAATGTGGTTAATAGTGGCGGTGTCAAATTGATTCCTGAAAAAATTGAGGAAAAATTGAGCAATAGTATTTCTTCTCGTTTTTTTGTTGGAGGTATTCCAGACGCTGTTTTAGGCGAAAAATTAGTTTTAGTTATAGAAAGTAACAATAAAGATTTTGACGATACAATATTTCATTTGTTAGAAAAATATGAAAAGCCAAAAGCTTTGTTTTTCGTCCCTGAATTTGAAACTACTGAAAGCGGAAAAATTAAGCGTAAAGCGATTTTAAAATCTTTAGTTTAATTTTTTTATTTGTGTTCGGCGATTTCAGCATTCAATTTGTTGAGCTGTAAGATTCCAATTTTTTTATTAACGATTTTAATTACACCTTCTTTTTTTAGACTCGAAAGTATACGAGTTACTTGTTCATCGGTTGTACCAGCAAAATCAGCAATTTCTTTTCTTGATAAGTTGATATTGAGTAAGTTGTTAGTGTGTCCGAATTTTTTATGCAAATACAAAAGGATGTCGATTACTCTTTCGCGAACATTCATTTGAGCAATTTTTTTCACTCTGTTTTCACTTTTGTTCAGTTCTTCGGCATAGAATAACATCATATCATAAGTAAATTCAGGAATTGATTTTAGGATGGCGTGCATTACATTGTTACTAAAATTGCATAAAACAGTATCTTCAATTGCCGAAGCCGCAATTAGATAGCGATTCGTGGTTCCAAATCCTCTAAAGCCTAAAGTATCTCCATCAGTAGTAAGGCGAACAATTTGTTCTTTGCCGTAAATTCCCGTTTTTAAAACCTTTACCTTTCCTTTATGGATAAAATACAAACCTTGCATAGGAGCGCCTTCAATCATGAATTGTTGCCCTTTTTTGCAAGTATAATTTGTTTTTTCTAAAACAAAATCCTGCATTTTTTCTAGATGTATGTGCTTTTTAATAAAACAATTTGTGTTGATGCAGTTTGTACATTCAGTAGTAATTCCTCTCATTTGTTTTATATTTTAGATGAGTTGAACTCAGTTATCAATAAAACAAAAATAAATAAAACAAGTATTAATACTTAATTTTTATAGTTTAAATTACGTAGTTTTGAGTCTTTTTATGAATTTAAGAAATGGAGTTGTTCTTTTTAGGATAATTGTATTTTTTAGAAATAAAATATATCAAATTCTCAGTTGATGAGTTGGTTATGCTTCTTCATTGTACATTTTTAGTAAATGTGTTACCGTATTCCAGTTACGTATTGTAGCCGTAAGATTTAGTTTTTTTCAATATATTTTTGGTCTAATCTTGTCTTTCCAGCCGAAACAGCATATTTTATAAATATTTTATTGCTGTCTATATGAACTTCATCTGGTTTTACTTGACTCATTTTAAGATCGTGAATTCTGTCTTTATGCAATTCCATTGAAACAAATGCTACGTAGAGTTTTTTAGTATCTACATTGTTTTCTTTCAAAAAGGGATTGTTTTCTTGACAAGCAATTAAATCTTCTTTGTTAATAACAACTACAGGGACATCATGGCCAAAGGTTTTAAAAATTTCTTGTTTGATTTTAAATCCTACTGCAGCTGGACTTTCTTCTTCGCTAGTGACAAAAACATTACCCGTTTGAATATAGGTTTTAACATTAGTAAAGCCCATATTTTCAAGCATTTTTTGTAATGCATCCATTTTCATCATGTTGTGTCCAGACACGTTGATGCCGCGAAGTAAAGCCAAATGTGTTGTCATTTTTAATGAAATAAGTTAGTGTAAAAGTAAGTTAAGTTGTGTCATATCGTCAAAAAGCGGAATATTCATTTGCTGTAAAGCATCAAAATTAGCATGATTAGTAAATCCAAAAACATCAAATCCACCACTCAAAGCTGCCTGGACTCCTGCAGGACTGTCTTCGATAATGACACAGTCTTTGACGTCAAATCCCATGATTTTTGCGGCATGTAAATATAATTCAGGATTGGGTTTCCAGCTATTGATGTCGTAAGCACTAAATATATTACCCTCAAATTTATCAATCAGTTGGGTGGTTGTTAAGTTGAGTCTTATTTTATCAGCTGGACCATTTGATGCAACGGCAATTGGTATGTTTATTTTGGCTAACAAATCATGAATTCCTTTAATAGGTTGTAATTCTTTTTGAAAAGCCTCAAAAGTTCGTTTTCGAAATTCTTCCTCAAAATTTTCAGGTAATTTTTTTTGAGCCAAACCAGCAATGTAGTCAAAACAAAATTCAAGCGATTTCCCCAAGAATAATTGATGTGCGTAATCTAGATCAATACTAGCTCCATGAGATTTTGCCATTTCAACTAATGTACCTATGGAAATAGCTTCGCTATCTACCAATACACCGTCACAATCAAAAATGATGCATTTGTATTTCATGTTGTTTGTATTACAGGCTATTTATAAAAGTTTCAGTAATTCTAACGGATGTTCAATAAGGGCTTGCGCTCCTTCTGCTACTAATTCCTCTTTTGGTCGATAACCCCAAAGAACTCCCACAGCAAACATACGGGCGTTTTTAGCAGTTTGCATGTCTATTCCAGAATCGCCTACATACAGTATTTCTTCTGGTTTACAACCCAAAGCAGCACTGATTTCAAGAGCTGCAATCGGATTAGGTTTTTTCGTTGATTCACTTTTCAATCCCATAACGATTTCGAAATAGTTTGGGAATAAGGTGTTCCCAATTTTCTTAGTTAATTCATCTGCCTTATTCGATAAAATGGCAAGTTTGATATTTTTTGCTTTTAGTGAGTATAATAATTCCATGACTCCATCATAAGCAATGGTTTTGTTAGTGCAATTTTTCCCGTAAATGGTCATCATCGCCCCGAAAGTTTTTGTGATTGTTTCGCTATCTTGATGAGTAGTTGGAAGGGCTTTTGTAACTAAAACATGCAGTCCGCTGCCAATGAAATTATTAACAACTTCATAGCTATGTGTGGGTAAATTACTTTCTTGAAGAACAAAGTTAATAGAATCGGCAATGTCTTTTAATGAGTTGACTAGGGTCCCGTCTAGGTCAAATAGTACGGCTTTGTATTTCATTTATTATTTTTTATCTACCACAATTCTTTCGTTTCTATTTGCAATTTCCCATGCGATGTTAAATGCTAGTTGCGCTCTTTTTGCTAAAGCGTCATACTCAATTTTGTCGGCAGTGTCTGTAGGTTTGTGATAATCGGCATGTGTTCCGTTAAAAAGGAAAACAGAAGGGATGCCTAAGGCAGCAAAATTATAATGATCCGAACGACGATAGTAATTGTTTGGATCGTTGGCCGCATTGTATTTATAATCAATGTCTAAATGGGTGTAATTTTCGTTTACTTCCTTACAAATTTTATCCAAATCACTTGAAAGTCTGTCGGCACCAATTAAATAAATATAGTTGTTAGTATCTTTATGTGCTACATCACGACGCCCAATCATATCGATATTGATGTTGGCAACAGTGTTTTTGATTGGGAATAATGGATTTTCAGTATAATAGCGAGAACCATGTAAGCCGTGTTCTTCACCTGTAACATGCAATATTAAAATAGAGCGTTTAGGTCCCTGTCCATGTGCTTTTGCAAGTTGAAAAGCTTGGGCAATTTCAAGAAGAGCTACAGTTCCTGAACCATCATCATCAGCACCATTATAAATAGCATTGTTTTTAGTACCCACATGGTCGTAATGGGCAGATACCACAACGATTTCATCTGGTTTTTCAGTCCCCTCGATGAAAGCCCAAATATTCTCTGAATCAGGAAGATTCTCATTTCTTCTGGCATTTAAAAAAGCAGCAGGAACCGTTTGATAATAATTTTGAGCTCCTTTTGGAAACGGTATTTTGTCTTTTTTATATTGATTAATTAAATAGTTTCCCGCTTTTTTTTGTCCTACAGAACCTGTTTCTCTACCTTCCATAGAATCACTAGCAACGATGTAAAGGTGTTTTTTTAATTCTTCAATTGTAATAGAATTAGAATATTTAATTGGGCTAATTGTTTTTTTGACGAGACTTCTTTTGTACCTTGACAAGAAGCCAACGCACTAAAAGCAAGTAGAAAAAGAAATTTTCTCATAAATTGATATCTGCTGGTTGTGATTGTATTTTTTACAAATATCTGAAAATTAATTTGATAAAACCTAGTGATTCTATGCTGATGAAGCTGTTTTTTATGTAAAAAAGAGAGAATAAATCGCTTCGTTTTCTTCTGTTTAAGGCTTATATTAAGGTTTTGATAGGCAATAAAATATACGTATTTTTGTAACTTAGAAAATAAATAGAAATCATGGAACAAATACAGGAAATTCACTCTCCAAAATCGGAAGAATTAATTAATAAAGAAAATAATTATGGAGCTCATAATTACCATCCTTTACCAGTAGTTTTGGAAAAAGGAGAAGGTGTATTTGTGTGGGATGTAGATGGAAAAAAATATTACGATTTTTTATCGGCTTACTCAGCGGTTAATCAAGGACACTGTCATCCTAAAATTGTGGGAGCAATGCTTGAGCAAGCCCAAAAATTAACCTTAACTTCTCGTGCATTTTATAATGATAAATTAGGTGTTTACGAAGAATTTGTAACGCAATATTTTGGTTTTGATAAGGTTTTACCAATGAATACAGGAGCAGAAGCTGTCGAAACTGCTGTGAAGTTATGTAGAAAATGGGCCTATGAAGTAAAAGGAATTGCTGAGAATCAAGCACAAATCATTGTTTGTGAAAACAATTTTCATGGAAGAACTACAACTATTATTTCTTTTTCGAACGACGAAACGGCTCGCAAAAGTTTTGGGCCTTTTACGGAAGGATTTATAAAAATAGAATATGATAATCTGGATGCATTGGAAAAAGCATTGGAATCTTCAAAAAATATTGCTGGCTTTTTAGTAGAACCTATTCAAGGTGAAGCAGGAGTTTATGTTCCTAGCGAAGGATATTTGGCGAAAGCCAAAGCATTATGCGAAAAACACAATGTGTTATTTATTGCCGATGAAGTTCAAACAGGTATTGCTCGTACTGGAAAATTATTGGCAGTACAACATGAAAACGTACAACCCGATATCTTAATTTTAGGAAAAGCCATTTCAGGAGGTGTATATCCTGTTTCGGCTGTTTTGGCTAATAATTCAATAATGAATGTAATCAAGCCAGGGCAACACGGTTCTACTTTTGGGGGTAATCCTGTCGCTGCTGCGGTAGCAATTGCTGCATTAGAAGTTATCAAAGAGGAGAAGTTAGCCGAAAATGCTGAACGATTGGGTGTGATTTTGAGAAAAGGACTAAACGAAATTGCAGCTAAGAATTCATTGATTAAGCTAGTAAGAGGAAAAGGTTTATTGAATGCAATAGTAATTGATTGTGATGAAGAATCAGATTTAGCATGGAATATCTGTTTGAAATTCAGAGATTATGGTTTGCTGGCTAAACCTACACATGGCAACAAAATTCGTTTAGCGCCACCGTTAGTGATTACAGAAAATCAAATACAAGACTGTTTGTCAATTATCGAAAAAGCGTTAAACGATTTTAAATAAAACGGTATGGATCGGGTAATTAAATTAATAAAAAATCGCTCGGATATTGGTGGTGGAACTCGTGGTTCTGATTTAGGAGTGGATGCATTAGAAGTTGCAGCAATCAATCATGGAAGTGAATATTTTAATCAATTTACCTTCGAAGATGTTAAGACGCATAACGAAACCATTTACGATAAGAATCGAAATACATTTGCGAAACGTATTGAGTTTGTTTTAGAACAATGTACTCGTGTTTCCTATGCAATTAAGCGTACTTTAGAAGCCCATTTTTTACCTATTGTTTTATCAGGAGATCATTCTTCAGCTTTGGGAACTATTAGCGGAATTAAAGCTATGTATCCTCATAAAACATTAGGTGTTGTGTGGATTGATGCTCATGCTGATTTGCATTCGCCTTATACTTCTCCTTCAGGAAATATTCATGGAATGCCTCTTGGAGCTGCTTTAGGTTTTGATAATTTAAAATGTCAAATCAATGAAGTAATTCCGGAAACGCAACTTCATTGGGAGGAAATGAAAAATATTGGAATTCCTGGTTCTAAATTAGAGGCTGAACATTTAATTTATTTTGGAGTACGGGATACTGAGGAGGCTGAAGACTTCCAAATTGCACAATTAGGTATTAAAAATTTCCGTGTTGAGGAGGTTCGTTATAAAGGTTTAGCTAATTGTGTAGAAAGAGCATTGTCGAAATTAGAACATTGTGATATGATATATGTTTCATTTGATGTTGATTCTTTAGATTGTGATTTGGTATCAAATGGAACAGGAACACCGGTTTCAAAAGGTTTTGATCACTATGAAGTAATTGCTATAATTAATCAAATTATTGCTTCTCGAAAAGTAATTTGTGTAGAATTCTGCGAAATCAATCCGCTTTTGGATACCAAAGGAAACAAAATGGCGGAAACCGCTTTTGAGGTTTTAGAACAAATTACATCCAGTTTGGTTTTGCCAAATGAGTAGTTTTTAGCTTGTTTAGCAAGTGAAATTCTGAAGTTAATCTGTTTTTGTGAAAATTCACTTTAAAGATTTATAACAAAAAGCAATTAAAAATTTGTTTTTTTGCAATTAATAGAGGGTTAATTTTATTTATGACATTTCGCTCCTTAAAAGCGTTAATTTATAACATCACTAATCAAAATTACTTATATTTGCATAAGTATTTATACTTAGTTTTAAAAAATGAAATTTTTATGATTCAAGTAGCCGAAGCTTTAAATATTATAGCTGAGAATAGTTGTAAAATGCCAATTGCAAAAATTAAAGTGAGTAAATCACTGGGGTATGTTTTGGCAGAAGCGGTTTATTCTCCAATAAATATGCCTCCTTTTCGTCAGTCGGCGATGGATGGATATGCTTTTACTCATAATGGATCGAATCAATTTGAAGTGGTAAATACATCACAAGCCGGAGATTTTCTGGATGATAAAATTGAGGAAAATCAAGCGGTTCGTATTTTTACAGGTGCTTTTGTTCCTGATGATACTGATACTGTGGTGATGCAGGAGCATACAACAAGAACGGACAATTTGCTTCAAATTGAAAAAATGCCTGTTGCTTGTGCTAATATTCGTGAAAAAGGAGAGCAGATTAAAAAAGGCGAATTGGTTTTTGATGCCAATACGGTGATTACTCCTGCGGCTATTGGTTTTTTAGCCTGTTTGGGAATTACAAAAATCAAGGTGATATGAAAAACCAAGAGTAGCTATTTTAGTTACCGGAAATGAATTAGTGCCGGCCGGAAATAAATTGCCAAAAGGAAAAATTTACGAAAGTAATTCGCTAATGATAGAAGCGGCTTTACAAACAATCGGGATTAAAAAAACGACTGTTTTTAAGGTTAAAGATAGTCTGAAAAAAACGATTAAAGCAGTAGAAAGCTGTTTGGCTAATTTTGATGTTTTGTTGATTTCAGGCGGAATTTCGGTAGGGGATTATGATTATGTCAAAGAAGCTTTGTTGAAAAACGGAGTGACTGAGTTGTTTTATAAGATCAATCAAAAACCGGGTAAGCCTTTGTTTTTTGGAACAAAAGAAAATAAAATTGTCTTTGCTTTACCGGGAAATCCCGCTTCTTCACTGACTTGTTTTTATGTATATGCTTTTCCTGCTTTGAAAAAGTTGATGGGATTTGAAGCAATACATTTGCCGGAAATGAAGAAAAAGATAAGTACAGATTTTAAAAATACAACTGGAAAGACCTTGTTTTTAAAAGCGCTTTACGGAGATGAAAAAGTAACGGTTTTGGAGAGTCAGAGTTCGGCAATGTTGAATACTTTTTCGGTTGCAAATGGTTTAATTGTCATACCACATGATATTACTCATGTTAAGGCGAATCAGGAAGTTGTAGTTTTGCCTTTTAATTGAAAGAAAAATGAAAAAAGTAACTGTATCAATTCTTTGTGGAGGCAAAAGTAGCCGAATGCAATCGGAGAAAGGATTAGTGCTTTTTCAGGGAAATCCATTTATTGAGCATATCATTGAAGCGGTTAAGCCTATTAGTAATGAAATACAATTAGTGACAAATACAGCAAATTATGATTATTTGCCGTATCAAAAAATAAAAGATATTGAAATAGACAAAGGACCTATTGGCGGAATTTATTCGGCTTTGGTTCATTCTCAATCGGAAACTAATTTGATATTGAGTTGTGATATTCCGCTGATTTCAACCGAAATATTATTGGAATTGATTAACAAACATACAACAGATTTTGAGGTTTCTGTTTTTTCAGATACCAATAAAATCCATCCTTTGATAGGAATTTATTCGAAAAAAATAATTCCGGTTCTAAAAAAGGCTATAGAAGAAAATGAATTAAAAATGATGCACTTGTTAGCAAAAGTGAATCATCAAATAATAGAAGTTACAGGCGAGAAAAGCAAGCAATTTAGAAATGTCAATTCGCTAACCGAATTGCAAGAACTGAATACCAATTTATACTGAAGATTATGAAAGAGGCAAACACACCAAGATTAACAATTGTAGGAGCTGGTCCTGGCGATGTGGAATTAATTACCATTAAAGCCATCAAAGCTTTAGGAGATGCGGATGTAGTGCTTTATGATGCGCTGGTGAATGAGGATTTGTTACAATATGCTGCTGCAGGAACCGAAATAGTTTTTGTGGGTAAGCGTTTTGGTTGTCATGCCTATACTCAGGATCAGATAAATGAATTGATTGTGGTTATGGCTCAAAAACACGGTCATGTGGTGCGATTAAAAGGAGGTGATCCGTTTGTTTTTGGTAGAGGAAGTGAAGAAATTGAATTTGCTCAAAAACATGGTCTGGAAACGGCTATTGTTCCGGGAATATCTTCGGCTTTAGGAGTTCCGGCTTCTAACGGAATCAGTTTAACACAACGCGGAATTTCAGAAAGTTTTTGGGTAATTACAGGAACAACTTCGGCACATAAATTATCGACTGATGTTAGTTTGGCAGCGCAGTCGTCGGCTACGGTGGTGATTTTAATGGGAATGAATAAACTGGACGAAATTGTATCTATTTATCAAAACAACAGAACCGATGATTTGCCGGTGGCTATCATTCAAAACGGAACGAAAGACACACAGAAAAAAGTAATAGGAACGGTAAGTACCATCAGTAAATTAGTAGCTGAACACAAACTGGCTTCACCGGCTATTATCGTAATTGGAGAGGTGGTAAATCATACTTCAGAATTAGCTGTTTTTACTAAAGCGGCTTATAGTGATGACGAATTTATTTTTCAAAATTTAAATGTAACTGAATAATGCTAAGTGTAAAATATTTTGGTGCTGTAGCCGAGAAAACAAAAGTTCAAGGAGAGAATATTCCTTTTTCTAATTTATCTTTACAGGAATTAGTAGATGAATTAGAACAAAAATACGATTTAGGCTCGCTTTCTTATAGTATTGCGGTCAATCAAAAACTGGTACAAGACAAAAACAGTTACATGTTAATGACTAATGATGTTGTTGCTTTGTTGCCTCCTTTTGCCGGAGGTTAAAAAAACAATTTCTTAATTGGTAGCAATTATGCGATACAATCGACAAATTATACTTCCTGAAGTGGGTGAAAAAGGCCAGGAAAAACTAGGCCAAGCTAAGGTATTGATTATTGGTGCCGGTGGTTTGGGTGCGGCAATTTTACCGTATTTGGTAGCAGCCGGAATTGGAGAAATAGGGATTATTGATGATGATGCTATCGAAATCAGTAATCTGCAACGGCAGGTAATCTATAAAAGTGATGCCATAGGAAAATCCAAAGCATTAGAAGCTAAGGCGATGGCTTTGTCTTTGAATCCTTCGATTCAGATTAATGCCATTACCGATACTTTGAATGCTAAAAATGCCATTCCTTTATTCGAATATTATGATATTATGGTCGATGCGACCGATAATTTGCAAACCAAATATTTGATAAATGATGCCTGTCAAGTAACCAACAAGCCTTTTGTTTACGGATCTATTTATAAATTCCAAGGTCAGATTTCGGTTTTTAATTATCAAAACGGACCTACCTACCGTTGTCTTTTTCCGGATGAATCTTCAAACAGTAAAAACTGTGTAGATGCCGGTGTAATGGGAATTTCAGTTGGGATTATTGGCATGTTTCAGGCTAATGAAGTTTTAAAAATGGTTCTGGGAATTGGCAATGTACTTTCGGGCGAATTGTTGATTTATAATATGCTAACGAATGACCAACAAAAATTTGATTTAGTAAGAACTTCGGAAAATTCATTAAGTAAATCAGATTTTGAAAAGAAATATAATAGCATTCCTGCTCCAGTTTTAGAGATTTCTGCCCGATTAGCATTGGAAAAAATTAATGATAGTCAAGTGCTTTTTTTGGATGTTCGAAATGTAGAAGAATTGCCTAAAGTTAGATTTCGAAACGGTATTCAAATCCCGCTTTCAGAATTAGAAAATAATCTTTCAATATTAGATTCAAATAAAAAAATATTGGTGTATTGCCAATCAGGAATAAGAAGTAAAACCGCCGTTGAAATTTTGAAAAAGAATCAATTTCCAAATGTTCAAAGTGTTTCAGGTGGTGCTTTGAAATTAGAAGAAGTTATAGCCAATAATATTCTTTCGATTTAAAAATAATAACTACAGATTCAAAAAAATATAAAAGTTTATAATTTGCGAATTTGCGGTAAAATTAAAAAAAAAATGAGTAAAAAAGTTTTCATAGAAGGAGCCATAACTCCTGAATTTATAGCCGATTCCATCGCGAAACATCAAGGAAAACATACCATAGGAGCACATAATATTTTCTTAGGTCAAGTTCGCGCCGATGTGCATGAAGAAGAAAATGTAGTAAAAGCGATTGAGTATACAGCTTATGAAGAAATGGCAAATGAAGCTCTGGCGGTTATACGTGAAAGAGCTTTTGCTCAATTTGACTTGGTTTGTATGCACATTTATCACAGTTTGGGTGTGGTTAAAGCCGGTGAAATTTGTTTGTTTGTCTTTGTTTCGGCGGGACATCGCACTCAGGTTTATGAGGCTACTGAGGCTATCGTGAATTGGATTAAAACCGAAGTGCCTATCTTTGGTAAGGAAATTTTTGAAAACGAAGACTTCATTTGGAAGCAAAATAAATAACGTCTAAAAAGCTGTACACGAACCCGCCTGTCGGCGAGGCAAGTTGTATAAATAGTCACAAATAAAATAAATTGAAAATAGGACACAAATTGCAATCTCATTCAATGATTTGTGAAATTTAAACGAATTTTAATTTGTGTGAATTAGTGTAACCCGCCTGCCGGCGTGGCAGGTTTGTGATGAAAAAAAATAAAAAATGGTTGATATTACCCATAAAATAAGTACGTTACGTTCGGCAACTGCCATGGCAACTGTAAAAGTAAGTTTGCCAGAAACCATAGAAGCTATTCAGAAAAATTTAGTTCCTAAAGGAAATGTGCTTGAAATGGCTAAAACTGCAGGTTTGTTTGCAGTAAAAAATACACATTTATCCATTCCTGATTGTCATCCTTTGCCTATTGAATATACGGCGGTGGCTTATGAAATCAAGGATTTAACGATTGATATTCTTTTTACGGTTAAAACCGTTTATAAAACAGGAGTTGAGGTTGAAGCTATGCACGGCGCGTCTATTGTGGCGTTGACGATGTATGATATGTTGAAACCTATCGATAAGAATATCGAAATTTCGACTATTAAATTAGTGGAGAAAAAAGGAGGAAAGTCTTCGTATAAAAACAGATTCCGCAATGTTTTAAAAGCGGCTGTTTTTGTTTGTTCCGATTCTATTTTTGCAGGAGATAAGGAAGACCGTTCCGGAAAAGTTATCGTTGAGAAATTAGAATCTTACGGTGTGGAAACGACTCATTACGAAATTATTCCTGATGAAGTTGATTTTATCCAGAACAGAACTAAAAAGTATGTTGAAGATAACCAATTGGTGATTTTTACCGGAGGAACCGGGCTTTCGCCAAGGGATGTTACGCCGGAAGCATTAGAGCCATTATTAGAAAACAGGATTCCGGGAATTGAAGAAGCCATCCGCAATTACGGTCAGGATCGTATGCCTTATGCGATGCTTTCGCGTTCGGTGGCGGGAACTATAGGAGACAGTTTGGTTTTGGCTTTGCCAGGTTCGGTTAATGGTGCCAAAGAATCGATGGATGCTGTTTTTCCACATGTTTTGCATGTTTTTCACATCCTAAAAGGGAGTAATCATGATACCAAATAACACCATATTGACGGATGATTTTGGTCGTAAACACAATTATTTACGTATTTCTTTAATAGAAAAATGTAATTTACGTTGTACTTATTGCATGCCGGCTGAGGGAATTGCATTGACTCCCAAAAAAGAGTTAATGACCGCCGATGAGGTTTTTGCTATCGCCCAGACATTCGTAAATAATGGAGTTAACAAAATTAGATTGACAGGAGGGGAGCCGCTGTTGCGAAAAGATTTTCCTGAAATCATAGAAAAATTATCCCAATTAGAAACCGAGATTTCGATTACTACTAACGGAATTCTAATTGACAAACATCTGGAAGTATTAAAGCAATTTAAAGTCAAAAACATCAATTTGAGTTTGGATACTTTGGTAGCAACCAAATTCAATACGATTACACTTCGCAATCAGTTTGAAAAAGTAATAGACAATTTACATTTGCTTTTAAATAATGATTTTAAGGTAAAAGTAAATGTGGTGTTGATTAAAGGATTCAATGATAATGAAATCGTTGACTTTATTAACCTAACCGAGTCTTTGCCGATTTCCATTCGTTTTATTGAATTCATGCCTTTTGCAGGAAATGAATGGGACAGGAGTAAGATGATATCACAAAAGCAAATTCTGGACCAAATTAACACTCATTTTTCTGAAGAAAATTTGGAGAAATTAGAAGATGAGCAACATTTTACCGCCAGAGAATTTAAGATAAATAACTTTTTAGGAAGTTTTGGAATCATAAGTTCAATTACCAATCCGTTTTGTGATGGTTGCAATAGAATTCGGCTTACGGCAAATGGGAAAATCAAAAATTGCCTGTTTTCCAATATTGAAACCGATATTTTGACTCCGTATCGCAACGGTGCTCCAATTGAAACCGTGATTAGCAATGCCATTAAAAGCAAGAAAAAAGTTAGGGCAGGAATGACAACTCTTGAAGATGTTGATAATCCGGTTTTAAATCAGGATAATCGTTCTATGATTGCGATTGGGGGGTAACCACTCGAAAGATTTTCAGCGTTCAGTTTGTCATCCTATGTTTGTAGAATTGAAAATTCATAAATACAAAAAGCACAGCGTTACACTGTGCTTTTCGCGTTTTTAGAAGTTGTTTATAGATTCGGCCGTTTTAAAAAACGGTCGTATTTATGGCAACTCTTAATTTTCAAAATCTACTCTTACTTTGTATTCATTTGATTTTAATATTGTCTCAATAGAACCAAATGTGGCTACCGTTTTTTGGTATTCTTTTTCTTTTTTCAAAGCGATTTGTCTCAATGCATTTTGAAAGCGACTCACTTCTTTTAAGGTAGTTAAAATTAATCCAGGGACAGGAGTGTTATTTCCTTCTTTGTCTTTGGCCACCATAGTAAAATATGAAGAATTACAATGTTTGACAACACCTGTTTGAATGTTTTCAGATTCAACGCGTATACCAATTATCATAGAGCTATTCCCTACATAATTTACACTAGCTTTCATAGTTAGTAATTCGCCTACTTCAACAGGTTTTAGAAAGTTTACGGTATCAACCGAAGCCGTTACACAGTAGTTTCCTGAAAATTTAGAACCACAAGCAAAGGCAATCTGGTCCATCAAGGATAAAATATAACCACCGTGAATTTTTCCACTGAAATTAGTGTGCGATGGCAGCATTAATTCTGAAATCGTAATTTTTGAAGAATCAACAGTTTTATATTCGATACTCATAAAAGGTATTTTTAGGATAATTTTAGTTTAGATATCTTGTTTTTCTGTAGCCAAAAGTACGAAATCTGATTTTGGTGCTTCACATAAAGAGCAACAATAGTCAGCAGGTAGCTCTTTAAAAAGAATTCCTTTGTCAATTCCTTGTTCGATATCACCAAATTCTGGATTGTAAATAGTGAGACATTCTGAACATTGGTAAATATCATGCTCTTGTTTTTCTTTTTTTGTTGCAGCAGTAGCTGTGTTATTTTCTACAGAAGTGATATTACCCAGTTCATTAAAGTATTTTTTACTTAATTCGATTAAAATACTTGGTAATTCTAACTTGTCAATATCTTGAGTGTGAACAATGTATTCACGAGTATTTGGGTCAAAATGTTTGGCATACAAGACATTATAGGTGTCTCGTATTTTTATTGTTTCTAAATCTTTGGGTAACTTATTTTTCTCAATTACTATTGAAGTAAAATAATGCCCATCACGATTGTAATCAGAAATACCAAAGGTAAGTCCATAAGTACTAATATCAAATTGGTCTAAGGTCCTAACTAAGAAAGTTTTTAGATTTAAGGACCAATCAGTAGCTACAGGTAAATGCCAGTTTAATTCTAAAAGCGAATGACGTACATTAATTCCGTTTTTGCCAAGGAATTTTTCCCAATCTAATTTTCGGTCTTTTGGAATCCCTTTTACGATGAAGGATTTCCATGGTGTGATACATATTTTTCCAATTTTGCAATCAAAACATAAGTCGCACATTTCATTTAGAAATGCTAAATCATACAGGTTGTTTCTCCAATATAAACCTAGCCAGTATTGGTCTATACCCAAACGGTTCATTCCTTCATAATAAGGGAACGGATAAAAAGGAATTGTTAATGGCTTGTCAATCGTACGGTTATTAGAATCAATATTCTCACTCACTAAGTTGAATATCATTTCGATTCCCATGGATTCTTCACTAACCAAACGTTCTATTTCGTAATATATTTTAGCAATATCCCAGCTGTAAATTAGTACTGGATATACTTCCATACGTTGCCAATTAGGTAGTCGAATATATAAATACCAATAATCTTCGTGCTCAGAAGCAATAAAATTAATATGTCCAGTAAACAAGGGTACTAATTGTTGTTTAGGGTCGGTAATATTTACTTTTAAAACAGGTTGTTCTTTAAATTGTTCTAATACATACAGGAACTTGTTACCTGTAAGCCAAGGGGTATTTCTAAAAATATCTGTTGATACATAAGATGATACAATGTTATTTCCACTTTGTTCATTAGGATAAACAATGTGTAGCTTGGCATTATTTTCTGATTCTATATACTTAAAACCATTAGGAAAAATAATGTCTTGCCTAGAGCCAAAAGAAATGTTTTTCAAACCTTGTTCCAGACATAAGTTTACAATGTTTTTTAGCTCACCTGGCGAAATAACGCCCCCTTTTATTATTAATCGTGTTAATTCCATGTTTTTTATTTTTTAGTCCTTAGTTTTTAGTCCTAAGTCCTTAGTAGTATGAAACGCTAGGGACTAAGTACTAAGTACTTTTCAACTCATTTACACTTTGCTAAAATCTCTTTTACTTCAGTTTTACAGCTACCACATCCAAGACCTGCACCTGTAGATTTACATAATTCGGTGAAGTTGGTTGTTCCAGTTTTGATTGCTACTTCAATGTTTCCTACACCAACCTGGCTGCAAGAACAAACAAGTTTACCTATTACTGGTTTTGCACTAGCGTTACTTCCTCTTAGCAGTTGGTTTCTTTTCTCAGACAGTTCAATTTTGCTTTCAATCATGGTTTTGAATTCGGCAAATTCACTTTTGTCACCCATTAAAATAGCCCCTACTAATAAATCGTCTTTAACGATACATTTTTTATAATATCGTTTTTTCAAATCAGCGAAAACAATTTCTTCGTAGCTGTCGTCATTTTCAGGGATATTAATATCGCCAATGCTACAAAGATTAATATCCTCTAATTTAAGAATATTCATTAAAACAGATCCTTTGTAAAAACTACTAATATCTCCAGCAAAATAATTCGCTAATATATCGGCTTGTTCTTCGGCAGCAGAGGTAATTCCAAATAATTTGCCTTCAAACTCCGCAATTTCTCCAATAGCAAAAACATCTGGATTAGAAGATTGAAGGTATTGATTTACTTTTACACCACGGCCACAAACAATACCAGCTTCTTTAGCAATTTCAATATTAGGAATTGTTCCAATGGCATATACAATGGCATTAGCGGTTAGGATTCTACCACTTTTAAGTGCTATTTCTAACTCGTTTGGAAAATCGGACTCAAAAACAGTACTTACTTCATTATCAAAATAAATTTGGATATCTCGAAGTTGTACTTCTTCAGCTAATAATTTACAAGAGATTTGATCCAATTGACGTTCCATCAATCGGGAAGCTCTTTGAATAATGGTTATTTTTACTTTTTTATGTTTTAGAGCTGCGGCTAATTCTAAACCTAATAAACCACCACCTACAATTACTACATGTTGGTCTTCTGGGGCTAAATTGGTTTGATCCAAATAGTTTTTCAATTTATCGGCATCGTCTTTTCTACGCATAGTAAAACGACCAGGTAAATGTAATTGTGCATTTTCTGGAATAAACGGACGACTACCTGTTGCCAGAATTAAACGGTCAAAAGTATGGGTTTCGCCTTGACTGTCTGTGATTGTTTTGTTGATAGTATCTACATTATCAATACTCACAGCAGCTTTTAATTTTATATTTAGTTTACTTAAGCCATCATCCGTTCTAATTTTTAATAAATTTTCCCAAGATAATTCATTGGTTACATATTCAGGTAACAGTACACGGTTGTAAAAAGGATTGGCCTCGTTAGAGAAAACAATAATCTCATCGGTTGTGTTTAATTCTCTGTAGTTTTGAATGAATCGGAAAGAAGCTGCTCCAGCCCCTACGATAGCTATTTTTTGAAATGTTTTTTCGTATTTTTTTACAGCTACTGCGGTATACTTAAAATCAGGTTCTTTAGAAACAGGATCAACAAGAGTATTTGTTAGATTGTTAGTTCTATTTAGATCGTTTTCTAATTGTTTGCCCCAATGCATAGGTAAAAATACGACTCCTTCTTTAATGGTATCTGTTACTTTAACCTTAACTCTTACTTCTCCATTTCGGCTATTAACCACTGCAACATCCCCATTTTCAATACCTGTTTTGAAGGCATCTATTGGATTGATTTCGAGGTAAGGACTAGGAATATGAGATAGTAAACGAGAAACTTTCCCAGTCTTAGTCATGGTGTGCCATTGGTCTCTGATTCGACCAGTAGTAAGAATAAGAGGGAAGTTGTCATCAGGTTCTACAGAGGTGTTTTCAATTGTTGTAGGTAAATTGAAAATGGCTTTTTGAGAAGGTGTATAGAATTTTTTATCGGTAAAAAGGCGAGGAGTACCAGGATGTCCATAATCTGGGACAGGCCATTGAAAAGTTCCTTCTTGTTTTAATCGGTTATAGTTAAGGTAAGAAACATCAATATGCGTATTTTTTGTCATTTGTGAATATTCCTTATAGACATCTTCGGTAGTATTGAAATTAAAACCTGTAAATCCCATTTTTTTGGCAAATCGGATAAGGATTTCAAAGTCAGGAAGCGCTTCACCAGGAGGGTTTATTCCTTTTGGGAGATAAGAAATTCTTCTTTCCGAATTGGTCATAGTTCCTTCTTTTTCTAACCATCCCGCAGCAGGAAGCAGTAAGTCGGCAAATTTAGCTGTATCGGCATTGTGTGATATCTCTTGAACCACAACAA
Organism: Flavobacterium nitratireducens; assembly: GCF_029625335.1. NCBI lineage: Bacteria > Pseudomonadati > Bacteroidota > Flavobacteriia > Flavobacteriales > Flavobacteriaceae > Flavobacterium > Flavobacterium nitratireducens. Next base: position 215,105 of record NZ_CP121111.1, read on the forward strand.
ATTTAGCATTTTTCAATGCTCTTTCGGCTTGTCTGGAATTAGGTAAGCTTACCATTGGATTGGTACAAATAATCCATACGGCTTTCATTTTCCCTGATTCTAAAGCGGCAAACATTTCGGTTGCTGTTAGTCCTGGTTTTTCGGAAATGGAATCTACTCCCCAAAAATCAGCAACTTCTTGGCGGTGTTCAGGGTTGGCTAATTCTTTATGAACGGCAAGTAAATTTGCCATTCCACCCACTTCACGGCCACCCATTGCGTTGGGTTGTCCAGTTAATGAAAATGGTCCTGAACCCGGTTTCCCCACATGTCCTGTTAGTAAAGAAATGTTAAGCAAAGCAGTATTCTTATCAACACCTACGGCACTTTGGTTCAATCCCATTGCCCATAAGGTAAGGAATCCTTGGGCTTTACCTATTAAATCTACGGCTAGATCAATTTCTTTTATTGAAATACCACACAATTGAGTTGCTTTTTCTAATGAAGTAGAGAGTACTAAATCCTTATATGCTTCAAAATTTTCAGTGTGTTTTTTGATGAAATCAATATCAGCATAGCCTTTTTCGATAATTCTTTTTGCCAATGCATGGTATAAGATAATATCGCTCCCTGGTAAAATTTGCAAATGTAAATCGGCAGATAAAGCAGTATCTGTTTTTCTTGGGTCGATTACAATTACTTTTACATTAGGGTTTTTCTCCTTATGCTGTTCTAAACGTCTAAACAAAATAGGGTGGCACCAAGCAGGATTAGCACCCGTTATCAAGAAGGTATCTGCTAATTCAATATCTTCATAGGAGATAGGTACCGAATCTTCTCCAAATGTTTTTTTATAGCCTGCTACGGCCGAACTCATACACAAACGAGAATTAGTATCAATATTATTGGTTTTTAGAAAACCTTTGACCAATTTATTAACGAGATAATATTCTTCGGTTAAGCATTGTCCTGAGATATAAAAGCCTACACTATCAGGTCCGTGCTTTTTTATAATAGAAGAGAATACGGCTGCGGCACGATCTAAGCCTTCATCCCAAGTGACACGCTCCAAAGGGTGTGATTTGCTCCAACGCATTTCAGGATAAAGAATTCTATCAGAAGTGTCGTTGGCTACATAATGTAGGTTCATTCCTTTAGAACACAACATCCCGCGATTAACTGGATGATCGACATCTCCTTTTACTGTAACTCCATTGCTAGAATCCTTGCTTACAATTATTCCACATCCTACTCCACAATAGGAACATGTAGTTTTGATTTCTGAATTTTGCATTAGCATTTCTGTTTTTTTATAGCGAACTCCTTATTCAAACTTGATACTTGTATTTAAAATGTAAAAGTACGTATTAATTACGTATAAGTACTTATTTTTTTGGATTTTTTTTTTTGAGTTTGACAAAAAAGTAAAAGAAACTCAAAATATTGTTTTTAATGTTTTTTTTGCTTTGAAAAACGATGATTATTCAAAAACATCCCTTTTGTAATCAAGATATATTATCTGGTAAACGTACAGTTTTAAATAAAAATCAACTTTTTTTAAACAAAATTTAACTAACTGAAAAGGCTACTTTATTACATATTATATAGTAATGATATTAAAAACCGTCTACTAGTGAAATCTACTGTAGATGATGTAGTTTTCAGTTTAAACAAACATGAAATCTATTTTAGAAGAAGAATTTTTAATCCATTAATTTCTTTTAGTAACAATACGTTGTAATAACTACGTATATTATGAAGTCAAAAATCCATGTTGAATAAGGAGTTAGCTATAAATGTTGTGTTTTGGCAGTTTTTTTTAATGTTTAGGTACTAGATTAAACTGTGATAAAAAACTGTTTTTGATTGGTTTTTAGGTGATTTTTAAGTAAATATACTTACGTAAATTTGCTTCATACAAAATAAGAATCTCAATAAGTAAGTTTTAATCATTAAAAAAATCGATATGAAAAAAACAACACAAAAAATAGCAAAACTTTTTTCAAGATTGATGCTAGCAGGATTGGTAACCTTGGTTTCATTAACATCAATTACAACAAGCGCACAAGGTGATCCTATCAAATTAGGTTTTATTCCTCTTACGGATTGTTCACCTATTGTAATGGCCAAAGAGTTGGGTTTGTTTAAAAAATATGGTGTAGAAGTAATTGTAACCAAAGAATCTTCTTGGGCAAATGTTAGGGATAAAATCTTAACAGGAGAATTAGATGGAGCACACTGCTTGTATTCGATGCCTTTCTCAGTATACACAGGAGTGGGGGGAAAAGCAGGATCGGAAATGAAAATAGCGATGATGCTTAATTCAAATGGTCAAGCAATTACATTGTCAAATGATTTTTGTGGAAAAGTTGGTTTTAAAGATATGGCAAAAGTAGCTCCAGTAGTTGCCGCTAAATTAAAAGCCGAAAAAGAAGTAACGTTTGCAATGACTTTCCCAGGAGGAACACACGATTTGTGGTTACGTAACTGGTTAGCTATTGCAGGGGTGAATCAAAAAACATCAAAAATTATCACTATTCCACCTCCACAGATGGTTGCAAATATGAAAGTGGGTAACATGGATGGATTCTGTGTAGGAGAGCCTTGGGGTGGTGTTGCTGCTATGCAAGGAGTAGGGTTTACTCAAATTGCCACACAAGATATTTGGAAAGATCACCCAGAAAAAGCATTGGTCGTAAACAAAGATTTTGCTGCCAAAAGGAGAGAAGATCTTAAAAAAGTAATGAAAGCAATTTTAGAAGCGTGTATATGGTTAGATGTTCCTGCTAATCGTAAAAAAACAGCCGATATCATAGGAAGAGCACCTTATGTAAATGCTAATAACGATGTTATTCAGGATCGTTTGAATGGTGAATACAATCTGGGTTGTAAGTTAGGACAAAAGATTTATAAAGGTGACCAAATGGTTTTCCACAAAGGAGGATTGGTGAATTTCCCTCGTAAATCGTATGCAATTTGGGCTATGGCGCAGTATGTAAGATTTGGATATTTGAAAGAAGCGCCAAATTATAAAGCAATTGCTGATAAATTAATTCTACAGGATTTATACAAAGAAGTGGCTGCAAGTATGAAAGTAAAAGTACCTGCGGATGATATGAAGCCATTTTCATTGACAATTGACAAAACGGTTTTTAATCCTGCAAATCCAGCGGCTTACCTAAAAGTAGTAAGAAAATAACAAAGCAAAACATCAAATAATCCCTCTCTTTTGAGAGGGGTTTTAAAACAAATTATCAAGCATAACTAAACAATTGAAACAAACAATACAATTAAGTTAAACTAAAAAAGAAGGAATCATGGCAGAAAGAGAAACATTAACAATTGATGCTCTAGAGGAGGCAAATATTGCTGTAGAATCAACATCTCAGAGTGTAGAAATCAAAAATGAAAAATTAAGTTTATTCATTGAAAAAGTAGTAACTAAATCAAAATCAGTTTTTTTAGCAATCTTAGGATTGGTTATTTTTGGAGGAGTATGGGAATTAGTAAGTAGTCTTACCGAAGGTGCTTTGCCAACTCCTATAGCAACATTGACAGTTTTGTATGAAATGCTTAGTGATCCATTTTATGATTATGGACCTAACGACAAAGGGATAGGATTACAATTAATAAACTCTATTAAAACCGTATTATTGGGTTTTTTTTAGGTTCTTTAGTAGCTATTCCTATGGGAATTTTGATGGGAGCAAGTACAATTTGCAAACAAATATTTTATCCTATTGTACAACTTTTAAAACCAGTTTCACCATTAGCATGGTTTCCTATTGGGTTAGTTGTATTTAAAGACACAGGATTAGCAACAATTTTTATTGTCTTTATTACCTCATTATGGTCAACATTAATTAATACTTCTTTTGGTATAGCATCTTTACCACAAGATCATAAAAATGTAGCCAAAGCATTTGGATTTTCTAAAATGAGATACCTGACTAAAATTTTAATTCCTTTTAGTTTACCTCATATCATTACAGGTTTACGTTTGAGTATCAGTGTTGCCTGGTTGGTAATCGTGGCAGGTGAAATGTTGTCAGGAGGTGCAGGAATTGGATTCTTTGTTTGGGATAGCTGGAATGCATTAAGTCTTGAAAAAGTAATATCAGCAATTATTATCATTGGAGTCGTTGGATTATTATTTGATAAATTATTCACCTATATCGAAAGTAAAGTAGCATACAAAGCGTAATAAAGAGATTGAGGTTCAGCTTAGCTAAGGCTTAAAGTTCTGAAATCTAAAATCATCAGTCAAAAATCTAAAATTGAAGATCATGAGTTATTTAGAAATCAAAGATTTGGAAATTTCATTTCCAACACCAAAAGGGAAATATACAGCCGTTAGAGATATTAATTTATCCATTAATAAAGGCGAAATCATATCAATTATTGGACACTCAGGTTGTGGTAAATCAACTATCTTGAATGCAATTGCAGGAATGTTAACTCCTACAGCTGGTTCAGTTGTGTTAAATAATGAAAGTATTAAAGGACCTGGTCCTGATAGAGGAATTGTTTTTCAAAATTACTCACTTTTACCTTGGTTAACGGTGTATCAAAACTTGTTTCAAGTTGTCGATTCGGTTGTAAAAGGGACTGTTGCAGAAAAACAGGAAATTGTGGAAAAAAATCTTAAGATGGTAAATTTGTTTGAACACAAAGACAAATTACCAGGACAACTTTCGGGAGGAATGAAACAAAGAGTAGCCATTGCTCGTGCCTTTGCAATCAATCCAGGTGTCTTATTAATGGATGAACCTTTTGGGGCTTTAGATGCCTTGACTAAAGGATTTATGCAATTAGAGGTATTGAAATTATGGAATCTTGATAATCGTGAAAAAACGATTGTGATGATTACTCATGATATTGAAGAAGCGTTATTCTTGTCTGATAGAATTATTGTTTTAAATAATGGTCCATCTTCAACTATAAAGGAAATTGTTGAAGTTCATTTGCCAAGACCAAGAAACAAAATTGAAATTGTAAAAATGCCTGAATATATTGATTTGAGAGATAAATTGTTACACTTGCTAACTGATCACTTCTCAATTGAAGACATGGGAATGAAATACAAAAATTAGTTTAATTTGTTTTGTTTGTTTAAATCCCTATCGTAGTTGTACGATAGGGATTTTTTAGTGTCGTTGAAAATTTTCTTTTTTATAATTTAAAATCGATATCAAATGAGTAATACAATATTTGAATTTATTGGAGGAGATTCAGGAGAGTGGAAGCTAAGGGATATGCAGCTTTTGAAAGGAGAGCCACTGAAAATGGTAGAATATTTAAACAAAGTACCTGGTTCATTAGAAAAATCCAAACATGGAATTTGGTCTTTGAAAGGAATTATTAGTAATCTTAGATATACAGAAAAAGCAGAAAAAGAGCAACTGCTTGCTATTCAGGAAGATTTAGGAAGACCTTCTGCAACTTATGCCGCTTTTATACCTTTAAAAAAATCCGTTGATTGGTGGAATTTGGCCCAGGATGAAAGGAGAAAAAATCATGGAAGAAAGTTCTAAACATACTCAAACAGGTTTACAATATTTACCAGCTATTGCTCGAAAATTATTCCATAGCAGGGATATAGGGGAGTCTTTTGATTTTTTAACCTGGTTTGAATACGCACCTTCTGATGAAAAAGCTTTTGAAGAATTACTGTATAAACTTCGACAAACGGAGGAATGGAATTATATTGAGAGGGAGGTGGATATTAGGTTGATGAAGGTTTAATATCAGAATATATATCAAACAATAAAGCTCGTTTATATCAAACGAGCTTTGTTATTATATCTCTTTATTGTTTTGATTTTTTTTTGCTTCTTAAGCAATCTGAATGTTATTAAGATATTCATTTGGAGCCAAACCAATAATTTCTTTAAAACTTGTAAAAAAAGGATTGTATGAAGTGAAACCAATTTCTCTTGATAAAGAATCTAAAGTATTATTTTTAAGGTATCCTTCATTAATAAGTTTTATAGCATAATGGATTCGTACTGAATTTTTAAATTCAGTAAATGATATGCTACAGTGGTATTTAAAAACATACGATAAGTGACTTTTAGGAATATTTATTCGACTCGCTAAATCGGTTAGAGTGAGTTTTGAATCTTTAAAAATTTTATCTTCGAGGGCTGTCTTTTCAATGACTTCGAAGTAATTTTGAAGATTAGCATCTATTTTTTCTTTTAAAACTCGATGTTGGACATTGCTAATTTTAATCATAGGTTGCAATTGCCAAATTTCATCAAAAATTAAATTTGAACTTCTGTTTTCCTGTACTTTATCAGTTAGAATTTTATAACCATAAAGAATTTCTGGAGTTACTATTATTTTGACTAAAATTATCATCAATATGATTGCTGACACCCATTGAAAAGACATTCCTCTTATTGCCTCACCATTTATAAGTTCTACAAATAAAGAAATGGTTAATCGCAAAGTAACGAGCAGCATGGCAATGAATAAAAAGACTGTCCAATGATAGGTTTTCCGTAATTGTTTTTTTGTGAATTTATTTTCTCCTTTTTTGTTCCAAATAGTGTTTTTTAAAGTTTTGAAACTTAAGTACAAATAAATTATTAAAAAGAGTACAAAGATTAAATACAATACGAATCTAAGTAGAAATAATGGTTTGAAATAGTTGTTTATTTCAAAAATTAATAAAAAATATGCAACTGGGAAGATAAAATGTAATAAATCTTTTTTCTCGAATGATTTAAGAGCTGTTATCTTCTTAAAATACAAATAACATAATGGAATGACTACGAAAGAAATGTTAGAATAACTATCATAATGTATTCTTTCTACATTGAATAGTAAATTGAGAATTCCATAACTAAAGTAACGTGTTGAGATGACAAAAATTAATAGAACAATATAAATGTTCATTATTGGATTTGATTTTCTATTGGCAAATAGAATTCCACTAATTATATAGCCAATTAAACCCGATATGATGTATAAGGAATCAAATATCATTTGTTTTTTAGATAGCTTTAATAAAAATTATATTGAATTAAATCTTCTTAAAAAAAATCAAATTTAGATTAAAAAACCCGATTAACTACACGTTTTTTTGTTTTTTTTTTAAAATTAAAGTAGGAATAGTTTTGTTTTTAATAGACATTTGTTTACTAAAAAGTGAAAAAGCATTACTATTTGCTTTAAATTTTATCGACGAAACGCATAAAACATCGTTAAAATGAAGATTTGTTTTATTTTTGTTTTAAAATTATATTTTATGAAGTTTATACTGTTTTTTATCACTCTTCCTTTTTATGGTCAGGTGTTGCATCATCAAATGTTGTCCTCACAAGGAACTTCCAAAAAAATAGCTAACGGTTATATTATTAGTCAGACAATAGGGCAACAAAGCACTGTAGGAAATTCTGATAAGAACGTTGTCGCTATTCAAGGTTTTCAGCAAAGCAATTGGAGTACTATTATTTCTTCAAATGAAACTAATCAAATTACAACTTTAACGTTTCCTAATCCTTTTGCTGAGGTTGTAAATTTTCAATTCTCGCAAGCTATAAAAGAGGAGATGTCCATTTATGTTTTTGATATCGCGGGTCGTTTGGTTTACCAACAAAAAAAGCAGGTAACAAATCAGCTTTTATCTATAAATCTATCTAATTTACCTCAATCGGAATACTTAGTTAAACTTCAAAATAACACGCTAACTTACTATACTAAACTTGTAAAACTATGATAAAAAACTACTTTTTAGGTCTGTTTTTTTTAACAACGGCTACATTATTTTCCCAGGAAATTTATTTGAAAACAGGAAAAAATTACACCAAGTATAAGTATAAAGACTCGAATCTTCAGAGCAATCCTAATCTTCAAAGTGGAACGGGGAGTTTTTATGAAATTGGATTTATAAAACCTTTAACCAATAAAAAAATCTATTATTCATTAGGACTTTCCTTGAATGATTATAATGCTATTGGAGGAAACATGGCGAATTCCTATCGTTGGGATACCCAATATTTGGGTTTACAATCTGGTTTGCAATACCAATTATTTTCATTCAAAACGAATAAAAAAAATGCTATTGATGTAGTGGTTAAAACTGATTTGAATATATCTTCTATGATTTATGGGAAACAAGAAATCAATGGTGTTTATTATGATTTGAAGAAACAAGAAGAATTTTCAGGAATCCTTTTAGAATCATCATTAGGCTTACAGTTTAAGTACCGAATTCCTGCTATTGGAGGATTGAGTTTAGGCTATGATTTTGCTCAAACAGTAAATGTAGGAAGCTCATCCAAAGAGCACTTGTCTTACAATACAAATCAACTCGAATTAGGGATCCATTTCAATATTAATTAATCAAGGATATGAAAAAAATAGTACTATTATTTATATTTTTTGTAGCAACACAAGTTTTTGCACAAAATAAAGGAATTACCTATCAAGCAGTAATTTTTAATCCTAAAGGAGAGCAACTTCCGGGGGTAAATAATTCAAATAGTCCGTTAGTAAATAAAAATATCTGTTTACAGTTTAAGTTTGTAGATGAATTTTCTAATGTTGAATACCAAGAAACTATTCAAACCCAAACCGATTCTTTTGGTATGGTTAATCTAGTAATAGGTTCAGGAACTCAAACAGCAGGTTACGCACCCTCTTTTAATGGTATAGTTTGGAATAATACCAAGAAGAGCTTAATAGTTGGAATTAATGCTCAAGGGACTTGTTCTAATTTTGTTGAAATAAGCAATCAAGTATTTACCTATGTTCCATTGGCTTTTACTGCTGTAAATGCAGAGAATGTTACCGGAGTTGTGGGGATTGAAAATGGAGGAACTAATGCTACAACAGTACTAGGCGCTAGAACTAATTTAGGAATCAATAATGTTGATAACACAAGTGATGCAAATAAACCAATTAGTCTTGCAACACAAGTGGCTTTAAATCTGAAAGAAAATGTAGCAAATAAAAGTACAAATGTTACAACTGATGGAGCTTCTGATACAAAATACCCAAGTGTAAAATCGGTTAAGACCTATGTTGATGCAAGTGCTGCAACTGCTTCTACTGCATTGGCTAATGAAATCACAAGAGCAACTGCTGCAGAGACTACAATTGCAACCAATTTAACAGCAGAAACTACAGCAAGAACAGCAGCTGATGCAACTTTTACAACTAATTTAGCTACTGAAGTAAACAATAGAACAGCTGCCGACTTACTGAAAGAAGATGTTGCTAACAAAAGTACGAATGTTACCACCGATGGAAATTCGGATGTAAAATACCCAAGTGTAAAATCGGTTAAGACGTATGTTGATGCCAATGCTACAACCTCTTCTACAGCTTTAGCCAATGAAGTAACAAGAGCAACCACTGCAGAAACTACAATTGCAACCAATTTAACTGCTGAAACAACAGCCAGAACAGCAGCAGATGCTACATTAACAACTAATTTAGCTACTGAAGTAACCAACAGAACCGCTGCCGACTTACTGAAAGAAGATATTGCTAACAAAAGTACAGATGTAACCACCGACGGAAATTCGGATGTAAAATACCCAACTGTAAAATCGGTTAAGACCTATGTTGATGCAAGTGCTACAACTGCTTCTACAGCTTTAGCCAATGAAGTAACAAGAGCAACCGCTGCAGAAACTATAATTGCAACCAATTTAACAGCAGAAACCACAGCTAGAACAGCAGCTGATGCCACTTTGACAACCAATTTAGCTACCGAAGTAAGCAACAGAACCGCTGCCGATTTATTAAAAGAAGATCTAGCCAACAAAAGTACTGATGTAACTACTGACGGAACTTCGGATACGAAATACCCAAGTGTGAAATCGGTTAAAGATTATGTTGATAATGCTACTAGTTCTATAAACACTTTAGAAAATGGAAAAATGTACATTGGTAATGATAGTAATCAGGCAACTGAGGTAGCTATTTCAGGTGATGTAACAATAGATAATTTGGGAGTTACTGCTATAGGGGCTAATAAAGTGATCACTTCTATGATTGCAGATGATGCAGTTGAAACTAACAAAATCAAAGATGCTAGTGTAACTTCTTCCAAATTGACAACTTCTATTGATTTGTCGGGTATTCCTACTGCACCAACAGCGGATGAAGGGACAAACACAACACAGATAGCAACTACTGCTTTTGTTACTTCAGCAGCATCTTCATCAAAGTTTGTTGATTTATCTAGTCATCAAACTATTGGAGGAAATAAAACTTTTAATGAACCTTTAAATGTAAAATCTGGAGATGGACAATTAGCCAAAATTGGTACTATAGGAAATGTAGATAACTTGTATTTTGGTCAGGCTAATTTTGTATATGCCCCATCGGTAGGAAGAAATAATACAGTTATGGGAACTTTTGCTTTTACATCTTCTGGAGGAAGTAATAACACTGTTATTGGAAAAGATGCGATGAGACAAGGGAATGGAAGTGGAGGAGATGATAATACAGCTTTAGGATTTAGAGCTTTGTCTAATGCTCAAGAAGGATCAAGAAACACTGCTGTAGGTACAAGTACTATGGAAATGGGGATGGGAACTGACAATGCATCTTTAGGTTATCGAGCTGGAGTAAATTTAACCACTGGTTCAAAAAATACAATTATAGGAAGTAACGCAAATGTTTCAAATGGAGCTTTAACGAATGCTACTGCTATAGGTTATGGTGCAACGGTAGCAAATAATAATACTATTCAATTGGGGAATTCAGATATTAGTAATGTAAATACTTATGGTTCTGTAACGGCTAATGCAGCAATTACAGATGAGATAACTTCCGATTTAACTATTGATAGTAATAATGTCGAGCAATATAAAAGTAAAATACTAATATGTAATCCTAGTAGTCCTATCACGATCACATTTGCTAATGGATTACCAAGAGGGTTTAATTGTATGATTTTGCAAAAAAGTGATGATGCAAATAAAATTAATATTTCAGGAGGGCTAGGAGTAACGATGAAAAACAGAAATAATTATACTGCAACGGCTGGTAATTATGCAATTGCAACAGTTGTGAGTATAGGTGGGGATATTATTGTTACTGCAGGAGATATGCAATAATTTGAGTTAAATAGATAAAATTTTAAGTTAATAAAAGAATAGTTATGAAAAAAAATATACTGATAATACTAATTGTGCTTTTTGCAAGTTACACTAGAACTGTTGCAAATAATTTGATAATGGGAACGCCAAGTGTAAGCGGAAATTCTGTTACTTTCACGATTAAATGGGATAATAGCTGGAATGTTACTACAGGACCCTCTAATTGGGATGCTGTATGGGTATTTGTTAAAAGGCAATCATGTGTTAATGGTGCCACAAGTCCTTGGATTCACGCCGATTTAGCAACTTCTGGTCAATCTGTTTCAGGGGCTCAACTTCAGGTTGATTTAGTTACTGATAACAAAGGGGTTTTCATAAGAAGAAATGCTCCAGGAATTGGAATTATAAACGAGGCAACAGTTACATTAACTTTGGCAACAGCTGTTGGAGCAGATAATATAGGTGTTTATGGAATAGAAATGGTCAACATACCTCAAGGACAATTTTATATTGGTGATGGTAGGGTAGATATGCGTAGTTTTTCAGAAGGTGGTACTGATGCTCCAAAATTAATCGATGCTACTGTTCAAACTAACGGTCTAGGGGCTGCTTCAAATTATCAAAAACAATCATTAGGTTCTGCAGGTAATTTACCTTCAACATTTCCACTAGGGTATAATCGTTTTTATTGCATGAAATATGAAATTACTGCTGCACAATACGTTGCTTTTTTAAACACACTTTCTTACAAACAACAATTGAGAATGCAACGTGATTATAATTCGAATACAACACCACCTACATCTCCGGCTGGTACCCAATTTCATTGTTGGCCTTGTTCTAATCGATCTGCGAATATTGTGATAGCAACACCGGCACAATCATTAACACAAATGTCTCCTGCGGTATATGCTAATGACTTTGATAACGATGGTGTATATAACGAAGATGAAGATGGTTTAGGTTTGCCAGTGGCATTGAATATGAAAAACTTCTTTGCATTTTTAGATTGGGCTGCCATACGTCCTATGACTGAATTTGAATATGAAAAAGTGTGTAGAGGACCTGTTACTCCTACAGCTAATGAATATGCTTGGGGTTCGACCGATTTATTCAGGGAATTTGATGTGGTAGATAGAGGAAAATCGACAGAACAAAATAGAAAAAATGGTTTAGGACCAACGAATAGTGGGTATGATACTTTTTATAGAACAGGTATGTTTGCTACAGCAAGTTCTGATAGATTGCACGCTGGAGCTACTTATTATGGCGTGTTAGACATGACTGGTGGAGTATGGGAATCTTGTATAGGTGGATGGGGTGTTGATTATTCAAATTTTACTACTGCCAATGGAGATGGTAATTTGTATGAAAGTGGAGAGTCAATGAATAATGGTTCAACAGATATGGCAGAATGGATTCCTAATAGAATTATTGTAAAGGGAGGAGGAGCAAACTGGCAAGGAGAATGGATGGGTGTATCGCCTCGAAATTGGGTGAATTTTGATAGTTATGGTTTTTTTCAAGGAGGACGTGGAGTGAGATCTTATTAAATTATTTAATACTAATAAGGCATGAAAAAAATAATCTTACTGACTTTATTTTATTTTAGTTGTAATTACCTTCAAGCGCAAATTGGTTTGCCAAGCATGAGAGGGGTAATATCTGCTGGATCAAAAATTATTCCTACTATGTATTCTGGTGGGAAAGGAATTGGTTCAGATCAAAAAGAAATAATTCAAAATAATTGTACGCCTTTACTTGTTGAATCTATATTTTATGGAGGTCAAGGATATGGCTCTCAAGATAATATTTTGTCTCAAACGGTATGTTCCCCTGCTATTGTTGAGTCCATATTTTATGGAGGTCAAGGATATGGCGCTCAAGATAATGTTCTAGTACAATCTGTTTGTAGTACACCTGTTGTTGAATCCATTTTTTATGGTGGAAAAGGGTCAGGAACTATAGATAATTTTGTTATACAATCCATTTGTACTAATCCATTAACTGAATCCATTTTTTTTGGGGGTAATGGTTATGGTGATCAACAGAGTATTGTTATTCAAACCATTTGTCAATAATTAAAATAGAATAAAATAGAAAAGGATAAATGAACTAAACATAAGAAAGTTCATTTATCCTTTTTTTACGAATAGTTAACTAGTTTTATGTTTACCCCTCCTTTATAATCTCTCTCACTGCCTGCTCATAATTACGGATGCTTTTTGCTTTTTTAATTTTTTTATGGATTTTGTGGGGATTGGAAAAGATCACTGAAAAGTATTCCCAGAGGTGATGCATTTTCAATAAAATGTGTGTTGCTCCCGATAAGGATTCACTATAACCGGCGTATAAAGTATCGTGAAAATCGCTGAACAATTCCATTTTGTTTGATGGATATTCGCTGCTGTTGCTTTTGATCATCGAAGGTAAAAAAGGATCAGCAATTAATCCGCGACCTATCATCCAATGGTCGATGGTAGGAAAGCGTTCCTGCATTTTTTGAAATTGAGCCACCGAAGTAATATCACCGTTATAATACAATTTTAGTTTGGTGTTGTCTACACATTGTTGGAAACCGTCTAAATTCACTCCACCATTGTACAATTGTTTCCCAATGCGGGCATGAATTGCCACATTCTTAATCGGGTATTTTTCTAAAAGAGGTAAAACATTCAGAATTTCTTCGGGAGTTTCATAACCCAAACGCATTTTCATCGAAACAATAATATCCGATTCGGCATGAACTCTTTCCAGAATATGATCAATTTTTTGTGTTTGGCAAATCAATCCGGATCCCATGCCAGATTTGGTTACCATTGGATACGGACAACCTAAATTCCAATTCAATTCTTTATATCCTAATTCCTGAACATATTTCGAAACAAATAAAAATTCATCCGCATCATTACTAATGATTTGAGGAATAACTTCTAAATCCTGATTGTTCTCAGGAAGTAAGTCACGTTGGTAGGAAGATTTTACAACCAGTTTTCCGTTTAAGCGAATGTAAGGAGAATAAAAAGTATCAATACCGCCAAAATATTTGTTTTGCGCATTTCTAAAGCGAAAATCAGTAAATCCTTGAAGAGGAGAGGAAAGAAGGGTATAGCTCATAAAAAAATAATTGTGCAAATATAATCAATGGAAACCAGAACTATACAAAACGTAAAAAGACTTTCGCTAGAAAGTCTTTTTACGTTTTGAACTAAATTCTAAGATTATTAATTGCTTAATCAACTTGACTTGTTAATGGTATAAATGTCTATTTTATACTTTACCTAAAGTGTATAATTGTTCTAATGTAGGAGTTAAACTTCCTCCAGCAGGTTCCAATGTAATACCGAAAGCTTCAGCTTCGGCAATATTATTAACGGCAAAAAAGCGCTCGTTATTGTCTTTAAATTTATCCAATAAACCAATACTGGTAGGTGTAAGAGGATTTAATTTTAAAGCCCAAACTTGGTAAACCATTCCTTTTGGAGGTTCTGGTAATCCAGAAGCATCTACATAAACCGTTTGCGTATCTTTGTTCCAATATACTTTTGCAGAAGATTCTGGGGAAACCGTTTGTCCTCCAAGTGTGATTACGGTGTTTTTGTCGTCTTTGATAACAGCCAAATGAGTTTCGATAGCGGCTTTTTTAGTCGCTAATTCGTTACGTTCTTTTTCGATTTTTACTTTTTCTAAGTTGGTAGTTACTATTTGATTATTAGTAAGTTCTAATTGATTGTATTGAAAACCAATTCCTGCCAAGAGTATAATAGCGGCTGCCCAACCGACGTATTGAGCCCAATTTCTTTTTGGACTCATGTTGATAACTTCAGGGGTGCTCAAGTTTAGTTTTTCTTTTATAGCGGCATAATTTTTAACCGATTGAAAAGGAGCAAAGCTAGACGATAAGGCCAACATTGATTTTTCGATAGCTATAATTTCGGCATTAATTTCAGGATATTTTTTAGCCATTTCAGCAACCTCTTCACTTTCGGTTTCTGATAATGAACCAAAAACATAAAGTTCTAATATACCTGATTCTATATATTCTTTCGTTTCCATCGTACTATACTTTCAAATAGTTTCTTAAATCATTAATACAGTTTCTGTTGTGTGTTTTTACCGTTCCTAATGGAATTTCAAGTTCATCAGCAGCTTCCTGTTGGGTATAACCTTTAAAAAACAATAAGTCTATTATTTGGATACATTTAGGTTTTAATCGTTTGATGAAATCCTGCAGTCCTATTCCGTCTACTTTATTGGTCAATTTGTTATTGTCTTCAAATAGATTTACGAAATTATCTGAAGAAAGGTTTTTTTGACTGTTGTTAAAGTTTTTAGAACGTAATCTATCAATCGAAGTATTTCGTGCGATATTTAGAATCCAAGTGTAAAAACGTCCTTTATTTTCGTTATAAGTATCTAAGTTTTTCCAGATTTTAACAAAAACCTCTTGGAGTACGTCCTCCGCTTCTTCTGTGTTTTTGATTAAGTTACTTATAACCGCAAATAAACTTTTGGCATACATATCATAAAGATGTGTGAATGCTTTTTCGTCCTTTCTGTAAATTAAAGCTAATAATTCGTCTTGACTCATCGTTTTTATATTTTGCATTACAAACTTAGGGAAACTTATTTGATATCTTAAAACTTTTCTTAAAATCGGGTTTAAAAATTCTTGTTATTAATCTAATATAGAATATTTAACAACAGTTTAATACTTTTTATCTCTTTTTCAAAAGGAAAAATGAATGCAAATTACTTACTTTTATCAAAAATATATTTTTATGAAAAAAATAATAATGTTGGCTTTCAGCGCTATGTTTCTTTTTAGTGGATTCGTTCAAGCACAAAATAAAAAATCAAAAAAGGTAGATACGCAAAGTATTTATCAGTTTAAGGTTAAAACATTAGATGGGGAAACTTTTGATTTTTCTACTCTAAAAGGTAAAAAAGTACTAATTGTGAATACCGCTTCCAAATGTGGTTATACACCACAATATGAGCAATTAGAAAAAATTTATAAGGAATATAAAGCCAAAGGATTTACAGTTATAGGTTTCCCAGCCAATAATTTTAATGGTCAAGAACCAGGAACTAATGAAGAAATTGAATCATTTTGTAAATTAAATTATGGAGTTACTTTCCCGATGATGGAAAAAATTTCGGTTAAAGGTGATGACATAAGCCCGATTTATCAGTTTTTAACACAAAAAGCAAAAAACGGACTGAAGGATTCAGAAGTAAAATGGAATTTTCAAAAATATTTGATTGACAAAAAAGGACATTTGGTAGAAGTGTATTATTCTAAAACAAAACCGGATGCACCCGAAATTGTGAATTGGATAAAAGAATAAATAATAGACAAAATGGAAAAAGCGATTTTTAATGATAAATTAGAAATCGCTTTTTTTTTGAGATATGATCATTTAAAAATCAGTTCTAAAATTTATAAAATAGCAATCCATCTTTGTATCTTTGTTTCTTATTGAAAAACAAAGAATGATTTACCCCAAAATACCTTTAGCGCAAAGTATCCTTGAGATTTGTTTGGCCAAAGGAATACAGCAAATTGTCATTTCTCCAGGTTCCAGAAATGCACCACTAACCATAGGTTTTGCAAATAATCCTGATTTTAAATGTTATAGCATTGCCGATGAACGCTGTGCTGCTTTTTTTGCCTTAGGTATTGCACAACAAATCAAACGTCCGGTAGCTCTAGTTTGTACTTCGGGTTCGGCATTACTCAATTACTATCCCGCTATTGCAGAGGCTTTTTATAGTCAGATTCCTTTGATTGTAATTTCGGCCGATAGGCCACAAAGTAAGATTGATATTGGCGACGGTCAGACCATTCGCCAAGAAAATGTTTTTGCAAACCACTCTTTGTACAATGCCAATTTATCAGAGGAAGCATCCAAAGAAAATGATTTTAAAATCAATGAAGCAATAGATGCTGCTTTTTATAAAAAAGGTCCAGTACATATTAATGCGCCTTTTGAAGAACCTTTATATGAAACGACAACGGAACTTTCGGTAGATGTAATGGTGAATCATTTTGCCAGTTTAAATTCCGTTAATCAATTAGAGGATTTAACTGAATTTGCTGCAAGCTGGAATCAATCGGCTAAGAAATTAGTGTTAGTAGGAACCAATGATCCTGGTTTGATTTCAAATGCAACCATTGAAGCTTTGGCTAACGATGAATCAGTTGTGGTCATGACCGAAACAACTTCTAATTTGCATCATCCAAATTTCGTTGCCAATATCGATACGATAATAACGCCTTTTACAGATGCTGATTTTGAAGACTTTTGTCCGGATATTTTAGTCACTTTTGGCGGAATGATTGTGTCTAAACGCATCAAAGCCTTTTTAAGAAAATACAAACCCAAACAGCATTGGCATATTGATTCTTTGCGTGCTTATGATACTTTTGGGGTTTTGACGAAACATTTTGAAGTAAATCCGGGTACTTTTTTCGAAACATTTTTGCCTTTAACAACTGCTGTTAAAAGCGAGTATTTTGCTAAAATGGAAAAGATAAAGGCGCTTCGAGAAGAAAAACAAGAAGTCTTTTTGTCAAAAGTTTCGTATTCTGATTTTTTAGTTTTTGATAGCATAATAAAGTCTTTGCCTCAAAACAGCCAATTGCAAATCAGTAATAGTTCTGCTATTCGATATGCCCAATTAATGAAAATAGATCCTTCAATTGAGGTTTTTTGTAACCGAGGAACTAGTGGAATTGACGGAAGTACTTCGACTGCTATTGGAGCAGCCGTAGCTTCAAATAAACCAGTTGTTTTTGTTACTGGTGATGTGAGTTTTCTGTATGACAGCAATGCGCTATGGAATGCTTATATACCCAAAAATTTCAAAATTATTCTTGTAAATAATGGTGGAGGAGGTATTTTTAGAATTTTACCAGGACATCAAGAAAATGCTGTTTTTAATACTTATTTTGAGACATCGCATCAATTAACAGCAGAACATTTGGCTAAAATGTATGGTTTAGTTTATATAACTGCTTCTGAAAAAGAAAGTTTAGTTAATAGTTTGAACCAATTATATTCACTGAATACTCAGCCAGCAATACTAGAAATTTTTACTCCAACAGCTGAAAACGATGTTGTTTTAAAGCAGTTTTTTAGGGAGTTGGTTTAAATGTATAACTCAATTACTGACTTCGTTTTGTTTTAAATAATTCATTATAAGATAAATAGATAAACTCTTCTGTGGTTACTACAGAAGAGTTTTTTTGTTTTTTTAATACAGGACAGTACAGGTTAGTTAATTGGTTTGAAGTGTTTATTTTAGTAAACTTTAACTTATCTATTTATTACCAAGTGTACATTTGTTTGTAAGCTAGTTTGTAATAAATATAAATTGAGGTCTTATCATTTAATATAATTTTTTTTCACATGGTTAAAGCGTTATTGGGTAGTTTAAATTGTGGTTTAGTTTGTTTCTTCTTTTTAATTTCATTAGGTTTTTTACAAGCTCAGGAACAAAAAACAAACCCAGAAATCGAAAAAATATATCTACATACCGATAGAACCCGATATTTTATTGGCGAAGACCTTTGGTACAAAGCTTATGAGGTTCGGGCTATTAAAAATATATTGTATGATAACAGTAATCTTTTGTATGTAGAGTTAGTTTCATCTGATTCTAAAATAATAGCGCGAAATAAAACGAATATCGAAATGGGTTTGGGTTATGGCGATTTTAAATTAGCCGATTCGCTAGGGGTAAAACCAGGGGTTTATCAGATACGCGCTTATACCAATTGGGATCGAAATTTTGGAGAAGACTTTGTTTTCAAAAAAAATATTGAAATCATAGATGCTTTTGAACTTAATTCTAAAGTAAAGAAAACACAGAGTTTTACTGTTGAGTCAAAAAGTATCGTAAATGTTCCAAAGAGTACCAAGCAATTGGGTGGTATTGTAGATTTTTTCCCCGAGGAGGTTCCCTTCTTGAAAATGTAGCTAGTATTGTGGGATTTAAAGCAGTTGATGGTAGTGGAGTACCAATAGACATTTCAGGAGAAATTTATGATTCCGATAACGAATTGATTACAGCATTTCAGAGTTCATATGATGGGATGGGAAAATTTCAAATATTACTTACTGAAGGAAAAAGTTATTATGCTAAGATTAAAACAGCAACTGGTGCTGAATTGAAACAAAATTTGCCTCAAACTATTAAAACAGGGTATATCCTAGGGTATAGACTTTTTAAAGGAAGAAATATCGTTACGATTAATACTAATGATGCCACCTTAATTCAAAATCCTAATGCGCAATTAACAGTGGTTTGTAAAGCAAAAGGAATTCCATATTTAGAAACTACGCAAACACTTACATCAACAACTTTATCTTTTGAATTAGGTAAAGACAAGATGCCGGAAGGGATAAGCCAAATCACATTAATAGATGCTAATCATAAACCGCATAGTGAGCGATTAGTGTTTTTTGAAAAAGATAAAGATTTAGTGGTGCAACTAGCTACAGATAAAGCGAGTTATCAACCAAGTGAAAAAGCGACTATTACTGTTGGTTCAAAATCTAAAGAAGGTCAAGTAAAATCGGCTAGTTATTGCATGAGTGTTACCGATTTGAATGGAATGGAAGATAACGAGTTTGAATCGAATATTTGTTCTTATTTTTTGATGGAATCTGATATTAGAGGGAAAGAGTATCATCCCGCTTATTATTTTGATTCAAATAACCCAAAACGTTTAGACCATTTAGATAATTTACTTTTAACACAAGGCTGGCGAGATTTTCTTTGGAAAACAGTTCCTCAAATTAAAGAATCAAACAGTTTTAAAGTTGATAAGGGAATTACAATTTCAGGGAGAGTCAAACAAGTTTTTGCCGACAAACCTCTTGAGAACAGTTTTGTTTCATTGTCTTTATTGAATAAAAAACGAAGAAACTTTTTTAGTGTGAAACCTGATGCTGCCACAGGAAATTTTAAATTTGAGAATATAATGTTTTCTGGAAAAACCAATATGTTTTTAAGTTCAATAAATGAAAAAGGAAAATTCAGAGGCGAAATTCTTTAAGATTCCATCGAAAAAGAGCCTATACCGGTTACTTTTAGAGAGAATTTTAGCAATTGGTCTAAAATGACATTACAAGAGGCGCAGAATGTCTTTAGAAAAAATGTAGCTTTTGGAGTAAAACCTGAAAACATTTTGGATGAAGTAGCTATAGTTTCTAAAAAAGAAAACCACTTCAAGATCGTTTTTTGGATTACCTGAAAATAGTTACATAGCAGATGCAGATGCAAAAACTTTTACTAATATTTATGAATTAATTGCTCAAAAAATTCCAGGAGTAATGTTTAATGGTGATTCAGTGACTTTTATTCGTAATAATGCTTCACCTTTTTATGTATTGAATGGTTTTGAAGTAACCAAACAGGAAATTGACGTTATTCAGCCTATTGATATTGAGAGAATTGATGTAATTAGAGGATTGCAAGCAACAATGTTTTTTGGTGAAGCGGCTGAAAGTGGATTTATAGCCATTTATACCAATCCAAATGCGCCAAAAAGGATTAAAGAAAAAACATATGCTATTCAAAAAGAAATCGATGGTTATTATGTTTCAAGAGTTTTTTATTTACCTACACCAGAACAGGTAAAGTTAGATTTAGATAATAAATTGGCAGTAAGAAACACATTGTATTGGAATCCTTATGTACATCCTGATAAAACAGGTGTTGCAAATGTGAGTTATTTTAATACACAAAAGTTGAAACTAAAGTAAAAGTAGCTTTAGAAGGGATTACTGCAACTGGAATCCCAGTGGTTAAAACAGCATATTATACAATAGTTAAGTAATTTTAGTTAGTTTACAGCTAAGAAAAATTAGCTTTTATTTTTTTATCTATTCTAACTCCTAAGTAAAAATAGAAAGATTTTACTTAGGAGTTTTTTTATTGCTAGACAGTACAGGATGATTGAATGTTTTTTCTAAGTTATTTTTAGATCTTCTAATATTCAACAAAATGATAATAACGAATAGTTCGGTTCGATTTAGTTTTCAGCTATTGCTAGTTACAACGGTTTTTTATTTGTAAAAACAAAAGTTGTTGCACAATTTCAAAATATAAAAAATGATATTTTTTGGGATACAAAAGAGGGATTGCCAATTTATAGCCAGGGAGGTGGATTTTTAAGTTTCTTTGCTAATGGAAATGCTAATTCATTTTGTTTAGTGGATGATGTGACTTTGGTGAAATAATAAACACAGATTAACACGGATTTTTTTGAAAATACACTTTGTCTTCTTTGCGAAAAACTTTGTGTCTTTTGTGGTTAAATTATTTCTTAACATCGTACCTTTGCCACTTATAAAATGGAATACAATGCTTAAAATAGGAAAATACAATAACTTAACTATATTGCGTGATACTAAAGTTGGTTTGTTTTTGGGCAACCCAGAAACGGATCCTGAAGGAATTCACGATGTATTACTACCCAACAAATACGTTCCTAAAGTATTTGAAATTGGAGAAGAAATAGTTGTTTTTGTGTACTTGGATCACGAGCAACGTCCTGTTGCAACTACTTTAGAACCTTATATTTTATTGAACGAATTTGCACTTTTACGTGTAAATTACATCAATCAGGTTGGGGCTTTTATGGACTGGGGAATGGAAAAAGACATTCTGGTGCCGTTTAAGGAACAAGCCCGACCAATGGAAAAAGGAAAGCGTTATCTGGTTTATCTTTACATGGATCAAAAGACGAATCGTTTAGTGGCTTCTAGTAAAACCAATCAATTTTTGAGTAATGATGAACTTACAGTTGAAAAAGGCGAAGAAGTAGATTTAATTGTTTCTCATATTACAGAAATAGGGATTAATGTAATTATCAACGAAAAACACAAAGGGCTTTTATACAAAGACGAAGTGTATGATGATAGTATTCGTACTGGAGACAGAATGTGTGGTTACATTAAAAATATCCGACCTGATCATAAAATAGATGTTTCGTTGCAAAAATTAGGCTATGAAGGAGTCGAACCTAATGCTGATAAGATATTGGACGAATTAAGAGCTAGCCGTGGATTTTTAAGATTAAATGATAATTCGCATCCAGAAGATATCAAAACGGTGCTTAAGATGAGTAAAAAGACTTTTAAGAAAGCAATTGGTGCTTTGTACAAAGAAAAACTGATAGAAATTAAAGAAGACGGAATTTATCTTGTAAAGGAATAAAAAAAGAAAGACTAATCCTGATGGTTAGTCTTTCTCTTTTATAAGCTCTCTTATTTTTGGACAACTTATAACTTATTAAACAATTGGAAACTATGTTGTAGTTTCACGTTAACCGTTCTTTCTTTATCTTTTTTTAACGCTAATTGAAGTTTGGAATCTCATTTTGCATTACAGCCTTTGGTAGAAAAAATAATGTTGGATTTTACACTTTTATTTTAAAGATATTACATCTGTGTATAGTAATCCAAAATGGTTACCGTAGGTGCTACTTTGAATAAATTCTAACCGCTTTCAGTGTTCCCCAATTGGGCTCTTTCTTTCCGTAGAACAAATTTAATAACATACTAAAAAGAGTGATAAAGCTTGTTGATTTTTTCAATATTCTTTTTTTAAGTTAATAAATCAGTTAGAAACTCTATAGCTAATTTGAATTGTAAATTATTCACCAATTCTAGAACTAACTACATTTAAAATTAATAAAAAAAGTTTTAGTTGATAGAAAAAAAGGATATAATCATAAAAATTAACATTTTTTAGGACTTTAACCTGAGAATGATTACTCTTTAAAATCAATACTTTTTCAAGGTCAGAAAACGGAAAAATCATTTGTATTTTGAACTTACATTTTCTGATTTAGTTACAATTTCTTGAATTACAGTATCTAACTCTTCGCTGGAAACAATTATACTGTCTATTAAAAATTCCTTTTCTTCTTCACTATTTTTATTCTCTTTAAGCAAGTTGGTTATAGCTAATATTCTGGATAAAGGGGTTCTAACCACATGCGATTGTATCCATGTTATTTCTTTTAATACTTCATTTTGGTTTTCAATTTTTTTGGTGTGTTCGATGTTGTTTTTAAAACTTTCTTCAAGACCGTTAAATAATTTAGGAACTAAGGAACAAATTAAAAAGCTAAGGAAGATTAAATTGGAAAAAACAGCGAAGAGTTCGTTGGTTTTAAACGTTACTAGATGTGAGGGTGTTAATTCAAGGTAATAAAGACTGATATATAAAATGGAGATGTATAAATTTATGAGTGCTGGTGTAAATTGATTTTTAAAGGTGTAAATAAAAGTAGACAAAAAACAGGCAGCTAGTAAATAGAGTGTACTATTTAGACCAACAAAATAGATAAGTGAAAAACTTAAGGTATAGACTGTTCCAATAAATAAGAGTTTACGTTTTTTAATCTTAATTCCTTTTTTAATACCAATGAACAATGCCGTAGTAACGGATAGTAAATCAATCCAAACCATAACATAGAGTTTGGCATCATTAGCCCAAATTACAGATGGGACCAGGGCAATAACACTTAGAGGGATGATGTAAACAATAGTATTGACAAACATGTCATCGCGCCAAAATTCTAAATCTTTATTTTCATTGTTAGAAAATAAGATATTCTGTCTGATTGCAGAGGTATATTTGTTCCATAAATTCATAATAAAGCTATATTTATGGTAGGAATTATTGTAAATATACTAATAAAAAAGAAATAAAAGTGTGTTTTAAGTAGGAAATTTTAGCTAATGAACTTTTCGTTAATAATAAGGGGTAAAAGAGTGTTCTCTTTTTTAACTAAAATAAAACTTCGAATAGATTAAGTCTAAAAAATGAATTAATTTTACACTATAATAATTAAAACCATTACAATGGATTGGATAACTGCTAAAGAATACGAAGATATCACTTATAAAAAATGCAACGGTGTTGCTAGAATTGCTTTCAATAGACCAGATGTTCGAAATGCTTTTCGACCTAAAACTACTTCAGAACTTTTAGATGCTTTTCATGATGCCCAAGAAGATACTTCGATTGGTGTTGTCTTGCTTTCTGCTGAAGGTCCAAGTACTAAAGATGGAATTTGGTCGTTTTGTAGTGGAGGGGATCAAAAAGCACGTGGACATCAAGGATATGTAGGTGAAGATGGTTATCATCGTTTGAATATTTTAGACGTTCAAAGATTAATCCGTTTTATGCCAAAAGCAGTTATTGCTGTCGTTCCAGGATGGGCTGTAGGAGGAGGTCATAGTTTGCATGTAGTGTGTGATATGACTCTGGCTAGTAAAGAACACGCTATCTTTAAACAAACCGATGCTGATGTTACTAGTTTTGATGGAGGTTATGGATCGGCGTATTTAGCTAAGATGGTCGGGCAGAAAAAAGCCAGAGAAATTTTCTTCTTAGGACGTAATTATTCCGCTCAAGAAGCTTTTGAGATGGGAATGGTGAATGCTGTTGTTCCTCATGACGAATTAGAAGCTACCGCTTACGAATGGGCTCAGGAAATATTAGCAAAATCACCTACATCAATCAAAATGCTAAAATTTGCCATGAATCTTACAGATGACGGTATGGTAGGGCAACAAGTTTTTGCAGGAGAGGCCACACGATTAGCTTACATGACAGAAGAGGCTAAAGAGGGGAGAAATGCGTTCTTAGAAAAAGAAAACCAAATTTTGAAAAGAAATGGTTACCTTAATTAAGTAAGTAGAATGCAGTTTTAAGTAAGCAGTAACTGAACTGATTATTAAACGAATCGATTTTTAAATTTTGTGCCTTTGTGGCAAGAAAAAAGAATATATGAAACACTGGATTGAAGCCGCAAGATTGCGCACTTTACCTTTATCGGTATCAGGAATTATAGTAGGAAGTATGTATGCTTTGGCTAATCCTACCGATGCAATATTAACACCAACAGAAGTATTCAATTGGAGACTTTTTGGTTTTGCTATTCTTACCACCTTAGGATTGCAAATTCTTTCCAATTTTGCCAATGATTATGGCGATGGTATGAAAGGAACCGATAATGAAGACCGAATAGGGCCTAAACGTGCTATCCAAAGTGGCGTTATTTCGCCAGCTGCTATGAAACGCGCTATTGTAATCACCTCGTTTTTGACTTTGCTTTCGGCAATTGCATTAATTTATTATGCTTTTGGGTACGAGCATTTGTACTATTCTATTTTTTATTTGGTATTAGGGATTTTAGCGATTTTATCGGCTATTCGTTATACAGTTGGGAACACAGCTTATGGATATCGCGGATATGGCGATTTGTTTGTTTTTATTTTCTTCGGCTTAGTTAGTACTTTAGGCGTTAATTTTTTGTATTCTAAAGAGGCAGAGCCTTTGCTTATTTTGCCAGCAATGGCTGTAGGTTTTCTAAGTGTTGGGGTTTTAAATCTAAATAATATGCGAGATGAAGCCTCGGACAAAAAAGGGGGTAAAAATACCATTGTGGTTAAAATTGGAGGTGAAAAAGCTAAAAAGTACCACTATTTTTTAGTTGGTGGCGCAATGTTTTTAGTGTTCCTTTTTGCAGTTTTATTTGATTTATATGCTGATCCTTATCCAGGGCAAATTAATTTTGATTTATATCTTTTTCTTGTAGCTTATTTCCCTTTGATTAAACATTTAATAAGGGTATCAAAAAATAAAGAACCTAGAGATTTAGATCCAGAATTAAAAAAGTTAGCCTTAAGTACTTTTGCGCTTTCGGTATTGTTGTCATTGTGTATGATTTACTTTTTCTCAGATATTATTGTTAATGCCTTTTTAGGCGGAAGGTAAGCTAGTACCTAGTACCTAGTACCTAGTACCTAGTGATTAGTAAATTATAAATTATAAAATGAAAAGTGAATTACGAATTACCAACCGCAAAAAAACAATGGCTAACCACTGGTAATCAGTGATATATGATAAATAAGCAAGAATAAAGTGAAAAAAATAAAGAGAATAGATGCTAAAAGCTAAGAACTAGTTACTAATCACTAGGCACTAAGGACTACTCACTCAAAAACAAAAAATATGAAAATAACCTATTACGGACACGCTGCTTTAGGGATTAAAGTAGGTGGAAAACACATTATTGTTGATCCTTTTATTTCGGCAAATCCTTTAGCGGAACATATAGATATTAATGAATTAAAAGCCGATTATATTTTGATCACGCACGCACATGGAGATCATGTTTTGGATGTAGAAGCTATTGCGCAACGAACAGGAGCAGTTGTCGTTTCTAATGCTGAAATTGCGGGTCATTATGCTGCCAAAGGTTTTCAGGCACATCCAATGAATCACGGTGGAAGTTGGAATTTCGACTTCGGGAAAGTAAAATATGTTAATGCGGTGCATTCTAGTTCGTTTCCTGATGGAACTTATGGGGGAAATCCAGGTGGTTTTGTAATTGAAGGCGAACATAAAAACATTTACATTGCTGGCGATACTGCTTTGACTATGGATATGAAATTGATTCCTATGCGAACCAAACTCGATTTGGCTATATTCCCTATCGGAGACAATTTTACGATGGATGTTCAAGACGCTATTTTAGCTTCTGATTTTGTGGAATGCGATAAGGTATTAGGTTATCACTATGATACTTTTGGCTATATCAAAATTGATCATAAAGCGGCAATTCAGGCCTTTTTTGATAAAGGAAAAGATTTGATGTTGCTTGAAATTGGTGATAGTATCGAATTGTAATTTTTTTAGGAGCTACTTCCAGCTGTACGTTTCAAACGAAGTTCACTGAACTCAAATGTAAATATAAGTTAAGTGAAGTAATCTCTTGTGGCGAACCACGCCACCAGAGGATTTTTACTTCCATCTGGGCTAGTTTTGTATCGTTAATAAACTACATTTAGTGAAAAAAATAATTTTTGTGCTATTCGTTAGCATTTTTTGTCAGAGTGTTTTTGCTCAAAAAACCGGTTATTGGGACAAGGAAAGAGCAACCTATAAAGAAATTATGGTTTCGGCACGAGACCGAATTGTTGTAGAAACCGATGATTTTCCAGCAGGAACCACCGAATTAATTTACAGAATTACATTGCTTGATGATAATCAAAAAATGGCTGGAAGTCTGGTTTCTGTTTTAAAATCAATTCCGGACCCAACAGGGATTAGTCAGGGTTCGGCAGGAGCTGTTTTTTTGATGTCTAAAATCTCAGGAGATGATAAATGCAAATACGCTATTTTTTCCAAAAGTGATTTGGCTAAAAATTACGGAACCACAGGTGAAACGGTCGATGCTTGTTTGGTGCAAAATACCGCCATTAGTAAAGATGCTAAGCGACTTTCTATTGATAAATCGGCTTGTTTGAAATCCAATGCTGCTAAATTGTATTTTGGTTTCGAAAGCTCGAATTGGATTATGAAACAAAAAATCGTTCTAGAAGTAGTGCCGTGGGTAGATGCAAAATTAAGTAGAGGTTGGACACTTGAAAACAGAAAAAACATCATCAGTCAGTGTAAAACTTCGGCTTTAGCTCGAAAAATGGCTAATTCGGATGATTTTTGTGTTTGTATTGCCGAGAAAATCCAAAAACAATATACTTTTCAGGAATTCCAAAAACTGTTGCCTATGGAACAAACGAAGGCGTATAAGGATTTTGGAGCGAGTTGTTTTGAGGAAACAGGAATTGCTAAAACGGTTTTTAATGATTTAAGAACAAAAGCGTCAAATAGCGTTAAAAATGGCGATTACAGTGCTGCAATTAAAACGTATAATGAAATTGTTAACCAAGGAAAAGCAACCGCTACGGATTATGCTAATTTAGGAAATTCCTATTTGTTGACGAAGCAGTATGCTAAAGCAATCAAAGTCCTAAAAGAAGGGGAAAAGAAAGATGATACCGAATTGTTAGTCAAAATCAATTTGGCTCATGCATATCTATTAAATGGCGAATTCGCTAAAGCTAAAAGTATTTATAAAGAATACCAGAATCAAAATGTAACAGACAATCTTAGCTGGACTCAAAAAATCAAAGATGATTTTCAGGCTTTTGCGAAAGCTGGAATCCAAAATGATAATTTTGATAAGATTTTGAAGTTGATAAAGTGATTTTAACCATTAAGGCTATTAAGTTGAGTTAAGAATTTTTAAAATTTGGTTAAATATTTAAGAAAAACCTCTAGTTTAATAATAACAAAGCTATCTATGTAAAATATAAGTGAAATTATTGATTCATATTCTGATAAATATTTCGCAATTAAGCAGCAAGCTCGAAAATATATTTTGAATGGTTCGAATGTGGATGATAAAGAACGGTTAAATATTCTACATAGACCTTGGGTTGCTCCTTTTAATTGGGGTTTAATGATTTATAAAGGTGCTAGTAAAGAAGTTATATGTGGATTTCAATATGAAAATGAAATTATAATTCCAGCTTTTTATAAAGAGTTTTTAGAGATTATTAACGGATGTTTTTTGTATGATATGTCACTGTTTGGTATAATTGAATCATTTACAAGAAGTTTTTTGCAATGTCATAGTTTGCAAACTGCTAATGTTTATTGGAAAAATAGTTTTAAAGTTGATAAAACATTTTTTATTTTGGCGGATCTCCTTATAGTTATGAAGAAAATGTAGGTTATTTTTATGATGGGAATAAAATAATATCTATTCGTAAAAATGGTGAGATAGTTGGTGAATGGAATGATTTCTCTATGTTTTTAAATGATGAAATTAGTAAATCATAGAAAAGAATGTTGAAAGAAACACCAGCTAACATTAAATTAATAGTTATGGATTAAAATAGGGCTAGTTCTAATGTACTTAAAAACTTTGCGAATACTTTGAGTCCTTCGCGGTAACAGAGCACCATTTGCGGTAAAATATAATAAATGAAAGCAACATACCATAATTACATCCTCAATTTTAAACGACCATCAGGGACTTCTCGTGGTGTGATGACTGACAAAGAAACCTGGTTTCTTGTTTTGGAAAAAGACGGTAAAAAAGGAATAGGAGAGTGCGGAATCTTAAGAGGATTAAGTGCTGATGATCGACCAGATTATGAAGAAAAATTGCAATGGACTTGCGCTAATATTCATTTGGGCAAAGACGTGCTTTGGGAAGCATTGATTGAATTTCCTTCGATACAGTTTGGAGTCGAAATGGCTTTTCTATCCTTAGCAAGTGAAACGCCTTTCTTGCTCTTTCCATCAGCCTTCACTAATGGGGAGAAATCAATCGACATTAACGGTTTGATTTGGATGGGTGAGGCTGCTTTTATGAAGGAACAAATCGAGGAAAAACTAGCTCAAGGTTTTCGTTGTGTCAAACTTAAAATTGGCGCCATTGATTTCGAAAAAGAACTAGAATTACTACGTTATATTCGTCAATATTTTACTCCGGAGCAGGTTGAAATTAGGGTAGATGCTAATGGTGCTTTTGGTTTAGATGAAGCTTTAGATAAATTAAATAAATTATCTGTATTTCAATTACATAGTATAGAACAGCCTATTCAAAAAAACAATACTGACAGGATGTCAGAGCTATGTAAAACAACGCCTTTTCCGATTGCTTTAGATGAGGAATTGATAGGTGTGTTTTCATTGGAAGAAAAAGAACAATTACTGCAAAAAATTAAGCCGCAATACATCATTTTAAAGCCAAGTTTTGTAGGTGGTTTTAAAGGAACTCAAGAGTGGATTAGCCTAGCCGAAAAGTATCAAATTGGCTGGTGGATTACCTCTGCATTAGAAAGTAATATAGGTTTAAATGCTATCGCGCAATGGACGTATACATTGCAAAATCCGATGCCTCAGGGTTTAGGAACCGGTGCTTTGTACACCAATAATTTTGATTGTCCGCTTGAGGTTTCAGCAGGGCAATTATGGTATAAAACAAATAAAAACTGGGATTTTTATTTTGATCAATTAGCTGTTTTATAGTTTTTTACTTAGCTTAGTTGTAGTTATAATTGAATAGAAGTGATTTTAATTATCAAGCTGTATTTAAATGAATGCTAAAAGTACTACCTAATCCAAGTTCGCTTTCAACACCAATAGTTCCATTTTGAGCTTCAATAAATTCCTTAGAAATAGCGAGTCCTAATCCTGTACCTGATTTATGACTGCCCGGAATTTGGAAGTATTTTTCAAAGATTTTGTTTTTATAGTGGCTATCAAATTGCGTTAGTTAAAAAATTGATTAACACCCAACTTGTTTTTTCTTTGTCGGCTTTGACTAAGGGCAAATTGGCTTCTGCGACAATGCTTATTTCAATTTGCTTTTGTTCGGTCTTTGTTTTGACGGCTTTAGTTGCATGGCTAACAATTTCGTAGGGATTGCTTTTCTCAATATTTAATTGGATTTTACCTGTTTCTACTTGAGATAATTCTAATAATTCCCCCGTAATTTTTAGTAATTGCTGACTATCGTCTTTAATACTTTCAATAAGTTGTTTTTGGTCTTCATTGATACCGCCTGTGTTTGGGTTTTCAAGTAATTGCAAACTCATTTTTATAGAGGAAATCGGCGTTTTTAATTCATGAGAAACCGTTGCTATAAAATTGGTTTTCGCAAAGTTCAATTCTTTAAAAAAAGTAATATTGCGCAATATGATTACATTCCCAATTTCAATAGCTTTCTCTTCGCCTGTGGGAGTAATGGTGATATTTACCTGCTCTTTTTCGAAATAGCTTTCTTTCGAATCGGCATAAATTTTCATTGGTTTTTTTGAATTTTCTGCATCATTCAATACAAGAGAACGCATCAAGTCATTTGTTTTAGCAATTTCTATAGCTGCTTTCCCAATACTATCTTCTTTTTTTAATCCTAAGATTTTCAGTGCTTCATCGTTGATGAATAGAATGATTCCTTCATAATCCAAACCAATAATAGGGTCGTGCATATTATTGATTAAGGTTTCCAAACGTTTTTTTTCAAAAGATAATTTATACAAGTAATGTTGTGGTATTCTTGAAGTTTTTCGGCCATGGTATTGAATGATTTGGCTAAATCTCCAAATTCATTATGATGCCAAAAATGCACTCTTTCGGAGTAGTTTTTATTTGCGATTTCTTTAATACTGGCGGTCAATTCTTTGATGGGATTGGCTATGTTATTGGGCAAATTAACTAATAAGTTAAAAGCGATTAAAAAACACAAAGTGCCTACTACAGCAATAGTAAAATTAGCGGTTTCGGCGGTGTGCTTGGCAATATCACTTTTTACTTTAATGGCATTCATATTGAGCTTCATAATCTCAAAAATCGTCTGCCTGATTCGCGCTTTAATGGTTTCGCTGTTTTGGTTTTCTTTCAGTATATTAAAATCAGATTGTAATTTTTGAGTAACTTGATCTTCATTTACTTCCGTAATATTAGCCATTTGTTTTTTTAGGTTCAATTCAAAAATAGCCGCTGCTTTTTCTTTTTGAATAGGCATTGCGTCTATTGAAAGCAGCATATTACGCGCATATTCTAAGGTATTATAATTGGCCGTTAGAATGTTTCCCGTATCTTTTTTAATTGAAAATACAGAGTAGGAACTAACCAAGGAAAGTATAAAGATTAATATAAATAATAAGCCAACGCCTAAATTTAATTTAGTTTTAATTCTCATATTAAGAAAGTATTACAAGATCAACATTTGATTTCGCCAGCTTATTTAATAGCTTTCTGAAAATTGTTGTTGACAAAATTACCTTAAATAAACTAAAATGTGGTTTTCCAATACAAACAGTTGTGATGTTTTTTTGAGCAACTATCTTTAGTATTGTTTCACTGATGTTTGTATCCTCAACTTTGATGACTTCTGCACCTAATTGAGTGGCCAATTTGAAATTATTGATAAGATGACGTTGTTTGTCTAATGCTATTTTGTCGGAACTTTCTCTTGGTGTTTCTACATACAATACATACCAGCTCCCGTTGTAATAACTAGCTAATCGTGCTGCTTTTCGTATGACCACTTTTGCTGTTTTGTCATTGCTACTTATGCAGGACAATAGTTTTTCCTGTCTTAGCGTATGTTGTTGTGTTATTTCTGTTTCAACTTTTCGGACTACTTGGCTAGCAACCTCTTTTAGTGCTAATTCTCGTAATTGTAAAATTTGATCAGCTTTGAAAAAGTTTGTTAAAGCCGTTTGAATTTTGTCTGAAGAATAGATTTTACCTTCCTTCAGGCGATTGATTAAGTCTTCGGAACTCAAATCGATATTAACAACTTCATCAGCTAATCGTAAAACTTTATCCGGAATGCGTTCTTGTACGTCAATACCGGTAATTCGTTTGACTACAGGATTCAGACTTTCTATGTGCTGAATGTTGACCGCCGAAATGACATTGATTCCCGCTTCCAGAATTTCAAGAACATCTTGCCATCTTTTTTCATTTTTACTTCCTTCAATATTGGTATGCGCTAACTCATCAACAATGACTACTTCAGGATGCAAATTGATAATGTTTTGCACGTCCATTTCCTCTAAAATTTTTCCTTTGTAAAAAATATTCCTTCTGGCAATAATGGGCAGTCCAGCTAATAATTCCTGAGTTTCTTTTCGAGAATGGGTCTCAACATACCCAATCTGAATGTCGATTCCGTTTTTTAAAAGTGTATGCGCTTCCTGTAGCATACGATAGGTTTTGCCTACACCAGCACTCATGCCAATATAAATTTTGAATTTTCCTTTTCGTGATTTTTTTATTTAATCAAGAAAGTACTGTACATTATTTTCTTTGTCAGGATTCATCAAACAAAAGGAGTTAGCGTTGTTTAAAAGTGATTTAGATGATTTTTGTGGTTGTTTTTCTTATAATGAAATAGCAAGTGAAGTTATATAAATGAAAGCTATTTATGGATTAATCCAAAAAAGAATGAATTAAAAGGGGATGTACCCCGATTGGATTATTTATGTAATAATGTCCCGGAAACTTTTACACCCTTAAGTAGAGGATTTCATTTAGTTGGCGAAGTCTATAAATTATATCAAGAAGAATTTAAAAAAATAATGACTGAGCGACAGGTAAATACTTTCTTGTTCGTGCCTATTTTTGATAATGATTTTTTTTGGGGATTTTTAGGATTTGAGCATTGCATGGATGTAGTCTGGGATTTGGATGTTATTGAATCAATTAAACTCATTACAAAAAATATATCTATTAAGATTAATGAAGTTAGATATAAAGAAAAGATAGGTCCGAGTTTTGATATTTTTAAATATTATGACAATGGTATACTCGAAGGCTTTTGGGAATTAGATTTAGTTACTAATGAACTTAAATTATCAAATAATTGGGCTAATTTACTGGGGTTTTCAATTTATGAAGTTAAACAAACATATGAGTTTTTAAAAAGCAGGTATCATCCCGATGATTTTCTTGAGATAGAGGATAAACGTAAAAAATTTATCTCAGGGGAGATTGGTGAATATTCGGGTATAGCCAGAGTTAAAAACAAGGATGAGAAATATATTTGGGTGAAGTATTCGGGATCTCTCAGAAGAAATACCAATGGAGAAGCAGTTAAATTATTTGGAACAATTGTAGACGTCAATGATATCGAAGTTAATAAAATAGCTTTAGAAGAATCTGAAAAGAAAATGCGTTTTATTCTCGAGCATTCTACAGATTTGATAACCCAACGTGATATTAACGGTAAGTATCTGTATGTTTCTGAATCGTCAACAGAAATATTAGGTTATACTCCCCTGGAATTGATGGAATTAAATTCGAATTATGAATTGTGTCATCCTGCTGATTTGGATGATCTACTGGTAAAACAGTCTAATTTTATACATGATAAAAGTCGTTTGAGTTTTATATTTAGTGTACAGATGAAAAAGAAGAATGGTGATTATGTATGGTTGGAGGTGATTTCTAAAAAAATTATTGTTAATCATTCTTTGGTTTGTATTCAAAGCACTGCCAGAGATATTAGTCTCCGAAAAAAATTAGAACTTCAAAATTTGAAAGCTTTGGAAAGGGAAAAAGAATTGTATGATTTGAAAGCGAAATTTGTGACTATGGCTTCGCATCAATTTAGAACACCATTAACGGTAATCTACTCTAATGCGGAATTAATTGAAATAAAAACCAAATTGTTAGATTTCAAATTGGCAGAGAATTTTACAGCTATAACAAACAGAATTAAATTTGAAATTGAACGAATGTCTGAATTGATAGATAATATTCTGGTTTTTGGAAAATATGATGTCAGAGAAAATTTTAGTCTTAAAATCGAAGCTATCAATTTTGATGAGTTTATGACAAATTTGATTGTTACCTATTTTAATCATGAAGCTGATGGAAGGGGGGTAAAGGTTGTTACTATTGGTTCTTCAAAACCAGTACAGTCTGATACTTCACTTTTAATACATATCTTTACAAATTTATTAAATAACGCCTTTAAATATTCCAAAGGAAAACCAAATCCTGAACTTAAAGTTATTTATTTGAATCAAAAAATTCAGATTGAAGTGATTGATTATGGAATTGGTGTTCCAGAACAGGATGTCAAAAAGCTTTTTAAATCTTTTTACAGGGCATCAAATACATCTACAATTGTTGGTTCAGGATTAGGATTGACGATTGTAAAACAATTTACACGAATGCTAAAAGGAAAAATTAAGCTAAAAACAAAACAAAATTCAGGAACTAAAATAACTATAACTTTCCCTTATGAACAAAAATAGAATATTGCTGGTTGAAGATGAAATAAACTTAAGAGAAACCATCTGTGAATATTTAAAACATGAAAATTATGATGTTGTAGCAGCTGAAAACGGACAAGAAGCCTTGGATATTTTAGATTACTGGATACCAGATTTGATTCTTTGTGATATAATGATGCCGGTAATGGATGGTCATCAATTTCAGGAAATTTTAATGCAAAACACTACTCTTAATGCAATACCATTTATTTTTCTGACTGCAAAAAAGGAAGATAATATTAGAGAAAAATGTATTTATGATGGAGTAGATGAGTTTATTTCAAAGCCATTTAAGTTTGATGAATTGACAAAAATGGTAAATGCTAAAATTAAACGATTTAAGAAGATAAAAAATTCCTATAATAATATTTATACGGGATCTAAAAATGTTTTTTTACATGAAATTAATACTCCTTTAAATGGGATTTTAGGTTCTATTGAACTTTTGATTGAAAATGAAGAAAGTTTTGATAAGGATGATAAAGCGACCTTTTATGAAGCAATTAAAATTTCTGGAGAACGCTTAAATAGAACCATGCGAAATGTGATATTATTTCAAAACATAAAAAATAACTCTATTGAATTTAATGAGGATGAACAAAGTGATTTATTAGGTTGTTTTGTTAAAGTAAGAAAAGCCCTTTCTCCTTATTATGAGAATTCTAAAAAAAGGCTGAGAGTAGATATTGCAACGATAAAACTAAAAATGAATCCGGAATTTCTGGAATTTGTACTTTTTGAGTTAATTGATAATGCATTAAAATTTTCAAACACCACTAAACAGGTGAGTGTTGCCGGCAGTATTTACAATGATAAATATTACGAGTTGAATATTACAGATTATGGAATTGGGTTTAAGCAAGAAGAATTAAAATCAATTGAGCCAAATAAACAATTTGATAGAGATCAAATGGAGCAGCAGGGGTTGGGTTTAGGTTTGTACTTAAGCCGAATCGTTGTTTTAAAATCAAAAGGGCTCTTTAGTATTGTTTCAAAGGAAGGAGAAGGAACTAAAATCACTTTGTTACTACCTATAGCGCTATAGATAGTTAATGAAATTATAGCTTAACCTTACTATTAAAATTTATCTTTTTCTCTTAAAACTCTAGTTATTCACTAGAGTTTTTTGTTTTTTATAGTGAATATTTTAAGTAAGTAAATATTTATTTTATATTTTTATACCACTTTAACTTATCAGCCTTATTTTTTAAGTCATCAGTATATTGGTGGCTTTAATTGTTTTTGAGACCTATTTTTGTAGATTATTAACTTGTTTTTTGTAAGGATTTTATACAAATCAAACTGCTTTTTTTGTAAAATATTTTTTTTCAAAGTTAGAGGTCATTGTAAAATAAAAGGATTCATGAGTAGTGACTTCCTTTTTCTTATTTCAAGCCGGTTTTAATATAGAAATGTAGTGCAATCATTCTATTGCAACTTCTGATTTTTGAATACAAACACTAAAAATAACATGAATAATTATCATTTTTTAATTAATAATAAATCAATTTAACCTCATTTTCATGAACAAAATTTACTTTAAAAATTATTTAATGAAATCCCTGAAGATGATACTATTTGCGATAGTATTGTTTTTGACAAGTGAAATGAATGCTCAGGGAGTCAGTTTGACTTTTAACCGAGGTGTTATGGGTTACCTAGGTAATAACCAAGTTTTATCAGTTGAAAACCTTGCGAGTATCAATATTGCTAGAGTATCTTTTAGGCAACCGCAATCTACTGGACAATTTGGTGGTACACAAGGTAATGATTTATCCGGTTTCTTAGATATTATCATGCAGGATGGAGTAAAATACTCAATACCTGGAGCGCTTAACTGGAGAAGAACAACAGGGTCTATTATTGAAGGATTTGGTTTTATTTTTGATCCCGTAGTTAATCTAACGTTGTGGAATAATGGTATTCCGGTTTATCAAATCGTAGGAGGTAGTACTATAAATGTCAGTTCGACCTTATTATTACAGGCTTATTCATCCACTCAAACCTTTATTGATGGTAATGACTACAATGGTAATGCTGCTCAAAGCGGTTTATTAGATGCCTTGAATTTAGAATTAGCTAATTCGCCACAACCTTCAAGCATAAGTTTGGCTTCTACAAACGTTGTAGAAGGAAATCCACTTGTTTACACGGTGAATTTAACACCTGCAACTTCGGTTGGTGTTCCACAATATTTTACTTTTACTTTCAATGGAACAGCAACAAATGGTTCTGATTATAGTAGCACCTATGTTTTTTCAAATGGTGTAATTAATAATGGTGATGGGACAATAACAGTGCCTGGAGGTGTTGGTTCTTTTACAGTTACTGTTAATACAATCGATGATTTAATTGTTGAAAGTACTGAAACATTAGTGTTGAATGTTGGAAGTAAATCAGCGACAGGAAATATACTTGATAATGACAATCCGTTAGCAGCCACTCAATCACAAACCAATATAAGCTGTTTTGGAGGTTCTAATGGAACAGCCTCAGTTACAGCTTCAGGCGGAACTACTCCTTATACGTATTCCTGGAAAAATTCATCTAATGCCGTTATAGGTTCGGCTTCTTCTATTACAGGTTTAGCTGAAGGAAGCTATACTTGTACCATTACTGATGCCAATTCTGCATCAATTACTAAAAACTTTACCATTACGCAGCCAGCTGCTGCATTATCTCTGGCTGTTTCTTCAGTTACAGAAGCTTCATGCTCAACTCCAACAGGAAGTGTTACTGCAGGTGCTGTTTCAAATGCTGTAGGTACTGTAAACTATTCTTGGAAAAAATGCTTCTAATGTTGAAGTAGGAACAACTGCTACAGTAAATAACCTTTCTGCAGGAACTTATACTCTTACTATAACAGATAATTGTCATTCTCAGACTAATTCAGTAACTCTTACTGTAGACTGGAATAATTTGGATTGTGATGGGGATGGTACTCCAAATGGAAGTGATCCTGACCCTCAAGACCCTTGTAAGTTTGATTCGGCTAATCAAACTAATATAAGCCAAAATTGGCTTGACGCAGATTGTGATGGAGATGGAGTAACCAATGGAAAAGAGAAAACTGACGGAACAAATCCTTTAGATCCTTGTTCGTTCAAATTAGCAAGTCAAACAGAGGCTCCAACAACAGCTTGGGAAAATGCTGATTGTGATGGTGATGGAGTAACTAACAAACAAGAGAAATTAGACGGAACAGATCCAAATAATCCAGATACAGATGGCGACGGAGTAACAGACGGAGATGAGAAGACAGACGGAACGAATCCATTAGATCCATGTTCATTAGTATTGGCACATCAATCAGTAGCACCAACATTAGCTTGGGAAACTGCTGATTGTGATAACGACGGAGTAAATAACAAACAAGAGAAGTTAGACGGAACAGATCCAAACAATCCTGATACAGACGGAGACGGAGTAACAGACGGAGATGAGAAGACAGACGGAACGAATCCATTAGATCCATGTTCATTAGTATTGGCACATCAATCAGTAGCGCCAACATTAGCTTGGGAAACTGCTGATTGTGATAACGACGGAGTAAATAACAAACAAGAGAAGTTAGACGGAACAGATCCAAACAATCCTGATACAGACGGAGACGGAGTAACAGACGGAGATGAGAAGACAGACGGAACGAATCCATTAGATCCATGTTCATTAGTATTGGCACATCAATCAGTAGCGCCAACATTAGCTTGGGAAACTGCTGATTGTGATAACGACGGAGTAAATAACAAACAAGAGAAGTTAGACGGAACAGATCCAAACAATCCTGATACAGACGGAGACGGAGTAACAGACGGAGATGAGAAGACAGACGGAACGAATCCATTAGATCCATGTTCATTAGTATTGGCACATCAATCAGTAGCACCAACATTAGCTTGGGAAACTGCTGATTGTGATAACGACGGAGTAAATAACAAACAAGAGAAGTTAGACGGAACAGATCCAAACAATCCTGATACAGACGGAGACGGAGTAACAGACGGAGATGAGAAGACAGACGGAACGAATCCATTAGATCCATGTTCATTAGTATTGGCACATCAATCAGTAGCGCCAACATTAGCTTGGGAAACTGCTGATTGTGATAACGACGGAGTAAATAACAAACAAGAGAAGTTAGACGGAACAGATCCAAACAATCCTGATACAGACGGAGACGGAGTAACAGACGGAGATGAGAAGACAGACGGAACGAATCCATTAGATCCATGTTCATTAGTATTGGCACATCAATCAGTAGCACCAACATTAGCTTGGGAAACTGCTGATTGTGATAACGACGGAGTAAATAACAAACAAGAGAAGTTAGACGGAACAGATCCAAACAATCCTGATACAGACGGAGACGGAGTAACAGACGGAGATGAGAAGACAGACGGAACGAATCCATTAGATCCATGTTCATTAGTATTGGCACATCAATCAGTAGCGCCAACATTAGCTTGGGAAACTGCTGATTGTGATAACGACGGAGTAAATAACAAACAAGAGAAATTAGACGGTACAGATCCTAATAATCCAGATACAGACGGTGATGGTGTTACTGATGGTGATGAGAAAAAAGATGGCACAGATTCGTTAAATCCTTGTAATTCTATTCCAAGTCATATTAGCCAACCGCTTTCTGAGGAATTTTTAGATAGTGATTGTGATGGTGATGGATTGACTAACAGAGAAGAAATAGGAATGAATGTTAAAAATCCTAATGACTCTAATGGTAGTAAAGTTTATGATTATTTAGAAGTGAATAATTACAAAACTAATGCAGAGGATGATTTAGAAATTTTCAACGCAGTTACA
Organism: Flavobacterium nitratireducens; assembly: GCF_029625335.1. Lineage (NCBI taxonomy): Bacteria > Pseudomonadati > Bacteroidota > Flavobacteriia > Flavobacteriales > Flavobacteriaceae > Flavobacterium > Flavobacterium nitratireducens. Next base: position 254,649 of record NZ_CP121111.1, read on the forward strand.
CCTAATGATAATGGTTCAAATGATGTTTTTGTTATTCGAAATATTGAAACCTATCCGGATAATACTGTAACTATTTTTAACAGATGGGGTATTGTAGTTTATGATGTTGATGCCTATGGTCAAAACGGAAAGTATTTTAGAGGAGTATCTGAAGGTAGAACTACGATTAGTAAAAATGAAGAATTACCTAATGGTGTGTATTTCTATGTAGTTAAATACAAAAATACTCAAGGAATTATGAAACAACGTTCGGGGTATTTATATATCACTAAATAATATAATACACAGTAGAAAATAATATTCAGCAAAATGAAAAGAATTTTAATTATAATCTTATTAGTTAGCTTAAGTTCGTATGGACAACAGGAGCCACAATATACGCAGTACATGTATAATCCTACTTTGGTTAACCCTGCTTATGCGGGGTCCAAAGGATATACAAGCGTATTTGGTTTGTATCGTACACAATGGGTAGGTTTGGATGGTGCTCCAAAAACGGCAAATATTTCATTTAATAAACCTATTGAAGCAAGTAAAATAGGATACGGAGTATCGGTTTTAAATGATCATATTGGTGTGAGAGATGAAACACAAATTTCTGTAGATTTATCCTACACTATATTTCTGCAAAATGATTCCAGATTGGCATTTGGTATCAAGTCGAGTGCCAATTTATTAAATATTGATTTTAACAAATTGAATCAATATAATCCTGGAGAACAGGTGTTGCAGAATAATATTTCAAATAAGTTTCTGCCTAATGTTGGTGTTGGTTTGTATTACTATAATAGTAACAGTTATTTTGGAGCTTCAATTCCAATGTTACTTGATACACAAAAGTATGATGATGTGAATAAAGCTCAAATCAACCAAAGATATCATATGTATTTGATGGGAGGGAAAGTTTTTGATTTAAGTTATAATCTTAAATTCAAGCCTGCTTTTATATCAAAAGTAGTAGCTGGTGCACCGCTACAATTGGATTTGTCTACAAATTTCATGTTTAATGAAAAATTTGTTGTGGGGGCTGCTTATCGTTGGAGTGCTTCAGTAAGTGCTTTGGCAGGTTTTCAAGTAACGGATAAACTATTTATAGGATATGGTTATGATACCGAAACCACCAGGTTGTCCAATTATAATTCAGGTTCACACGAACTTTTTCTTCAATTCGATTTATTTAGAAAAAATTCACGTATAGAAACTCCAAGATTCTTTTAAAAATAAAGACATGAAAAAAACATTTTTATTTATATTCACTTTTCCTTTATTCGTTTTTTCGCAGCATAAAGAGATAAAAAAAGCGGATACTGCTTTTGCGTTAGAACATTATGTTGAATCTATTAGGCTTTTTGAAAAGCTGGTTGATAAGGGAGTAGATTCACCGAATGTTTATGAGAAGTTGGGTGATGCCAATTACTTTAATGCCAATTATGTGCAAGCTTATAAATGGTATTTGAAATTAAGCGGTTTAAATTATCAAATGGATGGCGAACATCAGTACCGATATGCTCAAACATTAAAATCGGTTGGATTAAATGAAGATTCTAAAAAAGAAATGGAATCTTTTGGAAAAAAATATCCAAATGAAATTAGAACGAATCAGTATAAAAAAGGATTGAATGATAATACGAAAATGCTTTTTAGTAATGTTGCTTCATTAGCATTCAATTCAAAATATTCTGATTATGGAACTGCGATAAAAGGAGATACTTTGATTTTTGCAAGTTCACGTAATTTCGTTTTAGATAATACTAGCTATGCACGAACTAACCAAGCTTTCACTAGTTTGTATCATACTGTAAAGTTAGCTTCAGGAGAATTTTCTACGCCAAAAATCTTTTCAAAAAGTAGTTTTTCAGTTTACCACGAAGCTACAGCTGTTTTTACTAAGGATGGTAAAACGATGTATTATAGTCAAAATCAATTGTCAAAAAAATCTAAGTCAAAATTGGTTAACGGATTGTTTAAAATTTACAAATCAGTTTCTGTTAATGGGAAATGGAAAAATGAGGGAGCGATTACATTTAGTAAAAATGACTCTGTAAGAATTGCTGATCCGGCTTTGAGTCCTGATGGTAAGTATTTGTATTTTGCTGCTGATTTTAAAGAAAGTTTTGGTAAATCAGATTTGTTCAAAGTTGCCATTCATTCAGATGGAACATTTGGTGAAGTAGAACACTTAAGCAATAAAATCAATACAGAAGGCAGAGAGTGTTTCCCTTTTATAACTGAAGATAATACCTTAATCTTTGCTTCTGATGGTTACCCAGGTTTTGGAGGTTTGGATTTGTACGCAATTGATTTATCAGATCCAAATGCAGTAGTGACTAATCTAGGAGTAAGTATAAATAGTCCTTTTGATGATTTTGCTTTGACAATTAATACAGCAATGAATCAGGGATATTTTAGTAGTAATCGTCCCGGAGCTAAAGGGGATGATGATATTTATTCCTTTGATTTAACTTATTTGCCGATATCAATGTCAGGAATTGTAGTTGATGAAATAACCAATGAAATCATTCAAAATGCTATTGTAATTGTTTTAGATGAAAAAGGAAATACAATAGCAACGCTTCGTTCAGATACAGAAGGTAAATTTTCTTTGAATAATTTGAAACGCGATTCAAAATATACTTTGAAAATTCAACAGTTAGATAATTCAGTTGTTGAAAAAAAGATTGTTACGTATAAGAGTGATGTAAATGAAATTCTCGCAATAAAGAAAGTTGTTCCACAGCCTGAAATTGATTTAAATAAACTTTTGGTTTCCAATATTATTTATTTTAATACTGATAAATCATTTATTAGAAAAGATGCCACTGTCGAATTGGATAAAGTGGCAGCAGTAATGAAACAATATCCACAAATTAAAGTTGAGATTGCTTCATATACAGATAGCAGAGAATCAAAGAAATACAATCTAATACTGTCACAAAATAGAGCAAACAGAACATTGGAATATCTAGTTTCAAAAGGAATTGACAGAATGAGATTAACAGCAAAAGGTTTTGGAGAAACACAATTGGTGAATAATTGTAAGAATGGTGTTAAATGTGGTAATGCTGAACATCAACTAAATAGAAGGAGTGTTTTTATTGTGCATATAAATTAAACAATTTCTAAAAATAGCTTTCTAACCAACCAATAGCTTTTTTGAATCCCCATTTATTGGGGATTTTTTTATTATTTAAAATTGAACTTTTAATTTTTAAAACAGTATAATTTGGTATAAATTGCAAATTCCAGTGATATTGACCACCCTAATCCAATTTAAAGTGACCACCTGATTCCAATTCAAAAAGACCACCTAATTCCAGAGCAAAATGACCACTTCCGTTTTTATTAAAAACTACTCTTTTTCATCTGTTAATTAGTATTCAAATATACTTAAAATAACCCGTAGTGGATTATAAAAAGAAGTTGCTCAATCCACTAAATAAAGGTAAATTGTAATGATTATCAGTCTATTACAATTATGAGCAACTTGGAGGCAAATTACGAATTAATTCTTACTGAATTACGAAAATAAACAAAAACTGAAAATTTCTATTTTAAACCTGTAAAACCAAAATTATCTGATTTAGAGCTAATTAGTTTGATTATTTTGGCTGAGTTTAAGTCTATAGATTCTGAACAACAGCTTTTTAGAGAAATTCAGGGTATTGATATTAGTTCAAAAATCGAACGCAGTGTTTACAATAAAAGAAAACGACAGTTGTTTCCTTACATCGAAGAAATCAGAATGAAGATGGTTGAAAAATTTAATGAGTTTGAAAGCTATTTTGTAGTTGACAGTATGCCTTTAGAAGTTTGTAAATTAGCTCGCTCTTCAAGAAGTAAAATATGTAAAGAAGAAGATTATGCTCTCCCAATTAAAGGGTTTTGTGCTTCTCAAAATTTACATTATTATGGATACAAATTACATGCAGTATGTTCAATTGAGGGCGTTTTTCAAAGTTTTGATTTAACACCTGCTTCGGTTCACGACATTCATTATCTAAAGGATATAAAATTATAAATGTCAGATTGTGTGCTACTTGGAGACAGAGGATATCTCTCTCAAACTATTCAGCTTGATTTATTTAATGAAGTCAATATTCAATTAGAAACCCCTAAAAGAATAAATCAAAAAGACTACAAACCGCAGTTTTATCAATTTAAAAAATTTAGAAAACGAATAGAAACTTTATTCTCTCAATTGTGTGATCAGTTTATGATTAGGCGTAATTATGCTAAATCTTTTAAAGGATTTAAAACAAGGATTCTTTCTAAAATAACGACATTAACCACTATACAATATTTAAACAAATTCGTCTTTGGAAGAAACATCAATAATCTGAAAATTAATTTAACTTAATAATGCACTACGGGTTAATGCCCATATTTTCAAATACAGATTTTACTACCATCTTGCAGCGGCTGCATACCATATTCTTGATATAGAGTTTGATATGTTTACTCATTTATTCGTTTCATTTTTCTTTCTTTTCCAAGAAATTTTATTCCATGATACCCTAAAATTATGGCTTCGTTCTTGTTACTCATTTTAATTTGACAGTCAACACTATGCTTCATATCGGGTAACTGTAGTTTTCCATTTTCCCATATTTTTTTGTCAGGATTGAACTTTAAATCCCAAATATTATTTTTTTTCTTCTCTACTATTTTACCTTTAATAGAATAGATAATAGCTTGATATTGATTATTTTCTTTAAAAATTTTGATCAGATAAATTTTATCATTTGTTTGCCAATTCCCAATCAAATCATTCCCCTCGTTTTGTGTAAATCCAAAAAGATTAGTTAGAAGAAACACTATTAATATTATTCTCTTATTCATTTTGCTATTTAATTATTGGTTTTTATTAAACTGATTTTGAGATTTTATCCATTATAGAATGGTTTGTACCAAATTTGCAAATAGCATCACAATTGGCTCTTAATTCTGAAAACAGAATGTACTTGATATTCATTTTTGAGTTTTTTATAACTGGTCGGTTGAGTTGTTGAATGACATCTTTTTCCCGACTGTCCGGAATAATGATATAAAAGACTTCTTCGCCATTAGAGATACTAAAATACAAATCAGATAATCGTAATATTCCCGAATAGATACTGGTACTTTTTTCGACTTCAAATGCTCCAATAATTTTGTTTGTCCCTTTTTGAAACCATAACACATCAATTAATTTGATTGTATTTTGAGTGTCTTTGTCTGTTGGTAATTCTGGGAACTTATTAAGCGAAATAAATGAAAAACTTTGTCCGTCAAACGATTTGCTTTTGTCGTTACTCGCTGGTGTAACATCAAAGCCTAATGAAATCCCAATTTTTAATAAATGGTATTGCATTTCGTTATGAAGGTTTTCTGCTAATTTTTCTTCTTGGATTTCTTTTTGGCGTTTTAAGATGTTTTTTTCAAATTTATTGCGTTCTTCTTCGCTTAAATATTCATCGTTACCAATAATCATTTTTTGTGTCCCAATTTCAAAACATAATCCTGCAATCGCTCCTAAATCATTTGATAATACCGACTTATGTTTACTGTTAGTTTCTATTAAGGTTTCCCTAATTTTTAAATATTCTGTCCAACTGCCCAACTTCTTCTTGTCTTTGAATAGAAAATTGAATCCATTAAGAATTGCTGTATTGAATGGTGGAAACCAAGTTGGGTGCAAGAAATATAAAATACTGGCCACGGCTGGACCAAGACCTTTTATTTTGAGTTCGTCTAGTTTTACAATTTCTTTTACTATTTGTTCTTCTGTTTTTGCATTAATGCAGTTTTCGAGAAATTGACCAAAAGCAATTTTATTGTTTTGGTTTTCGTAAATATCTGGAATTCTTAATTTTGGTTTCCAATAAAAAGGATGTGCTACGCCAACAAATATTTGTTTTTGTTCTGCTATACAACTCAATACAAATTCTAAACTACTGTCTTTAAAATCGTTTGGGAAAGTTTTGTTTTTGATGTCGTGTATCACTTGTAAAACTCCACGACGAATAGTCCGAAATGCTTTTAATCGTTGGTCATTATCTACAAACCAAGTAGTATAAACACTTTCGGTGTCGGTTTTGTATTGTTGGATTATTTGAGTAAGGTTGTTCATTTTTAATACAGCTATATCTTATTACTTATTCGTTTTTGCAATTAACTGAAAGTCATTTTATAGTATAAAATAAATGGTTCGTTTTAGTACGAACCATTTATTAAAAAATTAATTTTTAGATTTTTCCTCATTCATCTTTTTTTCCAACAGTAGGCAGTGAGCGGCACACGCGTGTAGTTTGTAATTTTGATGTACACTACCTAAATTATGACCTTTTGGATCCAGTATTTCGCATTTTTCTGCTTCTGTTTTTCCGATATTCACCACGTTTTCGCCTTTTATGTTGTAGTACGAACCATTCTTTTTGGCCCTACCCAACTTTTTCCCATTAGAATCAATAACATTACCGTTTCCATCGATAAAATAGATAGTTTTGCCTTCATTGTCTTTCACGATGTTGTCTTTGGTAATAAATCCTAATTTGTTCCAACCGTGATCGTGAATTTCACCCTTTTTATTGATATAAATTTTTTCAGTAGGGGTGGAGTTTGATTTTGTTTGTGCATTGGCACTTAACGAGAGTACCATTAAAAACATTGTTAGTAATGAAACTGTTGTAGTCGAAATTAATTTTTGAATTTTCATAATAAATTGTATTTAATTATTCGTCAGTTCCACTGTTGCCCTGTCTTCAGTATCGCTGTTGCCCGGTTTTTTTTAAATTTTAAAGCATTTACAAAAACTAGCTAAAATTCATTGTCAAAATTATGCGACATTACGTTTACTAGCTTTAAATATTACATCTTCATTCCCTCCATTGGGTCACTTCCTTTTCTGAATTTATATTCACTGTTTATTGCATAAGCACCAGTAATCACGACTTTTTTTGTACTGTCTATTTCAGATTTGATTTCTATCATTCCATTGGTTTCTATTCCAGTTTCGACCATTACGTTTTCAAATACTCCCGGTCTTTTTTCAACCCAAATATAGGAAGCGTTTTCTTCCCTGATAACTGCATCAACAGGGATATATAATCCTTTCAGATTAGATTGTGTTAATTTAGCCATAGCTTGCATTCCGGGTTTTAATTGCAAATTTGGATTTGGTATTTCCAATCGAATTAAAAGCAGACGAGTATCTGGATTTATTTCAGGATTGATAAAAGAAACTTGCGCATTTATGGTTTTATCAGGAAAATCGGAAAATGTAATTTGGGCTTTTTGTCCTATTTTTAGTTTCTTGGCATAGTTTACGTTTACCTGTGTTTCTAACCAAAGACTGTTTAAATCCGCCAATTTAATGATGGGGGAACCTTCCATTGCATAACTGCCTTCTGTGGTACTTATTTCTGATATTGTTCCACTGGCAGTGCTATAAAAAATGGTATAAGGAGAAACTTCCTTACTGGTTTTTATACTTTCAATCTGGGCATTGGTTAAACCAAAGAACAACAGTTTTTGTTTTGCTACATTGAGCATATTTCGGGCATTTTTTCCAAAATCCCCTGGCATTGCGAGTTGTTTGTATGCCGTGAAATAATCCTGTTTGGCAATGGCAATATCTTCACTATACAATTGATATACGGCTTGGTTTTTAGCCACATAATCGCCAACGGTTTTGAAATATAACTTTTCAATTCGTCCCATTGCTCTTGCAGAAATGGTTTTTATTTTTTCTTGATTAATGGCCAAGACTCCCGTGTAATTTTGCTCTAAACTGCTTTGAGTTTCTGAAATAGTTTGGGTAGTGATATTTCCCAGTTGTATTTGCTGTTTACTCAAACTTATTTCGTTTGCCTCTGTATCATCTTGTTTTATTGGTGTTAACTCCATATGGCAAATGGGGCATTTTCCGGGTTTGTCTTCCTTAACTTGAGGATCCATAGAGCAAGTGTAAAATGTTGTTGCTGCACTCTTATTGTGTTTGCTATGGTCTTCTTTTTCTTTAGTATTACAAGCCACCATTACCATAAATAGTATTGATAGTACACTTATTTTTTTTATTGTCTTCATCATTATTCGGTTTTAATAAAGCTTTCGCTGTCAATTAAATATTGTGCGTTTTTGGCAATGGTGTCTTTTACTGAAATACCCTCCATAATTTGGATAAAATCATCTATTTCAATTCCGGTTTTTATGGAAGATGCCTTAAAGCCATTGTCCATTTTCAAGAAAACTATTTTCTTGTTTCCAATGCTTACCATTGACTGTTTTTGTATCCAAATACCTTTTATTGCATTTGTTTTAACAACACCTTGCAATCGCAAACCAACTGGTAATTTCAATTTATTGTTATTTAAATAAACTCGAATTCTGTTGGTTTTATCAGCTGCATTTAATTCTGTTTCGACAAAATTTATTTTGGCATCTATGAATTCGTTTTTGTCAAGTTCGGAAGTAATTCTGATGGATTGATTGGCTTTTATTAGACTATTATATCCTTGGAAAACATTGAATATTCCCCATACTTTATCCGTATTTAATAGTTTAAAAATGACTTCTCCTTTATTTATATAATTTCCTTCCTTAACATCCAAAACTTCAGTGTTGCTACTTGCACTTTGCATCACAGGTTTAGTTGTATTATCCATTGTTTCGGTTCCGTCAATAATTCCGGAAGCAGGACTATAAATTGTTATTTGCGGGTTTACTTTTTTGGAATTAGACAGCGCATTTATTTGATTTTGAGTCATTCCATAAAGCAACAATTTTTGTCTGGATGCATCAATAATCGAAGGATTTTCAACATCATTAATGACCATATAAATGAAGTTTTTTTGCTCCGTCAGTAATTCTGGGCTGTATAAATCAAATAGTTTTTGTCCTTTATTTACTTTTTGATATTTATAATTGACATACATTCGCTCTATTCTTCCGCTCATTCGAGCTGCAATATTTACCGATGAATTGGGGTCATACCCCACAATACCTGGTAAATTTATTTCACTGCTTAAGGTGGTGTCTATTGCCGTTGTCGTTTGATAATTACCTACAATAAAATTGTCGGTAGGTTTTATAACATTGTCAAGGGAATTATCTTCAACGGCATTGTTTTCTGTTATTTTTTTTACCAAAGTCATTCCACAAATGGGACAATTTCCGGGTTTATCTCTAATGATTTCCGGGTGCATCGAACAAGTATAAACCTCGTTTTGATGTTCCATTTCTGAATGATTGTCTGATTTTATAGCAAATAAATAGATTGCAATTCCAATAATGGAAATTACGATAAAAGCTAAACCATATTTTATATACTTGTTCATAATTATTTGGTTTCTAATTGTTTTTCAATTTCTACTTGTGTGGCTAAAATGTTTTGTAATTTATCTAGCGCATCAATTTGAGCCATATTCAAAGCTTCCCAAGCATCGAGAGTGATGAACAAATCGCCGGTGTTATTTTGCCACGCTAAAATTGCCGTATCATAGTTTCGCTTTAAAGCTGGAATAATACTTTTTTGGGCGATATCGTACTGCTTTTTAATATTGATCAGTTCAGTATTCATTCCTGAAAGCATTCCGGTGGCTTCATTCAAAATCATTTGTTTTTGCCAGTTCAAGCTTTCATTTTTAATTTTAAAACTATTGATATTGGCTTTATTCATTTTGGTTGACCAAGGCATAGGAATAGTAACCATTCCCAACAAGGAGAACTGTTGTGGTTGGTTTCCAAAGGCAAACATTTGATCGAATCTTATACCGAATTCAGGCAGCAATTTTGTTTTTTCGGCTGCAATTTTGAGTTGGTTTATTTCCATCGTTTTTTCGATGGCTTTCACATCGCTTCGGTTTTTCGAAAGAGAAGTGGTATCTAATATTACCGAATTGAAATCTTTTATTTCGTATATTTCATCAATTTCAAATGCGGTGTTTTTATCTCTAGCCATCAAGGTATTTAGCATAATCCGTTTTTGGGAAATGTTATTTTGCAACATTAGAATCATACTTTCTAATGCGCTGTATTGTGATTTTGCTTTGTAATAGGTTGGCAATTTGTCCATATTATACTGATAGCGTATCTCCATACTTTTAATCATATACTCTAAAAGTGACAAATTATCATTGGCTATTTTTATTTTTTTATTTAAAACCAACCATTGATAATAATTTGTTTTTGCCAATGCTTTCAATTGATTAATCGTATAGTTTTTATTTTCCTTTTCGACCGATGACATCGCACTCATTAGATTAAAATCTGCTTTTAACTTGGAAGCATTCGGTATCATTTGCGTAACTCCCAACATATAATTTCCCATACCAGGGTTCATTTCATCTGCTTTCCACATTTTGGTATTGTAGGGTGTCATAAAAAAACCGGTTTCCACCTGAGGAGGCATCCAGCTTTTAGCTCCTTTTGCCGCTGCATCCATACTTTGAATATCGGCATCATACATTTTTAGTTGAGGATTATTTGTCTTGATTGTACTCAAGATATTATCCAAAGAAAGTGTTTGGGCTGCCAGATTAGTGGCGCTTAAAATCAAACAACTTATGATGGCTATATAAAATTTATTCTTTAACATCTATAAGATCTATTTTTCCTTTTGTTCTTAATTCTCGAAGTTTAACCATCTCAAAAACAACCGGTGTTACTAATAATACATAAATCGTGGAGGTAATGGTGCCTCCAATTAGTGGGACAGTAATGGGAAGCATTATATCGGATCCTGTTCCTGTTGCCCAAAGAATAGGGATTAACCCAAATATGGAAACCGAAACAGTCATCAATTTTGGTCTTAACCTTTTGGCAGAACCATCAATAATATATTGTTTCAATATTTCTTCAGTTATGGTTTCCTTACTATTTCCGTACTTTTCTACCATTTTATTCATTGCTTCATTCAAATAAATAGTCATTAACATCGCTGTTTCGATTGCCATTCCAAACAATGCAATAAATCCGACGGCAACAGCAACGGATAAATTAATTCCATAAAAATAAACCATAAATATTCCTCCAATTAGAGCAAACGGTACTGTAATCATCGTGACTAATGCTTCTTTCATTGAATGGTAGGTAAAATATAAAACAAGAAATATAATGACCACAACAATAGGCAGTATTAAACTTAATGTTTTGTTGGCTCGAATTTGATTTTCCCATTGTCCGCTCCATTCTACATAATATCCTTTTGGCATTTTAGTCATCATTGCATTGAGTTTCTTCTGTGCTTCTTTTACAGTACTCCCTAAATCACGTTCCCGAACGTTGAACAACACCGTGCCACGAAGCATTGCATTTTCGCTGTTTATCATTGGAGGGCCATCACTTATTTTTACATTAGCTACAGTTTCTAATGGTATTGGACCAAAATCCATTGTTTGCACTTGTAGTTTTTTTAAGGCTTCAATGCTATTTCTGTATTCTTGTGCATATCGTGCATTGACTGAAAAACGCTGTCTTCCTTCGATAGTCGTGGTGAGTTTCATACCTCCAATTGAAGCTTCAACTACGTTATTTATATCATCTATGGTTAGTCCGTATCTGCCAATAACGTCTCTTTTTGCTTCAATATCAATATATTTACCGCCTGTTATTGGTTCAGCATACAAATCTTTAACACCAGAAGTTCCTTCCAATGTTTTTTTAATTTTTTGAGCCAAAACATTTATAGTATCTAAACTTGCTCCGTAGATTTTAATTCCCACATCGGTTCTGATTCCTGTCGAAAGCATATTAATCCGGTTTATAATGGGTTGCGTAAAACCATTGGTCACACCAGGGATTTGCAATTTGTTGTTTATTTCCGTGATAATGTCATTTTTGGTTTTGTCTTCTCGCCATTCTGTTTGAGGTTTTAACAAAATAATTGTTTCCACCATACTTATTGGACTGTTATCCGTTGCCGTATTTGCCCTGCCTGCTTTTCCCAACACGTGAGCCACTTCGGGAATTGATTTTATCAATTTGTCCTGAACCTGCAAAATTCTTTTTACTTCAGAATTGGACACATCAGGCAAGGTTACCGGCATAAACAGTACAGAGCCTTCATCTAAAGGAGGCATAAATTCTGAGCCTAAACGAGTAAACATTAAAACACCAAACAGTAAGGCAATGATGTTGATGCCCAATACCGTTTTCCTCCATTTTAAACAAAAAATCAAAATGGGTGTATAAATGCTTTCCAATTTTTTGTTAATTGGGTTTTTGTCTTCTGGGCGAAGTTTTCCTTTTAGTAAAAAACTAATTAGCACTGGTACAAGTGTAATGGCTAAAAAGGCATCAACTATCAGAATAAAAGATTTCGTCCAAGCCAATGGTCCGAATAATTTGCCTTCCATTCCTGTGAGAAGAAATACAGGCAAAAAGGATGTAATTACAATTATTGTTGAGTAGAAAACACCTGGACCAACTAATTTTGAAGAGCTTTCTATAAGCTTCAACTTATCTTCAGGAGATAGTGGATCGTTTTCTTTTTTGAATATATTTTTAATTTTATTTTTCATCTTATTTCCAATTACTGGTTATTATCCATTTCTTCCTGTTTCTCCGAAATTGTCCGATAAGCATTCTCCACCATTACAATACCATCATCAACGACAACGCCAATTGCCAGAGCAATACCCGTTAATGACATAATATTGGAAGAGATACCAAAAGCTTCCAACAGTATAAATCCGACAGCAACAGAAATGGGTAATTGTATCAGAATAATAAGCGCACTGCGCCAATGAAAAAGGAACAATAAAACAATGATAGAAACGGCAATCATTTCCTCGATTAAGGTGCCTTTGACTGATTCTATTGCTTTTTCAATTAATTCACTTCTGTCATAAGATGTTTTAAAAGTAACTCCTTCAGGTAATCCTTTTTCGACTTCTTTCATTTTTTCTTTCACAGCAGTAATTACCTTATCGGCATTTTCGCCATAACGCATTACTACAATTCCGCCAACAACTTCACCATTACCATTTTCATCAAAAATACCTAGTCTCAAATCGCCACCCATTTGTATTGAACCAATATCTTTAACTTTTACAGGAACAGAATTATAGTTTTTAATGGCAATGTCTTCTACATCTTTTATGTTTTTGATATAACCTAATCCTCTTATGATATAGGACATATCACTCATTTCGAATTTCCGTCCCCCAACATCATTATTATTTGCTTTGACGGCATTCATCACTTCCATCATATTGACGTTGTAGTATTGCATTTTCAAGGGGTCTAGCACTAATTGATATTGTTTTTCAAACCCACCAAACGAAGCGACTTCGGCAACTCCAGGAACGGTTTGCAAGGCGAATTTCACGTACCAATCTTGCAAGGCTCTTTGCTCTCCCAAGTCCATACCTTTAGCATCTAAATGATACCAAAATACGTGACCAACACCTGTGCCGTCTGGACCTAATGTTGGAACCACATTCTGCGGTAATAAGCGTTGTGCATAATTTAATCTTTCCAACACCCGAGTTCTTGCCCAATAGACATCTACATCGTCCTCAAAAACAATATACACGAAACTCATCCCAAACATAGATGCACCCCGAATATTTTTGACTTTTGGAATGCCCTGTAAATTAGAAACCAAGGGATATGTGACCTGTGCTTCTATAACCTGTGGACTTCTTCCCATCCACTCCGTAAAAACAATCACTTGGTTTTCGGATAAATCAGGAATGGCGTCTATGGGATTTTGTTGTACGCTGTAAACTCCCCAAGCAAATAAGCAAGCTGAAACCAGCAAGACAACGGCTCGATTTCGTAGTGAGAATGTTATTAATTTTTCTACCATTATTTTTAATTTTGTGATGAAATACTATCTTCTATTTTATTTATCCGATCCAATACTTCTTTTTTTTGGGAGGCTGTAAGGATTGCATTTTTATGGATTAAAGTATAAGAACTCAAAGGCATTTCGTTTGATTCGATTTGTTTTGCAATTCTATCTAATTTATTATTTTGTTTACGGTCACTATAATTACCCCATTCGTTAAAATTCAAATTTTCTTTCCCTTCTTTAATATGACTTTCCATAAAAAACCGAACGGGTTGAATGTAAGAGTACCAAGGATAATAGGTGTTGTTACTGTGGCAATCATAACAAGAAGTTCTCAAAATGATTTCAACATTTTTAGGAACATTATACACTTTTGTAAAATTACCAGTTATATCCTGCTCAAAACTAATGTTCCGAGCAGGTTGATATAACTGCATCAACAAAAAAATAATTAACCCAATAAAAAGTATTTTTTTGATGATTTTTTTCATACTAGTATTCTTTTTTTATAGAACCGCAAGTAGCCATTTCTTTTCCAAAATATGGATTTTTGATTTCTTTTGTTTCACTTATCCAAACAGCACCTTTGTTGTCATCTGCCATTGGGCAAAAATCCAGATATAGTTTTTGACTGGTTCCAAATAATTGAATTAAGTCATTCATATCCTTACTTAACATTACAAAATGTTCTCTTTGATGTTCTATCTTTCCTCCATTATCTCCAATATGCTCTGCGTGTTCTTTGGCATCATCTGCAATATCCAAATATTCTTTTTTTGTTTTTCGCTTAAAACTTTGATGTCAAATCTGTCAAATGAGGTGAATAGTATTTTTGCTTTTTCGGCAGCACCATTTGTATCATCTTTAACCAATTTGTTTTTTAAATTTATGTAACTAATTAAAATATCCTCGATGTTAACATTGGATTGTGTTGTTGCAGCAGAGGATGCTTCTGTTGCTTTTTTTTCGTGAGGTGCTTGCGTTTGAGTTACCAGTTCGGTTAATTCCATACCACATTTGGAACATGTTTCATCTTTTTTTCCTTGAACCTCGGGATGCATTGGGCATGCATATAGTTCACTTGAATTTGCGGAAGTTTCTGTAGTGTTGTTTTCTGTTTCTTTGTTTTTTTGATTGCAAGAAACTAAAGTGATTGCTAAAATAGCTGTTAAAATAAGTGCTTTCATACTGTGTTATTTTTTAGTTATTAATTATTTTTTCTGCTTTATAATAAGAATAAGTCCCGATTGATGTGTTGATATAATCTACTTCCCGAGCATTTTTAAATCCTGCATCAGTAATGTATTTTATCATCAATCCATTTACATTATCAGTGGTAGTTTTGAAACCGTCTAATAATTGAACTAAGTAAAAGGATAACCTCATCCATTTTGTTTTTGCTTTACCCCAATCTCCAATGATTAATTCTCCATTTGGTTTTAATATTCTATTAATCTCTAATAAACATTTCAATTTTGTAATCATGTCTAACTGATGAAAAACAAGAGAACTATAAACCTTGTCAATTGAATTATCTTCAAATGGTAACTTATTTCCATCATATAAAAAAAGAGGTGCTTCAATTCCTGTTTTTTTCAATTTATATTCTGCTATTGACTTAATCTTAGGGTCGATGTCAACTCCTTGTATGTTACAGTTAGGAAATCGTTGTTTGAGTATGATAATGTTTTGGGCTGTTCCGAAACCAAATTCTAAAATTTTTTCTTTCTCCTTTGGGTCAACAAAATCAATTAATCTGTTTCTGAACTTTTTTTCAGGCATTGTTACTTTTATAGCTAAATCATAGTAATCGCTTAAAAAATCATAACCTAATGCCGGGATAAATTTTGTTTCACTCATCTTGATTTTATTTTGTTAAATCGAAAAAAGTATAGTACAGATTAAAATAAAAGCCATTTGGTGCTGAACGTACCATTGAACTCATTAATTCTTGACGGTATGCAAAATCCAGTCGTGCCTGACTGTTGAAAATAAATTGTATTGCCGGCACAACGTCTAAGTACGATTTGCCGTTTTCATTGATGGTTTGTCCGACAAATTCTACCATAAAGTTAATATTTGTTTGCTTGAAACTGGTATATTTTTTTGGATACATCAGTTTACCAAATGATAAGGTGTAATTGGTAGCATTGTCGCCCATATTATCTGGAAACGGATAATCAGGTTTGTTGTCAAAGGCTTTCTCAAAACTTACTGACGAACTTATTGCCAGTTTTTTAATCAGCTTAGTGGCTACAAATCCTCCTTCGAAACCTGTGTTGTGTCCTAAGATTTCTATTTGCTCCTGGTGAATGTCGGCATTATTGAAACTATATCTTCCAAATACTGCCATTCGGAAATGACTGTTCAGATCATCTGATGAATAGAAACGATACTTAGTATAAAAACTACCTCCTTCGGTAACTAGTTGATTGCTTCTATTACTTATAAAAGCAGAAGCTCGAAACATTATGTTTTTGTTTAGACCATAAGTCACTTCGGGCATAAAATGGTAATTGTAGCCTGATTTCATTTCCTCTTTAAAAAGAGACTGCATTACATTGACTGCTAACGAATTTGCAGGAACATTACTGGCCGGATCCGTTACTACAAATAACTCTTGGCTAAAAACATCTTGACAACTTACAGCAATAAAAAATAAAATTATCTTTCTCATTAATTTAGAATTTTAATGTGAAAATCATCTTCGTTGTTTGAAGCATAAGTTTCAACACTTTTGTATGATTTGGATAATTTTTTGAACTCTTTTTCAGTCACATAGCCTTTGTCAACCACTTGAAATTGTATTTCATTCATGTTATCTGGTTTGTCACTAACCAAAATGTAAGTACTTTGGGTTATGGTTTCCGGCTTTGCAGTTATAATTAAGGAACCTATGAAGAAACCTGCATTTTCTACTTTATCCTTAAAAGATTTTGGACTTAAATTATTGCCTTCATTTAATGTTACTGTAAATGTGTTTGTGTTTAAGTCGGTTTCTACATTAGCTACTTCGAGCATACTTTTTAATTGTTTATTTATTGCATTGGAGCACATCGAACAAGTTAAACCCGTTGCTCTGATTTCCGCTTTTATAATTTGTGCATTACTTTTAAGTGAAAACATTAAAATTATTGATGCTATAATTATATGTACTTTTTTCATTTTTATGATTTTATTAATTTCAATATTTCTTCCTCAGACGGATTTTTAGCTATCAATATTCCTTCGGGATTAAACAGGTATTTGGAAGGTAATTCTTCAACTTCAAATTGTATTGCTGTGTTTGCATCAAATCCTTTTGGGTCTATTAATTGTGTAAACTTGATTTTATCTTTTTCTATGGCTTTTAACCATTTAGTTGCATCAGTATCAATTGATATTCCGATAATTTCAATTTTATTTGTATTAGCTTCATTGTGAAGTTGTACTAACTTTTTATTTCCCAATCGGCATGGCGCGCACCAAGATGCCCAAAAATCAACAAGCACATATTTACCTTTAAAGGATTTGATATCAACCTCATTATTGGTATTACTTTTTAGTGTAATTGATGGAATAGCATCTCCGATTTCTATTTGAGCTTTAGCAGTTGAGAAAATGCCAATTAAAAAAAGCAGTATTACAATTTTTTTCATTTTGTTTACTTAATTGTTTCAACTGTTTTACCACAGCTCAACATCATTGAACCATAGTATGGGTTCTTTACTGCATTTTCTTTGCTCAACCAATTAGCGCCTTTACCATCGTTGTACATTGGACAGAATTGAAAGTAAACTGGTACTTCGTATTTTGCTGTTTTAATTAATGTGTATATGTCTTTTGACAATGAGGTAAAGTGATCACGTTGGTGTTTTACATCTTTTGTATCAGCTATGTGTTCTGCATCTTCTTTGATTAGACTAACCACTTTCATCCAAACCATGTGCGCTTCCATATCAAGCTTTTCCATTTTGATATTATTTACAGTTGCCAAAAGTTCTTGTGACGCTAAAGCTGCTTTAGTCCCGTCAGAAGTTATCAAAGCATCTTTCAATAAAAAATAATTATCAAATACCGCTTTTAATTGATTTTCATTTTGAATTACTGCAGTAGTTGTTTCAGAATGGTTCCCGTGATTGGAATGGTCTTCATTGCTAGCAGTAGTTTTGTTTTCTTTTTTTACAGGAACTTTTGCTACTCTGTCATATTGACAACAACCGTGAAGATTATTATATACTTCATCAGGAGCAAGAAATTTATCACTGTCATAGCCTGCTAATGCAATTCGTTTTAGTATTTCATCCTGATTTGTTACACTTGCATCATAAGTTAATGTTGCCATTTGGGTTTCCTGGTTCCAATCGACTTTGGCAACTTTTTTAATATTTCCTGCTTTTTCGATGGTAGTTTTGCACATTCCACAGTTACCGTAAACCTTGATAGTTTCTGTTTTGGCATTTTTTATTTGTGCATTACCTGTAGTTGATAACAATACAGAAATTGCTATCATTATTTTCATTAATGAATTTTTCATTTTGAATAAAATTGTAATCAAAGCAAACTACCTTGATTATTTGATAAAATAAATTTGGATAAATAACAGTTGCGAAAGCATGTTATTACAATACCAATAATGGTATAAAAAACAATACTTAACTGTTAGATTGAATAGCAAAATGCTATGAATTTGACACACTTATGGCTGTCAAAAATGGATTTAGCTTATTTTAGGAATGAGCCAAATAGAATAAAAACCATCTGAGATTGATGGTATTGTGTATGAAAATTTAACTTTCTCGATTGAAGAATAGCTAAACATATAATTTTTAAAATTAATTTCCGATGAAAAGCTTACTGAAGAGGTTGGACAGGTTGACGAACATCCACATTTAGAATGACCGCAATTGCCTTTACAACCTTTGTGATCTTTATCTTTCGAATTATCGTTGTCACAACAACTCTTTTTTTCTGATTTAGTAGAGGAAATTTCTTTTTTGCAAGAACTCTTGTCTGAACCTTTACCACAAGCCATAGCACTATTAGGCAAGATAAACATGCCTAAAATCATTATGAGTATGATGTGGTATTTTTTCATATCTCTATTAAAACAGTACAAAATTAATTAAAAATTATTGCTTTATGTTAAAATTGTTGTTAAAATCTCATTCTCTGAATTCTTACCGCATTTAAAATAGCTAAAAGTGCTACACCAACATCGGCAAAAACGGCTTCCCACATGGTGGCTAAACCGCCTGCACCGAGTATTAAAACAATTGCTTTTACTACAAATGCCAAAGTAATATTTTGCCAAACGATTTTTTTGGTTTGTTTGCCAATGTTTATTGCTATTGGGATTTTTGATGGCCTATCGTCTTGAATAACTACATCGGCAGTTTCGATAGTGGCATCGCTTCCTAGGCCGCCCATTGCAATACCAACGTTGCTTAATGCAACAACTGGTGCATCGTTTACACCATCGCCTACGAAACAAACGGTTTCATTTTTGGCAATGATTTCTTTTACTTTGTTTACTTTGTCTTCGGGAAGTAAATCGCCATAGGCATTTGTAATTCCGAGTTTTTGAGCTACAAATTGCACTACTGTATCTTTATCGCCACTTAACATTGTAGTTTTTATTCCTAATGCTTTTAGTTTGTCGATTGTGATTTGTGCATCTTCTTTTATGCTGTCTGCAATGGTTAAATAGCCCACAAATTTTTTATCATAAGCAATAGCAATTAATGTGTAAACAATACTTTTTGGATCAATATCATACGAAATGGAGAATTTATCCATTAGTTTGAAATTACCTACTAACAATTCTTTTCCGTTAACATTGGCTTTTAATCCGTGTCCTGAAATTTCTTCTACATCTTTTAAAATGATTGTACTATCAATTTTTCCGACATATTGATGAATGGCGGTTGCAACTGGATGTGTGCTTTGGCTTTCTAAAGCGTTGACCATTTGTAGAATATCGGCTGTGTTGAAATCAGCATTAAAAACAACTTCTTGCACCTTAAAAACGCCTTCGGTCATTGTGCCTGTTTTGTCCATCACAACGTTTTGAATGGTTGCCATCACATCGAGAAAATTACTTCCTTTGAATAGAATTCCGTTTTTACTAGCTGAACCAATTCCGCCAAAATAACCTAACGGAATGCTGATTACTAATGCACACGGACAAGAAATAACCAAAAATACTAATGCTCTGTATAGCCAATCTCTAAAAGCATAATTATCTACAAAAAGCATTGGTACAACACAAATTAAGATGGCTAAAAGCACTACAATTGGTGTGTAAATTTTGGCAAACTTTCGGATAAATAACTCGGTTGGTGCTTTTTTGGCGGTGGCATCTTGCACCATTTCGAGAATTTTTGATAGTTTACTATCAGTATAAGCAACGGTAACTTTTACTTGGCAAACAGAATTTAGGTTTATCATTCCTGCCAAAACAGTTTCGCCTTTGGCTTTGGTGTCGGGTTTGCTTTCTCCTGTGAGTGCTGATGTATTGAACGAAGCCGTATCTGAAAGTAATTCGCCATCTAAACCTAATTTTTCTCCTGCTTTAAGTTGGATAATATCACCAATTTTAGCCGTTGATGCTTTGATTGTTTTGGCAACATTGTTTTCGAGAATTGTTACTTCGTCTGGTCGTTGGTCGAGTAAGGTTTTTATGTTTGCTTTTGCTCTTTGTACTGCCAAGGTTTGGAAAATTTCGCCAATGGCATAAAACAACATAACCGCAACACCTTCTGGAAACTCGCCGATGGCAAAAGCTCCGATAGTTGCAATAGACATTAGTAGAAATTCTGAAAATATTTCGCCTTTGCGAATACTTTCAAATGCTTCTTTGACTACAGGAAAACCAACTGGAAGGTATGCCAAAATATACCAACCTAATCGTACGTAACCTGTAAACCACGATTGTGGAAAATAATTATCTAAACCAATAGCAATCATCAATAATAAAAAACTTATGATTGCTGGTATAAACATTTGAAACGTAGATTTTTCTGCGTTGGAATGGTCGTGGTCGTGTCCGTCATCGTCAGAATGATGTTCGGTTTTTATATTTATTTTTTTCTTCGAGAGTGCAACAAATTTGTTTTCCTGTTGCATCGTATTGATGTTGGTGCTTCATAGGATTAAATTTTACAGCATCCGTCTAAACTTGCTAATCCTTCTTGAGTTGCTTTTACTTCATCGGCATCATAACCCATTTTTGAAATGGCTTCTTTAATGGTTTGAAGATTTGTTTTTTTAGCATTATAATAAACCGTGAAAGTCATTGCCTTATCATCTAGCTCATACATTTTTACACCTTTTATTTTGAGCATTTCGGTTTTGAATTTCAAGCCACAAGTTTCACATTCTTTGCAATGGTCGCAATTTAAAGTTGTTTTTATAACTGCTTTTTGATTTGATTTTTGAGCTGAAGCTGTATTGGATATTAGAAGTACAAATACAGCTAGTAAAATTGATTTTAAGATTGATTTTTTCATTTGAATTGATTTTTAATGTTATAAATATTAATGTTCGTGTTCGCCACCGCCTTTTGAAGTTGCCAATAAATAGAAAGAACCTCTGATTACAATTTTTGCATCGGCAGGAATATTTTCAACAAATTTCACTTCAGTATATCCTAAATCGGTTGTTCCCGGTATCACTTCTATTGCTTTGAAGTGAATTTCGTTGTGTCCTTCTTCTTCACCTGCAGTTTCTTCAGAATGTGCTTCGCCTTCTTTATGTTCGTGCATTTCTGCTTTTTTAGCTGTAGCTTTTTCTTCGTGTTCTTCCTGAATGTAGACAAAGTATTTCTCGCCATTTTTTACTACTGCATCTTTAGGCAGAGAAGGAACTGTAGCGTTTTTAATATTGATATTAGCAGAAACATACATTCCTGGAATTAAATCTTTGGAATCAGCCGGATGGATTTTGGCGTGAACTGCTACGGTTTTGCTTTCGTTTGAAAATGATTTATTGATACCAAATATTTTTCCTTTAATGGATTTGTTTCCTTGATTTGTTAAGATAAAGTCTATCGTTTGTCCTATAGAAATAGAGCCCAAATCTTTTTCATAGACATTCAAATCTAAATGCATCTGACTATTATCTACCACTTCAAAAAGCGTTATTCCTGTTTCTGCAAATGCTCCCTTGGCAATGCTGATTTTTCCAACATAACCTGATATTGGTGAAACTATTGGTACCAAGCTTGATCCGCTTGTACTCATATTCAAAGCTTGCAATTTATTCTTTGATGCTTTTGCTCTTGCTCTTTCAACAGCTAATTTTGCTTTTACTTCCTGAAGTACTTTTCTAGGATTTACATCTTCGTCACTTAATGTTTTCTGACGGTTGTATTCTAATTGCAGGTATTCAATATTGGCAATAGCAGAATTATATTCCTCCTGCATTTGAACAACATCTAAGTTTTGAATGGTTGCCAATACTTTGCCTTTGTTTACATACGTCCCTTCAAGAACAAAAATATCTTTAATCGTCCCACCAATTAAGGTAGAAATATTTGCCATATTTTGTGGCGGAACAGTAGTGTAACCGTTTGCTTTTATCACTAAATTAAGGTTCCTGTTTTCTAAAGAACCTGTTTGAATCCCAACTGTTTTGTATTGCACAGCTGTTAATGCTACTTCATTTTCTGATTTTTCTTCTTCGTGACCAGCTTCTTCAGTTTTCTTTTCTCCACAAGAGGTAAGAAGTATCAAGAATAAAGTATTAAGTAGTAAAAAGAACTTGAATTTTGATTTTATATTTTTCATTATTGAAAATTTTAATTGTTAGAAATGGATGGGAATTGCAATTGAATAGCACTTTGATTGTACAAATTGGTTGCTTCGGCATTTTGTTTTTTGATGTCGATAGCCTGATTCAAAAAACTGATGTAGGACCAATAACTCATATCGCCGTTAGCATAGCTTTTTTGAGCTGTTGCAATTATTTGTTCTGCATACTGCAAACCTTCCTTTTGATAATATTCTAATGCTTTTTGCTGTTTTTCGAAATCATTTTTCAATTCCTGCATTTTCAATTTCAAAGCCAATTTATTTTTGTCTAATTCTAATTGGGATTGTGAAATACTGATGGCCGATGCTTTAGCTTTAGCCGAATTTACACCTCCAAATAAAGGAATTTGTAAACCTGCAGTAAATCCCTGAAAATAGGCTTTAGTATCAATGGTTTGTGCAAAATAACCTAATCCTAATCTTGGTGTTCGCAACGCTTTAAAAGTATTGGCTTCTTTTTCATAGACTGAAATTTGTTGTGTGTAATAATCCGTTACCAAAGTTTCTACTTTTGATTGGTTTTCATCCTTTTGAATTGAAAACTGCATTGGTGTTGAACTATCTGGTACAATATTCTCTTCGGTTTGAATAAAAAACTGTAATTGCTTTTGATAAATAGCCAAATCAAATTCGAGTTGAGCTTGTTGGGTTTCAATTTCTTTTGATTTTGCTTTGGCACTGATTACTTCAATTTTTCCACTCTCGCCCGTTTCAAAACGAAGTTCGGCATTTTTAAGAAATTTCGAATAAATGGCTAATAAATCGGCATTTAATTTTTGAATAGAAATACCATACAAATATTGATAGTAGGCAATTGTTACTGCTTTTTCAATCTCATATTCTGATAATGCTTTTCGCTTTTCGGATAATTTTACCAATTCTTCCTGTAATTGTCGGTTGGCTTTTGTAATTCTTCCAATTGGGAAATATTGCTGTACTGAAACATTATGATCATAATCGGCACTATTGAATTGCCCTCCTTGGTATTGTACTTGCAAAGGATCGGCTTGAAATGCTGTCTTTTTCAGCACCGTTTGTTTTTCAATTTCTTTATCGGCAATTTTTAAATCAATGTTATTGGTTTTTGCCATTTCGATTGCTTTTTGTAATGTAACAGGCTGACTATTTTGAGCAAAAGAAAAACTACTTATCAATAAAACAATTGAGGTAACAAATGTTGTTTTGATTTTTTTTCTTCCTTTAATTCCTTTTTCGAATAGTAAATACAGTATAGGCAAAACGATTAATGTTAGTAATGTGGCTGATATTAATCCGCCAATAACTACAGTTGCCAATGGCTTTTGTACTTCCGCACCGCCACTTGTTGATAATGCCATTGGCATAAATCCTAAAGAAGCTACTGAGGCTGTCATTAAAACCGGACGCAAACGTGTTTTTGTGCCAATTAGAACCCTTTGCAGTGGATCTGTTATTCCTTCAGCTTTTAGCTGATTGAAATACGATATCAATACAATCCCATTCAATACTGCAATTCCAAACAAGGCTATAAATCCAATTCCTGCCGAAATACTAAAAGGCATTCCTCGCACCCACAAAGCAAAAACACCACCAATAGCAGATAATGGAATAGCTGTAAATATTAATCCTGCCTGCTTCATACTATTGAATGTAAAAAACAATAAAACCATTATTAAACCTAATGCGATAGGTACAGCTATAGAAAGTCTTTTGGAAGCTTCAATCAAGTTTTCAAATTGTCCACCGTAGGTTACATAATAACCCGCAGGAAGTTTAAAATTTTTGTCTAATTTTTGTTGAATTTCTTCGACAACACTTTTTATGTCTCTTCCACGAACGTTTAACCCAACTGTTATTCTGCGCTTTCCATCTTCACGCGAAACCTGAACAGGACCCTGTTCATAAGAAACAGTTGCTACTTGTGAAAGTGGTACTTGCTGTCCATTTGGCAAGGGAACAAATAAATTACTCACATCGGTAATATCTGTTCTACTAGCGGAATCCATTCGAACTACTACGTCAAATCTTTTGCTTTGTTCGTAAATTTTACCGGCACTTTCTCCTGCAAATGAGGAACGGATGATTTGGTTAATATCTGTAATATTCAAACCATATAAGGCAATTTTATTGTAATCGTATTTTACAGTAATTTGCGGTAAACCTGTTACTTTTTCCGCTTTTAAATCGCCAATACCTTCAATGCCTTTTACTTTCGAAATCAATTCCTTTGCTTTGGCATCCAAAACTTCTAAATCGTCTCCAAATATTTTAATGGCAATATCACTTCGGCTTCCCGTCATTAATTCGTTGAATCGCATTTGAATAGGCTGTGAAATTTCGATATTGGCACCTGGAATGGCTTCCATTTCTTCTTTCATTGCATTGGCTAAATCTTCCCAATTTTCATATTTGCCTGTCCATTCTTTTTTGTCTTTTAGTACGATAATTAAATCACCACTTTCAATAGGCATGGGATCGGTTGGAATTTCACCACTACCAATTTTGGCAACAATAGTTTTTATTTCTGGGAATTTTGCTTTTAGGATTTTTTCGTATTCTGTGGTTGTTTTTACCATTTGCGAAAGCGAGCTTCCTGTCATAATGGTAGCATTAAGAGCTAAATCTCCTTCCTCAATGGTTGGAATAAATTCGCCACCCATATTTTGGAAAATAACTATTGCTAATACAAATAATCCTAATGAAATTGCTAAAACGGCTTTTTTCAAACGCAAGGTTTTTTCTAAAAATGGAGTGTATATTCCTTCGAACCAAGCCATCATTCTATCACTAAAATTGGATTTGTGTTCGGTGTTTTTAGATAAAAACATCGCGCTCATCATCGGCACATAAGTCAACGAAAGTATAAATGCTGCAATTACAGCAAAACCAACTGTCATAGCCATTGGTTTGAACATTTTTCCTTCGGTACCCACTAATGCTAATATTGGCAGATAAACAATCAGAATAATTATTTCTCCAAAAGCAGCACTATTTCTAATTTTTGAAGCCGATTGATATACTTCTTTATCCATTTCAGATTGGGTTAAATCCTTTTTTCTTTTGAGCTTTTGCAAATGATGCATTGTGGCTTCAACAATAATTACGGCACCATCAACAATAATTCCAAAATCGATTGCTCCTAAACTCATTAGATTTCCACTTACTCCAAAATAATTCATTAGGATAACTGCAAAAAGCATCGCCAACGGAATAACGGAAGCGACAATTAGCCCAGCACGAAGATTCCCGAGAAATAAAATCAATACAAAAATTACTATTAATGCTCCTTCCAATAAGTTTTTAGTAACTGTACCAATAGCATTTTCGACTAATTTTCCTCTGTCGATAAAGGCTTCGGCGACAACACCTTCAGGCAGGCTTTTGTTTATCTGAATCATTTTTTCTTTGATTCTATCGACAACAGCACTTGAATTTTCTCCTTTGAGCATAAGTGCCATTCCGCAAACTATTTCACCTTTTCCATCTTTGGTAGAAGCACCATAACGTAATGCTACACCTTCGCGGACTTCTGCTACATTTCGAACTAAAATTGGCGAACCATTTTTGTTAGTAACCACAACATTCTCTAAATCTTTGATACCAGTTGCCATACCAACACCACGAATAAAATATGAATATTGGTCTTTCTCAATATAAGCCCCTCCTGTATTTTGATTGTTTTTCTCTAACGCTTCAAAAATTTCTGTAATGGTTACTCCCAAACTATTCAATGTATTTGGATTAACTGCGATTTCATATTGTTTTAGTTTTCCACCCCAAGTACTAACTTCGGCAACGCCTTCAACACCTTGTAATTGTGGAATAATAATCCAATCTTGAATGGTTCGTAATTTTACAGCATCATATTTGTCTTCATATCCTTTTTTAGCATAGACATCATACTGATAAATCTCGCCTAATCCTGTTGATATTGGTGCTAACTCTGGAGAACCCGCATAAGCAGGAATATTTTCATTGGCTTGACTAAGGCGTTGAAATATTTGTTCTCTAGCCCAATAAATATCTACATCGTCTTTAAAAACAACGGTTACTACTGAAAGTCCGAAACGAGAAATACTTCGTAACTCGATTACTTTTGGTATGGTTTTTACCGATTGCTCTAACGGATAAGTAATTAACTGCTCGACTTCTTGACTAGCTAAAGTAGGTGCAGTCGTAATTATTTGTACTTGATTGTTTGTTACATCTGGTAACGCATCAAGAGGTAATTGTTTGATAGAATAGCTTCCCCAAGCTACTAGAACTAAAGTAAATAATAGTATTATAAACTTGTTCTTAATACTGAACTGTATGATTTTGTCTAACATTGAAAATAGTATAATGAATTGGAAGATTAGCAAAATTACTTTTGCTATTATTTGTGAAAATGTCACAACTTTCTAACCCGAAATTACTCGGGTATCACTATGCTATTTGAGGTGGTTGCCAAATACTTCCGTAGAAATTGGAAGCAAATTTAGAGGTGTAAGACGGTAATTGGGTTTTGATTGTTTTTGAAACTACTGCAAAATTAAAACTTAACACTTTAAAATAACTTACTATTTGTGAGCCACAACAATTACAACTACAAAAAGGTGAACACAAATCGTTTTCTTTATCATGGTTGTGTGATTTTTCATCGTGATTAGATGAAATTTCAACTACTTTGTGTGCCGCGCTATTTACTTCCATATCTGCACAAGGCAAGCATGATAGTGCAATTAGATAGATTGATAATATGTAGTTTAAGAGTTTCACGAATACAAAGATAAAAATAGTTTTAAAACAAATTCTTATATTACATTTTTTTTAGGTGCCTTTATATTTCCCACAAATTTATTTTTTAATATTTTCATATCTTCACTCACTTTTCTGTCCAGCACTTTAGCATAATGTTGAGTAGTTCTCAAGTTTTTATGACCTAGCATTTTACTTACGCTTTCGATAGGAACTCCATTAGTAAGTGTTACTGTTGTTGCAAAAGTATGTCTAGCAATGTGAAATGTAAGTTCTTTTTCAATTTCACAAACTCCAGCTATTTCTTTTAAATAAGCGTTCATTTTTTGGTTTGATAGAATAGGTAGTAGTTTATCCTCGTTGTTACATTGTGGATGATTTTCATATTTATCGATTATCATTTGTGTAACTGGAAGGATTGGGATTTTGGAAGCACTTTCTGTTTTTTGTCTGTGAGTGAATATCCATTTCTCGCCATCAATACCGAAGCTTATATGTGATTTTGTTAGGTTTTTGACATCAATGTATGCCAAACCTGTAAAGCAGCTAAAAAGGAAGATATCGCGAACTAGCGAAAGTCTTTCTGTTTTGAAATCTTTTTCAATTATGCTTTGAATTTCAGCTTCGGTCAAATAAACTCGTTCAACTTCTTTAACTTTTGATTTGTAGTTGGCAAAAGGATTTTTTTCTAACCAGTCATTGGCCAAGCAAAGCTTGATAATTTTATTGAAGTTTTTTAGGTATTTAACAGCTGTATTGTTAGCACAATTTCTAACGCTTCGTAACCAAAACTCGTAATCCGTAACAAAGGCGTGGTCAATCTTTGTAATATCAATATCTGAAACGTTGTATTTCCATTGCATAAACTCAATAGTATGCTTGAGTGAAGTAGTGTAGCGTTCTAATGTTCCTGGAGCGTATTCTTTGCCAACGAGTTCCTTTATTTTGTTATTGTGGTCTTGAAAGATAGGAATTAGCATTCTTGCTCTTTCATCAACTCCTAGTATTTTGCTTTTGAGTGTTTCGGCTGTTACTGGAATTTTTTTGTGTACTAATTCCATTTGAATATCTATAATTTGAATTTTCAACATATCCAGATGGCTATTTATTGAACGAGCTTCTTCTGAGTTGCCTTTCATTTTGCCTGATTCTGTAGACCATTTGGATATTTCTACAAATCGGTTTGAACTCAATTCAATTCTTTTTCCATTGATTGTAATACGTGTGTAGATGGGTATTAAACCGTTTACACTGGCTTTGGCTCTCTTTGCGTAAAAGAGAATAGATACTTTTGTTTTCATCGTGGTAACCTTTTAGTTATTATTAAATTTAATTCTAATAAGACTAACACACAAGATGTACAATTTTTAAACTGGTCGTTGAACTGGTTGTAATGCCTTGTGAATGCTAGGTTGAGATAAAAATCGGTTACCCTAATTTCGGATAGTTTAGGGTAACCGATTTTATCCCTTTCAGTTCACGCATTAATGAATAATTTGATTGTATGGGAAAAGAAAAAACCCTTTAAATCATACGATTCAAAGGGTTTTAATTCAATTTGTATTTCTACTGGCGGAGAAAGAGGGATTCGAACCCCCGGACCTGTTACAGTCAACAGTTTTCAAGACTGCCGCATTCGACCGCTCTGCCATTTCTCCAATAAGGCACAATCGTTTTGCGATTGCGAGTGCAAATATAGAATGTTTTTCCCGATAAAAAAATATAACATCAAGAAAAAATAAAATGTTTTTTTATTTTTTTAAATAAGGTGTTTTTCTAGATAGAAACTTACGATAATCCAGAACTAATAATTGATATATTCTGTAATTTCAAGTCCATAACCTATCATTCCCACTCTTTTTGTTTGTGCAGAGTTAGATACTAAACGGATTTTTGAAATGTCGAGATCATGTAAAATTTGAGCTCCAATACCATAATCCTTAGTGTCTATGACTACTTTAGGTGCTTTCATAGTTCCTTGGGCTTGTAATTCTTTTAACTCAGTAATGCGATTAAGTAAGTTTACTGCCGTCATATCCTGATTGATAAATATTACCGCCCCGCGTCCATTTTCATTGATAATTTTAAACATTGAATCCAATTGCTGGTCAACATTATTAGTTAAGGTTCCTAATAAGTCATTGTTTACTTGTGACGAATGGATTCTTGTTAGAATAGGTTCACCAAGATTCCAGTTCCCTTTTGTTAGAGCAATATGGATTTGTTTATTGGTTATTTGTTCGTAGGCTCTCAATCGGTATGTTCCAAAACGAGTGTTGATATCAAAATCTTCTTTTTTAACGATGATACTATCGTGTTGCATTCGATAGGCAACAAGCGCTTCTATAGAAACAATTTTCATATCGAATTTTTTAGCAATTTTGACCAATTGAGGTAACCTTGCCATTGTGCCATCTTCATTCATTACTTCAACAATAACTCCAGCAGGTTTAAACCCAGCTAATCTTGCGAAGTCTATTGCAGCTTCAGTATGACCAGTTCTTCTTAAAACACCACCTTCTTTAGCAATTAGAGGAAAGATATGTCCAGGTCTAGCTAAATCATGGGGTTTAGTAGCAGGATTTGTTAATGCTAAAATTGTTTTAGCTCTATCCGATGCCGAAATTCCCGTTGTTACTCCGTTTCCTCTTAAATCTACCG
The DNA here is from genome assembly GCF_029625335.1 of Flavobacterium nitratireducens. Taxonomy (NCBI): domain Bacteria; kingdom Pseudomonadati; phylum Bacteroidota; class Flavobacteriia; order Flavobacteriales; family Flavobacteriaceae; genus Flavobacterium; species Flavobacterium nitratireducens. The sequence continues at coordinate 284,592 of NZ_CP121111.1, forward strand.
AAACTGTAAATGCGGTTTCCATAGGATCAGTATTATTGCTAACCATTACTTGAAGACCTAGTTCTTTACAACGACTTTCGCTTAACGGAGCACAAATTAATCCGCGACCGTGAGTGGCCATGAAATTAATCATTTCAGGAGTCGCTTTTTCTGCTGCGGCTAAAAAATCACCTTCATTTTCTCTGTTTTCATCATCAACAACTAAGATGATTTTTCCTTGACGGATATCTTCAATTGCTTCTTCAATTGTGTTAAGTTTTATTTTATCTTTTACCATTTTAGGTGTTTTTATTTTTATTAGGGATGATTTTTTGAAAAAGTTTTTGAACAGGGGCTAAAATTACATCCATGTTTATTAAACCAATGTCATTTGTAGCTCGGTATGTTAATAATATTGCTAGTGGAGTTAATATTATTGAAGACATCCATGAGCCCATAAATGGTGTCATTCCATTTTCCTGAGCAAATCTTTTTCCAAAAGTGTTGATAAAGTGAAACGATATAAATATTAATACCGCAAAAATAATAGGTAAGCCAAGACCTCCTTTTCTGATAATTGCTCCAAGTGGTGCTCCAATAAAAAACATCATGATACAACCATAGGCAATAACAAACTTATCATATAAAGCCAATAAGTGTGTGTTGATGTTTTTTTGTTTCACTTCTAGATTTGTTTTACTTCCTTCAATACTGTAACCTACACTGTTTAGATTATTAGTGGCATTGGATAAAATACTTACTTTTGCAGTATTATCGTATAATGATAGAATATCAAAAGGTAATTTTTTTTGCTTTTTCTCTGCTGCTATATTTCCAGGATTGTTAAAAGTAGTATTTTGAATAATAGTTCTTTGATTAATATTTTCAGAATAGGATGCAATTTCTGTTTTGAAATCTTTTTTCAAAGAATCTAGGGTATAATTTAATTCGTTTACATTAAGCATTGTATTCGAATTCGTAACTTTTTCTTTGTCGGCATCAATATCGTTTAATTGTGACAAATCAATATTGATTGTGTATTTTTTAAACGAACTTTTGGCAAAAGGATATTTCTTTCTGTCGTTAAATTGTCTAGGAGTAATGTCTTCGTAGTAATTACCGTTGTTTAAAACGAGTTGTAAAATACTGGATTGTTCACTACTAATCAATTCTCCATCTTTAGCTTTAATAACGGTTTTGCCACCCTCACCACTCACAGGTTTTTTATGAATGGTAATTCCTTTAAGTATGTTGCCGTTTTCGCCTAATTTTTTATCAACTCTAATATTGTAAAAACCTACATCACTAAATTGTCCTTCGGTTATTGCCATAGCAGGTTTTAATTGTGCTATGTTTTTTCTGAAATTAATAAACTTATATTCAGCATAAGGAATTACATTATTAGCAAATAGGAAAGCAACAAAACTGAGGAAAATAATGAAAATAGTAAGACCTCTCATGGCTCTTTGCAAGGAGATTCCAGAGGATTTCATTGCAGCAAATTCATAATTCTCGGCAAGATTTCCAAAAGTCATAATTGACGATAGTAGTACAGAAAGAGGTAATACTAAAGGAACAATTCTAGGCATAGAGAAAAGCAAGAATTTGATAATCATCGTGATATCTAAGTCTTTCCCTGCTAGTTCAGCTATAAATAGCCAAATAGTTTGCAATATGAATATAAAAAACAAGATTACAAATACCGTAGCAAATGTAATCAAGTATGTTTTTAATAAGTATTTATCGAGAATTTTCACGTAAAGTATTAATCTAATTTATTGATGTAGTAATTTGGGTATTTATTAGCTACAAAGGTAAATTGATTTTTTGATAAAGGTTGATTGGTTTTAAAAGAATTAACGGTTAAAGTGGTTTTAGTTCCTTTTTTTCCAGTTTCGATTAAGTTGTAGATGTGTTTTGTTTGTACATCAATACCTAAAAGAATTTCTTTTCTTTGGTCTTTAGCGTTAATTGGAATTAATTTGATGTATTGAATTTTTCTTCCTCTTACATTTTGTAAAATATCCATCGAATATTTGTAACCACTATTAAAGAAAGTAAGCATTTTAGAAGGAGTCACAGCATTGTCATCATTTTCGTTTACAGATGAAATGTTTACTTCTTCGTCTTCAGGAACAATGGTATAGGTTTTTTTACCGTCAAATATTTTAGTCATTCCCATAAAGTTAAGTACATATTGATTTCCTTTTAGGGTAACATTTCCTTTGCTATCTTGATTGATATTTTCTTTACTATTATTAAGTGAGTATTTAAAATCAATTACAATATTGTTGTAGCTTTTTACTTTGGCAGTAACTTGGTCTAAAAGAGCTTTGGCTTTTTTGTCTTGTGCTTGGCTTGTAAAAGAAATAAGTAAAAAAAATGTAATTTGAATAAGCTTTTTCATTGTATTAATTGTTTTCTTCATTATTAAAAAATTGATCAAGAGCTTGCATGTCAGAGATATTAACAGCACGTGCTTTACTTCCTTCAAAAGGACCTACAATTCCAGCAGCTTCCAGTTGATCAATTAGTCGGCCGGCTCTATTATAACCTAATTTAAGTTTACGCTGTAGCAAAGAGGCCGATCCTTGTTGTGCGTTTACGATAATTTCTGCTGCTTCTCTAAACAAAGAATCTCTTTCGGAAATATCTATATCAAGATTAATGCCATTTTCTTCTCCCACATATTCAGGAAGTAAGTAGGCGGTAGCATATGCTTTTTGTGAACCAATAAAATCGGTGATTTTTTCTACCTCAGGTGTGTCGATAAAGGCACATTGAACACGTACTACATCATTTCCATTAGTGTATAATAAATCGCCACGACCTATTAATTGATCAGCACCTTGCGTATCTAAAATGGTTCTGGAGTCAATTTTAGAAGTTACTCTAAAGGCAATCCTAGCAGGGAAGTTGGCTTTAATCAAACCTGTAATTACGTTTACCGACGGTCTTTGAGTAGCAATAATTAAGTGTATACCAATTGCACGGGCTAATTGCGCCAATCTAGCAATGGGAACTTCTACTTCTTTACCAGCGGTCATAATTAAGTCGGCAAACTCGTCTACTACAAGTATGATATAAGGTAAAAAGCGGTGTCCGTTTTCAGGATTTAATTTGCGCGATTTGAATTTTTCGTTGTATTCTTTAATGTTACGCACCATAGCGTCTTTTAATAAAGAATAACGGTTGTCCATCTCCACACAAAGCGAATTCAATGTATTGATTACTTTGGCATTATCAGTAATAATAGCATCTTCAACATCAGGAAGTTTTGCTAAATAATGTCTTTCGATTTTGTTAAATAAAGTAAGTTCTACTTTTTTAGGGTCAACCAATACAAATTTTACTTCGGCTGGATGTTTTTTGTATAATAATGAAGTCAAAACAGCATTTAAACCAACTGATTTTCCTTGACCAGTTGCTCCCGCCATCAAAAGGTGAGGCATTTTAGCCAAATCGACAACGAAAGTTTCGTTAGAAATGGTTTTTCCAAGTGCCACAGGCAATTCCATTTCGGCTTCTTGAAATTTAGTAGAGCCAATAACACTTTTCATCGAAACCATTGTTGGGTTTTTATTTGGTACTTCAATACCAATGGTTCCTTTACCTGGAATAGGAGCGATGATACGGATTCCTAGAGCCGAAAGTGATAAAGCGATATCGTCTTCTAAACTTTTAATCTTAGAAATTCGGATACCAGCTTCAGGAACAATTTCGTATAAAGTAACCGATGGACCTACTGTTGCCTTAATTTGAGCAATCTCAATTTTGTAGTTACGAAGAGTATCGACAATTTTATTCTTGTTTTCCTCTAATTCTTCTTGGTTGATAGTGATACCACCTGTAGAGTACTCTTTTAGTAAATCAATGGTTGGGAATTTGTAATTCGACAAGTCTAATGTTGGGTCAAATAAACCAAAATCAGAAACCAATCGAGCGGCAAGATTTTCTTCAAGGACTTCTTCTTCAGAAGCTGCTTCAATCACAAATTCTTCATTGATGGCAACAGGAATAGCTGGGATTTTCTCAGCAGTAGGTGATTTAGATATTGGATCTAAATTAATTTCTGATGGGTGATTGATAGTTGGTTTTAAAGCTTCTTTGTTAATTTCAAACTGAGAAGGTTTAAATTCTGGAATTTTTTCGGCAACAACTTCTTGTACTTCTTCCTCTTCGGTGATTGCAAATTCTTCTAAATTATAGGCGGAAGCCGCATCCATTTTAGGGGCAGCGATATTATTTTCTGGTGTGATTTCGTTTTTACTACTTTCAAAAAAAGATTGAATCTTTTCGGGAGATAATTTTAGTTTGAAAATGGTATAAATTACTAATCCAAAAATTAATAGTAAAAGTGTTCCGGTTTTCCCGATATAATCTTGAAGTAAAATATTGATTTCGTAGCCAATAGTTCCTCCTAATTCAGGTAAAGATGTGGCAAAAAAACCAAACAGGACTGATACATTAATCATTACAAATAAGTCCCAAAACCAGATGATTTTGAGTTTTCGGCTAGATAATCCAAGTATCAAGAAGATTCCGCTCAAAAATAATAAACGAACAAAAAGGAAAGAAGCTAAACCAAAACCTTGATAAACGATTAAATTAGCTAGGTAAGCACCAAACTTTCCTAGCCAATTTTTTACTGTTTCAGTTCTGTTCGATAGTTCAAGAACAGCACTTTGATCTTCTTGTCCATAAATATAGAAAGAGACAAAAGCAACTAATAAAGCAATAGAAAAAAGCACGAGTAAACAACCTAAAATAGTTTTATGCTGCTTGGACATTTCCCATGATTTAAAAACTTTAGTTTTAGAATTATTGTTCAGCGTCTAAAGTCTCTTTTTTTGTTGTTTTTGCCATTCTATAATGTAACTTAATCTTTTAAATAAAGTGAGGTACGTATATGATTAAACCAATAATAATTGCTGTCATAGCTGCAAAAAATACAGAACCAGCAGCAATATCCTTTATGAAACCAATTTTTTCGTGGTAATCGGGATGGATAAAATCGGCTATTTTTTCTACTGCAGTGTTCAATCCTTCAATGCTTAGTACTAAACCTATTGCAAAAGTTTGAAATAACCACTCTGTTTGGTTTAATCCAATAACAAATCCTGTTATCGTTAAAATAACACCTAGAGAGGTTTGAACCATTACACTATGTTCAGTGGAGATGAGTTTTAAAGCACCTCTTACAGCGAAGCCAACACTTTTTAACCTTCCAGAAACAAAGGTATTGTCTTTTTGAAAAGCCATTAATTAAAAATTAAAGTACTGCTAATGCAGCTTCATAATTAGGTTCGTTAGCAATTTCAACAACTTGCTCAGTGTGTAAAATTGTACCGTCTGCATCAGCTACAATTAACACTCTAGAATGTAAACCTTTTAGAGGACCATCAACAATTTCTAATCCATTAGCTTTACCAAAACTTCCTTCTTGAAAATCAGATAAATTGATTACATTTTCAATTCCTTCTGCACCACAAAAACGTTTTTGAGCAAATGGTAAATCTCTAGAAATACATAAAACAGCTGTGTTTTCTAAATTAGCTGCTGTTTCATTAAATTTTCTTACTGAAGTAGCACATGTTCCTGTATCAATACTAGGGAAAATATTTAAAACTAATTTTTTTCCACTAAAATCGCTCAAAGAAGCTACGGAAAGATCGTTTTTTACTAATTTAAAATCTGCCAATTTTGAACCTACTTTTGGTAATTCACCCGCAGTGTTTATTGGATTTCCTCCTAATGTAATTGAAGCCATAATTAATTTTTTAATGAGGTTCAAAAGTATGAAAATTATTTAAGAATTGGGATTCTGATGAAAGATTTTAAATCAGGAAGGAAGGTTTTTTAATGCAGTGAAAATGGGAGAAATAGGGGTAAACGCAAAAAAATGCAATCAATAATGATGCATTTTAGTGCTTTTTTTAGGGTTTAAAATGTATTATTTGTCGATGGAACCCAATACTCTTTTCATAAAAGTATTTAATGCTTCTTTTTTATCGGTTCCGTCTTTAATTAATTTGTGTACTTCAAGTGCACCGTACATATTTGAAATTAATTCACCAATAACATCTAGTTCTTCGTCTTTAAGTGAAGAAACCTCTGTTAATGCTTCTAATACTTCAATAGTTTCGATGATATAATCTTGATCGTTTTCTTCAATAAACTGTGTCAGTTGTTTGATTACAGGTAATTTCATTTAGGTTTATGGTTTATTGTTAGTGGTTTGTTGTTGAAGTTTTTGGGTGAACCATAAACTAGAAACAACAAACTATAAACTTTTAAGCAATTTCGTTTACCAAATCAATTAACACTTCTTGCTTGTTTGTTTGTGTTTCGTTTACCAAATTTCCATTTACAAAAGTGGCAAACGTTGGCAAATTACTCACATTAGCTAATTTTCTTGATTCAGGTGCATTTTCCGCATCAACCACAACAAAAGTCATAGCTTCATTTTCGGTAGCTAATTTTTTGAATTTTGGTTTCATAATTCGACAATTACCACACCATGAAGCTGAAAATTGAACAACTACTTTCTCGTTTTGAGCCACCAAATTGGCCAAAGTATCTTCGTTTAATTCTATCAACATATCTTTTGATTTAAATTCCAATAACTGTAAATCCCAAATTCCTAATCTTACGATTGAATTCAGTACATTTTAATTTTTGGAATGTTAATGATTTTTTTAGAAAAACTCCAAATCCCAAAATTGGAATTTGGAATTTTTAATATTTGGAAATTTGACTTCTTAGTTAGCGCTTAAGTAAGCAGCAGTACTATTTCTGTCAGCAGTCATAGCTTCTTTACCTTCTTCCCAGTTAGCAGGACAAACTTCACCTTTTGTTTGAACGTGAGTATACGCATCTACTAAACGTAAATATTCGTTTACGTTACGTCCTAATGGCATATCATTAACACTTTCGTGGAAAATTTTTCCTGTTTCGTCGATTAAGTAAGTAGCTCTGTAAGTAACGTTAGAACCTTCTACTAAATAAGTGTCAGCATCTTCGTTGTAAACACCTGCCTCAGCATCTAAAATACCTAAAGCAGCTGATAAATTTCTTGTAGTATCGGCTAAAAGTGGGTAAGTAACACCTTCGATTCCACCGTTGTTTTTTGGAGTATTTAACCAAGCAAAGTGTACTTCGTTAGTATCACAAGAAGCACCAATTACGATTGTGTTTCTTTTTTCAAATTCTGGTAAAGCAGCTTGAAAAGCGTGTAATTCAGTTGGACAAACAAAAGTAAAATCTTTTGGGTACCAAAATAAAAGTACTTTTTTGTTGTTGTTTACTGCTTCTTCAAAAATGTTGATTTTCAAGTTATCACCCATTTCAGAAATGGCGTCTACTGCAATACTTGGGAATTTTTTTCCTACTAATGACATATTATTTGTTTTTAAAGTTATTATTTGATGATGCAAAAATAAGGGTTTAAAGAAGTTTTTAGTAATAGTGGTTGATTATAAAAACTTATTTAGTAATAATATTTGTTTATTGTTTTTGTTTAACTTATTGAATTTCAATATGTACAGGTGTTTTTCCAATGCAATTCATTCTTGATAAAAATTGTTGTGCAGCATTAATTTGGAATTCTTTAAAATCCTGATAGACTTCTATGACGCTGTAAGCCTTAGATAAATTAGGAATTAAAGGCAAAACATAAGGATTTCCAAATACATATACCTCGCATTTTTGTGCTGCTAATAATCTATCTAAAAATGCGAAAATAGCATCATCAATTTCAAAACGATTCAAAGGTTTGGCTTTAGGAACAAATAAAGCAATAGTAAGTTGGTCAAATGCTTTTAATTCTTTTTCTAATGAAACAAAGTCTAGGTTATTTACAGATTCAATTGCAAAAACGGCGCAGCTTGTTTCAGTTTGAATGCATTTAGAAAAATCATTTTCTACCGATTTGTATATAGAAAGAACTGCTTTTTTTGGTTTGGTTAAGGTAACATTAGTACTATTGTCAATTACTTTGGTAATGCTACATTCAGCTATTTGCGCATTTAATTCGGATGCTTTTTCAAAATCGAGTTGGCTTTCTTGGTTAGTTTGTAAATTAAACAAACCTACTTTTTCCTTGCATTTCCAAATTCGGTTGAAACTTTCGTTGATGCGTTCTTCTGAGGCATTTTCTAAAATAGCCTGAATGCCTTCGGGTACATTTTCGGCAAAGCACAATACATCATTTCCGGCATTAAAAGCTTCCCATTCCAGTTGACCTTTTACATCATATAATTTAGAAACACTATGCATGTTCAAAGCATCCGAAATTACCAAACCTTCATATCCTAATTGCTCTCTCAGTAATTTTTTAATAATGTTTTTCGAAAGAGTAGCAGAGGTGTTTAGTCCTTCATTCAATGCAGGAACAGCCAGATGCCCTATCATAATTGAATCGACTTGATTTTCGATTCCTTTAATAAACGGATACAATTCGTTAGCTAATAACTGTTCTAAGTTTTCTTCCAGAATTGGTAATCCTAAATGCGAATCGACATTGGTGTTTCCGTGCCCCGGAAAATGTTTCAAACAGCCCAAAACGCCTGCATCACTCATTCCGCGTAAATATTCCAGCGCAAAATCGGCAACTTTTTCTTTGTTTTCACCAAAAGAACGATAACCAATTACAGGATTATTTGGATTGTTATTAATGTCGGCCAATGGAGCCAAATTATAATGAATTCCCACCGATTTTAAATCCAAAGCAATTTGTTTTCCAACTTGGTAAACCAAGTCTTTTTTATCATCAGGCAAAGCGCCCAAAGTGATGGCATAAGGATATTGTGGTGTTTTTTCCACACGCATGGCTAATCCCCATTCGGCATCAATACTCATTAAAAGGGAGTGGAAGTACATTTTTGATAACGAACAATCAATTCTTTCAATCGTTGGTAACTATCATCATTGAATTCCACTTTTTTCTTGGATTCATAGTTGGTTGCCGCACTGGCACGACTATGGAAAAAAGTCAATCCACCGATGTTGTATTTTTTGATTAAAGCTTCGGTTGCCTGGATGTTTTCTTCGCTGTCATTGATAAAAACAGCAGGGAAAAAGAATTGTCCTATTTTTTGTTCGAGTGTCATTGTCGTTTATTTAATTGTATGCTTAGGAACTAAATTAATTCCACGCAGATTACGCAGATTTAGCGGATAAGACGGATATAAAATTTAAATCTGTGAAAATCTATTTCATCCGTTTCATCTGTGTTCCTAAAAAATTGTTACTCCGTTTTCTTCCCGAAATCCTTTGGATAAATCAAGAAGCGCGATAAAATAATTCCCGGAATCGTAGCCAATAATACCCAGATAAAGAAATTTCCATAACCTAAATATTCCTGAATGTAACCACTAGCCATTCCTGGTAACATCATTCCTAAAGCCATAAAACCAGTAGCAATCGCATAATGAGAAGTTTTAGATTCGCCTTCTGCTACATAAATCAAGTACATCATAAAAGCAGCAAATCCAAAACCGTAACCAAATTGTTCCGCAATAACCGTGATATAGACATAGTAAACAGAAGCAGGGTGAAAATGAGCTAGTAAAATAAAGCCAATAATAGGCAAGTGCATGGCTAAAATCATAGGGAGCATCCATTTGCCCAATCCATTTTTAGAAATGGCAATTCCCCCTAAAATTCCACCAATAGTTAGAGCCAAAACACCAAAAGTTCCATAAATAACACCTACATCTTGGGTAGTCAACCCTAATCCGCCCACTTTTATATCGTCAATCAGGAAAGGAGTCAACATTTTTAATAATTGTGATTCTCCCAAACGGAATAGTAAAATAAAAGCTAATATCAAACCAATCTGTTTCTTTTGAAAAAAGCTAGCAAAAACACTAAAGAAATTCGCTTTCGATTCTGAATTTTCGGATAGTTTGTTTTGGTTAGTTTCTGTTTTTGGCGTAGCAAAAAAGTTATAAACCGTAATCAAGGTCATTAATAACCCCACGAAAATCATGGTATATGACCAGGCTTTCTGGTTATCGCCATATTCTTGTTCCAAATAACCTCCAATGATTACTATTAATCCGTTTCCGGTAAGCATTGATAAACGGTAGAAAGTACTTCTGATTCCTAAGAAAAAAGATTGCTGGTCTTTGGTTAAAGCCAAAAGATAAAAACCATCACTAGCCACGTCATTGGAAGCCGAAGCAAAGGCAGCTACCCAAAAAATAGCCAAACTGATCATGAAAAATAGATTGGTAGGAATAGTAAAACCAACAATTAAAAAGGCAATCGAAATTAACAGTTGCATGCTTAAAAACCATTTCCTTTTGGTAGAATACAATTCGATAAACGGACTCCATAGTGGTTTGATTACCCAAGGTAAATAGAGCCAGCTGGTGTACAGACCAATATCTTCATTGGAGATTCCTAGATTTTTGTACATGATTACCGAAACCGAAATAATAATAGCATAGGGTAATCCAGAAGCAAAATTTAATAATGGTATCCAATACCAAGGGTTATTATCTGTCTTCATTTGTTTTTAGGTTTTTATTGTTTGCTTTTAATAAAGTGGCTTGGCTTTCATTTCCAAAATAATCAATAAAAGTTAACGCACAATTATTGTGTTTTTCCAAGTATAATTTGGGGATATCTACGGTAATATTGTCACTATTATTTGCTACGTGAATTTTATCAATAATTTGGCTTGGATTAGTAATGTCGATTTGGTTTTTATGCGTTGCACCATATACCATCACATATCGAATTTTACTTTGCTTAGGGAAATCCAAAGTTACAATTGTAGTAGGACTTTGGTTGTTGATATTGGTGATAATTGGCGTATCCAAAACTTCTTTTCTTGAATTTGGAACTACGTAAGGCAAAGCTGGATATTGGTACTGATTGTCCTTCAATAATTGGGTAACCGCATTGTTTTTATTCACAAACCATTTGGCACTAAAAAAAGCATTTCCGTTAATATTATTAAAACCACGTGTTAAATCAATTTGGTTAGGAATTTCAGTAGGATTAGACCAATTTTTATCCGAATCATTATTAATCTTGTAGCTTCCGTTTCCTATGTATAAAGCGGTGTTGTTATTAGTATTTTCAGCCCACCATTTGGCTAACTTCGCATAAGATGCTTTAGGATGATCGATGCTCCAATACAATTGTGGTAATAAATAATCGATATAATTGCCTTCCATCCAAGCCATTGGATCGGCATATAAATCATCATAATTGGTTTGTCCTGCCTGCGTGTCAGAACCTTTTGGATCTACTGATTTGTTTCTCCAAACACCAAACGGACTAATACCAAATTGAACCCAAGGTTTTAAATTTTTGATTGCGGTGTAAGTGTTTTTTAAATAGGTGTTCACATTGTCACGACGCCAATCTTCACGACTTAGTCCTTTTCCATATTTTTTATAGGATGCTGTATCGTTAAATTCCAATCCTTTTATGCGGTACGGATAAAAATAATCATCAAAATGTACTGCGTCAATATCATAATTGGCTACAACTTCTTCAATAACTGTTATTAAATGTTTTTGAACTTCAGGTAGTGCAGGGTTGTAATAGTATTTATCACTGTATTTGATCATCCATTCCGGATGTTTAATTACATCATGATTTCTGTTTAACTCGGCTGTATTTAAATCCATGGTTGCTCGGTAAGGATTGAACCAAGCGTGAAATTCAAAACCTCGATTGTGCGCTTCTTCAATCATCCATTCTAAAGGATCATAATAAGGTGATGGAGCCTGTCCTTGTTTACCCGTTAAATATTTAGACCAAGGTGCTAGTGTGGTTGGGTACAAAGCATCACCTGATGTTCGTATTTGTACAATAACCACATTGTAGTTTAGTTTTTTATAAGTATCTAAAATTTCCAGAAAATCAGCTTTTTGTTTGGCTACCGAATCTGTATTTTTAACTGGCCAGTCAATATTGGCTACCGTTGCAATCCAAACAGCTCTGAATTCATTTTTAGGTTTTAAACTTTTTTGTTCTTGGCTGTAGCCATTATTTAGTACTAAAACAGAAAGAAATAGGCAGAAAAGGTTTTTAGGATTCATGAAATGATATGTTTTTATAAAAATCAAAAATAGTTTTTTTAGTGACTTTAAATGGATAAAATTGGATTAAATTTAGTTCTCTTTTACAACTTCAATTTCTTTGCCAAAATAAAACAACTATTTTTTTCTTGATAAATAAAACTTTCGACGGGAGTGGAAGACAGTTTTAAATACGGAAATTTTATATTTGTCAATTCATTTTATAAAACCGTATTCAAAATACACAAAAGATAATTCGATTATGTCTAATTCACACGCTTTAGAGCAATTGGCTGGTTCTTTAGAAGGAGATCTTTTTTACGATAATTTACATAAAACCTTATATGCTACGGATGCTTCGGCTTATCGTATCATTCCTCAAGCAGTCGCCTTGCCTAAATCGGTGGAGGACATCGTTCGATTGGTGCAATTTGCGGTTGCTAACAAAACTACCCTGATTCCCAGAACCGCAGGAACTTCCTTAGCGGGACAAACTGTAGGGAACGGAATTGTGGTGGATGTTTCGAAATATTTTACCAATATCCTTGGTTTTGATGCTGAAAATAAAACCGTTACGGTACAACCAGGGGTTATTCGCGACGAATTGAATTTATACCTAAAACCTCATGGCGTTTTTTTTGGACCGAATACGTCAACATCTAATCGTTGTATGATTGGGGGAATGGTGGGGAACAATTCTTCGGGTACGACTTCCATACGCTATGGGGTAACCCGTGACAAAATTGTCGAAATCAAAGCCGTTTTAGCTGATGGTTCTAAGGCGGTTTTCAATACTATAACTTCGGCTGAATTTATCGAAAAAACCAAAGGTGATTCCTTAGAAAGTGCTATTTATAGAAAATTGTACGAAGAATTATCTAATGAGGCGAATCAGCAAGAGATTAAAAACGAATTTCCAAAACCTGAAATTCACCGTCGCAATACCGGTTATGCCGTAGATGTGTTGCTGAAATCGGATTTGTTTGGCGGAACAGAGCCAACCATCAATGTGGGGAAACTCCTTTGCGGAAGCGAGGGAACGCTTGCTATTACTACCGAAGTCACCTTAAAAGTTGACGATTTACCGCCATCGAATAATATCATGGTGGTGACGCATTTTGATAATATTCAGGAGAGTTTAGAAGCAGTAGTGGTGGCGATGAAACACCATTTGTACACCTGCGAAATGATTGATGATACCATTTTGGATTGTACCAAACACAATAAGGAACAGAGTAAAAACCGCTTTTTTATACAGGGTGAACCCAAAGCAATTATGATGTTTGAGGTGGGTTCTTACATCAGTATGGAAGAGGCCGAAAAGCAGGCAGATGCTTTAATCCGAGATTTAGAAGCGAATAATTTTGGTTATGCTTCGCCAAAGTTATACGGAGCCGATATTGAAAAAGTAAACGAATTGCGTAAGGCAGGATTGGGACTTTTAGGAAGTATTGTAGGTGATGACAAAGCAGCCGATTCGATTGAAGATACTGCTGTAGAATTGAGTGATTTACCCAATTATATTGCCGATTTCTCTGCAATGATGGAACGCCACGGACAATCGGCGATTTATTATGCGCATGCGGGTGCGGGCGAATTGCACCTGCGTCCGGTGTTGAATTTAAAAACCAAAGAAGGCGTTTACCAATTTAGAAATATCGCTACCGAAGTGGCTATTTTGGTCAAAAAATACCGTGGTTCGCTAAGTGGTGAGCACGGCGACGGAATTGTGAGAGGGGAGTTTTTGCCTTTTATGATTGGTGAAAAGAACTATGAATTATTAAAAAGAGTTAAATTGGCATTCGACCCGAATTCGGTGCTGAATATGGGGAAAATTGTCAATGCCTTGAAAATGGATGAAAACTTCCGTTTTGAAGCAGGCAGGGTAGAACCGGATATCAAAACCATTCAGGATTTCTCCGATAGTTTAGGGATTTTACGTGCTGCCGAAAAATGCAACGGTTCCGGCGATTGTAGAAAAATGCCTTCGGCGGGAGGAACTTTGTGTCCAAGTTACCGTGCTACCCGCGATGAAAAAGATACTACTCGTGCGCGTGCCAACGCTTTACGCGAATATTTGACGCATTCGGACAAGGAAAATAAATTCGATCATAAGGAATTATACGAAGTTTTTGAATTGTGTGTGAGTTGTAAGGCTTGTGCCAGCGAATGTCCTTCGAATGTAGATGTGGCGACTTTAAAAGCCGAATTTTTATACCAATACCAAAAAGCAAATGGTTTTTCATTGCGTAACAAATTATTTGCTAATAATGCCAAAATGAATAAGATGGGAAGTCTTTTTCCGTCCTTGACTAATATTGTTACGAATCTTTCTTTGGTAAAAAAAGCGATGGGAATTGCTCCGGAACGCGAAGTGCCACATTTGGCCAAAATGACTTTCAGAAAATGGCTGGAGAAAAACGGAAAAAACAAAAGCATTAACAATGGCAAAAAAAGTGGTGTTGTTTTGTGATGAATTTACCAATTATTATGATGTCAATGTAGGGATTGATGCTTTTGAACTATTGACGCAATTGGGCTATGAAGTCATAATTGTAGACCATGAAGAAAGTGGAAGAGCTTATTTGTCAAAAGGATTCCTGGAAGAAGCCAAAATGCTGGCAGTAAAAAACGTGGCTACTTTTGCCCCAATCATTACCGAAGATTGTCCGCTTGTAGGGTTGGAACCTTCGGCGATATTGACTTTTAGAGATGAATATTTGCGTTTGGCGGAAGATAAAGATGCCGCACAAAAATTAGCCAAAAACGTCTTTACGATTGAAGAGTTTTTCAAGAAAGAAATTCTGGCGGGACGTATTCATGCAGGACAATTTTCGACAGCTGAAAAACAAATTAAAATTCACGGACACTGCCACCAAAAATCATTAAGTGCTGTTGAAGCTACTTTTACGATGCTGAATGTGCCTAAAAACAACACCGTTACCATTTACAACTCTGGTTGTTGCGGAATGGCGGGGTCTTTTGGTTACGAAGTCGAGCATTACGACATTAGTATGAAAATGGGTGAGGACACCTTATTCCCTAAAATCAGAGCTACCGAAGCCGATGTTGCCATTGCAGCAGCAGGAACTTCTTGCCGCCACCAGATTTATGATGGTACCAGCCGCGAAGCACAACATCCGGTAAGTATTTTAAAAAGCTGCCTGAAATAGGTTTCCAAACGTCAGTTCGAGTTTTTTGTGAAATGAAATGGAACAAAAAGTATCGAGAACCTTTTTTTATGAAATACAAAAGCTATGCTTCGAAAGGAGTGTAGCTTTTTTGTTATGTAAGAAATAAGTTTAAATTAGTTGTAAGTATAGTCGAGATTTTCATACTATTGCAAATGATTATGTTTATTAGTTTTAAATTTTTTTAAAAATGGCAAAATCTATATTTCAAAAACATCAATCAGAAGAGTTGAATAAACTTTATTTGAAAAAGAATTATCAGGGAGCAAATCCTAATGATGCTAAAATTCTTTTTGTTGGTAGAGATCCCAATTGGGCTTCAGATATCGAAACTATGAGATTATTCAGGTATATTTCAGAGTATTTGACTGACGGAGTAAGTTTTTGGAATAAATATAAAATCCATCATCCGTTTTTGCTTCCAAATTATAAAGGAGATGGAAAGAGATATCATAAAATCTTTTCAAAATTAAATATCGAAAGTAGTTTTTCTAACAAGATATCATTTGTTGAATTAATTGGCTTTCCAACAACAGGGAATGCAAAATCAAACAATAAGCTTTTTTTAGAATATCTGACATCAGATGCTAATAGAAATCATTTGATTGAATTGGATTCATTTTTAAATGATATTGAAAAAATAATTTTTATTGCTTGGGGACTTATAGATGATCTAAAATACTTAAATAGTAAAACTGGATTGTTTAAAAAAATTGTTCAAATGAATAAAAGCAAAATGAGTATTAGCGAATTAAATAAATATGAGAATATATTCATACATCGACATTTTTCAGATGCAATTAGTAATTCAACACTTGACAAAATGTCAATAATCCTAAAGGATAATTTATAGAAAACCAGTCCGCTCGGATATGTTCAACGGTCGATTAAGCTAGTTCAAAAACATCAAAAACCACAACCAACAAAGTTGTGTTTTTTTTTATTAATTTTAATAGAGGCTAAATGTATAGAAGTCTACTGTTTACTAATAAAATAATAATCCCATGAGCAAAATAATTCCCAATTTATGGTTTGATGGCACTGCCAAAGAAGCCGCTGAATACTATGTGTCCATTTTCAAAGATGGAAAAATTATAAAAACTACTTATTACCCAAAAACGGAAGCGGAAGGTCTGGCAGATTTTCAGAAAGATTTTGCTGGCAAGGTGCTTACAGTAGAGTTTGAGATTTTAGGTATGCGATTTATCGGGATCAATGCGGGGCCGATGTTTCAGTTCAATGAGTCAGTTTCGTTTATGATTCCTTGTAAAGATCAGGCTGAAATTGATTATTACTGGGATGCACTCACGGCCAATGGAGGTCAGGAAAGTGTGTGTGGCTGGCTGAAAGATAAATACGGCTTAAGCTGGCAGGTATGTCCTGAGAATTGGGAAGAACTAAACAAAAAGCCTAGGGCTTTCAAAAGAATGATGGGCATGAAGAAATTAATTATCGCTGATTTTTGAGTTTCTGTTATAATCATAAAAAATCCCGTCTTGTTAAATCTAAACGAGACGGGATTTTCAATTTTATCTAAATATTATTTCTTTAAATGCACATTAAAATAATCAGCAATTTTAGCATACATATGAATTCTGTCATAACCACCTACATTGTGTTCGTGGTTAGGGTATAAGAAGTAATCTACTTGTTTTCCTGCTTTGATACAGGCTTCAACAAAGTTCATACTATGTTGTTGTACTACCACAGGATCCTGAGCACCGTGGATGATTAATAATCTTCCTTTTAGATTTTTGGCTTTGTCTAATAAAGAAGTTTTAGCATAACCTTCTGGGTTTTCTTGTGGGGTATCCATGTATCTTTCACCATACATAATTTCGTAATATTTCCAATCAATTACTGGTCCACCGGCAACACCTACTTTGAATGTATCGGCTTGGTTGGTCATTAACGAAGTAGTCATGAAACCACCAAAACTCCAACCAAAGATTCCAATTTTATCAGCATCCACAAATGATTTGGATTTTAAGAATTCAATTCCTTTCATTTGGTCGGCCATTTCGTTCACACCCAATTGTCTATGATTCACATCACAGAATTTTTTTCCACGATTATCACTTCCACGATTATCCATGGTGAAAACAATATATCCCTGTTGCGCCATGTACAAATCAAAATAACCAGCGCCAGTTAACCATTTGTTGCTAACTAATTGTGCATGCGAACCACCGTATAGATACACCATTACGGGATATTTTTTAGTGGCATCAAAATTAGCCGGATAAATAATTCGTCCGTGTAACGGTGTTTTTCCGTCAGCTGATACTAAATCGACCATTTCGATTTTTGGTAAATTGATTTTTCCTGAAAAAGGATTGTCAGCCTTTATTAAAACGGTCGCTTTCGAAGGATTTTTAGCATCCAGAATCGAAATTTCATTTGGCGTAGTGGTGTTGCTGTATTGGTCTAAAATCAGACTTCCATCTGAAGAAACAGAAGCAGCATGCACTCCAGAAATAGTGGTTAATTGTGTTGTTTTTCCTGATTTTAAATCTACTTGGAACAATTGCTGTTCTAAACCTGAATTTGTCACTCCAAGATAATTGATTTTGCTGGCTGTAGCATCAAATCCAAGAACTTGTTTTACAATAACATCTTTGTAACCAAGATTTTTTAAAAGTTTTCCATCGGTATTGTATAAATACATTTGGTTGAAACCTAGGTTATCGGTTTGGTAAATAAATTGTGATGGATTGTTTGGAACAAATGTCAAGGCGTGTTGTGGTTCTACCCAAGTTGCTGCTTTTTCTTCGAATAAAGTTTTGACAAAAGCACCAGTTTTCGCATCATATTTGTTTAATTTTAGATGATTTTGCTCTCTGTTTAATACTCCAATATAAATAAATTTACCAGTAGGTTCCCAAGTAACCATCGTTAAATATTGTTCTTTAGGTTCGCCAGTTTGGATAGTAATGCTTTTTTGTGAGGCTACATCATAGACTACAACGGTAACATTTTCGCTGGTCATACCCGCCATTGGATATTTGATGTTATTGTTTACTGCTTCGCGTTCGTTCCAGTTGATAATTGGGTAATCACCAACCATTGTTTCGTCTTTTCGATAAAAAGCCAATTGACTTCCATCAGCGTTCCACCATATTCCGTTATCGATTCCAAATTCCTGACGGTGCACGTAATCGGAACCATTTACAATTCCTTTGTTAGTGTCATTAGTTACTTCAAGTACTTTTCCGCTAGGAGTTGTAATGCGAATGTTGTTTTCTTTTGTCCAAGCTACATTGTCGTTTGAGGCTATTTTTAGTTGTCCAGCATCATTTGGAAGGATTACTACAGTAGTTATTTTTTTGCTATTTACGTCAAAAGTTACTTTGTAATTGTTGTTTTTCCCTGTTACCTCAGTATCAAATGAAGTAGTGTTCTTCCATTTAATTTCGTAAGGAAACATTCTTAAACTAAAAACATCTGTTGGTATTTTGTCTTTAAGCGCTGCTTCAAATTCAGATTTGGTAGCCAAAGTGGTGGCTTTCCAGCCGTTTTGAGCGCTTTTTTCTAATAAAGTTGCATAATCATTACTTAAAAAGCTAATGGATTTGCTGTCTTTTCGCCATTGTTGGGCTACTTGAGTGATTGGGGCGTATTTTCGAGGACCTGTTACTGTTTCTTCAATGGTTAAATTTTGAGCCATTGCAAAACTACCCACTAATAAAAACCCTAGAATGTGTTTTTTCATCAAGCTTGATTTTTTAAATTAAGGAAACAAAAATAACAAATTGACTCGGAGTTTAATCTTTTAATTATCCTAACTATTAGCTGGAATCTGTTATATTATTGTTAAAATTCAACTTTTATTTATGGCTTTGTTTGAAGATAAAGCAATCGGATTCAGTGGGTATGCTTTTTTAGTGCAATGTTTATTTTTGTTGATTTATAACAAAATATCCTAAACTTTAAAGTTTAAACCAGTAAGAATTCCTTAATTTTGTCGCTCAATATATAAAAACATACAAAAAAAATATACTATGAATTCATTTGACGTAGTCGTTATAGGTTCGGGACCTGGAGGATATGTATCAGCGATTCGTTGTGCGCAACTAGGTTTTAAAACAGCTATTATCGAAAAATATTCCACTCTTGGAGGAACTTGTTTAAATGTAGGATGTATTCCTTCTAAAGCTTTATTGTCTTCTTCTCATCACTATGCTGAAATTGCTCACTTTGCAGAGCACGGTATTGAAGTTGCAGGAGAGGTAAAAGTGAATTTAGAGAAAATGATTGCTCGTAAAAAAGCAGTCGTAGATCAAACTTCTGGTGGAATTAACTACTTGATGGATAAAAATAAAATTACTGTTTTTAATGGTTTAGGTTCCTTTGTAGATGCCACTCATGTTGCTATTGCTAAAGCTGATGGAACATCTGAAACTATTGAAGCAAAACATACTATCATTGCTACTGGTTCTAAACCATCTTCATTGCCTTTTATCAAAATTGATAAAGAAAGAATTATTACTTCTACAGAAGCTTTAAGTTTGACAGAAGTGCCTAAACACCTTGTAATTATCGGTGGAGGAGTTATTGGTATCGAGTTAGGACAGGTGTATTTACGTTTGGGAGCTCAAGTATCGGTAGTGGAATTCATGGACAGAATCATTCCAGGAATGGATGGTGCTTTGTCTAAAGAATTGACTAAAGTCTTGAAAAAACAAGGAATGAAATTCTATACTTCTCACAAAGTACAATCTGTTGAAAGAGCAGGGGATGTTGTAACAGTGAAAGCAGAGAATGCAAAAGGTGAGGTTATTACGCTTGAAGGAGATTATTCATTAGTATCAGTGGGTCGTCGTCCTTATACTGACGGATTGAATGCTGAAGCTGCAGGTGTTAAAATCACTGAAAGAGGTCAAATTGAAGTAAACGATCATTTGCAAACTACCGCTTCAAATATTTATGCAATTGGTGATGTAGTTCGTGGCGCGATGTTAGCGCACAAAGCAGAAGAAGAAGGAACTATGGTTGCTGAGATCTTAGCGGGACAAAAACCACATATCGATTATAATTTAATTCCAGGTGTTGTTTATACTTGGCCAGAAGTTGCCGCTGTTGGAAAAACAGAAGAGCAATTAAAAGCAGAAGGTGTAGCATACAAATCAGGAAGTTTCCCATTCAAAGCTTTAGGTCGTGCAAGAGCAAGTGCTGATTTAGATGGTTTTGTGAAAATCTTAGCGGATGCTAAAACGGATGAAGTTTTAGGTGTTCACATGATTGGAGCAAGAACAGCTGATTTAATTGCGGAGGCTGTTGTAGCAATGGAATACAAAGCTTCTGCTGAAGATATTTCAAGAATGTCTCATGCGCATCCAACATTTGCGGAAGCAGTAAAAGAAGCGGCATTAGCAGCAACTGATAACAGAGCGATTCACGTTTAATAAACGCTGTTTTTAGATATAAAAAAGTCCCGAGTTTTTATTCGGGACTTTTTTTTGATTAATTTTTAACCATTCATTTTGAATAAACCTTCGTAATTGTGCCAGTGGCTGTAAATAAGAAATATATTGCCTGCAAAGACTGCAATTGCTATAGGTAAATCTGTAGGTCTTAGAAAATAATTAATTAATAAAATATTGATGATAACAGGAAAAATTACAATGTTAGCAAGAGTAGTAAATTTTCCTGTCAAGAATGATAATCCACACAAAAATTCAACTGATTTTGCTAATGGCATTAAATAAGTTGAGGCAATTAATCCAACTTGAAAAGCTTTGAAATCACCTGTAGTAGCTGGTTCTGGATTGGAAAGGACAAAGTAACTAATAGAAGTACAAAGAAACATGGCTCCCATGAGCGTACGAACAATAAGGGTTGCGATTTTCATGATATATAGGGTTTATGGGTTAGCAAGTCAAAAAAAATCTGTGCGGTTTGTCTCTTTCATGTTGGTAAAAACTCTCCCTTGGTAACCGTATTCCATCAGAAAAACGAATTGTTATTACAATCAAAGTTTGGGGCTTATTGTATTTTGTTTTCTGTGTATCGTAAATTTACAAAAAAAATAAACTGAATTTTCAATTTTAAACAATTATTGCAAGAATATTTGTTAATATAATAATTAATACACAGTTGTTTAGATGTAAATGTGAATGTTTTCTTTAGTTGTTTCTTTTTTCCTTTTGTGTTTTTTATTGAAATTATTCTTTAGAATTATATTTCTTAAATAAAAACCAAGCAGCTATTCCAATAATGAAAAACCACCAAATTTGTAAAAGGAAAACAATAATATCGAGCAAAACATTCCATCCTGTTTTAAGAGAATCAATTATACGGAAACCAAGATTAGGTTTGTAATCATTGTAATCTTTAGTGTTAGCAATTAATTCTTGTTTAAAAGTTTCGCTTTGGTAAATTTGGATTGTTAAGGTGCTAAAATTGATTTGGTCTTGAAGGGATAAATTTTCAAGTGTAGCGGCATCTTTTTGTTCTTTTTGGTTTGCCAAATTATTTTCGGCATCCATGATGTCGTTGATTTTTTTACCTTTTGTATCAATCGCTTATTCAACTCTTTTTTCTTTAGTAGCACTTCTTTTTTGCGAAAGTTGATTGGCGAGCATTTTTAATGAAACATCATCTGCTTTAATTACTCTATAATCCAGAAAATCAATTTGTTTAGCAATACTTTTTAGTACAGTGTCTAATCGTTTGTTTGGTACGCGTATTGTGATGTTGTTTTCTACAGAATAACGAGTAGTTTCTAATGTACTGTCTTGACTAATTTTAGTTTAATTTGTTCAATAATATTGCTTTGGAGATTTGTGAAACTTACAAATCCATCAAACTTACTAATAACGTTTTCAATGTAATAGGTGCTTTGGGGTACGTTTTTTACTTTGAATTTTAGATCAGCGGTGCGAATAAATTTATGTGTACTATCCTCTTTGGCTACTGCAGCTGAAGAAGATATTGTTTCGGTATTACTCAGTTGTACTTCACTATTTTCATTTACTTCTGCTTTTTTACAACTAAAAATAATTGTTGAAATTGTTAGGACAATAAGGCTGGTTTTAGCGATTCTGTTCATAGAGAATTCTGTTTTTGAGGTTGGTGTTTTGTTTTTTGTAGCTCTAAATTCTTTAAAAAATTCGATATTAAATGTATTGATTTTTAACACGAAAAATCTTTTTTATAATTTATTTAACTAAAACGTTGTTTAGTGAAAAATCTTACAAGCCAACTCTTTTTTTTATTGTAATTTTACCTTTTAAAATTTTACTTTGAGAACATCTTTTAAACAAGACATAACGGATCAAGACGATTTCAAAAGAAAGTTGTTATTGTGGTCACAACAATTTAGAGAAGTGACTTTTATGGATAGCAATAATTACCAACAAGAGTATTCAAATTACGATTGGATATTGGCTGTTGATGCTTTTACTTCTATTAAAACAGATTATTTTAATGCCTTTGAAGATTTAAAGCAATACCAACAATTCAGTAAAGACTGGCTTTTTGGGTATTTGTCTTATGATTTGAAAAACGATACTGAAGAATTGCAATCCAACAATTTTGACGGTTTGGGTTTTCCGGATTTGTTTTTTTATCAGCCTAAGAAATTGTTTTTAGCAAAAGGGAGCCAACTTGAAATTCGCTATTTGCATTTTTGTGATGATGAACTGGAAGATGACTGGAAAGAGATTTTGTCAATGGGAAGTGATTTTGAAACAAAGTCTTCAAAAGTTAATATCCAACAGCGTATTTCGGCTAAATCGTATCTAGAAAAAGCTAGTAAAATGTTGGATTATATTCATAGAGGGGATTTGTATGAAGCTAATTTTTGCATGGAATTCTATGCAGAAAATGCCCAAATCGAACCAATGGAAGTATATTTAAAGTTAAATGAAATTTCGAAGCCGCCTTTTGCCGTGTTTTTCAAAAATCACAAACAATATTTATTATCAGCCTCTCCAGAGCGTTATTTGAAAAAAGAAGGAGATACCATTATTTCACAACCTATCAAAGGAACTGCAAAACGGTTTTCAGATCCAGAAGAAGATGAAAAATCCAAAAACGAATTGGCAAATAATGCGAAAGAACGTGCCGAAAATATCATGATAACCGATTTAGTTCGTAATGATTTATCACAAACAGCACAAAAAGGTTCTGTTCAAGTAACGGAATTATGTGGTATTTATTCATTCTTACAGGTACATCAAATGATTTCAACTATTACTTCAAAATTAGACCCTCAACATACTGCAGTTGATGCTTTAAGATTTACTTTTCCAATGGGAAGTATGACGGGAGCACCAAAGATTTCTGTGATGAAAATCATTGAAGAATTGGAAGAAACCAAAAGAGGTTTGTATAGTGGAGCTGTGGGTTATTTTACTCCTGAGGGCGATTTTGATTTTAATGTAGTTATTCGAAGTATTCTATACAATCAACAAAATCACTATTTGTCTTTTTCGGTAGGAAGTGCTATTACGTCGCTTTCGGTTCCTGAAAATGAATATCAGGAATGTTTGCTCAAGGCAAAAGCGATGTTTGAAGTTTTAAAATAAATTATATTCCAAATCCATGCTCGATAAGCTCAAAGAACATATCAATCAAAATTTTCCTTTTTTGAATAAATGCAGATTGCTTTTAGCTACAAGCGGGGGAATTGATAGTATGGTAATGGTTCATTTGTTACGTCAATTGAGGTTTGATATTGCGCTGTGCCACTGTAATTTTCAGTTGAGAGGTTTGGAAAGTTTTGGTGATCAAAATTTTGTTCAGGAGTATGCCAATACTAATCAGATTCCGTTGTTTTTGACCCAATTTGACACTGAAGCTTTCGCGAATGACTACAAGCTTTCTACTCAAATTGCAGCTCGTGAATTGCGCTACAATTGGTTTTATGAATTATTAGAAACAGAAGGATATGATTATATTGTAACAGCCCATCATGCTGATGATAACATTGAAACCTTTTTGATTAATCTGAGTCGGGGAACTGGTTTAGAAGGGTTAGTTGGAATTCCTGCTCAAAACGATAAAATTATCCGTCCTTTATTGGTTTTTTCCAGTGAAGAAATTCAGGAATATGCTAAGCAAAATCATATTCAATGGCGTGAAGATAGCAGCAATGCTTCTGATAAATATTTACGAAATAAAATCAGGCATCATCTCGTTCCTTTATTGAAAGAATTAAATCCTAAATTTCTGGAGAGCTTTCAAAAAACGCAAACATATCTTCAAGAATCTCAAGAATTAGTTGAAGATGCGGCTGTAATGGTCTATCAACAAGTAGCGAAAGAAGAAGATGATATTATTGTATTCAATTTAGAACAATTATTACGATTACCCAATTATAAATCCTATTTGTACCAATGGTTAAACGAATTTGGTTTTACTGCTTGGGAGGATGTTTATGATTTAGTAGAAGCCCAATCTGGTAAACAAGTTTTTTCGGCTGATTTTCGTTTGTTGAAAGATAGAAAGACTTTAATTTTAAGTCCGATTCAGGAGGAAGAAGCTGAAGTGTTTTTTATTGAAAAAAATACAAGAATTATAGAAACACCTTTGTTACTTTCTTTTTCTAAAGTAACGGAAATAGAAAATTCTTTTCACTCGACTATTTTTGTGGACGAAGACCTATTGGTTTATCCTTTGGTGTTAAAAAAATGGGAAGAAGGTGATAGTTTTCAACCCTTTGGAATGAACGGAAAAACAAAAAAGTTAAGTAAACTTTTTAAGGATGAAAAATTATCCCTGATTGAAAAAGAAAACACTTGGGTACTTTGGTCTGGAAACCAAATCGTTTGGGTGGTTGGAATTCGTCAGGATGAAAGATTCAGGGTTAATGATACAACAAAAAGTATTTTGAGAATTAAATTAAACTCATAACTCATAACTCATAACATTTACCCCAGCCAGCCCTCTCTGTCCAGACTTCGATACTGAATCGCTTCGGCAATGTGTGAAGAGCCTACTTCGGTAGAAGCCTCTAAGTCGGCGATGGTGCGGGCAACTTTTAATATTCGATCGTAAGCTCTTGCAGAAAGATTAAGTCTTTCCATCGCATTTTTTAATAAGTTTTTAGAAGCGTCATCTAATTCGCAAAATTCGCGAATGTGTTTGGTGTTCATTTGCGCATTGTAATGAATTTTATCGATGTTCTCAAATCGCGCCGATTGAATTTCGCGGGCAGCAGTTACTCTTTCACGAATGGTCATACTGCTTTCTGCTTTTTGATTATCCGATAATTTTTCAAAAGGAACAGGTGTTACTTCGATATGAATATCTATTCGGTCTAATAGTGGACCAGAGATTTTACTCAAATACCGTTGCATTTCGTATGGCGAAGCCGTTTGGGCAGCATTAGGATCATTAAAAAAACCACTCGGACTAGGGTTCATGCTCGCCACTAACATAAACGATGAAGGATAGGTAACTGTAAATTTGGCTCTGGAAATGGTTACTTCTCGGTCTTCCAATGGTTGGCGCATCACTTCCAAAACATCGCGCTTGAACTCGGGTAATTCGTCTAAAAATAGAACACCATTATGTGCCATAGAGATTTCTCCCGGTTGTGGGTAACTACCGCCGCCAACTAATGCTACATTTGAAATGGTATGATGCGGACTTCTAAAAGGTCGTTGATTCATTAATCCCACTTCTTTTAATTTTCCAGCCACACTATGAATTTTGGTAGTTTCTAAAGCTTCGTGTAAAGTCATAGGAGGGAGGATGCTAGGTAAGCGTTTGGCTAACATGGTTTTTCCTGCTCCTGGAGGGCCAATTAAGATAATATTGTGTCCGCCCGCAGCAGCGATTTCCATACATCTTTTAATGCTTTCTTGTCCTTTAACATCGGAAAAATCAAATTCAGGAAAATCTAAATCTTTGTAGAATTCGGCTCGAGTGTCGATTCTTGTTGGTTCTAAATTGCCTTTTCCCTCAAAAAAATCAATAACTTCCTGTACATTTTCTACTCCATACACATCAAGTCCTTTGACAATTGCGGCTTCTTTCACATTGTGTTTGGGTAGAAAAAAGCCTTTAAAACCTTCTTCTTTAGCTTTGATTGCAATGGGTAATGCCCCTTTTATAGGTTGGAGACTTCCATCAAGAGACAATTCTCCCATAATAATATACTGGTCAATTTCATCTCCTTTAATTTGTCCCGATGCAACCAATATCCCTAAGGTAAGTGTCAAATCGTATGCTGAACCTTCTTTTCGTAAATCAGCAGGCGCCATGTTGATGGTTATTTTTTTACCAGGCAGCATATAGCCATTGTTTTTTAATGCAGCCGCAATTCGATAGCTACTTTCTTTAATCGCATTGTCTGGCAGTCCTACTAAATGATAGCCTACGCCTTTATCTATATTTACTTCGACTGTTATAGTAGTAGCTTCCACTCCAAAAACGGCACTACCGAAAACTTTTACTAGCATACTATTAATGTTTTAATGGAATTAGGTTTAATTTAAATTAGAATTATACTGGAAAATCTAACCCAATTTGTTTTTTTACTTCATCGACTATTTTAATGAGGTCTAAACTGTTTTGATGCGACCATAATTGACTTTCTATCATATTGTTTTGGATGCATTGATGGCATTCCTCGATTTCGTAGGTATATCCCATGCCGTTAGTAGGTAAGGAGTATTTTGTTTCGGTATTGTTTTTAACTACGGTATAAGATTCAGCCATATGCCAAATAGTATCGATATTGATTCTACCTTCAGAACCGCTTATGGTTGCCTTCATATTAGAAGTGTGGCAAATTCCAGAGTATAGAATAGCTTGTGCATCTGAATATTGTAATATCATAGCTGTTTGAGCATCTACTCCTGAAGGGTGAAAAATAGATTGTGCATGAATTTTTTCTGGAATACCTAAAAGTGTATATGCTAGAAACAGAGGGTATACCCCTATATCCATTAGAGAACCACCACCCAATTTTAAATCAAATAATCTGTTTCTGTTTTTTCCTTTTGCTGAAAAAGCAAAATCGGCATTGATATAATGGATTTGACCAATTTCTCCTTTTTTTACATTTTCAAAAGTAGCTTTGAAAGAAGGGTTGAATCTTGTCCAGAAAGCTTCCATGAAAAACTTGTTGTGTTTTTTTGAAGCGGCTATCATTTTTTCGGCATCAGGATAATTTAGTGCAATTGGTTTTTCACAAAGTACATGTTTATTATTTTCTAGGGCTAGAAGGCTAAGTTCGGCATGTGAATTATGAGGAGTTGCTATGTATAAAATGTCGACAGTATCATCTTTCATTATTGCTTCATAAGAGTCGTAGGCTTTTGCGCAATGATACATATTGGCGAAAGTTTCTGCATTTTCCTTACTTCTTGAGGCAAATGCAACTAATTCAGCTCCATTTACTAATTGTAATTCATTTGCAAATTTATGAGCAATATTTCCTAGTCCAATGATTCCCCATTTAATCGTTTTATTTTTTTGCATTAATTATTTCTTTTAGGTGTTTTTTTACATAATTGTATTAATGAATTTTAAAAATAAGTATTTTTTATAAACTAGAAAGTTAGAATGTATTTTTTTTAGTAAGAGATTTTATGTCTTTTTGTTTTGTTTGTTTTTATTGTGTTTTTAACATATATTGTCTTTAAAATTATTGTTTTTTCAATAAAAAACACAGCATTACTCTGTTTTGGTTGTAGTATTGTTATTTTTGTATTTAAATTCTTTCTTTTTAAGCAAAGAAAATCAAATAAAATGTTAATTTGGTTTTTTTGAATTTAACAAATCGTAATTTTTTGTCTGTTTTATAGTTTTATCTATCAAAATTTAGGGGGGTAAACTGTTTAAATGATAAAAGTTAAAAGAAATAGGGGGTATTTTTATGGGGGGTATTCATAGTTTTATATTTTTGAGAAAATTTTAAAACCAAAAATAATGAGAAAAGTAAGTTTAAGTGTTATTATGATTGCGATGTTAGTCGTGACACTATTTTCAAGTTTTATCTTAACTGGAAACCAGTTCCATCAGAAGCTGTTAAATTTGATACAGGTGATACTGCCTGGATGATTGTAGCAACAGCATTAGTATTAATAATGACTCCAGGATTAGGATTCTTTTATGGAGGTATGGTTGGTAAAAAAAATGTGATTAGTACAATGTTGCAAAGTTTTATGGCAATGATTATTGTAACTGTTTTATGGATTGTAGTAGGTTTTAGTTTGTCTTTTGGTACTTCTATGGGTGGAATCATTGGAGATCCAACTACGTATCCATTCTTTCAAGGTGTAGGTACTAATACAGCATGGAGTTTAGCTGGTACTATTCCTTTTATGTTATTTGCTTTATTTCAAGCTAAATTTGCTATCATTACTCCGGCTTTAATAACAGGAGCTTTTGCTGAAAGAATTCGTTTTTGGGCTTATATGTTGTTTATGGTATTGTTTATCCTAGTAATTTATGCTCCATTATGTCATATGACTTGGCATCCTGATGGATTGTTCTTCAAAATGGGAGTATTAGATTTCGCTGGAGGAACAGTAGTACACATGAGTGCTGGATGGGCTGCTCTTGCTGGTGCTATTTTCTTAGGAAAAAGAAAAGTACAAAAAGTAAATCCTGCTCGTATTACTTATGTATTATTAGGTACAGGATTATTATGGTTTGGGTGGTTTGGTTTCAACGCGGGATCTGCTTTAGGTTCTAATGGATTAGCTGTTCAAGCTTTAGGAACAACTACTGTTGCTGCTGCTGCTGCAGGTATGGCTTGGGTATTTATGGATAAAATTTTAGGTCATAAAGTTTCTGCAATGGGAGCTTGTATTGGAACTGTTGTTGGACTAGTTGCTATTACTCCAGCTGCTGGATTCGTAAGTTTACCACACGCAATCTTCATTGGATTATTAAGTAGTATCATAAGTAACTTTATGGTTAGTAAATTCCCTAAAGGAAAAATTGATGATGCATTAGATGTATTTGCTTGTCACGGAGTAGGTGGTATGGTTGGTATGTTATTAACTGGAGTTTTTGCTTCTAAAGAAGTAAATGGGGCTGTTGTTGATCAAGGACTTATCTTTGGTGAATCTACATTATTTATCAACCAATTAACTGCTTTAGTAATTGTATCTGTATTTGCTTTTGCTGCTTCTTATGCATTATTCTTTATTGTAAACAAAATCACTCCATTGAGAGTTAGTGAAGATAAAGAAGAATTAGGATTAGATATCTCTCAACACGGAGAATATTTGTAAAGAACTACCAAAGAATAGTCTTAACCAGATTATTACCAAATAGAAAAAGCTTAGTTGGTTTTCCAGCTAAGCTTTTTTTGTGGGTTATGGTTTATCCTTTTTTAAATTATTGATACTATTTAAAATTGTTTTATTCAAAACTTCATACTTGCCTATATGTCAAATGTATTTTATACTAGATACCTTAATTTATGCTAGATACCTTAATTAAAGAAGAATTTATTTTATCTAAAAAAAGATTAGTTGTGTAACTAAGCTCAATAATTTTAATTTTAACTATCTTTTAAAGAATTTTTTTAGTAGAGGTCGAGTTCTTTAAAAGTATTTCCTTGTTTAATATCTCCTGTTTTATATCCTTTTAAAAACCAATATTTTCGTTGTTCAGAAGTACTGGATATGCAAACAAAAACGGCACATTAAGTTAAGCTACATTTTTGTAATTAATTTGATTGTTAAATTCTTCAATAGTTGCATAATTCAAAGTGGAATGTCTCCTTTTTCTGTTGTACCAAATTTCAATATATTCAAAGATTTCCAGTTTCATCTGTTCTTTAGAAATCAGTTTGTTCCCATAAATTAATTCCGTTTTCAAAGATTTGAAGAAGCTTTCCGCCACAGCATTATCCCAGCAATTTCCTTTACGACTCATATTGCGGGTTATTTTTTTATAGGAATCAAGAACATTTACAAACTTTTTACTGGCATATTGAACACCTCTGTCAGAATGAAAAATCAAACCTTGATCAATATCTCGGTTTTTAACCGCCATTTTCCAAGCTCCAAGCGTAGTTTCTTCTGTACTCATTCCGTCACTCAAACTCCAACCGATAATTTTTCTGTCGTATAAATCCATAATAGTGGTCAGGTATACAAAACCCTCTTTAGTTTGGATATATGTAATATCCGAAACCCAAACTTTTGAAGGCATTTTTACAATAAACTCTCTGTTTAATACATTTTCGACAACTAAATAATTATGATTTGAGTTGGTTGTAACTTTGAACTTCTTGCTTAATTTGCTTCGTAAGCCAAGTTCTTTCATATATTTTGCAACTGTAATTCGTGAAACTTTATAACCTAAATACTGCAGTTCCAATGTTATTCTAGGACTTCCATATCTTTGTTTGGCTCCAAAATAAATCAATGTTATCTGTTCTTTTATGGCAATTTTTAGTTGTTGTCTTGCTGTGACTGCTTGTTTTTTCCATCGGTAATAACTTCCGCTGCTCACTTTTAGAACTTTGCACATTTTTTCGATCGGGAATAGTTGTTCATTGCTTTTTATGGAACTATAAATCATCGACCGCTCTTGGAAAAAATGCCGATTGCTTTTTTTAATATATCACGTTCTAACTCGGCATCTTTGAGTCTTTTCTCTAGTTCGTGAATTTTTTCTTGCTCGGGAGTGAGTTTTAAATTTCCTTTCCCAGGAAAACTTCCTTCTCCAAATTCCTCGAACTCTTTACGCCATTTATACAACTGTGGTGCTGTGATTCCCAACTCTCTGGCGAGTTCTGATACATTTGTTCTCTCATAACTCAATTGAACGGCTTTTTCTTTAAAAGCTTTGTCATAAATTTTGCGGACTTGTTTCATAGGTTAAAATTAAGATTATTTCTTAACTTTATGTGATGGCTAAGTTAGCACGTCCAAGCGTTTAATTATAAAATACTAAATTTAATTTGAAAGGGATTATTTAAAATCTACAACTGTTTTATAAATAGCATAATACATCGAGTATAAAAAGGGCAAAGTAAAAAATAGACCAACAAAGAATACAAAAAAACCAGTCACAACAAAAATATAAGTTACAGCCATAAGCAGTAAGAAAAGTAATGGTTTTTTCGAAATTAAAGCAAAACTGTTATTTAGAGCTTCAAACGCTTTGCAATCACTAAAAATAATAAAAGGAACAGTCAGTATACTGAGCAAAGAGATTGTTAAAGATCCCATGAATCCAAGGGCAGGAATTCCTGACGCATCTAATACGGATGAAATTCCAAAATTTAAAAGCGAAATAGTTAAAGTGGCTAGAAAAAGTTCCTTAAAATATTTGAATTGATAATATTCGAATGCTGTACTTACATGAAATTCTTCGTCAATATCAGCGCAATGAGCCATTTTAATTAATCCTGCTGAAAAGGGACTTACGAAACAACTAAATAAGGTCAGACTTCCGATGTAAATCATTAAAAATTCATCAGAAAAATTTTTAGGATCCAGATTTTCAGGTTGTATTACTTTCATGAAATTGTCTATTCCAAAGGTGAATGCTATTATGAAGAAAGCAATAATACACAAAAACACAGAGGAAACTAATACCAATAAACCTGCATAAAGAGCGATCTTTTTATAATTTTCAAAAGCTATATTAAATACATTTTCAAAAGAAATGTTATATCCATTGTTTTTTATTTCTTGAATTCTTTCTTTATTCGTTTTCATAAGATAATGTTGAATATTTTTGGCTAATTCGTTTTGGTGGTTCAATGTGTGTTTTATTCTCTAAACAGCGTTCCAAATCACATCTTCAGGTGTTGGAGCTACTATGGTAATTGTTTCTTTTGACACAGGGTGAACAAAAATTAATTTTCGGGCATGTAAATGAATACCTCCGTCAGGATTACTTCTGTCAAAACCATATTTTAGATCTCCTTTTATGGGTGAGCCTATAGCAGCTAGTTGAGCTCTAATTTGATGATGTCTACCGGTGTGAAGGTTGATTTCTAGAGCGGTATAATTGTTTAGTTCTTTAATGATTTGGTAATCTAAGCTAGCTAGTTTACTATCTGGAACTTCTTTTAAGTGCGCTTTAGAGGTATTGTTTTTTTCGTTTCGTTTAAGGTAATGAACTAGTTTAGCTGATTGTTGCGAAGGTTTGTTTTTTACAATAGCCCAATAGGTTTTTTGTGTTTCTCTATTTTTAAATAAATCATTTAGTCTTGTTAGTGCCTTAGAAGTTCTAGCAAAAACGACGATTCCAGTTGTAGGTCTATCTAAGCGATGAACAACACCTAAAAAGACCTCTCCGGGTTTATTGTATTTTTCTTTGATATATTCTTTAACAACTTCACTTAGGGGTTTGTCGCCCGTTTTATCACCTTGAACAATATCGCCTACACGTTTGTTAACTACAATAATATGATTGTCTTCGTGTAAAACCTGAAGATTATTTTTATTTGAAATTACTTTCATTAATAACTTAATTTAATTACAAAAATAGTGGTTTTAAAGTTGTTATCAGTCTAAAAATAGAAGGCTCGAAATAACTTTTTTATACAATTTTCTAATTAAGTATAAAACCGAAAGTTATTTCGAGCAACTATTTAAAAGTTAAAATAAAGAAAATAGTTAGGTTAAATTTATAGAAACTAATATTGTTCTTTTTCGTTAGGGAAATCCTTAGATTTAACATCTTCAACATACTGACTAACAGCTTGTGTCATTCCTTCGTATAAATTCATGTAACGTCTAAGGAATCTTGGACTGAATTCATTGTTCATACCTAACATGTCGTGAATAACTAAAACCTGTCCGTCTACACCTGAACCTGCGCCAATACCGATAACAGGAATAGATATACTTTCAGCAATTTGTTGGGCTAGTTTGGCTGGAATTTTTTCTAAAACTAATGCGAAACAACCTAATTTTTCCAATAATTGAGCATCTTCGATTAATTTTAAGGCTTCTTG
This sequence comes from Flavobacterium nitratireducens, assembly GCF_029625335.1. Classification (NCBI taxonomy): domain Bacteria; kingdom Pseudomonadati; phylum Bacteroidota; class Flavobacteriia; order Flavobacteriales; family Flavobacteriaceae; genus Flavobacterium; species Flavobacterium nitratireducens. The sequence goes on from NZ_CP121111.1 coordinate 317,693, forward strand.
TTCCTCTTTGGCTCTAACCGTGTATGTTCCAAATTTATAAATAGACTGAGGAGTTAATCCTAAGTGGCCCATTACTGGAATTCCAGCATTTAATATTTTCTTGATCGATTCTTTAATTTCTTTTCCTCCTTCTAATTTTACAGCATGACCACCACTTTCTTTCATGATTCGGATGGCAGAACGTAATGCTTCTTTTGAATCGGATTGATAACTACCAAAAGGTAAATCAACAACAACTAATGCTCTGTTAGCTCCTCTCACAACAGATGAAGCATGATAAATCATTTGGTCTAAGGTAATAGGAAGTGTCGTTTCATGCCCTGCCATTACATTAGAAGCCGAGTCTCCTACAAGGATCACATCGATTCCAGCTGAATCCACAATTTTAGCCATAGTATAATCGTAAGCTGTGAGCATGGAGATTTTTTCTCCCTGCGCTTTCATATCGATTAAGGACTTGGTTGTAATTTTTTTATAGTCTTTTTTTGCTGTTGACATAGTTCAAAAATTTAGGAAGTGCAAAAGTACTAAAACAAATTTGGATGCAATGTACAAATGCTAATTAACTATTTTAGAAGATTGATGTATGGCTTTATTTGATTGATTTGTTGTTTACTACTACGTTTTTAAGTTTTAAACGCGTAATGATACTTTTGTCTATGCTGTCTTTTTTGGCTTCAATTTTTAAGTTTTCAAAAGTAAAGTTGCTCAATTTGTCGTATTCTGTGATAGCCATATCATAAAACACATCACATTTGATAGTAATGTTTTTCATGGTAATATTATCGCAGTAGGAAAGAGGTACATCTTTTCGCCCTTTTAAATCAAAAAATTGCGTCCATGGTTTTACCTAAATTATACTTTTTAGCATAACCTGTAATATTTTCTACTGTAATGAATTCATATTTTTGAGGGGTGTCAGGACGCATTTTTAACCATAAAAGGCGAACAGCATTATTTACGGTACAATTTCGAACAATGATGTTTTTGTTGTGAATAGCTTCGCTACCTGCAGTTAATGCTCCGTGGCAAAATCCAAAATCACAGTTTTCAATAATAATGTTTTCGTTTTTACCGTTACTTGCATTTTTATCTGCCCAAGGTCCTTTACCACCTTTGAGAGCGATTGCATCATCATTCACTGCCATGTAACATCCTTTTATTAACATATTGGTACACACATCAATATCAATTGCGTCTGTGCTTGGTGCTTTAACAGGTTCATGTGGTGAGGTAATGCGTAAATCAAGGATTTTAACATTATTGCATTGGTAGTAATGACTCGTCCAAAAACCTGAATTGCGCAATTTTACATCTTGAACTGGGACATTGTCGCATTTCCAGATAAATACTAGTCGTGGTCTTGAAACTTCAAGATTAGTACATTGAGGATTTTCTTTTCTTCTTTGCCAAAAAGCCTCCCAATATTTCAATCCATTTCCGTCAATGATTCCGTTTCCAGTAATTGTAAAACCATTCACTCCAAATGCATTAATTAGGGCAGAAAAATATTCGATACTTTGTCCTTCAATACGAGAAGGTAAATATGGGTAATCATTAATAGTATTAGAGCCTTTTAAAACAGCATTCTCAGATAAATGCAAATGTGTATTTGGCCTAAAGAATAAGGCGCCACTCATAAAAGTTCCTTTAGGAATAACTATCACACCACCGCCATTACGGTAGGCTTCATCTATGGTTTTTTGAATAGCCGCTGTTTGAACTATTGTGCTATCATTGATAGCGCCGTAATCAGATATGGAATAGAATTTACCTAATTCATTTGGATTGATTTTGGTTGTGTCATGGAACCAATCAGGGATTAGAGTGCCATCAGGAAAAAGATCTTTGTTCTTTTTTTGTGAGAATGATTTAGGGAAAATTGTAAATAGAACAATCAGTAATAAACAGATTTTTTTCATGTTTTCGTATCTTGAATAATTAAAGTTATTTAGGCACAAAATTGATTTTATAACAACCAAAATTTTGCGGTATACGAAGATAGGAAAACAATAATGTTTCTACATCCTGTATCTTGTGCAGGATAGCTGAATTTGATTATTGTAAATAGAAATGAGATGCGATATAGCGTTTATTTTTTGTTTCTAATAAAACGAATTAAAAAATAAATAAAAGATAATGAAGCTATAGCAATTGCACTACCGATGATTTCGTTTTGAGTCAAATTAGATAAAAAATAAAGTATGATTGCAATACAAATAACAGGAACGATTAATCCGCCTGGAATTGTAAACTCATCGGATTTGGATTGGTGTGTATAACGCAATTTAATAACAGCCAAAACTACTCCTAAATAAACCATTAATATCGAACTACTTGCAATAACCACAAGACTTTCAAAACTTCCAGTAGCTGCAATTAAAAAGCCAATTAAAGCGTAAACTATAATTGAAACGTATGGTGTAGCAAATGAAGTATGTATTTTAGATAATGCTTTGATAGGAATAACGCGGTCGCGTGAAAGGGCATATAATGTTCTTGGGTTATTAAGAATATCACCACTTAGGAATCCAAACATTGATATTGCTGCACCTGTTGTTAAAATTACGAATCCAATAGGTCCAAATATTACATTAGCAGCAGCAGCAAGAGGAGTAGCAGTATGTTGTGGCAATTCATCACCCAAGACCCCTTGAGCGACAGTTTGGATTAGCATGTAAAGAATAACAATTGCTGTGATACTGATAAAAATAGCTTTAGGAATGGTACGTTTTGGATTAATAACTTCGCCCGAAACGACAATTCCAGATTCGCAACCCTGAAAAGCAAAAAATAAGACTAACGAGGTTTTACCTAATTCTTGTATGCCAGGTAAACTTTCAATGACTAAATTATCTACTGAAACCGCTTGCCAACCAAATAGAACTAAAAGCATCAACGGGATTAATTTGGCTACCGTATTGATTTTTACTAATCCGATTCCTTGTTTTACACCAATTACGTTAATGAAAGCCAATCCGCCAAAAACAATAAATAGACATAGGATTCGCATCCAAGCGAGTTCAAAAATAGGATGAGTGGATGCAAGAACATTAATTAAGGCATTAGAAACGGCTGCGTCAGCCAAAAGAGTACCCGTTACGTTAAAAATTCCAGCTAAAAAACCAGCGTAAGGTCCAAAAGCTGTTTCGATGTAGGAATACACACCTCCTGTTTGGGTCACTTTACTCGATGCTTCGGCAAAGCAAAGCATGATAAGTGCCATTAATAGTCCGCAAAAAAAGTAAGCAATTATACTTGATGCTCCCATTGAAGAGGCAACTATAGCAGGAAGAGCAAAAATTCCAGCGCCAATAATTACATTCATAATATTAGCCGATAAACCGAATACTCCTATGGTTCGTTTGAATTCTTCTTCTTGCTGTATCATTTTCAATTGTATTTGTTTTGTTTTCTTATAAAAACGAAGTTAGGTAAAATAATTTTTTAAGCAACAAACTAAACGAATTTTGGGTGATAATATATTTTTAGGAAACGCAAAATTTGATATAGTTCTAATAAATTACTGCAATATTTCGGTTATTCTAAATGCGCGTTCTGTACCTAAATAGGATGGATTTCCGTGTTTTTCCGACCAAAAACCATCTAGTAAGTCTTTTGATAAACATCGGTAGACAACCACTCCTTTGTATAGGTGGTTTTCTTTACCTTGGTATTTGAAATTGATAACCAAAATATTATCTCTGAAAAAACCGTTACCTGTTTGTATTTGTTCATTATTAATAAGCCATTTTGCTTTTATTCTTTTATTTTGATCTAAGCTTAAAGACAATATTCCTTTGTAATTATACAATTCGGCATCTTGATTACTTCCAACGATTTTAAAACGTCCTACTAAATCTTCGATATTCATTTACTTTAGGTTTTTCCTTTTACTATTTTTTGCAAGATTACTGATTTCTTATGGAAAAGGCATAAAAAAAATCGAAGTTTTGAGGCTTCGATTTTGTTTGTGAAAATAATGTAAAAAGCTTTGAGGCTACCTTTTTGAAGGTATTTTTAAAAATAAAAGTGTTTTATTTTTTTGATGAGAATATTTGCGGGTTGATGTTTACCATTAAATACGCCCAGTTGTTTGTTGTGTCGTCTAAACCATTTTTTAAGACAGCCATTGAATTAGAAGCAAACATTTGAGAATAGCCTGCAATTAACGTAATGTCTTTTGTTGCTTTGTACACAGCAGTTAAATCAACTTCTGTTCCTAAATACGAATCTTGTGCAACTGTTCCTGATTTGATCGTATTAGGAGCGTAGAATAGGTGTGGAGCAACTGAAAGGTTTACTTTTTTGATAGGGAAATCTAATTTTAAAGATACATCTTGTAAACCAACAGAATTTAGATGATTTCCTACGTAGAAATAATCCATAAAACCGTTGAAAGCGTGGTTTGTACCAAAAATTGGGTTGAACGATTTTACCATAGGTGATGAAGGTGTTCCTTGATCTTTTCCGGATAAGAATTCATATCCTACTGTAGCTTTGAATTTTGGAGTTAAAGCATATCCTAAGTTAGCCGCTGTTTGCCAAGCCGAAACTTTATTTGCTCCAATTTTTCCTGTTTGGCCATAGAAACTAAAATCAAGACTTAATTTTTTACCTGCATAATTAGCATAAGTACCTAAAGTTTGGTAATAATTGGTTTCTACTTCTGTTGTTTTTAAATATTCTTTTCCCACGTTTAAAGCTAAGAAACTTACACCTAATTTTTTAATCGAAGTGTGGTACCAAGCATATTGAAAATCTTTAAAATCTAAGTCAGTACCAAAAAGTATCGCTGTTTGAGGATTTGGTAGTGTTTTCGTTTCATCTTTTGCATTCAAAGCAAATCCTAAATCTAATTGTGATTTAGCTCCTTTGAATTTGATTAAAGCAGCATCAAAACTACGTCCTTGATTTGCCCAATCTAATCCTCCAAAGATTCTTTGATTGTCGTATGATATGATTTGGCGTCCTATTTTGGTGCTCCATTTTTGAGTAAAACTATATTCTGCCCATCCTTCAAATAACACAAAGCTATTAGCGGCATTTGAAACACCTCCAGTAAGATGATTTACCGCTCCCCAAGTACGAACATTTTGTAATGCAACTTTGGCTTTTAATTTTGTATCAGTATAGTTTAAGGTAACTCTTGTACGATTCCCTACAAATGAAGTGTGTGAAGTTGTTGGTGTTAATAGGGTTCCGAAACCATTTGTGTATTCATAACGAGGTCTGATTTGAATATCTGAACTAAATTCCTGTGCTATTACACTAGTTCCTATAAGTCCAATTACTGATAAAGAAAGTGTTTTAAGTAATTTCATAATGGTAGATTTAAAAAATTGTTTTTGTTAGTTATTACATGACAAATATACTTACGTAAATTTACTTATGTTTTATAGCTATCGCAATAAAAACTAGTTTTTTAAACCTTTTTTACTTATATTTTTAAGCATATAATTTTTTGCTAAACAACATATTTTGTGGATAAATTATTGATTTTTAGCTATTTTAAAATATTTTTTATACTTAGTGATTTCATGGTAGGATGTTAGCGAATTGAAGTATGTACGTAGTGGTTGCCTTTTGTTTTACTTTTAAAATAAATAAAATACGTAGAAATTTATTTAATGCTTATTTTCTTGTGCAATAAAAAAGCCCGAGATAAACTCGAGCTTTCCGATTATAAATCATAGTTAATTAGCGATAATTTTAGATGTTCGCACCAGCAATTTATTATTGTGACATTTTAAAATAATGATCGGCGGAATGTTTTCCGCTTCCATATACCAAGAAGAATAAACAAATTGCTAATATAATCAAGGCTAAAAACAGATTTTCAGTTTGCATTTCACCTGTGAAATTGACTAAAATAGCACCCATTAAAATTGGTAATTGTGCAATAATAGCCCAACGGGTAAGCAATCCAAAAGCAATCATTATTCCGCCAATCATATGGGCAGGAGTAATGTAATGAACGAGGAACATTCCTCCTCCAATTTTGTCGATGGGTGAAATCAAATCCACTAAATAAGGAATATTAGTGATGAATTTTATCCCTTTTACGAATAAAAACACTCCAAGAGCAATTCGTAGCAAATCTAATGTGAAATAAGTGTGCGCATTGGCCCATTTATTCAGTTGTTTAACATTGTTCATATTGCTGTATATTAAAATTGGTACTACTAAGTTAGTAAATTTTGATATATAAGAAGTGAAAACGGATGTTAAATAAGCTGTTATTCAGTGTTTTAAAATGTGTTTTGACGTTTTTATTACTTTGTGTTTTGTTTTACTATCCAATTGAGTTCGGGATCGTTATCTTTAATGCGATCTTCTACATTGGGTTGAATTTCAATATCAGGAAAAACTCCTCGACCATGTATTTGGTTTTGATAAAATGGAGCAAAATGTATAGTTCCTATCCGAACTTTTAATTTTGAATTCGGTAATTCAATAATGGGCATAAAACCAGCAACGGTACCATTGAAATCACCACCAGTTTCTTGTCCTACAAACAAGGCTCTTTTGGATCCTTTTAAATTGGATGAAATAATACTAGAAGCCGAAAAACTACCGCCATTTATCATAACGTATAATTTATGTTTAAAAGCATTTGGCTTTGGCTTTTGAGGATTGGTAGCGGTGGAAATATATTTTTTTCCATTTTTATCTGTACGGACAGTTAGTAATAAATAACCATATACAATGGGAGAAAATAGTGTTTTGGTCATTTTTACCGCAAAATTACCTTTATTAAAATAAGCACCTTCAAAAAGACTTCCTCTAGAAACTACTTCCGATTTTTGTAAAAATGTATAAGTCGAATCAGCAAGGTAGGAGTAAAGATGGATTATTTCACTCAAGCGTCCTCCGCCGTTATTTTGTAGATCAAGAATGAGTGTTTTACAATTTTGTTTCTTTATTTCGGTAAATGTTTGTTTGTAAAATTGTTTAAAATGTCCTTTGGTAAAGCTTCTAATTTTTAATAGAGCAATGCTGCTATCCTTACTGATATACTTTAGTTCACGAATAAAATTATTGGCACTTTTATCATATCCATTTATTCTTTTTTTCTTGTTGATCATTCTTTGTTTGTCTCTTTCAACAGTTACTTTTTTATGTGAAGATTTCTTTGTTTTTTGGTTTAAACTGTCTGATTTTACCCTTTTTATAGTTATGTTTTTAATGCTATCATTGTATTTGAAAACATATTCCAAACTGTCTTTTATGCCATTTTCAATGGTAAAATAACGAACAAATCGGTTTGCTGCTGCTTCTTTTTTAAAACTGGTATTAAATCCATCTGAACTATAATAATTATCGTATTCAGATAGTAATTCATGCGGTTTTATTCCATTTACTGACTGAACCTCCGTTCCTGGGATTATTTTTTTATTATTTGATTTGTTTTTAACTACATATAATTTATCATCATAGTAAGTGAAATCAAATTGAGAAAAAGGTCCAACTCCTTTTTTAGTCAATGATTTGGTTTCTTTCTTTGTGTATTGTTTTTCGGGAGGAATGACATAACTGTGTCCTTGTCTTATTGCTGCAACAACTGGACTTAATTTTTTGTAAAAGGCTAATGGAATTAAAGGAGTTGTTATACTGTTTTTTAAACTATCGAACTTAAAGTTTAGTTTTTCTGCACTAATGTAATAATCTAATTTAGGATGTAATCTTTGAAATTTCCTTCTAGTTAATTCAACATCTTGATGAAGCTGCTTTACAGCAATGGGCTTTTGTAAATGTAAATTGTCTCTTTTTATAGAGCTGCATTCAACAAAAAGAAATAACAATACTAGCGGCATTATCCTTTTTACTAAAAAATGACTTTGAAACATTTACTGTAATTTTAAATTAGTCTCGTATTATTACTCTAAAATACAAATAGTATAGTTTGTTTTAGTTTTTAAAAGAATTTATGCTTGATTATTTGATGATTCCAATAGAACCCTCTTCGGAAGGAAGGAGTTCAAATATGGCATTTGGTGCCAAGGTAGGTTCGGCACGATGCGAAACATAAACAATAGTCATGTTAGATTCTTGTTTGAGTAAATTAATGAGTTGGCAAACTAAAGCAACACTTTCATCATCCAGTCCCTCAACAGGTTCGTCTAATATAACCAATGGAGGATGTTTTAAAACCGAACGAACGATCATCGCTAATCGTTGTTGTCCTACTGAAAGGCGTTTGAACATTTTGTTTTTTAAATGTTTCATTCCAATCAGGTCTAGCCACTGGTCGGCGATGTTTTTTTGTAGGGTAGTAGGTAGGTCATATAAACCAATGGAATCAAAAAAACCGGAAAGAATCATTTGTTCTAATGTATGATTTCTAGTAAATAAACTAGTCATATTGGTAGCGAAATAACCAATGTTTTTCTTGATTTCCCATACACTTTCGCCACTTCCTTTTTTACGTCCAAAAAGGTATAAATCTTGTCCGTATCCCTTAGGGCTATCACCATTTATCAGTGATAAAAGAGTGCTTTTTCCTGATCCATTAGGTCCAATTAATTGCCAGAATTCTCCCTGCTCAATGGTCCAATTGATATTTTTAACTACTGGACGACCTTCATAACTAACGGATACATTGTTCATTTGAACCAAAATTTTTTCTTTGTATTCTGGAGGATGAACAGCATGAGGAATTCCTGATTGGCTAATGATTTTAGTTTCGTGTATTTCTTGTGAAATATTTTCTAAAATAAAAGCGTCGGAATTAATTTGCCGATTATTAGTAATAAAAGGCAATACATCAGAGATACGATTAATGATTTGAATTATTTTGATATGTGAGGCCATTTCTTCTAAAGCTAGCGCTAATTCAGCTCTTGAAGCCTGATCTAAATGATCCATTGGGTTGTCAAAAATGATATAATCTGGTTTTTGTGCAATACAATACTGTAAGAATTTCTTTTTGCGTTGGCCAGAAGAAAATGTGCTTAATTTTCTATTGGAATCTATAGCGGTTAATTCGATGTATTGGAATTCTTTTTGGATGAAATGATCAATAGCCAAATCTGAATATAAGATTCCTTTGAGCTTGTTAAATGGAGCTAGTTCTCCAATTGCATGACCAGAAAGAATGGTGTTTATAAATTCTTTTTTATTGATTTGATTGGAAAGTAAAATGTTCCAATGAGTAGCAGTATTCATCAAAAAATGTATTTTTTATGGAGCGTAAAGTTAAGGAGTTTGAAGTTAGAAAGTAGAAATTAGATTTTAGAACGAAGTTCAAATACCTTAAACAACTAACCACAATCCATAAACTACAAAACATATTTATTACTCGATATCCAATGATTTGATTTGATCTTCTAATGTTAGGGCATATTGATAACTGTATTCAAAAATTTCATCAGCGTTTTTAAGGTTGTAGAGACTGTATTGACTCATATTAGGTGGTTCAAAATAGACATCACAACTATGTGTTTTTTGTTCTACAGAACTTTTCATAGCCAAATGAAAACAACGGTCTAAGATGTTATTCATATTGACTTTGTCGACTTCTTTTTTTATAGAATTTACATAGCTACCTATAATAATATCACATTGATTTAATAATGGTTCAATAGGGAAGTTGTTCATCACGCCACCATCAACATACAAGGTTTCATTGTATTTTACGGGATGAAATAAAATAGGCAAACAGGAGGAAGCTAGAATAGCATGAGATAAATTTCCAGAAGAAAAATAAACCAACTCTCCTTTTAAAATGTCAGTGGCTGCAATGTATAGCGGAATTTGTAAATCATCGAAGGAATTACTGGGAAAACATTCCAAATAAATATCATGGAATCCTTTCATTGCAAAAAGACCTTGCCTTTTAATTAAGAGATTAGAAAAACTAAAAATATGTCCTTTTTTGAGAATATTTAATATTTCGGTTGCTGAATAACCCGCTGCATAAAATGCACCTGCTATAGCGCCCGCACTGGTTCCTGAAACTACTGAAGCTTTAATTCCAAATTCCTCCAATGCTTTCAGTAAGCCTAAGTGAGCTATCCCTCGCGCACCACCACCTGAAAATACAATTCCTACTTTAGTTTTCATTTTAAAAGTTTGTTGTTTAGGGTTTATTGATTATTGTCTTTCGCATTGTTATTGTTTAAGATTCAATAAAATCGTCACTTTTAGGAATGCTCATAAGTGCTTGTATTGCAATTTCAGGAATAGGGTCAACTAATTTACGTAATTTGGTATCCATCCAGGCGCCATCAACGGTTAATGTAGCGCATAAGAGATTATCTTCGGTGCGAAATTCATGTGAAATAGACCAGCGTGAAGCATCGGCTCTCATTTTAGCAACAGTGGTATGAATATACACAGCTTCACCTTGCTTGATTTCTTTTCTAAAAACACATTCTTCCCTAAATAGGACAGGGCCAAAATGCATTTTTTGGAAGACTTTTAAATTCAAGCCCAAACTGTCTAGAATTTCCATACGATGTTGGGCGGCACAATCGTAATAGACACTATGGCGAACATGAAAATTAGGGTCTAAATCAGCCCAGCGAAAAGTGAGGTGTTTGCTGAAAGAGGTCATGTTGTGATGTTAAGATGTTTGTTATTGATAATTTTCAATTTGTTAAAAAACTAATTCTTTTTTTTTACAGTTTTACAATTGTTTTTTATAATTCTAAAACCCTATATGTTTTCTTTAGGAGTCATTAACCATTTGTTTCCATTAAATTCCCAAAGGACAATTCCATTTTTATAATCTATAATTTTTGCATTTATTTCAAATCCTATTTTGTTTTCTAAATCATAAGCATCGGCTCTAAAAGCATTATTTTTAGTTAATCTTGTAAACTTTTCAAGCTCGAATTTTTGAGAATCTTCTAGTCTCCAATTTATTGTTAGACGTCCATCTTCAAGTTTTATTGTTTCTGTTTTTCCGTCACATGGATGATAAATTAAATAACCATTTTTATCCTTTTCAACTTTAATCCAATCTTTTTGAATTGTCTTAAGGCTTTTCCAAATTTTGGTAATTTCTCGATGATTTGATTTTGGATATACTACAGTTACATCTGTATCGTTGCTTTTAATTTTTGTTTGGGCATTGGAAGTTAATGTAAGAAATAAAATAAAAAATTGAATTAGTCTTTTCATATTTTACATTTTTGATTTTAATTTAGTTGATTAGTAAATTTAAGGAATTCTAATTTATATCGAAAATTATCTTGCTTTTATTAGGAAAAGAATCAAAAAAAGCGATTCCAAGAATTTGAAATCGCTTTTGTCTGTTTTTGATTTTGAGAAAGATTAATCATCGATAGCCTGTTCCACTAAAACTTGGAATTTCCAAGAAGTAGCATCGGAAGTCTTTTGTGTTTGCTTTAGGATAATTCCAATTAATTCTTCTTTTGGGTCGGCAAAGTATTGTGTATTGAAATAACCACCCCAATTGAAAGTTCCTGCACTACCTTGACCGCCTAAATTTTGACCTTTCTCGTTTAAAATTCTAAATCCTAGTCCATGTCCAGCATCACTATTTGCCCACAAATCGCCCAACTGATTACTTAACATAAATTGTACAGTAGTTCGGCTAAGCAATAGAATGCCGTTATATTCACCTTGGTTAAGAAACATTTGTAAGAAGGTTGCGTAATCTTTAGCAGTACTTGATAGTCCAGCACCTCCTGAGAAAAAGCTTTTGGCTCCTTTTATAGGGTAGTTGGTATCATAAAAAGTAGTTGGATACGGAATCCACTTTCCTTTTTCTTTGGTTTGAACAGTCACCAATCGGTTTGATTTTGTTTCAGGCATATAGAAATAGGTGTCATTCATACCTAGTGGTTCGAAAATGTGCTTTCTGTAATATTCGTCCATTGGCATGCCTGACATGATTTCAATAAAATACCCAATAACATCTAGTCCTTCGCTATAAGTGAATTTTTCTCCCGGATTGTGGTGCAGTGGCAATTTGGCTAACTTTTTTTACACTTTCGGCTATTGTAATTTTTTCGGTGGTAAATAAATCGGTAACACCTGCATCTTGATATATTTTTGTAAAACGGGAATCACTATCAATTTGACCGTACCCAATTCCAGATGTATGGGTGATTAAATCTCTAATGGTGATTTCTCTTTTTGCAGCTTTGGTTGTATATTTTCCATCTGGATATAATGAATCTAAAACTTGCGGATTTTTAAATTCAGGAATGTATTTTGAAATAGGATCATCTAATTTGAATTTACCCTCTTCCCATAGCATCATCACGGCAGTCGTAGTTATGGCTTTGGATTGTGATGCAATTCTAAAAATAGCATCCGTATTTAGTTTTTTAGATGAAGTATTATCGGCCATTCCAAAAGCCTTCAAATAAACAATTTTTCCATGACGGGCTACTAAGGCAACCGCTCCCGGAATTTCTGATTCGGCAACGGCTTTGTTAAGCATATTGTCTATTCGAGTTAGTCTTTCGCTCGAAATACCTACGCTTTCAGGTGTGGCTTCAGTAAGTTTAGGAGAATTTTTAATGGAATGTGTTTACGCGAGTAGGCTTAAACTCCAAACGCTTAAAAGTGTTACTAGTGTTTTTTTCATGGTTGGTTGATATATAAAATAGATTTAATAATTTCTATTCGGGGATTTTTTCAATTAATATAGGATTATTAGCATTGTCATAATAAGTACAGGTCATTTCGATAATGTCAACGCGCCATTTGGCAATACCACAAATAGCAGCATGTTGACAAAAAGTAGGATAATCGGTTTGACCGTCTTGATGCATCACTAAAAATTCGATGAAACGTTCTTTGTTGGCTACTGTAGTAATCGGAATAGCATCGTATTTTTTTCCGAACTTACCTCAAAGTCATTGTCTCCGTAATAGGAAACACGTCCGTCAGTCACAATGGTGTCATATCCTTTTACGCCCAATTCGATAATTTCTTGAATGTATTTTGGGAAATCAGTTCCTGTTTTTACTTTGGCATGAGCCGCTTTAATTTGATCTATTGAAAACATCTTTATTTTTTTAGGTTTTCAAATATAGTTTAAAATCGAATAATTTTGGTTTTGGTTTTGAAATGTATTTACGAAAAGAGTAAGCCGTTTTTAGTCTATATTACACAAAAGTCAAGGAATTAGGGGCATCTCCTTAATATGACAGTCTTTTTTAATGTTTTTGTAAATCTGTCAGTTGTATTAAAATGCCATCTTGTCAGTGCTTTTTTTATAATGTTATTAAATTATGACAATTTTCATGAGGTTTTTAACTTGGCACAAAGATTGACTTATGCACGATGAGTTACTAAACTAGTATATTAAAAATTAAATATAAATAAAAATGGGTAAAATAATCGGAATTGATTTAGGTACGACCAACTCTTGTGTTTCTGTAATGGAAGGTAGTGAGGCAGTTGTTATTCCTAACGCAGAAGGAAAAAGAACTACACCATCTATCATCGCTTTTGTTGAAGGTGGAGAAATTAAAGTGGGAGATCCTGCAAAAAGACAAGCGGTAACTAATCCAACTAAGACTATTGCTTCTATCAAACGTTTTATGGGACATACTTTTGCTGAAACTGAAGAAGAAGCAAAAAGAGTTCCTTACAGTGTAGTAAAAGGGGACAACAATACGCCACGTGTGGATATTGACGGTCGTTTATACACAGCTCAAGAATTGTCTGCAATGACACTTCAAAAAATGAAAAAAACTGCTGAAGACTATTTAGGTCAAACAGTTACTGAGGCAGTTATTACTGTTCCTGCTTACTTTAACGATGCACAACGTCAAGCTACTAAAGAAGCTGGTGAAATCGCTGGTTTAAAAGTAATGCGTATCATCAATGAGCCTACTGCTGCTGCTTTGGCTTACGGATTAGATAAAAAAGGAAAAGATCAAAAAATTGCTGTTTACGATTTAGGTGGAGGAACTTTTGATATCTCTGTATTAGAATTAGGAGACGGAGTTTTCGAAGTATTATCTACAAATGGAGATACTCACTTAGGAGGAGATGACTTTGACCAAGTAATTATTGACTGGTTAGCTGACGAATTCAAAGCTGAAGAAGGAATTGATTTACGTCTTGACCCAATGTCATTACAACGTATCAAAGAAGCTGCTGAAAAAGCTAAGATTGAATTATCTGCTTCTGCTGAAACTGAAATCAACTTACCATACGTAACTGCTACAGCTTCAGGACCTAAACACTTAGTGAAAAAATTATCTCGTTCTAAATTCGAGCAATTAGCTGATTCTTTAGTAAAACGTTCTATGGAGCCAGTTGCTAAAGCGTTGAAAGATGCTGGTTTATCAGTTTCTGATATCGACGAAGTAATCTTGGTAGGAGGTTCTACTCGTATCCCAAGAATTGTTGAAGAAGTAGAGAAATTCTTTGGTAAAAAAGCGTCTAAAGGAGTTAACCCTGATGAGGTTGTAGCTATTGGTGCTGCTATCCAAGGTGGTGTACTTTCTGGAGATGTTAAAGATGTATTGTTACTTGACGTTACTCCATTATCTTTAGGTATCGAAACTATGGGTGGTGTTATGACAGTTCTTATCGAGGCTAACACAACTATCCCAACTAAAAAATCTCAAGTATTCTCTACTGCTGCTGATTCTCAACCATCTGTTGAAATTCACGTATTACAAGGAGCTAGAGCAATGGCAGCTGATAACAAAACAATTGGTCGTTTCCACTTAGATGGTATTCCGCCAGCACCAAGAGGAGTTCCTCAAATCGAAGTTTCTTTCGATATTGACGCTAATGGTATCATCAAAGTTTCTGCTACAGATAAAGGAACTGGAAAATCTCACGATATCCGTATCGAAGCTTCTTCTGGTTTAACTGCTGAAGAAATCGAACAAATGAAAAAAGATGCTGAAGCTAACGCTGACGCTGACAGACAAGCTAAAGAAAGAGCTGAAAAATTAAACGAAGCTGACAGCACTATCTTCCAAACTGAATCTCAATTGAAAGAGTTAGGAGATAAAATTTCAGACGAGAACAAAACAGCTATTGAATACGCTTTAACTGAATTAAGAATGGCTCACCAATCTCAAGATTTAGCTGCTATTCAAAAAGGTTTAGATAACGTAAACGCTGCTTGGAAAAAAGCAACTGAAGCTATGTACGCTCAAGGAGAGCAAGGTCAAGCTGCTGCTGAACCACAAGCTGAAGGTGATAACGTTCAAGACGTAGATTACGAAGAAGTAAAATAAGCAGTGAACTTCCGATTTATCGGAATATGAATCGCTTATCCCGATTTATCGGAATCTTTTAAAAATCATAAATAATGGAAACCGAGTCAGAAATGGCTCGGTTTTTTTGTGCTTTAATTTTTTAAGTATGTTTTTTTATTCGAAGAAAATTTTTAAAACATGATTTATCTCATAAAAGAGCATTGTATTTCAAACTACTTTTGACACAATTAAAAGCATGTTTTTAAATTGTTAAGTTGTTCTTTTTTGCCAAAAGTTTTTTGTAATATTACTGTTATACCATTTAGAATATCTAAATAGTCAAATTTTTGAGGTATGAAGCTGTAGTATATTTCATTTAGTACAATTTTTATTGGACTAATTTGAAATAACAAACGGTAATAAATGATTTTTGTATGAGAAAAATAAAATATAAGAAAGCGAGAAAAGTACAGCCTTATCAATTAATATATACTGGTAAACACAAGAATCAAGAGTCTAAAATGCAGTTGTTTGTTTACAACGATTTAGATTTTACAGAATATCAGGATTTAAGAATATATGATTTTAGTGAGTGCATTGATACAACTCAAACAAATTGGCTTAATTTACATGGATTGAGTGATATTAAAACAGTTGAAGGTATTGGAGATTTTTTTAATATAGATAATTATTTGCTTTCGGATATTTTAAATACTTCCAGAAGAACTAAAATGGAAGAATCCGCAAGTAGTTTGTTTTTCAATATAAAGTCAATTTTACCAACAGAAGATTCAGATAATATTAATGTAGAGCAAATAAGTTTCTTTGTGAAAGATGATATTTTAATTTCATTTCAAGAAAAAAGTAGTGATTTTTTCACTCACATACGAGAAAGATTGCGTTCGCATTCGGGTGTGGTTAGAACAAAAAAAGCGGATTATCTGCTGTCTCTTCTTCTAGATGCAGTAATGGATAATTTTTATATTACCATTGAAAATGAGGAAGAAAAAGTTGAGGAATTAATCAATTTATCTAAAGTAAGTACCAATCAAGATATTTTGGTACGAATAGAAAAGCATCGTGATAATTTTAATTTTTTAAAACGTTCGATAGTGCCTCTTCGAGATTCTTTGTATGGAATTAAAACCTTAAAAGAAGATGTAGTTTGTAATGTAATTGAGGAAGATTCGTATGTGTATTTTTCACGTTTGCACCAGAAAAGTTTGGAGCTTTTAGAACAAATAGAATCAGATTTGGAGATGTTAGAAAGCGCTTCAAATTTCTTTTTCTCTTTACAATCCCATAAGATGAATGAGATTATGAAAACCTTGACGATTGTCTCGGCTATTTTTATTCCGTTGACATTTATAGTTGGAGTTTACGGGATGAATTTTGATCATATGCCCGAATTAAGGTATGAAAATGGCTACTACATAGTTATTGGAGTTATGTTTTTAATTAGTGTATTGATGGTTGTCTATTTTAAAAAGCGAAAATGGTTTTAGAAACAAAGGCTCATTACTTTAAAAAAAACAATAGAAATAAAAAAATAATTAAATCTAATAGAATGAACAAAGCTATTTATATCGCAACTTCAGAAAGTAATAGCGGAAAATCGATTATTACTTTAGGATTGATGAGTATGCTAATTGGTAAAACAGCTAAGGTGGGTTATTTCCGGCCAATAATTGAAGATTTTGAAGATGGAAAGTTGGACAACCATATCGAAACTGTAATTTCTTATTTCGGATTAGATATACGGTTTGAGGATGCTTTTGCTATTACCAAAAGTCAATTAATCAAAAAGAAGAATAAAGGTAAAATCGGGGATGTTCTGGATTTGATTATTGAAAAATTTAAACATCTGGAAGAGCGTTTCGATTTTGTTTTGGTAGAAGGAACCAGTTTTAGTGGTGAAGGTACAGCTATCGAATTGGATATGAATGTATTAATTGCCAAAAACTTGGGTATTCCAACAATTATTGTTGGTTCAGGTGTTGGTAAAACGTTAGAAGAGTTTTTGGATGGTGAATATTTAGCGTATGATTCTTTCAAAAACAAAGAAGTGGAAGTTTTAGCTTTTATTGCTAATAAAATCCAACCGGAAAATTTAAAATTAGCAGAGGATGGCTTGCGTAGTGTTTTACCCAAAGAAGTTTTGGTAAGTGCTATCCCCGTTATTTCAAGTTTGAATAATCCAACAGTTAAAGAGATTGTTGAAGAATTAGATGCTACCGTTCTTTTTGGAAAAGAGTATCTCAATAATGAAGTAGGCAATTACAGTGTGGGAGCAATGCAGTTGCGTAATTATTTGTCCCATCTTAAAGAAAATGCGCTAGTAATTACACCTGGTGATAGAGCTGATATTATTTTAGGAGCTTTACAGGCACATGAATCAGCTAATTATCCATCGATTTCAGGTATTATTTTGACAGGAAATATTCTGCCAGAGGATACTATTTTAAAACTAATTGAAGGATTGCATAGTGTTGTACCTATTATTTCGGTAGAAGGAGGTACGTATCGTATTACCAACCAAATAGGGTCTATTCAATCTAAAATATACGCAGAAAATAAACACAAAATCGAAACATCAATAACTACATTTGAAAAATATGTTGATATTGATGTTTTAGCAAATAAATTAAGCGCCTTTCAGGCTGAAGGAATGACGCCTAAAATGTTTCAATACAATTTAGTTAAAAGAGCCAAACAACATCGTAAACATATTGTTTTACCAGAAGGGAACGATGACCGAATTATCATTGCGGCTTCTAGGTTGTTAGCAATGGATGTGGTGGATATTTCGATCATTGGTAGCAAAAAGCAAATAGAAAATAAAGTAGCCGAATTAGGAATTGCATTCGATTTTTCGAAAGTAAATATCATTGTTCCTATTGAATCCGAATATTATCAGGATTATGTGAATACCTATTACGAACTTCGTAAAAACAAGAATGTGTCAATAGCAATGGCTAGGGATTTAATGGAGGATGTGTCTTATTTTGGAACGATGATGGTGCATAAAGGTCATGCAGACGGAATGGTTTCGGGAGCAGCACACACCACACAACATACTATTTTACCGGCATTACAATTCATTAAAACGAAACCGAATTCGAGTGTTGTTTCCTCAATATTTTTCATGTGTTTAGAAGATAGGGTTTCAATTTTTGGGGATTGTGCTATCAATCCGAATCCTACTGCAGAGCAATTGGCCGAAATAGCGATTTCGTCAGCCGATTCAAGTTTGGCTTTTGGTATTGAGCCAAAAGTAGCCATGTTGTCTTATTCTTCGGGTTCGTCAGGAAAAGGGGATGAAGTGGAAAAAGTGCGAACAGCAACTGAAATTGTAAAGAAAAAACGTCCCGATTTAAAAATAGAAGGCCCTATTCAATATGATGCAGCTGTTGACATGGAAGTGGGACAAAGTAAAATGCCAAATTCGGAAGTAGCAGGACAAGCAAGTGTGCTGATTTTTCCTGATTTGAATACAGGAAATAATACTTATAAAGCGGTTCAGAGAGAGACTGGAGCTTTGGCCATTGGGCCAATGTTACAAGGTTTAAACAAACCAGTAAACGATTTAAGTCGTGGTTGTACTGTGGACGATATTATTAATACCGTTGTAATTACTGCGATTCAAGCGCAGGGATTTTAATTTTTAATATTTTATTTAATGAAAATAGTTATCATAAATTCAGGGAGTTCCTCTATAAAATACCAATTAATCGATATGCCAACCCAAGAGGTTATTTGTAGTGGTATGATTGACAGGATAGGTTTGGATACTTCCAATTTCACTTATAAAACCAATAAAGATTCCATTGAGGAAATTTTAGCTATTCCGAATCATAAAGTAGGATTGGAGAAAATTTCGACTTTGTTATTAGATGAAAAAGTAGGAGTAATTAAAAGTACGGCAGAGATTGAAGCGGTAGGTCATCGTGTGGTTCATGGTGGAGCAAGTTTTTCGGACACGGTTTTAATTACTGAAGAAGTAAAAGAAAAAATCAAGCAGCTTTTTGAATTAGCTCCCTTGCATAATCCGGCTAATTTAGAAGGTATTGTTGTTGCTGAGGAAGTTTTTCCATCGGCGAAACAAGTTGCGGTTTTTGATACTGCTTTTCATCAAACAATGCATGAAGTGGCTTATAAATATGCTATACCGAATTATTTATTAACTGAGAATAAAATTAGAGCCTACGGTTTTCACGGAACTTCTCATAAATACGTTTCTGAAAAAGCTATTAATTATTTGGAATCTGTGAATAGTCTTCATACAAATATTATTACTATTCATTTAGGAAATGGTTGTAGTATTACTGCGGTTAAAGATGGTAAAAGTGTGGATCATAGCATGGGTTTTGGACCTATGAATGGATTAATCATGGGAACTCGTAGTGGTGATATCGATCAATCAGTGATTTTTTACATGGTGAATACTTTAGGATATCAATTGAATGAAGTCAATACGGTGTTGAATAAACAAAGTGGAATGCTTGGTATTACAGGTTATAGCGATTTAAGAGATATTGAAGCCAATGCCGAAAAAGGAGATTTGAATTGTCAATTAGCTTTAGATATGAATGTTTATCGTATTAAAAAATACATAGGCGCTTATGCAGCGGCAATGAATGGGGTAGATGCTATTGTTTTTACTGCTGGAATTGGAGAAAACTCTTCTTATATCCGAAAATCAGTTTGTAAGGATATGGAATTTTTAGGAATTGAATTGGATGAAGCAAAAAACGAAATTCGCTCTAAAGAAATAAGAGAAATCAATACGGTAAATTCTAAAACTAAAGTTTTGGTAGTTCCAACCAATGAAGAACTAGAAATTGCAAATCAGGTTTATGATCTGATTTTGAAATAAATCACAAAACCCCTCTAGTTAGGGGTTTTGTTTTTTTGTGGGCAATTTACCTTCTCCTAAAAGTATGGAAAGTGGTTTTAAACTATCGGTACGGTCAGCAATGAGTTTTATGATACTCGTAAACGGAATAAATAAAATCATTCCCGCAGCGCCCCATAAAATACCTCCTAGTGTAATCATGATGATAATAACCAGGGTGTTTATCTTTAATCGGTTGCCAACTATATATGGGAAAATGATATAAGCTTCTAGGATTTGAACAATTCCAAAAACGCTAATTACACCTATTGGGTACCAAATTGAATCAAAAGTAATCCATGAAATAGCTATAGGTAATAGTGATGATATCATAATACCTACGTATGGGATAAAAGTTAATATGGCAGCTATAAAACCAAATGTAAATGGATTAGGGATGCCAATTATTAATAGTCCAACGCTGTTTAAAAATCCCACAATGATATACACAAATAGCATTCCTTTTATGAAATTATGATAAGCACTGATGGTTTCTGTTAGAATTTCGAGAACATTATTTTTTTGATCTATGGGAAATGTATGAAGTAAAGCTTCTGTTAACATTTTTCGGTGAAAAAGTATCAATGCAGAAAATACGGGAATGATAATAGTATAGTATAAAGTGTGTGAAAACGAATAAAATGATGATTCCAGAATAGCTAGTACTTGATTTTCCGAATGGTCTATTAGGTTTTTAAGGAAGATAATTTGTTCGGTATTAGTTACGTTAAAATATTGTGCAATTAACACACTTATTTGGTTGAGAGCTTCTAAAATTTTTATTTTAAAGGGTTCCCATTCTATAACAAATTCTTTGATTTGGAAAATGAGTAAACTCAAAAGACTGATTAATAAAACAAAAACAATTGTTAAAGAAAGACCTATAGCGATAATAGGATTAACACCTTTCTTTTCTAACCATTTGCATACAGGATGAAGTATAAAGCTAATAAGTATAGCAAAACTTAAAGGGATAAAAAGTAGTTTCCCAAAATATAGAATTATTGATGCTAAAACAAAATATTGTAACAATACTAATCCTGAAATGTTCTTGTTGGTTACAGGTATTTTAGGAATCAAGTCCATAATTAAGATTATTTTTGCTTTAAATTACTAAAAATAATCGATATACCGTCTTTTAATCCTTAAAAGTAATGGTGAAGGTAGAACCTTCGTTTACTTTGCTGTCTAATGAAATTTTGCCACCAAGATTAGTTACGTGTTTGTAAACTAAATACAAACCTATACCGTTGCTGTCAATATGATTACTAAATGTTTCGTATAAACCAAATACTTTGTTGTGCACTTTTTCAAGGTCAAAGCCTATTCCGTTATCAGAGATGATTAATTGGGTAGCATTATTTGTAATTTCAGAACGAATAGAGATATTGGCTAATGTATTCGGTTTGGCATATTTGATAGAATTGGTAATTAAGTTTAAAAAAATACTTTTCAAATAGGATTTGTTGAATTTGATTATGTCAATTTTCGAAAAATCAATACTTATAGATGCTTGAGAGTTTTGAATTAATGAATTAATTGAAATTAAAACTTCATTCAATGTGTTGCTTAAGGAAATATCCTCTTTGTTTATGTTGTAATTTTGATTATTAGCATTCAAAAGTTTGATATATTCATTTAAGTTTTCTTTTAGCGTATCAGTAGTGCTTTTTAGAATATTAATGAATTCTAGAGTTTCTGAATTTTTGATTTCAGCTGTTTCTAAAAGTTCAAAAATGGATATCATATTATTTACAGGGGATCTTAAATCATGAGCTGTACTATAACTCAAGTTTTTAAACTCCTCGTTTATTTCTGTAAGCCTTTTTAAGTGTAATTTTCGTTCCTCTTCAAGCTCTTTTTTGTGAGTGATATTTTTAGCTACTGCATAAATAAGTTGTTCTTCTTCAACTGGTATTGAAGTCCAGGATAGCCAAATAACGCGACCGCTTTTAGTTACATATCTATTTTCAAAATCAAATAAAGGCACCTGATTTTTTAATTCATTTCTAGCTAAACTTGTTTTTTCTTTGTCATTTTCATGAACAAAATGATTGATCGGTCGTTCTAGTAATTCTTCATTTGTGTATTCTAATAGATTTGAAACTGAGGGGTTTATTCTCTTAAAATATCCGTCGTATCCAGAAATGCAAAACAAGTCATGAGAAAGATCAAAAAACCTTTCAAAATTGGTAAAAACCTCAAAGTTGCAAACAAATTCATTTTCTTTGTTCTTTGTCATAAATATTTACAAAATAGGGTTAGACTACAAGTAAATAGGTTTATTCAAAAAAAGATCTGGGGTGATTTTTATACAAAAATAATTTTTTTTTGGAATTTGGAGTGTTTTTTTATAAAAAAAGATTATATTTTTTTAATTACACCAGAGGGTAATAAAAAAGGCTTGTTAATAAACAAGCCTCTGTATCTGAATATTAAAGTTAGGTCATTTTTTAAATTTTAAAAATTCCGCCAAAAGTTATAATTCTTTGGAAAAAGAAAAAATCTTGTTTTGCTTTATCATCTGTACTTTGAGTTGTACGAATGTCTTGCATATTGATGTATCCACCTTTTAATTCGCCTTGAATAAAGAAATGTTTGAAAAAAGTAATATTTAAACCCGCTTTTGCCGATAAACCATATCCCGAAACATGAAAATCATCATGACGCTCTTTACCTAACAAAGTGGTATTGGTTCTTGGGTATAAAAGTCCAGTTCCTAAACCTTCAGTGATGTTAATTTGTATTTTATCTGTATTTGGAAGCTTGAATAACGATGAAATGTCGTCAAATCGTGAAACTTCGGTATGCACATAATTCAATCCGTCTGTATGCTCATACATTAAAAAAGTTTCATCAGAAAAATTTACAGGTGTATTGTTATAGACCCCATTATGAATTGCTCCAGCTTCTGATAATGGAAGGTTGATATTTCCAGTAACATTTGCAGTTTGATTTTGAGTCATTACGTATTTCATATGATCTACACCAATTGAAACGCTATAATGGTCGCTAATAAAATAACCTAAACGTAAATTCGTTTGTGGGATTGTCATTTTCGTTGGATTGATATAATCGATATGCCAACCTTTAGGTTTGTCATGTGCTACCATGTTGTCTACTGTAAAATGGTAGTTTTTACCCGTAAAAGTTACATCAGATTTCGAATAGGATTCTCTGTTACCTCCCCAGTTTATAAAAAATTTTCCTTTGTTGTGAGCTGTGTATTTTTCCTGCGTGCTGATGGTTTCTTGCGCACTAAGGTTATTTATGAATAATAATGCTGTTATTGCAGCAGTGAATATATTTTTCACTTTTTTTATATTGTTTTTTAGAATGAATTAACCGTTTTTCTAATTGCTACTAATTTGGTCATTAAATCTTCAAAATAGTCTAAATGCAGCATATTAGCACCATCGCTTTTAGCGTTAGCTGGGTCAAAATGGGTTTCAATGAAAATTCCATCTACACCTACAGCAATTCCAGCTTTTGCAATGGTTTCAATCATATCTGGACGACCACCTGTAACTCCTGCTGTTTGATTAGGTTGTTGTAATGAATGTGTAACATCGAGTACAGTAGAAGCATATTGTTGCATAGTAGGGATTCCACGGAAGTCAACAATCATGTCTTGGTATCCAAACATGGTTCCCCGGTCAGTAACCATTACATTTTGATTGTTGCAATCCAAAACTTTTTGAACGGCATGTTTCATGCTTTCAGGACTCATAAATTGTCCTTTTTTTAAGTTAACGGTTTTTCCTGTATTGGCAGCAGCTACAACTAAATCGGTTTGACGTACCAAAAAAGCTGGGATTTGTAAAATATCTACATATTGTGCAGCTTTGTCAGCATCTTCATTGGTGTGGATGTCTGTTACAGTTGGTACATGAAATGTTTCAGATACTTTTCTAAGAATTTTTAAAGCTTTTTCATCTCCAATTCCCGAGAAACTATCAATTCTAGAGCGATTGGCTTTTTTGAATGAACCTTTAAATACATAAGGAATTTGTAGTTTGTCAGTAATACTAACAAGTGTATCGGCAATGCGCAATGCCATTTCTTCTCCTTCGATGGCGCATGGACCTGCAAGTAAAAAGAAATTGCCACTTTCAGTGTGCTTAATTTGAGGAATATTTAGTATGTCCATAGGTAAATTTTTGAAGTTGCAAAGTTAGTTATGATTTGCGACTTAGCGTTTTAATTTCGGATTTTTTTAGTGCAAAAAATGGAACCAATATCTTTTTTGAGCGTTATTTTTTAATTGTTAGCCCCAAAGGACACATTAAAAATCCTTTTTCATATATGTTAAGGTAAAGCGTAATTGGCTTTTTTTGACCTTCCCATCGAATTTCGTATACATTTAAAAATCCAGCACCCATAGAAGTCCTTTTAGAAGGAAAAGGGCAGCATGTTTCAATTTTTGTATAAGTAATTTTTTCTCCTTTTGGTCCTGCCAAAGCATTTAAAAATCGTTCTTCGTTTAGTTTTTCGTTAGTGGTAGTGTAGTAAAAAATATTTATCGGGTAATCTTTATTATAGCCGTATCGTTTATCCTTGCTGTACTCCGTAATGATAAAAGTATTTTCTTTAGAAAGTCTAGGTGTTGGAGCGTTATCATCAACATTGCGTAATGTAGATTTGGTACTAATGCAAGAAGTGATAAAAAATGATATAATGGTTAAGAGAATCCCTTTCTTCATGTTTTTTTTATTAATCATTTGCTTGAAAATATTTACAAATAGAACCATGGTTACTTTTATAAGAATACAAATATAAACGTCTTTTTTTGACATTTTTCACATACTACTATTTTCTTTTTTAGTACCTATTCCTATATGTATTGAAAATTGGTATTAATATAAAAAAATCAAAACCAATTGAATGTAGCAATCGGTTTTGATTTTTAACGAAAATAGTGTTGAGAAATATTTAGTCTTTCACTCCAAATTTTTTCAAAATATCTTCCAATAAGCACCATTTAGTTATGGATGATTGTAATAAATTCGCCCCAACAAAGGCAGTAAACCATAACCAGTTTTGATTTACATATAGTGCTAAAAACAAACTTATTAAAATGAATGTTCCTGCTACGGCTCGTACTATTCTGTTTTTCATATTTATATTGCGAAGTCGGAAATACACCTCCCTCTAAATTAAAAGTTATTAATTAGATTTTTCTATGTTAACTACTGCCAAATGAATTTTCGACAAGCTAGTTTGTTTGTTATTAAAATTTTCAACGACTTCAAAAAGATTGTCAATGACACTGCTATCTTTTACAAATGCATAGTAAAGCATGGAATTGTTTTCACTTTGTTCACTTCCAAACCAATTGCTTCCCAAGGCTTGTTCTGACGCATCATTAAACCCATTTACTTCTTGGTAGCTGTAATTTTTTATCTGAACTTGTTTTAACATTTTTTTGATGTCATCATCAAATTCAGTTATACCGGTTACAATTAATAATTTCATTTTTTTACAATTATAAGTTTTCAGTTTCTTCTTTATTTTCAGTGCTTGATTCCCATTTTTTCTCTCTGTCATGTAATAGATCAATGGAACTACAATTAGTGTAAGTAATGTAGAAACTATAGCGCCAAATACTAATGAAATGGCTAAGCCCTGAAATATTGGATCAAACAAAATAATGGATGCTCCAATGACTACTGCTGCTGTGGTTAATAAAATAGGTGTTGTTCTTACAGCCCCAGCTTCGATTATGGCTTGTTTTAAAGGAATACCATCATTGAGTCGGATTTCGATAAAGTCAATTAGTAATACCGAATTCCTAACCATAACTCCTGCAAGAGCAATCATTCCGATAAATGAAGTTGCAGTAAAGAAAGCGCCTAATAACCAGTGACCTAATACAATTCCAATTAATGATAAAGGAATAGCCAACATCATTACGATAGGTGTTTTAAAGTTTTGGAACCATCCTACAATCAGCATATAGATAATTACAATTACCACCATGAATGCTACACCAAGGTCGCGGAAAACTTCCAGAGTGATTTGCCATTCACCATCCCATTTTACAGTAAAATCACTTTCGTCAGATGGCTGATCCATATACAATTCGTTGATTTTATATCCTTTTGGTAAATTGATTTTTTCCAATTCTTTATCCATTCCCAAAATAGCATAAACGGGACTTTCCAATGCTCCTGCCATATCAGCAGTTACATAAACGACACGTTTTTGATCCTTTCTGTAAATTGTTTTTTGCAAAGTATCTTGAACTACTTTTACCAAATCACTTACGGGAATCATATTACCCTGACTACCTTTAATTTTAAGGTTTTCAATTTCTTCTAAGCTAGTTTTGTCTTTATCATCAAGAGCCAGTATAATACCTACATTGTCATTAGAGTTTTCATCATACAAATTAGAAACTGGGTATTCTTTTAGTAAATAAGTTAAATTACCTACTACTTGTTGAGGAGCTATACCGTTAAGCATTGCTTTTTCCTTGTCAATTTCCAGTTTGTATTCTGTTTGGTTATCTTCAACCGTCCAGTCAATATCTACGATTCCATCTGTTTTAGTCAAGATGTCTTTTACTTGGCTTGCAACTTTTATTTGTTTATCATAATCAGGACCATAGATTTCAGCAACTAAAGTTGACAATACAGGCGGTCCTGGCGGTACTTCGATAATTTTTACATTTGCCCCATATTTTTTGGCAATTTTTTGAACTTCCGGACGTACTTCTTTAGCAATGTCATGACTTTGTGGAGATCGATCTTCTTTGTGTAAAAGATTCACTTGAATATCAGCCATATTACTTCCACCACGTAAATCATAATGACGTACTAATCCATTAAATGTAATAGGAGCAGAGGCACCAATGTAATTTTGATAATTTACCACTTCTGGTTTACTTGCCAAATATTGGGCGATTTCTTGGGTGACAGCTGCTGTTCTTTCGAGGGTAGTTCCTTCCGGCATATCGATTACAACCTGGAATTCGTTTTTGTTATCAAAAGGTAGCATCTTCACTAATACCGATTTGGTAAAAAACATTACAACAGAACCTAACAATAATAGTATTGTTCCCGCAAGGAGAATTTTTTCTTTTAGCACTGCTGTCCAAGAATGGTCTTTCAATTTTGTTGTAGATTTTGTACACCCAGCTGGTTTCAAGACCTTCTGCTTCCTTGTGCTCTTGTTCTTCTTTTTCTTGTAATAAATGATAGCCTAAATAAGGTGTAACTGTTAATGCTACGAACAAAGATAAAATCATTGCAATCGAAGCACCAATAGGCATTGGACTCATATATGGTCCCATCATCCCAGATACGAAAGCCATAGGTAAAATTGCTGCGATAACCGTGAAAGTTGCCAAGATAGTAGGATTTCCTACTTCGTTAATGGCATATATAGCCGCTTGTTTAAATGGCAATCGCTTCATTTTAAAATGGCGATGCATATTCTCAGCAATAATAATACTATCATCCACCACAATTCCTACTACGAATACTAGTGCGAAAAGTGTAATTCTATTCAGCGTATAATCCAACATATAGTAACTGAATAGGGTTAATGCAAATGTTAATGGTACTGAAAAGAAAACAACCAATCCACCTCTCCAGCCCATAGCAATCATTACCAAAAATGTTACTGCCAAAATTGCAATACCAAGGTGCATCAATAGTTCACCAACTTTGTCTGAAGCCGTTTCACCGTAATTACGTGTTATTTCAACATGAACATCATTTGGAATTAAACTAGTTTTTAGATGATCAATTTTTTCTACGATTTTTTCAGATATTTTCATCGCATCGGCTCCTTTTACCTTACCGACAGAAATAGTAACAGCTGGATATTCTGATTTAGCTTCAGCATAATTCACATTTGTTTTTCCATAACCAAAGGCTATGTAATTTCGTGCTGTTTCAGGTCCGTCCTGAATTTTAGCGACTTGCTTTAGGTAAACAGGCATGTTTTTGTTAATACCTACAACCAGATTTTCAACATCTTCGGCTGTTGCCAAAAATTGACCTGTTGTCAACAAATATTCCTGATCTTGCTTTACAAAACTTCCAGATTGAGAACTTCCATTATTAGCCTGTATCATTTGCATAATGCCCAAAGCATCAACACCATTTTCAGCCATTTTATCTTTATCCAAAACCACTTTTAAAGCTCGTGTTTGTCCACCAATTTCTTTAGTGATGGCCACATCTTTAACTTTTTCAATTTCAGAGGTTACTTCTTCTGCAATTTGTCGCAATTGGAAACCGTCCATTTTTTCGCTCCAAAGTGTCAGTCCCAACATAGGTACATCGTCAATAGAACGTGTTTTTACAATTGGTTTGTAAACCCCTTTTGGGAACATGTCTTCGTGTTTGCTCAATTCATCATACAATTTTACATATGAACGTTCCACGTCCTGACCTACATAAAACTGAACGATTAACATGGCTTGTCCGTTCATTGCCATAGTATGAACGTGCTCAACACCTTTGATATTCATAATGATTTTTTCCAAAGGTTTTGCTACACGGCTTTCAACTTCTTTCGGACTTGCTCCAGGATAACCAACCATTACATCGGCCATTGGAACATTAATTTGTGGCTCTTCTTCTCTAGGTATCAGAAAAGAACTATATACACCAATAATCATCAAGGCAACCATCATCAAAATGGTTAGTTTTGAATTGATGAAAAAATTGGCAATTTTACCTGAAATTCCTTCTTGCATTTTTTTTGTTTTTTTGGGCGTGACCCTCTCATACTTCGCCAAGCTACGTATTTTGGGTCGGGCTATTCGTTACAATCTTTTTATTTTGTACTTCGACAAGCTCAGTAGGACAAAATAAAAAGGATTTCCACTGCTATCCCTCACGCGGTGTTAATGACTAACTATAAATTTGTGACAAATTGATAAACTGTTACAGCAAATTTTTTACTGAACACTGACCAAAGCTCCGTTGTACAATTTGCCTTCGGCAGCAATAATATAACGCTCATTGGCTGATAATCCAGAAAGAATCTCTACTTGATTTCCAAAGTTTTTCCCAATTCGTAACCATCTTAAAAAGGCAGTATTATTATTGTCAATAACATAAACCCCTTTTAATTGTCCTTGTGTAATCAAAGCACTTTCGTCTATCAAGATAGGCTGGTTAGCTGCTACATTACTTTCGTTTTGAATTGGAAACTGTACGTTAACAAACATTCCGGCAAGAATATTTTTATCGGTTTTATCCAAATTGATTTTTACTAAATACTGACCCGCTGTATTTTTTGCAGAAAGGCTTATTTCACTTACCTTACCAGTTAGTTTTGTATTAGATGATTTTACTAAAACATTTACTGGCATCCCATTTTTAATGGTATTGATGCTATTTTCAGAAATCATTGCAGTAATTTGTAATTTTGAGGCACCTTCAATACTTACTAAAGGCATTCCAGGATTAGCCATATCACCCTCTTTTACAAAAGTGTTTGTTACAATTCCTGAAAATGGTGCGGTGATATTTGAATATGAAAACTGAGCTAATACTTCGTTTCTCATTTGTTTTGCACCTTCGAGTCCGGCTTTTGCCATTTCATAACGTGCAGTCATATCATCTAATTCTTTTTGAGAAGCACTTTGTTGTTTGAACAATGCAACAAAACGATCATAATCTTTTTTAGCATTAGTATAAGCGGCAGTTGCTTGTAAAATAGAAGCTTCTACTTGTGCTTTTTTAGCTTGTAAATCAGTATTGTTTATACTTACTACTAATTGTCCTGCACTAACTCTTTGTCCAACATTTACGTGAACTTTGGTAACATAACCCATCATTCTGGTGCTTAGATTCGCACTGTTTTCGGATTCAATTTTTCCACTTGCTGTTACAAATGAATTATTGTTGTTTTCAGAAACACCACTCACTTTTACCACAATTGCTGTCTGTGGGGTTACTTGTTCTTTTTTGTCATTACCACATGAAGTTATAATTAGTGTGGAAATTGAAAGGATTGCTATTAATTTTTTCATAATATTCAATTGTAATTATCTTTTCTTTTCTTAAGATTCGTTGGGTTATACTATTATTTTGTTAAAAATTGTAAATATTCTTGGGTAAAACTATATTCGAAAACAGCTTGTAAATAATCCAGTTCTTTTTTGAACATTTGGGTTTCAGTTTGTAATAAATCGGTCGTTTTTTCTAAACCTTGTTGGAAACGATTGCTGCGAATTCTATAGGCTTCTTGTGATTGTTCTAAAGCTAATTTTTCTAAATTCACTTTGTTTTCAGCATCTTTCAACTGTCTATTAGCTTTGTTAAGTTCTAGTTGACTTTGTGATTTGTATTGTTGGGTTTCAATGGCTGCTTTTTGGAATTCGGCTTTGTTTTTCTCCATTTTACCAATAGATTTATATCCGTCAAAAACACTCCAGGCTAATTGAGCTCCTACTAAATACCCTTTTGCAGAATTTCCCAATAGTTTATCGTCATACATTTCATAGCTTCCAAAAGCATTTAATCTTGGTAAGAAATTCATTTTGCTGGACTGAAGCATTTTAGCATATGCTTCTGATGATTTATCCATTGCTTGAATATCTTTTCGGTTATCCGATAATTGAGTATTGATGGTTTTTACAGTAATAGTATTATCTAATTGTTCTACTGGCTTGTAAATTTTGCCATTTGTATTTTCGTTTAATAAAAAAGCTAAGTAATCAGATGCGTTTTGAACATTACTTTTGGCATATTGTAATTGGTTTTTAATTTCATTGACATGAACTTGTACGGATAATAAATCTGTTTTTTGCAGAATTCCTTGCTTGAAATAGTTTTCTACCAGTTTCAAATTGGCATCTGCAGTAGCATTTGCTTTTTCTAAAACAACAACTCCTTTATATGCTAATTGTAGCATCATAAATGATTTGTTAACTTCTAATTCTAAATATTCTTTAGTACGTTCCGCTTTAAGTTGGTAAGCTTCTATTT
The DNA here is from genome assembly GCF_029625335.1 of Flavobacterium nitratireducens. Lineage (NCBI taxonomy): Bacteria > Pseudomonadati > Bacteroidota > Flavobacteriia > Flavobacteriales > Flavobacteriaceae > Flavobacterium > Flavobacterium nitratireducens. The sequence goes on from NZ_CP121111.1 coordinate 348,688, forward strand.
TAGATTTAGCTGCCTGTCTACCATAAAAACCATCCATATTAATTAAAGGTTGCAATACTTCAATTTTAGTAGCGTAATTTTGTGTAGTTGCAGGATTATTTAATAAAGTTGGATTAAAATCAGCAGCAGTTAAAATAGCCTGATTTAGTTTAGAACCAAAAGCCATTAAGGGGTTGGTAGTAGCAATCGCTGTATGAGATGCCGTTATACTTGGTAAAAATACTGAGTTGGATTGTCTGTAATCAGCTTGAGCTGCTTTTACATCTTGATTAGTAATTTTAATTTGTAAATTATTTTCTGAAGTTTTTAACCAGATATCTTTTTTTGATATTGATAATGTGTCTTGTCCATAATTATGATTTGAAATAGAAAATATTCCTAAGAGAAGTATGTAATTGATTTTGTTCATAATTTAAATTTTATCTAAATATTATGATACAAATATACTTGGGCCTTAAAAGGAGTACAGTAACATATGTCACATACTTGGAGTATTCTCATATTTAATGCTAAATCAATTATTTAATTAGAAATTTAAATTTGATAGTAATAATATTTATTGTTGAATGGGTTTGAAGTAATATCATTTTTTATGAATACTATATATTTGTAAAAAATAAAAAATTTATAATGGAGATAATTTATTATACCTGGTCTTGGTATATTTCAGGTTTTGTAATTGGTTTAGTGATGCTAAGCTTAATTTATTTTGGGAAAACTTTCGGGATGTCGACAAACTTAAAGACCCTGTGCAGTTTGGCAGGAGCTGGAAAAAAAGTTTCCTTTTTTAATTGGGACTGGAAAGCACAACGCTGGAATTTAGCAGTTGTGGCAGGTGCCATGTTAGGAGGTTTTGTTGCTACTCATTATTTGAGTGATCCTTCTAATGTAACAATAAACCCAAAGACAATTGAACAACTTCAAGCAATGAATATTGATGCGCCAAAAGGAAAATTGATGCCAGATGCTTTGTTTTCACCAGAAGTTATGAACTCTCCAAAAGGACTGTTTATTTTACTTATTGGGGGAGTACTTATTGGTTTTGGTTCTCGTTATGCTGGTGGTTGTACTTCAGGGCATGCGATTTCAGGCTTGAGTAACCTGCAATTACCATCATTAAAAGCTGTTATTGGTTTTTTTATAGGTGGATTAATTATGTCTCATTTTATTTTACCATTAATTTTTTAAGTTATGAAATTGATAAAATTTATTTTAGTTGGATTTGCTTTTGGAATCGTACTGACTAAATCAGAGGCCGTTTCATGGTATCGTATTTATGAAATGTTTCAATTTCAGTCTTTTCATATGTATGGTATAATTATGATAGCTGTTCTTACGGGAGTTTTAGGGATTCAGTTAATCAAAAAGTTTAATGTAAAAGATTATTCAGGAGAACCTATAAAAATTGAAAACAAAGAACCATCAACAGTTCGTTATCTTTTAGGAGGGTTGATTTTTGGTTTAGGTTGGGCTTTAGCTGGTTCCTGTCCTGGTCCAATTTTTATATTAATTGGTGCAGGTTTTAGTACGGTAATTATCGTTTTGTTAGGAGCCTTATTAGGTACCTTTCTTTATGGAGTATTAAAAGATAAATTACCACATTAATATATTATCGTTGTGAGCATAAAAAAATGCATTCGCTACAAACGAATGCATTTTTTTTATGTGATAGTAAAGGAAAACTAAATAATCTCTGCACTAAGTCCTGCTTCTAAAAGCTGAGTACATTGTGGTTTTAATTTGTCCATAGGACCTGTTTTCACAGTACATTTTCCATTATAATGAACAATTAATGAACATTGCTCTGCTTGTTCAGGAGTGTGTTCACAAACACGCATTAAGGTTTCAATAACGTGGTCAAAAGTATTTACATCGTCATTATAAAGAATGATTTCATTGTTTTTAGTGGTAATTTCTTGGACACTAACTTTTTCTCTTACTTTTTCAATAGTACTCATTATAATCTTTATTTGTGCTATAATTATTTGATAATTAACAAAGTATTAATTTACATATTTTAGTGATACCCAATTGTTTCTTTCGAATTTTTTAACATAAGTTAGCCCTTTTTCTGTACAAGAAGCGTCTATAAAAGGGATGTCTTCGTTGTAGAATCCGCTTAGTAATAAGGTTCCTTTTGGGTTCAAACAATCAACATAAGTTTGCATATCATTCAACAGAATATTTCTGTTGATGTTTGCAATTATTAGATCGTATTTTTTTTCTTTTAATAAAGTTGCGTCGCCTTCATAAACACTTATGTTCGTGCAATTATTACGTTCAGCATTTTCAATAGAATTTAAATAGCACCAGTTGTCAATATCGATAGCGTCAATTGGTTGTGCGCCTTTCATTTCTGCCAAAATAGCCAAAATAGCTGTTCCACATCCCATATCTAAGGTTTTCATTCCTGTAACATCCATTTCTAATAAATGTTGGATCATCATGTGTGTCGTTTCGTGATGACCGGTTCCAAAACTCATTTTTGGTTCTATGAGAATGTCAAATTCAGCATCTGTTTTAGGATGAAAAGGTGCTCTTACGTGACATCTTCCATCAACATCAATAGGTTCAAAGTTTTTCTCCCATTCCTCATTCCAGTTAACTTGATCGATTTCTTCGAAAGAATAATCAATATCGAATTCCTCAGAATGAAGAATGTTTACATTGCCAAGAATCATTTCGTCCCACAACTCTTTTTGAACAAAAGCTGAAATTCCAGTTTCGGTTTCAGTAAAACTTTCAAAGGCAAGTTCGCCTAATTCGGCAACTAAAATTTCCGAAGCCAATTGTTTAGCTTCTTCACTGTTATTAGTATTTTTTGGTTCAATACTAAAATGATAGGCGATATAAATATTTGACATAGTGTTATTTTTTGCGCAAAGGTAAGTAATTATTTCAGGAATAAATTAGTCTAATAGGCTTTAGAAAACTTTTAAAAAATGTTTTTTAAATGAAGTCAATTAAAATTTTTCTCAAGTCATGTAGCGGTTTTAAAGAAATTTCAGTTCCACTTTCACCGTTGTTAGAATAGTCAAAAGGGTTATCCAAATCTTTAATTAGCAAAAACATATATGCAATTAAAAAAGTAACTACTAAAGTAAAAAATAGTGAAGCATAAAAAGGTTCCATCTTTATTATTAGCAAGCAGCTTCCTATAATAACACCCATAGCTTCTAAAATTGTATAAGCTGAACTCACAAAATTTGTATCTCTTATAGTATCAATCCTCAAAATCATTTTTCGCAGATTGTTTTGTTCGTTTTTCAATTTTAAAATATATGGCGGTGGAACCCCTTCTTTGTCAAGTTCGATTAAAAAGTGGTTCATGTCGCTTATTTTCTTCAAAATATTTTTGGTTTTTTCTTTTTTGTAAAACCAATTTATAAGAGAGGTACAAAACATTTTTTGAAATTCTATAAATTCAAGAGCTGTTAATGTATTTTTGGTTTTATAAATGGTATAGGTATCATCAACTAACGATTTGATTGAAGCGGAAAGTTCGCTAGGTATTTTTTCACTTTCTTTGTAGTCAGAAAGCACACCACTAATTAAAAAACCAATTAAAAATATTGTACCTGCTACTAAACTTGTAAATAAGGCATTTAATTCAAGAACTTCCCATCCGAGATAATGTGTAAAAATTTTAAGTAGTGCAAGAATAATGATTAATGGTGTGATACGAATTGCGATTGACCATTTTTGCCAAATTTTGTTTGCTGAATTTTTGATTAGCTCTTTAGGTTCCATTTTTTAAACAATGTTTTTTAGATAACGTATTTCTAATGAAAGTGGTGTTTGTGTATTGTTTATTAATCAAAAAATCCTCAATCACGGCTGTGATTGAGGATTCTTATAAAAAAAGTATTTTATTAGATAGCTGTAACGATAGCTACGAAATCATCTGCTTTTAAAGCAGCTCCACCAATAAGACCTCCGTCTACGTCTGGTTTAGAAAATATTTCTTTTGCGTTTTCTGGTTTTACTGAACCTCCGTAAAGAATAGTTGCATTTTCAGCGATTTCTTTACCATAGGCTTTAAGGATTGTTTCTCTGATAAATTCGTGCATTTCTTGCGCTTGCTCAGGTGAAGCAGTTTCTCCAGTTCCAATAGCCCAAACTGGTTCGTAAGCTAATACAATTTTGTCCCAAGCTTTAGCATCGATTTGGAATAATCCATCTTTTAATTGGTTTTCAACTACGTTGAAGTGATTGTTAGATTGACGGTCTTTTAATTCTTCTCCAAAGCAAAAAATTACGGTCATATCGTGTTTTAAAGCTGTGTTTACTTTATCAGTAATTAAAGCATCAGTTTCGTGAAAAATAGCTCTACGCTCAGAGTGACCAAGGATAACTGTGTTTACACCAACAGAAGTTAACATATCAGCAGATATTTCTCCTGTAAAAGCGCCACTTTCTGTTTGGTGAACATTTTGTGCCGAAACACTAATGTTAGTTCCTTTTAGTTGATTTACTGCTGCAGCCAAGTTTACAAATGTTGGCGCAACAATTACTTGTGCTGTAGTGTTAGCAGGCACTTTAGCAATTAATTCGCTTAATAATTCGCTAGTTTGTGCTGCATTTTTGTGCATTTTCCAGTTTCCTGCTACAATTTTTTTCTCATTTTCGTAGTGTTATATTTGATTTTGTTTTTAATTATTTTCGTTTTCTAATTGACTTAATGTATTGTTAATTTTTTCAAAATCGGTCTCAATAGCACGATATACAACTATTTTTCCTTTTTTATCAATAATAATAGTTCTTGGAATCCAGTCTAAATCTATGGCTTTGGCAAAAACGCCTTTCATTTGGTCTTTGGCCATATAATGTATTCCTTTTAAATCGTATTTTTCTATTCCATATTTCCATTTTTCGGCAGTGTCGTCCATCGAAATGTAAATGTAGGTAGCGTCTGGATGAGCAGCTTGTATTTCTTTAGCTTTCGGTATGTCTTTTATGCAATCACGACACCAAGATGCCCAAATTTTGATTACAACATTTTTTCCTTTGTTTTGTGATAAAATCTTTTTAAAAGCAATAGGAGAGCCATCAGTGTTTAAGACAGATTCAGCTAGTGCTTCTTTAGAAAAAGCTGTTTTTTGAGCTTTCGATTTTGAGCAAGATAAGGTTATAAATACCAATACTATTGCAATTGTGTTTTTCATTTTCTTCATAGGGACAAAGTTAAAATAAACCTATTTTGAATAGGGCTGTTTTTTGATTTTTATTAAAAAAAATAACAAATACAGTTGTATGAGTTATAAAAGTGATAATGAAAACGTAATAGTTGGGTTTTTAGTACTTATAAATTAATTAAAATGGCGATTTTTTTCATTCAAAAATGATTAAAAAGTACGGTTTAATCAGTGTTTTTTAGATTAATTTAACTTAAAAAAGCTCCTAATTGTCTTTTTACAGAACAAAATTAGGAGCTTTAATCTATTTATAATTTTAGTTTATCAGTGTCGTTATAATGTACTTTTTGTTTTATAGTTCCTTTGTTAAGAATTACAATACTTGGATTGGCTCTTTCTATGGTTTTGAGTGCAATTGCGTCGCAGGTATAAAAATCAAATTTTAGATTGTATTTTTTTTGTGCTTTTGCAATTTCATCTTGTGATGAGTTGGTCATACCAATAACCTTGTATCCCTTAGAAGTTGCCTCTTTTTCAATAGCGCTAAGTTTTTGCATTCCTTCTTCTTTAGACGATTTCAAATCATAAGTAACAATCATTACTAATTTTGGTTCTAGAAGCAATTCGTCTTTATAATCTGAATTGTCTTTTGTCATTGTAAAATCATGAATAGGAGGAACGTAACCTTGGCTAATAATCTTGTCTTTTCTATCTACAAATTCAGCGCCTTCTGGTAGACTCATTAAATCTTTTTCACTGAATTCTTTTAGTGTACCATTTACTTTGTAAATAAAAATCATTTCTACCACAGGAGTTGGCGCTCCTGCTGGAATTTCCATTCTCTTTTGAATATTAGTGCCTACTTTGTAAGGTCTAAAATCGATATAAGGTAAATGGTTGATAACCATGTAAGCTATGAAAATGCATACGGCTAATCCTAAATATACAATTGCATTTTGAAAATTATTGTTATTAAATAAAGGTCGGATAAGTCTTTGGTTAACAAATAAAATAAGAATGAATACTAATAAAATAACGTCTTTTCCAAATGATTCCCATGGTGTTAGGTGTAAGGCATCTCCAAAACAACCACAATCTTTTACCACATTAAAATAAGCAGAATAAAAAGTAAGGAAAGTAAAGAATACAATCATTAATAGTAAACTCCAAATGGTTAACTTGGTTTTGTAACCTATGAGTAACATAATTCCTAAAACGACTTCTACAATAACCAAAAATACGGCTAAATATAAGCTAATAGGTTCTAAAAAGGGTAGGTTGAAAACAGGTTCACTAAAATATTCTGCTAGTTTATAGGAGAAACCTATAGGATCATTTAATTTAATCAATCCGGAAATGATAAATAAAATACCGACAAATAGTCTTGAAAATTGGGTAATGAAATTCTTCATATAGAATTATTTGTTATTAGTAAAACCCATTAATATTAATGCAAATACAGAGTAATTAATCATGTCCTGATAATTAGCATCAATTCCTTCTGATACGAGAGTTTTTCCCTTGTTGTCTTCAATTTGTTTTACACGAAGTAATTTTTGCAAAATCAAATCAGTTAAAGAACTGACACGCATTTCTCTCCAAGCTTCACCATAATCGTGGTTTTTTGCTTCCATTAAATCTTTGGTCAATTGTACTTTGGCATCATACAGTTCACTTGCTTTTTCAACATTTAGATCTGGCTGATCTACAACTCCAAGTTCTAATTGAATTAAAGCCATAATCGAATAGTTGATGATACCAATAAATTCACTTGATTCATCTTCGTCTACTTTTCGAACTTCATTTTCTTGTAAACTGCGAATTCTTTGTGCTTTGATAAAAATTTGATCGGTTAAAGAAGGTAAGCGTAAAATGCGCCAAGCACTTCCGTAATCTTGCATTTTGTTAACGAAAAGGGAACGACAAATTTCAATTATTTTGTCATATTCTTGAGAAGTATTCTTCATTATTATTGCTGTATATTTGTCTAAAATTTTCCCAAAAATAGGGATAATATTTAAAATGTTTATTGTTTGCTATTTTAAAGTTCGCACAAACTAGTTGTTTTTAAGACTTTACTAACTTTAAACACCAAACAGATAAAATTAATTAATTAAAGTATGACCATAAATTGCAAAGGAAAGCTCGTTGATTTATCAAAACCAAAGGTTATGGGAATTTTGAACATTACTCCAAATTCTTTCTTTGATGGTGGAAAATATACAAGTGACGATGAAATTATAGCTAAAGTTGAAAAAATGCTAAACGAAGGAGCCACATTTATTGATGTAGGGGCTTATTCTAGTAAACCTAGTGCCGAATATGTTTCTGAGGAAGAAGAGTTAAATCGTATTTTACCAGTTGTTCAATTATTGGTCAATAAATTTCCAGATATTTTACTTTCAATTGATACTTTTAGAAGTAAAGTGGCGAGCGCTTGTATTGAAAACGGAGCAGCTATAATTAATGATATTTCGGCAGGAAATTTAGATGATAAAATGCTCGAAATAATTGCTCAATATCAAGTTCCGTATATTATGATGCACATGCGTGGGACACCACAAACGATGCAAAGCTTGACAAATTATGAAGATGTTATAAAAGAAATTCTTTTTTATTTCTCTGAAAAAATAAGTCAAGCCAGAAGCTTAGGAATTAATGATTTAATTGTTGATCCTGGTTTTGGTTTTGCAAAAACAATAGAACAGAATTATGAAGTAATGCAAAAAATGCAATTATTACATCATTTAGAATTGCCCATTTTAATTGGTATTTCTAGAAAATCGATGATTTATAGAACACTAGAAATATCTGCTGACGAAGCTTTGAATGGAACTACTTTTTTAAATACTTTTGCGCTGACAAAAGGAGCTCATATTTTACGAGTTCACGATGTAGCTGCAGCCGTTGAGTGTGTAAAATTGTTTGAAAAATTAAATGCTTAAAATGAAATATTTTAGTCTTATTGCTTTGTCTTTTTTGTTTTCTTGCGGAAATAAAGAAGATGTTTTACTTCCTAAATCGGATACTACTGTGGTTAATGATGTTCAAGATCATTCACCAATTTATTTGTTTTTTAGAGAACAAAATAACGATACACTAGTCGAAGTCAATAGAAACAATAGTATTATTACAACCAATTGGATTTTTAATATAGACAAACGATTACCATTAAAAATGGTTATTCCTGAGGTAATCAAGTTGCAGGAAAAAAACGAAAAGAAAAAGCGCATAAAAACGAAAAGGCTGAGAATTATTATGCTTATGCCGATTCTATCAAGAAAAATATGGCTTTTATTCCTTTTACAAAAGTGAATTATTATCTTAGAAAACCTAAAAAAAATGATTTTGTTATTGCTTTTAAAAAAGGGAGTGATAAGGTTTCTCTTAACGGAAGATTTGTAAAAAGATCAGATTTATTACAGGAGTTTTTTAGTATTCAGTTTATAATTAAACCTCGTTTTGTAGTTCAATTTGATAAAAACATGTCTTATGGAGAATACATTCAAAACAAGATTTTATTACGAAAATTTGATTTGTATAATGTGAATCCCATTTCTCCTAACGAGTTTGTTAATTAAAGTTATGTGTTAAGTGTTATGAGTTTTAGGTTAGGATTGTGTATTAATTCTGCCTTCTAACTTCTAGCTTCTAACTCCTAATTTCTAATTTCTAACTTCTGCCTTCTAACTTCTAACTTCTAACTTCTATTGATGGTGATAAGGTTCGTTTCTTAAAATCGTAAAACCTCGATATAGTTGTTCGATGAAAAATAAACGTACCATTTGGTGAGAAAAAGTCATTTTAGAAAGTGAAATTTTCCCTTGTGCTTTAGCATAAACAGTATCCGAAAAACCATAAGGCCCTCCAATTACAAAAACTAAGGTTTTAATTCCTGAATTCATTTTCTTTTGTAATTCTTCCGAAAACCCTAAGCTTGAGAAGTTTTTTCCGTTTTCATCCAATAAAATTAATTGATCTGATGAACCAATTTTGGACAAAATTAATTCGCCTTCTTTTTCTTTTTGTTGGCTTTCGGATAAGTTTTTTACATTTTTAATATCAGGAATAATTTCCAAATCAAATTTGATATAAAAAGACAAACGTTTGGTGTAGTCGTCAATTAAACTTTGTAATGCTTTGTTATCTGTTTTGCCAATGGCGAGAAGTTTGATGTTCATTTGAATGATGATTTTCGAAGCTGCAAAGATATAAAACCAGTGCTTTTTATTTTTTATTTTGGGTTGTTTGTAGTGATAACAAATACAATTAAAATAGAATCTGTAGTATTTGTTAAGGAGTGAAAACCTTCGCCACTCATCGCAGTAATACTTCCTTTTTTTAGATTTTTTTTACGAATGATACCGTCTTTTTTAGTCATTTCAAGATATTCGCCTTCGCCATGCATAACAATATATAATTCTTCCTCATTTCGAGTTCCATGAGTGTGAAAACCCGCTTGGTCGCCTTTATTTAAAAAGACCATATAAGCCCCAATACGGTTGTTGGTTAATTCCCCTTCGTTAAACATTTGCAACAAATAAACAATTCCATTTCCTCCGTACATTGGATCGCGTTTGTCTACTCTCACAACGGTTCTTTCTGGCTTATTGAAAGGGGTAACACTAAGATCGATATATTGAGACACTAATTTGATTATTTCGTTGTTTTCAGCGGTGATATCAGTCATTTTGCAATGGTTTTCTTTGTGATGCTTATATTTTTTTCAAATGTAAAACATAAATTGCTTTTCAAAATTACTTTGGAATAATTTTGGTTGGAATAGAAACAAATTTTCAATTCCACAAAATATGTTCTACTTTAGCAAGATATAAATTTATAGTAGAAATGATTAGCGAAGCACAATTTCAAAACGAGTTAGAACTATTAATAGCAAATGCCATTCGTGAGGATGTAGGAGATGGAGATCATAGTTCATTAGCCTGTATTCCTTCATCAGCGCAAGGTAAAGCCAAACTTTTAGTGAAAGACAAAGGAATTATTGCTGGAGTAGAATTTGCTAAAATGATTTTTAATTATGTTGACGCTAATTTGAAAGTGGAAACTTTTATCGAAGATGGAACTCCAGTGCAATATGGAGATGTGGTTTTTCATGTTTCTGGAAGTTCACAATCTATTTTAAAGGCAGAGCGAATGGTTTTGAATTCAATGCAAAGAATGTCGGCAATTGCAACTAAAACGAATAGTTATGTACAATTGTTAGAAGGTACTAATACTAAAATTTTAGATACAAGAAAAACAACCCCTGGTTTTCGTGTAGCCGAAAAATGGGCAGTGAAAATTGGAGGAGGGGAGAACCATCGTTTTGCTTTGTATGATATGGTGATGCTAAAAGACAATCATATTGATTTTGCTGGAGGAATTGCTTTGGCTATTGCAAAAACCAAGGCATATTTGAAAGAGACTAACCGTGATTTAAAAATTATTGTTGAGGCAAGAGACCTTGATGAAGTAAAGGAAATTGTTGCAGCAGGTGGTGTTTACCGTATTCTTTTAGATAATTTTGATTACGAAATGACTAAAGAGGCTGTTGCTTATATTGGAAATGCTTCAATGACAGAGTCATCCGGAAATATCAATGAAGAAACGATTCGTTTGTATGCCGAATGTGGTGTTAATTATATTTCTTCTGGAGCATTGACCCATTCTATTTATAATATGGATTTGAGTTTAAAGGCAATCGAATAATTGCCAAAGAAAATACAATTAATTAATGTCAGTAGAAATAGAAGAAAGGCTAAGAAAAATTCCAGTAGTTCGCAATTTTGTCAATTGGTCAAAAAAAGTGAAGTTGAAAAGACTAAGCGGGATGCCTTTGTATGATTTATTAGAATTGTACATCATTGGACTTACCGAAGGTGCTTTGTCTAATCGTGCGGGAGCGATTGCATTTAGTTTTTTTATGGCATTGTTTCCTTTTGCATTATTTATTTTAAACTTAATACCTTATATTCCTATTGAGGGTTTTCAAGATGATTTTTTAGAATTTGTTGCCGATGGGGTTCCTCCCAATATTTTTTATGCTATTAAAAATATCATTAACGATATCTTGCATAATAGTCACTCTGGATTAGTTTCTTCAGGTTTTTTATTATCCATTTTGTTGATGGCTAATGGATTGAATGCTATTTTAGGAGGTTTTGAAAATTCTAAGCACGTATTAGTTAAACGAGGATTTTTACATCAATATTTAGTAGCCTTAGGGATGTCATTGTTTATGGCTTTTTTGTTAATACTTACTGTGGCAATAATTGTGGTTTTTGAGGTTGCAATTCAACATCTCAATGAAAAAGATTTTTTAAGCGAAAAAATTCCGATGATTGTAATGGGACGTTATGCTTTTTTGATTTTGATGATTTTAATTACGACTTCTGTGCTGTTTAAATTTGGAACTAAAAATCAAGAGAATCGTTCTTTTATATCCATAGGTTCTGTGTTTACTACTATTTTAACGATTATTAGTTCTTATTTCTTCGGGGTTTGGGTAATTAAGTTTTCAAAATACAATGAATTGTATGGTTCTATAGGAACATTACTAATTGTTATGTTTTACATTTGGATTAACTGTATGATATTATTGCTTGGTTTTGAGTTGAATGAGGTAATGAATAAATTAAAAAAGAGGAAAGAGCATTCTCTGGTACATTAATAGGGTTTGTGGAGAGTAGGTTTTTAATAGTAAAGAATAAGTAATAATAGATGTATTTTGTTGAAGTAATTTTGCCATTAGCACTCGCTAAGACCTTTACCTATAGTGTTTCTGAAGCAGAATACCATTATATACAAAAAGGAATGCGTATAGCGGTTCCATTTGGGAAAAGTAAAATATACACTGCTTTAGCAATCGATTTACATCAAAACCAACCCCTTTTATACGAAGCAAAAGAAATTCATCAAATCTTAGATGAAAAACCTATTGTTGCTGAAAATCAAATTAAACATTGGCAATGGATTGCTTCTTATTATATGTGTGCCATCGGCGATGTGTATCGTGGTGCAATTCCTAGTGCATTGTTATTGGAAAACGAAACTTTGATTACTCAAAAAGTAGGAGGTTTTGTGGATGAAAGTTTGTTAACTGACGATGAGTTTTTGGTCTTTCAGGCGTTGCAACAACAATCTTCTTTGCGAGTACAAGATGTGATGGGAATTTTGAATAAAAAAAATATTTTTCCCATTATTCAAAAAATGATTGATAAGAATATTGTGGTTTTGCAAGATGAAATTCAAGAATCGTATAAGCCTAAATTAGTTCGATATATTCGATTACATTCCCAGTACGAATCTAATGAAGGATTATCTCAATTATTAGAAGTTTTAAAAAATGCTGCAAAACAAAGAGAAATTGTACTTTCTTATTTTCAACTTAGTGCTAGAAATCATAATAAGCCCATTGTTGTAAAAGAATTAACCGAAGCATCAGGTAGTACAGCGGCGGTAGTAAAGGCTTTAATTGAAAAGCAAATTTTAGAGGATTATTTCATTCAAGAAGATCGAGTAAATTTTACAGGTGAATCTAACGATGCATTATTAAAATTAAGTGATGCGCAACTTCAAGCTTTTAATGGAATTAAAAACAGTTTCTTAGATAAAGAAGTTTGTTTGTTACACGGAGTGACTTCAAGTGGAAAAACAGAAATTTACATTAAGCTGATAGAAGATTATTTAGCAACTGGACAACAAATATTGTATTTGTTACCAGAAATTGCTCTTACCACTCAATTGGTTTCTCGTTTGCAGGCGCATTTTGGAAACAAAGTGGCGGTTTTTCACTCCAAATACAATAATAATGAACGAGTAGAAGTTTGGAATCAGGTTTTAAGTAATTCAGAAAAAGCACAAATTGTAATAGGAGCTCGTTCGGCATTATTCTTACCTTTTTCTAATCTAGGTTTTATTATTGTTGATGAAGAACACGAGCAAACTTTTAAGCAAATGGATCCTGCGCCTAGATATCACGCCCGTGACGCTGCAATTGTGTTGGCTAGTTTTTTTCAAGCAAAAGTTTTGTTAGGTTCGGCTACGCCAAGTATAGAGTCCTATTATAATACTACAATAGGGAAATATGCTTTAGTGGAACTTAAAGCGCGTTATGGAAATGTAATGTTGCCAGAAATCGAATTAGTTGATTTAAAGGATAAGTATTTTCGAAAGCGAATGACGGGGCATTTTAGTGATGTTTTAATCGATGCGATAGCGACAGCTGTATCTTCGGGAGAACAGGTGATATTGTTCCAAAATAGGAGAGGGTATTCGCCTTTGTTAGAATGTATGACTTGTGGTCATGTTCCTCAATGTCAACAATGCGATGTGAGTTTAACCTATCACAAGCATAAAAACGAATTGCGTTGTCATTATTGTGGCTATTCGATTGCTAAACCTACCCGTTGTCATAGCTGTTCAGGAATTGATTTAACGACTAAAGGATTTGGTACTGAGCAAATTCAACAAGAATTGATTCAATTATTTCCAGAACGGAAAATAGGTAGGATGGATCAAGATACTACTCGAGGAAAATTTGGGTTTGAAAAAATTATCGATAGTTTCAAAAACAGAGAAATTGATATTATGGTTGGTACCCAAATGTTAGCAAAAGGATTGGATTTTGATAATGTGAGTTTGGTAGGAATCATGAATGCAGATAATATGCTTTATCATCCTGATTTTAGAGCTTTTGAAAGAAGCTTTCAAACCATGGTACAGGTAGCTGGGCGTGCAGGTCGTTCAGAAAAACAAGGAAAAGTAATTATTCAAACCTATAATCCGCTACATAATACGATTCAACAAGTCACTAATAATGATTACTTAGGAATGTATAAAGAACAATTGTATGATCGTTTAATTTATAAATATCCGCCATATTTTAGAGTTATTAAATTAAGTTTAAAACATCGCGACTTTAATAAATTAAAAGAAGCTTCTATGTGGTTGTATCAAGTTCTATTTCAAAATTTAGGGATTCCAGTTCTTGGGCCAGAGGAGCCACCTATTAATAGAATCAGGAATGAATATATCAGAACTATAATGGTAAAAATTCCTCAAGAGGTCTCTGTATTGGGTACAAAAAAAACTATCCAAAAAATATTGAATAGTTTTGAGAGTGTAGCTGCTTTTAGAGCTGTAAAAGTTACTTTAAATGTAGACTTTTATTAATATTTTTTTAAGCGTAAGAAAGAGCTTTGATTAAATCTTCTTTCTTGTTTCTACTTAAAGGAATTTTAGTGGTTCCAATTTCAGCAAATTTACTATTGAAACGTTCAACTTTGTCAATGTTTATAATGTAGGATTTATGAACACGTACAAATTTTTTCCTTGGCAAGTCATTTTCAAAAGATTTCATGGTAGAAAGCACTAAGTGGCTATCGTCTTCAGTAACTACTCTGACATAATCTCCAAAAGCTTCTATCCATTTAATTCTAGCAGTGAATATTTTTAACTTTTTTAAATTACTTTTTATAAAGATGTGTTCTCCTTCTTCTTCTTTAATATCTTGTTTAAGAAGATATAGGTCTAAAGCTCTTTTTACAGAAGCATTAAAACGATCTACAGCGATAGGTTTTTGTAGATAATCAGTTGCGTCATAATCAAAAGCTTTTAAGGCATATTCAGCCTTTGAAGTAATAAAAATAATTTGTGGTTTGGTTTTTAGACCATCTAAAAAGTCAAAACCACTAATAACAGGCATTTCTATATCAAGGTATATAAGGTCTACATTGTTTACAGACATGCAGCTCTTAGCTTCAATTGCATTAGAAAAATCCCCCACTAAGTGTAGGTTTGGGTGATTATTTACTAATTTTGCGATGATCATCCTTTGTATCGAACTGTCATCAACTACGACACAATTTAGTTTCATAATTATTTGAATTATAGATTTGGTAGTGTAAAATTAAATACATTTTTTTAAAAAACTAATGTTTGTCGATTTTTTTTGCATTACATCGAATAAAAGTATATTACATCGATATTTTTTAAAATTAAATTTGGTGGTTGAATAAAAAGAACTATTTTTGCAGCCAATTTAACAAAATAAATTATTTCTTATGAATCATTATGAAACTGTTTTCATTTTAAATCCCGTTTTATCTGATGTTCAGGTAAAGGAAACAGTAAGCAAATTTGAAGATTTTCTTACTAGTAGAGGAGCAGAAATGGTAGCTAAAGAGGATTGGGGTCTTAAAAAAATGGCTTACGAAATCCAAAACAAAAAATCTGGTTTTTACCATTTATTCGAATTCAAAGTAGCTCCTGAAGTATTAGTAGCTTTTGAAACTGAATTTAGACGTGACGAAAGAGTTATGCGTTTCTTAACTGTAAGTCTTGACAAACATGCTATCTCTTGGGCTGAAAGAAGAAGAGCAAAACTTAAATCTCAAAAAGCTTAATTATCATGGCAACATTACAACAATCTGCTTCAGGAAAAAAAGACGGAGATATCAGATATCTTACTCCTTTAAATATCGAAACTAACAAAACTAAAAAGTATTGTCGTTTCAAAAAATCAGGTATCAAATATGTAGATTATAAAGATGCTGATTTCTTATTGAAATTTGTAAACGAGCAAGGTAAAATTTTACCACGTCGTTTAACTGGTACTTCTTTGAAATACCAAAGAAAAGTGTCTGTAGCTGTAAAAAGAGCTCGTCACTTAGCTTTAATGCCATATGTGGCTGACTTATTAAAATAATAATAATTAATTAAGTTGTTGCCTCGCCGTTGGCGGGCTAACTTCTAAAATACAAGGACAACAACATGGAACTTATTTTAAAGAAAGACGTTCAAAACTTAGGTTTTAAAGATGATATCGTAACAGTAAAAAACGGATACGGTCGTAACTACTTAATCCCACAAGGATTTGCTCAGTTAGCTACTGCTTCTGCTAAAAAAGTATTAGCTGAAAACCTAAAACAAAGAGCGCACAAAGAAGCTAAAATTATTGCTGATGCTAAAGCTACTGCTGAAGCTTTGAAAGCTCTTGAAATTAAAATCGCTGCTAAAGCAGGAGGTGAAAAATTATTTGGTTCAATCACAAATGTTGACATCGTTGAAGCTTTAGAAAAAGCAGGTCAAACTATCGAAAGAAAATTCATCACTAGTGGAATTGTAAAACGTACTGGAAAATATTCAGCTACAGTAAGATTACACAGAGATGTTATTGTTGACTTACCTTACGAAATTGTTGCTGAAAAAGCTTAATTTCTTATCACTTATACTAAAATCCCGATGCAAATCGGGATTTTTTTTTAATCTGAATTTAATTTCAGATTCTTTTTTTAAGTATTATAATGGTTTCGAGATCTAAAATATAGATACTGAAATAAATTTAGCATTAATGAAATATTCAAGATTAACTAAAGAACAGTTTGAAGAATTACATCCAGAGTTTACTAATTTTTTAGCGACTCAATCTATTGATAAAGCGGAGTGGGATAAAATTAAAGTTGAAAAACCAGAAGTGGCAGAGCAAGAATTAGATGTTTTTTCTGATTTGATTTGGGAAGGAGTTTTATCAAAAGCGGAATATTTAGAGCATTTTTCTAAAAATCATATTTTCTTGTTTCAAGCATTTGATAGCTACGTGCAGTCAATTGTTTTAAAGTCCTTAGTTCCAGAAGTAGACTTTTTGACGAAAGAAGGTTTGCAATGGCTTAGTGATAATATGTTTACCGAAACTATTGAAATGAAAGTAGGTAAAAAGGTGTTTACGGAAGAGCGAAATACATCAATTTTTTCATTAATTCAACAAGGCGCTTTTTTGAGCGACGGACAATTATTTAAACAAATAAATTCTATTATTGAATCTTAAAATAAGATGTTTTTTATATTAAATTGGTTATTTTAGTGCGCTGTTTGCAGTAACTAAAATGACCAATTTTTTTATATGGATGTACTAAATACGATTCAAAAATTAAGAGAAGAACTGGATCTTCATAACTATAATTATTATGTGTTGGATAATCCAACGATATCCGATTATGAGTTTGATATCAAATTAAAAGAGCTTCAAGATCTTGAAAATTCACATCCGGAGTATTTTGATGCTAATTCGCCAACGCAAAGGGTGGGTGGTACAATTACTAAAAATTTCCAAACTGTTACGCATACGTATCGAATGTATTCTTTGGATAATTCCTATTCTAAAGAAGATTTATTGGATTGGGAAACCCGTATTCAAAAAGTTTTAGGTGATGTCGATTTACAATATACTTGTGAATTAAAATATGATGGGGCATCGATTAGTATTACTTATGAAAACGGAAAATTGCTTCGTGCTGTCACTCGTGGAGATGGCTTTCAGGGGGATGATGTGACAAATAATATTAAAACTATAAAATCCATTCCATTACAATTAAAAGGTAGTGATTACCCTGAAAGGTTTGATATTCGAGGCGAAATTATTTTGCCTTTTGCCGGTTTTGAAAAAATGAATCAAGAATTGATTGAAATTGGTGAAACCCCTTATTCGAATCCTAGAAATACAGCTTCTGGTAGTTTGAAATTACAAGACAGTACTGAAGTAGCTAAACGTCCTTTAGAGTGTTTATTGTATTTTGTTACTGGTGAAAAACTACCTTTTTCATCACAGTTTGAAGGTTTAGAATTAGCCAGAAGATGGGGTTTCAAAGTACCTAAGGAAGCCAAAATAGCTAATAGTTTACATGAGGTTTTTGATTTTATCGATTATTGGGATATACATCGCCATGATTTGCCATATGAGACTGATGGAGTTGTTATCAAAGTAAATAAAATTCAATATCAGGAAGAATTAGGGTATACGGCTAAATCCCCTCGTTGGGCTATTGCGTATAAATTTAAATCGGAACAGGTTGCCACCAGATTAGATTCTATTTCATATCAGGTAGGAAGAACAGGAGCTATTACTCCTGTGGCAAATTTGGAACCAGTACAATTAGCAGGAACCATTGTAAAACGAGCTTCTTTGCATAATGCCGATCAGATTGAAAAATTGGATATCCGAATTGGAGATACTGTTTTTGTAGAAAAAGGAGGAGAGATTATCCCAAAAATCATAGCAGTTGATTTGGCGAAACGTCCTGAAAATTCAGCGCCAACACTTTATATCACGCATTGTCCAGAGTGTCAAACCGAATTGGTTCGAAATGATGGTGAAGCGAATCATTATTGTCCTAATTTTTACGGATGTCCACCACAAATTATAGGGAGAATTCAGCATTTCATTTCCCGTAAAGCGATGGATATTGAAGGTTTGGGTGGTGAAACGGTGGCTTTGTTGTACAATAATAATCTGGTTCACAATTATGCCGATTTATACGAATTGAAAGTTGAGGATATTTTGCCTTTGGAACGTATGGCGCAAAAATCTGCAGAGAATTTAGTAAATGGTGTGAAAAAATCGACAGCAATTCCTTTTGAAAGTGTTTTGTATGCTTTGGGAATTCGTTATGTAGGAGAAACAGTAGCTAAAAAATTAGCTAAGCATTACAAAAACATTGATGCTTTAACTAAGGCAACTTTGATGGATTTAGTTTTAGTGGACGAAATTGGAGAACGAATTGCGCAAAGCGTAGTTGATTTTTTCGAAAATGAAGAGAATAAAGTGATTATAAGTCGCTTAAAAAATTATGGTGTTCAATTTGAAATTGTAGAAAAAGTAAATCTGAATGCTACTACTATTCTCGAAGGAAAAACCTTTGTGGTTTCTGGTGTGTTTACACAATTTTCTAGAGATGAACTTAAAAATGCTATAGAGGATAATGGAGGAAAAGTAGGTAGTTCGATTTCATCTAAAACAGATTATGTTGTTGCGGGGGATAATATGGGGCCAGCTAAATTAGAAAAAGCAAATAAATTAAATATTCCAATCCTGTCTGAAATTGATTTTATAAATATGATTACCACTTCTTAATTGTATTCCAAGGAGTGTTATTTGCATTTTTTGATGAAAAATGTGTTAAGAATATAACAAATAGTTTTAAATCATCATTATACTTTTTTAGATTTGCCACCTTTAGTCTGACTTAATTAATTAATTTTGTTTGCTTATAAAATAAGTTATGGTTATAAATTACTTGAAAGAATTTTTAGTTAAGAAAAAAATTAAAAGTAGTTTACTTACTGCGAATTTAGATTCTGATTTGGGTTTCATAAAAACAGTAGGATTAATTGTTGATGAGAGTTATTTTAAAGAAACACAATCTTTAATTGATGAAATCATCGCTAATGATATAGCTAAAGAAGATATAGAATTACTCCTTTTTAAAAGTAAAAGCACAGCAGATTTTGCTGTTAGAGTAGTTAGATTAGAATCGGGTTTTTTAGATAGAAAAGCAAAAATCACTAGTAAAGAGGTGAATGAATTTCTAGAAAAGAATTTTGATTTATTAGTTAATTATTATGATGTTGAAAAAGCAATTTTACTTGTTGTTTCAACTCAATCGAAGGCTAAATTTAAAGTTGGTTTTTCGAGTATAGACAAGCGCTTGAATAATTTTATGATTACTACTAATCTGGGAAATTATAAAGTTTTTGTTCAAGAATTATTTAGATATTTAAAAATTTTAAACAAAATATAATCTATAACATGCAATCATTAATAGGAACAGGTGTTGCTCTTGTGACTCCTTTCAAAGAAGATTTTTCAATTGACACTGAAGCTTTAATAAGAATCGTGAATTTATCTGTGGATGGTGGAGTTGAATATCTAGTAATTTTAGGAACAACTGCTGAAAATGCGACTTTAAATAATGAAGAGAAAGAGTTGGTAATTAAAACAGTTATTGAGGCTAATAACGGTCGTTTACCATTAGTTCTAGGTGTGGGTGGAAATAATACGATGAAAGTTGTTGAGGAGTTAAAAACAAGAGATATGTCTCCTTTTGAAGCTATTTTATCTGTATCTCCGTATTACAATAAACCTACTCAGGAAGGAATTTATCAGCATTTTAAAGCCATCGCCGAAGCTTCTCCAATTCCTGTTGTGATTTATAATGTACCAGGTAGAACATCGAGTAATATGTTGCCAAAAACAGTTTTGCGTTTAGCAAATGATTTTGATAATATCGTAGGGATTAAAGAGGCTGTTGGGGATATAGTTCAAGCGATGCAATTAATAAAAGACAAACCAGCAGGTTTTCATGTAATTTCTGGAGATGATATGACCGCTTTGGCTACTGTTTTGGCTGGTGGTTCAGGAGTAATATCTGTTATAGGGCAAGGGTATCCAAAAGAGTTTTCTGAGATGATTCGATTAGGTTTAAACCGTAAAGTTGATGAAGCCTACAAACTACAATATTTATTATCAGATTGTATTGATATGATTTTTGAACAAGGAAATCCAGCTGGTATTAAACAGGTATTTAAAGAATTAGGTATTTCAGAAAATACGGTTCGTTTACCACTTGTATCGGTAGATGAAGATTTGCAACAAAGAATTGCTAATTTTGTAAATACCATCAATAAATAGGAGTATTTGCGAGTATTTTTTTAAATAAAGAAATATTTTGTAGTCGCTAAATTAATAACTAAATTTGCCACCGAATCTTCGGTATGATTTTTTATAGGCTAAGGTTGCCTTTTATAAGTAAAACACACAAAATAATGAAAAAAATTGTATCCTTTTTGCTTCTTGTTGTTCTTTTCGGTTCATGTAATGAATATCAAAAAGCTTTAAAAAGTGAAGATGTTTCGGTTAAATATAAAATGGCTGATACTTTATATGGTCAGGCTAAATATACAAAAGCATTACGTTTATTTGAACAAATAGCAACGGAGTATAGAGGAAAACCTCAAGCAGAAAAGATGTTTTATATGTTTGCACAATCCTACTATAAAACAAAGCAATTTTATTTGGCAGCTTATCAGTTTGAAAGTTTTGCTTCTAGTTATCCTAAAAGTGAAAAAATACAAGAAGCTTCTTTTTTAGCTGCAAAAAGTTATGCTATTTTATCGCCAGTATATAGTTTAGATCAGGCTGATACTTTTAAAGCTATTGAGAAAATGCAAGGTTTTATTGATCGTTTTCCTAATTCAGAGTATTTAGCTGAAGCTAATATATTGACAAAAGAATTATCGGAAAAAATCGAGAAAAAAGTGTATGAAAATGCAAAAGGTTATAATACCATTTCTGATTTTAAATCGGCTATTGTTGCTTTCGATAATTTTTTAATTGATTATCCTGGTACAAAATACAAAGAAGATGCTTTGTATTATAAATTTGAATCTGCTTATCAATTAGGTATTAATAGTATACCTGATAAAATGAAAGACCGATTAAATGTTGCAAAAGTTTCGTATCAAAATTTAATTAAATTTAAAGGAGATACTAAATATAAAGAAAAGGCAGACGAAATGTATGCTCGAGTTGAACAAGAATTACAAAAATATACTAAATAAAAAAGTCATGGATTTAAAAAAGACGAATGCTCCAGTAAACACAATAACGTATAACAAAACGCTTATTGAGCAACCTACTGGAAATGTGTATGAAGCAATTACCATTATGGCTAAAAGAGCAAACCAAATCAATTCTGAAATCAAAAAAGAATTGACTGAAAAATTAGAAGAGTTTGCTACCTATAATGACAGTCTTGAAGAAGTTTTTGAAAACAAAGAGCAAATCGAGGTTTCAAAATTCTATGAAAAATTACCAAAACCACATGCTTTAGCAGTTCAAGAATGGTTAGATGGTAAAATTTATTACAGAGAATCAAATAAATAAGATAAGATGTCAGTTTTAAGCGGTAAAAAAATTTTGCTAGGTGTTTCTGGCGGAATTGCCGCCTATAAAACAGCGTCTTTAGTTCGACTTTTTATAAAAGCAGGTGCACATGTCCAAGTGATAATGACACCTGCTTCTAAGGATTTTGTAACCCCACTTACATTATCTACCTTATCTAAAAATCCAGTTTATTCTACATTTTACAATCAAGACGAAGAAGATGAAAAATGGAATAATCATGTAGAATTTGGACTTTGGGCAGATGTAATGATTGTTGCTCCTGCAACTGCAAATACCTTGTCTAAAATGGCAAATGGTACTTGTGACAATCTACTTATAGCTACTTATCTTTCAGCTAAATGTCCTGTTTATTTTGCGCCAGCAATGGATTTAGATATGTACAAACATCCTTCTACAATTGCTAGTTTTAAAGCCTTAAAACAATTTGGTAATATCATGATTCCTGCCGAAAGTGGAGAATTAGCCAGTGGTTTGTCAGGTGAAGGAAGAATGGCTGAACCTGAAAATATAATAGCATTCCTAGAAGCTGATTTAGAAAGCAAATTACCTTTAAAAGGAAAGAAAATTCTAATTACAGCAGGGCCTACATATGAGGCTATCGATCCCGTTCGTTTTATTGGAAATCATTCTTCTGGAAAAATGGGCTTTGATATTGCTAAAAGTGCCGCAAATTTAGGTGCATCGGTAATTTTAATTTCAGGACCTACGCATTGTGAGGCTACTCATTCTTTGATTAAACTTGTTAAGGTAGTTTCTGCTCAACAAATGTATGATGCCTGTCATCAATATTATGCTGATGTTGATGTGGCAATAGCTGCAGCCGCCGTTGCAGATTATAGACCTAAAAATGTCGCGGATCAAAAAATTAAAAAAGCAGCCGAAAATTTCGTAATCGAATTAGAGAAAACTAAAGATATATTATCCTCACTTGGAGAAAATAAAAAACACCAGTTTTTAATTGGTTTTGCATTAGAAACTGAAAATGAAATTGAGAATGCAAAGGCTAAAATTCAGAAAAAAAACTTAGATTTGATTGTTTTAAATTCTTTGCAGGATGAAGGAGCTGGTTTTCAAAAAATGACCAACAAAGTTACTTTTATTGATAAAGATTTTACTATTGAACCGATGGAGTTAAAATCCAAAGAAGCAGTTGCTGATGACATTATAAATAAAGTAATAGCGCATTTTTATGAATAAGATAGTGGTCTTTTTTTTGTTTTTAAGTATTAGTTTTGTTCATGGGCAACAATTGAACTGCACCGTAACGGTTAATGCGCAAAAAATGGGTAATCCCAATCAACAAATCTATAAAACGCTGGAAACTTCCCTCAATGAATTCGTCAATAAGACAGATTGGACGGGACAGAATTTCAAACAACAGGAAAAAATTAATTGTTCGATGTATATCACTTTGATGTCGCATAGTTCAGATCAATTTGTTGCTACTATCCAAGTTCAATCTTCCCGACCTGTATTTAATTCTTCATACGAAACTCCTGTTTTAAATATTAACGATAAAGATTTTGGTTTTACGTATACTGAATTTGAAAATTTAGTATTTAATGCAAATACTTTTCAAACGAATTTAATTTCTGTAATTTCTTTTTATACCTACATTATTTTAGGTTCTGATCGCGATACTTTTGAAATGAAAGCTGGTGATGAGAATTTTCAAATTGCACAAACTATCGCAACTGTTGCGCAGCAAAGTGGATATAAAGGCTGGAGTCAATTAGACGGAAACCAAAATCGCTATTTTTTAATCAACGATTTATTGTCGCCTACCTATACTGAAATTCGAAAAACGGTTTTCGATTATCACCAAGGATTGGATCAAATGACTGATAATGTGAAGACAGCTAAAGAAAGAGTAAAAACAGCCATTTTAGGTTTGAATAAATTGTATAATTCAAAACCTAATGCTTATTTAACCCGTGTTTTTTTTGATGCCAAATCAGACGAAATTACTTCAGTTTTTACAGGCGGACCAAGTATTCCCATCACAGATTTAGTTGATAATTTGAATAAAATTTCGCCTATTAATTCTGGTAAATGGGCCGCACTTAAATATTAATTATTTTTTGAAATTTAAAATTTCTTCATAAAACTCATAATAAATACAAGTAATGATTACTGCGCTATCAATAAAAAATTATGCTTTAATTGAGAGATTGACGATTGATTTTTCTAAAGGATTTTCAATTATTACTGGTGAAACAGGAGCAGGAAAATCGATTATATTAGGTGCTTTAGGATTAGTTTTAGGAAAAAGAGCCGATTTAACTTCGTTAAAAAACAAAGAAGAAAAATGCATTATTGAAGCGCAATTTGATATTTCAAAATACAATTTAAAAGCTTTTTTCGAAGCAAATGAATTGGATTATGAAGAAGAAACGATAATAAGAAGAGAAATTCTACCTTCAGGAAAATCACGTGCATTTGTGAATGATAGTCCGGTAAACTTACAAGAATTGCAGGATTTAGGTTTGTTTTTAATTGATATACATTCGCAACAACAAACCAGAGAATTGACGGATGAAAATGTACAGTTTGATATTATCGATGCAATTGCAGTGAATCAAGAAATTATATCAGAATATCAGTCACTTCTTAAAAGTTATAAATCGGATAAATCAAAATTAAATTCGCTTATAAAAAAACAAAGTGAATCTAATAAAGAAAAAGAGTATCATACTTTTTTATTGAACGAATTGCAAACGGCTCAATTAAAAGCTGGGGAACAGGAAGAATTAGAAAGTGTTTTTGAAAAACTTAATAATGTTGAAAGTATTCGTGAGGCTATTGATAAATCTTTAGCTATTTCCAACGAAGAGCAATTTGGTGTTTCCGGAAATTTGAAAGAGATTAAAAACGCACTTTCTAAAATTGCTTCTTTTGCACCCGAATATCAGGAATTGTTAGAGCGTATAACAAGCTTAGCTATTGAATTTGATGATATTTCTAGTGAAATGAATCGTTGTTCGGAAAAAATTGTTTTGGATCCAGAACAATTGGAACAAACCAATCAAAAATTACAACTAATTTACAATTTACAAAAGAAGCATCAAGTAGCTACGGTTGACGAATTATTAGAAATTCAATTACAATTAGAAAATGAAGTCGTTGAATTAGGAAATATTGAAGAGGAAATTGCTCATTTGAATGCTGAAATTATTCAAAAAACTACTCAATTAGATATCTTAGCCAATACGATTCACAATAATAGGGTAGAAGCGATTCCGCTTTTATCTGAAAAGATGATAGGAATTTTGGCTACTTTAGGAATGCCAAATGTTCGTTTTAATATAGAAGTTACGCAAGGCGAAAGTTATTTTGCAAACGGAAATGATGAATTGCAATTTTTATTTTCAGCTAATAAAGGAACTGATTTTGGTTTGTTGAAAAAAGTAGCTTCAGGAGGGGAGATGTCACGTATCATGCTGGCTGTTAAAGCTATTTTGGCACAATACTCCAAATTACCAACATTAATTTTCGACGAAATTGATACAGGAGTTTCGGGAGAAATTGCCATCAAAATGGGAGAGATTATGAAACAAATGAGTCATACAATGCAAATTTTTGCTATTACTCATTTACCGCAAATTGCGGCAAAAGGAGATGCTCATTTTAAAGTTTCAAAATCTACGATAGGTGATGATACTCAATCGGAGTTGAAATTATTGACAGATGATGAAAGAGTGGTGGAAATTGCTCAAATGTTATCGGGTGCAATAATTTCTGATTCGGCTCTAAATCATGCTAAAGCCTTGTTGAACTAAAAAATTGCCCTATATTTGCCAACCAAAAATAATAGCTTTTTGATTAAAGTTGTTCATGGATTGCTTAAAGAAAAAATTAAAATATAATATTGATACATTATGATCATAGAACCTAGAATGAGAGGATTTATTTGCTTAACAGCACACCCTGCTGGATGCGAGCAAAATGTTAAAAATCAAATTGATTATGTTAAATCAAAAGGAGCAATTGATGGTGCTAAAAAAGTATTGGTAATTGGTGCTTCTACTGGATTTGGTTTAGCTTCAAGAATTTCAAGTGCTTTTGGTTCTGATGCCGCTACAATTGGAGTGTTTTTTGAAAAACCACCTATGCCTGGGAAAACGGCTTCACCGGGATGGTACAATTCTGCGGCTTTTGAAAAAGAGGCTCACAAAGCAGGTCTATATGCAAAAAGTATCAATGGAGATGCTTTCTCTAATGAGGTAAAAAGAGAGACTTTAGATTTAATT
The DNA here is from genome assembly GCF_029625335.1 of Flavobacterium nitratireducens. Lineage (NCBI taxonomy): Bacteria > Pseudomonadati > Bacteroidota > Flavobacteriia > Flavobacteriales > Flavobacteriaceae > Flavobacterium > Flavobacterium nitratireducens. Next base: position 374,814 of record NZ_CP121111.1, read on the forward strand.
AAAGCTGATTTGGGTCAGGTTGATTTAGTAATTTATAGTTTAGCTTCACCAGTACGTACAAATCCTAATACAGGTGTTACGCACCGTTCTGTTTTGAAACCAATTGGAGGAACTTTTACTAATAAAACAGTAGATTTTCATACTGGAAAAGTTTCAGAAGTTTCTATCGAACCATGTTCTGGTGATGATATCGAAAATACAATCGCTGTTATGGGTGGAGAAGACTGGGCTATGTGGATCGATGCTTTAAAAGCTGAAAATTTATTGGCACCTGGAGCTACAACGGTTGCCTATTCTTATATTGGGCCAGAGGTAACTGAGGCTGTATATAGAAAAGGAACAATTGGTAGAGCTAAAGATCATTTAGAAGCTACTTCTTTTACCATTTCAGATAGTTTAGCTGATATTAACGGTAAAGCATATGTTTCTGTTAATAAAGCATTAGTGACACAAGCGAGTTCGGCAATTCCTGTAATTCCATTGTATATTTCCTTATTGTATAAAACAATGAAAGAAAAAGGGATTCACGAAGGGTGTATTGAACAAATTCAACGTTTATACCAACAAAGATTATTTACAGGTGCTGATGTTCCTGTGGACGAAAAAGGAAGAATCCGTATTGACGATTGGGAAATGCGAGAAGATGTTCAGGCTAATGTGGCTAAATTATGGCTTGAGGCTACAACCGAAAATCTTTCAGAAATTGGTGATTTAGAAGGGTATAGAAAAGATTTTTATAACTTATTCGGATTTGATTTAGCTGGTGTTGATTATAAAACAGAAGCTAACGAAATGGTTCAGGTTGAAAGCATAGCGCAATAATTTTCAACTAAAATTACAAAGATAAATTAGTGATTCGCCTTAATTTTAAATGTATAAAAAGCATTTAAAGTTAAGGCGAATTGTTGTTTAAAGTCTATCTTTGTTAAAAAATTACATTTATATTGTATCATTAATACCTTTTTTAAGAATATGTATTTTTCTTTGATTATTCCTGTATATAATCGTCCGGATGAAGTAGATGAACTTTTGGATAGTTTATCAAAATTAGATTATAAAGAAGCTTTTGAAGTTGTTATAGTGGAAGATGGCTCTTCTATTCGTTGTGATGATATAGTCCGAAAATATGCAGGTAAGCTCGCAATGGCGTATCATTTTAAAGAAAACTCAGGACCTGGGGATTCTAGAAATTATGGAATGAAAGTAGCAAAAGGTGACTATTTTATCATTTTTGATTCAGATTGTATTATTCCAGCTGAATATTTATCTGAGGTAGATAAGGCTTTGAAAGAGAATTATGTAGATTGTTTTGGTGGTCCTGATCGTGCTTTAAAAAGTTTTTCGGATATTCAAAAAGCAATTAATTTTGCAATGACTTCGTTTTTAACTACTGGAGGAATTCGTGGAGGTTCGGAAAAAATTGGAAAATTTCAGCCTCGTAGTTTTAATATGGGAATTTCTCGTAAAGCATTTGAGGCTTCTAAAGGTTTTGGGAATATTCATCCAGGAGAAGATCCGGATTTATCCATACGTTTATGGAATTTAGGTTTTGAAACAAGATTGATTCCTACAGCCTATGTGTATCATAAAAGAAGGATTGATTGGGAAAAGTTTTCAATTCAGGTAAATAAATTTGGTAAAGCAAGACCAATTTTAAATAGTTGGTATCCTCAGTATAGTAAGTTAACTTTCTTTTTTCCAACTTTTTTTGTTATCGGATTAGCACTTTCTGTTGCTTTATTGGTATTTACTTATGATTTTTTATCTAAATTGTATTGTGTTTACTTTTTCATGATTTTTTTAGTTTCAACCTATCAAAATAGGAGTGTCAAAATTGGTTATTTATCGGTTACAGCAGTTTGGAAACAATTTTTAGGTTACGGAATGGGTTTTATGGAATCCTATTATAAAGTGATTATTTTAAAACAAAAACCGGAAGTAGCTTTTCCTAATTTATTTTTCAATGTAAAAAAATGAAGCCGAAAATCATTGGTTTAACAGGAGGAATTGGCAGTGGTAAATCCACAATAGCTAATTATTTATTTTCTTTAGGTTATCCTGTTTATATTGCTGATAATGCAGGTAGGAAAGTGATGCAGGAGCAAGAAGTTCTAGATGCGATTAAAGAGAAATTTGGCCTAGAAATTTTTGAGAATAATCAATTAAACAGAGCTAAACTGGCACAAATTGTATTTAATGATCCCGTTCAATTAAAAGCTTTAAATGCTATTGTGCATCCTGCTGTTAGAAAGGATTTTAAAAATTGGCTGACACAGCATCAGGAATCAAATTTGGTTTTTTATGAATCCGCTATTTTATTTGAAAGCGGTAGTTATACAGATTTTGACAATATAATAACGGTAACAGCACCAATAGAAACCAGAATTTCAAGGGTTTTAGAAAGAGATGATACTGACAGAACGCAAATTTTGAATCGAATGAAGGCTCAATGGACAGATGATGAACGTATTTCAAAGAGTGATTTTGTTATAGAAAATATAAATATTAATCTCGCAAAGCGAAAAATGGATGAATTTCTTAAAATTTTATCGATTAATTAATTGAAACGCCAGATGTTAATGTTTGGTTAATGTATTATCAGGCATAATGTTAAAATATTAATTTTGTTTTGATGAATAAATTATTTTTTAGATTTCTTGTTCTTTTGATGAGTTTGTCCCTGATAGGGATAATACTTGTTCAGGTGTATTGGTTTAATACCTCTTTTAAAAACAATGATGATCAATTTGGTTATCATGTTACACAAGTAATAGATAATGTTGCTGATAAAATTGAAAAACAAGAGGCTTATAACTTTTATGCTAAATACAATAGTTATAAAGATAGCACAGGTAAGTTACCTAAAAAAGAAGATTTATCCGAGATTTATTACGTCCAAAAAGATTTAAAAACGAATAAAACAATCGTTTATTCTAATAGTATCATTTCTGAAGATTACGATATTACGGCTGATTTATTTAATAAAAAATTTAGTAGTGAACGATTTAAAAGTTTAAGTGCGAAAAGAGTAACTGAAGTTTATAATAACAATAATATTGATAAACCTGGTGTACAGCAAAATTTAGTTCCGAATGAAATAACAAAAAAATCCGGAAATTTAGATGTACTGGACAATGCGCAGTTTGAAATTTTCTTTAAAGATATAGCTTCTGCAATGCCTTTGGAAGAAAGGGTGTCTATGGAAACCCTACAAAGACTCATTAAAAAAGAATTAGAAGTATATGGAGTTGATACAAAATTTGAGTTTGCCATTTTTAGTAATGGAATTGAAACGAAAATAAAATCAAATGGGTTTCATTTTGACAGAGAGGCTACCTATTCCGTTCCAATTTTAGCAGATAATGAAGGGAATGAAAAATATCGATTGTCAATTACTTTTCCCCACAAGAAGCGATTTCTTTTGTCAGAATTAGTAAGTATAACAATCTTATCGATCGTCTTTACGTTAATTATTTTAATTGCATACACAAGTGCTTTAAATCAGTTGATCCGTCAACGTCAAATATCGGAGATTAAGACCGATTTTATAAACAATATGACGCATGAGTTTAAAACACCTATTGCTACCATTAATTTAGCTTTAGATGCTATTAAAAACCCAAAGATTATTGAAGATAAGGAAAAAGTTTTTCGCTATTTACAAATGATTAGGGATGAAAATAAACGAATGCATGCTCAAGTAGAAAATGTATTACGTATTTCTAAACTAGAGAAAAAAGAATTAGATATCGAAAAAGGGTCAAGTAATGTAGAAGATGTTATTTATGATGCTATTGAGCATGTAAATTTGATTTTGCAAGACAGAGGAGGAGTAATAAGAAATCATTTTGAAGCTGTACGAACTACTGTTTTGATTAATGAAGTGCATTTTACAAATGTTATTGTGAATATTTTGGAAAATGCAATTAAATATTCTCCAGAAGAACCACAAATAGATATTTATACAGAGAATATTAAAGATATGATTCTCATAAAGGTAAAAGATCAAGGATTAGGAATGAGTAAAGTGGCTCAGAAAAGGGTTTTTGAAAAATTTTATCGAGAGCATACCGGAGATTTACATAATGTTAAAGGTCATGGTTTAGGCTTGGCTTATGTAAAAAGAATAGTAGAGGACCACAACGGTCAAGTTTATGTAGAAAGCGAAAAGGGAAAAGGAAGTACCTTCATTATAAAATTACCTCTAATAAATTAGATTATGGAAAATAGCAATAAAAAAATTCTCTTAGTAGAAGATGACTTGAATTTTGGAGCTGTACTTAAAGATTATTTGATGTTAAATGACTTTGATGTTACTTTAGCAAAAAATGGTATGGAAGGTTTTGAGAAGTTTAAAAAAGATTCTTATGATTTGTGTATACTAGATGTAATGATGCCTTACAAAGATGGTTATACATTAGCTAAAGAAATAAGAGAGAAAAATGCCGATGTGCCTATTATCTTCCTTACAGCTAAATCAATGAAAGAAGATGTTTTAAAAGGATATAAAGCAGGTGCTGATGATTATTTGAATAAGCCATTTGACTCTGAAGTTCTATTGATGAAAATCAAAGCAATTATTCAAAGAAAAGCTTCTGATGTCAAAACAGAACAAGTGCCATTTGAGTTCACAATTGGTAAATTTCATTTGAATTCTAAATTACGTTTCTTAAGTTTTGCTGGTGAAGAACCAGTTAAACTTTCTCCAAAGGAGAATGAATTATTAAAAATGTTAATTCTTCATGAGAATGATTTAATGCCAAGAGAACTGGCTCTTACTAAAATTTGGAGAGATGATAACTATTTTACTTCTAGAAGTATGGATGTTTATATTGCCAAATTGCGTAAATATTTGAAACAAGATGAAGATGTTGAAATTTTAAATATTCATGGTGAAGGTTTCCGATTGGTAATTAAAAATAAAGCTTAATAATTAAAGTTTTGAAGCTAAGATTGCCCCGATAGTATATACTTTTGGGGCTTTTTTATGAATTTTTGTTTTTAAAAAATGGTTTAATAGTCAAAAATGGTTGGTAAAAACGCTGCAAAGCATTGTGAAATATGATGTTTCCGAAAGTTTATTGAAATTCGTTTCAATAAACTTTTTTTATTTATGAATAACTCAAAAAAAGCGCTGTCCCACATGTAAAAGTCTTCAAACTATTAAATGGGGAAAAAGAGAAAATAAACAACGATTTAAGTGCAAAGATTGCGGACAATTATTTACATCAAATAATAAATCAGTTTCGGATTCTAATAAAGAAATTTGGTTTAGAAACTGGGTAATAGGGAAAGATACATTTGATAAAATATCGGTCGAATCAGGGTATAGCAAAAGTACATTACAACGTTATTTTTCTAAAATGCTATCCAAAGCTCCAATTTTAGAATTTAGTTCAACAGATGAAATTTACCTGGTAATTGATGGAACTTATTTTCCTAACGATATTTGTCTGGTGGTTTATAGAAACTTTCATTTAAAGTCGACACAGCTTTATAGAATGACTAATGGAGAGCATTTTGAAGAAATAGCAGAAGACTTGCAAAATTTATTAAGTCTAGGAATCAAAATAAAAAGCATTACATCTGATGGAGATAAATCATCTATAAAGGCCATTAAAAAAGTTTGTCCAAGAGTACCTTTTCAACGATGTTTAGTCCATGTTTCAAGAATGTGTAGAATATGGCTTACACAGAACCCTAAACATAAATCAGGTTTTGAACTCAAACAAATAGCAATAAAAATCCATCATATTGATTCTGAATACAAACGACAATTATGGCTAATAGAACTCATTCAATGGGAAGAACGATATAGAGATTTTATTAACCAAAAATCATCTAATATTGAAACAGGAAGATATTGGTATACTCATAAAATGGTTAGAAGATCATTTAATGTAATCAAAAAAGCTATACCTAATATGTTCCTGTACTTGAAGGATGACAAAATACCCAACTCAACAAACTCTCTAGAATCCTTTTTTGGACACTTAAAAGGCAACTTGAATATCCATAGAGGATTAAGTTTAGCCAATAGGAAGAACTTCTTGAAATGGTATTTATATTATAAAAACCAAATCTGAAATAGGTTTTTCTAAGCCATATCAGATTGCCGATAATTAAACAAAAAAAGGATAGCTAAAAACTATCCTTTTAATTATCGTATAATCATCAAATTTATTGCTGGTTGGTTGCTCCTCAGCAGAGCCAACTTCCTCTTCAATTTGACAGCCTAATTTAACTAATCCAAAATGAAAAATCACCAACCATTTTTGACCACATTACCTAAAAAATTGTTATGTTGTATTTGTTTTTAAGTGTGATTTGTAGTGTTTCGGTAGGGGTTGTTTTTAAAATTGCTAAATCAAGATCGACTAATGCAAAACAAATTGTACTGTTTAATTACGTTTTTGCACTATTACTTTGTTATACTGTTTTTTCTCCTGAGGTGGAAAAAATTAATACTGAAGCTCCTTTATTTTTGTATATTAGTTTAGGGGTTTTGTTACCAGTTGTATTTATGTTTTTAATTACTTCTATCAAAAACATTGGCATTGTAAAGACGGATGCAGCACAGCGATTGTCTCTGTTTGTTTCTATACTTGCCGCATGGTTGGTTTTTGGTGAGATTTTTTCTTTGATAAAACTTATCGGAATAGTAATTGGTTTTCTAGCTTTATTTTGTGTTTTGTATAAAACATCAGATATTGGAAATACTAATTTGAAATATCCAATTTTAGTTTTCTTAGGTTTTGGTGTAATTGATATATTGTTTAAAAAAGTTGCCGCATTTACTTTAGTATCCTATACGACTTCTTTATTTGTAATCTTTGCAATTGCGCTACTGATAATGTCAATTATTGTAGTATATGAAAACTTAAAATTTAAAAATACAATTGAAATCAAAAATTTTATTTTTGGATTGCTTGTTGGATGTTTGAATTTTGGGAATATTCTTTTTTATCTTAAAGCGCATCAGTTTTACTCCACCAATCCATCCACTGTTTTTGCAGGGATGAATATGGGAGTTATTTTTTTAGGAAGTGTAGTTGGAATTATTGCATTTAAAGAAAAGTTATCAAAACTAAATTTTGTTGGTCTTTTGTTGGCCCTAGTTTCAATTGTCTTTATAGTTCTTTCTGTTTAGATTCTATTTTAAAGTTTTTTTCAATTGCTCTAATCATTTCTCCTGCAATATCTTTATTGGTTGCTGTTTCGATTCCTTCAAGACCTGGGGATGAATTTACTTCTAATAGTAAAGGTCCTTTTGAAGAACGGATAATGTCTACTCCGGCGACTCTTAAATCCATAGCCTTTGCAGCTTTGATGGCAATTTTCTTCTCTTCCGATGTAGCTTTAATAACTGAAGCCGTCCCTCCAAGATGGATATTTGCCCTAAATTCGCCCGGCATGGCTTCGCGTTGAATAGAAGCAACTACTTTTCCGTCAATTACAAAACATCGAATATCTTTTCCGTTAGCTTCTTTAATAAATTCTTGTACTAAAATATTGGCATTTAAACTTTTAAAAGCATTGATGACACTTTCTGCAGCTTTTTTAGTTTCAGCTAATACAACTCCTTTACCCTGAGTTCCTTCTAATAATTTGATAATAAGAGGAGAACCACCCACCATTTTGATTAAGTCGTCGGTATCTAATGGAGAATTGGCGAAACCTGTCGTCGGGATACCAATGCCACTTTGCAGTAATAATTGCAATGAGAACAGTTTATCTCTTGATTGAGTAATAGCTGTAGATGAATTCAAACAAAATACATTTAAGGCTTCGAATTGTCTTGTTAAAGAGCAACCATAAAACGTGATACTCGGACGAATTCTAGGAATAATAGCGTCAAATTCGTTTAATATTTTACCACCTCTATAATGAATTTCAGGTTTTTTAGCATCGAGTTTGATGTAACATTCTTTGATGTTTAAAAAATGCATTTCGTGACCTCGCATTTCTCCAGCCTCCATAATTCTTTTGTTGCTATATAATTCAGGATTGCTGGCTAACAAACCTATACGTAATCCGCTAGGTGCTTTTTCAGAATTTTTATAGATTTCTTTTATACTGTCGTTTGTGGGTTCTCCTAAAAGGAATTGCTGCTCAGGATCAACTAATATTCTACCACTCATTGCCTCACGACCTAAAAGCATTCGGAAACCCATAGTGTCCCTGTTTGTCAATGTCATTTCTATAGGCCATACCGATTCTCCAATTTTAAGATTGGTTTGAATTACATAGCGTTGTTCTCTATAGCCACTTGAACTTTTTACAATTCTTTTGTCGATCAAAGGAGCTTCACAATGAATGATGGTTTTTGAATTGTTTTGGATGGGATTAATGTCAAACTTAACCCAATTGGAATCATCTTTAATAAATGGAGCAATATTAATAGCATGAAGAGCAGAGGTTTTTGCGCCAGAATCAACTCTTGCTTTAATTATTGGAATTCCTAATTCAGGAAAAGAACACCATTCTTCGCTGCCTACTACTAATTTATTCATTTTGATATTGGTTGAATTGGTCTGTGTTTTCAAACTTCAAATGTAGTTATTTGTTATTTATATTGATGGGAAATATGTTAAATGAATAAACCCGTTACGTTATGAAAACGTAACGGGTTTTGGTATGCTTTTGCTGGAGAGTTACAAATTAGTTGTTTCTCCTGCCTTGTTGATTTTAACTTTTAATTCTTGAGTACCTTCTTCGATATCCATGAAAATTTCGTCACCAGCAGCTATCTTAGAAGTAATAATTTCTTCTGCTAAAGCATCTTCAACGTATTTTTGGATCGCTCTTTTAAGAGGTCTTGCTCCAAATTGTTTGTCGAAACCTTTTTCGGCAATAAAAGCTTTTGCTTCGTCAGAAAGTTTTAAGATATATCCTAAATCAGCAATTCTAGCATATAATTTTTTCAACTCGATTTCGATAATTAAATCAATATCATGTTTTTCTAAAGCATTAAACACAATTACATCATCAATTCTGTTTAAGAATTCTGGCGCAAAAGTTTTCTTTAAAGCATTTTCAATGATACTTTTCGAATTATCATCTGCCTGAGCAACTTTAGCTGCTGTTCCAAAACCAACTCCTTGACCAAAATCTTTTAATTGTCGTGCTCCTACGTTAGAAGTCATAATGATTATGGTGTTTTTAAAGTCGATTTTTCTACCTAAACTATCTGTTAAGAATCCATCATCTAATACTTGTAATAACATATTAAATACATCGGGATGTGCTTTTTCAATTTCGTCTAAAAGAACAACTGCATATGGTTTTCTGCGTACTTTTTCGGTTAATTGTCCACCTTCTTCGTAACCAACGTATCCTGGAGGTGCTCCAATTAAACGAGAAATAGCAAATTTCTCCATGTATTCGCTCATGTCGATACGAACTAAAGCATCTTCAGAATCGAATAATTCTTTTGCTAAAACTTTTGCTAATTGTGTTTTACCTACTCCTGTTTGTCCTAAGAAAATAAATGATCCAATAGGTCTGTTAGGGTCTTTTAAACCGGCACGATTTCTTTGAATTGAACGAGCAATTTTAATAACCGCTTCTTTTTGACCAATTACTTTACTTTCAATAAGTTCAGGTAATTTAGCTAACTTGTTACTTTCAGTTTGTGCGATACGATTTACAGGGATTCCAGTCATCATAGAAACAACATCTGCAACATTGTCTTCTGTTACTTGAATACGATTGCTTTTAGCGTCTTCTTCCCATTGTTCTTGTGCAATTGCTAAATCTTTTTCAAGACGTTTTTCGTCATCACGAAGTTTAGCAGCTTCCTCGTATTTTTGTTTTTTAACAACGGCATTTTTTAATTCTCTAATTTCTTCTAATTGACGTTCTAAGTCTAATATTTTCTTTGGAACTTCAATATTAGTAATATGTACACGAGAACCAGCCTCGTCCATTGCATCAATAGCTTTGTCTGGCAAGAAACGTTCCGACATGTATCGATTTGTTAATTTTACACAAGCTTCAATAGCTTCAGGTGTGTAAGTAACATTGTGGTGGTCTTCGTATTTGTTTTTAACGTTATTCAAAATGGTAATTGTTTCCTCTACAGAAGTAGGTTCTACAATAATTTTTTGAAAACGTCTTTCTAGAGCACCATCTTTTTCTATGTATTGTCTGTATTCGTCTAATGTTGTAGCTCCAATGCATTGGATTTCACCTCTTGCTAATGCAGGTTTGAACATATTAGAAGCGTCTAAAGAGCCAGTAGCACCTCCAGCGCCTACAATAGTGTGAATCTCGTCAATGAAAAGAATGATATCGTCATTTTTTTCTAGCTCATTCATTACAGCTTTCATTCTTTCTTCAAACTGTCCTCTGTATTTAGTACCGGCAACTAAGCTAGCTAGATCTAAGGTAACTACTCGTTTATTGAATAGGATTCTAGAAACTTTCTTTTGGATGATTCGTAATGCTAATCCTTCGGCAATAGCTGATTTACCCACTCCAGGTTCACCAATTAGTAAAGGGTTGTTTTTTTTACGACGGCTCAAAATTTGGCAAACACGTTCAATTTCTTTTTCGCGACCTACCACAGGATCAAGTTTGCCTTCTTCGGCCATATCTGTTAAATCTCTACCAAAATTGTCCAAAACCGGAGTTTTAGATTTTTTATTGGACTTGTTAGCAGGATTATTAAAATTGCCTTCTTTTAGACTGTCATCTTGTCCTAAATCGTCATTGTAAGAGTCAGTAACTCTTGGTAAGTTTTCTAAGAATTCTTCTTCGTTTGGTGTCATATTTAAATATTGTTCTTTGGCTACATCGTAATCTATTTTTAGTTTATTTAATAGCTTGGTTGTAGGATCGTTTTCGTTTCTTAAAATACACAACAACAAGTGTGCTGTACTTACCGATGGGCTTTGGAAAACCTTAGCTTCTAAAAAGGTTGTTTTGAGCGCGCGCTCTGCCTGACGGGTCAAGTGTAAGTTTTTCTTTTCTAAATTGTTGTCTATTCCAGGGATTGCAGGACTTAGGATTTCTACCTTTCTACGCAAATGATCAAGGTCTATAGATAAATTGTTTAATATCTGTATTGCTTTCCCATTACCATCTCTAAGGATACCAAGCATCAAGTGTTCTGTCCCAATGAAGTCATGACCTAGTCGTAAAGCTTCTTCTTTACTGTAAGTAATAACATCTTTTACTCTTGGTGAAAAATTGTCATCCATAATATTTATTTCTAATAATGTAAATTTAGTGAATTACTAATTGAAAAACAAAAACCGTACCCAAGTACTTCTTTTAGCTAATTGACAAAAAAAATGATAAAAAAGCTTGTTTTTTCTTTGGAATTAGTAAACAAAACTTAATGTTAATTTGTTAATAAATCGTTGAAATTAGTAGCTTGAAAAGCTTTTAGAAATTTCAAAAATCCGTATATTGGCACGTTTTGAAATGAATATAATTAATTAATATAACAACTTATGTCTGAAGGAGAAAAGTTAATTCCTATTAACATAGAAGATGAAATGAAATCAGCTTACATCGATTATTCGATGTCGGTAATTGTATCCAGAGCGCTTCCTGATGTTAGAGATGGTTTGAAACCTGTGCATCGAAGAGTACTTTATGGTATGTATGATTTAGGAGTAACTTCAAGATCTGCTCATAAAAAATCGGCAAGAATTGTTGGGGAAGTTTTAGGAAAGTACCACCCACACGGAGATACATCAGTATATGATACTATGGTGCGTATGGCACAGGAGTGGAGTATGCGTTATTTGTTAATTGATGGTCAAGGTAACTTTGGATCTGTAGATGGTGATAGTCCAGCTGCGATGCGTTATACCGAGGCTAGAATGAAAAAGATTTCAGAAGAAATCTTGGCTGATATCGAAAAAGAAACGGTTGATTTTCAATTGAACTTTGACGATACTTTGTATGAGCCAAAAGTAATGCCTACACGTGTTCCTACTTTATTAGTAAACGGAGCGACTGGTATTGCAGTAGGTATGGCTACAAACATGCCTCCACACAACCTTACTGAAGTAGTAAATGGTACATTGGCTTACATTGATAACAATGATATCGAAATCGATGAGTTAATGACTCATATTAAAGCTCCAGATTTCCCTACCGGAGGAGTGATTTATGGTTATGAGGGTGTTCGTGAAGCATTCAAAACAGGTAGAGGACGTGTTGTAATGCGTGCTAAAGTTGTTTTTGAGGAAGTTGAAGGAAGAGAATGTATTGTTGTTACTGAAATTCCTTATCAGGTTAACAAAGCAGATATGATTAAACGTACTGCAGATTTAGTTAACGAGAAAAAAATTGAAGGAATAGTCAATATTCGTGACGAATCGGATCGAAATGGTATGCGTATCGTTTATATTTTGAAACGTGATGCAACACCAAACGTAGTTTTAAATACTTTATTCAAGTTTACTCAATTACAATCATCTTTCAGTGTTAATAATATTGCATTGGTAAAAGGTCGTCCACAAATGTTGAATCTGAAAGATCTGATTCATTATTTTGTTGAACACCGCCACGATGTTGTTATTCGTAGAACACAATTCGAATTACGCAAAGCAGAAGAAAGAGCGCATATCTTAGAAGGATTAATTATTGCTTCTGATAATATAGATGAAGTAATTGCGTTAATTAGAGGTTCTAAGAATACGGAAGAAGCTCGTGATAAATTAATCGAAAGATTTAATCTTTCGGATATTCAGGCTAGAGCAATTGTTGAGATGCGTTTGCGTCAATTAACAGGTCTGGAACAAGATAAGTTAAGGGCTGAATATGAAGAGTTAATGAAGTTAATTGAGCATTTAAAAGCTTTATTAGCAGATGTTAACTTAAGAACAAATGTTATCAAAGAAGAATTAATCGAGATTCGTGACAAATATGGTGACGAACGTCGTTCAACAATCGAATATTCGGGTGGTGATGTAAGTATAGAGGATTTAATTGCAGATGAAAATGTGGTTATTACAATTTCTCACGCTGGATATATTAAACGTACGAACTTATCTGAATACAAAACCCAAAATAGAGGAGGAGTAGGACAGAAGAGTGCAGGAACTAGAGATCAAGATTTCTTGGAACATATGTTTGTGGCTACAAACCACCAATACATGATGTTCTTTACTCAAAAAGGAAAATGTTTCTGGATGCGTGTTTATGAAATTCCAGAAGGAACGAAAACAGCTAAAGGAAGAGCCATCCAAAACTTGATTAATATTGAAAGTGATGATAAGGTTAAAGCCTTCATTTGTACTCAAGATTTAAAAGATCAGGATTATATCAAGACTCATAACTTAGTGATGGTAACTAAGCAAGGTCAGGTTAAGAAAACTTCTTTAGAGAAATATTCTAAACCAAGAGCTAATGGAGTTGCTGCAATTACGATTAAAGAAGGTGATGAATTATTAGGTGCTGAATTGACTAATGGAGAAAGCCAAATTATCTTAGCAGTTAAATCTGGTAAGTTAGTTCGTTTTGAAGAAACAAAGACAGCGTCCAATGGGAAGAACTGCTTCTGGTGTTCGCGGAATTACCTTGAAAGACGAGAAAGACGAAGTGATTGGCATGGTAACTGTTGATAAAGATGCAATTAGTGATTCTCAAATTTTAGTTGTAACTGAAAATGGATATGGTAAACGTACTAAATTGGTTGAAGATGATGGTGTAGATGTATACCGAATCACAAACCGTGGAGGTAAAGGTGTCAAAACACTTAATATTACTGAAAAGACAGGAAGCTTAATTTCGATTTCTGCGGTAACGGATGCAGATGACTTAATGATTATCAATAAATCAGGATTAACTATCCGAATGGCTATTGAAGATCTAAGAGTAATGGGTCGTGCAACTCAAGGTGTAAAGTTGATTAACTTGAAAGGAAATGATTCTATTGCTGCTGTTGCAAAAGTAATGAAGGACGAAGAAGAGGAAGTAGTTGTTGATGAAGAAGGAAATGTAATTCAAGCAGAAGCAATCGAGAGAGTTAAACCTGTTTTAGAAGTATTAGAAGATGAAGGACCTGTTGAGGATGATGATGAAGAGGAGGATGAAGAAATTATTGACGATGAATCTGATGATTCAAATGACGAATATTAGTAATAACTTAACTACATTTAAACAATTATTAAATTTTAAAAATGAATATTATGAATGGTAAATTTATAATGCTTACATCAACTTTATTGCTTTCTTTTGCAACTTTTGCTCAGAAAAAAGAGTTAAAAGCAGCTGAAAAAGCTCTAAAAGGAGGTGATGCTAAAGAAACTTTAAACCTGTTAAAAGCTGCTGATGCTGTAATGTCAGCTGCAACTGATGAAGAAAAAGCCCAATATCTTTTTCTAGAAGGAAATGCTTATTTAGATCTTGTAGATAAAAAAATTGATGCCGATGCTAATATGACTTTGGCAGCTAATGCATATAAAAAGCTAATCGAAGCTGAAAAAGTTTCAGGCAAATTAAAATATTCTGCTCAAGCAGCAACTTCAGTTGACAAAATCAAAAATTTATTAATTAATAGTGCTGTTGCTGCTACTAAAGAGAATAATAACATTGATGGGGCAAAAAAATTGTACGAAGCCTATATGTTAGACAAAAAAGATACAATTAATTTGTATTATGCTGCATCAACTTATGTAAATGCTAAAGATTATGATAAAGCAATGGAGCTGTATTCTGAATTAAAAAGATTAAATTATTCAGGAAAAATGACGCAATATCTTGCTGTAAGTAAAATAAATGATCAAGAAAATAATTTTGCTACAGCTGCTGAAAGAGACAAAGCGGTAAAATTAGGTACACACGAAAAACCAAGAACAGAGGAAATCCCTTCAAAAAGAGGCGAGATTTATAAAAACATGGCTTTGATTTTAGTGGAGAAAGGTCAAATTGCTGAGGCTAAACAAGCAGTAGCTGATGCCGTTAAAGCAAATCCTGATGATATTTCATTGAAGTTAACAGAGGCTAATTTGTACTTGCAAACAAAAGATTTTGAAAAATACAAGCAAATTATAAATGATGTATTGGCTAAAAATCCTAACGACTATGCTTTAATTTATAATTTGGGTGTAATTGCTGCAAACAACAATAATAATGAAGAAGCTGAGAAATATTATAAAAAAACTATCGAATTAAAACCGGATTATTTGAATGCTTATATCAATTTAGCAGTTTTAAAATTGCAAAATGAAAAAGTGCTAATTGAGGAAATGAACAAGTTAGGTACTTCTGATAAAGACATGAAAAGATATGATGTTTTGAAAAAGAAGAGAGAAGATTTGTTTATAAGTGTTTTACCCTATTTGAAAAAAGCGTACGAATTAGATCCTGAAAATGAAGATGTTGCTAAAACGCTTTCAGTAGTATATTCAGCTTTAGAGATGACAGCAGAGAAAAATGCTATAAAAGCAAAAATGAAAAAATAATTTTTGTTTATTCTATAAATTAGAGCCATCATTGATTGAATCAAAGGTGGCTTTTTTATTTTGTGAATGAGATCAACAAGCTCTTTATTATTTGTAATTTTGAAGCCAATAATAAGAACTCAATATGGAGTTTAGTGAATTTATATAATATTTGATTGTAATGATAACTATAAACAACAAACAATTTTTATTAGAAAATGTACTTTTTGTTTTTGCTTTGGAAATGGAAGCTGCGGCAGTTTTTGATACATACAACACCTTGTTTGTCGGAGTGGGAAAAGTAAATGCTTCGTATCAATTAACAAAAGCAATCCATCAAAAAAGACCTGAATTGATTGTTAATTTAGGTTCGGCAGGAAGTAGTAAATTTCAAAAAGGAGATGTGGTTTGTTGTACCCAATTTGTGCAACGTGATATGGATGTTAGTGGATTAGGCTATGAGCGTTATGTAACCCCCTATACAAATATTCCTTCTGTTTTAGAATATGGTTTGCAAATAGAAAATCTACCTCATGGAGTATGTGGAACTGGGGATAGTTTTGAAATGGGGCATATCGAAACTAAATACAATGTAGTTGATATGGAGGCTTATGCGCTAGCTACAATTGCAAAAAAAGAAGAAATTCCCTTTTTATGTCTTAAATATATCTCTGATGGAGCCGATGATAATGCTGCAGAAGATTGGCCGGTTTTGGTACATAAAGCAGCTGTTGCTTTTGGCGAGTTATTCCGAATTTAAGGTTTGTAATTTTCTACCCAATCGGAGGTTTTAATAGCCGAAACTAGATTTTCAGCATTCATAAAAACACGTAATTCTTTGTTGGCTACTTTTTTAGTATACAAGGCTTTAAATCGATAAATAGTAGTTTGATTATCCTTATTTTGATATACTTCAGCTAATTGAAGGTCAATAAAAGTACCATACCACATTCGGTACTTAGTGCATGTTTTTGATAATTCATCAATTGTTATGTTGTTGATTACGCTTTGTGTAGCTTCGTTACTAGTAAAAGGCTTGAATTTAGAAGTGTTACATGTCATTAATACGCGTTTACCTAGTTTATAAGCTTTGTTTTTCTGACTGCTACTAATTTGGTTAGAGGATAGTTTTACTATATCATTTTCTTTTGGTTCGTCGTAATTAACTTTTTTGGATTTACATCCTACAACTACTATCAGACTTAAGATAAGTATTAGTTTTTTCATTTTAGATTTTAATTTTTAATAATAAATTGGGGTCAGGGCAATTATCTTTATAAAAATCTAAATTAGATTGACTGCACACTCCAGGATAATCACCTCTATAATCACCAATATTTTTAATAATTTGAAAATGCAAATGCGGAGCATAATCCCCATTTATTTCAGCTATTCCTAATGTTGCTAGTTGGTTTCCTTTTTTAAAAGGCATTCCGATTTTTAGATTTTCTATACTTTCTAACGAAAGATGTCCGTATAAAGTATAAAAAGTTTCCTTTTTTATTGAATGTTTTAAAATGATCGTAGGGCCATAATCACCAATTTCAGTGTTATTGTTGAAGCTATGAACTATTCCATCAAGTGGGCAAATTACCGAAGAACCTGCCGCTGACCATAAATCTATTCCTAAATGGATATTGCGTTCTTCGGTACTTTCGTTGTTAAAATGAGTACTTCTTTGGTACAAATTTCTTTTTCTAAATAGCCACCAAAAGCAATTTTTGAATTGAATTGTTTTCTTTTTCTTCAATATAATTTTCAACCGAAACGGCATCTGTTAGATTGACTTTTGATAATTCAGAATTGTAGACGGATAAATCCAAAGGGAAATAATCCTTTTGCGAACGTGCATTGGCTAATAAATGGATTAGATTAGTATTTTGAAAAAGAGTTTCGATAACTATTAAATTCTTTGTTTTAAAGTTAAATAAAAAAAACCAAGCTGAAAATCTGGCTTGGCATGATAACTTTTTGTAAGTAACAATTTAGAATTGTTCATAGAATTTATTTCAAATTCATCTGCAAAGCGTAGCAATTTTTGTCTTCTTTGGTAATACTAAAAACAATGCAGTCATCAGAAACATTTTCATGAATCATTACTTTATCTCTTAGCGAAAGTTCTTTCATGAAATTCATTTCAAAACTTTTGACTTTTTGTTTCAGAATAATATTTTCATCAACCAAATCCATACACCATTCCAGGTATTTGACATTATTTACATGATTAACAATATCCAAGTCAGATAAAATGACCGTTTTGCTAAAAACTTCTTCTTTTTCAGGATTAATGTCAATTTTAGAAAAACCTTCTTCTGTTGCACGTACATCTGGATATAATTCAAAATGGTCATGCGCTAAATTTAACAGTTCTGGACGACGTTTTTGAGTATTGAAAACAGCCCAAAATGTTTCACAACCCACCATTTTTTCACCATTTACATACATTTCTAAAGCACGAACCGAACGTGAATTTTCCAGGCTGTTAATCCATGTTTTAACGGTTACGGTATCTTTCCATTTTGGTAAAGCACTGATTTCAACACGCATTCGGCTCAAAACCCAGGCTTGGTCAAATTCCTGCATATCTGTAAAACTAATACCTCCAATTTCGGCATGCTCTGCAGCTGTAAGCTGCAAAAGATTACATAATTCGGTATATTTTAAGCTTCCAGAAGGCAAACATTGCGTAAAATTGATTTCGTATTCTTTGCTGTATATTGAAGTAAAGTCAGATGAAACGGGCATTGTAAATTATTTTTTTTAGTTTATGTTTTTTTCGAATAACTTTCGATATAGCTAATTATTCGATTAATAGGCGTTTGGAAATCAAACCATTTGGTGTTTTCCTCACGTTTGAACCAAGTCAATTGGCGTTTGGCAAAACGGCGTGTGTTTTTCTTTATTTCTTCAATAGCAAATTCTAAACTGAATTCTTTGTCAAAATAACTAAACAATTCCCTGTAACCTACCGTTTGGAGCGCATTTAACTCTTTGTGAGGGTATAGTACTTGGGCCTCTTGAAGCAATCCTTCATTCATCATAATGCCCACCCGTTGATTGATACGGTTGTACATGATATTTCTATCGGCTTCTAATCCAATGATAATAGGGGTGAAGCTTCTTTCATTTTTCTTTTGGTTTAAAAAAGAAGAATAAGGTTTTCCTGTGCCTACGCAAACTTCCACAAATCGCATCATGCGTTGTGGATTGAGTAGGGTTTGTGGGTTTTCATTATTTATTTTTTCGAAATAATTAGGATCTCTTTTTTTGAGTTGCTCCTGTAAATAGTCAATTCCTAATTTTTCATAATTAGCATTTACTTCCTCACGTACATTCGATTCAATATCAGGAAAGTCATCAAAACCTTTTAAGACAGCATTTACATACAAACCTGAACCACCAACTAAAACTACATAATCGTTTGTTTTGAATAATTCTTCAATACAATTGATGGCTTCTTTTTCATAATCACCAACGGTATAATTCTTA
Source organism: Flavobacterium nitratireducens (assembly GCF_029625335.1). Taxonomy (NCBI): domain Bacteria; kingdom Pseudomonadati; phylum Bacteroidota; class Flavobacteriia; order Flavobacteriales; family Flavobacteriaceae; genus Flavobacterium; species Flavobacterium nitratireducens. Next base: position 393,707 of record NZ_CP121111.1, read on the forward strand.
AAAATCGATTTATTTTGAATAAAATGATGTTTTGCTGCTGCTAATTCCTCAGGATTGGGAACAGCAGTACCGATAGTCATTTCCTTAAAAAACTGCCTGCTATCACAAGAAACAATATCGCATTTAAAGTGATTGGCAATTTGTATGCTCAAGGCTGTTTTTCCTATGGCTGTAGGGCCGACTATGGTGATTAAGTATTTCATAAATTACTTTGCTTAACTTGTTTAAGAGCTTAAAAATGAATGATTTTTAATGCTTTCTTTTTTCTGATGTAAGCTTGGATAATACGTTGAACATCTCTATTGTTTTCCATAGGAATAAGGATGTTTTTTAAAATATCAGGGTTTGTTATTTGGTAATTTAAATCAAAAAAAGCATAGCCTTTGAAAAGTCCATTTTCAACTAATACAGCGCTTCTTTCATTTATATTTCGACCACGATCAATAATAATCATGTTTTTATTTTCAAAAGAAAGGCTTTTAATGCAGTTTTGAACGCGTTCATTATAACTTTCTACAGGCTCTTGATTGATGCAGGCGCCTTTGCATTCTTTTAAATTGTATTGAAAACATTCTTTTTTGGAATCATAGAGACCATTGATTTTTTGGCATAGTTCAAATTCCTCTGTTATTTTGTATAAAAATGATTTTCCTTCCTGTAGAGAAGCAAATGAGGTTATTTCCTTTTTTCGACCGTCTGTTTTCTGTAATTTAAAGATTAAGTAGCCGTTAGTATCTGATTCTAAATAAAGCGCATAGATAAAAATATTTTTACGCTGTGCTCGGTTAAGAATTGGTTTGTTGATTTTAATTTCTAAACTTTCTTTTAATAGCGCAATTAACTCACTTCCTGTTTCATCATAGTTTACGGTATAAACATCGTTTTGAATACGTTTGCTTTTTTTTGTAATTCCAGTAAAATGTTGGTTGATTCTTTTTTTGATGTTATTGCTTTTGCCAATGTATATGATTATACCATTTTGATTGTGTATGTAATAGACTCCTATTTTAGAAGGTAAACTTTCAATAATATCTAGTAGTTTTGGCGCAATTCCTTTTTTAATTTCTGTTTTGATTAAACCAGTAATAATTGTTTTTTCAAGGTCTTTTTCCAATAGCATTTTGAATAACTTAACCGTTGCCATGGCGTCGCCACTAGCACGATGCCTGTCGGCCATTGGAATACCCAAAGCACGAACTAACTTTCCTAAACTGTGAGAAGTTTGATCTGGTAGTAATTTCTTTGACAACTCTACAGTACAAAGTGTTTTAGAATTGAAATCATAACCCAAACGACGGAACTCTGTTCGAAGGATGCGGTAATCAAAATCAGCATTATGGGCTACCAAAATACAATCAGTAGTGATTTCAATGATACGCTTAGCTACTTCATAAAATTTAGGAGCCGAGCGCAACATTGCATTGTTAATTCCAGTCAATTTTACCACAAAAGGCTGAATAGGAATTTCAGGGTTGACCAAACTGATAAATTGATCCACTATTTGATGGCCATCAAACTTATAAATAGCAATTTCGGTAATGCCTTCTTCATTATACTGACCTCCTGTGGTTTCTATGTCTAATATTGCGTACAAAATAAGTATTCCGTTTTAAGTGTCATTGCGAGGAACGAAGCAATCTCATTAAGCTAGTTAAATGACTTTGTTCCTTGTAATGTCGAGTTCGTGTTTATCTTCCTCCAAAAATACTGCTTCCTACTCTAATCATGTTGCTGCCACAATCAATGGCAACTTTATAATCTCCAGACATTCCCATGGACAAAGTTAGGAGTTGGATGTTAGAAGTTGGAAGTTGGTTTAACATATCAAAAATAGTTTTTAAATGAGTAAATTCTTTTTTGATTTGCTCCTGATTATCAGTAAAAGTAGCCATTCCCATTAAACCTACCACTCGAATGTTTTGTAATTCTTCTTTGTTGTTCTGAACAAAATCCAGAAAATCGTTTAATTCTTTTTCATCAAGTCCAAATTTTGTTTCTTCTTCAGCAATGTGCATTTGAAGTAAACAATCAATTACACGGTTATTTTTTTGAGCCTGTTTGTTGATTTCTTGTAATAATTTCAGACTGTCTACTCCGTGAATCAAACTCACAAAGGGAGCCATGAATTTAACTTTATTGGTTTGAACGTGACCAATCATGTGCCATTGAATGTCTTTTGGCATTTGTTCCCATTTTTCAGTCATTTCCTGAATTTTGTTTTCGCCAAAAATCCGTTGTCCCGCTTCATAAGCCTGCATTAAATCAGAAACTGGTTTGGTTTTAGAAACCGCTACCAGAGTTACATTTTTGGGTAATGTGGATTTTATATTTTCTAAATTTGATTGTATCGACATGTTCAATTTTTTATTTAACTAATTCAATTAAAGAAACTGTTTAGCAACCTTTTCTGCTTTTTTACTTTCGCTATAATCGTAAAATCCTTCTCCCGATTTTACGCCTAGTTTTTTGGCATTCACCATATTGACTAAAAGGGGACAAGGAGCGTATTTAGGGTTTTTAAAACCATTATATAATACATTCATAATCGAAAGACAAACGTCCAATCCTATGAAATCAGCAAGTTGTAAAGGCCCCATTGGATGCGCCATTCCCAATTTCATTACATTGTCGATTTCGCTTACACCGGCCACTTTGTTGTATAGCGTTTCAATAGCTTCGTTAATCATGGGCATTAAAATTCTATTGGCAACAAATCCTGGATAATCATGAGCTTCAACTGGAGTTTTGCCTAATTTTACAGATAAATCCATGATGAACTTTGTTACTTCGTTGCTGGTGTTATAACCACGAATAACTTCGACCAAAGGCATTATTGGTACTGGATTCATAAAATGCATTCCAATGACACGTTCAGGATGCGCCACAGTAGCAGCAATTTGTGTAATGGAAATAGAAGAAGTGTTTGTTGCAAAAACAGTGTTGTGCGAACAGTATTCGTTCAGCTTTCTAAAGATTCTAAGTTTTAAATCAAGATTTTCGGTAGCAGCTTCAATGACTAAATCAGCTCCTACAACGCCATCTTCAATGTCGGTATAGCAAATAATATTTGAAAGGGTTTTTATTTTATCTTCGGCAGTAATGCTTCCTTTGTTTTGCATTCTGTCCAAATTGGTAAAAATAGTATTCATTCCTTTTTCTAAAGCTTCTTCGGAAATGTCAATTAATTTTACCGTAAAACCGTTTTGAGCAAAAGTATGAGCAATTCCGTTGCCCATTGTTCCTGCACCTATTACTGCTACTATTTTCATTCTCTAAATTTATTAAATTTAAAAAGTTTAAGGTTTAGAGTTATTAATAACAACTTTAAACCTTAAACTTTGAACTTGTTTTTTGAATTATTTCTTAAAACAAGCTATAATTTGATGCGCTACTCTTAAAGCATCGGTAGCTTGATCCAGTGTTACAATTGGTGTTGTATCGTTGTTAATGGCATCTGCAAATGTTTCTAATTCGTCTAAGATGGCATTGTTTTGCTGTACATCTGGATTTGAAAAATAGATTTGTTTTTTCACTCCTTCTGCATTTTGCAAAATCATATCAAAATCTCCCGGAACTTCAGGAGCGTCTTTCATTTTTACTACTTCACATTTCTTTTCTAAAAAATCAACTGATATGTAAGCATCTTTTTGAAAAAAACGGGTTTTGCGCATGTTTTTCATCGAAATTCGGCTGGCTGTCAAGTTGGCAACACATCCATTTTCAAATTCGATTCGGGCATTAGCAATATCCGGAGTTTCACTAATAACAGAAACGCCACTAGCACTAATGTTTTTTACTTTTGATTTTACCACACTCAAAATAACATCAATATCATGAATCATTAAATCCAAAACCACTGGAACATCGGTACCTCGAGGATTGAATTCAGCCAAACGGTGTGTTTCAATAAACATTGGGCTTTCAATCATGTTTTTAGTAGCTATAAAGGCTGGATTAAAACGTTCTACGTGACCAACTTGCCCTTTAACATTGTACTCTTTAGCCAAAGCGATAATTTCTTCTGCTTCTTCAATAGTATTAGCGATTGGTTTTTCAATAAAAACGTGTTTCCCTGATTTTATGGCAGTTCTTGCACATTTATAGTGGGAAAGGGTAGGAGTTACAATATCAATTACGTCTACGGCATGAATTAATTTAGCAATGGTATTAAAGTTAGTATATCCAAATTCTTTAGCAATTTTTTGAGCGTACTCTTGATTTTCATCATAAAAACCAACCAATTCGTATTTTTCAGACTGTTGTAATAAACGCAAATGAATTTTTCCAAGATGACCAGCACCTAAAACTCCTACTTTTAGCATGATAATGTATTTTTAACAAAAGTAGGAAATTCAAATTGAAAAAATAGTATAATTGATTTGGATTTTGGATTTTGCTTTTTGGAATTTTTACTGTTATTTTTACAAAAAAATAAACCCTAAACATTGAAAGATACTGCCAAACATCAAGGACTTCGCAATCAATTAGTAAGCACTTTGCAACAAAAAGGGATTACTGATCTAGCAGTGCTTGATGCGATTAAAAAAATTCCAAGACATCTGTTTTTAAACTCCAGTTTTGAAGATTATGCCTATCAAGATAAGGCATTTCCTATTGGAGCAGGACAAACAATTTCCCAGCCTTATACTGTTGCTTTTCAATCGCAGTTATTAGAAGTGAAAAAAGATCATAAAGTATTGGAAATTGGTACAGGATCTGGTTATCAAACAGCAGTATTGTGCAAAATGGGGGCTAAAGTTTACAGTGTAGAAAGGCAGAATGAATTGTTCAAACAAACCTCGGTTTTGTTGCCAAAATTAGGAATCCGACCGAAGCATCTTACTTTTGGAGATGGTTATAAAGGCTTACCAACTTATGCGCCTTTTGATAGCATTATTGTAACTGCTGGCGCACCGGTTATTCCACAACCTTTAATGGCGCAGTTGAAAATAGGAGGAAGATTAGTAATTCCATTAGGTGAAGAAGTACAAATTATGACCTTACTTATTCGTAAAAACGAAACCCAATTCGAAAAACATGAATTGGGCGAGTTTCGTTTTGTACCTTTATTAGAAGATAAAAATTGATTTAACAGTCGGATAAACTTACTGCAACTGCTAATCCTCCCTCTGAAGTTTCTTTGTATTTATGGTTCATGTCCTTAGCGGTTTCCCACATGGTTTTGATTACTTTATCTAAAGGAACTTTTGTGTTTTTGGGGTCGGTTCCTAAGGCTAATTCAGCGGCATTAATCGCTTTAATTGCGCCCATTGTATTTCTTTCAATACAAGGAATTTGAACTAATCCACCAATAGGATCACAGGTTAATCCCAAATGATGTTCCATAGCAATTTCGGCAGCAATTAAAACTTGCTCCGGAGTTCCGCCCATTAATTCGCATAGTGCTGCGGCTGCCATTGATGATGAAACACCAATTTCGGCTTGACATCCACCCATTGCAGCAGAAATAGTTGAACCTTGCTTAAAAACACTGCCAATTTCGCTGGCTACCAATAAAAATTGTTTGATTTCGTTTTCGCCTGCTTGATGATTTTCGATGACCATGTAATACATTAAAACAGCTGGAATTACCCCCGCACTTCCGTTAGTAGGAGCGGTAACCACTCTTCCCAGTGAAGCGTTGACTTCGTTTACAGCTAATGCAAAACAACTTACCCATTGTAATATTTGTCTAAATTTAACTTCGGTCAAACGAATTTGTTCGAGCCAACTTTGAGGAGCATCGTATTGTGATAAATCAGAAAGGTTTTTGTGCATGTCAAATGCTCGTCTTCTTACATTAAGTCCTCCAGGTAAAATTCCTTCTGAATGGCATCCAATATACATGCATTCAAGCATGGTGTCCCAAATTCGCATTAAGCCATTATGTAAATCTTCTTCTGAATGCATTGACTTTTCATTTTCGTATACAATTTCAGATATTTTTTTATTCTCGGCTTGGCAATGTTTTAATAATTGGTCAGCATTATCAATTGGATAAGGGAAAGCGCATTTGAGTTCTAATTTGTTTTTTGCTTCTTCACGTTCTTCATTTACCACAAAACCACCACCAATTGAGTAATAGGTATTACTGTATGTTTCATCATTTTTAGTAGTAATCGATAGGGTCATTCCGTTGGCATGAAATGGCAAAAACTGCTTGTTAAAAATAATAGCTTTGAAAGGATCAAAAGGAATTGTTATTTCATTTCCTAAATTGATGTTCTTTTCTTGTTGAATCTTTTCGATTATTGTGTTTATGTTTTGTACAGGAATATATTCGGGGTCTTGTCCGCTGAGTCCTAACATAATCGCTAAATCAGTAGCGTGACCTTTACCGGTAAGGGAAAGTGAACCATAAAGATTAACTTCAATTGTTGCAACTGTATGTAGAAGTCCTTGCTCTCGTACTTCTTTTAAAAATCTTTCAGCAGCACGCCACGGACCTAAGGTATGGGAACTTGAAGGGCCAATACCTATTTTAAGCATATCAAAAACTGAAATACATTCTTCCATAATACAAAACTTTTTTTGGGGTTATTCGAAATAGATTCTTAGGATTCATCTGATTTGTATAAAGAAGTTTCGGGTGATTTTAATCAATTATACGATTTCTTGATTCGATCTAAATCCCTTTTAGTATCCTGTTCTTTTAAAGATTCTCGTTTGTCGTAATTTTTCTTACCCTTACAAAGTCCAATTTCTAGTTTAGCAATTCCTTTTTCGCTTGTAAATAATCGAAGAGGTATGATTGTTAAACCTTTAGCTTGTACACTTCGGGCAAGATTTTTTAATTCGCGTCTGTTCAAAAGCAATTTTCGTTCACTTCTGGATTTATGATTAAATTGATTTCCAAAAGCGTATTCTTCAATATAGGTGTTAATTGCGAAAAGTTCGTTTTTTTCATTAAATTCACAGAAGCTTTCAGTAATATTCGCTTTTCCTAATCGGATGGATTTGATTTCAGTTCCCGCCAGTACAATTCCAGCAGTATATTTTTCGATTATCTCGTAATCAAATCGCGCTCTCTTGTTGAGTATGTTGACTGTCTTTAGCATAGTTACAAATGTAGAAACAATTAGTAAAAAACCACAATTTTTAAACGAATTTGAATTATTTTTGCATTTATGGAAAAACCAATATCAAATGATCCGCTTCATGGTGTAACTTTAAAAGTTATAGTAGAAAAATTAGTTGATTTTTACGGATTTGACACTTTAGGCGAATTAATAAAAATCAAATGTTTTAATGATAATCCAAGTATTAAATCGAGTTTGACTTTTTTAAGAAAAACCGATTGGGCAAGAAAAAAAGTCGAAGAATTGTATGTTAAATCTTTGCCGAAGTTGCATAAATAATTTTGGTTATAGTTGATATGAAATCATGATACCACCTCTGTATGGGAGCCATTCACCACTTTTATTATAATGCGTAGCGGTTTCATATCTTCCTGGTGTTCCGTCCAGATAATATCCTTTATAGAATCCTTGATGCCAACCACCACCAACGAAAGCATCGATAGTAAATTTATCGTTTATTTTTTTTTGATAGCCTACAGTTGCTCCTATGTGATAGCCTAAACCTTTCTCATATTGATTTGTTCCCCAATAGTTCCATTTTTGTAGTTTGTAAATATCTGGTCCGGCATGAAAACCAGCGTATATTCCACGGTATTTTTCTTTAAAATGGTAGCGGTATTCGGGGGTTAGCATTATAGCTTGCATTGGTTTGCCATCAAATGATTTCCATAAAGAAGCAAGAATATCTATATTTAATGTCGATTTGGATCCAATACTTGTTTCAATTCCTATTTGGGGAACACCTACCAAAGCGGTTATTCCATTAACTTTTAAATGTGTTTGTGCAGAAGTTATGATTGATATAAATTGTATCAATAATGATAAATTTATTTTGTGTTTCATTTTTTATTTTTTTGACATCATTACTAATGCCGTACCTTTAAATTATACTAATACATTTTATAAGTTAAAAATACTCATAACAGTTTTTAAATAATTTCAATTATAAATTTAGAGTTGAAAGTTTTATTCGCATCAATAATCTGGATTCCTTCTTTATTAAAAAGATTTCCATCAGATTCATTAGTGTCCGAATGGCCATACCAAGGTTCAATGCAAAGAAAAGGAGCGTTGTTAGGAGTCCAAATCCCTAAATGTGGAAAACCTTGAAAATGTACTTTTAAAAAGGGAATTTTATTTTTTAAGAGGCTTACACTTTTTGATTCTAACTTTTTAAAAATTAAAGCGTCGTTTTCAAAGAGTTGATGTCGTAATTCAACTAGACCTTCTTTTTTTTCTAAAAATTCAGTTTGATTTGAAATTAAATTATTCTCTAGTAAATTGAATTCGAGTGGTTCATTTTTTTCAAATTCAAGTTGGTAATCCTCAAAATTTCCATCTAATGTAAAAGCAGGATGTGCACCAATTGAGAAAGGTATTTTTGCAGCTGTTTTATTGAGGACTGTATATTCAATATTTAATTTGTTTTCCTCAAGACTATATCGGATTTGTAATTCGAAATCAAACGGATATACTTTCAAGGTTTCATCAGAAGATTGAATTGAAAAGGTAGCACTATTTTCATGTTTATCTATCAATTCAAATGTCATGTCTCTGGCAAACCCATGTCGGTTTAATTCATAAACTTTATTGGCTATATGATATTTATTGTCTTTAAGCGTACCAACAATAGGAAATAAAATAGGGGAATGTTTTCCCCAATAATCTGGATTGCCTTCCCAGATGTATTCCTGATTATTTTTTAAGGATGTTAAAGAAAATAATTCAGCTCCTTTGTGATTGATTTTGGCCGAAAGTATAGAATTAGATATAGTAGTTATCACTGTATAAAATAATTAAAGCTTAAGCGAATGTAGTGATATTTGGTTTAATACTCAGGAAAAATATCTTAAAATTCAATTAAATTTATAAAACATCGAAAACATATGTATATTTTTTTATTAATTTGGCTGAAATAGGAAAAAATATGAAAATAAATAAGTTTAGCGCTATTTTTCAAATAGTAGTATTACTGGGAGGAACTTCGCTTGTAGCACAAGAAAACACTCCGTCAAAACAAGTTTCTAATTATAATTATCGTGATGCTTTTGCTCCTTTTTTTTATGAAAATAATGGAACATTAACACGTTCAGCCAGTGGACAGCCAGGTCCTGCTTATTGGCAAAATAGAGCCGATTACAAATTAACGGCGGTATTGAATGAAAAAACAAATGAAATTACCGGAACTGATATTATTAGCTACACTAATAATAGTACAGATTCAATGTCTTTTTTATGGTTGAATTTAGATCAAAATTTATTCAAATCAGATTCAAGAGGTGAGGCTGTTGTTCCTATTACAGGAAGTAGAAATGGCCGACAAGGACAGGTATTTGATGGAGGTCATAAAATCAAATCGGTTAAAATTACTAAAATCGATAACAAACCAATTAATCCAGTTGAAGCTAAATTTGTCATTACAGATACTCGTATGCAATTGTTTCTTCCATCTGAATTAAAAGCAAAAGGTGGTAAAGTAGAGTTTAAAATTGATTTTTCATACATCTCTCCAAACGAAGGTTCGGACAGAACAGGTGTTTTAGAAACTAAAAATGGAAAGATTTTTACCATCGCCCAATGGTATCCACGAATGTGTGTTTACGATGATGTGAAAGGATGGAATACGAATCCGTATTTAGGTGCTTCTGAATTTTATTTAGAGTACGGAGATTTTGACATTTCAATTACAGCTCCATCTAATCATATTGTTGTTTGTTCAGGAGAATTAATTAATCCAACTGAGGTTTTTTCGGCAGATGAATTAAAAAAGTACAACGAAGCAAAGGCTAGTGATAAAACAGTAATGATTCGTTCGCTAGAAGGAGTTTTGGCAGCTAAAAATAAAGGAACAACTACTAAAACGTGGAAATTTAAATTATTGAATTCTCGTGATATTTCATGGGCTTCTTCGGAAGCATTTATAGTTGATGGTGCTCGAATTAATCTGCCAAGTGGAAAAAAATCGTTAGCCCTTTCGGTTTATCCAGAGGAAAGTGCCGGAAATCAGGCTTGGGGTCGTTCAACAGAATATGTAAAATATTCAATAGAAAATTATTCAAAAAGATGGTTTGAATATACTTATCCAGTGGCAACGAATGTTGCTGGTAATGAAGGAGGAATGGAGTATCCAGGAATTGTTTTTTGTAGTTGGAAATCAAAAGGACAAGGATTATGGGGCGTTACTGACCATGAATTTGGGCATAACTGGTTCCCAATGATTGTTGGTTCTAATGAACGCTTGTTTGGATGGATGGATGAAGGATTTAATACTTTTATCAATAGTTTAAGTAATCATGATTTTAATAACGGAGAATACAAGCATGAAAAAGAAGACATGCATGAAGCCAGTCTTATTTACACTGACCCCGAATTAGAACCAGTTATGACTTCTCCTGATAACATGAAAGAAGCTAATATTGGTGAATTGTGTTATTCTAAACCAAGTGCTGGTTTAGTAATTTTAAGAGAGCAAGTTTTAGGACCAGAGCGTTTTGATTTGGCTTTCAGGACTTACATTAAACGCTGGGCTTTCAAACATCCGCAGCCAGATGATTTCTTTAGAACTATGGAAAATGTAGGAGGAGAGGATTTGAGTTGGTTTTGGAGAGGTTGGTTCCAAAATAATTGGAAGTTTGATCAAGGTGTAAATTCAATTAAATATGTAAAAAATAATCCTGCAAATGGAGTGTTTATTACTATAGAAAATTTCGAAAAAATGCCTATGCCAGTTATAATGGATATTAAATTTAAAAGTGGCAAAGTAGATAGAGTAAAATTGCCTGTTGAAATTTGGCAAAAAAATATTGAGTGGACTTTCAAACATCCTTCAACTGAAGAAGTAGATAGTATTACCCTTGACCCGGAACATGTGTTTCCAGATAGTAATCCAGAAAATAATATTTGGAAAGCAGGAACAGGATTAGTAGAAAAAGCAATTGATCCTGCGCCGTATATTGGTTCTTATTCTAATCCAAGAGTTCCTTATAAAATTACCGTTTCTGAAAAAAATACTTTTTTAAACGTAGATATTCCAGATTATGCTTCTTTTATTGTGGATCCTATAGGAGAAAATTTATTCGAATCAAAACGTATAGGGTTAAAATTTAAATTTAAAGATGATAAATCGGGATTTGATATGATTGTAAATGCCGAAACAACCATTCCATTTACAAGAACAAAATAATTTCTTTTTAAAATTTTATCAAACGGCTGTTGACATCATCGACAGCCGTTTTTGTTGTTAATTATATCAAGGAATTTTTTGTATGCTAAACTTAAAATAATGTACTTTTATCGTTTTAATGACAACCTAATTAGAAGAATTATATTTTGGACAAAAAGATTACAATTGCAATAGATGGTTTTTCATCAACAGGAAAAAGTACTTTGGCTAAACAATTGGCTAAAGACTTAGGTTATGTATATGTAGATACAGGCGCTATGTATCGTGCGATTGCTTTTTTTTCAATGCAAAATGGCTTCATTAAAACCGATTATTTAGACAAAGAATCCTTGATAAAAAGTTTGCCAAACATTCAATTGCAGTTTCAATTTAATCCGGATTTAGGTTTTGCCGAAATGTATTTGAATGGTGAAAATGTGGAAAAACAAATTCGTACCATTGCGGTTTCTAGTTTTGTGAGTAAGGTGGCCGAAATTCCAGAAGTTCGTTCGAAATTGGTAGAACAACAGCAGCAAATGAGTAAAGACAAAGGTGTTGTGATGGACGGTAGGGATATAGGAACAGTAGTTTTTCCTGATGCCGAATTGAAAATTTATATGACAGCCAGTGCGCAAACCCGTGCGCAAAGACGTTATGATGAGTTAATCCAAAAAGGCGATAGTGTTACTTTTGAAGAGGTGCTGCACAATGTAGAAGAACGCGATTATATTGATACCCACCGTAGTAATTCTCCTTTAGTTAAGGCAGAAGATGCAATCGAAATAGATAATTCTCATTTAACTAGAGAAGAACAATTTAAGTTGGTTTTAGATTTGGTACAACAAAAATTAGTATAGTGGTTTCTTAAAAACTACAAACGCTAAAAGAAAAAATATATTTCTTCTTTTAGCGTTTTTTTATTGGCTACTTTTTCTTGCGTCCCCACCAGATTACAAAACCGGTTATTGGAGCTGTTACGGCAAATATACAGACTAATAAAGCAATAATTTTAGTGGGTAAACCATAAATACTTCCTGTGTGAATAGGGTAAATGATCCTTCTTAACTTATCGCCTTGACTAAAAGATTCATAAGGTTTTGTCTGAATATTATCACCTGTATATCGGTCAAAATAAGCGATGCTAGATTGATTTGGGATTGTTTTTTCTGTATTTTCTTTGGTTACTAAAATACTATTTACTGTATCATTGGGTAAACGTATTTGAATGTTTCCTTGGTACGGAAAAAGGGTATTTGTCTGGTTTATAATATTTTGATAGAAAATAGTTGTAGTAATCTGAGATTCTGGTTTAGGTGGGTTTTCGACTTTGATGGATGGTTTTTTTGCTACACCGTCTGTTATATAATACAGGCTGTTTTCAAACCATTTAAACGACCAAGTTAATCCTGTAAGTGCTATGATTAATAAAAATAAAAAACTGTAAAAACCTAAAGTAGAATGAAAATCCCAATTAACTCTTTTAAATGAAGCCTTCCATTTGATGGTTAATCTTTGTTTGAGGTTTTTACGTTTTTTGGGCCACCACAAACACAAGCCACTAATAAGTAGTATTATAAAAATCAAACAAGAAATACCCGTTATTAATTTTCCTGTTTTACCTAACAAAAGATTTCGGTGTAGTTGATTAACAATAGTAAAGAAATGTTTTGTTTGTTCGATACTTCCAACAATTTCTGCTGTATAGGGATTCACAGCAAAGTAAAATGTTTTTTTGTCTTTGTTTTTTGCAATAATTAAAGCTGTTTTTTGTTCTTCTTGATAGGTATATATGCGCTGAATTGAATCAATTCCAAAAGAATTATTTAAATTTTTAATCGCTTCATCAATGGGTTTTTTAGTTGTACCAATGGTCTTAACTTTGTAAAATTCAGGATGTAAAAAAGAATCAATTTCCTCTTCAAAAACCAATAAACTTCCCGTTAATGCTACTATGAATACAACAAGCCCGGACGCAAGTCCGAGCCATAAATGTATTTTTCCAATGCTTTTTTTAATTGTTTTGTTCATTAAATCAATAGTGTACTTTTTTACAAATAAACTGCAATTAGAATGTATATCCAAGAGTTAACAACCAGTTTTTAGGAGATCCCGGAAATAATCGGATGTAGTCGTATCCACCTACCCAATGGGTTTTATTGGTCAAGTTATTAGCATTCAACTGTATTTTGAATTTGTTGATATTGTAATACAAAGCGGCATTCATAATGGTATAACCTGGAATAGTTTGTGTATCATTATTACTCAAATTACGAGTGGTTACAAAATTAGATCCAAAGCCAATTCCAAAATCTTTTAATACCCCATCCGTAAAATTGTATTTTGTCCAGATGTTTCCTTGGTGTTTAGGAGTGTTTGGTTTTTGTCTTCCTATTTCACTTGCAATAGGGCTATCTGTGATGTGTGCGTCATTGAATGAATAGGCTGCCGAGATGCTCCATTGTGTATTGATACGTCCATTAATATCAATTTCAACACCTTTAGATTCTTGTTCGCCAATAGCTCTCATTAAATCAACATTACTGCTGTCATTGGCACTATATAAACTGTTTTTTTCCTGGATTTTATAAAGTGATAAGGTTACTAATAAACTTTCGTTGAACCATGATGATTTTCCTCCAAATTCAATCATATTGCTTTCCAAAGGATCAAAAGGTCCTCCAGCATTCGGATTGGCAAGTACTGAAGCGGTTTGCGGATTGTATCCTTTTACATAGGTTCCGTATAAATTGATATTCGAGTTTAAGGTATAGGTAAGACCTAATCGTGGTAATAACGAATGTTGTTTTACTTTTTTCTCATTTTGTTTAGTGTAATTTTCTCTGTCGATATACTCATCGTAACGCAATCCAATCAAGGCTTTCAAAGGTCCTAATTTTATTTGGTCTTGTAAATAGATTCCATAAGTAGAGTAGTAGGTTGGGTCATACGCTCTGGTGGTGTAAAAATATTTACTCATATCTTTCAGTTGCTGTGAACTATAGGGATTTGATAAATCAAAATGAGCTACGTTAGGAACCGGATTTCCATTGGCATCTAATAAATAAGCACTTTTTTTATTCGGATTATAGGTGTTGATAGCTCCGGTATTGGCAGCATTTCGATAGCCTTTAGCTTCTAATTGTGAACCTCCTGCAGGAAGTTTTTCTTGAGCATAATCATAACCAAAAACAATATTATGGTCCAGTGTTCCCGTTTGTGTTTTATAAACAAAGAAATTCGATATGTTATCGATATAGCGTTTTCTTTTTCGCATAAAAACTTGCATTTCAATGGAAGTAGGGATAGAATTACCATCACCATCTACTGCATATTTATTAGCTCCTCGGTGTTCTAATAAATCCTCATTGTATCCTGTTCTTATATAAGAGGCCGAAAAGGAAAGTTTGTCAGTAAATTGATGATTTAGTGAAGTGGTAAGAATATAGGTTTCTTCGTTAAGATAATCATTTGTTGCGTTTAGAGATTGTCTAATATTAGTAGAATACAAATCATTCTCATACGTAGATTGCCCTCTGTCAAGAATACTTTTGGAGTTATTATAAATTAAATCAAAGTTGACTCTTGTTTTATCATTAGGTAAAAATGAAAAGGATGGTGCGATTACAATATTTTTGTCAAATTGTAAATTTCTAAAAGTGTTCGCATTTTCATAGCCCAAATTTAAACGGTACAAAAGTGTTTTTTCTTCGTTAAGAGGTCCAGTGAAATCTCCCAGAGCTCTTAATGTGTTGAAACTACCTGTTGAAAAACTAATACTGTTTGCTGCTTGTTCCAACGGCTTTTTGGTTACACGATTAACCACACCACCCGGTGAAGCATTCCCAAATAGAGCTGAAGAAGGTCCTTTTAAGACTTCCACTCTCTCTAAGTAGTTAGTTAAAGGTTGTTTCCAGAAACCAGTTGATGTTCGTAATCCGTTTAATAATTGCGTGTTGCTTTGTCCGTTTATTCTAAACCCACGTATCGAAATGTCATCATAAAAGGTGTATTGTGTTACACCGCTGAAATTTTTAACTACTTCACCAATGCGCATTGTTCCTTGGTCGGCAATTAATTCTTTAGTTGCATACGATACTGATTGTGGTAAATCTATGAGTGCGATTTCAGTTTTTGCTCAAATGAACGAACGGGTGTTTTTATATGATTTTTCTTTTCTACCTGTAATTTCAACCGTTTGTAAAGCATTTACATTTTCTTTTAAAATTACATTGATGTTTTTGTTTTCATTTAATTCAACTTTTCTTTCCTCGTTAATATATCCTAAAGCCGAGAATACTAAGGTGTAATTACCAGTCTGGAGATTCTTTATTTCATAATTTCCATTTTTATCAACATGGATTGTTTTGTTTAATTCCTTTAGCTGTACAGTTGCATATAAAAATTCAGGTGTGTTTTCGGTTATAATTTTCCCTTTTATGGAAGCTGTTTGAGCGTTTACAAATGTGCATATACTAAGTAAAAATAATATGTAAAATGTTTTCATATTTATAATGTTTAATTTTTTACAAAGTTATTTTTATTTAGAACAAATACAAATAATATTTTAAAATAAGACTTGTAATGTATCTAAGTAATTATTATTTAGCTACTTATGAAATGTTAAATTTTAATCTTGTTAGAATAGTTGAGAAATTAAAAGAGCTAATTGGTTTATGAATAGGTAGATAATAGATAAATAAAAAAGAGTTAGACGGAAGCTAACTCTTTTAAAGAATACTTTTTTTGTCTATTTAATGCTAATTAATTTAGGACTTTTGGGTTTTGCTTCTTCTTTTTTAGGGATATTGATAGCTAAAATTCCGTTTTCGTATTTGGCGGCAATTTTTTCTTCATCCACAAGTTCTGGAAGCGTAAAGGAACGACTAAAAGACTGGTAGCTGAATTCTTGTTTGGTAATTCTTTCGCCATCTTTGACTTCATTGCTTAGTTTTTTTTCGGATGATATGGTTAATACATCATTGTTTAGTTCAATTTTGAAATCGAATTTTTCAAATCCCGGAGCGGCTACTTCCACAAAAAAGGAATCTTTGTTTTCCTTGATGTTTAAAGAAGGCAAGGTAGTGTTGGTTTTTGAAAAATTGTATCGATTCCAACCCTCAAAATCATTATTAAAAAATCGATCTAATAAACTAGGCCATTGGTTTTGGTATCTTACGACTGTCATAATAATTAATTTTTAAGTTAAACATTTATTTAGTAGTTAAATATGCAAAGAAAATACCAAGTGCAGTAAACTGACAATAAGTTAGTTGAAGTGGTTTTTAGCGGTTTTTAGTTTCTGAAAAATTTATTAATTTTTAAGAAAGAAATGTCAAATTTTCAGTTTTTGAATGATAGTTTTTTTAACGCAATCTTGTCATCCTGACAAAGGAATAATCTCATTGAATTATTTTAAAGTGATTTACTTAGTGGTTAAGCTTTTTGGGGTTCTGCACTAACGTTTGTGTGTATATCCGCGCGGTCGGGATTAGCCACAGTACTTATTTTCTAGTACGTGTATTTAAATTTCAGTTCCGTTAGATTGTTTTTTATTATTTTTTGCAAACTTGTCACTAAGATAATTATTGCGAAAGTATTCATTTCATATAAGTTATCTAAATGTTTTTCGTCATTGATAATTGCGTCTTTAATTGGAATACTCATTCCGCCGTGAATTAAAGATGAACGAAAATTATATAATTTCTTTAACCGTTTTTTATCAGTTTCTATTTCACCAAGAAATACTTGTATTTTATCATTTAGTTGTTGCGTTATTCCTGTATCTCCTTCCACATATAAAGCTTCTAAACCACTTAATGACCAGAATAATGCAACGGGAATATCTTTATGATAACTATCAGAGAACAAATATGTAAAACTATTTAATGCTCTTTCAATTTTTGTCCTACTAAATTCTTCTAATAGAGTTGTTTTGTTCATTATGTAATTTCAAACTTCTATTATTGTCACATTAGTTTTTGAAGGCCAGGAATCTTTTAGATAATTTTGTTCAATAAGAGTAGAAGATATTCCTTCAACTTTATCTATCTGTTTATGATATAAGTATACAAAACCTTCTCCAAGCCATAATGTGCCAGGATGAGATATTTGGGTAAATTTTAAAAAATGACCTAATTGTGCATTGTACAAAAGTCTATAATATGCTATAATCAATTGTTCGGGCTGTATTTCTTTTTCAAGTTCTGAATTAGAATCAAACTGTTCCGCTATTTTTTGAATATTAATTTCTGTTGTTGATTCAATTACAAGATAAAGTTTGTGTTTATTGTCTAACTCTGGATGATCTGTTTCTTCAACGAATTTAAAATTTAAAAAAACGTTGCCATATTTATTTAAACATAAATAGACCTCAATGCTAAGCTTCGATAGTTCAATAATAAAATCTTCTAGTCCATTTTCCTTACTTTCATCTATATTAATTATTGGATAAATTGTGGTTATTTATATTGGAAGATTTGTATTATTCATCGTCGTTTTTTTGTATTGTGGCTAACTAGTATATAGGCCTGATAAAATCAGACCTATCACTCCAATTTTGGGTGGATTGGTCTAACAATCATGAGGTTTTATTTTTTTCAAATATATCAAAATATCTTTACAAAATGTGTACTGAAAACAAAACGAGCTAAATAGCCCTGATCGAGCCGATATCCTCGCAGAGATAAAGGCGAGAGCAGGAGGGAAGTACTTTTGAAAATCAGTACGTTCTGCTCCAAAAGCAAAGAAAAAACGTGATTAAAGTTATTATTTGGGTTAAGCAGTGATTATCAATGAAATTTGTTTTGTAGTTAGAGAATAATGTTTTAATTTTGCGCACCTTTTGGTGAATAAGAGTTTCCTTTAGGTATCAACAATTTATATCAACAACTTCTGTTGTTTTCTCTCACATTAAGAAGCTCAAGCGAACACAGAATACAAATTTACAAATCAGCATGTCTGAACAATTAAAATCACAAGAAGAGTTTTTAGCAAATTTTAACTGGCACAATTTCGAAGAAGGTATTGATGCAGTTGATGAGAAAAACTTACAAGAATTCGAAGAATTAGTATCTAAAACTTTCATCTCTACAGATCAAGAAGAAGTAGTAGAAGGAGTTGTTGTAAGAATTACTGATAGAGACGTAATCGTTGATATCAATGCTAAATCTGAAGGTGTTATCTCTTTAAACGAATTTCGTTACAACCCTAACTTAAAAGTTGGAGATAAAGTAGAAGTATTAATCGACATCCGTGAGGATAAAACAGGTCAATTAGTATTGTCTCACAGAAAAGCTCGTACAATCAAATCATGGGATAGAGTTATTGCTGCTAATGAAACTGGAGAAATCGTTAATGGTTTCGTTAAATGCAGAACTAAAGGTGGTATGATCGTAGACGTATTCGGAATCGAAGCGTTCTTGCCAGGATCTCAAATTGATGTTAAACCAATTAGAGATTACGATGTTTACGTAAACAAAACAATGGAATTCAAAGTGGTAAAAATCAACCACGAATTCAAAAATGTTGTTGTATCTCACAAAGCGCTTATCGAAGCTGATATCGAGGTACAGAAAAAAGAAATCATCGGTCAATTACAAAAAGGACAAGTTTTAGAAGGTGTTGTTAAAAACATTACTTCTTACGGTGTATTTATTGACTTAGGTGGTGTTGACGGATTAATCCACATTACTGACCTTTCTTGGTCAAGAATCAACCACCCATCTGAAGTTCTTGAATTAGACCAAAAATTAAACGTTGTTATCCTTGATTTCGATGATGAGAAAACAAGAATCCAATTAGGATTGAAACAATTAAACGCTCACCCTTGGGATGCATTAGATGCTAACTTAACTGTAGGTGATAAAGTTTCTGGAAAAGTAGTTGTTATTGCTGATTACGGTGCTTTCATCGAAGTTGCTGAAGGTGTTGAAGGTTTAATCCACGTTTCTGAAATGTCATGGTCTACTCACTTACGTTCTGCTCAAGATTTCGTGAAAGTTGGAGATGTTGTTGAGGCTGTTATCTTGACTTTAGATAGAGACGATCGTAAGATGTCATTAGGTATCAAACAATTGACTCAAGATCCATGGACTGATATCACTGCTAAATACCCAGTAGGTTCTAAACACACAGGTATCGTTAGAAACTTTACAAACTTTGGAATTTTCGTAGAATTAGAAGAAGGAATTGATGGATTAATCTACATCTCTGACTTATCTTGGACTAAGAAAATCAAACACCCATCTGAATTTGTAAACGTAGGTGAAAAATTAGACGTAGTTGTATTAGAATTAGATGTTGAAGGACGTAAATTATCATTAGGTCACAAACAAACTACTACTAATCCTTGGGATCAATACGAAGATTCATTCGCTGTTGGAACTATCCACAATGGAGAAATCTCTGAAATCGTTGATAAAGGAGCTACTGTAGAATTTGGTGATGATATCGTTGCTTTCATTCCTACTCGTCACTTAGAAAAAGAAGACGGAAAGAAATTGAAAAAAGGAGAATCTGCTGATTTCAAAGTGATCGAATTCAACAAAGAATTCAAAAGAGTAGTTGCTTCTCACACTGCTATCTTCCGTGAAGAAGAAGAGAAAAACGTGAAAGCTGCTGCTGAAAACACTGCATCTGCTGCTTCTACTAATGCACCTGCTGCTACTTTAGGAGATAACAATGATGTATTAGCTGCTTTGAAAGCTAAAATGGAAAAATCTGAGAAAAAATAATTCTCAACTTTTTTATAATTTTAAAAGTCCCGAGTAATCGGGACTTTTTTTATGGAATAATTTTTCCTTTGATAGTTGTAATTGAGTTGTGTTTTGGATAAATGAAATTAATGTAGTTCAAGATTACAGAAAATTAGTATTAGTTGGAATCTTGTAAAAAGACTAAGCTATTTTATCGTTATTTTTAGACAGTATTAATGCTTTATTTCTTACATTAGCAGTAAATTATCTAGAGTTATAATCCTAAAAAATGGGGTATGATAGTAAAACTACTTTTTTATATCAAAAACAACTTTCTAAATCTTTTACTTTTTTGTCTACTCTTCTTGTTTTCAGATGCTTATTCGCAATGTGCCGGGGATGATGCAAGTTTGACAATTTGTGATATTCAAAATCCCGTCTATAAGAATATTAATCTCTATAACCTATTAGGTGGTACTCCAAGTCCGGGAGGAGTATGGATTGATAATTCGAAACCGCTTGAAACGGCTATTTTTAATGGGATATTAAATGCTCAAACGATACGTAATAGTGGAATTTATACCTATACTTACGTTCAGGATCCTTCCACTTGTTCAGATAACGAAGCAACCATAACCTTGAAAATTGGTCCTTATACGGGGGTACCTAGTAATGTTTCTACCTGTGACGATGTTGAAAGTTTTAATTTGTTTTTAGCCTTTGACGGAACTCAGCTTAGTCCACTACAAAATGGAGTTTGGACAGCAGTTACTACTCCGCTTACCTTATCAGGAAATACTATTAATCCTAAATTATTGGGTGAAGGAAATTACTCCTATACCTATTCAATTCCAGCCTTGGATACTTGTCCGGCTCAGTCGGCTACGATTTCAGTTTCTATTTTTAGAAAGCCAGTAGCTGGTACAGCCTCAAATTTATTATTGTGTAGTAATGCTAATTTAGCATCTTATTCCAATTTGAATTTGAATAATTTATTGAGTGGTGAAGATGCAGGAGGAAGCTGGTTGGATGGTTCAGGAACCGGACAAATTACAAGTTCGGCTGATAATAAGATTGATTTGGCAGCTATTTATAATAGCTTTGGAGCGGGTACTTATAGTTTTGTATATAGTGTTACTTCTGCCAATCCTATCTGTTCCAATTCTCAATCTACTGTGAAAATTACCATTGAAGATCCACTGAATTTTACAGGAAGTACTTTGGTCGTAAACAATGATATCTGTGAAAATGAAATTGCAACGGCTACTTATTCGGCTACCTTAACCAAAGGACCACAGGCAATTCCGAATGGAAATTATGATGTAAGTTATTCGATTAATAATGGAACAACAACAAAGAATATCACTGTAAACGGAAATTTCTCAAATGGTGTTTTTGTTTTTAGTGTTGATCCGGTGAATCTTCAGGCAGTTGGAAATTATACTTTTACTATAACTAATATTGTAAATACCGCTGCAAAAGGAGCTTGTACGAATACTTTAGGAACAATTTCGGATATTTTATATATCAATCCATTGCCAAAAATTAATAATGCATCGTTAACCATTAATCCTGTTTGTAAAGGTTTTGATGCTCAGGTTCAAATTTCAGGAAATACCAATTTGACGAACGGCAATTATCGAATTACTTATAATTTATCGGGTGATAATACAGCGACAAATCAGCAAGCAACATTTACAGTGACTAATGGAGTGGGGAATTTTATCGTTCCTGCTAATTTAATTCCAAATGTAGGTGTCAATAATGCTTTAACGATTACTAATATAGTTAACTTATCTACTGCTTGTACCAATTCGGTTGCATTGGCTAAATTGTTTACGGTAAAAGCTTTGCCTGATGCTTCAGCAGTTAATTTGAATATAAATGCTGTTTGTTTGGGACAAAATGCTGCTGTACAGCTTACCGGATTGGGAAGTATGACAAATATTACTGTTAATTTTGGTTTATCCGGGGCAAATGTTCTGGCTAATCAAAATGTGACCTTAACAGTAAGCTCAGGAAATGCAAGTTTTACGATTCCAAATACAATGTTGACTAATATAGGTAACACTACTTTGACATTAAATTCTGTTTTGGATAATGGCAATGGTTGTGCGGCTGTATCTTTAAATAAAACCAAATCATTTGATGTAAATACTATTCCGGCTAATCCGACAGCAGCGAGTTTTGTTTTCTGTAAAAATGATGCGAAAACAATTGCGAATTTAACGCCAAGCGGATCACAATACCAATGGTTTGATTCGGTTTCCAGTACCACTGTTTTGAGTACTTCAACAGTATTAGTAACAAGAATTTATTATGTAAAAGAAGTGAATTCGGCTACGGGATGTGAATCTGGGAGAACGCCAATTTCGGTAACAATAAACGAAACAGATGCTCCGGTATTAGCCACAGATGGACAAAAATTCTGCGGATTGGATAATCCAACGATTCAAAGTTTAAGTGATAAAACTACTGCGGATGATACTTTGGTATGGTATGATGCGGCTACCAACGGAAATCTGCTGGCTGCAAGTACCTTATTGGTAGATGGTAAAAAGTATTATGCATTTAATTATTCTACCAGCACAACTTGTTATTCAGATCCATTGGAAGTAACCGTTGAATTAGCCAATTGCGAGGTAACTCCTGACTTTTTTGTTCCGGATGGGTTTTCTCCAAATGGAGATGGTAAAAATGATGTGTTCAGAATTCCGGATATTCAGTTTATTTATCCTGACTTTAGCTTAGAAATTTTTAATCGTTATGGAAATATTCTTTTCAGAGGAAATAAAAATAAATTAGAATGGGACGGTAGAAATTCTGATTATAAAGTAGGAATAGATGGAATAGCTCCAAATGGAGTTTACTTTTATGTACTGCATTTCAACAAAGGAAATAAAAAACCAATTCAAGGAACCTTATATCTCAACCGATAGTTGTTTCAAGCCATTAAATTAGATTTCGAATGAAGAAAATTATATTTAGTTTCAGTTTTTTACTATTTGCACTTAAGCTGTTAGCTCAGCAGGATCCGGAATATACCCATTATATGTATAATATGAATGTGGTCAATCCTGCCTATGCAACCGGTACCCAGGCTATGTTGGACTTAGGTGTTTTATATCGTTCTCAATGGGCAGGTATGAATGGTGCTCCCAAAACATCCAACTTTTTTGGTCATGCTGCTTTGAGTAAAAAGGTAGAAATGGGATTCTCGATTGTTTCTGATGACATTGGAAAAGGAGCTAAAAAAGAAGATAATTTCTATGCTGATTTTGCTTATGTTTTGAATATGACCAATAGAGCAAAATTGTCCTTGGGATTAAAAGCCGGTTTTACTTCTTTCAGAACCAATTTTAATGGTTTTCAGTTTGAAAGCGGAGACTCTTCAACCGATGAAGCTTTTGCACAAAATATCAATACTATTTTTCCAAATATTGGGGTAGGGGCTTATTTTCTAACCAATAATTATTACTTAGGATTTTCTGCTCCCAACCTGCTTTCTTCCAAACATATTGAAGAACGCTCCGGAATTAATGCTTTTGGTTCAGAGCAAGTGCATATGTTTTTTACAGGAGGTTATGTATTTAACTTATCGGATACTTTTAAGCTGAAACCAGCTTTTATGACCAAAATTGTTCCGGGTTCTGCTGCTTCTCTGGATGTATCTGCCAATGTGTTGTTTAATGAAAAATTTGAATTAGGGGCTTCTTATCGAATTGATGATTCGGTAAGTGCACTGATGAATATAAGGGTTTCGCCAAGTATAAGTGTAGGTTATGCATACGATTATACTACGAACAATTTAGGTCAGTTCAATTCAGGAACGCACGAAGTTTTTATGTTGTTTAATTTAGATTTATTAGGCAAAGGATACGATAAATCACCAAGATTCTTTTAATATGACGGCAATGAAAAGATTATATCTGGTTTTATTTGTGTTTGCTTTTCAATTAACTCAGGCACAATCACAGGATTTAAAAAGGGCTAAACGCCTATTTGACAGAACCTATTATAGCGAGGCTATTCCATTGTACGAATCTATTATGAATACGAATCGTTCTTTTGAAGTAGTGAAAAACCTGGCAGACAGTTATTATAATACGAATGATTATGCCAATGCACAACGTCAATATCGTTTTTTGATCGCCCGATTTCCTCAGGCAGCCGATGCGGATTATTATTTTAAATATGCTCAAACACTAAAAGCTTCCGGTAATTATGATGAAGCCAATAAAGTACTTCGCGCTTATTTTCAAAGTAGCAATAATACCAAAGCTATTGAGAATTTAGATAGAGATAATTTAGTATTGGAAAATATTTCTGCATTGGGAGATAGATATAAAATTAAAAATTTGTCTATTAATACAGCTAATTCCGAGTTTGGAGCAGTGCCTTATAAGGATAAATTAGTTTTTGCAGCAGTTTTTAGAAGGCCTAAAGCATCAGGGAAATTGTATAGATGGAACAATGAAAGTTATTTGAATTTGATGGCTGTTTCACTTAAAAATCCAAAAGCAGATTCTATTAGACAATTTTCTGTCGAATTGAATTCCCCTTTACATGAAGCCAATGCAGTATTCACTAAAGACGGAAAAACAATGTATTTTACCCGTAATAATTCAATTGACGGAGTAAGAGTTAAAAACGAACAAAAGGTTTCTACGCTGAAAATTTATAAGGCTGAATTGCTTAATGGAAAATGGCAAAATGTTACCGCTTTGCCATTTAATAGTGATAATTATTCTGTGGAGCATCCTGCTTTAAGTTCCGATGAAAAGATCTTATATTTTGCTTCCGATATGCCGGGATCTTTAGGTTCTTTCGATATTTACTCGGTGCCTGTTTTAGGCTCTGATTATGGTACACCAAAAAATCTGGGCCCAACGATTAATACGGATAAAAAAGAACAATTTCCTTTTGTATCTCTAGACAACAAATTGTATTTCTCTTCTAATGGTCATGCGGGTTATGGCTTTATGGATGTATTTGTTTCTGAATATAAAAATGGAGAATTTTCGAAAGCTTTGAATGTTGGTTTGCCAATTAATTCCGGCTATGACGATTTTTCTTTTGTGATTGATTCGGATACGCAGCATGGTTATTTTGCATCCAACAGAAAGGGTGGGAAAGGAGCTGATGATATTTATGAAATCAACGAAATTCAGCCGTTGATAGTTGAAAATTGTATGCAATATATTGCGGGAGTTATAACTGATGTTGATTCTAAATTGCCTTTGGCTCAGGCGAAAGTAATTTTGCAGGATGCTAATAAAAAGGAAATTGCGACTGTGTTTACATCAGCTGATGGAAAATTTTCATTTAATGTTGATTGTGAAAAAAGCTATACCGTTTCTGCTTCCAAAGAGCAATATACAGATGCTTCTACATTCTTGAAATTATATAAGGACAGAAAGAAAATTAATGATGCTTCTTTGGCCATTAAATCAAAAGAAGTGATTAAGAAAGAGGAATTAGCTGCCATTGAACAAAAGAAGAAAGAAGCAGCATTACAGCTAGAGAAGCAAAAACAGGAGACGGCTTTATTAGTAGCCAAACAAAAGAAGGAGGCCGCTATTGTGGCTGAAAAAGCCAAAGTTGAAAAAGAACTAGCAGCCAAAAAAGCCGCAGAGGAAGCAGAGGTTAAGAAGCAGCAAAAGATTGCTGTACTGGTAGCAGCTGAAAAGGATGTCGTAAAGGATAAAGACCGTCTGCTAATTAAAACAGATCCTATTTATTTTGATTACGATTTATGGTACATTCGAAAAGAATCAAAACCTATTTTGAACAGAGTAATCGAATTGATGAAAAAATATCCGGAGATGGTGGTTGAAATTGGTTCGCATACCGATAATAGAGGAAATGCACAATACAATTTGGATTTATCTACTAAACGAGCTAATTCTACGAGGGATTATTTTATCAAACAGGGGATTCCGACTAAACGAATTTTTGCTAAAGGTTATGGTGAAACAGTTCAGATTATAAAGTGTGAACCAAGTGAATCCTGTTCTGAAGAACAACACGAGTTAAACCGCCGAAGTGAATTTGTGATAAAGAATTTATAATTTAAATTGTGATAATAAAAGTGAGATTCTATGAGTCTCACTTTTTTTTTGGAGTTAATTATTTTCTTTTTTAAAACCAAAATAAACGAGTTTTCGTAAATGCTTTTATATAACTTAAAATATTTTTGTATGAAAACTAAAAACCTATTATCAGCAGTAATTATCGCCTTTGTATTTGGAGCTACATCTTTTGCACAAAAGGCAGTTACAGTAGGAGGTGCCCCAATGTATCCTACTAAAAACATCATTGAGAATGCCGTTAATTCTAAAGACCACACTACTTTGGTCGCTGCAGTTAAAGCAGCAGAATTAGTAGAAACTTTACAAGGAAAAGGACCATTCACCGTTTTTGCCCCAACAAATGCCGCGTTTGATAAATTACCAAAAGGAACTGTGGCAACATTACTAAAGCCTGAAAACAAAAAAATGCTACAAACTATTTTGACCTATCATGTGGTTGCTGGAAAAATGAATGCTTCAGATATTGCAAAAGCAATCAAAGCAGGAAATGGAAAAGCTACAATGAAAACCGTAAGTGGTGGTACATTAACAGCTTGGATGAAAGGAAAAAAATTATATATCACCGATGAAAAAGGTTCGATGTCTGAAGTTACTATCGCTGATGTAAATCAATCGAATGGAGTAATACATGTTGTAGACAGCGTATTACTACCTAAGGCATAGTTATATTTGGTTAACTATATTTTGTTAGAAATGAAAAACCCATTCGTCGTGGCGAATGGGTTTTGATTTTTATAAGTTCTAATAGAATTATCGTAAAGAAGCTCCAAGTTCTGTTTCAAAATTCTTTTGCAACTTGCTCATGATTTTATCAATTTGAGCATCAGTAAGTGTTTTGGAGTCGTCTTGCAAAATGAAACTCAAAGCATAAGACTTTTTGCCTTCAGGAAGATTTTTCCCTTCGTATACATCAAAAAGGTTAATATTCTTTAACAAACTTTTCTCTGTTTGTCTGGCAATGGTATAAATGCTATCGTAGCTTACATTTTGATCAATCAATAAAGCTAAATCTCTTCTTACCTCAGGATATTTAGTGATTTCGCTGAATTTTATTTTAGTTGGAATTGTTTTTAATACTGTTTCCCAATTAAAATCGGCAAAGAAAACTTCTTGTTTGATACCAAAATGTTTTAAGATGGATTTTTTTACCACACCAAATTCAACTAAAACATTATGTCCGGAAGTAATTGCAATTCCCTCTGAGAATATATCCGATTTTACAGGAGAATTTTGTGTTTTTGCAATCCCTAATCGGGTAAAAATTCCTTCTACATAACCTTTGAATAAAAAGAAATCAGATGGTTTTTGCGTGTTAGTCCAATTTTCTTGATTTCTGTTTCCAGTTACAAACATAGTAAGATGTTTGTGCTCTTCATAACCGGCTAAAAATTTATGGTAAGATTTTCCAAATTCGAACAATCTTAAATCGGAATTTTTTCGATTAATATTGTATGCAATCGCTTCTAATCCTGAAAACAATAAGGATTGACGCATGGCTGCTAAATCGTTACTCAATGGATTTAACATCGTAACATTGTGTTCTTCTTTAAGCATTTCAGAAAGTTGAACATAAGAGGCCGTTGTTAACGAGTTAGCCATCATTTCGTGGAATCCTTGCGAGTTTAATTGATTCCCAACAATGTTTTGCACTTTATAATCTTCATTTCTAGGTGCATTAAAAACGGTTGCACTCAATTTGTTTGAAAAGTCAATTTTATTGTAACCGTATACTCTTAGGATCTCTTCAATTACATCAATTTCTCTTTGAACATCTACACGATATGCAGGAATCGTCAAACCTAAACCAGCATCCGAAACGCTATTGATTTTAATATCTAATGAAGCTAATATTTTCTTTATAGTGTCTTTTGGAATTTGTTGGCCAATGATTTTAGTTACTTTATCAAAGTTTACAAATACCGAGAAATCTTCTATTTTTTTGGTATAAACATCTAAAACTTCAGAAGTAATTTGTCCACCCGCTACTTCCTGAATTAATAAAGCCGCACGTTTTAAAGCATAAGCTGTAATGGAAGGATCAATCCCTCTTTCAAATCTAAAAGAAGCATCGGTACTTAATTGATGTCTTTTGGCTGTTTTTCTAATATTCACCGGATTGAAATAAGCACTTTCTAAGAAAATAGAAGTAGTATTATTATTCACTCCTGAGTTTTGTCCTCCTAAAACACCCGCAATACACAATGGCCCTTTGTCGTCACAAATCATTAAATCTTCTTCATGTAATGTTCTTTCTACCTCGTCAAGCGTTGTGAATTTTGTTCCCGCTTCAACTGTTTTTACATGGATTTTACCATTGATTTTTGCAGCATCAAAAGCGTGTAATGGCTGCCCTAAATCATGTAAAACATAATTAGTAACATCAACAATATTATTTTTTGGATTGATTCCAATAGCTTTCAAACGATCTTGTAACCAGGCAGGAGAAGGTTTTACGGTAATACCCGAAATGGTAACTCCACAATAACGAGGGGCTAATGTTGGTGCTTCTACATTCACGTCAATTTTTAAAGTACGCATATCTACTCTAAAATTGCTTATCGAAGGAGTGATTAGTTCGACACTTACACCATTTTGTAATAATCCAGCTCTCAAATCTCGGGCTGTTCCTAAATGGCTCATGGCATCGGCACGGTTAGGTGTTAATCCGATTTCAAAAACTTCGTCATTTTCAATTTTGAAAACTTTAGCAGCAGGAGTTCCAGGTACTAAGTCGTTATCTAATACCATAATTCCGTCATGACTGTCACCTAGACCTAATTCGTCTTCGGCACAAATCATTCCATGACTTTCCTGTCCACGGATTTTTCCTTTTTTTATGGTAAATGCATTTCCTTCTTTATCGTATAAAACAGTTCCAATGGTTGCTACAGGTACTTTTTGACCTGCTGCTACATTGCTTGCACCACAAACAACTTGAATAGGTGCTCCGTTTCCTAAATCAACGGTGGTTACTTTTAATTTGTCGGCATCTGGATGTTTTTCGCAAGTAAGAACATGTCCTACAACAATACCTTCTAATCCTCCTTTTACAGATTGATATTTTTCAACACCTTCTACTTCAAGTCCTAAATCAGTAAGTAAAGCTGCTGTTTGTTCAGAATTCCAATCGGTTTTAATGAATTGTTTTAACCAGTTGTATGATATTTTCATTTGAATATTTTAATAAGGTTGCAAATATAAACATTGTCAACCGAGCTTCAAAGCTATTGAACTTACTTTTTGAGATTAATTATGAATGTTTTTGATAACAATAATTGAACTATTTGTATCGAAATTACAGTATTTCCTCAATGTGTTTTTTAATGTTTTCAGCTATTTTAGTTGTTGGTAAATCATTAGCATCGTGACCAAATGGTTCTTCAATTTCTTCGGCAATTAGTTCTAAACTTGCCAAAACATAAAAGATGAAAATAACAACTGGAATAACAAAATAACCGAGGTTGAAAACATAGCCAAAAGGCAAGGTCATTACATAGAAAAAAATAAATTTTTTTAAGAAAACACTATAAGAGTAGGGTATGGGGGTGTTTTTAATTCGCTCACAAGCGCCACAAATATCTGTTAGGGATTGGATTTCGCTGTTTAGGATAATCAATTGATCTCCTGATATTTTTTTCTCTTTGTATAAATCATTTATTTTTGAAAAAAGTATTTTAGCCACTTGGTTTGGTTTGTGGCTATGGGTTTCATTCAGTTCGATATCTTCATCTAATTGTTTTCCTGTTGCTTCATCTTTAAGATGTTTGTTTAGAATAGAAGCATAGAGCGGGATGGTTTTTCTAAAAAACGATCTGTCTTTTTCATCTTCAAGAATAGCATGGAGTTTGATGGCTAGATTACGACTGTTATTTACTAATGCACCCCAGGCTTTTCGTCCTTCCCACCAACGGTCGTAAGCGGTATTGGTTCTAAAAACCAGTAAAAGTGAAATGACAAACCCCAACATACCATGCATGATTGATATGTTTTTTACTCTACTATCATCAGGTAGGTGCCAATATTCTAATTCCAAATAGGCAATTAGCGCAGAATACACTCCTATCAAAATAATGAGCGGCAAGAGTTTTCTAAAAGTATCGGCTTTATGAAAACGAAATATAAAAGTGAACCAGTCTTTTGGGTTGTATGAGATCATGAAAATAAATTTTGCAAGTAAAAGTAAAGGATATTTTTTGGACTAAAACAATCCTTTGGCAATAAATTAGGAATCAAAGCTATGCTAACTAATGTAATTCCAGATGTTCTTTTTCTTTGTTAATTCCATATAAACCGCTTTTAAAACCGCATGTTCGGGCTTGTTTAATCCCATATCCGAATTGACAATTTGCATCGCATGAGCTCTGGCTAAGGAAAGAATTTCTCTGTCTTTGACTATATCGGCAATTTGAAGGTTTAGCACACCGCTTTGTTGTGTTCCCATTAGGTTTCCCGGACCTCTTAATTTCAAATCGACTTCGGCAATTTCAAATCCGTCATTGGTACGAACCATAGTTTCCATTCGGGTTTTGCTATCGGAACTTAGTTTATGATCTGTAATCAGGATGCAATAGCTTTGCTCGGCACCACGACCTACACGACCTCTTAATTGGTGTAATTGTGATAATCCAAAACGTTCCGCACTTTCGATAATCATAACCGAAGCATTAGGAACATTTACGCCTACTTCAATTACAGTTGTAGCCACCATAATATTGGTTTTTCCTTCGGCAAAACGTTTCATTTCAGCATCTTTATCGGCGGGTTTCATCTTGCCATGAACAATAGAAACGGCATAATTGGGCAGTGGAAAATCTCTGGAAATGCTTTCATAACCATCCATTAAGTCCTTGTAATCCATCTTTTCTGATTCCTGAATCAATGGATAGACAATGTAAATTTGGCGCCCTAAAGCAATTTCGTCCCGAATAAATTTCCAAATTTTCAAGCGGTTGCTGTCATAACGATGCACGGTTTGAATGGGTTTTCGTCCCGGAGGTAATTCGTCAATAACCGAAATGTCCAAATCACCGTATAGACTCATCGCTAAAGTACGCGGAATAGGAGTGGCGGTCATTACCAAAATATGTGGTGGAATATCGTTTTTCTTCCACAATTTAGATCGTTGTTCTACTCCAAAACGATGTTGCTCATCAATAATGGCTAAACCTAAATTATGGAATTTCACCTTGTCTTCCAGTAAGGCATGTGTACCAATAAGGATTTGTAAACTGCCGTTTTCCAGTTCTTCGTGAATAATTTTTCTATCTGAAGTTTTGGTTGAACCTGTAAGGATTCTAATGTTTATATTGAGTTTGTTAGCTAATTCTGAAAGACCTAAAAAATGTTGGTTAGCTAGGATTTCTGTGGGAGCCATTAAACAAGCCTGAAAGCCGTTGTCTAAGGCTAAAAGCATGCTCATAAATGCCACAATGGTTTTTCCTGAACCTACATCTCCTTGTAACAAACGATTCATTTGAGCATTACTTCCCATATCCGTACGGATTTCCTTGATTACTCTTTTTTGAGCGTTTGTCAGTTCAAAAGGAAGATGGTTTTGGTAAAAATCATTAAAAAGTTCGCCAACCTTTGTAAAAGAATGTCCTTTGATTTTATGTTTTTGAATCAGGTTTTTCATAATCAGTTGTAGCTGAATGAAAAACAATTCTTCAAATTTTAATCGGAATTGGGCTTTCGCCAAAGCTTCGGCGCTCTTTGGAAAATGAATATTGAACAATGCGGCATTCTTTGGAATCAACTTCAAGTTTTCAATGAGGTAATTAGGTAAAGTTTCTGAAAACAAGGCTTGTGTTTCCAAAAATAATTGCTGCATCATCTTGTTGATAACCCTATTTGAAATACCCCGATTCGTCAAAGTTTCGGTTGAAGGGTAAACCGCCTGCATAGCCGAACGCAAACTCTGTTCGTGTTCGCCCCAGAGTTCGATTTCCGGATGCGCCATATTGTACACACCGTTAAAGGATGTGCATTTTCCAAAAATGACCATCAATTCATTTATCTTCAAAGATTCACGAATCCATTTGTGTCCCTGAAACCAAACTAATTCCATTTGTCCGGTATCATCCACAAAAGTGGCCACCAAGCGTTTTTTGCCTTTGGCAAATTCAACGGTTTTGACATTGATAATTTTCCCGATAATCTGAACCTCAGCAATGTTGTTTTGCAGTTGGTTGATTTTGTAATATCGGGTTCGGTCAATGTATCGGTTGGGGTAAAAATTCAGTAAATCTCCGTATTTGTGAATCCCCAATTCCTTACGAAGCAATTCGCCCCGGCTGGGGCCAACACCTTTTAAGTATTCGATAGGAGTGAGAAGGAGATTGTTAGAAGACATGTATTGATTTTTGATTTAAGAATGCTGATTTCAGATTTTAGATTTGGAGGCGGTTGTTTTTGTACCAATCTTTAAATTTTCAAATCATTTAATCTTTAAATTTCAAAAAACGAAGATAGTTCTTAATTGGGAATTTTAAAAATGGGATTTTTTCTGGATTATTATAATTTTTTAGTATCGTCATATTTAGTGATATTTTTAATTATCGCTTTATTTGGCGATATTTTATTTAACCGCAAAGGACACAAAGAAATCGCTAAGCTCGCAAAGAAAATTTGTGATAATTTGTGATTAAAATATTTAACAGCAAAGATTTGAAAGTTTTTCGCAAAGTATTCAAAGAAAAATAATCTGTGTTAATCAGTGAAATCTGTGGTTAAAATATTTAACCGCAAAGTTTTGAAAGTTTATCGCAAAGTTTAGAAAGAAAAAGATCTGCTAAAATCCGTAAAATCTGCGTGCCATAACTTTTTACACAGTTTTAAAAATAACAAAGCTTCGCAAAATCTTTATAAAAACTTTGCGAAACCTATATATTCTTTGCGGTAAAAATAATGGTAAATTAAACCTTATTCCGGGATTTGCTGACTCAAGCAGTGCAAAGTCCCAAATCCCCAGATTAAATCAATCGCACTAATACCAATTATTTCTCTGTCAGGGAAACATTCCGCCAAGATGTTCAATGCTTTTCGGTCGTTCACATCGTTGAATGTGGGAACCAAAACACAATTATTTAAAATCAGGAAGTTGGCATAACTCGCGGGCAAACGTAAATCTTCAAAATCCAATCTTTTTGGCATCGGAAGTGTAACAATTACAGGCGATTGTCCGTTTTCTAGTTTAGCGTTTTGCAAACGTTTTAAGTTATCTTGCAAAGGCTTATAATTTGCATCTTTAGGATCCGTTTCAACGATAGTCACAATCGTATCTTCGTTGACAAATCGAGCCAAATCATCTATATGTCCGTGCGTGTCATCACCTTCCACACCATCACCAAGCCAAATCACATTGGTAACACCTAAATATTCTTTAAAAACCGCTTCGTAATCTTGCTTCGTAAATCCGGTATTACGCACCTGAATACTAGGGTGCATCAGGCATTCCTCCGAAGTTAATAACGTACCACGACCGTTTACATCAATCGCACCACCTTCTACAATTACGGGTTTTCCTTTATAAGTTACCTGTGTCAAAGGCATTTGCAAAGCATCCGCCACCTTAGCAGGAACATGTTTGTCCAGTTGGTAATTTTTGTATTTCGCCCAACCGTTGAAGTTAAAATTCAAAGCCTCTCTTTTGCCGTCTTTGTACACCACAATAGGTCCCGAATCACGCATCCAGCTACGATTCGTTTTTTGAAGAATAAATTGCACCTGATCCAAGTTGACACGCGCTCTGTCCAGCATATCGGTAACCTTAGCCTGTAATTTTTCGTCAATAACAACTAAGAAGACCTTTTCGTAAGTAGCCACCTTTTTGATAAACTCCACAAAAGCCCATTGAATCGCTTCGTATTTCCCTGGCCAATCGTTTCCGTTGTGCGGAAAACAAAGTAAAATTCCCTCTTGTTTTTCCCATTCAGCAGGAAAACGTCTGTTAGTAGTTGTCATAAAAAAGGCGTATTATTTTAAGACCGCAAATATAAGCATTCAGGAGGATTATAAAAACCGAGCCGAACAAAAGTGCAACATTAGATCATTTCATTTTTCACCATTAATGAGCTAAAGGAATTAAGCAAAATGAGATTCGTATTTCAAGGAGCTATTTCCAGCCCTCCGTTACAAGGTATTTGGGATTTCCTTCTTTTTCTAAGCGCTGGCAGGAGCTTCTTGCAGTCGCTCTACCAGCACAAGAAAAAAGTGAGGCTCTCCCCGCATACGCTATTCACTTCGGTCTGGGCTAGGGAAGTGGTGTTTTTTAAAAATGTGATTTTTGATAAATTAACATTTCAAAGATTTTCGAAACGATTTTCTAACATGGCGTCTATACTTGTTAATTATTAAATAATATAGGCTTAATCCTAAGATTTCATGTTGCATCTACTTTTTGTGGCAAACTATCAAAAATAATAAAACATGAAAAATTTTGGAATTTCATTAGTTGCAGCCTTGTTTATTTTTTGCAGCTGTGAGAATGATAAAGTAAAAGACAACGAAGAATTTGAAGTAAATGAAGACGTAGCCAGTTTTAAAGAAGTAGGAACAATCACTATTGGTGGTGCAGGAGCTGCTGAAATTAGTGCCTATGACGAAACTACTAAAAGACTTTTTACAGTAAATAACAGTGCTACGAATCAAATTGATGTAATTGATTTATCAAATCCGATGAGTCCTGTTAAATTAGCGGTTATCAACTTAACTCCTTATAATGGTGCTTCGAATAGTGTGGCGGTTTATGGAGGTAAATTGGCTGTGGCTTTAGAATCAACTACTAACAAACAATCGAATGGAAAAGTAGTGGTTTTTAACACTTCGGATTATAGTTTAGTTAAAGAAATTACGGTAGGTGCTTTGCCAGATATGGTAACTTTTTCGCCAGATGGAAAATACATTATGACGGCTAACGAAGGAGAACCAAACACCGATTATACGGTAGATCCAGAAGGTTCGGTTTCGATTATCGAAGTAAACAAAGATTATACAGTTACTACATTGAATTTTGCAGGTTTTGCAAGTCAAGTGGCTACTTTAAGAACGCAAGGTTTCAGAGTTTCAAAAACGGCAACGAGTTTTGTTGCTGATATCGAACCAGAGTACATCACAATCGATGCGGATTCTAAAACGGCTTGGGTAACCTTGCAGGAAAACAACGGAGTGGCTAAAGTAGATTTGGCTTCTAAAAAAATTACTTCGCTTTTTGGATTGGGTTACAAAGATTTCAACACAGCTGATAATGCCATTGATGTAAGTGATAAAGATGGGGCTATTGCTTTTAATCCTTGGAAAGTAAAAGGTATGTATATGCCCGATGCAATTGCCAATTATACAGTTAACGGAACGCCTTATTTTATAACGGCTAACGAAGGTGATGCTAGAGAATACGGAACTTATGCTGATGTAGCAAGATTAAAAACATTAAATTTAGATACTACTATTTTTCCTAATGCTGCTGCCTTGAAAGCGGATACTTCAATGGGACGTTTGAACTTGATTTCAACAGAAGGTGATTCGGATAACGATAGTGATTTAGATGAATTAATTTCTTTTGGTGGACGTTCATTTACAATTTGGAATGGAAACACAGGAAGTTTAGTTTATGATAGCAAAAATGATTTAGACAAGCGTTCGAATGATTTTGGAACATATGA
The DNA here is from genome assembly GCF_029625335.1 of Flavobacterium nitratireducens. Taxonomy (NCBI): domain Bacteria; kingdom Pseudomonadati; phylum Bacteroidota; class Flavobacteriia; order Flavobacteriales; family Flavobacteriaceae; genus Flavobacterium; species Flavobacterium nitratireducens. The sequence goes on from NZ_CP121111.1 coordinate 429,392, forward strand.
TGATGCACGTAGTGATGATAAAGGTTCTGAACCTGAAGCAGTAGTGGTGGCTAAAATGGGGAATAAAAACATTCTATTCGTAGGTTTAGAAAGAACGGATACTGTAATCGTTTATGATATTAGCAATCCTTCTGCTCCAAAATATGTACAAAGTATTAGAACTGGTGATGCTCCTGAAGGTTTACTTTTTGTACGTGCCTCTAAAAGCCCAAATAAAAGAAGCTTATTAGTGGTAAGTAGTGAAGGGGATGGAGTAGTGAAGTTCTTCCAACCTGATTTGTTGTAGTTTTTAACTGCAAAGGGATTAAAGAGAAATCTGCGTAAATCTGCGTAAATCTGCGTGAAAAAAAATAGCACGCAGATTTTGCAGATTTTTTTTTGTACACTGCAAAGTTTTAATTTAACCGCAAAGAATGCAAAGTTTTTCGCAAAGAGTACAAAGTTTTAAGTTTTAAAATTTGTGATAATCTGTGGCTAAAAAAATTAACCGCAAAGGGATTAAAGAGAAATCTGCGTAAATCTGCTGAATCTGCGTGAAAAAAATAGCACGCAGATTTTGCAGATTTTTTTTGTAAACCGCAAAGTATTTTAAGGTTTCGCAAAGCCCACAAAGATTTGGAAAAAGAAATTTGTGCTAATTTGTGTAATTAGTGGTGAAATTTAAAGTAAAAAAAATGGACTAAAGCAAGTTGCCTTAGTCCATTTTGTATTTATAAAAAGAAGGATTAATCAATCGCTCTTTTAGTGATGTCTCCAAAAGCATCAATTCTTCTGTCTCTGAAGAAAGGCCAGTTTTGGCGAACATTTTCTTGTAAGTCTAAATCAACCTCAGCGATTAAGATTTCTTCTTTGTCGTGAGAAGCCTGTGCTAAAATCTCTCCTTGTGGACCACAAATGAAGGAAGCTCCCCAGAATTCGATTCCGGCAGTATCAGGTAAATATTTTTCTAAACCAATTCGGTTAGCAGCAGCAACGTACACTCCGTTAGCAACAGCGTGCCCTTTCATTACGTTCATCCAAGCTCCGTATTGGTTAGCTCCGTATTGCTCTTTTTCTGCTGGATGCCATCCAATTGCGGTTGGATAAAACAATACTTCAGAACCTTTTAAGGCAGTTAAACGGGCTGCTTCCGGATACCATTGATCCCAGCAGATTAATGTTCCAATATTTCCTTTTTTAGTTGGATTGTTTTTAAATCCTAAATCACCCGGAGTGAAATAGAATTTTTCATAGAAAGCAGGATCGTCCGGAATGTGCATTTTACGGTACAAACCTGCCTCAGTTCCGTCTGTATCTATGATGTAAGCAGAGTTGTGGTAAATTCCAGCCATTCTTTTTTCGAAGAAAGGAACAATAATCACCACACCTAATTCTTTTGCTAATTCGCTAAATGCGATAAAAGATGTGCTGTATAAAGGTTCTGCCAAGGCAAAATTGTCTACATCTTCACTTTGACAGAAATAATGACTACTATATAATTCAGGAAGCGAAATTACTTCTGCACCTTTTGCGGCAGCATCTCGTACCCAAGCGATACATTTTTTAAGATTATTTTCGGCAACATCATTCAAATTCAATTGAATAACCGCTATTTTGTATTTTTTATTTGGCATCGATAAAAATTTTAGATTGCAAAAATAGGTATTTTTATGAAGAGTAGGAATAGTGCAATTTATAAATGTGGAGATGATTTTTTTAACCGATACTATATTTAACTCTAAAATCATTAGATTACACGTGTTAATCTTAAATTTTATTAGTTCATTCGATAATATATTTATATTTTTGTCAGAAATTTATAGATTCTGATTTGTGTTTAAAATCCTCCGGATTTCGGTTTATATTTTTGCCTTATTCATTCTTTTCGATGGTGATTTTATTTTTTCAAAAGTTTCCAATATTGAATCCAAAGTTGAATATGTAGCTCCCACTGTCGATTTTACCATTGATAATCCAAACAGTTGTTCAGGAACACCGATTACCTTTACTCCGATAATTAGCGGAGACGCACCATTTACTTACGAATGGGATTTTGGGGATGGAACAACTTCGAATGAAAGCAATCCAACGCATATTTTTACTGCTTTAGGATGTGGTAATAAGGATTTCAGTGTGAAATTGATAGTTAAGGATAAAAATGGGTTGAGTAGTAGTCCCGTTACTTAAACGGTAAGCGTGCAACAAAAACCCGATTTGAAATTTGTGAATTTAAATGCTGGTTCGACCTCTGTTTTTGAACGTTGTGGAGATAATAATACCAGTCCCACTTATACAATTAATGTAGACAATTCTTCCCCTTCTTCTTCCTGTGTCAGTTCCTATAACATTGACTGGGGTGATGGAAATAAAGAAACCAATGTTAGTTTTCCTAAGACGCATACCTATCAACGCTTAGGATCGTTCAATATGGTCATAACCGCTATTGGAAGTTCAGGATGCAATAATAATATTTCATACATTGTTAAAAATTCAAACAATCCTGCGGGTGCTTTGTTTACTCCAGGAAACACGACCAATTTTTGTGCACCAGGTACTCCTATTAATTTTGCTATTAGCTCCTGGGCTTTGAATACATCAGATACCAGTTATTTGGTTAATTATGGAGATGGATCCTCAAGAACCTACACTCAGGCTGAGTTAGAAAGTTCACCATATTATAACGCTTCAAATCCTGTCGCTTCACAAAATTTTCCTATTCCACATAGCTATACTAGTGCGAATTGTCCAAGTGGGAGTATGGTAATTTTGACGATAACCAATTCATGTAACAATACCAATTCGTCTGTTGGGCCTAATTATTGTATTGGACAAACCAACGGTACGTTTTAGTTCTCCAAGCATAGCTTGTGTTAATTCTTCGGTGTTTTTTTCCAATAATACCGCTGCAGGATTTACCAATAATTGTAGTACTGAAGGCGTTCTATACATGGGACTTTGGAGATGGCACACCTAAATCAAATGCGGTGAGTCCTAGTCATGCTTATTCGTCCCCAGGGAATTATACCATAACTCTGGATGCAGTGACACCTTGTGGAGTAGGAGTTCGGTATAGTAGAACCATCTGTGTAGAACCTGTTTTGTTACCTAATTTTACTTTTGGTAATGTTGCTCCAATAACCTTAGTTTGGAGTGATGGTTCGACTGCAGGAACAGAGCGAAATAATCTTGGTCCAGGCGGATATTCAGTCACAATTACAGATAAAAAAGGCTGTGTAATTAATTAACCATTTATTATTAATGAGCCTTCAAAACTGAAAATAAATGTAGATGTTTCGAATTCGTTAAGTTGTGATAATGCTAATACAGGAAAAATAAATTTGGTTGTTACAGGAGGAACTGCTCCGTATACGTACAAATGGTCTAATGGCGCCACTACAGAAGATTTAGAGAATTTAACGCCCGGTAATTATACAGTTTTGGTTACTGATGTAAATGGCTGTAAAGAAACTGATTCTTGGGAAATTAGCCGTTTTGGGCAACTGGTTCCTACGGTAGAAACCATAACGGATTATAATTGTGAAACTAAATTTGTGAAACAAACCTTTGTTGGTCATGTAAAAGGAGGTGTACCGCCTTATACTTTTAGTTGGTCAGATGGAGTGGTTAGCGGTGACAATAATCAGTACATGAATACGAATAATAACGGGTTAGTTGTTTTTACAGTAAAAGATAGTTTTGGCTGTGAAGCTGAATTTCCTATCACTGTGAATACGCCTGTTTTAGGTATTGCTAATTTTTCGTATGATTCCTACGGACATGATGTATACAACTTGTATTCGATTTTTGACCCCATTTTGTTTACGAATCTCTCAACAGGCGATTTTACTAAAATAGCTTGGGATTTTGGAGATGGTAGTTTTTCTGATGAAGAAAATCCTTCTCATGTTTATACTAGAGTAGGTACATATACGGTAAAACAAACGGTTACTTATCCTTTTGGATGTCAATATGTATATACTTCAACGATAAAAATTGAAAAAGGATATACCGTAGAAGTACCAACAGCTTTTACTCCTAATAATGACAAAATCAATGATACTTTTGCGCCTGTATTCTTGGGACTTGTCGAAGTTACTTTGCATATCTATGATACTTGGGGAAGTTTAATATATACTGAAACAGCCGAGACAATCAAAGGATGGGATGGTAAAGTAAAAGATTTGGATGCTGAAAACGGCAATTATTACTTTAAAATGATTGGAAAAACGTTTTACAATCATACTATAACTCAAGAAGGAGCCTTAACATTAATCAAATAAAAGAACGTTCGTACAAATGAAAATTAAATTGATTAGCTTACTGATATTGTGTTTCTTTTATTCGAATGTTCAGGCACAAGATCCTATTTTTTTCGCAGTATTTTTTAGTTCCTGAATCCTTAAATCCAGGTTTTACAGGTTACATGGAGACCACTTATTTGGGAATTATTCATAGAGAACAATGGCCAAATTTGAACTTGAAAATAAAAACCGATTATGCGTTTTTGAATACTTGGAGTGAAGAAATGAATTCGGGTTTAGGTGTGAGTTTTTTAAACCAAAGAGAAAGCGCAACAAATTATAACTTTTCGCAATTGAATGCAAACTATGCTTACCGAGTTCGGGTGAGTGACGAATGGGATTTTAGACCCGCCATAGAAGTAGGATTTGGTTATAAGTCTTTTGCTTTTCAAAATTTATTATTGGAAGATCAAATTAATATTCGAACAGGGGTAAACAATGCCTCTTCGATAGATCCAGCACTACAAAATGACAAAGTAGATTTTTTGATATTGGTGCCGCGATGGTTTTTAATACCGAAGATTTATGGATTGGTCTATCTATGAAACATCTCAATAAACCCAATATTGCTTTTAATAAAGATGGTAATTTGCCTTTGAATACCTTTTTCTCTTTGAGTACCGGATATGAATTCCTTTTAGCCGACTATATTGATGTGCAATTTTTTCCGTATGCTACTAAAATGTTTGCTACGGCAAATTATATGCAACAAGGACGCTATAATCGTTTGGATTTAGGTACTTCAATATTGTTTGAGAAAATGTTTTTTGGTGCTACTGCAGTAACTAATCCTGCCAAAAACGGTATCGATAGTCATTTTCTAACGTCCATCAATCTATTTACGGGATTGCAATACGACCATTTACGATTAGGACTTTCGTACGATATGAATACAACTAAAATTGGAAAAACAGGAGGAGTCTATGAGTTGTCGCTGACGTATCAATTTAATTTGGATAAAAAATGTTTTGGTTGTCCAAATTATACGGGAAGATAAAAATAGAAAAAGAAAAGGCTGTTTCTAAAAAATCATGAAACAGTCTTTTTTATCTTATTATTCAGCGGTTACAGGATCGATGATTGCTGAAATTTTAGCGATGGAATTGGCCGGAAATCCGCCTTGTTTAGCATGTTCAACGATTAATTCCTCGTTAGGAGCGTTGTAAATACAATAGATTTTGTTATCTGTAACATAGCTATGAACCCACTGGATTTCGGAACCTAATTTACTCAAAACCCCGCAAGAGGCTTGTGAAATTCCTTTTAATTGTTCAGAAGTTAATTTTCCTGCATCAGGAATTTCTCTTTCAATAACGTACTTAGGCATAATGTTGAATTTTAAATTAACTTACTCTTTTGGCTTTTCAGATACACCCCGTTTTCGAGATGGTTTCTGGTCTCTATCTGAAGGTTAAGGTATTGAAAATGAAAAGATTTGGAAGGTATTAGGCTAAGTTACGAAAATTAAAAATGGGAATAAAAAATAAGTTAATTGATTACTAGCATTCTTTATTTTTTTATCACTTTTTTGATTAGTGTTACTATTCCTAAAGTAAGAAAACCAAAAATAAGACCAAAAGCAAATTCTTTCAGTATATCAGGAAATTGCGGTGCAAAATGGTGTAAAAATTCAATATTATGAGCAAAAATTCCTCCAGCAACCAAAATTAATGCAATCGTACCAATTACACTTAAGGTTTTGATAACTTTAGGTAATGCAAGCACAAGGATGTTTCCGAAAGATTTTGTAAAACTCTTTTCTTTGGTACTCATTGCAATCAATTTTAATCCCAATTCATCCATGCGAACAATTAAAGCTACGATACCATAAACTCCCACAGTGGCTAATAAGGCGATAATTGAAACAACTGCAATTTGTGACATTAAATCTTGTTCAATAACTGCTCCCAAAGCAATAATAACAATCTCGACAGATAAAATAAAGTCGGTAACAATGGCTGATTTTATTTTGGTTTTTTCAAGAGCCAATATTTCTTCTTCGGTAAAAGTTTCATCAGTGATTTCGATTTTGTCGTGATGATGAGGGAAAAAGAATTCGTAAATTTTTTCGGCTCCTTCATAAGCCAGATACAATCCTCCTAAAACTAAAATAATGATTATCGCTAAAGGAGAAAAAGCACTCAATAAAAATGCAATCGGTAAAATGATAATTTTATTCAATAGCGAACCTTTGGTAATAGCCCATAAAACAGGAAGCTCTCTTGAAGAAGCAAATCCGGATGCTTTTTCGGCATTGACAGCCAAATCATCACCTAATATTCCTGCTGTTTTTTTTGCTGCGACTTTGCTCATTACTGCTACGTCGTCCATTAATGTTGCGATATCATCTAATAAAGCGAAAAAACCTGATGCCATTTAATTATGTTTTAAAATTATTTTGTCAACTCAATTGACAGTTAAAGATTGTAAAAATACTATTTATTACCCGTTGGGTGAAATTATTTGAAGTAAATTAAATTGATTAGATATTGGTCAAGACACTGCAAATCAGTATCTTGAAGTCGCTAAACAACCAACATCCATGTCAAATATAGTTAAAAATTATTTTAAGGTTTTAGAAGTTATAAGTTCTTTGAATTATGATTCATTATTTAAATCAAGAGTTGGAAGAAGCGGCAAGATGTCTGATTTAGAGGTCGTAGCACTTAGTTTAACTGCTGAATTTATGTCTATTGATAGTGAAAACTCACTTTTCAAACAAATTAGTCCAGATTTAATTCCTAACTTAATTGAACGCAGTCAATTCAACAAAAGAAGAAGAAAACTGTTTTTGTTTTCTTAAGAAGTCCTAAGCAAACTAGCGAGTCGATTTCTTGAGTTTGAGAATTATTTTATTGTTGACAGTATGCCGTTGGAAATCTGTAAATTTTCTCGTCATTGCCGAATTAAAATATGTAAAGAGCATTTTGAAACAGCTCCTTCCAAAGGTTTTTGTGCCTCACAAAACAATTGGTTTTATGGATATAAATTACATGGAGTTTGTTCTGTAGATGGTGTTTTCCATTCTTTAGAGATTACAAAAGCAGAAGTTCATGATGTTCATTTTCTAAAGAATATAAAACAACAATTATCTGATTGTGTATTACTTGGAGATAGAGGGTATTTGTCAGAATCGATTCAGCTAGACCTATTTCGAACAGTAAAAATCCAATTAGAAACACCAATGAGATCCAATCAAAAAAACTATAAGCCTCAACCATATATTTTTAGAAAATCAAGAAAAAGAATTGAAACCCAGTTTTCACAATTATGCGACCAGTTTTTAATTCGAAGAAATTATGCTAAATCTTTTGCTAGTTTTAAAACAAGAATTTTAGCAAAAATAACAGCAATGACTCTAATTCAATATATCAATAAATTCATATTTGATAGACCTATAAATAATATTAAAAATCAAATTATTTAATTTCACCCAACGGGTTATATCAAAAAGAAATTACGCCAAACATTAAAGATAATTTTGAATTATATTTGAAAGAGGATTGGGTGTATTTTGCAAATAATAAATATATTGACGAAGAATTGAATATTTTTTATTCAGCCCTGAATAATTATATTTTTTTACTTTCAAGAGGGTATTTCTTAATTAAAAAAGAATTACTTGATTATCAGTGCGAGTTGCTAGGAATAACAACTAATTCAATTGAAGTTAAAGTTAATGAGTTTCAGTCTTAAATATCAATTTACATCATTAATTTAAAACTATGAAGCCAAGGATAATTGAGTTTACTGAAAAAAAATTATAGGTTGCAAACAAATGATGAATTATGCAACTTATAATCCTGTTCCTTTATGGCAAAGTTTCATGCCTCTAAAAAAAGAAATAAAAAACACAGTTTCAAATGATGTATACTCATTGCAGCAATTTCCTGAAGGTTTTTGGGATCAATTTAATCCATTAACTTATTTCGGAAAATGGGCTGCTGTTGAAGTAAGTAATTTTGATACTATTCCTGTTAGTATGTATTCTTTAGTAATTCCAAGTGGTTGTTATGTTGTATTTGATTATAAAGGTGATGGGAGCGATGCTCCTGCTTTTTTTGAGGCCATTTTTAGTTCTTGGATTCCTAATTCGGAGTATGTAGTAGATAACCGACCGCATTTTGAAATTTTAGGAGAAAAATACAGAAAAGGAGATCCTAATTCGGAAGAAGAAATTTGGATTCCTATTCGATTGAAATTGATTTGAGTTTGTATTTCAAATCAGTAAATGAATCTTGTGTTAAGATTTGTATTTTAATTTCTTTCCGATTCAGAAATTATTATTTTCGCTTACAATTTAGTGTATAAAGATTTATTATGTCTGAAAGTCAGCGATTAAAAGAGCTTGCTCAACTTTTTTTAAAAATAGGTATAATTGGATTTGGCGGTCCAGCTGCTCATATTGCAATGATGCAAAATGAAGTAGTTGTTAAGAGAAAATGGCTAGATGATCAGCATTTTTTAGATTTGCTAGGAGCAACTTATTTGATACCAGGTCCTAATAGTACTGAAATGGCTATTCATATTGGTCATGAAAGAGCAGGAGTGAAGGGGCTTCTAGTTTCGGGACTTTGTTTTATTTTGCCAGCAGTTATTATTACTACGATATTGGCATGGTTGTATAAAGATTATGGTCAATTGCCCCAAATTCAGCCTTTTTTATATGGAATCAAACCAGCCATTATCGCGGTTATTGTAGGTGCGGTTTATCCATTGGCCAAAAAATCTTTAAAATCGATTTTGCTAGGAATAATTGGTTTAATCGTTTTATTGCTTTCTTTGCTACATTATAATGAAATTATATTGCTTTTTGGGGCTGGATTTTTGGCGTTATTTTGGTTTAGGTTAAAAAATAACTCATCGCTTCAAGCTAATACTATTCTATTTGGATTTTTTCCACTTTTTCAAAATACATTAGTTACTACAAGCAATTGGAATTTATTTTTTATTTTTTTAAAAATAGGATCCATACTTTATGGGAGTGGTTATGCTTTATTTGCATTTTTAGACGCTGAGTTGGTTTCAAAAGGATTACTTTCTCGTCAGGAATTAATGGATGCTATTGCTGTTGGTCAATTCACACCAGGCCCCGTTTTTTCCTCAGTTACCTTTGTAGGTTATCAAATGAAAGGAGCTACTGGGGCATTTTTTGCTACTGTTGCCATTTTTTTACCTTCATTTGTGTTTGTTGCATTTTTAAATCCTTTAGTAAATCGATTAAGAAATTCTAGGAGTTTCACCGTTTTTTTAGATGCAGTTAATGTTTCATCTGTTGCAATAATCATTGCAATTTGTTTGCAAATGGCTTCTGAAACTATTACTGATTGGCGAACAATTTGTATTGCTTTGGTAAGTTTATTTATTAGTTTTCAATATAAAAAGATAAATTCAGCTTTCATTGTTATTGGAGGTTCTGTCTTAGGTTATCTATTGCTCTTAATTTGAATTGAATTTCTTTTTATTCGTAAAAGGAATATTTTACATGATAGAATTATTTATTCGCTTCAAGAAGATTACACTTGGAAGAGGGAACGTTTAGCTTCTACGTGTAAGATTTTACTTATTTATAAATCAAAAAGATGTATTTCATCGATTTTTTTGTAGTTTAACGATAAAACGTTGTATGTTTGAATCAGAAATAAGAACAACAACTAATCATTTAAAGAGTTTGCACCACAATCTACTTTAAACTTAAACTACTAGCATATGAAAAGAAATTTAAACACGTTAATAATATTTTTTGCAGTATTATTTACAATGAATTCATGTTCATCAGACACAACAGTAGAAACTGCTGATTCAACAACATCGTTGCTAGTAGAAAATTATACTTATTCTGAATTAGAATTAGAAACATTAGATTTAATCAATAAGCATAGAGTAAGTGTTGGATTGAAAGCTTTGGAAAAAATCAATCATATTTCATCAAAATCAGAAGAACATGATTTTTACATGATTGAAAAAAAGCGGCTAGTCATGACGGTTTTGTGGAAAGAGCAAATAATATTAAAAAAGTATTAGGAGCAAAATCAGTAGGAGAGAATATTGCTTATAATTATAAAAGTGCCTTAGCGGCAGTAACAGCTTGGTTAAATAGTCCTACTCACAAAGAAAATATAGAAGGTGATTTTACTCATTTTGGAATTGCAATACGAGAAGACGCTACAACAGGAAAAAAATACTATACAAACATATTTGTAAAAATATAAAGTAAGGTTGGAATTGGTTTTTAATTAAGTACGATATTTTGCCCCAAATCTATCAACTTAATATCAAAAAAAGAGTTTATAATCCCCCAATTATAAACTCTTTTTTTATTAATAGAAAAAATATTAACCTTTATCGTATTTCATTTTGTTAAAAGATAATGATTAAGATGGATATTTTTTTATGTTGTTTTGAAATTTAGTTTTTAATTCGAAGTTATAGTTTTTGGGTGATTAATTGAATTTTTAATTTTTCCAAAATGAAATTAGCCTTTTCTATGTCACCTATAGCAGTCAAAGCTTTAGCATATTGATGGTAATATGATATATCTAAATCGTAGGTTAATGAAAAAAGTTCACCATACCATTTAGCTGCTTTAGACATATTTTTTTCAGCATAAAAAATATTACCAAGTTTTTGGAATAAATCAACAGATTTATAACCCTTTTCAGCAATGCGCTCATAGGTTTTGGTAACATTCACATAAGCATAATTTTTCCCTTTTTTATCTGTAATATAAACTTTTTGAATTTGAGTTTGGGATTGTACATTTTGTACAAACAAACAAAATAAAAAAGATATAAAAACATTGGCTCCTTTCATAGGTGTAGTAGCAATAAAATGAAAATTAACTTAATCTATTCTGATTTTAATTGACTAAAAAAGTAATATTATAAACAATATTTATCTTATAATTTTTTTATTAAATATATAAGAAAAAAATATATTTTGTAAAAAGAAATGCTTTTAAATTATTTTTTTACCAGTTATTGTTTTTTATGATTGAGTAAAAATAAATTTTTTACTACAAAAAAATATTTATTAATAATTGGATAATTTAAAAATTAAGGATTCGTATAATAGTGTAAATTATCAATATTTTAGTTTATTGAAGAAGAGTAAATTACTTGATTAAATTGTGAGCAATATTATAAAAGTAGAGAAAAAAAGAAGATGATAACCGATAGCAGAAAAGTGTGTTTTTTTTTTTTTTTTTTTTTTTTCAGTTGTACAGATTTTTAATAAAAAGTAATTAGGCTATTTGAAAAGGCATAGCCTAATTACTTTTTTAGTATTTATTTGAAATAAGAGAAAGTTTCTCCGTTTTCTATTTTAAGGATAGTTTCATAAATCAAATGAATTACGTTTTCGACATCTTCCTTATGAACCATTTCTACAGTTGTATGCATATAACGCAAAGGGAGTGAAATCAATGCCGATGCAACCCCACCATTGCTATAAGCAAATGCATCAGTGTCTGTACCTGTAACACGCGAAGAAGCTAAACGTTGGAATGGAATTTCCTTTTCTTCAGCAGTTGAAACAATTAATTCTCTCAGGTTATTTTGTACTGCAGGTGCATAAGTAATTACAGGGCCTTTACCTATTTTGGTCTCACCTTCAATTTTCTTATCAATCATTGGAGTGGTAGAATCGTGACATACATCAGTAATGATAGCAACGTTTGGTTTGATAGTTTGAGTAATCATCTCAGCTCCACGCAATCCTACTTCTTCCTGAACGGCGTTAGTAATATATAGTCCAAAAGGTAATTTTACTTTATTTTCATGTAAAAGTCTCGCAACTTCAGCAATCATAAAACCACCCATACGGTTATCAATTGCTCGACAAACAAATTTATTTTCGTTCAAAACCATGAACTCATCTGGATAAGTGATTACACAGCCTACATGAATTCCTAATTTTTCAACTTCTTCTTTAGTAGAGCATCCACAATCGATAAATATATTATGTTGTGTTGCGGCTTCTTCTTTTTCCTCTTCCTCTTGTGTGTATTGCAGGCCATCCAAAAACTCCTTTTACAATTCCGTTTTTAGTATGAATGTTCACGCGTTTTGAAGGAGCAATTTGGTGATCAGAACCTCCATTTCGAATCACATATATCAAACCATCATCTGTTATGTAATTTACATACCAAGATATTTCATCTGAATGTCCTTCAATTACAACTTTAAAATCGGCTTCAGGGTTAATAATTCCAACAGCTGTTCCGTAAGTATCGGTAATAAATGTGTCAACATAAGGTTTTAGATACTCCATCCATATTTTTTGTCCGCTACTTTCGTAACCTGTTGGCGAAGCATTATTAAGGTAGCTTTCTAAAAAAGCCATTGATTCATTGTTTAAAATCGATTTTGTGCTCATAAAAATATTTTTTTGCTAAATTATAAATTTGGTATTACAGTTGTGTATATAATGTATAATTTTACATCAAATTATAATAAGGTATGAAGTCTGTTTGTTTTATAGCAATTTTATTTTTAATTTCTTTCTCTGGTTTCAGTCAAGTGGTACCATATAACCCAAATGCTATGGGGTATGTTTTGACTGAAAAGGATAGTCTTTTAAATGATACAATTAAATTGCCTGAAATTATAATTTCAAAATCAAAATTAGACGAAGAGGGTAGAAAGCAATATTTGATATTACAAAGTAGAGTTTATAAGACTTATCCATATGCTAAATTAGCAGCTGACAGACTTACGAGTCTTAATTTTGGTATGGCTAGACTTTCTTCTGAAAGAGAAAAAAGAAAATATTTTAAAATAGTTGAAGATTACCTTACTAATGAATTTGAAGCAAGGTTAAAAAAATTATCACGCAGTCAGGGTCGAATTTTAGTCAAATTGATACATCGTCAAACGGGGAAAAGTACCTATGAATTAATTAAAACTTTAAAAAGTGGATGGAAAGCTTTTTGGTCAAATACTACAGCTAGTGTTTTTGACATCGATTTGAAATCACAATACCTGCCATTCCAAACTAATGAAGACTATTTAATAGAGAATATACTTCAAGAAGCTTTCGATACTGGAAGACTTCAAAATCAACCAGCAGCTAACCCTGTAAATCTGGATCAGTTAAACCAGCATTGGGAAAGTAGATTGCCTTAGTCTTAATTAATTGTGATAAATCAAAGTTTATACTATAATATAGTATGAGCTTTGTTAGGAGCTCTTTCCTGCTATCCGCTTCAATCTTGCTTGCCAAACACTGGCAAGCAAGGATTTTCACTGCTACATGCCTTGCCGGCAGGCAGGTCAGGGCTAGGGTGATTGCTCGAAATAATATCTCTACTATATATATAATGTAAAATCCTTAGTAAACTTCGTGCTTCCTTTGTGCTCTTTGCGGTAAATTTCACTTTTATGTTATTATATATTGAGTAAAAACCTTAGTGTTCTTAGTGCTTCCTTTGCGTTCTTTGCGGTTAAAAAGCCTTTTTTACTATATTTAATAGTACAAAAACCTTAGTGTTCTTAGTGCTTCTTTTGTGTCCTTTGCGGTTAAAGTAATGTCTTAAACTCCAAATTCCTACAAAACCGAAAATTTCTTAAAAATTAAACTTCATGTTATCAGTTGATTAAAAAATAAACCAAAAATAGTTTCAAAAAGGTCTTGTTTAATCGAATAAAGGTTCTACTTTTGCACCCGCAACAGCGAAAACGTTCTATTAAATACTGGCAGGCTAAGAAGAATGATTCGGACGAAAGTTTGAAAAAAAAGTTTGAAAAAAGCTTGTGAGATTTGAAAAAGCGATTTACATTTGCACCCCGCAAAACACGCAAAGTTATTTGAGATATTGACAAGAGAAGAGAAGTTAAGCTTCGGTAAATAAATCGAAAAAAAACTTTAAATTTTTCTTGTGAGTAAAGAAATAAGTTGTAGTTTTGCAGCCGCTTTGAGAGACAAGCGAAAAACAAAAAGACACGTTCCTAGACATATTGAATTGACAGCCGTTTCGATGCAAATCGAAACAAATAAAATAAGAGTAATAGAATCGCGAGATTTGAATAAACCGATAGTAACTTGGAGTCAATATAAAACAGGAACTTTTATAAGTTCAAACAATATACGATGAAGAGTTTGATCCTGGCTCAGGATGAACGCTAGCGGCAGGCTTAACACATGCAAGTCGAGGGGTATGCCGATTTATCGGCAGAGACCGGCGCACGGGTGCGTAACGCGTATGCAATCTACCTTTCACAGAGGGATAGCCCAGAGAAATTTGGATTAATACCTCATAGTATAGCAGTTTCGCATGAAACCACTATTAAAGTTCCAACGGTGAAAGATGAGCATGCGTCCCATTAGCTAGATGGTAAGGTAACGGCTTACCATGGCTACGATGGGTAGGGGTCCTGAGAGGGAGATCCCCCACACTGGTACTGAGACACGGACCAGACTCCTACGGGAGGCAGCAGTGAGGAATATTGGTCAATGGACGCAAGTCTGAACCAGCCATGCCGCGTGCAGGATGACGGTCCTATGGATTGTAAACTGCTTTTGTACGAGAAGAAACAACATTACGTGTAATGTCTTGACGGTATCGTAAGAATAAGGATCGGCTAACTCCGTGCCAGCAGCCGCGGTAATACGGAGGATCCAAGCGTTATCCGGAATCATTGGGTTTAAAGGGTCCGTAGGCGGTTTAGTAAGTCAGTGGTGAAAGCCCATCGCTCAACGGTGGAACGGCCATTGATACTGCTAGACTTGAATTATTAGGAAGTAACTAGAATATGTAGTGTAGCGGTGAAATGCTTAGAGATTACATGGAATACCAATTGCGAAGGCAGGTTACTACTAATTGATTGACGCTGATGGACGAAAGCGTGGGGAGCGAACAGGATTAGATACCCTGGTAGTCCACGCCGTAAACGATGGATACTAGCTGTTGGGGGCAACTTCAGTGGCTAAGCGAAAGTGATAAGTATCCCACCTGGGGAGTACGGGCGCAAGCCTGAAACTCAAAGGAATTGACGGGGGCCCGCACAAGCGGTGGAGCATGTGGTTTAATTCGATGATACGCGAGGAACCTTACCAAGGCTTAAATGTAGATTGACCGTTTTGGAAACAGAACTTTCGCAAGACAATTTACAAGGTGCTGCATGGTTGTCGTCAGCTCGTGCCGTGAGGTGTCAGGTTAAGTCCTATAACGAGCGCAACCCCTGTTGTTAGTTGCCAGCGAGTCATGTCGGGAACTCTAACGAGACTGCCAGTGCAAACTGTGAGGAAGGTGGGGATGACGTCAAATCATCACGGCCCTTACGCCTTGGGCTACACACGTGCTACAATGGCCGGTACAGAGAGCAGCCACTGGGCGACCAGGAGCGAATCTATAAAGCCGGTCACAGTTCGGATCGGAGTCTGCAACTCGACTCCGTGAAGCTGGAATCGCTAGTAATCGGATATCAGCCATGATCCGGTGAATACGTTCCCGGGCCTTGTACACACCGCCCGTCAAGCCATGGAAGCTGGGGGTGCCTGAAGTCGGTGACCGCAAGGAGCTGCCTAGGGTAAAACTGGTAACTAGGGCTAAGTCGTAACAAGGTAGCCGTACCGGAAGGTGCGGCTGGAACACCTCCTTTCTAGAGCCTTAGTTTTAGCCAAGTGCAGGCTAAGGATAAAGATGAAAAGGTACTAAAGGTCAAAAATTAAGATTGTATTACTCTTGCTGTTAATTTAAAAAAAGAATAAAGAATTTAAGTAAAAAACAGAGTCTCGTAGCTCAGCTGGTTAGAGTACTACACTGATAATGTAGGGGTCGGCAGTTCGAGTCTGCCCGGGACTACTTTTTAAACTTAAATAGGAAATTTTAGAGGTTGAGTTACACTTAAAGTGAACCGTTTCAAAAAACTGTTAACTTATAACTGTTAACTGACAACTAGATACGGGGGATTAGCTCAGCTGGCTAGAGCGCCTGCCTTGCACGCAGGAGGTCAACGGTTCGACTCCGTTATTCTCCACCAAGAAGTACAGAGATAAGAGTACAAAGTATAAGGATAAGTCTTAATACTTAATACAAAAATCTTAAAACTGATTAAAGTTCATTGACATATTGAGATAAAAATATTAAAAAAGTAGAAAGAACACGTAATTATGTTTATCATTAGGCATAATTATAAGTACAATAAGCAAAATAAGGGCGTATGGGGGATGCCTAGGCTCTCAGAGGCGAAGAAGGACGTGATAAGCTGCGAAAAGCTACGGGGATCTGCACACAAGACTTGATCCGTAGATATCCGAATGGGGCAACCCACTATGTTGAAGACATAGTACACCGATAGGTGGGCAAACCCGCTGAACTGAAACATCTAAGTAGGCGGAGGAGAAGAAAACAAAAGTGATTCCGTAAGTAGTGGCGAGCGAACGCGGATTAGCCCAAACCAATGTTGTTACGGCAATGTTGGGGTTGTAGGACCACGACATTTCTTGCATGAAGAATTAGAATTTACTGGAAAGTAGAGCCATAGAGAGTGATAGCCTCGTATAAGTAATGAATGTAAAGAATAGTGGTATCCTGAGTAGGGCGGGGCACGTGAAACCCTGTCTGAATTTGGCGGGACCATCCGCTAAGGCTAAATACTCCTGAGAGACCGATAGTGAACCAGTACTGTGAAGGAAAGGTGAAAAGAACCGTGAATAACGGAGTGAAATAGATCCTGAAACCATACGCTTACAAGCGGTCGGAGCTTCTTCGTGAAGTGACGGCGTGCCTTTTGCATAATGAGCCTACGAGTTAACGTTGCTGGCAAGGATAAGTACTTCAGGTATGGATCCGTAGCGAAAGCGAGTCTGAATAGGGCGCTTTAGTCAGTAGTGTTAGACGCGAAACCGTGTGATCTACCCATGGGCAGGTTGAAGCTGTGGTAACACACAGTGGAGGACCGAACCGGTTGACGTTGAAAAGTCTTCGGATGACCTGTGGGTAGGGGTGAAAGGCCAATCAAACTCGGAAATAGCTCGTACTCCCCGAAATGCATTTAGGTGCAGCGCTGAGCATAAAGTTATATAGAGGTAGAGCTACTGATTGGATGCGGGGGCTTCACCGCCTACCAATTCCTGACAAACTCCGAATGCTATATAATGTTTCTCAGCAGTGAGGGCTTGGGTGCTAAGGTCCAAGTCCGAGAGGGAAAGAACCCAGACCATCAGCTAAGGTCCCCAAATATATGCTAAGTTGAAAGAACGCGGTTTGTCTGCCCAGACAGCTAGGATGTTGGCTTGGAAGCAGCCATTCATTTAAAGAGTGCGTAACAGCTCACTAGTCGAGCGGACGAGCATGGATAATAATCGGGCATAAGCATATTACCGAAGCTATGGATTTTGTAGTAATACAAAGTGGTAGGGGAGCATTCTAACAGGGTTGAAGGTGTGTTGTAAAGCATGCTGGACTGGTTAGAAAAGAAAATGTAGGCATAAGTAACGATAATGCGGGCGAGAAACCCGCACACCGAAAGACTAAGGTTTCCACAGCTATGCTAATCAGCTGTGGGTTAGTCGGGACCTAAGGCGAACCCGAAGGGGATAGTCGATGGCCAACGGGTTAATATTCCCGTACTACTAAATACTGTGATGGGGTGACGGAGTGATGAAAGCGCCGCGAACTGACGGAATAGTTCGTTAAAGTACCTAGCTATAGGTCCTGTAGTTAAATGCGCAGGAACTGGTGAAATACGATAGTACACAGAGACTTCGGTTGAAGTGATAGTGCGCCTAAGGGCTTCCAAGAAAAACCTCTAAACTTCAGGTATTTAGTACCCGTACCGTAAACCGACACAGGTAGTTGGGATGAGAATTCTAAGGTGCTCGAGAGATTCATGGCTAAGGAATTAGGCAAAATAGACCCGTAACTTCGGGAGAAGGGTCGCCCTGAGTAATCAGGGCCGCAGTGAAGAGGTCCAGGCGACTGTTTATCAAAAACACAGGGCTCTGCAAAATCGTAAGATGAAGTATAGGGCCTGACACCTGCCCGGTGCTGGAAGGTTAAGAGGAGATGTTATCTTCGGAGAAGCATTGAATTGAAGCCCCAGTAAACGGCGGCCGTAACTATAACGGTCCTAAGGTAGCGAAATTCCTTGTCGGGTAAGTTCCGACCTGCACGAATGGTGTAACGATCTGGACACTGTCTCAACCATGAGCTCGGTGAAATTGTAGTAACGGTGAAGATGCCGTTTACCCGCAGTGGGACGAAAAGACCCTGTGCACCTTTACTATAGCTTAGTATTGACCTTGGATAAATGATGTGTAGGATAGGTTGGAGACTGTGAAGTGGCGTCGCCAGGCGTTGTGGAGTCATTGTTGAAATACAACCCTTTGTTTATCTGAGGCCTAACCCCGCACTGCGGGGGACATTGCTTGGTGGGTAGTTTGACTGGGGTGGTCGCCTCCAAAAGAGTAACGGAGGCTTCTAAAGGTTCCCTCAGTACGCTTGGTAACCGTGCGAAGAGTGCAATGGCATAAGGGAGCTTGACTGAGAGACATACAGGTCGATCAGGTACGAAAGTAGAGCATAGTGATCCGGTGGTTCCGCATGGAAGGGCCATCGCTCAAAGGATAAAAGGTACGCCGGGGATAACAGGCTGATCTCCCCCAAGAGCTCATATCGACGGGGGGGTTTGGCACCTCGATGTCGGCTCGTCACATCCTGGGGCTGGAGAAGGTCCCAAGGGTTGGGCTGTTCGCCCATTAAAGTGGCACGCGAGCTGGGTTCAGAACGTCGTGAGACAGTTCGGTCTCTATCTACTGTGGGCGTTAGAAATTTGAGTGGATCTGATTCTAGTACGAGAGGACCGAATTGGACAAACCTCTAGTGTATCTGTTGTCCCGCCAGGGGCACTGCAGAGTAGCTACGTTTGGAAGGGATAAGCGCTGAAAGCATATAAGCGCGAAACCCACCACAAGATGAGATTTCTTTTAAGGATCGTGGGAGATGACCACGTTGATAGGCTATAGATGTAAAGGCAGTAATGTCATAGTCGAGTAGTACTAATAATCCGTAAGCTTATGTACAAATCACCTTCCCCGCCACGGCGGGGGAGGGGAAACTTTCTAAATGAATTAAAATTCTTTATCTCAGTATGTTAAAGTATTGTTTAATTGATAATTAACAATTTATAATTGATAATTAATGATTAAAAGTTGCCCAAGCAACGAACAACCTTAAGGTGGTTATTGCGGCGGGGCTCACCTCTTCCCATCCCGAACAGAGAAGTTAAGCCCGCCTGCGCAGATGGTACTGCATTTTGTGGGAGAGTATGTCGTCGCCTTTCTTTAAAAACCCTATCCAATCCGGATAGGGTTTTTTGTTTTTATACCTCAAGTCCACTGGACCTGATCCTCTTAATTTCAAATGTTGCCTTTAGTTTCGTTCAGTCGGTCATAGCCCTCGACTTTAATTCGACCGTAACGAACTTACTTAGTAAAAGTCTATTTAATTTGAAGGGGGGTATTCATTTTTAATTTATTTTTATTGTTTCATAGCGTATTGGCAACAATATTTTATTGGATATTCATAACATTTTGGATGAGGACGACAAATTTCTCTCCCTAAAAATGAAATACACATACCTATGTCATTCCAAATTTCTCTTGGTAATACAGCCATCAAATCTTTTTCTGCTTTTGAACCATCTTTTGTTGGTTTTATAATTCCAATTCTTGGAGCTACACTTAGAACATGTAAGTCAACCATTATTCCTCCTAATGTTACTTTGGCTTCACTTATAATTACATTTGCGGATTTCCGGCCGACTACTTTTAATGATGTTAATTCTTTTAATATTAATGTAATATGTGATTCGTTCTTTATTTTTTTTGCGATATTGAAAATCCAAAGAGCTTTGTTTTTGTGATATTTTATATCAAGAATAAAAATATTTATTTCTTTTGTATCTGATTGAGCTAGGCTTAATAAATCAGGAAATTTATTAAAAAAAGCAAGAGCAATTTTATTAATGTTGTCGTCTGAATCTTGAGCAGATAAAATTGTCATGATAAGTAATTGATAAATATTTCTGTACTCTAAAGGATGTATTTTGTCCCTATATTTCTCTAAAATTGGGAGTAATTCTTCTTTCCAATCAATTGGTTTGTTGAATAAATCCATATTGAAATTTAATAATTAAACCCGTAGTGCATTATAAAAAGAAGTTGCTCAAAACACCAAAAAGTGTTAAATTGTAATGATTACCAGTCAATTACAGCTATGAGCAACTTAGAGGCAAATTACGAATTAATTCTTACGGAATTACGAAAACTAACAAAAACAGAAAATTTTTATTTCAAACCTATAAAACCAAAATTATCTGACATTGAACTGATTAGCTTAATTATTTTGGCAGAATTTAAATCTATTGATTCTGAACATCAGCTTTTTAGAGAAATAAAGGGTCTTGATATTAGTTCAAAAATCGAACGTAATGTTTATAACAGAAGAAAACGACAGTTGTTTTTTCATATTGAAGAAATAAGAATGAAAATGGTTGAAAAATTTAATGAATTTGAAAATTATTTTGTGGTTGATAGTATGCCTTTAGAGGTTTGCAAAATAGCTCGTTCTTCAAGAAGTAAAATTTGTAAAGAAGAAGATTATGCCCTTCCAAATAAAGGATTTTGCGCCTCTCAAAATTTACACTATTACGGATACAAATTGCATGCTGTATGTTCTATTGAAGGAGTTTTTCAAAGTTTTGATTTAACTCCTGCTTCGGTTCATGATATTCATTATCTAAAAGATATAAAATCGCAATTATCAGATTGTGTGTTGATTGGAGATAGAGGATACCTCTCTCAAACCATCCAACTTGATTTGTTTAATGAGGTAAATATCGAATTGGAAACTCCGAAACGGGTGAATCAAAAAGACTATAAACCACAGTTTTATCAATTTAAAAAGTTTAGAAAACGTATAGAAACCTTATTCTCTCAATTGTGTGATCAGTTTATGATTAGGCGTAATTATGCTAAATCTTTTAAAGGATTTAAAACAAGGATTCTTTCTAAAATAACGACATTAACCACTATACAATATTTAAACAAATTCGTCTTTGGAAGAAACCTCAATAATCTGAAAATTAATTTAACTTAATAATGCACTACGGGTTAATTAATTGTTTTAAGTTTTTTTGAATTCAATTTTGTTATTAAATTATTATTATTTGGAATTCATTAGTGCAATATGAATTATAATTATATAATTTTAGGCTATGAATTGTGAGAAAATTGCGAATTAATTATCTGTTTTTTTAAATATTATCAATTTATGTTCTATTAATTAAAATTGATTTTAATTTTTACTTTTTGATTATATTATATCTATTTTTTACTATATTTAAAAAAGTTAAAAAAGGAATTTTTTTAGTGTTTTCAGCATGTATGATGTTAGATTGTTATTTTTTTAACTTATTTTTTATTATGTGTCTTTTTATCCAAAAATAAATTATTAATCAATAAATGGAAATATTTCATATTAGTGCTGAGTGTTACCCAGTTGCAAAAGTAGGAGGTCTTGCTGATGTGGTTGGTGCATTGCCAAAATATCAATCTAAAGCTGGTCATGATGTAAGGGTTGTGATACCTTGCTATGAAACTAAATTTCGTAATGATAATGAATTTGAATGTGTACATTGGGGAACAGTCAAATTGGGAAATTTTAATTTTCCTTTTAGTGTTCTCAAAGAAAAGACCGATAAACTAGGTTTTGAATTGTACTTAATGGAAATACCGGAACTATTTGATAGGAAGGATGTTTATGGTTATGAAGATGATATAGAACGTTTTGTGACTTTTCAAATAGCAACCTTAGATTGGATTATAGGAAGAGTTTCAATGCCAGATGTTATTAATTGTCATGATCATCACACGGGCTTGATTCCATTTATGATGCAAAATTGTTATAAATATGATCAATTGCTAGATACACCTTCAATGATAACTATTCATAATGGATTGTATCAGGGGCAATTTAATTTTGATAAGTTGCATTATTTTCCAGAATTTGATTTATCTCATGTAAAGATATTAGAATGGAGTCATTGTATAAATTCATTAGCAGTTGGTGTTAAATGTGCTAATGCTGTGACAACAGTATCACCTAGTTATTTGGATGAAATTAATCAATCGGCTAATGGTTTAGAATCATTATTTAATCTTGTAAGATATAAATCTAAAGGGATTTTAAACGGAATTGATACACAAGTTTGGGATCCTGCTAAGGATAAAATGTTAGAGAAAAATTACTCTCTTAAAAATTTTGAAAAAGGAAAGCAACAAAATAAAGAAACACTTTGTACATTATTTAATTTAGATCCTACAAAGCCCTTGTTTAGCTTCATTGGTAGGCTTTGGGATGAAAAAGGGGGGATTTATTACCTCAAGCATCTGCATTAGCTTTATCCGAAAATTTTAAAAATATAAACATACTGATTTTAGGTTCTGGAAATATAAATATCGAAAATCAATTAAATAGTTTACTAGTTGATTATAAAGGTAATTACAACACTTTTATTGGGTATAACGAGGAATTAGCACATTTGATTTATGCTGGTGCTGATTTCTTATTAATGCCTTCAAGGGTAGAACCATGTGGTTTAAATCAAATGTATTCATTACGATATGGAACTATACCAATAGTAAGAAGAACTGGTGGGTTACAAGATACTGTTGTTGATTTTGGAGATGATGGAAATGGAATTTGTCATAATCAGGCATCAGTGGGCGATATCTGTTATTCCATTCAAAGAGCTATTCATTTATATGAAGATAAGGAACTTTTGAATGAAATTAGAAAAAAAGGAATGAATACTGATCATTCATGGGAAAAAGCCAGTCAGGAATATATAGACATGTACAACTTAATAATTAACAAAATATGAAGGCTAAAAGAAAAAACGTTATTGCTATTATCTTAGGTGGAGGGCAAGGATCTAGATTATATCCATTAACAGAGACTAGATCTAAGCCAGCGGTACCCGTAGGAGGGAAATATAGATTGGTAGATATTCCTATATCAAATTGTATGAATTCAGACATTTATAGAATGTTTGTTTTAACACAATTTAATTCGGCTTCACTTAATGCACATATCAAAAACACATATGTATTTAGCGCTTTTAGTCAAGCTTTTGTTGATATTTTAGCTGCCGAACAAACTCCGGATAACCCTACTTGGTTTCAAGGAACCGCTGATGCAGTAAGACAATGTATGCCTCATTTTTTAAATCACGATTTTGATTATGCTTTAATTCTATCAGGAGATCAGTTATATCAAATGGATTTTAATGATATGATCGAAGAACATATTAAAAACCAAGCCGATATAACCATTGCAACTTTACCGGTTAATGCTAAAGATGCTCCTGAATTTGGTATTTTAAAAACGAATAGTGATAGTTGTATTGAATCTTTTATTGAAAAACCAGACAAAGAATTATTACCTGATTGGACGTCTAATGTGAGTGACCAAATGAAAGCTGAGGGTAAAAATTACTTAGCGTCTATGGGTATATATATATTTAATAAACAACTTTTAGTGGATTTAATGGCGAATCCTAATACAAAAGATTTTGGTAAAGAAATTATACCTCAAGCAGTTGGTGAGCAAAAAATTCTTAGTTATCAATATGAAGGATATTGGACAGATATCGGAAATATTGATTCATTCTTTGAAGCTAATATTGGTTTAACTGAAGATGTTCCTAAATTCAATTTATTTGATAACGATAATAAAATTTTCACCAGACCTCGTTTATTGCCACCTTCAAAATTTAAAAATGCTATGGTAGATAAATCTTTGATTTCTGAAGGCTGTATAATAAATGCTAAAGAGATTGTACATTCAGTCATTGGAATTCGTTCTCGTGTAGGTAAGGATACTGTAATTAGAAATACCTATGTAATGGGTAATGATTATTATCAAAGTATCGAAGACATGCAAGAAGATACAAAAAAGAATAAAATATTAGTAGGTATTGGCGAAGGTTGTTACATTAATAATGCTTTAGTAGACAAAAACTGTAGAATAGGAAATAATGTATATATTAATGGAGGAAGTCATTTAGAAAATACTACAAACGAATTGTATGCTGTTAAAGAAGGAATTGTAGTGATTAAGAAAGGTGTGACTTTGCCTGACAATTTTAAAATTGGATAAGTTATTAAACTGTTTTTTATATCAATATTCTATATCGTAAGATTTAGAATTATACCCAAAATACTATGAGTAAAGTTATTTCGCATTCCCTTTTTACTGATTTTGATATTAACTTATTCAAAGCTGGAAAACATTTTAGATTGTATGAAAAGTTAGGTGCACATTTGATTGAATTAAATGGAGTTCAAGGTGTTTATTTTGCAGTTTGGGCTCCTACAGCACATTCGGTTTCTGTAGTGGGAGATTTTAATTTCTGGACTCAAGGAGAACACGAACTTTATGTTAGATGGGATTCTTCGGGAATTTGGGAAGGATTTATTCCAAACGTACAAAAAGGTACAAATTACAAGTACAAGATATTATCGAATAATCAAGGTTTAGTTACAGAAAAAGCCGATCCATTTGCTTTTTATTGTGAAAAACCGCCCCAAACTGCATCTGTAGTTTGGGATTTAGAGCATGATTGGAAAGATTCTGACTGGATGAAAACCAGAAAGGAACATAATGATTTAGATAAACCATATTCGGTTTATGAAGTTCATTTGGGTTCATGGAAACGTGCAGAAGGCAATCAATTTTTAAGTTATTTAGACTTAGCCGAAGATTTAGTGAGTTATGTCAAAGAAATGGGATTTACTCATGTTGAGTTTATGCCTGTTATGGAGTATCCTTATGATCCTTCATGGGGATATCAATTAGTAGGCTATTTTGCACCAACCTCTCGATTTGGTGATCCACAAGGCTTTATGACTTTAGTAGATAAATTACATCAAGCAGGAATTGGAGTTATTTTAGATTGGGTTCCTTCGCATTTTCCAGATGATGCTCATGGTTTAGGTTATTTTGATGGTTCTCATTTGTATGAACATCCAGACAGAAGAAAAGGTTATCATCCAGATTGGAAAAGTTTGGTGTTTAATTACGGAAGAAATGAAGTACGCTCTTTTTTAATTAGTAATGCTTTATTTTGGTTGCATCATTATCATGTTGATGGCTTAAGAGTAGATGCTGTAGCCTCTATGTTATATTTAGATTATTCTAGAAATGATGGTGAATGGGAGCCTAATATTTTTGGTGGAAGAGAAAACTTAGATACGATTAGTTTTCTTAAAGAATTCAATGAAGTAGTTTATGCTAACTATGAAGGAGTTCAGACTATTGCTGAGGAAAGTACTTCTTTTCCAATGGTTTCTAGACCAACATCTGTAGGTGGACTTGGATTTGGTATGAAGTGGATGATGGGGTGGATGCATGATACCTTAAAATATTTCCAAAGAGCAACAGTGTATAGAAAATACCATCAAAATGATTTGACTTTTTCAATGACCTATACTTTTACCGAAAATTTCATGTTGCCTTTATCGCACGATGAAGTGGTTTATGGTAAAAAATCAATAGCCGACAGAATGCCTGGGGATGAATGGCAACGATTTGCTAATTTACGTTTGCTTTATGGTTATATGTTTACGCACCCAGGAACTAATTTGTTGTTTATGGGGGGGGAGTTTGGACAAATTAAAGAATGGAATTTTCAAGAAAGTTTAGATTGGCATTTACTGCAATACCCTGTACATGGTGGAGCTCAACAATATGTTAAGGATTTAAATAATCTATATAAATCGGAACCAGCTTTATATCAAAAACAATTTAGTCCAGAGGGGTTTGAATGGATTAATTATTCCGATAATCTAAATGCGGTTATCTCTTATATTAGAAAAGGAAATGATACTAAAGATGATTTGATTGTTATTTGTAATTTTACCCAAATGGTTCGTAAAAATTATCGAATAGGGGTTCCTAGAAAAGGAAAACTTAAAGAAATTTTCAACAGTGATTCAATTAAATATCAAGGTAGTAATGTGGAGAATATAAACGATGTGAAAATTGAATCTTCGCCTTATGACGGTAGAGATTATTCGGTTGAAATAGTAATTCCACCTTTAAGTGTTACTGTTTATAAATATTTATAGTTTTTTTGGCAATGCTAAAAAGGACTCAAAAAATAAATAATAATTTTTCTAAAAAAGAAGTATTAATGTCAAAATTAATACTTCTTTTTTTGTGATATCTGCAACTATATCGTTTTCGTGAATATAATAAGTATTCTTCTTATTTAAATAACTTTTTTTGTAAGTTTGAAAGAGTCACGATGATAATAATCAAATCCTAAATTATGATTACAAATACCGAATTAGAATACAAAGGAGATTTATATCCTTCAAAAATAGTTTCTTACACGCATGATGTAGATTCCATATTTTTTTATACTGACAACAGTGTCATTTTAAAACTTACTGTTTTAAGAGATAGTTTGATTCGTTTTCGTTTTACAACTAAAGGATATTTTAGTAATGATTTCTCTTACGCAATAGATAAAAGTCATTCTCATGGGTATAACCATTTGGAGGTGACTGAGGAAGAAAGCTATTTCCAAATTACAACTAATAAAATCATCTGTAAAATTCAAAAAATAGATTTAAGAGCTTCTATTTTCGATCTAAAAGGCAATGTTATTTTAGAAGATGAACTTGGTTTTCATTGGGAGGAATCCTATGAATTTGGTGGAAATATTGTTAAAATGAGTAAAACTTCCAAAGATGGAGAGTGTTTTTACGGTTTAGGTGATAAAGCCACACAATTAAATTTAAAAGGAAAACGGGTTGAGAATTTTGCAACAGACCAATATGCTTTCCAAAAAGATCAAGAACCTTTATATAAAGTGGTTCCGTTTTATATTGGTTTACATCATAAACATGCCTATGGAATTTTCTTCGATAATACTTTCAGAACCTATTTTGATTTTTGTCATGAAAGAAGAAATGTAACTAGTTTTTGGGCACATGGAGGAGAAATGAACTATTATTTCTTTTATGGACCAAATATGCAAGACGTTGTAACCTCTTATACCGATTTAACTGGTAAGCCTGAATTGCCACCTCTTTGGGCACTTGGTTACCATCAATGTAAATGGAGTTACTATCCTGAAAGTAATGTAAAAGAAGTTACAGCTAAGTTTAGAGAATTACAAATTCCATGTGATGCGATCTATTTAGATATTGACTATATGGAGGGTTTTAGATGTTTTACTTGGAATAAAGAATATTTCCCTGATCCTAAGCGAATGGTGACCGAATTAGCTCAAGATGGCTTTAAAACGATTGTAATTATTGATCCAGGAATCAAAATTGATAAAGATTATTGGGTTTACAAAGAAGCTTTAGCCAAAGATTATTTTTGCAAAAGAGCTGATGGTCCTTATATGAAGGGTAAAGTATGGCCAGGAGAATGTAATTTTCCGGATTTTACGAATCCTGAAGTAAGAGAGTGGTGGGCTGGATTATTCAAAGAACTAGTTTCAGAAATTGGTGTGAAAGGAGTATGGAATGATATGAACGAACCGGCTGTTATGGAAGTTCCTAATAAAACATTTCCAAATGATGTTCGCCATGATTATGACGGAAATCCTTGTAGTCATAGAAAAGCACATAATATCTATGGAACTCAAATGGCGAGAGCTACTTACCATGGTGTAAAACGTTTTGCATATCCAAAACGCCCTTTTATTATTACAAGATCGGCCTATTCTGGAGCACAACGTTATACCTCGTCATGGACAGGTGACAACGTTGCAAGTTGGGAACATTTATGGATTGCAAACATTCAAGTACAAAGAATGTCAATTTCAGGAATGGGATTCACGGGATCGGACATTGGAGGTTTTGCTGAGCAACCTACAGGTGAATTGTATGCTAGATGGATACAATTAGGGGTTTTTCATCCTTTTTGTAGAACACACTCATCAGGAGATCACGGAAATCAAGAACCATGGGCTTTTGATGAGGAAGTTATTGATATTACTAGAAAGTTTGTCAATCTTCGTTATCAATTATTACCTTATTTATACACCATGTTTTGGCAATATATTGAAGAAGGAACTCCAATGTTAAAACCATTAGTATATTTTGATCAAGAGGATATTCAAACACATTATAGAAATGATGAGTTTATTTTTGGAAATCAAATTTTGGTTTGTCCAATTCTTGAACCAAATGCGCAAGGGCGTAGAATGTACTTTCCAAGAGGGGAATGGTATAATTACTGGACAAATACCTTGGTTAAAGGTGGGAAAGAAACGTGGGTTGATACAAAATTTGATGAGATTCCTGTTTTTGTAAAATCGGGAGCAATTATTCCAAAATATCCTGTTCAGCAATATGTGGGTGAGTTAGAATTTGATGAATTGACACTAGATATTTATTATAAAGCTGGAAAAGAAAAATCAGTTGTTTATGAGGATGCTCAAGACGGTTACGATTACAAGAAAGGAAGGTTTAGCTTTTTGTCTTTTCAAATGACAGGTAAAGAGAATGAAGTAAATATCCAATTGCACAAAGAAGGAAAGTATGACACAAAATATACTAAATTTAAAATCAACTTTATAGGATTGCCTTTCGAAATTAAAACGGTTGAAATTGATAATGAAATTATAGCATTTGATGCCAAAAGCTTTAAAGAAAATCAATATATGATTATTCCAAAAGATTTTAATGTTTTACACATTTCAGCATAAAAATAAATATGTTGATAGAATTCTATTTAATTTTATAAATCATTAGCTAATAAAAACAGTATTTTTGTTTTGTATAACTAAACTATCATGAAAAAGAATTTTGTATTTCTAGGGATTGCAACATTAGGTTTGGTTTATTCTTGTGCAACAAATCCGTTGACAGGAAAAAAAACCTTGAATTTTGTTTCTAATAGTGAATTATTTCCATCTTCGTTTCAACAATATGGGACTTTTTTAAAGGAGAATAAAGTGATTTCAGGAACAGCTGATGCTAAGAAAGTAGAGTCAGTTGGAGTTAAAATTAAAGTTGCCGCTGAACGTTATTTGGCTTCTCTTGGACAAACGGATTATTTGAAAGATTATCAATGGGAATATAAATTAGTTGATAGTAAGGAGGTAAATGCCTGGTGTATGCCGGGAGGTAAAATTGTAGTTTATTCAGGAATTTTGCCAATAACAAAAAATGATGCAGGACTGGCAACTGTTATGGGACACGAAGTTTCTCATGCATTAGCTAATCATGGAGCACAACGTATGAGTGCTTCTCAATTACAAGCTTTAGGGGCTGCGGGTGTTGCAGCTGCAACTGGAAGTCAAAGTGTCGAAAAACAAAAAATGTGGCAACAATATTATGGAATTGGTTCTCAGGTAGGAGTAATGCTTCCTTTTAGCAGAAGTCATGAAACTGAAGCAGATAAAATAGGTTTAATATTAATGGCAATTGCGGGTTATAATCCTGATGAAGCTATTAATTTTTGGACAAGAATGTCAGCTAATTCAGGAGGGCAGGCTCCAGCTGAGTTTTTAAGTACCCACCCATCTGATGCCACTAGAATAGCTAATTTAAAAGCTATGATTCCTGAAGCTAAAGCTGTAGCAGCTAAGTTTGGAGTTGTTTTTAAATAAAGTATATGGAATAAATCAGAAGCCAATTCATTAGAATTGGCTTTTTTTATGGTTTTTAAAAATATACTATTTTAGTAAGTTAAAGGAAAAACTCCTTTAAAAATAATACATTCGTCGAAAATTTAAATAAACATGATTCATTTACAAAAAGGAGATAAGAAGTTATTGAATGCTTGGGCATTTTATGATTGGGCAAATTCAGTTTACACTTTAACAATTAGTTCGGCAGTATTTCCAATTTTTTATGATGCTTTATTTATAGATAAAGGGCGTTACATTAGTTTTTTAGGTTTCAATGTTAAAAATTCAGCATTAATAAGTTTTGTTACAGCTACAGCATTTATAATTGTTTCTTTTTTATCACCGTTATTATCTGGTATCGCTGATTATGTAGGTAATAAAAAACTGTTTATGAAATTTTTTTGCTACATGGGAGCGCTTTCTTGTGTGGGTTTGTATTGGTTTGACTTAGACCATATTTATATAAGTTTAATGTTTTATTTATTAGGGCTAGTAGGCTTTTGGGGGAGTTTGGTTTTTTATAATTCCTATTTGCCTGATATTGCATTCGAGGAGCAGCAAGATGCCATAAGTGCAAAAGGCTATTCTTTAGGATATTTAGGTAGTGTTTTATTATTAATTGTCAATTTGGCAATGGTGATGAAACCTGAATTATTTAACATTACAGATGCAAATGGTCAGTTTTCAGCAATGAAAGCCATGCGATATTCTTTTGTTATGGTTGGCGTTTGGTGGATTGTATTTAGTCAATATACTTATTATTTTTTACCAAAAGGAAGTAAAAATACTCAGCAAAAAATTACTAAAGCGGTTGTTTTTAACGGTTTTAAAGAATTGAAAAAAGTGTGGTTTTTATTAGAAGAAAATGAACGCTTAAAATCCTATTTAAAAAGTTTTTTTGTTTACAGTATGGCAGTACAAACGGTAATGTTAGTAGCTACGTATTTTGGTTCACAAGAAATAGAATGGGAAACAAAAGATCAAGGTACTATAGGTTTGATAGTTTGTATTTTACTAATTCAAGTTTTAGCCATTTTAGGTGCATATACTACTTCTATAGCTTCTGAGAAATATGGAAATGTTAAAACATTAATTTTTATTAATAGCATTTGGTTTTTCTTGTGTATTGGGGCTTATTTTATCACATTGCCAATTCATTTTTATACAATGGCAGCATTGGTTGGTTTAGTTATGGGAGGAATTCAGTCTTTATCTCGTTCCACTTATTCAAAATTTTTACCGCAAACTAATGATACTGCTTCTTTTTTTAGTTTTTATGATGTAGCTGAAAAAATAGGGATTGTTATAGGTATGTTAGTCTATGGAATAATCGATCAAATAACCGGAAGTCCACGTTTAGCTATTGTATTTTTAGCAGCTTTTTTCATGATAGGAGTTCTTTTGTTAAGAAATGTACTGAAAAAAAAGTAAGAAAAATAAGATAAAAAATTATATTTGGACTTTAAAATAAAAGCTCCAATTTATGAGAATCTTAAATTTAAAATCCCCTTTTTTAGTTCTTTTTTTAGTAAGTCTCTTTTGTTCTTGTGTCTATGAGCCTATTGATGGTACCGTAGAATCTAATGCTGCATTTAAAGTTGATTTTAATGGTAAAACATGGATTGCACAAGAGACTTCTGTTGTTATTTCGGGTAATTATAGTGATGAATGGATTGCTATAAGTGCACAAGATGCCAATATGAATACAATATCAGTAAACGTTAAAAACAATTTAGCTCCTGGAGAATATACTATAAGCAGTAATAGACTGACCGACAAGGTAAAGGCCTCTTATGAAGATGAAAATGATGAATACATCGCTATTTCAGGTACTGTCAAAATTATTTCAAATGCCAATGATAGGATTAAAGGAACTTTTTCATTTGCAACGAATGGAGCTTCACCTTTTCAAATAACTGAAGGTAGCTTTGATGTAAGTTATTAAATAAGATACTTTTAAAGTAGTGCCTTCAAAGAGTATATAGCTTTTTGAAGGCATTTTATTTTTTGCTTATGGCATAAAGATTGACTTATATAATGGAGATATATTTGTTATTTATGTTGTTAATTGATTTTCAGCAACATAAAATATTTTAATACTAACTTTGTTATTGGATATACATTTTATTTAATGACAAAAAGACTTAAATTTTACTATGTCAAAACATAAAATACTAACTGTTGACAATCTGTCACAACATGAATTTGATTCAGAAGCAGAATTAATTCCATTAATGACACCAGAAGATGAAGAAGAAATGAACAAAGAGATGTTGCCTTTTTCTTTGCCAATTCTTCCGTTGCGTAATATGGTATTATTCCCAGGAGTTGTTATTCCTATTACAGCTGGTAGAGATAAGTCAATTAAACTAATAGATGACGCTAATGCCGAAAGTAAAATTATAGGTGTTGTAGCTCAAAAAAATGAAGATATTGAAGATCCTACTAAAGACGATATTAATGCCATCGGTACTGTTGCCCGTATTTTACGTGTACTTAAAATGCCTGATGGTACTACAACCGTTATCTTACAAGGGAAAAAACGTTTTGAAATTGATGCTATAACTTCAGAGGATCCTTATTTATCAGCTACAATTAAAGATTTTGCTGAAGAAAGACCAGATAGTGAAGATTCTGAATTTATTGCTATTTTGGATTCCATTAAAGAATTGGCTATTCAAATTATCAAGGTAAGTCCTAATATTCCTAGTGAAGCTACTTTTGCCATTAAGAATATCGAAAGCCAATCTTTTTTAATCAATTTTGTTACTTCAAACATGAATTTGTCTGTTAAAGAAAAACAAGATTTATTGGCTATCAATAATTTAAAGGACAGAGCATTAGAAACGCTAAAATATATGAATATCGAGTTGCAAAAAATGGAACTTAAAAACGATATTCAATCTAAAGTGCGTTTCG
Source organism: Flavobacterium nitratireducens (assembly GCF_029625335.1). Lineage (NCBI taxonomy): Bacteria > Pseudomonadati > Bacteroidota > Flavobacteriia > Flavobacteriales > Flavobacteriaceae > Flavobacterium > Flavobacterium nitratireducens. The sequence goes on from NZ_CP121111.1 coordinate 462,252, forward strand.
ATTTAGACCAACAACAAAGAGAATATTTTCTTCATCAACAGATGAAAACCATTCAGGAAGAATTGGGTGGATCAACCCAAGAAGAGGAAATGGACGAAATGTTAGCAAAGTCTAAAGAAAAGAATTGGGATGAAAAAACGCAGAAAATTTTTGAAAAAGAATTGACTAAAATGCGTCGAATGAATCCGCAGGCTCCCGATTACAGTATTCAAAGAAATTACTTGGAGTTATTATTGGATTTACCTTGGAATGAGTTTTCTAAAGATAATTTTGATTTAAAAAATGCTCAAAAAATTCTTGATAGAGATCATTTTGGATTAGAAGAAGTTAAGAAGCGAATGATTGAACACTTGGCTGTTTTGAAGCTGAGAAACGATATGAAATCGCCAATTATATGTTTGACAGGGCCTCCGGGAGTGGGTAAAACTTCAATTGGTCGTTCAGTTGCTGAAGCACTTGGAAGAGAATATGTTCGTATTTCTTTAGGTGGATTACGAGACGAAGCGGAAATTCGAGGTCATAGAAAAACTTATATTGGAGCTATGCCGGGAAGAATTATTCAAAGTTTGAAAAAAGCAGGTACTTCTAATCCTGTTTTTGTTTTGGATGAAATCGATAAATTATCTAATAGTAATCATGGTGATCCATCCTCTGCATTGTTAGAAGTTTTAGATCCAGAACAAAATAATGCTTTTTATGATAATTTCGTTGAGTTAGGCTATGATTTGTCTAAGGTAATGTTTATTGCTACTTCAAATAATATGAGTACCATTCAGCCAGCCTTAAGAGACCGAATGGAAATTATCAAAATGTCTGGTTATACTATTGAAGAAAAAGTAGAGATAGCTAAGCAGCATTTATTTCCACGTCAATTAAAAGAGCATGGATTAACTTCTAAAGATTTGACTATTGGGAAAAAACAATTGGAAAAAATCATTGAAGGTTATACTCGTGAATCTGGTGTTCGTGGCCTAGAAGCTAAAATTGCTCAAGTAATTCGTAACGCTGCCAAATCGGTAGCCATGGAAGAAGAATATAACAAAAAAGTTACTGATGAGGATATCGTTAAAGTACTTGGAGTGCCAAGATTGGAGCGTGATAAATACGAAAGCAATGATGTTGCGGGTGTAGTTACAGGTTTAGCTTGGACAAGTGTAGGTGGGGATATTTTATTTATTGAATCATTATTATCTCCAGGAAAAGGAAGTATGACTATTACTGGAAATTTAGGTAATGTCATGAAAGAATCGGCTACGATTGCTTTAGAATATATTAAAGCGAATGTAGAACAATTGGGATTGAATTCAGAATTGTTATCAAAATACAATATCCATTTGCACGTTCCTGAAGGAGCAACTCCAAAAGACGGACCAAGCGCTGGTATTGCAATGTTAACTTCTTTAGTGTCATTATTTACTCAAAAAAGAGTGAAGAAAAATATAGCCATGACTGGAGAAATAACACTTAGAGGAAAAGTATTGCCAGTTGGTGGAATAAAAGAGAAAATATTAGCTGCGAAAAGAGCTAATATCAAAGAAATCATCTTGTGTCATGAAAACAAAAGTGATGTAGATGAAATCAAGCCTGAATACCTAACAGGAGTTACTTTCCATTATGTAAAAGAAATGAGTGAAGTATTAGCCATTGCGATTACAGATCAAAAAGTAAAAAACGCTAAGAAATTGTAGTTAAAAATCAAATAAAGTAAAATTCCAAATTCCAATAACATTTCGATATACTCAGTGTGACAATTGGAATTTGGAATTTTTTTATTGTTTTTTCGGAATGAGATCGCAATACCAAAATCCGTAATCGTAAGCAGTGGAATCGTCCGAATCACAAGCTGTATTGGAGCTGTCTGTTTTTGGTTTTTCATATTTTCTGTAAACAATTTCGCCTAATTCAAAATCAATTGGTTTTTGAAAAATTGGCCCATCAAAACAAAAGGTGTGAAATTCTCCATTTTCGCCGCATACATCTACGTTTTCAGGTAAATCATCAATAAATTGTTGGTCGATCATTCTGCCTACAAAACTTTTGTCTAAGTAACGTTCATTCACACATACCACAACAGTTTGAAATCCTAACGAGATGAATTCCTGAATTAATTCTTTTGTTGGTATCCTCCAAATCGGGAAAACACCTTCAAATCCCATTGTGGCTAATTTATCTTCGCGATACTGACGTAAATCTTCCAGAAAAATATCTCCAAAAACAGAATGACTAATTCCTTTGTTTTTTAATTTTTCAAGTGTTTGTTGCATAACACTTTCGTAAACTTCCATAGTAGGCATTTCAGGAATTTCCATTATTTCTAAAGGAATTCCAATACTTTCAGCTTGTTGTTGTAATAATTCTACACGTACGCCATGCATTGAGATACGTTGAAATTGTTGGTTAACACTCGTAAGTAAGTAGTCAATTTTAAATTCTGGGTTTTGAAGAATTTTGTATAAGGCAAGAGCAGAATCTTTGCCACTGCTCCAGTTAAATAAGGCTTTTTTCAAGGGTAAATTATTATAATTTTAAGAGGTAAACTTACAAAAATACTTCGATTAGTTAATCAAACCTTTGTAACTTTGAAAATCTACCTTAATCTATTTTAAATGCGATTTATTTTTCTTTTTATTTCTGCTTTCGTTTTTGGACAACAAACAAAGAATGTTGATTTTACTTCAGTTTCAGCACACTTGAATCTTAATCCTAATGAAAAGTCAATTTCAGGTTTGGTTAATTATACTTTTAAAGTACTTAAAGAAGTAGATACAATAAGGTTAGATGCCCAAAACATGGAATTTTTTGAAGTGAAGTTAAATAAGAAAAAAATTGCTTTCTTGAATTCAGGCAAGCAGTTACTTATAGTTTATCCTTTTAAAAAAGGAAAAAACGCAATTACTTTTGAATATAAAGCTATACCCAAACAAGCACTCTATTTTGTGGGTTCTATAGAAGCAGATGATTTGCAAATTTGGACGCAGGGACAAGGCAGATATACCAGCCATTGGTTTCCTAGTTTTGATGACGTGAATGAAAAGTTGATTTTCAATCTTAGTGTTGGCTTTGATTCTGATTATAAAGTTGTTGCAAACGGGGTTTTAAAGAAAAAAATAAGCACAAATCAATCTACAACTTGGCAGTATCAGATGCAAAAACCTATGAGTTCTTATTTGCTGATGTTAGCTATTGGTAAGTTTGAAAAACAACGACAATTCTCAAAAACTAAAATTCCTTTGGATTTATATATTGGAAACAAAGAGCTTTCACATTTTGAGCCTACCTATCGTTATTCCAAAACTGTTTTTGATTTTTTAGAAAAAGAAATTGGTTATAAATACCCGTGGAAAGTGTATAAACAAGTTCCTGTAAGGGATTTTTTGTATGCTGGAATGGAAAACACATCAGCAACCTTATTTGCTACTCGGTATGTAGTGGATTCTACAGGTTTTGAAGATAGAAATTTTACGAATGTTGATGCTCATGAATTAGCGCATCAATGGTTTGGTGATTTAGTGACAGCTACCAGCGGAAAGCATCATTGGTTACAAGAGGGGTTTGCTACTTACTATGCGTTATTGGCAGAAAAAAACATATTTGGAGAGGATTATTTTTATTCGAAAATGTATGAATCGATTCAGCAGATAAAATTTGCTTCCAGAATGGATAGTATTCCTATTTTAAATGAAAAAGCAAGTTCGTTAAGTTATTATCAAAAAGGGGCTTGGGCCTTGTTTTCTATACATCAGGCAATTGGTGATAAAGCATTCAAAAAAGTCATTAAAAATTACTTGAATAAGTATGCTTTCAAAAATGTTACAACGGCCGATTTTCTATCTGAAGTTAAAAAAGTAAGTGATTTTGATACCCAACTTTTTTCTAAAGTATGGCTTGAATCTACGATTGTTAATACTAATATTGTTAATGATTTACTTAATCAAAACAAATCATCTAAGCTTTTACTTGAAATTGACAAAATGAAATCAAAACCATTGATTGAAAAAATGGATTTCTTTAAGCAAATTTTGCAATCGGATCAATATCATTTCGTAAAGGAACATGTGGTAAACCAACTTAGAAATGAAAATTTTGAAGCAAAAAAAGAGCTTTTGCAGATGGCTTTAAATACTAAAAATGTTCAAGTTCGTCAAATGGTGGCCTATGCATTACCAAAAATTCCTGAAGAATTTCGATTGGATTATGAAACATTGTTAGATGACAAATCCTATCAAACCCAAGAAATTGCTTTGTTGTATTTGTGGCGAAATTTCCCAAAACAACGAATCACCTATTTAAACAAAGCTAAAAATTGGATAGGTTTTAACGATTTAAATTTACGTACATTGTGGTTGTCCTTAGCTATCATGACACCGCAATACGAAGGCGATAAAAAAGTTATAATTGATGAATTAATCAGTATGTCTTCTGAACGATTTGAAGCAACAACAAGGCAAAATGCATTGGAATATTTAATAGGTTTTCAATTAATTAATGACGAAGTTTTAATTAATTTAGTGAAAGCCACGACACATCATACTTGGCAATTTTCTAAATTTGGACGTGATACTATTCGAACCTTATTGAAAAATAAAGAGCAAAAAGATGCTTTCATTCGAATTTTACCTAGTTTGAACGAAAAAGAACAAATTCAATTGAATCGATTATTAAATTAAACTATATGCGAGCATTGGTTATTTCTGGAGGTGGAAGTAAAGGGGCATTTGCAGGCGGTGTAGCCCAGTATTTGCTAGAAAATAAAAAGATCAAATATGATTTATTTATAGGAACCTCTACAGGAAGTTTATTAATTCCACATCTAGCCTTGGGTAATATTGAAAAAATTAAACGTATTTACACTAATGTGAATATGAAGAAAATTTTCAATATTAATCCGTTTATAGTAAGGAAGAAAAAAGGAGTTAATGTAGTTAGTATTAATCACTTTAATGTCGTTTTACAATTTTTAAGAGGTCGAAGAACTTTTGGCGAAAGCAAAAAACTACGCTCGTACATTAAGAAAAATTTTTCGATTGATGAATTTAATCAGTTAAAGGCTTTAGGGACGGATATTGTTGTTACTGTTACCAATTTGACGAATAATCAAAGCGAATACAAATCGATAAAAGACTGTACTTATGATGAGTTTTGTGATTGGACTTGGATTTCTAGTAACTACATTCCTTTTATGAGTATCGTTAATATAAAAGGAAATGATTATGCCGATGGTGGATTTTCTAGTTTAGTTCCTATACAAGAAGCTATTCTACGAGGTGCAACTGAAGTTGATGTTGTTATTCTTGAAACTGAAAAATCGACACCAAGAGTAGCGATTGGTAAAAATCCATTTTCGCTATTAATTGATTTGTTCCAAATCGAATTAGATCAAATTGAGAAGCACAATATTCTTTTAGGAACCATGGCGGCTTCTCATAACAATGTTAAACTCAATTTGTATTATACGCCAATTAATTTAACGGATAATGCTTTGATATTTAATAAAGAAAAAATGGCGCAATGGTGGGAACAAGGCTTTCAATATGCAATGAAAAAAAGTGAAGCCTTAGAGAGGATTGCCTAAGCTACCAAAGTTCGGCTACTTCATTTTTGATAAAAGACAAAGCGGTTGTACTAGGCGAAGTTTTTTCTATTAATTCGCTGATTACAAAAGTTCTTAACTCATCGGCATTCGTAACTTTTTCGTTTTTGGCAGCATTGCGTATCATTTGAACCGTAGCATTTTTGGCGGTTAAAATCACTGTCCAGCATTTGTCTGAAATGTAAATTTGTTGTGCAATATTATGTTCAAATTCTTGTTCGATATGAGCAATGATGTAGTTTTCATAATCGTTTTTGTTCGTTGAAATAGGATTAATGCGTACCATTAATTGAGAAGGATGAATGCGTTCCATGAACAAGGTCATTCTTTCGTAGGCTTGTAATCGAAGTGGTAAAGCCATTTTTTGATTCTCTCTTTGAATTAGCCAAAGTCTGGTTTTTTGTTGGTCTTTAAAATGTGACTGAAATAAAAAATAGGCAACTCCACCAGTAATTAGTGAAGGGATTGTATAAGCTAGTATTTCAATGATTTTAGTTGTGTCCATTAAGTATAAAATTTTAAAAGCAAAAATATACTTTTTGTTCTTCATTGGAAAAAAATAACGCAAAGACTCGCAAAGTTTATACGCAAAGATTCCTAGAGAGAATTTTTAAAAGCTTTGTGTCTCTCCATGTTTCTTTGAGAATCTTTGTGGAATAAATCCATGTAAATACTTATTTTTGCATAAATAGAAAAAAATAATGCAACAATATATATCCCAACTCAACGAAGCCCAACAACAACCTGTATTACAAAAAGACGGCCCAATGATTATTATAGCCGGTGCAGGTTCGGGGAAAACGCGTGTTTTGACCATAAGAATTGCCTATTTAATGCATCAAGGAGTGGATGCTTTCAATATTTTGTCGCTTACTTTTACCAATAAAGCGGCTCGTGAAATGAAAACCCGTATTGCTAGTATTGTGGGAGCAAGTGAAGCAAAAAATCTTTGGATGGGGACATTTCACTCTATTTTTGCTAAGATTTTACGTTCTGAAGCCGATAAATTAGGTTATCCATCTAATTTTACCATTTATGATTCTCAGGATTCACTTCGAGCTATTTCTGGAATTATAAAAGAAATGCAATTGGATAAAGATATTTACAAACCGAAACAAATCTTAGGTCGTATATCTTCCTTTAAAAACAGTTTAATTACCGTTAAGGCTTATTTTAATGATCCCGATTTACAAGAAGCAGATGCCATGGCAAAGCGACCTAGAATGGGAGAGATTTATCAGAATTATGTGGATCGTTGTTTTAAATCGGGAGCAATGGATTTTGATGATTTATTATTGAAAACCAATGAATTATTGACTCGATTTCCGGATGTATTAGCTAAATATCAAAATCGTTTTCGATACATATTAGTTGATGAGTATCAGGATACGAATCATTCACAATATCTAATTGTTCGTGCATTATCGGATAAATTTCAAAATATTTGTGTAGTTGGGGATGATGCGCAAAGTATCTATGCTTTCCGTGGTGCTAACATTAATAATATTTTAAATTTTCAAAAAGATTATTCAGGAGTAAATATGTATCGTTTGGAACAAAATTACCGTTCCACACGTAATATTGTAGAAGCTGCCAATGCGGTAATGGAACATAATAAAACCAAACTGGACAAGGTGGTTTGGACAGCCAATGATTTTGGCCCCAAAATTAAAGTACATCGAAGTTTGACAGATGCCGAAGAGGGGCGTTTTGTAGCCAGTACCATTTTTGAGCAAAAAATGCAAAATCAATTAAACAATGGTCATTTTGCCATTTTGTATCGTACCAATGCACAATCTCGTGCTATGGAAGATGCTTTGCGAAAAAGAGATATTCCGTATCGAATTTATGGAGGTTTATCTTTTTACCAAAGAAAAGAAATTAAAGACGTGCTTTGTTATTTACGATTGGTTATCAATCCAAAAGACGAAGAAGCCTTAGTTCGTGTTATCAATTATCCAGCTCGTGGAATTGGAGATGCTACTATCGAAAAATTAACCGTTGCAGCCAATCATTATAAGAGATCGATATTTGAAATTATGCAAAATATTGATCGAATTGATTTGAAATTAAATTCAGGGACTAAACAAAAGTTGCAGGATTTTGTAACGATGATTCAAAGTTTTCAAGTTTTAAATGAAAATCATGATGCTTTTTATTTAACAGATCATGTATCAAAAAAAACAGGTTTGGTACAAGAATTAAAAAAAGATGCAACGCCTGAGGGCATGGCCAGAATTCAAAATATTGAAGAGTTATTAAATGGTATCAAAGATTTTACCGAAGGACAAAAGGAGGTTGATGGCGCAAGAGGTTCTTTGGCTGAATTTTTAGAAGATGTAGCTTTAGCTACCGATTTGGATAATGACACCAGCGATGAAGATCGTGTGGCTTTAATGACTATTCACTTGGCAAAAGGATTGGAGTTCTCCACATGTTTTTGTGGTAGGTATGGAAGAAGATTTATTTCCTTCGGCGATGAGTATGAGTACGCGTTCGGAATTAGAAGAAGAACGTCGATTGTTTTATGTGGCATTAACTAGAGCGGAACATCAGGCTTATTTGACCTATGCGCAATCTCGTTACCGTTGGGGAAAATTGACAGACAGCGAACCGTCCCGATTTATTGAAGAGATTGACAGTCAGTATTTGGAATATTTAACTCCTGCCGAAAGTAATTATCGCTTTAAACCGATGATTGATAGAGATATATTTGGCGATGTAGATAAATCCAAATTACGTTTGTCTAAGCCTTCTAACGGAACACCTCCAAAATACATTACGGATAACCAACCGAAACCGGATGCGCCAATTCGAAAATTAAAACCAGTTTCGGGATCTGCGCCTTCAGCAGCAGCTAATTTGTTTGATAATAAGTTAGTCTCTGGAAATATTGTTATGCACGAACGTTTTGGGCGAGGACAAGTATTAAATTTAGAAGGAGTAGGAGCAGATAAAAAGGCCGAAATCAAATTTGAAGTAGGAGGAATCAAAAAGCTGTTATTGCGATTTGCAAAATTGGATGTTATTGGGTAGAAAATAGAAAATTGAGAAAGGACAATAGATCGAATATGATAGACAAAGTACTGTTGAAAAAACTTAATTTCATTGAAATTTATCAATTTTTTGGAGGAATAATAGGCATACTAATAATGTTGTATTTACTTTTTACCACAAATACCAACGAGTATGAAGGTTTCTTTTATATTTTACTTATTTTGCCATTTGTTTTTTTTGCTTTCTGTATTTATTCCGCGTGGTTATTAAATAAGAAAAGATATATTATAGGTTTAAATTTGGTAATAATTTCGTTATTTTTACAATTGGTTGCTTTTGAATTTTATGGGGTATTTTATACATCTGTAAATGGGATAGCTATAAATTTTACTTTAGATTTAACTAATGATATTTTAATAGGACTTGATTTCCAGCCTTCACAATTCTTATTAGTGTTTAAGAATAATGAAGTTCTTCATTTTAAATTGAATTTAGTTGCGTTTGGAATGTTAATTTTTACATATGAAATTTTAAAAAGATTAAGAGTTAGTCTTTATTATTTAATCTAAAATCTTTTTTCTTAGAGAAATGGCAGAGTTTATCAAAATATACGAAGACAAACCTTCTGAAGCAGCAATTGCTAAAGTAGTTAAGGTTTTAAGAGATGGTGGTTTGGTAATTTATCCCACTGATACCGTCTATGGTTTGGGTTGTGATATTACTAATTCTAGAGCTTTGGAACGCATTGCTAAGATTAAAGGGGTAAAGTTAGAAAAAGCGAAATTTTCATTTATTTGCCATGATTTGAGTAATCTTTCGGATTATGTGAAACAAATTGATACGGCTACTTTCAAAATTTTAAAAAGAGCATTACCGGGTCCTTATACCTTTATTTTGCCGGGAAATAATAACTTGCCTAGAGAGTTTAAAAAGAAAACGACAGTAGGTATTCGTGTGCCTGATAATAACATTACTCTTGAAATTGTTCGTCAACTAGGGAATCCTATAGTTACCATGTCTATTCGTGATGAAGATGATGTAATTGAATATACTACTGACCCAGAATTAATTTTTGAAAAATGGCAAAATTTAGTCGATATGGTAATCGATGGTGGTTATGGTGATAATGTAGCTTCGACGATTATTGATTTATCAGGTCATGAACCAGAAGTGGTTCGTGAGGGAAAAGGGAGTTTGGATATTTTATAAACAGAAATAGATTTCAGAAATTAGAAGCAAGAACACTGATTTCAGAAATTCTATTAATATTCACAAATTACTTTTATTTGTCTAATTTCTCATATCTGTGTTCCTAAAAAAGTTAAAGCATAAAAAAAGTCCCGATTGTCGGGACGTTTTTGTTGTATAATGAAATCTTAAAACAGATTATTTTTGTTTTTTCATTTCTTTTTCAACCATATCATAGAATTGGTCAATTTTAGGTAAAACTAAGATACGAGTTCTTCTGTTTTTAGCTCTATTTTCAGCAGATGTGTTAGGAACTAAAGGAACATAAGAACTTCTACCTGCAGCTACTAATTGCTCTGGTTTAACTCCTAATTCGTTTGTTAATACACGGATGATAGAAGTAGAACGTTTCACACTTAAATCCCAGTTGTCTAATAAAATTCCGTTTCCAATGTAAGGCACATTATCAGTATGACCTTCAACCATACACTCGAAATCTGGTTTGTCATTTACTACTTTAGCTACTTTAGCTAATACACTTTTAGCTCTATCAGTTACGTTATAGCTTCCTGTTTTAAACAACATTTTGTCAGAGATAGAGATGTAAACTACTCCTTTTTCAACATTGATTTCAATATCTTCATCGTTTAATCCAACTACGCTTTTTAAGCTTGTAACAACTGCAAGAGTTACACTATCTTTTCTTGTTAACGCGTCTTGTAATCTAGTGATTTTAAGATCTTTTTCTTTTAAACTTTCTAATGATTTTTCTAAATTTTCAGCACCTTTAGCTGTTAACATTGTTAAATCTTTAGAATGACTAATTAATCCTTGGTTTTGTTCTTTTAAACCTTCAACACGAGCAGTTAAACCTGCTTTTTCTTCAAGGCATGAATTTAATTTTACAGTAGCAGAATTAAGTAAATCTTGAGTTTCTTTGTTTTTTGCTTCTAGGGCTGCATATTTCTTTTTAGATACACATGATGTTAAAAGAGCAAGTACCGATAGTGCGATAACAACTTTTTTCATAAATTTAATTTTAATAGTTCTTAGAGTTTTTACAAATTTAGTTCTTAATGTTTAGAAATTAAATTTAAATTTCTGTTAATTTTAGTTCACAAATACCTTGCCATTATTCAAATAATAATTAAAAACGATACTTTTACAAGAATAGTATTCATTTGATTGAAAAATAGCTCTTTTTTTGTAATTTTTTGATAATAAGCTATAAAAAGCAAAATGAGCTTTTAAAATTGCTACACAATGACAGAATTTTCCTTGAAAAATAAAATGAACTCCTGCAATTCCATCTAAAATTAACCGAATAAATAAAACAGGAATTAATTTTTCTTTAGGCAAATTCTTAACGAGCATTAATAACGAATTTCTAAAATTCAAAAAGGTTTTCTTTGGATTTCCCTGTTGTAAAGTAGCACCACCTACATGATAGACTATTGATTTAGGATTGTATTTTATAATATAACCTTTATTTTTAGCACGCCAGCACAGGTCGATTTCTTCTTGATGTGCAAAAAAATCATCATCAAATCCTTTTAATTCGTGATAGACTTTACTTCGAATGAAAAAGCAAGCTCCTGAAGCCCAGGTAATTTCTCGAGCATCATTATATTGTCCGATATCTTTTTCAATCGTTTCAAAAATACGTCCACGGCAATAAGGATAGCCATATTTATCAATAAAGCCTCCAGCAGCTCCAGCATATTCAAAATAGTCTTTGTTTTTAAAATCCAATAATTTAGGTTGGATGATAGCTGTTTTGGGTTCGTTTTCGAAAGTTTCTAAAATAGGTGTCAACCAATTTTCAGTAACTTCAATATCCGAATTAACCAGTGCATAAATCTCGCTGTCTATATGTTGTAAAGCTTCGTTGTAACCTTTAGCAAATCCATAATTACCCGCGTTTTTTACAATTTTTACAGTTGGAAAAGTGGCTTCAACAAAAGCAATAGAACTGTCAGTAGAGGCATTATCAGCAACGTATATTGTGGCTTCAGGTGAAAATTGAATAACCGATGGTAAAAATTGTTCTAATAATTTTACTCCATTCCAATTTAGAATTACAACTGCTATTTTTTTCAAAGTATCTATTTGTTATTGATGTTATAATTGGGTAGTTCGGCCAGAAATTGATATTTCTCATTCTCATAATCCATTTGGCAAAAATAATGATTCAAACCATTGCTTACCATTAAATAGGTAGATTTCATAGTCATGTTATATCGGGCAATTTGGTCAAAAGTCATTTGCGTTATTTTAACTTCGGGTGCTTTGCATTCCACTAAAATTTGGATTGAACCATCAGGGTTAAAAACCACCACATCGTATCTTTTTCGTAAACCATTAACCAATAATACTTTTTCGACATTGATTAAGGATTTGGGGTATTGTTTTTCTTCCAATAAAAAACGAACTACATGTTGACGAACCCATTCTTCGGGTGTGAGAATGATGAATTTTTTCCTGATTTCATCAAAAATTGCCATTTTATTTTCGCTATTTTTGAAACGAAAATTATATGTTGGAAAATTAAGTTTTTGCATTTTGCAAAAATATAAAATAGTTTTAGGTTTAAAGTTTAAAGTTTCTAGTTATTGGAATGCTAAACTTTAAATATCGAACTTTAAACAAAAACAATGGACGAAGTCATTAAAATTGTAAACGATATAAAAGCAGGTAACATTAAACCTATTTATTTCTTAATGGGTGAAGAACCTTATTATATTGATAAATTATCCGATTATATCGAGGAAAATGTTTTGTCTGAAGACGAAAGAGGATTCAACCAAACAGTGATGTACGGAAGAGATGTAACCGTAGATGATATTGTTTCTACTGCTAAGCGTTATCCAATGATGGCCGAGCGTCAGGTTGTAATTGTAAAAGAAGCACAAGATTTGACTAAAACCATTGATAAACTAGAAAGTTATGCTGAAAATCCAATGCTTTCAACGGTTTTAGTACTTTGTTATAAATACAAGACCTTAGACAAACGAAAAAAAGTTACCAAAAACATTGCTAAGTCGGGAGTAATTTTTGAAAGTAAAAAATTGTACGAAAATCAGGTTGGTGATTGGATTAAGAGGGTTTTATCAGGAAAAAAATATACTATTGAACCGAAAGCTTCGGCCATGTTAGTGGAGTTTTTAGGAACCGATTTGAGTAAAATTAATAATGAATTAGAGAAACTTCAAATCATTTTGCCAAAAGGCAGCATGATAACTGCAAAAGATATTGAAGAAAATATTGGTTTTAGCAAAGATTTTAATGTATTCGAATTGCGAAAAGCCATTGGGGAACGCAACCAACTAAAAGCATATACTATTGCTGAAAATTTTGCTAATAATCCTAAAGAAAATCCAATGGTAGTGACAACTAGTTTGGTTTTTGGATTTTTTGTTCAACTCTTAAAATATCATGGTTTAAAGGATAAAAATCCAACGAATGTTTCTAAAGTTTTAGGCGTTAATCCTTTTTTCTTGAAAGAATACGATGTAGCTATTCGAAATTATCCCATGCGAAAAGTAAGTCAGATTGTAGCGGCTTTACGTGATATTGATGTAAAAAGTAAAGGTGTAGGTGCGAATGCTCTTTCAAATGCTGATTTACTCAAAGAAATGCTCTATCATATATTTAATTAGCTATTCAAATTAACGATATTTGTAGTCTTAAAAACAAATTATAAATCATCAGATCAATGGGAATGAATAAGAATACGATCCTAGGCTGGGCCACTTTTATTATGATTATAATGGGGTTAATTTTAATTGCCCTAGGTGTTTTTAAATACCGAGAAATCTCTGGGATAGGATTTGCTGCTGTAGGTATTGGTTTTTTTGCCATTGCCTGGGTGTTTAGTTCCTTAAAAGGAAGAGTGTAGCACCAATAAACAATAGAGCGGTCGTTATTTTTTTAATAACGGTCGTTTTTTATTTCTACAATTTTAGCTGTTATTTATTTGTTAACTCTAAATTTACTTTTCCCCTTTTTTTATCAAAAAATTAACTTCTTGCTTATTATTTCAAAAACATCAATTAACCTCTACTTAGTTTTTCCGATATAGTTTTGACAAAAATAAAAATAAGAAAAACTATGAAATTTAATTATTTAAAAAAGGCAGGAGTATTTTCTGTAATGGGATTAACCATTTTGAGTTGTCAAAATGATGATGAAAATTCAAAAAAACCAATGCTGATATTGATTTTAACAATACTTCATCTGTACCTGCTTTAGTTGTTGCCAAAGAAGGATTTGAAGATTTAAAAATCACTTCTATGATTAGTAGTACTGATGTTTTATCAGGTTCTCCTCTTTTTGTTTATGGTGCACAACCTGATGGAGCTGGATTTATGAAAGATCCTAATAGTGATGGTTACATTATGATTACAAATCACGAGATTTTAAAATCGGTTTCTAGAGTATATTTTGATAAAACTTTAAAAGCAGTTAAAGGGGAATATATTGTAGATGCTGTAGGAGGTATGACAAGATTATGCTCGGCAACTTTAGCAACTCCAAAAATTAACGGCTTTGGACCTCTTTTTTTAACTGCTGGAGAAAGTGGTGTAGAAAGTATGGTACACGGAATTGACCCAATGGGTTTAACATCTGATAAAAAGAGAACAGACAGAGTTTTACCAGCTTTAGGAAAAGCTAGTATGGAAAATGCAGTTCCATTAACAAAAGAAGCGTATCCAGGGAAAACAGTTATTTTGATTGGTGAAGACCAGTCTTATTCAACTTCTCATATCAGTGCAGGTCAAGTAATCATGTATGTAAGTAATACAGTTGGAGATTTAAATAACGGTAAATTATATGCTTTAAAAAGAAATGATGGAGAACAAGCTGAAACTACAATGGGCGTAGGAAGTTCATTTGATGTTTCTTTTGTAGAAATCCCAAATGCTAAAAACTTAACAGGAGCTGAAATAAACACAAAAGTTAATTCATTAGGAGCAATTCGTTTTTCAAGAGTTGAAGACGTTGATTACCGAAAAGGATCTGCTAAAAACAACCGTGAAATTTATTTTACTGCTACTGGACAAGCTACAAATAATGCCCCTGTTGATGGGTATACGATGTGGGGAAGAGTTTATAAATTAAATTTAGATGATAAAGATCCTTTAAAAGGAAAATTAGAATTAGTGGTTGAAGGAGATTCAACTCCAGGGACAGGGATTATTAATCCGGATAACATCTGTGTGACTGAAAATTATGTTTACATTCAAGAGGATGGGGATTCGTATTATACTGCTGCTAAACACGATTCGTATATCTGGCAATATAATATTACAACTAAAGCTAATAAACCTTGGTTGACAATGAATCATAAACGTGATGATGCTATTTGGAATGCGACTTACAATCAGGCAAACGTTATGAAATTTGGTAGCTGGGAATATGGTGCAATGGAAGATATTTCAGATGTAATAGGAGTTCCAAATACATTTATAGTGAATATTCACCCACATACTTGGCAAAAAGATGCTTTTTTAAATGCTGATGGAAGTGGTGTTAATACAAATAAGGAAGGTGGTCAAACCGTAATTATTAGAAACGTTCAAAAATAATTTTTGAAAAACACAAACCAAAGAGCAATCCTATTTTTTAGGATTGTTTTTTGGTTTTTATATTTTTATAAAAAATGAGAATTTTTAAATACAAGTTTAGCTTACACTTAGTTTTTTTAATGAGTTTTGGATGTTTAGTGGTTTTAGCTAGTTGCGAAACAAACCAATATAAAGACTTAGATGTTCAACAAAATTTAATTTCGGATATTGATAAATTAAGTCAAAATATAGCTTTTTTTGAAAAAAAGGTTGAAGGAAATGGAGATGAAAAAGCAATTCAAGAAGCTTTTAAATCCGCAAGATTAGACTATAAGAAAATAGAATGGGCTGTTGAATATTTTACACCTAATCCAGCTCGATTTATTAATGGTCCTGCGTTAGATGAACTAGAAGTAGCCGAAAATACAGCGATACCCCCAAGTGGATTTCAAGTTATCGAAGAAATAATTTTTCCTCATTATTCCGTTGAAAATAAAACCGATTTAATTAGAGAAGTTAAGGTTCTTGGAGGTAATATTAAACAAGTAAAACAGCATCTGGAAGCAATTACTATTTCGGATGCACACATTATGGACGCCTGTAAATTGGAAATTAATAGAATATTGGCATTAGGCATTACAGGTTTTGATTCACCCATAGCTTTACATTCGATTCCTGAAGCCATAGTAAGTTTACATTCTTTAAAGGGTTTATTATCAAAGTTTAAAAATGCTAATCCTGATTCCAATCAACTTGAAAAAGAAATTAACTCATTAATTGATAAAGCAATAAAATATTGTGATGCTAATGCCAATTTTGTAACCTTTGATAGAGCAGAATTTATTTTGAAATTCTTAAATCCATTAAGTCATAAATTGGTCGCTTTTCAAAAAATAAATAAGATTAAAAATTCAGATCGAAATAGTATTGTTAAGCAGGATGCAAAGTCAATATTTGATAAAAATGCTTTCAATGTTGATGGATTTATTCCTTCTGAAGAGTATGCTTTTACCACCGAAAAAGCAGCGTTGGGAAAAAAATTATTTTATGAAAATGCTTTTTCAAATACTAATTCGCGCAATTGTTCCAGTTGTCATAATCCTGATAAAGCATTTACGGATGGCTTGCAGTATAATGAATCGTTAAATGGTGTAAATTTAAGAAGAAACACACCAATGTTAACTTATGCCTCTTTACAAAATGCGCAATTTTGGGATATGCGTCAGTTGGATTTAGAAAAACAAAGTTTGGATGTTATCCAAAACAAAGATGAAATGCACGGAAATGTTAGTAATGCTTTAAAAAAAATAGGTAAAGATAAAGAGTACCAAGAATTATTTAAAAAAGCATTTCCAAAATCTTCCAAGATTGAAGAATGGCAAGTTCAAAATGCGCTTGCAAGTTATATTCGCTCTTTAAATACTTTCGATAGTAAATTTGATTCTTATATGAGGGGAGAATCGAATCGTTTTTCAGTAGAAGAAAAATTAGGTTTTAATCTTTTTGCCGGAAAAGCCAAGTGTGCCACTTGTCATTTTATTCCTTTATTTAATGGAACTGTTCCGCCTTCTTTTCAAAAAACAGAACAGGAAGTAATAGGTACCCCAGCGGATAAAAATGGGAAGAAGATTAGTTCAGATTTAGGTAGATATCTACAAAATCAAATGCCTCAATTAAAAAATGCGTTCAAGACACCTTCGTTGCGAAATGTAGCTATAACAGCACCCTATATGCATAATGGCGTTTTTTCAAGTTTAGAGGAAGTAGTTGATTTTTATAATAAAGGTGGGGGAGTTGGCTTAGGTTTAGTTATCGATAATCAAACATTACCTTCAGATAAATTAGAACTAAACGATAAAGAAATCAAAGCTCTTGTTGCTTTTATGAAAACATTGACAGATAAAGCGTATCAGTAAGATTTTTATCGTAAAAATTTTATGTAGTATTGCCTCAAAGTAGCAGTGAATTATTACTGCAATAATACTATATTTGTATTCTTTTTTAAAATTAAAATTTAATACAAATGTCAGACGATAAGAAAGTAATATTCTCGATGTCAAAAGTGAGTAAGACTTACTCAAGCAGCAATAAACAAGTATTGAAAGATATCTATTTGAGTTTCTTTTATGGAGCTAAAATTGGTATTTTAGGTTTGAATGGTTCTGGTAAATCTTCCCTTTTGAAAATCATTGCAGGAGTTGATAAAAATTATCAAGGAGATGTAGTTTTTGCTCCAGGATATACAGTAGGTTATTTAGAGCAAGAGCCAGAATTAGACGAAACTAAAACTGTTTTGGAAGTAGTTCAGGAAGGTGTAGCCGAAACAATGGCTGTATTGGATGAATACAACAAAATCAATGATTTATTTGGTCTTGAAGAAAATTATTCAGATCCAGATAAAATGGATAAATTAATGGAGCGTCAGGCTGCTTTGCAAGACAAAATAGATGCTTTAGGTGCTTGGGAAATCGACACCAAATTAGAAATCGCAATGGATGCGTTACGCACTCCAGACGGTGATACTCCAATTAAAAACCTTTCTGGAGGAGAGCGTCGTCGTGTGGCTTTATGTCGTTTGTTATTAAAACAACCTGATGTATTGTTATTAGATGAGCCTACCAACCACTTGGATGCGGAATCTGTACTTTGGTTAGAGCAACATTTAGCGCAATATGCAGGAACGGTAATTGCTGTAACGCACGACCGTTATTTCTTGGATAATGTTGCGGGATGGATTTTAGAGTTGGATAGAGGAGAAGGTATTCCATGGAAAGGAAATTATTCTTCATGGTTGGATCAAAAATCTAAACGTTTAGAACAAGAAGAAAAAGTAGCTTCTAAGCGAAGAAAAACATTAGAGCGTGAGTTGGAGTGGGTTCGTCAGGGAGCAAAAGGACGTCAAACGAAACAAAAAGCGCGTTTACAGAACTACGACAAATTATTGAACGAAGATCAAAAACAATTGGATGAGAAATTAGAAATCTACATCCCTAATGGTCCACGTTTAGGAACCAATGTTATTGAAGCTAAAAATGTTGCCAAGGCATTTGGCGATAAATTATTGTATGATAATTTGAATTTTACTTTGCCTCAGGCAGGAATTGTTGGAGTTATTGGGCCAAATGGTGCTGGTAAATCAACTATTTTCCGAATGATTATGGGTGAACAACAAACAGATAGTGGAGAATTTACGGTGGGTGATACTGTAAAAATTGCTTACGTAGATCAATCACACTCTAATATTGACCCTAATAAATCAATTTGGGAAAACTTCTGCGATGGTCAGGAATTAATCATGATGGGAGGTCGTCAAGTGAATTCACGTGCTTATTTAAGTCGTTTCAACTTTGGAGGAAGTGACCAAAACAAAAAAGTATCAATGCTTTCAGGTGGAGAACGTAACCGTTTGCACTTGGCCATGACTTTGAAAGAAGAAGGAAACGTATTGTTACTGGATGAGCCAACGAATGATTTGGATGTAAATACCCTTCGTGCACTAGAAGAAGGTTTGGAAAACTTTGCTGGTTGTGCTGTGGTAATCTCTCACGACAGATGGTTCTTAGACCGTATTTGCACACACATTTTAGCATTTGAAGGAAACTCAGAAGTATATTTCTTTGAGGGAAGTTTCACTGAATATGAGGAAAACAAAAAGAAACGTTTGGGTGGTGATTTAACTCCAAAACGTATCAAGTACAGAAAACTTATTCGTGGATAATCTAAATTTTTGAAATAGTTTTTCTAAAAAATGAATATAATGAAAAGAATCCGTCTCAATACTAAATTTGAGGCGGTTTTTTATTTGTCCCTTCTTTTTAAGGAATAACTAAATATTATAATGAGGGAAGTTTGATTTTTGATTATGCTACTAATTTCTTTCTAAGATTGTGTGCTAAAGCCATTAATCTGAACTCTAATTCTACTTTTTCAAGACCTTTTAATGAAAATCGTCTAAATTCATGATTGTGCTTGAGTTGTGCAAATACAGGCTCCACATCGGCAGTGCGTTGTTTTCGTTTTTGGATTCCTTTTGCACTAAGCAGTAGTTCTCTAATTTTTTCTTTATGTCTTTCTAGGTTATGGTTTCTTTCAATACTTCGATTGCCTTTTCCTTTAAAACATTGCCCTCGTAATGGACAACCTTCGCAATTTTGAGCTTGGTAATGTGATAGGTTTTGGGTGTAGCCAGCTTCTGTTATTCGTTTACTTTGATGTGTTTTTGTCATTTTTTGTCCCATTGGACACACATAAAAATCTTCTTCCGAGTTATAGTAAAGGTTTTCTTTGCTAAAGGGATGTTTTTTTCTTTGATGATTTTTATCTTGCTCTTTATCAAAAGTGTTATATTTCACATAGGCTGTGAGGTTTTCTTGTTCTAGATAATCATAGTTTTGTTCGCTTCCGTAACCTGCATCAGCAGTGATTTCTTCTAAGTTTTGAAAAACTTTTTCTCCAAAGATCTCTTTTAAATTTTCTAAATGAGGTTTTAAGGTTTTAGTATCGGTTGGATTTTGATGAATCGTATAGTTGACAATGATTTGATTTTCGGTCGAAATTTGAGCATTGTAGGCTGGTTTCAATTGACCATTTAACATATGATCCTCTTTCATTCGCATGAAAGTCGCATCGGTATCGGTCTTACTATAAGAGTTTCTTTCTCCTAAAATCTTTTCTTGTTCATTGTATTTTTCTAGGTTTTTGCTGAAGTTTTGCTTAATGTAGCGCAGTTTAGCTTTTGCTTTAGAACTTGCTTTTTCATTACCGGAGAGTTTGGCATCGATTTGAGCTACTGTTTTTTCGATGACTTCTTGGCTAATTTCCTTGAACTGGGGTGGCTCAGGATTAGTACCATCATCGTTAGATACACTTTGGGCTTATTTCCAGAGTTCTTCCAATTGGGTAAGCATTTTGGCTTTATTGGTTTTAATACTTTTTCCCCAAACAAAACTGTATTTGTTGGCTTGCGCTTCTATTTTAGTACCATCGGTATTGATTTGCTTTAAAGAAATTAAACCTTCACTAGCTAACATTAAAACAACTTGCTTGAAAATTTCTTTAAAAGAATCTTTGAGTTTATTGGTTCTAAATCGACTAATGGTATTGTGGTCCACCACTGTCATACCAGTAAGCCACATAAAATTTATATTTTCTCTTATGGCCAATTCAATCTTTCGAGAAGAATAAACATTGTTCATGTAGGCATACAACATGACTTTAAGTAACATTTTGGGATGATACGCTGGGTTACCTTCTTCGCTGTAGGCTTTGAGTAGGGGTTTGATATTGATTCTACAACCTGATTTACAATACGAACAGGATGCTGGGCTACAATAAATTCATCAAATGAATAAGGTAAAAGGGTGGTTTGATTTTGATTGTAATGTTTAAATTTCATCTTCAGAGGACTTAAAATCAACACTTAAATATAAGCTAAATCCTGTTGTAAAAAAAAAAAAAAACTGCCTCAAGTTGTGAGACAGCTTCTTTTGTATACTATAAATAGGATTATTATTGCCATCCGCCTCCTAAGGCTTTATAAAGTTGAATTACAGCTTTGTACTGTTGAAATTTATTATCAATTAAACTTAATTGAGCATTCAGAGCATCATTTTTGGACGTTAGGACTTCTAAATAATTAGCTAGACCATAGGTCAATAGTTCATCTGAATAATTAGCCGCTTTCTTTAACGCATCAACTTGTTTTTCGCGCACAGCTATTTTTGTAGTTTCGTTATTGTATTGTGCTAAGGCATCTGAGACTTCTTTACCTGCTTTTAAAAGAGATTGCTCAAATTGTAAATAGGCTTTCTCTTGATTGGCTTTAGCAATTTCATATTTTGTTTTAAGTTGTCTTTGATTAAAGATCGGTTGCGTTAAGCCCGTAACAATATTAGCAAAAATCGAATTAGTGCTGAACCATTCTTTTAACTCAATACTCTGAAATCCTCCTGTTGCAGTAATTTTAAGAGTGGGATAAAAACTGCTTTTGGCTACATTAGTTAATTCAAAATTGGATATTAAGTTATATTCGGCAGCAATGATATCTGGACGATTTCTTAATAATTGCGATGGTACACCAAGCGTGATTGAAGGTGCTAATTTTTGTGTTTCAAATGTACTTCTTTCAATCTTATTTGAAGGTTCGCCAAGTAATGTACTTAGTGTGTTTTCAAGAATAATAATGTTATTTTTTAAATCGGCTAAAATAATTTCAGTAGCATATTTTTGAGCTTCAGTTTGTTTAACACCTACTTCAGTTACACTTCCTGATTTTTTTAGTTGAATGATTGTTTCAACACTTTTGTTTCTGTTGATTAAAGTTTCTTCGGCAACTTTTATTTGCCCATCTACGGCAAGTAATTGATAATAGGTTGCAGCAATATTGGCTATTAACTCCGTTTTGATTGCTTGATTAGCAGCAGCTGTTTGTAAAAATGCAGCATTTGCAGCACGTTTATTACTTTTTATTTTTCCCCAAATATCAGCTTCCCAAGATAAAGTTCCAGTAAATTGATATTGGTCTACCGAAGTGTTTCTTACAATAGCACCAAACTGACTGTTTTTAGAAAGTTCTTGGTGCGTCCAATCAGTTCCAACTGAAAAATTAGGAAAAAATCCAGCTTTACCTTGCTTCATTGTTGCTTCAGCAGCAGCCAGGTTTTGCATTGCAATTCGGATATCTAAATTGTTTTGCAAACCTTTTCGAATATGAGCTTGCAAAATAGGATCGGTAAATATTTTTTCCCAACTTACATTGGCTAATGAATTGGTATCAACAGCTGTTGTTTCATTTCGATACAAATTAGCTGTTTTTACTTCAGGTCGTTTATAGTCTTTACCAACAAAACAAGACTGAAATAGGATAACAGTAGTTGTTAGCAAAGCAATTTTATATATTTTGTTTTTCATTTTCTGATTCTATAGATTCAACATCTGATTCTTTAATTGCAATAGGTAATGGTTTGCTCGATATTTTTTCCTGTAAATTTTGGAAAACAATAAATAAGACAGGAATAACAAAAACTCCTAAAACCGTTCCTATTAACATACCACCAATAGCTCCAGTTCCGATAGCTTTGTTACCTACAGCACCAGCTCCTTGAGCTAACATTAATGGTAATAAGCCTAAAATAAAGGCAAATGAAGTCATTAATATAGGTCTTAAACGTGCTACTGCACCTTGAATGGCAGCTTGGGAAATACTTAATCCTTTTCTTCTGGAGTCGGCTGAAAATTCTACAATTAAAATAGCATTTTTAGCCAATAATCCAATAAGCATGATTAATGTAATTTGTAAATAAATATTGTTAGTTACTCCAAATAAATAAGCAAAAATATATGAACCTGCTAAACCAATTGGTAATGAAAATAATACGGCAAAAGGCAAAATATAACTTTCGTATTGTGCTGATAATAAGAAATAAACAAATACCAGACACAAGATGAAAATAAACAATGTTTGTCCTCCGGCACTAATTTCTTCACGTGTCATTCCTGAAAATTCGTATCCATATCCTAAAGGTAATTTTTGAGCAGCTACTTCTTCAACCGCTTTGATAGCATCTCCGGAACTATAGCCTTCATTTGGAGCACCAGTGATTTTAACCGAAGTAAATAAGTTGAAACGGTCGATTGCTTGAGGTCCAAATACTTTTTCCAATGTTACAAACTGCGATATAGGAGCCATTTGACCGGAATTATTTCGAACCATAACTTTATTTAAAGATTCAGGATCATTCCTAAATTGAGGCTCGGATTGGTAAACTACTCTATATTGTTTTCCAAATTTATTAAAGTTGGATGCATAAACTCCCCCATAATAGCCTTGCATTGTTCCTAAAATATCGGTTACTGTTAGTCCTGATTTTTTAATAGCGGGAACATTCAAATCAATTCGATATTGAGGATAATTAGCTGAAAAAGAAGTGGCAGCATACTTGATTTCAGGGCGATTCGTTAAAGCAGTTATAAATTCGTCTTTTACTTTACTCAATTCCTGTACAGTTCCTCCTTTTTGATCTTGTAATTGCATTTCAAAACCATTGGAGTAACCAAACCCAACTAAAGTAGGACGTGCAAAAAATAAAACTTTAGCATCTTTTACCGTTGCTGCACGTTTAAATAATTCCTGTATAACAGCGGTAACTTCCTGATTGGCTTCTTTTCGTTCAGCCCATGGTTTCAATTTCACAATTACCATTCCGTAGTTACTACCTGTTCCACTTATTAAACTTCGACCGGAAATACGCAGTATTTCTTTAATTTCAGGAATATCTTTTATCTGATTTTCTATCTGTAATAATACTTCTTCGGTTCTTTTTAATGAAGTTCCCGGTGCTAATGAAACATCCGAAAGAATTGATCCAGTGTCTTCACTTGGTACAAACGCTTTAGGGGTAATTGTGGTTAGTAAAATATAAAGTCCTGCAAAAAGCGCAATTCCTGCAAATGCCATCCATTTTCGTTTAATAAAAAATTCAACTGAACGTTTGTATTTGGCTGTTGTTGTTTCAAATCCTGTATTGAAGGCAGCATAAAAACGTTCTAAGAATCCTTTAGGTTTATTAGAACCTTGTTCTCTTAAGAAAATAGCACAAAGGGCAGGAGACAAAGTAAGTGCATTAATTGCTGATAAAACAATTGATACAGCCAGTGTTAATCCGAATTGTTTGTAGAATACTCCTGAAGAACCACTGATAAAAGACACAGGAATAAATACCGCCGACATTACTAATGTAATGGAAATAATAGCACCACTAATATCGCCCATCGCACTATGAGCCGCTTTTTTAGGATCATGTTCTCCGGCCTCCATTTTAGCGTGAACAGCTTCAACAACAACAATGGCATCATCAACCACAATACCAACAGCTAAAACCAATGCGAATAAGGTTAATAAATTGATGGTAAATCCAAATAGACTCAGGAAGAAAAAAGTTCCTAAAATAGCAACAGGTACCGAGATGGCAGGTATAAGTGTAGATCTCCAATCTTGTAAAAAGATAAATACAACAATAAATACCAATATGAAAGCTTCAATTAAAGTGTGAATTACTTTAGAAATAGATTCGTCAAGGAAATCATTAGCGTTAATTAAAGTCTTGTATTTTAATCCTTTTGGAAAATTTACTGATGATTTTTCTAATACTTTCAAAGAATTTTCTATAACCTCCTGTGCATTTGATCCTGCAGTTTGTGCAACAGCTACGGCAACTGATTGATTACCATTGGTAAGTGTATTACTGGCGTAGTTTACAGCTCCTAATTCAATACGAGCTACATCTCCTAATTTAAGAACATCTCCATTAGAAGTTGAGCGAACTACAATTTCTTCAAATTCTTTAGTGCTTTGTAAACGACCTTTATATTTTAATATATATTGAAACGATTGATTGCTTCTTTCTCCTAATTGTCCCGGAGCAGCTTCGATGTTTTGCTCTGCTAATAAAGCGGTAATATCTGATGGAACTAAACCATAAGCACCCATAACATCTGGCTTAAGCCAAATACGCATCGAGTAGTCTTTTTGACCGAAAATCATTGCTTCACCTACACCTGCAACCCTTTTGATTTTAGGTAATATGTTGATGTTGGCATAATTTTGAAGAAAAGTCATGTCATAATTTGGATTTTCACTGTATAAAGAAAAAATCAAAATGTTATCACTTTGTCTTTTTGATGTTGTTACACCGGCTCTTGTTACTTCCTGTGGCAAAAGGGGAGTGGCACGAGACACGCGGTTTTGAACGTTTACGGCAGCCAAATCAGGATTAGTTCCTAATTTGAAATATATATTTATAGAAGCTGAACCATCATTATTAGATGTAGAAGTCATGTATGTCATATCTTCTACACCATTGATTTGTTCTTCTAAAGGAATAACCACTGAGTTCATTACAACTTCGGCACTAGCACCTTGATAATTTGCAGAAACGGTAACAGTAGGAGGGGCTATTTCCGGGTATTGTGAAACAGGGAGCGAGATTAACCCTAAAATTCCCAGTATAACGATAATAATAGAAATCACCGTTGACAATACAGGTCTGTCAATGAATTTTGAAAACATAATATGTTATTTATTCGATTATTAGTTAATTCCTTTTTTCTCAGGACTTATAATTGTTGAATAGTCAACTAATTGTGGTTTGATTTCAGTTCCTTCAGATATAATTCCAACCCCTTCAATAAGTATTTTATCATTTACATTCAATCCTTTATCTACAACAAAATATTGTCCTCCGGGAACAGCACGAACTTCTACAGGAATAGCTTTTACTTTATTTTCTTTGTCAACAGTTAGCACTACACGTTTGTCCTGCATTTCTAAAGTTGCATTTTGAGGAATCAAAATTACATCCGTTAAATTGGTTGGAATTTGAATCGTTCCGCTACCTCCTGAACGCAATAATTTGTTTGCATTGGCAAAACTTGCTCTTACATTAAAAGAACCTGTTTGTGTATTAGCTTGTCCGCTAAAAGTTTCAATTTTCCCTTTTTGTTCGTATTCGATTCCATTGCTCAGAATTAAATTCACTGCAGGCATTTTGGCAATTTTTTCCTGAAATGTTTTTCCTGCCGAATGCATCGTGATGTCCAATTGTTGTTTTTCATTCATTGAAAAATAAGCATAAATTGTGCTTACATCCGAGATTCTGGTCAATGGTTCGGCTGTTTGACTACTCACATAACTACCTAATCGTAAAGGTAAAGTACCAACAATTCCATTTACAGGACTTTTAATGGTAGCGTAATTGATACGAGCCAAAATACTCTGATAAGTACTTTTTGCACTGGCTAAATTGGCTTTTGCAGTTTCTAATTGCACATCACTAATAATGTTTCTTTCCACCAAAGGTTTTAAACGGTTTACTTCGACCTGAGCAGCAGCAACTTTAGCTTTAGCAGCACTTGCTTCCTGATCGGCGGTTTGAGTTTCCAGTTTAAAAAGTAATTGTCCTTTTTTAACTTCCTGACCTTCCTGTACGTATATTTTTTCAATATAACCATCTACTTTTGCACGGATATCAATATCGGTAACTCCCTCAAGAGTAGTTGGATATTCAGAAAGTAAAGAAGTATTTGATTTTTCTACACTTATAACTTTGTAGGGCATTACAGGAGGTGCGGCCTGTTCTTCTTTCTTTTTATTGCAAGAAAGTAAACCTATGGATAATATGATTGCACTAATAAAAAATCTCTTTTTCATAATTAGATGTTATTTATTGGATTGATTTTGAATTTCTATTTCTTTGAACTCGGCAATTGTTTTTTTAAGTGAGGCTTCAACTTCTTTCAAGTGTTTTTTATATGCTTTTATGTTTTCTAAATTACATTTTTCTTCCGGGCAGGAAGCCGTTTTTTGTCGATATTCAAATATTCTATCGGTAATATAATTTTCCGACTCTAAAAACTTCAAGTAGTTTGATAATCGGCTACTTAATGCAGCTGACTTAAAGTATTTTTTTCTATCACATGGAATTGTAAAATAGATAACTTTTTCTGTTTTAAGTAGTAAATTTAGATTAGTAGAAATAGAACTTTTACTTGCTCCTAATTTTTCTACGATTGTTTCAAATGTTAATCCGGACTTACATCCTTCAACAATCAAAAGACCAATAATTCTTCCTGCCAAAGGGGGAATTTGGTAAATAGACTCAAAGTGAATACCTAATATTTCAACTAGTTCTTCTTTTTCTTTTTGTAAAGTCTCCATGATGATTTTTTTCGCAAAGATAGGATTGGTTCGTAATTTACCGAACTAAACGAATTATTTTAAACTTTTTTTAAGATTTGAAGTTTTTAGTTGTTTAAGAGCCAGTTGTATAACAAAAAACCATTTAATTGTTCTGGTAGTAAACAATAAAGTATAGTTAAAATTACAAGCTAATTTAATTATATTTGTTGGCGAAAAAAAATAAAGTCATAGTGTCGCAAATCAATAAACTTAAAATATTCAATGACCCTATTTATGGGTTTATAACAATACCAAACGCTTTAATTTACGACCTAATTCAGCATCCTTATTTTCAAAGGTTAAGACGTATTTCTCAAATGGGATTGTCGTATTTAGTGTATCCAGGAGCAAATCATACCCGTTTTCATCACGCTTTAGGATGTATGCATTTGATGCAAAAAGCAGTAGATGTATTGCGTTTTAAGGGGGTTTCAATTTCTGAAGAGGAAGAAAATGCACTTTATATTGCTATTTTATTGCATGATATAGGTCATGGTCCATTTTCACATGCTATGGAAAAAAGTATCGTTGAAGATGTACATCATGAAGAGATATCGTTGCTATTTATGCGTCAGTTGAATAAGGAATTCAAAGGAAAGTTAAGTTTAGCCATAAAAATATTCGAGGGAGATTATCCACGAAAATTCATGTTGCAATTAATTTCTAGTCAATTAGACATGGATCGAATGGACTATTTAAAACGGGATAGTTTTTATTCTGGAGTTGCGGAGGGCAATGTCAATTCGGAGCGTTTAATTCAAATGATGAACGTTGAAGATGATTATTTAGTGATTGAAGAAAAAGGAATTTATTCAGTTGAAAAGTTTTTAATGTCAAGACGTTTAATGTATTGGCAAGCTTATTTGCATAAAACTAGTTTAGTGGCTGAATTAGTGTTGACTAAAATTTTAAAACGAGCCAAAGAACTTATCTTAAAAGGTGTAGTATTGCCTTGCAGTGAACCTTTACAGTTTTTTATGCAAAATAAAATTGATTTGGCTTCCTTTGATACTAATACCTTAGATTTATTTTCACAGTTAGATGATTTTGATATTATTAGTGCACTGAAAGCTTGGCAACGACAAGATGATTTTATTTTGTCAACATTGAGCAAAATGATAATTAATAGAGATTTATTAAAAATTCAGTTAACCAGTGATAAAGTAGCAATTGATGATTTAAATCCGTTAAGGGAGAAATTTGCTTCAGAACATAATATTAGTTTGGCCGATACTAATTATTTTATTTTTAAAGGAAAAATTAAAAATCAAGCTTATAATAAAGAAGCTGAACCCATTCGTATACTTAAAAAAGATAGAACAATAGAAGATGTTATTGAATCTTCAGACCAACTGAATTTGAAATCATTATCAAAATCAGTAACCAAATACTATATATGTTTTCCAAAACAACTAGTATAAATCCCTATTAGAAATCTATTTTTTTATATTTTTGTCCCAATGAAATTTACAGCAGAACAAATAGCAGGAGTTTTAGAAGGAGAGGTTGTAGGCAATCCTTTAGTAGAAGTACACGAGCTTTCTAAAATAGAAGAAGGAAAAGTGGGCTCACTCACTTTTTTGTCAAATCCTAAATATACTAACTATATATATATAACTGAAGCCTCTATAACTATTGTAAATAAAAGTTTTACTCCTGAATCTGAAATTAAAACTACACTCATAAAAGTTGAGGATGCTTATCTTGCATTTTCTAAATTACTTGAATTTTATGATCAAGCTATCAAAGCTAGTAAAGTGGGTATTGAGCCACATACAGTAATAGCCGAAGATGTACATTATGGATCAGATTTATACTTAGGTAGTTTTAGTTATATTGGTAAAAACGTAAAAATAGGTAATAATGTAAAAATTTATCCTAATTGTTTTATTGGGGATAATGTTGTCATTCACGATAATGTAACTATTTTTGCTGGCGCAAAGATTTATTCAGAATCAGTAATAGGTAACAATTGTATCATTCATGCAGGATCCGTAATTGGTTCAGATGGTTTTGGATTTGCTCCAAATCCAGATGGAAGTTATAAGAAAATCCCTCAGATTGGTAATGTGATTATTGAAGATGATGTCGAAATAGGAGCTTGTTCAACCATTGATAGAGCAACTTTAGGTTCTACTCGAATTAAAAAAGGAGTAAAATTAGATAATCAAATTCAAGTTGCGCATAATGTAGAAATAGGCGAAAATACTGTTATTGCTGCACAAACAGGAATTGCAGGTTCAACTAAGATAGGTAAAAACGGAATGATTGGTGGACAGGTAGGAATCTCAGGACATTTAACTATTGGAAATAATGTTCGAATTCAAGCACAATCAGGAGTTGCAAGAAACATAAAAGACGACGAAGTTTTGCAAGGAAGCCCAACATTTGGATATAATGATTTTAGTAAATCCTATGTTCATTTTAAAAATTTACCAAAAATAATTGCAGAAATAGACGAATTAAAGAAACAAATATTAAACCAAAAAAATGGAAACAATGGTTAAACAGAAGACCATCAAAACAGAAATCTCATTAACAGGTGTAGGGTTACATACCGGAAAAGAAGTTAAAATGACATTCAAACCTGCTCCAGTAAATAATGGTTTTACTTTTGTTAGGGTCGATTTAGAAGGAAATCCTGTTATCGAAGCAGATGCTAATTATGTAGTAAACACACAACGCGGAACTAATTTAGAAAAATTAGGTGTTAAAATTCAAACACCTGAGCATGTTTT
The DNA here is from genome assembly GCF_029625335.1 of Flavobacterium nitratireducens. Classification (NCBI taxonomy): domain Bacteria; kingdom Pseudomonadati; phylum Bacteroidota; class Flavobacteriia; order Flavobacteriales; family Flavobacteriaceae; genus Flavobacterium; species Flavobacterium nitratireducens. The sequence continues at coordinate 492,066 of NZ_CP121111.1, forward strand.
AGCCGCTTTAGTAGGTTGTGATTTAGACAACGTAATCATCGAATTAAATGCTTCTGAATTGCCTATAATGGATGGTTCTTCTAAATATTTTGTTGAAGCATTAGAAAAAGCTGGCGTAGAAGAACAAGCTGCTAACCGTAATGTTTATGTGGTAAAAGAAGTAATTTCTTTTACTGATGAAGCTAGCGGAAGTGAGATTTTGGTTATGCCAAGCGATTATTATACTGTAACTACAATGGTTGATTTTGGTACTAAAATCTTGGGTACTCAAAATGCAACACTAAAAAATATAAGTGATTTTAAAACAGAAATTGCTTCATCGAGAACGTTTAGTTTTTTACATGAGCTAGAATCACTTTTAGATAATGGATTAATCAAAGGGGGAGACTTAAACAATGCTATTGTATATGTTGATAAAGAAATTTCGGCATCTACAATGGAGAATTTAAAAGTTGCTTTTGGTAAAGACACAATAAACGTTAAGCCAAATGGAATTTTGGACAACTTAACTTTACATTATCCAAATGAAGCTGCGAGACATAAATTACTTGACGTGATAGGTGATTTAGCATTAATTGGTACAAAAATCCAAGGTAAAATAATAGCAAATAAACCAGGTCATTTTGTAAATACACAATTTGCTAAAAAAATGGCTAAAATGATTAAAATCGAGCAACGCAATTATGTTCCTGTTTACGATTTAAATCAAGAACCATTAATGGATATTCACAAAATTATGGCTATGTTACCACATAGACCACCATTTTTGTTGATTGACAGAATTATTGAGATGTCAGAAAGTCATGTAGTTGGGATGAAAAATGTTACAATGAACGAAAATTTCTTTGTTGGACATTTCCCTAATGCTCCAGTAATGCCAGGAGTATTAATTGTTGAAGCAATGGCTCAAACAGGTGGTATCTTAGTTTTAAGTACTGTTCCGGATCCAGAGAACTATTTGACATATTTTATGAAAATTGATAATGTTAAGTTCAAACACAAAGTATTGCCTGGAGATACATTAATTTTTAAATGTGATCTAATTACTCCTATAAGAAGAGGAATTTGTCATATGCAAGCGAATGCTTATGCTAATGGAAAATTAGTCGCAGAAGCGGAATTAATGGCTCAAATTGCAAAAAAACAAAACTAATTGTAGAATAATTGCTTTGATTATTAATAGGTAGTAATAGTCAAGGTTGTTAATTATTAAAAACGAAAATAGATGAATCAACCATTAGCTTATGTTCATCCGGGCGCAAAAATCGCCAAAAATGTGGTAATTGAACCCTTTACAACCATTCATAACAATGTGGTAATTGGTGATGGTACTTGGATAGGTTCAAACGTAACCATCATGGAAGGAGCAAGAATTGGAAAAAATTGTAATATTTTCCCAGGAGCTGTAATTTCTGCTGTTCCTCAAGATTTGAAATTTGGTGGAGAAGATTCATTGGCTATTATTGGTGACAATTGTACTATTAGGGAATGTGTTACAATTAATAGAGGTACTGTAGCTTCAGGTCAAACAGTTATTGGTGACAATTGTTTAATTATGGCTTATGCTCACATTGCACATGATTGTGTAATTGGGAATAATGCTATTGTTGTAAATGGAGTTGCTCTTGCAGGACATGTTATAGTGGGGAACTATGCAGTAATAGGTGGTCTAGCAGCTATTCATCAGTTTATCCATATTGGAGATCATGCTATGATTTCTGGTGGTTCACTTGTTCGTAAAGATGTTCCACCTTATACAAAAGCAGCCAAAGAACCTTTGTCATATGTTGGGATTAATTCAGTAGGGTTAAGAAGAAGAGGTTTTACCACAGAGAAAATTAGAGAAATTCAAGATATCTATAGAATTTTATATCAAAAAAATTACAATACTACTCAAGCATTAGGGATTATAGAAGCCGAAATGGAAGCTACTCCTGAAAGAGATGAAATTATTGATTTTATCAGAAATTCATCTCGTGGTATCATGAAAGGATATAGCGGAAGCTATTAATTAAATAACAGAAATAGAATGCAGCTATTTCAAAATATGAAATAGCTGCTTTTTGATTAATATAACGATAAATACTATACACAAAATGGCATCTACATCAGATATTAAAAACGGACTTTGTATAAAACACAATCACGATATATACAAAATCATTGAATTTTTACACGTAAAACCAGGTAAAGGTCCTGCTTTCGTAAGAACAAAATTGAAATCATTAACTAATGGAAAAGTTTTAGATAATACTTTTTCTGCAGGTCATAAAATTGATGTGGTAAGAGTAGAAACCCACACATTTCAATTTTTATATCCTGAAGGAAATCAATTCCACTTTATGAATACGGAAACATTCGAACAAATTACTCTGAATAGAGATGTTCTTGATTCACCAGATTTATTGAAAGAAGGAGAAAATGTGATGATTCAGATTAACACAGAAACTGATTTACCGTTATCAGTTGATATGGCTCCTTCAGTAATTTTAGAAGTTACATACACAGAACCAGGTGTAAAAGGAAATACAGCTACTAACGCTACTAAACCTGCTACTGTTGAAACTGGTGCTACAGTAAATGTTCCTTTATTTATCAATGAAGGAGACAAAATTAAAATTGATACTGCTACTGGTTCTTATATGGAGCGTGTTAAGGAGTAATTTATTTGAAATATTTAAAGTTTGAAAATGAACGGTTATTAGCATTAAGTTGACAACTGTATTTTCAAACTTTAATTTTTTTTCAATCTTTATACTAATTTATGAAATTTACAAGAGCATATACCTTAAAAGAGATTGCAGATTTACTTCAATGTGAATTTGTAGGTAATGATAGTTTTGAAGTTTTGGGCATGAATGAAATTCATGTGGTAGAAAAAGGAGATATTGTTTTTGTAGATCATCCAAAATACTACGATAAAGCTTTGCAATCGGCAGCGACAATTGTTTTAATCAACAAAAAAGTAGATTGCCCTGAGGGAAAAGCGTTATTGATTTCTGATGATCCGTTTAGAGATTTCAATAAATTAACCAATTATTTTAAGCCATTTCAGTTTTCAAATGTTTCAATTTCTCCAACAGCAACTATTGGTGAGGGGACTATTATTCAACCCAATTCATTTATTGGTAATGGAGTAGTTATAGGAAAGAATTGTTTGATTCATTCCAATGTTTCTATTTATGATAATACAGTTTTAGGAGATAATGTAATTATTCATGCAGGAACTATTCTTGGAGCTGATGCTTTTTATTACAAAAAAAGACCTGAAGGTTTTGATCAGCTATTGTCTGGAGGGCGCGTAGTTATTCAAGATAATGTTGGTATAGGTGCACTTTGTACGATTGATAAAGGAGTGACTGGAGACACTACAATTGGAGCAGGTACAAAAATTGACAATCAAGTGCACGTAGGACACGACACCGTAATTGGTGAAAAATGTCTTATCGCATCCCAAACTGGAATTGCAGGTTGTGTTATTATTGAAGATGAAGTTACTATCTGGGGACAAGTAGGAACGACTAGCGGAATTACAATTGGTGAAAAAGCAGTTATTCTAGGACAAACCGGCGTAACCAAGTCAATTGAAGGAGGTAAAACCTATTTTGGAACCCCAATTCAGGAATCTAGAGAGTCTTTGAAGCAATTAGCTAATCTTAAAAAAATTCCAGAAATTCTAGAAAAATTAAAATAAAATAGAGGACAAAAATATCCTATCTGAATCAAAAACTATTTTTTGTTTTGATGCTAACAAATCATTGCAATAACATAATTTTTTTTTGATAAGAAAACCGCTCAAATAATTTCTAAATACCTTATTTTTGCAACACAAATTTAAAAATCACATAAAATATATATCATGAGTGTTTTAGTTAACAAAGATTCTAAAATAATTGTTCAAGGTTTTACTGGAAGCGAAGGAACTTTCCATGCTTCTCAAATGATTGAATACGGTACAAACGTTGTAGGTGGTGTAACTCCTGGAAAAGGAGGGACTACTCACTTAGACCTTCCTGTTTTTAACACTGTAAAAGATGCAGTAGAACAAGCAGGTGCTGATACTTCTATTATTTTTGTACCACCAGCTTTTGCTGCTGATGCTATCATGGAAGCTGCTGATGCAGGAATTAAAGTAATCATTGCTATTACTGAAGGTATTCCTGTTGCTGATATGATTCATGCAAACGATTATGTTAAGAAAAGAAACGCTAGATTAATTGGTCCTAACTGTCCTGGTATTATTACTCCAGGTGAAGCTAAAGTTGGTATCATGCCAGGTTTTGTTTTCAAAAAAGGAACTATCGGTATTGTTTCAAAATCAGGAACTTTAACTTACGAAGCTGCTGACCAAGTTGTAAAACAAGGTTTAGGAATCACTACAGCTATTGGTATTGGTGGAGACCCAATCATTGGAACAACTACTAAAGAAGCTGTAGAATTGTTAATGAACGATCCTGAAACTGAAGCGATCATCATGATTGGTGAAATTGGAGGTCAATTAGAAGCAGATGCTGCTAAATGGATTAAAGCGGATGGTAACCGTAAACCTGTAATTGGTTTTATCGCTGGAGAAACTGCTCCTGCTGGTAGAACAATGGGACATGCTGGTGCTATCGTGGGTGGTTCTGATGATACAGCTGCTGCTAAAAAACGTATCATGAGAGAAAACGGAATTCACGTTGTGGATTCACCAGCTGAAATTGGAAAAAAGTAAAAGAAGTTTTAGGTTAATCCTAAGAACTCCATTTTATATTAGTTTAAGCCTCACATTTGTGGGGCTTTTTTAGTATTATACAGAATTAAAGAAATACATTTGCAGCCGATTTAATTAGGAGACTAATTGAGATAAAAATAAATTCAATAAATAAGATATGTATAAAGAATTAGAAGGATTCAAAGTAAAAAATCAGTTTTCATTAACAGTAGAAGATAATTTGGAGGAAGTATGTAATGCTTCTGAAGGCTCAGGTGTTTTTTTAGTGTATGATGTAGCGGATGAAAAAGAGCTTATTATGGTAGGTTCTACAGGAACAGTGCAAAACGATGGTTCTTTGAAAACTAAAAATGGAGGATTGTATGATAAAATTGTAAACGGTCATCAATTTGCTAAAACAGGAAGAAAATATTCTTGGCCTGCACAAATGAAAAAAGAAGCAATAAGTCGTTTAGAAGTGGTTTGGTACGAAACGTTTAACAATGATTCTAAAGTAATTCCAACTTTTGTTGAAGCTCAGGTTTTGCAAAACTTTCTGAACGAAAACAATAAATTACCTAGATGGAATGTAGCTTTTTAGTTCATTTTCAATTGAATATAAGTTTATAAAGTATAGCCTTGCACCAGTAAGGCTTTTTTTATAGCTTTAATTTTATAAAACATCTAAATCGTTTATATTTGTAACTCAATTTATTAAAATTAACTTTTAACACAATATGAAATTACTTGAAGGAAAAGTAGCTATTGTTACTGGCGCAAGTCGCGGAATTGGAAGAGGGATTGCTGAAGTTTTCGCAAAAAACGGTGCCAACGTAGCATTTACATATAGCTCTTCGGCTGAATCCGCTTTAGCTTTAGAAAATGAATTAAACGCTTTAGGCATTAAAGCAAAAGGATATAAGTCTAACGCAGCTGATTTTGACGAAGCTCAAACACTTGTTGATGCGGTTTTGGAAGATTTTGGAACTGTTGATGTTTTGATTAACAATGCTGGAATTACTAAAGATAATTTGTTAATGCGTATGTCGGAAGCAGATTTTGATCAAGTAATTGATGTGAACTTGAAATCAGTTTTCAATATGACCAAAGCGATCCAGAAAACATTCTTAAAAAAACGTGCTGGCTCTATTATTAACATTAGTTCTGTTGTTGGAGTTTCTGGAAATGCAGGACAAACTAATTATGCTGCTTCTAAAGCTGGAGCTATAGGATTTACTAAATCAGTGGCTTTAGAATTAGGATCTCGTAATATTCGTTGCAACGCCATTGCTCCTGGATTTATTGAAACTGAGATGACTGCTAAATTAAGTGAAGAAGTCGTTAAAGGTTGGAGAGAAGGTATTCCATTAAAACGTGGAGGAACTCCAGAAGATGTCGCTAATGCTTGTTTATTCCTTGCTTCAGATATGAGTGCTTATGTAACTGGACAAGTATTAAATGTTTGCGGAGGAATGCTTACATAACAAGTTTATAGTTTATTGTTTGTAGTTTTTACACAACTATAAACAATAAACTACAAACCATAAACTAATAATATGACAACAAACACCATTCTTCTTATTATTCTTTCTTTGGTAATAGCAGCTGGGTTGTCTTATTTTCAATATTATTTTAAGGCCAAGAGTAATTCAAAGATGAATTTACTTTTGGCTTTTTTACGTTTTTTAGGCATTTTTGGATTATTGTTGTTATTGATTAATCCAATCATCACAAGTAATACAATAGTTTTAGAAAAACCTGTTCTAGCTGTAGTTGCTGATAATTCCAATTCTATTTCTTATTTGAAAGCAGATAAAGATGCTCAAGAAGTGGTTTCAAAATTACTTTCTAATTCTGCCTTAAAAGAAAAATTCAATATTCAAACCTACCAATTTGATACTGATTTTAAAGTTTTAAAAAAATTAGATTTCAAAGGAAAACAATCCAATTTTTATATTGTTGCGAATGATTTAAAAGCCATAAATCGCAATCAAATCTATCCAACAGTTTTAATTAGTGATGGAAATCAAACATCAGGGAATGATTATGTGTTCAGTTTTGGTGATTCCAATAAAATATATCCAATTGTACTTGGAGATACTACCCAAGTTTTGGATTTAAAAATCAACCAACTAAATGTAAACAAATATGCTTTTTTGAAAAATCAGTTTCCTGTTGAAGTTTTTTTACAATATTTAGGTAATAAATCCATTACTGCTGATTTTCAGATTTCACAAGGAAATTCAGTTGTGAACAAACAAAAAATAAGTTTTTCACCAACAAAAAATACGGCCGTTGTTAATGTACTTTTGACTGCTAATAAAATCGGGACCCAAATATACAAAGCAAGTTTGACTTCATCAGAAAAAGAAAAAAACAACTATAATAACACTAAAAATTTTGCTGTTGAAGTGATTGATCAAAAAACTAGTGTTGCTATAGTTTCTTCAATAAATCATCCAGATTTAGCAGCTCTAAAAAGAGCTATAGAAGCTAATGCACAACGCAAAGTAGTTATTGTTAAACCAAAACAAATCAGTCAGTTAAATGATTATAATTTATTGGTTTTATATCAACCTACCACAGAATTTAAAACGATTTTTGAATCTAATATGATAGTCGGGTTAAACACTTTTATTATTACGGGTACACATACTGATTTTAATTTTTTAAATCAAGTACAAAGCAATTTAGAATTCAAAATGTCTTCACAAAAAGAAGATTATCTGACTGCATTTAATTCTCAATTTAATCTTTTTGCAATCGATAATATCGGTTTTGATCAATTTCCTCCTTTACAAAATGCTTACGGTTCTATTAAATCGAATGTAAATACCAATATTTTACTTTGGTCTAAAATAAGAGCCATAGAAACTCAGGCTCCTTTATTAGCTTTTAGTGAGTATAAAGGAAGTCGTTCAGCTTATTTATTAGGAGAAAATAGTTGGAAATGGCGATTAGAAAGTCATATCCAAAATCAATCATTCGAGGAGTATGATATTTTTATAGATAAAGTTATTCAATTTTTAGCTTCAAATAATACTAAGAAATCATTAGTTGTCAATCATGAAAGTTTCTATAATTCTGGGGAAGCTATCGAAATTTCAGCACAATATTTCAATAAGAATTATGAGTTTGATGAAAAAGCACATTTGAATATTACTGTAGTCAATTCGAAAACTAAACAAACCAAAACCTATGATTTACTTAAAGGAAATAATACTTATAAAGTAAATTTAGATGGTTTATTGGCAGGAAGTTATCAATTTACAGTTAAAGAGTTACATTCAAAATTTTCCTATTCAGGGCGTTTTGAAATATTGGATTTTGATATCGAAAAGCAATTTATTAATCCCGATGTAGACAAATTAGAACAATTAGTAACTTTAACTAAGGGAAAACTGTTTTTTCCTAGTCAAGTAGAATCTTTGATTGAAAACATAGTAACTGATGAAAATTACAAAACTATTGAGAAAAAAAATAGTATTCGTTCCCCACTAATAGATTGGAAATGGTTGTTGATATTCATTTGTAGTTTCTTTGCAGCGGAATGGTTTATTAGAAAATATAATGGTTTGTTGTAACAGCTTTGATAGCCTAATTAATTCAAAATACAAATAGAATCTCTTGAAAAAACAAATTAAAATATTTTCCGAAACAGGGATTTTAAACTTTGAGAAACATAGCCGTACTCAAAAAATTATTTTTTTGATTTTTATAGTTGTTTGTTTATCAGGATATATTACTCCACCCATTGCATTACTATTAGGATTACTTATTGCTAATTTATCGGGGCATCCTTGGTTGCATTTGAATCACATTATTATCCATGTTTTGCTTCAAGTTTCTGTTGTGGGATTGGGATTTGGGATGAACGTGACTGATGCTTTATTGTCCAGCAAAGAAAGTTTCTTTTTGACAGTTGCAAGTATTTTTAGTACCATTTTCTTTGGTCGTATGATTGGTAAATGGCTGCAAACAGAAAGTAAAACATCTCATTTAATTTCTTGTGGAACCGCTATTTGTGGTGGAAGTGCCATTGCAGCGATAACTCCAGTAATTAAATCAGATGAAAAGCAAACTTCAGTAGCTTTAGGTGTTATTTTTATTTTAAACTCCATTGCGCTATTTTTATTTCCAGCAATAGGACATTGGTTAGAATTATCTCAACAAGATTTTGGATTATGGTGTGCATTGTCTATCCATGATACGAGTTCGGTTGTAGGAGCTGCTAATAAATATGGGGCAGAAGCTCTAACAACTGCAACCACCGTAAAATTAGCTCGTGCTCTATGGATTATACCGGTTGTATTATTGACCAGTTTTTTATTTAAAAGTAAAGCCAATAAAATAAAAATACCTTATTTTATTGGTCTTTTTGTACTGGCTATGATTCTTAATACTTATGTAGAACATTTGTCTGTTGTATCGACTTACATTGTTTCGGTTGCAAAAATTGGGTTAACAGTCACTTTATATTTCATAGGTTCTGGTTTAAGTAGTTCCGTTTTACTTGCTGTTGGTATAAAACCACTTATCCAAGGCATCTTATTATGGGGATTTATTGCTATTCTTTCGTTATTAGCTATTCTCCACTTTAATTAAAGCTTTTTATTTTTTTGCATAATCATTTAGTAGTGCCTGTAAGTAACTTTTAGCTAAGGGTAATTCTTCTATTAGATACTTTTTGTTTTTATCAGAAGCGGTTTTGAACTGTGAAGTTTCATTTGTTGTTACATAACGAATTGCTCCTTTTGGCATTATCCAAGTCATTCCTTCATCATAACAATAAAATGCAAAATCCTTTGAAGTAGGATTCAATAAATCTTTTCCCCATTTAAACTTAGAATAATCCATATTTAATTGACCCAATAGAGTGGTTGCAATATCAGTTTGTGAACCAATTTTTGAATTTCTCTTTTTCAAATAAGCTTTCGATATGGGATTACCATAAAGTAGTAATGGAATTCTATATTTTTCGGTTTGACGACTATCGGAATAAAGTTTAGGTAATCGATTTCCGTGGTCAGCAACAAAAAGGAATAATGTGTTATTAAACCATGATTGTTTTTTAGCCGACTCCATAAATTTTTGAATGCTCCAATCCGTATAATACGCTGCTTTTCTAAATAAATTAGCTTGTTTTTTGTCTTTGTCTGATTCTTTTTCAACTGCCTGATCAAAAGGAGTTTTGATAGGTGTTTCAAAAGGTTCATGACAACTTAAAGTAAGAACCGTTGTGAAAAATGGAGTTTGCTGGGAATTTAAATCTTTGATTACTTTTTCAAAGACAACATGGTCATGTGCTCCCCACTTTGAAATTTTGTCATCTTCATCAAATTGCTCTTCGTCAATAATAGTATTGTAGCCCGAGTACTTCCAGTAGGCTTTAAAATTAGCAAATTCCGACTCACCACCATAATAAACGGAGGTAGTGTATCCGTTATTTTTAAAAACAGAAGCTAATGATGGTAATTTTTCAAATTTACTTGGTTCTTTTATGATAGACGAGCAAGATTGAGCTGGATAACCACTTAAAACAGCAACAATACCTTTATCAGTTCGGTCACCAGTAGAATAGATATTTTCAAACAACATTCCTTCTTGAGTTAATTTTGAAAAATAGGGTGTAATTCCTTTTTCTCCACCCAAGGTCTCTATAACATCAGCAGTATAACTTTCCAAAATAACTAATACAACATTTGGTTTAGGAATGCTAAGTATTTTTTCGTGTTCAGTTGGATTTGTATGATATATTTTTTGAATGTTTTTTTCTACAGTCGTGGCATCATAATAAGCAATTTCAGCTTGTTTGCTGGCCTTATTATTTTTAAGAACGCTAAATAATAAATTCCAAGAAGTGTTGGTTGCTAGATGATTCAAAGGAGCATGAAAAGAATAATAAGATGAACTTTGATTGATTGGTGCAAGTCCAACACCTCCACGAATGGCCAAAAATGTAATTAACAACATCAAAAAAGAGTATCCAAAAAGATTCATCCGACTGATACTTTTTTTACTATAATGTGTTTCTTCAAATTTAGTTGGATTTTTGATTCCTGTTTTTAGTACAATTTGATATACAATTATACCCAAACTAATTAAAACCATACTTAATACGATAGAAAGTATAATCTGGGATGCTGTTACAGAAGCGAGCATTTGCGATGGATAAAACAGAAAAGATAGGGCGTAAGCATTTAATTTAGAACCCCATTCATGATACAATAAAGTATCGGTTATGTTTATAATACCAATTAAAAAAATCATGAAATAATTGAATCTATTGATGAATTTGACAGAGAAAATTTTTCCAATTATTAAAAGAGTGGGTAATGCTATTAAATAACCAGCTGCTGACAAATCTAAAGGAATAGCGTTCCAAAATCCTTTTAACTTTTCTAAAAGTAAAAAAGGTTTGTAAACGGAATAATTGTAAATAATAAATACGATTCTTAAAATTAAAAAGTAAAGTATCCAAAAAAACCAAAGGCGCAACCAAAAAGAAATACGGTAATTCTTTTGCATAAATATTGTAATGTGGGTAAGGTGAATTTTAATAAATAATGAGATCCGTTTGAATCTGTACTATTTTTATTGATTTTGATATATTTTTTCTTTAGCACATATGATGCTGTTTCGTAGTAAGAAATGGCATCATTAACTAAATCGTTTCTTTGTTCTTTCATAGGTTTTTCATCATAATATAATTTGAAATCACCTTTAATATCTTCATTTGGTTTTAAAACTAATTTGTATTGTTTTACTTCTTGTTTTGGGGAAAGGATTGTCAAAATATTATCTTTAATTAATCCTAAATCCTGATAAGTTGCAATTAAGGCTCTTGGCTTATAATCTGATTTTAAAACATCCTGACCGAAGAATTTAGATTCGTAATCAAAATGTAACAATCCAAAAATCGTTGGCATTAAATCAATTTGTGACATTAGTTTTGTACAATGTTTTGGTGCAATAAATTCTGGACTATAGACCAAAGCAGGAATTCGATATTTATCTAATGGAAGTTCTGTTTTCCCTGCACTCGATGCACAATGATCTGCAACAATAACAAAGACAGTGTTTTTGAACCAAGGTTGCTTCACAGCCATTGTGAAAAATTTTCGCAAGGCGTAATCCGTGTATTTAACACCGCCATTTCTCGATTTACTATCTCCAGGAATATCAATTTTATTGTTTGGATAAGTAAACGGTCTATGATTACTTACTGTCATCCAATGGTTGAAAAAAGGCTTATTTGTTTGAGCTTCTTTATTCATGGTTTTAATAGCTTTATTTGCCATGTCTTCATCACAAACTCCCCAGATGTTTGCAAATGTAATTTCTTCTGGACTGAAGTCTTTTTTATCAATGATATCATATCCATTTCCTGAAAAGAAATCTTGCATGTTATCAAAAAAGGCATCACCACCATATAAATATTTTACTTCGTAACCTTTGGATTTAAAGACACTTCCAGTACTAAATTTGTTTTTATTGTCTTTTCGTTTTACCACACTCTCACCAGCCGTAGGAGGTAAACATAATGTTACTGCTTCTAAGCCGCGAACTGTTCTGTTTCCGGTAGCATATAGATTAGTAAAGACTAAACTTTTTGTTGCTAAATCATCTAAAAAAGGGGTAATATTTTCTTTGTTGCCGTACATTTTCATGAAATCGGCACTAAAACTTTCAATGGTAATTAAGACTACATTTTTATGCATTTCAATACTATCAGATACAATTTTTCTATCAACAGAAATTCCATGTATGTCGGATATTTGTTTATCTAACAATGCAAACGCTTCTTCCTCAGGTAAAGTTTTGTAAAATTTAAAATAATTTAATTCGCTATTTACATAAGCAAGATAAAAGCGATAAATTCCATTGGATTGTAATTCATTGGTAAAAACATTGGTTGCATTTTCTGTTTTAGCCAAATTTGGTACTGTCCAAAGTGAAAGTCCAAAAAGGATTAAATACAAAAATGAGATTTGTAATTTTTCATTCAACGAAGGAATTTTTTCAATGTAAATTTTTGATTTTTTGATGATGAAATAACTGATGGTTCCTGCTACAATAAATAGCGAAGTAAAAATTGGAATAACAGGATAAGATTCCATAATATTCCCGATAACTTCGGTGGTGTAAACTAAATAATTTACAGCTATGAAATTGTATTTTACACCAAATTCATTCCAAAAGAAATATTCACTAATGGCATTTTGTACAATCAAAACAACGTATAAAAAAATTACAAATGAAAATAACCAATGCCTTATTTTGTCTCTCTTTTGAGGAAGAAATAGTAGTAATGCAAATAAAAGAGTTTTTATACCTACGAAAATGAGTCCTACTTTTTCTAATCCACCTCCGTATTCTGAAAGAATCGATTTTCCCGATAAAATATACAAAAACAAAGCCAATAATACACCTAAATGGATATAACCATAAGGTTTACGGTATTTACTATTCGAGATAAAAATTAGGTATAACCATAAAAAAGCGCAGGCTAGAACAAAAATGAGTATATCAGAAAGAATTCCAAAAGAAAAAATCTTTAGTATTTCAACACCAGAAAAAGTGGATTGTGTTATAGGGTGGAATAACAATATTATCCTTAAAATAAAACTGATAACTACATAAAATAGAGTCAGATAGAAAAAAGGAGTTAGTTTTTTGGTAGAGAACATAAACAATTTTATTTTTTTGTAAAATTAGTTAATTTAACATTAGGATTATATAAACTTAACATAACTATGTCTTAAGTTTTACTTAAGATAATTTCATATACGATTTTTAGATTTCATTTTGATGTATTTTTGGAAACAATATTCAAATTACATTTCTAAAAAGTCTTATAAAAAATAAGTAGATGCATATATTAATTGTCGAAGACGAAATAGGGATTATGCAGTTTTTGCAGCAAGGTCTGGAAGAAGAAGGCTATCAAATTACTACTGCTTCTGATGGTGCAAAAGGATATCAATTGGTTCAAGAGCATTCATTTCATTTAATTATTCTGGATTGGATGTTGCCTAAAATGACAGGATTAGAACTTTGTAAAGCCATTAGAAATCAAGATAAAAAAACACCAATTTTGTTTTTAACAGCCAAAGATACAATTCAGGAAACAATAGAAGGTTTGCAAGCGGGAGCTAATGATTACATTAAAAAGCCATTTAGTTTTGAAGAATTAGTTGAAAGAATAAAAGTCCATTTTAGAAATTTGGATGAAAATGAAATTTTGCAATTAGGACCTGTAACAATTGATATTCAAAAGCATCTCGTTTTTGTAAATGATAAAGAAGTTTCATTAACACAAAGGGAGTTTGAATTGCTTTCTTATTTGGTAAAAAATAAAGGTAAAGTATGCAGTAGAAACCAAATTATAGAGGATGTTTGGGATATTCATTTTGAATACGATACCGGAGTAATTGATGTTTTTATGAATGCTATTCGGAAAAAATTAAATCTAAAAATTGAAGAAGACTATATAAAAACCATTCGTGGGGTAGGCTATATCGCAAACGACTAAAGTGTATGCAAAAACTTTCCTTTAAAAATAGAATTGCTTTCAATTATATTATCACCACTGCTTTGTTAATTTTTGTGGTGTTTTTTACTATTTATTCCATTGTAAAATATAGTGTTTACAATCATTTGAATAATGATATTTCCAAAGAAGTTGAAAATCATTTAAACGAAATTGAAATTAAAAACGATAGTTTTAGCTTAATCCATCTCAACGAATGGAACGAAAGAGAGCACAATACCATTGATGTCAATCCTGTTTTTATTGAGTTTTTAGATAGTGAAAAAAGAATCAAAGAGAAATCGCCAAATCTTAAAAAAGAAAGTTTGACGTTTAATGCTTCTGTGGAGAATAATCAGTTATTTGATTCTAATTTGTTAAAGAATAAAATTCGCCAGATTCAGGTACCAATATATAGTCAATCCAAAATTATTGGATATTTATTAGTAGCTATGTCGCTCGAAGATGCTTCGATGGTACTTCAAAATTTGTCTCAAACTCTAATGATTGCTTATCCCTTAATCTTGTTGTTACTTTTTTTTATTGCTCGATTTATTGCGGGAAGAAGTATTAAACCTATTACTTCTATCATTCAGACAGCTGATATTATTACCAAGGATAATTTGAAATCCAGAATTGATTTGCCTCAAAAAAAGGACGAATTATTTATTTTGTCCCAAACAATCAATAACTTATTAGATCGTATTGAAACAGCAGTAGAACGAGAAAAACAATTTACTTCCGACGCTTCGCATGAACTACGAACTCCGCTTACAGTGATTAAAGGGACTTTAGAAGTTTTAATTCGCAAACCAAGAACTCAGGAGGAATACCAGGACAAAATTAATTATTGTGTTTCCGAAGTAAACCGTCTGAATCATTTAGTCGACCAATTACTCATGTTAGCGCGATTTGAAGATCAAAATCAATCGGTAAAAATGGAAAATGTGATTTTGAATTCAATTATTTTAGAAGTGCTTTCTAGGTTTTCAAATAGTATTGAATCAAAAAACATTAAAATCATAACTGATTTTTCTAAAAATTTTACAGTTAAATCGGATAGTTATTTACTTTCTGTCATTTTGAGTAATTTGATTTCGAATGCCTTAAAATATTCGAATACGAATGACACCATGACGATTCGATTATCAGAAGAAAATAATCAGGTGAAATGTCAAATTATTGATACCGGAATAGGTATTCCAAAAACCGATTTGCAAAATATTTTCCACCAATTCTATCGTTCCAATGCGGGTGAACATCCTGAAATTAAAGGAACTGGATTAGGGTTGTCTATTGTTAGAAAACTTTCTCTTTTATTAAATATTGGAATTGAAATTTCCAGTAAAGAACATTTTGGCACACACATTATCTTAAGCATCCCTTAAGCAAAAACTAAAGTTTATATTTTATTTTTGAACTATAAATAAAATATAGATGTTAGAGAAAATCATTGCCTTTAGTTTAAAGAATAAACTTATTGTTTTGTTATTCACTTTGGGAATTTTTGGATTCGGAATTTTTTCAGTATTCCAAATTTCCATTGGTGCAGTACCTGATGTGACTAACAATCAAGTTCAGGTTATTACTACTTCGCGTAATCTTTCTACTCAGGACATAGAACAGTTTATTACCTATCCGGTGGAAATTGAAATGTCTAATTTACCCGGAGTAAAGGAAATTCGTTCGGTTTCCAAATTTGGATTATCAGTTGTTACTATTGTTTTTGAAGATAATCAAGGAACTTATTTACCGAGACAGTTAATAGCTGAAAAAATAAAATCGGCAGCCGAGAAAATCCCAGAAGGTTTTGGAACACCCGAAATGGGACCTATAACAACCGGATTGGGTGAAGTCTATCAATACACACTTGAAGTAAAACCCGAATTTAAAAACAATTATTCCGTTACCGATTTAAGAACTTTGCAGGATTGGGTAGTAAAACGTCAACTTTCAGGTATCAAAGGAGTGATTGAAATTAACACTTGGGGAGGTTATCTAAAACAATATGAAATAGCTATTTCACCAGCTCGTCTAAATGCGATGAACATAAGTGTTTCGGATGTTTTTAAAGCTTTAGAAAACAACAACGGAATAGCCGGAGGAGCTTATATTGAAAAAGTAAATCAAAGTTATTTTATTCGCGCCGAAGGAAAAACAAAATCCTTAGAAGATATTGGAAATATTGTGGTTACAAATCAGAATGGTTTACCTATTTTGATTAAAAATGTAGCCGATGTTCGTTTTGGTCATGCCAATCGTTTTGGAGCAATTACCGGGAATGGAGAAGGGGAGAAGGTGCTTGGACAGGTAATGATGCTTAAAGGAGCTAATTCAAAACAGGTAATTAATGATGTAAAAGACAGGGTTGCCGAAATTCAAAAAAGTTTACCAGAAGGAGTTTATATCAACGGCTTTTTGGAAAGAAGTGAATTGGTAGGTAAAACCACTTTTACAGTAGCCGAAAATCTGATTTTAGGTTGTTTGATCGTGGTTTTTGTTGTGGTTTTACTACTTGGAAATTGGCGTTCGGGATTAGTTGTCGCTTCTGTTATCCCATTATGTTTGTTATTTGCTATTTCGTTGATGAATATTTTTGGTATCGATGCTAATTTAATGAGTTTAGGAGCCATTGATTTTGGGATTATCATTGATGGAGCAGTAATTATAGTAGAATTCATTGCCTTTCAAATTGCACATAAATCGAAACATTTAGTTCATTTATCAAATGAAAACCGTCAACAGGAAATTGATCAGATTACGTATAAAAGCGCTTCAAAAATGATGAATTCGGCAGTTTTTGGTCAGTTAATTATTTTGATTGTATTTATTCCCATTTTGTCTCTTTCAGGTATCGAAGGAAAAATGTTCAAGCCAATGGCAATGACTTTTAGTTTCGCTTTAGTTGGAGCGATGCTGTTTTGCTTTACTTATGTTCCGGTAGTTTCCTCATTATTTTTAAAACCTAAAGAAGAAAATCCGGAGTCATTTTCGAATAAATTAATAAATAAATTAAATGCGTTTTATTTACCGATAATTCATTGGGCTTTAGCCAATACTAAAAAAGTTTTATATGGAGCTTTTGCCTTATTGGTAATGGCTGTAGTAGTGTTTTCGACTATGGGAGGCGAATTTATTCCAACTTTGGATGAAGGAGATTTTGTTATTCAACCGGTTCTTAAAACAGGAACTTCTTTGAGTAAAACAATTGCAACTACTACCAAAATTGAAAAAATAATTCTCAAAAAATTCCCTGAAGTAGAGCAAGTAGTTAGCCGAATTGGTGCTGCCGAAGTACCTACGGATCCCATGAGTATGGAAGAAAGTGATGTAATTGTCAAATTGAAACCTAAATCGGATTGGGTTTCGGCTTCCAGTAAAGACGAATTGGCTGATAAAATAAAAGAAGCAATCGAAGAACAAATTCCGAATATGGAAGTAGAATTTACCCAGCCTATCGAAATGCGTTTTAACGAACTGATTTCAGGGACACGTTCGGATGTAGCGGTGAAAATATTTGGTGAAAATCTGGATATTTTGGCTAAAAAAGCACATGAAATCGAAAAAGCAATTGCTAATGTTGAAGGAGCATCAGATATTATCATCGAAAAAACAGAAGGTTTACCTCAAATGACAGTACAATATGATCGTTCGAAAATTGCTCGTTATGGATTAAATATCGCCGATTTGAATGAATTAATTGCACTAGGTTTTGCCGGAAAAACGCTTGGTAATGTTTTTGAAGGTGAAAAACGTTTTGATATGGTTATTCGATTAGATCAAAATAATCGTCACGATATTGAAGATCTAAAGAACCTCTACGTGAGTACTCCTTCGGGGCAACAAATTCCTATGCAGGAATTGGCAACTATTACATATTCTGATGGGCCAGCTAAAATTTCCAGAGACAATGCTAACAGAAGAATTGTTATTGGAATTAATGTACGAAATCGTGATTTACAAAGTGTAGTGAAGGATATTCAGAAAATTGTAGATACTAAAATTAAATTGCCTGCTGGATATTATGTGAAATATGGAGGTCAATTTGAAAATTTAGAAAGTGCTAAAGCCAGATTGATGATTGCTGTTCCAATTGCTTTGATTCTGATATTTATTCTATTGTATTTTGCCTTTGGTTCGGTTAAAGAAGCTTTGATGGTGTATTCGGCGATTCCTTTGTCTGCAGTGGGTGGAATATTATTTTTATGGACAAGAGATTTACCTTTTAGTATTTCGGCTGGAGTAGGTTTTATCGCTTTGTTTGGAATAGCAGTTTTAAACGGAATCGTATTAATCGAACATTTTAAAGAATTGAAACATCAGGGTATGACTAATAAAGACGAATTAATTTTGAAAGGAACAACAGATCGATTACGTCCTGTATTATTAACCGCCGCCGCCGCCGCTCTAGGTTTTTTACCAATGGCTGTGTCTGCTTCAGCTGGAGCCGAAGTTCAACGACCATTAGCAACCGTAGTGATTGGAGGATTATTTACGGCTACATTTTTAACAATGCTTGTATTGCCTGTTTTGTATAAAGTTTTTGATGGAAAGGAATTTAAAAAACCAAAATTCAAAAAACAGCATCATAGAGCTATTGTAATTTTGTTTTTGCTAAGTACTTCATTTGTTTTTTCACAAAATACTAATTCTGAATTGAATCAATTAATTAGCAAAGGCATTAATAACAACAAAGCTTTAAAAGCTTCTCAATTGCAAGTCGAAAAATCAAAAGCCAACATCAATAGCGCTTATACTTTTGATAAAACAAATATTTACTACAATTACGATCAAAATAATTTGGCATACAATGATAAAGCTGTTTCTGTAATTGGAGCACAACAACGTTTTTTGTTTCCAACAGTTTATGGAGCACAAAAGAAATTTAATACCGCTGAATACGAAAAGCAACAAGCCAGTTTTGAATTAGAGAAGAACAAACTGAGTCTGGAGATTTCTAAGTTGTATTATCAAATTGTCTATTTACAACATCAGGAAATTTTATATGAAAGGTTGGATAGTTTGTATCAAAATTTCACCAAGGCCAGTAATCGCCGTTTTGAATTAGGAGAAACAAATTATCTGGAAAAAATCACTGCTCAATCGAAGGCAAGACAAATTGCATTAAAGCTTTCGCAAATTAGAAATGAAAAAAAAGCTCAATATGATTTGCTTCAATATAGCATTCAATCAGATGAAAAAATACTTATTAAGTCGAATCAAATTATACCAATAGAATTTTCAACGGAAGATTCAAGTAAATCAACTTATACTCATTATTTAGAATCAGTTAGAAAAAATTACAAAAGTCAAATTACTTTGCAAAAACAGAATTGGTTGCCTGATTTAAATTTAGAATATTTTAGAGGTTCTAATAAAGGATTATCACAATCGTTAAACGGTTTTCAAGTGGGAATTGCATTGCCAATTTTATATTCTGGAAATGTAACCAAAACTAAAGTTGCCAAATTAGAATTGGAAAGTTGGGAAACTCAGGTGCAAAACGAGAATCAAAAATTAACTGCTTTTGTTGAAAGTAAAAAAAGTGAATTGTTGAAATATCAGGAAGCCATTAATTATTACAACAAACAAGGAAAAAAGTTAGGAGAGGAAATTTTAAAAGTGGCAAATATGAGCTACAAACAGGGTGAAATTGACTTTTTTCAATATATTCAAAGTTTAGAAAATGCAACAATTATTGAAGTTGAATATTTAGATAATGTACTACTCTTTAACAAAACCCATTTAGATTACCAATACTTAAATTTTTAATACAAATTCAATGAAAAATATACTCACTATACTTTCTATTTCACTCATTTTATTTTCTTGTAAAGAAGCAAAAACTGATGAAACTGCTATTACTGATTCTGATCTAATTAGTGTGACAGCTAGTCAATTTAAGTCGGCTGGAATGGAAATTGCCAATCCTTCGAAGCAAAAGTTTGATGTGACTGTAAAAGCAACAGGAAAAATTGATGTTCCTCCACAAAATCGTGCTCAAATTACTTCTTTTGTAGGTGGTTACGTGAAGTCAACTCAATTGTTAGTTGGTGACAAAGTAGTAAAAGGACAAGCTTTGTTAACGCTTGAAAACACAGAGTTTTTAGATGTTCAAAAGGAATACTTAGAAGTAGCAGAACAAATTAATTATTTAAAATCGGAATATGTTCGTCAAAAAACCTTGTTTGATGAAAAAATTACTTCGCAAAAAAACTATTTAAAAGCAGAAAGCGAGTATCGAAGAGCAAAAGGGATGTATCAAAGTTTAAAAGAAAAATTAAAATTGTTGAACATCAATCCTGCACAAGTCGAAAAAGGAAAATTAACCTCTACGGTTACAATTTATGCACCAATTTCTGGTGACATTGTGGTAATGAATGCACATTTAGGAATGCATATTAATCCTTCGGATGTGATTTTAGAAATCATTCAAACTGATCATTTACACTTAGAATTGGCTATTTTTGAAAAGGATATTTTGAAAATTAAGAAAAATCAGGATATTCTTTTTACTGTTCCAGAAGCTTCTAAAGAGGTTTTTAATGCTAAAGTCCATTTGGTAGGAAAATCAATTGAAGGAAATGATCGCACAATTAATGTTCATGCGCATTTGGATGATCAAATAAAACAACGATTATTAACAGGAATGTTTGTAGAAGCAAATGTTATTGTAGATTCAAAAAAAGCTCTAGCAATACCAAAAGACGCTTTATTGAATGAACAAAACAAAAATTTTGTACTTTTAGTTAGTGAGAGCAAGAATGCTAATTACTCATTTAAAAAAGTTGCGGTTACTATTGGTACAATATCAGAAGATTATGTTGAAATATTTCCTGATAATCAAGTCAATGTGAATTCTAAAATCGTAACAAAAGGAGCTTACGACATTGCTAATTAATTTTTTGATAATCTTATAAATGAATACAGACTCTATAATTTAAAAGCTTAAACTATGAACGATGCACATTTACACCTGATAGTAAACCATTTTCCAATTGTTGGTCCTATTTTAGGATTATTAGTTTTAATGGGAGGAATATTTTTTAAAAATGTACCTATCAAAAACACGGCTTATTTTTTATTTATAATCGCTTCAGTATTTGCAGTTTTTAGTATGTCAACTGGTGAGGGCGCTGAAGAAGTAGTTGAAAACATCCCCGGTTTTAGTAAGCAATTAGTTCACGAACACGAAGAATTAGCTGAAAAACTAGCTATTATCTTGTATCTTTTAGGTACCGTTTCTGTTTTTGGAATTATATCGAATATTAAAAATCATCCTAAGGCTGTTTTCTTTTCTTATGCAATTGTAGTAATCGCTATCGTAGCTATCTTTTTTGGAACAAAAGTGGGGACTTCTGGAGGTGAAATACGTCATACAGAAATAAGAGATGCAACTGTCCAATCTATCAATATTAACGATAATCAATCATCAACAGAACAACAAGAGGAGTAGATTATTTAATATTTTCCAAATGTTTTGTTAAATTAAAATTTTGTTTGTAATGGATTAATCTCTTATATTTGCACAACAAAAAAATAAAAGGATTAAAATTATAATGCTATCAAATCAATTACACCATCATCATTTACATTATTGCTCTCAAGCGATATGTTAATGGTATGTCTGTAAGTCATCATATTAATAAACCCGTTTGAGTACATCAAACGGGTTTTTCATTGTGTGTTAAGTCCGTAGTACTCAACACTAACAATAAAAACTAAAAAGAAAAAAATGAGTACGCTAAAAATTGCAATTCAAAAATCAGGTAGATTAAACGAAGACAGTATCCAGATTTTAAAAGATGCTGGTATTTCAATCAACAATGGAAATGATCAATTAAAGGCTGAAGCCTCTAATTTTCCTCTAGAAGTTTTATACTTAAGAAACTCTGATATTCCTCAATATTTGATTGATGGAGTTGTAGATCTTGCTATCCTAGGGGATAATTTATTAGTTGAAAAAGGCAAAAACATTGAAGTGATTCAAAAATTAGGTTTTTCTAAATGCAAAGTTTCTGTAGCTGTTCCTAAATCTTTTGAATACAAATCAGTGAAAGATTTAGACGGTTTACGTGTGGCCACTTCTTATCCAAATACCGTTATTGATTTCTTTAATAAATATGGCGTTACAGTTGATATTCACCAAATTTCTGGTTCTGTTGAAATCGCACCTAATATTGGTTTAGCTGATGCTATTGTAGATATTGTTTCTAGCGGAAGTACCTTGTTTAAAAATAATTTAAAGGAGGTTGAAGTTATCTTAAAGAGTGAAGCCGTTTTAGCAGTTTCTCCAAAAGTAAGCCCTGATACTCAAAAAATAATCGATACTTTAAAATTCCGTATTGATTCTGTTTTAAGAGCGAGAAATTCAAAATACATTTTGATGAACGTTCCTAACGAAAAAATTGAAGCAGTAAGCAATATTCTTCCTGTTTTAAGAAGTGCAACGGTTATGCCATTAGCTCAACCCGGATGGAGTAGTGTACACACTGTGATTGAAAAAGATACTTTTTGGGAAGTAATTGATCTATTAAAAGAAGCGGGTGCAGAAGGAATTTTGGTTTGCCCAATCGAGAAAATGGTACTTTAAAGAAGTTAGATGTTAGAAGTTGGGAGTTAGAAGTTTTCAAACAACAGAGAATGCAACTAACACTTAACTCATAACTCATAACCCTAAACTTAAAGAAATGAATAAAATATACAATCCAACCGCTTCTACTTGGTCTACCATTCTAGAAAGACCTACTAAAACGGTTAACGATATTGAATCAATAGTTAAAGAAATTTTTGCTGCTGTTCAAAAAGAGGGAGATGTTGCTGTATCCAATTATACAAAGCAGTTTGATGGTGTAAGTTTTGAAAATATTGAAGTTTCTTCTGCTGAAATCGAAACCGCTGTTGCAAGTTTAGCTTCTGATTTAAAAGAGGCAATCGCTTTAGCAAAAGTAAATATTGAAAAATTTCACTTAGCACAAAAAACAACTCGTGTTACAGTTGAAACTACTGAAGGTGTACAATGTTGGCAAGAAAAAAGACCTATTCAAAAAGTAGGTTTATACATTCCCGGCGGAACAGCTCCTTTATTTTCTACTGTTTTGATGTTGGCTGTTCCTGCTAAAATTGCGGGTTGCAAAGAAATTGTTTTGTGTTCGCCTCCTGATAAAAACGGAAACATCAATCCTGCTATTTTGTATGCTGCTAACCTATGTGGTGTTACTAAAATTATAAAAGTGGGAGGTATACAAGCTATTGCAGGAATGACATTTGGAACACAAGCCATTCCTAAAGTATATAAAATTTTCGGACCCGGAAATCAATATGTAACAGTTGCTAAACAATTAGCCACTCAATTTGGAGTAGCTATTGATATGCCGGCAGGACCTTCTGAATTATTAGTTGTAGCTGATGATACTGCGATTCCTGAATTTGTAGCTTCAGATTTATTATCACAAGCAGAACACGGGACAGATAGTCAAGTAATTTTAGTTTCTACATCTAAGTCTTTTATGGATGCTGTTGAAAACGAAATTCAATCACAATTAGAAGTATTACCAAGAAAAGCCATTGCCGAAAAAGCAATTGCTAATTCGAAATTAATCTTTGTAGAAAATCATCAAATTGCGTTGGATTTAATCAATGAATATGGTCCGGAACACTTTATTGTTTGTACGGCAAATAATGATTTTTATGTAGACGGAATCCAAAATGCAGGTTCGGTTTTTATAGGGAATTATACACCTGAAAGCGCCGGAGATTATGCTTCAGGCACTAATCATACTTTGCCAACTAATGGTTATGCTAAAAATTATAGCGGAGTAAATTTGGATAGTTTTATGAAATCCATGACGTTCCAAAAAATCTCTGAAACTGGTATCCAAAACATAGGAAGTGCTATTGAAATCATGGCTGAAGCCGAAGGTTTACAAGCACATAAGAATGCTGTAACTCTGAGATTAGCTGAGATAGAAAAAAGAAAATAGAGAAAAGAATATAGAACATAGAAAGAAAATATACCACAAAGTCTATTCTCTCTATTCTATTTTCTTTATTCTTCAAAAAATAAGTATAATGAAAAATTTCGATATAAATAATTTAGTTCGTGATAATGTTAAGGTTTTAAAACCCTATTCTTCGGCACGTGACGAATTTGAAGATTTTGATACGGCTCAAATGGTATTCTTAGATGCTAATGAAAATCCATATGAAAATGGAGTAAACCGTTACCCAGATCCGCAACAAAACAGTGTGAAAGCAGTTTTGGCAAAAAACAAAGGGCTAAGTTCAAAACAAATTTTATTAGGAAATGGAAGTGATGAAGTATTGGATTTGTTGTTCAGAGCTTTTTGCGAACCTAAAGAAGATAATGTAATTTCTTTACCGCCTACTTACGGAATGTATGGTGTTTTGGCGAATATCAACAACGTAGAACACAAAGAAATAGTGCTTTCAGATAGTTTCCAACCTAGAGTAGAAGCTATTTTAGAAGCGGTAACACCAAATACTAAAATCATCTTTTTGTGCTCGCCAAATAACCCAACGGGAAATTCATTCACAACCGAAAGTGTTACTACTTTATTAGAAAAATTCAATGGTTTTGTGGTGATTGATGAAGCTTATATCGACTTTTCTGAAAAAGAAAGTTGGTTAGCCAAATTAGA
This sequence comes from Flavobacterium nitratireducens, assembly GCF_029625335.1. NCBI lineage: Bacteria > Pseudomonadati > Bacteroidota > Flavobacteriia > Flavobacteriales > Flavobacteriaceae > Flavobacterium > Flavobacterium nitratireducens. The sequence continues at coordinate 516,952 of NZ_CP121111.1, forward strand.
TCAATATCCTAATTTAATAATCACACAAACACTTTCAAAAGCCTATGGTTTGGCTGGAATTCGTTTGGGAATTTGTTATGGATCAGCTGAAGCAATTGCTGTTTTAAACAAAATAAAACCACCTTACAACGTTAATGAATTAACACAACAAAGAGCTTTAGAACGACTAAAAGATCAATCTAAAATTGATAGCGAAATAGTTGCAATTATTGCTCAAAGAGAAGCCTTACTTAAAGTATTAAGTGAAGTGAATTTTGTTGAAAAGATTTATCCTTCTGAAGCCAATTTTATCTTAGCAAAAGTAGATGATGCTAACAAACGTTATGATGAATTGATTGCCAAAGGAATCGTAATCAGGAACAGGACTACGCAGCCTTTATGTGAAAACTGTTTGCGATTTACCATTGGAACAGAGGAAGAGAATAAAAAATTAATTGAAGCTTTGAAGTCTATTTAAACACAGATTTCACTAATTAACACAGATAATTGTTGTTAAGTGATTGATGTTTTTAAATAGCTTACACTAATATGACTATAATTTCTCTGGTTTAAAATTTGTGGAAATCAGTGAAATTTGTGTTTTAAAAATATATAAATGAAAAAAGTACTTTTTATCGATCGTGACGGAACGATTGTTTTAGAACCCGAAGGATATCAATTAGACAGCTTGGAAAAATTAGAGTTTTTCCCAAAAGCTTTTCAATATTTGGCAAAAATCGCTAACGAATTGGATTATGAATTAGCAATGGTAACCAATCAGGATGGATTAGGAACTGATTCTTTTCCGGAGGATACTTTTTGGCCAACACAAAACTTCATTTTGAAAGCTTTCCAAAACGAAGGTGTTTTATTCGACGATATTTTTATCGACCGCTCGTTTCCTGAAGACAATGCGCCTACACGCAAACCGCGTACAGGAATGTTAACCAAATACATTGACAATCCTAATTACGATTTGGCCAATTCTTTTGTTTTGGGTGATCGAATTACCGATGTAGAGTTGGCTAAAAACTTGGGGGCAAAAGCTATTTTCTTAAAACAAGAAGAAGGTTTGGGAGGAAGTGAAACTTCGGTTGCTCATAACGAATTGGAAGAAACTATCGTTTTACAAACTACCGATTGGAAAAAAATCTATGAGTTTTTAAAGTTAGAAGAGCGTACAGCATCTATCACTAGAAAAACGCATGAAACGGATATTTATATCAAATTAAATTTGGACGGAACAGGAAAAAGCAACATCGAAACTGGAATTGCTTTCTTCGATCACATGTTAGATCAAATTTCGCGTCACGGACAAATGGACCTGGACATCAAAGTAAAAGGCGATTTAGAAGTTGACGAACACCATACCATTGAAGATACTGCGATCGCCTTAGGTGAGGTTTTTGCTAAAGCTTTGGGGAATAAATTAGGTATTGAACGATATGGTTTCTGTTTGCCAATGGACGATTGTTTAGCACAAGTAGCCATCGATTTTGGTGGAAGAAACTGGTTGATTTGGGAAACGGAATTCAAACGTGAAATGGTGGGGAAAATGCCAACCGAAATGTTTTTTCCACTTTTTTAAATCATTTTCTGATGGTGCCAAAGCTAATATTAATATAAAAGCCGAAGGGGACAACGAACATCACAAGATTGAAGCAATCTTTAAAGCTTTTGCGAAAGCGATAAAAGTAGCTGTTAAACGTGACACCGAAAAAATGATTTTACCTTCAACGAAAGGGATGTTATAAAATAAAGTTAGAAGTTAGAAGTGTGAGGTTAGAAACTTCCCACTTCTAACTCCTGACATCTAACTTAAAAGAATGAAAATAGTAATCATAAATTACGGAGCAGGAAATATTCAAAGCATTCTATTTGCAATAGAAAGATTGGGATATTCTGCTGTGTTAACCAATAATCCTGAAGAAATTCAAGCCGCTGACAAAGTGATTTTCCCAGGTGTAGGCGAAGCCAGTTATGCTATGAAAATGCTTAAAAAAAGTGGATTAGACACTTTGATTCCTACATTAAAACAACCTGTTTTAGGGATTTGTTTGGGGATGCAATTGATGTGTAATCATACCGAAGAAGGAGATACAACTGGTTTAGGAATTTTTGATGTAGATGTAATTAAGTTTTCACCCAAGGTAAAAGTACCTCAAATGGGTTGGAATACAATTTATAATCTGAAATCGGATTTGTTTAAATATGTAGCCGAAAAGGAATATATGTATCTGGTACATAGTTTTTATGCACCTTTATGTGAAGAAACCATCGCAACAACCGATTATGAAGTACCATATTCATCGGCATTGGAAAATAAAAATTTCTTTGGAACGCAATTTCACCCAGAAAAAAGCGGTGATGTAGGCGAGCGAATTTTAAAGAACTTCCTTCTTCTAACTTCTAACTTCTAACTTTATCATGAGAATAATACCAGCCATAGACATTATTGACGGAAAATGTGTTCGTTTGTCTAAAGGAGATTACAATACTAAAATTGTTTACAACGAAAACCCGCTTGAAGTTGCTAAAGAATTCGAAGCACATGGAATCGAATATTTGCATTTAGTAGATTTAGATGGAGCCAAATCAAGCCGAATTGTAAATCATAAAATTTTAGAACAAATTGCAACACAAACCAAACTGAAAATTGATTTTGGTGGTGGTTTAAAAGCTGATTCGGATTTAAAAATCGCTTTTGAATCTGGGGCAAACCAAATTACAGGAGGAAGTATTGCCGTAAAAAACCGCCCAGTTTTTGAAGAATGGATTACGAAATTTGGTGCCGAAAAAATTATTTTAGGAGCCGATGCTAATAATGAAAAAGTAGCTGTTTCAGGCTGGTTAGAAGAATCCAATGAAGATTTAGTTCCTTTTATTCAAAACTATCAGTCAAAAGGAATTGAGTATGTTATTTGTACGGATATTGCCAAGGATGGAATGTTACAAGGACCAAGCTTTGATTTGTACGCTAAAATTTTAAGTCAGGCTAAAGGATTAAAATTAATTGCTTCAGGAGGAATTTCCACTTTTGATGAATTACCTAAATTAGCCGAAATTGGTTGCGAAGGAACTATCATTGGTAAAGCCATTTACGAAGGGAGAATCACTTTGAAACAATTAGAAAAATATATTATACAAAGTTAGGAGTTAGGAGTTATACGTTTAGACGTATTCACTCATAACACATAACACATAACTCATAACAAATGTTAACAAAAAGAATCATACCTTGTTTAGACATTAAAAACGGTCGTACTGTAAAAGGAGTAAATTTTGTAGATTTACGTGATGCAGGAGATCCGGTGGAACTGGCTAAAATTTATTCGGATGAAGGAGCTGATGAATTGGTGTTTTTAGATATTTCTGCAACGGAAGAAAGAAGAAGAACCTTAGTAGATTTGGTTCGAAAAGTAGCTGCAACCATCAATATTCCTTTTACTGTTGGAGGAGGAATTTCGGCTGTGGAGGATGTGGAAGTTTTATTGCAAAATGGTGCCGATAAAGTTTCAATCAATTCTTCAGCTGTAAAAAATCCACAATTGATTAATGATTTAGCTCAGAAATTTGGAAGTCAGTGCGTTGTTGTAGCGATCGATGCCAAGCAAATTGATGGCGAATGGATTGTACATTTAGTAGGTGGAAAAGTACCTACGGAAATCCGATTGTTTGATTGGGCAAAAGAAGTAGAACAAAGAGGAGCAGGGGAAATTTTGTTTACCTCAATGGATCATGACGGAACTAAAAATGGATTTGCAAATGAAGCTTTGTCCCATTTGTCTAGTTTGGTTAATATTCCAATTATTGCTTCTGGTGGAGCTGGAAATATGCAACACTTTACCGATACATTTATTGATGGAAATGCAGATGCCGCCTTGGCCGCAAGCGTTTTTCATTTTAAAGAAATTGAAATCAAAACGTTGAAAAAAGAACTTAAAAATAATAATATTGAGGTTAGAATTTAGGAATAAGAAGTTAGAAGTATATATCTTCTTTCTTTTATTTCTAATTTCTAACTTCTAATCTCAAACTTTAAAATAATGGAAATAGATTTCTCAAAAAGTGCACACGGATTAATTCCTGCCATTATACAAGATAGTGAAACTAAAAATGTATTAATGTTAGGCTATATGAATGATGAAGCCTTTCAAAAAACAATGGAAACAGGAAAAGTGACTTTTTTCAGTCGTTCCAAACAAAGACTTTGGACAAAAGGGGAAGAAAGTGGTCATTTTTTAAATTTGGTTGATATTAAAAATGATTGTGACGGAGATACTTTGTTGATACAAGCACAACCTGTGGGTCCAACCTGTCATACAGGAGCAGATACTTGTTGGCAAACACCAAATGAAATGAACTATGGTTTTATTTCTAATTTGGAAAGTACTATTCAAACAAGAAAAGAAAATGCAGATTATGAACAAAGTTATGTGGCTTCACTTTTTGCAAAAGGAATTAATAAAATTGCTCAAAAAGTAGGGGAGGAAGCTGTTGAAGTAGTAATTGAAGCAAAAGATGATAATGATGATTTGTTTTTGAGTGAAAGTGCTGATTTACTGTTTCATTATTTGATTCTATTGCAAGCAAAAGGCTACAAGCTTAATGATGTAATTGAAGTTTTAAAAAGTCGTCAGAAATAACTTTAGCGCTTTCTGTTAATTTATTATTAAAAACGAATCTATAAGTGTAAAATAAACTTTATGGATTCGTTTTCATTTTTCTACAAAAAACCAATCTGTTATATTTACCACTTTTATTAAGGATTCCTATTTAATAGCAATTATGATTTTTCAAAACAGCCATCTCTCAGAAAAATTTACAGATACCAATATAGAAACAGGACTACATATCATTTTAACAACTGATGAAGATGATTTTCGACCTGTTTATATCTCAGGAAATTTTAATGAATGGAGAACTCAAGACCCTGATTTTGTTATGGAAAAAATGGGGGTAGGATTGTATCATTTTAAATTTGAACATGATTTTCCGTTGCCAGAAACGGTGTTGTATAAATTTACAAAAGGAGATTGGAGTGCTGTAGAAATTGACGTCAACGGTGAACGCACAGAAAATCGTTCGACTACGAATCATACTGGTATTCAAAAAGAACATGTGTTTCGCTGGAGAAAAAATTGGTTACCTTATAAACCCAATTTTTTGCCTCAAATTCAATTAATTTCAGATGAATTTGAAATTCCGCAATTAAATACTACCCGTAAAGTTTGGGCATTATTACCACATGATTACGATCAATCTAGCGAAAGTTATCCTGTTATGTATTTGCAAGATGCTCAAAATTTATTCAATGAGAATGCTGAATTTGGGAATTGGGAAATTGACAAGAAATTGGCCGTAATGTCCGAATACAAAATTGGAAAAATCATTGTAATTGCTGTAGAACACGCCGAGGAAGACCGCATAAAAGAATACAATGTTGGCAAAACAGTTTTAGGAAAAGGACAAGGAAAAAAATACATTAAGTTTTTAGTTGAAACTCTTAAACCTTATGTAGATAGTAATTTTAGGACCAAAAAAGAAAGGGAATTTACAGGAATTGGAGGAAGCTCGATGGGTGCTTTAGTGAGTATTTTTTCGGGATTACGATATCCTGAAGTTTTTGGTAAATTAATGATTTTTTCACCGTCGCTTTGGGTAACTCCAAAAATGAAGATAAAAAATAGAGTAGGAGAAAGTACTAAAATTTATTTATATGCTGGTGGTGATGAAAGTGAAACTATGCTAGAACATGTAGAAGACTTTAAAAACAAAGTACTAGAAAACGAATTTGTTGACGATAACATGAAAATCAATTTAAGCATAAACAAATTAGGAAAACATAATGAAATCTATTGGAGTGATGAATTTCCTAAAGCTATAGAATGGCTGTTTTTTAATACTAAAGACAATTAAAAAAAATGAAAACTAGATTCCTCAATATTCCCGAAAAATATTCAGGTACGGTATTAATCCCTGTATCTGAAAGTAATTTTAACGACTCGACTCCTTATATATTTGATGGATTCGAAGTTAATCCAAAAGTATTTTCTGGGAAAAAAGATACCCATTACCTAATAGAGAAAAACGATACCATTTATATTTTTATTGGACTAGGGAACAAAATTGATTACAAGTCATTAAAAAACATTTTCCGAAGAATTGCCCAAAAACAAAAAGACACATTTGCTCAAGATGTGTCTTTATTTTTTCCAGAAGTTTTTACTGAGGAACAGATAGAAGCAGCGATAAGTGGTTTACATTTAGGAACGTATAATTTGGGACATTTTAAAAAATTAGAAGTGCATCCTTTTTTACATCCTGATTTTGAATTAAAAATTTGTTCTACCAAAAATTACTCGAAAGTTATTTCTAAAGCGATAAAAATTGCCAACGCTCAATTGGAGACTTTTTCATTAGTTGATTTACCTTCAAATATTGTAACACCTAAATATTTAGCTGATTGGGCTGTTGAAAAAGGAAAACAGTTTGGTTTTGAAGTAAAAGTAATCGATTTAAAAGAAGCTATCGAACAGCGTTTAGGTGCATTTGTTGCTGTAGGTAAAGGGAGTGAAAAAGAACCACAATTTATAATCATGAATTATCAGCCTAAAAGTACTGCTGAAAATATAAAACACATCGGTTTGGTTGGTAAAGGAATTACTTTTGATACTGGAGGTTTAGATATTAAAACAGCTGGAATGGTTTATATGAAATGTGATATGGCTGGTGGAGCTGCCGTTTTTGGGGCTATGCAATTAATTGCCGATTTACAACTTACTGTCAAAGTTACCGCTATAGTACCTTGTGCTGAAAATGCTGTGGATAGTAAATCTTTTGCTCCCAGCGATGTAATTTACAGTTACAGTGGAAATTCTATAGAAATCACTAATACAGATGCCGAAGGTCGTTTAATCTTGGCTGATGGTTTATCCTATTTAATTCAAAATTACAATCCAGAATATTTAATTGATATTGCCACCTTAACAGGAAGTAGCGTCGCTACCTTAGGATATGAAGCGGCTGCTTTATTTACAAATAATTCTTTTATTGGAAGTGCTATTCAACAAATAGGAGAGAGTATTGGGGAGCGCTCATGGCCATTACCATTATGGGAATCCTATAAAAGCGATATCGAAAGTGATATAGCCGATGTAAAAAATTTCAGTGGAAAAGCTGTTGCTGGTGCAATTAGTGCTGCAAAATTTTTAGAGTTTTTCACTAAAGAACATCAAGCTTGGGCGCATCTTGATATAGCAGGAGTTGCTTTTGGTGATGATGAATTTGCTAAAACTAAACATGCTACTGCTTTTGGTGTTCATTTATTGACTAAATTCGTAGAAATTTTATGACATTATGAAAAATATAAAAACTTTCATTTGCATATCAAATTATTTCAAAGGAACTGATTTTATTATTCAGTTAAAAGCCTTAGGGAATAAAGTATATCTCGTAACGAGTGAGAAACTAAGAGATAAACCTTGGCCAAAAGAATACATAGATGAAATATTCTATATGCAAGGTTCAGATGTCGAATGGAATTTAGAACATTTATTCTTAGGAGTAAGCAATCTAATGAAATCAAATAAAGTCGATGCTATTGTTGCCCTTGATGATTATGATGTTGAAAAAGCAACTTATCTTAGAGAAAATCTTCGAATTGATGGTATGGGTCAAACAACGGGGCGTTATTTTCGCGATAAATTAGCTATGCGAATGAGAGCCAAAAGCTGTGGGATTCCAATTCCAGCATTTTGTTCCTTATTTAATGACCATGATATCAATACTTTTGCAGATACCATTTCGCCACCATGGGTTTTAAAACCTCGTTCAGAAGCTTCTGCTGCAGGAATCATAAAAGTTTTTGAGAAAGAATCCCTATGGAATCACATTAACGAAATGGGGAATAACCGTTTTAAATATTTGATTGAACAATTTAAACCTGGCGATGTTTATCATTGTGATAGTTTAATTTTAAATGGAAAACTTTTATTTAGTTTGTCTTCTAAATATTTAGCCACACCAATGGAAATTTCACAAGGAGGAGGTGTTTTTAGAACAAGTAATATTACGTATGATTCTGAAGATGATGTCGCAATTAAAAGCATGAATGAAAAGGTATTAAAAGGATTTGGCTTGAAAAATGGAGCTGCACATACTGAATTTATTAAATGCAAGGAAGACGGACAGATTTATTTTTTAGAAACATCTTCTCGTGTTGGAGGTGCACACATTGCTGAGATGGTTGAAGCTGCTTCAAATGTAAATCTTTGGAAAGAATGGGCTATAATTGAAGATGCATTAGTCAAAGAAAAAAAGTATCAATTACCCGAGCTAAAAAAAGAATATGCCGGAATTGTTTTAACCTTATCCAAATACAAGCATCCTGATTTAGCCTCTTTCTCCGATCCTGAAGTTTGTTTTAGAGTGCCATTAGAGTATCACGCAGGTTTAATTATAAAGTCGGATAGGGAGGAAAGAATTCAAGAATTATTAAACAATTATGTAGATCGTTTAGTTGCAGATTATACAGTTGTCATTGAACAAAATAAAGTGGTTAATTTTCACTAATTGTAGTAACCAATATTTATCAAGTAATTTATATAAAGATGCGTAAAACTTATATTTTTATTCTTTTTTGTTTCTTTTCCTCAAAATCATTAATCGCTCAACAATCATCAGTAAAGAAAGAAATTCAATTCACTAAGCAAGATAGTTTACGTGGAAGTATTACTAAGGAAAGAGCTTGGTGGGATTTAAAACAATACCGATTAGATGTAAAAGTCAATCCTTTAGATAGTACAATTAGTGGTTCTAACGTTGTTAAATACGAAGTTTTAGAACCCTACAATATTATGCAAATTGATTTGCAAGATCCATTAGTAATAAAATCTATTGTTCAAGATGCTAAAGAACTTAAATACCGTAGAGAAGGAAATGCTTACTTTATCGAATTGACTTCTGTACAAAAAAAGAATCTGTCAATGAACTTACAATATTTTATGGTGGTAAACCTTTGGTCGCTAAAACTCCACCATGGGACGGAGGAATTACTTGGAAAAAAGACAGTAATGGAAAAGCTTTAATTGCATCTTCCTGTCAAGGAATTGGCGCAAGTATTTGGTGGCCTAATAAAGACCACATGTATGATGAAGTAGAAGATATGCACATTAGTGTAAATGTGCCAGGAGATTTAATGGATGTATCCAATGGACGATTATTAAGTGTTAAAAAACTAAAAGACGGAACCAAAACCTATCATTGGTATGTAGCAAATCCTATTAATAATTATGGCGTAAACATTAATATTGGGGATTATGTATCTTTTTCTGAAAAATTTAAAGGAAAAAAAGGAACATTGGATTGTAATTATTATGTTTTAAGAGACAATTTAGCCAAAGCAAAAAAACAATTCAAAGACGTACCTAGAATGCTCAAAGCCTTCGAATATTGGTTTGGTCCTTATCCATTTTATGAGGATGGCTATAAATTAGTTGAAGCACCTTATTTAGGAATGGAACATCAAAGTTCTGTGACTTATGGTAATGGATTTAAAAACGGATATTTAGGCAGGGATTTAAGTGGAACAGGATGGGGGCTTAAATTTGATTTTATTATTATTCACGAATCTGGACATGAATGGTTTGCTAATAATATTACCTACAAGGATATAGCTGATATGTGGATACATGAAAGTTTTACTAATTATTCAGAAAGTCTTTTTGTGGAATATTACTTTGGGAAACAAGCTGGTGCCGGATATGTTATTGGGACTAGAAACGGTATTCAGAATGATATTCCAATAATTGGATATTATGATGTAAATAACAAAGGATCAGGAGATATGTATCCTAAAGGAGGAAACATGCTTCATACCCTGCGCCAAATTTTGAATAATGACGATAAGTGGAGAAGTATTTTAAGAGGTTTAAATAGTACATTTTACCATCAAACGGTAACGACCAAACAAATTGAAGATTATTTAAGTGTAGCCGTAGGATTAGATTTGACATCATTCTTTAATCAATATTTGAGAGACACCCGAATTCCGGTGCTAGAATATTATTTTGAAGAACAACAACTGTTTTATCGTTGGTCTAATTGTGTTTCAAATTTTGATATACCTTTAAAAATCACTATTGATAATAAAGAAACATGGATATATCCTCAAACTAATTGGAAAACATTAAAAAACATTGAGGATAATTCAAAACTTCAATTAGATGCCAATTTTTATGTTTCCGCAATTCAAATTAAGAAATAAAATAGACTAATTTTATACTTGTTTTTAATAGTATATAATTTAAATTTTAAAAGATGAAAACTTCGTTTTTATATTTGTTTTTCTTTTCAATGTTCTCTTTTATGCACTATGGGCAAGAAAGCAAAGTAAAAATGGATGTAAAAACGACTGTTGTTGATTCTGTTGAAGTTCCTAAAATTAATCTGGATTCTTTAGGATTTAAACCGAGTAATCAAATGATTGATGAGGATAAATTTTGGGCAATTATTGAAAAATCGCTTAAAGAAACTAATAATCAAGAGGATCAGGAAATTTATCTTATTTCAGCATTAGAACAAGTATCACCTCAGGAAATGTTAGGTTTTAGATTGAGAACCGACAAATTAATGTACGATTCCTATACATCAAATTTATGGTGTGCTAATTATATCATAAGTAATGGGGTTACCGATGATGGTTTTGATTATTTTAGATGTTGGTTAATTTCTAGAGGGAAAGACGCTTTTTACAAAGTTCAAGAAAATCCAGAATATTTGATTAATATAGTGGAAAATGAACCTAAGGCCTACGACTTTGAAGGTTTTTGGTATGTTGCCATGAACGCTTTTAAAAATATGACTAATCAAGAATTGAATCCTTATCTTGATTATGAAAATTTCAAAACTAACGATGAAAATTATCCTATTTTAGAGTTTAACTGGAATGTAGATGAACCCAAAACAATGGAAAAAATCTATCCATTGTTATTTCAGAAGTTTTGGAAAAAATGATTTTTATAAAGTATCATTTGCAAGAACTACAATAATTCATTTTTAATAAAACTTAAACTATTTGTAATAGATTCTTAATTTAACAAAAAGATAATGAGGTAAATAAAATGATATACTAGATATAATTTAAATTGTACAAAATAGTATCATTTTGTTGCTAAAATAAATTATGCTTTTTCAAACAAACCAATCGTTCCTCCAACCCAGTCTTTGTCTTTATTGTATTTTACACCAATCATTTCACCACGGCTTAGTCGTACTAAATTACAAAGAGGAGTAGGGTTTGTATCTTCCTTTTTCCAAACATATAACATTCTAACTTCTGCTTTTACCTTTCCATCAGGAGATTGTACAATAGGTAAATAATTTACTTTCTTTTGAAGTATATACAATTCTTTGTCTTTTACCGATTCAATATTCTCTCGTTTTACGTGAAAAATAACTCCTGAACCAGAGAAAGAAAATAAAGGTTTTAAAACATAGTTTTCCAAATCGTCAGGAATTTCTTTTAATTCACTCAGTAAGGTCGTTTCAATACAATATTTCCCTTTTAGCATTGGCAAAATAAATTTACTAATCCTAAAAAACCAATTAGGATGTCCTGCCCATTCAACATCCAATTCATCAGAAAAATTAAAATTGAGTTGTAGATCTTTACTTAAATCTAGTTCGTCAAAAATTACCCTGTTGTAAATTCGTTTGATTTGAATTTCTTCACCAGTTGCATTTTTGTAAAAAAGTAGCTTCCCTTTTTTAATAACCTCTGTTACGCATACTATAGGAATTCCGATATCTCTATTGCAATAATAAAAATCGATCTTGGTGTTTTGTTTTTCAGGTTCAATTTCAAGTAAAACAACATTCTGTTTAGGATGTTTATTGCATAATATCTCTTCTAAAATTTCAAGATATTCATCGTTTGTTATGTTGTTGATAAAAGGAGTTAAATCGGCTAAAAAAGGATACTGTTTTTTGAATTTTTCAAATAAGTTATTCTGATAATTAAAAAGCGAAGGAAAACCTTGTACTTCAATTAGTTTAGGAATTATTTTTCCATCTTCTTCACAAATTCCAAAATCAATAGCTATAAATGTACTGTGTTCATCTTCATTTGGAACATTATTATTTAACTCTAATGACTTATTTGTAAGTGACTTAAATTGATTGTTTTGTATTAAAGCTATAACGTCATTGCAACCTTCAAGTAATTGATCTTTTAATTCATTCGAAATAAAGAAAGGTGTTTCACCCAATCTAAAGGTAGGTTCGTAACCAAAATCAGCGGTGATATCTTGCTTTAAAGCTTGGTATTTTTCACTTGAAAATTGCTCATTGAAAAAATCACGATATTTTGTAATCATAATTAATTGGATGAAATTTTTTTAGTTTTCATTAAATCAGAAATGGCATAACGAAGAAAATTAGGAATTAATGTTTCATTTGTTCGGTAAATTTTATCATCATCGATTAAATTTTCTAACATATTTCTAAATTTTCTTTTCCCTTTCATTTTTCTTATTCTTTCTTTAACCTCTTTATTTCTTAATTGCGAAATAAAACTAATAGGGTCAGCCTCGGGATGAAATTGCGTACCTACTAATTGATCCGTAAATCGGACGGCCATGATGGCTCTTTCATATTGTACATGGTCTCTTATCTTCTCTAACGAAAGTATTTTAGCTCCTTTTTTGACAAAAACACTTAGTTTAGGTTGTACTACTTGATAATCTCTAGAATCAATGGCGTAAAAAGGATCTTCTAATCCTTGATATAATAAATCTGTGAGACCTTCTTTTGTTTTATTTATTGGCATTACTCCAAACGAAGTATCATTTCTTTTAGTAATTTCAGCTAAACCAAAATGTTTGCAAGCCATTTGAAACGAATGACAAATAAAAAGTACGTGCTTTTTAATTGGATTTTCGAGATTCCATTTTACTATAGCATCAATAAAAGCATAATATTTTTGATCCCATATTCCGTCGCCTTCTAGCGGATTTCCTGGACCACCTGTGGATATGTAAATATCATATTGATCAATTTCTGGTAATTCACATTTTCCTCTAACATCAAATATTTTAAAACTTACAAAAGGAACAAAACGATTTACAATATCAATTATACAACGCATTCCTTGATTAGGTTCGCCATTGTACATATCTAGTAGAGCTATTTTTATGCTTTTCTTTTTCATCAGTCCTATTTTTGTGTTTACAAACTTGAAGTATTTTAAAGCCCCTTGGTAAATTCTGAGGTAATAAAATCAACCACTTTTTTTAAGTCTTTAGTTTCTTCATAAACAGTAAGTTGCTTGTCAGCTCCTGTGCCATTTTTTAAAATTTGGCTTACATAATTAATATGTTCCCTGCTTCCTAACTCATCTACAACATCATCAATAAACTCTAATAATTCTATAATCAGTTTCTTAGTTTCGACTTCTTTTTGAAGCCCAAAATCAATTAAATTTCCATCAATACCGTATCGTGCAGCTCTAAATTTATTTTCCTTAATCAATGCTAATCGATAGGTGTTAAATTTTAAATTATGAGTATTTAATCGATATAATTTAGCAACAATTGCTTGAATAACAGACACTATACACATCGTTTCTTCAACTGTTAGTGCCATATCACATATTCTAAATTCGATTGTGTTATAAAATGGATGAAGTCGTAAATCCCACCAAATCTTCTTTGGATTATCAATACAATTGGTCTTTACTAAGGTATCTAAGAAATTATCATAAGAAGCCACCGAATCAAAATATTCAGGTAAGCCCGTTCTTGGAAATTTATCAAACACTTTAGTTCTAAATGATTTAAAACCAGTTTGTCTTCCTTCCCAAAAAGGGGAGTTAGTAGATAAAGCAAATATATGAGGTAAAAAATAACAGGCTTGATTGATTAATTTCAAACCAATTTCTCTGCTTTCGATTCCTACATGACAATGCATTCCAAAAATCAAATTGGAACGAGCAGCGTCTTGAAGTTCGTTAATAATAGTATGATAACGAGGATCATCAGTAATAAGTTGGTCTTGCCATTTAGAAAAAGGATGTGTACCAGCACCGCCCACAATCAATTCTTGTTTGTTTGCTAATTCTACAATTTTTGTTCTCAAAAATTTAATTTCACACTCGGCTTCCTTGACATTATTACAAACGTTAGTCCCAACTTCCACCACCGATTGGTGCATTTCGGCTTTTACTTGTTCATTTAATACTATTTTTGCTCCATCAACAATTTTAGACAAGTGGGAGCGTAGATCCCTAGTTTCTGGATCTATAATTTGATATTCTTCCTCTATACCAAGTGTAAAAACAGGTAACTTTTTTATTCTCATTTCTTTCCTGAACGTCTTTTTCTTTTCTTAATAATAACTTTACTATACCTATTTTAAAAATCAATAAATCAAATCGTTATGATTTATTTCTAAAGAGTAACTGCTTCTTTTATAAAATCGCCCCAAGTTAAATTTATTTTACCTGGCTTGTGTTTTTTTGCTGCTGCAATCGCCATTTTTGCCGATTCTTCAACTACCCATTCAAAGTTTTCAGGACCCACAGAATGTATGTCAGCATCTGGTGCAGGATTCCCAAAATCAATTGCATAAGGAATACCATCTCTAACAGCAAATTCAACTGTATTAAAATCATAACCTAAGCCTTTACAAAGACGAAATGTATAATCTTTTATTGTGGCCAATAATTTTTTGTCAACTGCTGGGCCGTCCTGTATATAACGCAAATGATGTGGATTTCTTGGCTCATATTGCATAATTTTTACAGCTTTTCGACCAAGGCAATATACTCTAAAATAATGGGTAAAAACAATTTCTTCTTGTAATAACATAACTAATTGTCCAGTTTCCTTATGCTTTTCCCAAAACTCTTCTTCGTTCTCCAAGCGATATACATTTTTCCAACCTCCACCAGCATATGGTTTCATGTAAGCTGGAAATTTAACATACTCAAATATTCCTTTCCAATCTAGTGGATATTTCAGATTTCTAAAAGAATTTGAAGTAGTATCTGTAGGATGCGCTGCTGAAGGTAAAATAACAGTATTAGGAAGCGGAACACCAAGTGTATCAGCTAAGGCGTTATTAAAAAATTTATCATCGGCACTCCACCAAAACGGATTATTGATCACATTAGTTCCAGTTAACGCAGCATTCTTTAGGAACGCCCTGTAGAAAGGTACATCTTGAGAAATTCTATCTATTATCACTGCATATTCACAAGCCTTATTTTGAATAACTTTATCAATAGAAACGGCTTCGGCTATAATATCTTTTTCGTTTTTTGAATTTACTCTATCAATAAATGCTTGAGGAAAGCTGTTTTCCATCCCAAATAAGATTCCTATTTTCTTCATATTCTTATTTCCTTTTATACTTTGTATTTTGTTGGTTTAGCTAAAATTAATTCGTGATAAATAATGAGGAAACATTTCTTTCCATAGTGGCCAATCATGTGTTTTTTCATGACGAATATCTAGCCAGTGTCCCATATTTTTTGGGATAAGACCTTGCTCATTTTTAAATTTGCATCAAAACAAATATCCCAATTCGAGGTTCCTAAAACAATATCCATATTCCATAGTTCATAATCATTAAAACCTGGTAAAAAATTATCTGGTGTATGGTAAAAAACAGTATCATTATGAAAGCCGTCTAAATAACTTTTGATATTAAAAATTCCGCTCATGCTAAATAAATGACTTACATATCCAGGATGTCTGAAGGCAAAATTAGCAGCATGATAGCCACCAAAACTGCATCCAGCCATAATCACTTTTCCAGAAGGGCTGTTGTGTTTAATTTTTTCAACGATTTCATGACAAACCATCTTGTCATACCAATCGTGATTTTCTATACGATGATACGGGTGAATATGTTTATTGTAAAAACTATCTTTATCGATACTATCAGGGCAATAGATTTGAATTAGTCCTTGTTCTAAATACCAACGAACCGATTCGATTAATCCCATGTCTTTGTTTTCATAAAAACTCCCCATTGAAGTTGGAAACAAAACAACAGGATATCCTGCGTGACCAAAGACAAGCATCTCAGTTTCTCTATTCAAATTTGGAGAATACCATTTAAAATAGCGCTCATTCATACCTATATTTTTAACAATTATAAAGAATAAAATGATACTATCTCTTGAAATGAATTGTAGTATTTTACTTTTAACAAAATGATAATATTATAGAATATATTGTTGTGTAAAATAAAATTATTCTTGTTAAAAATATAATTTGAATATCAATTTCTTAACATGAAATCGATATAGAACTTTAAAGTAAAGAGGCAGTTTTAAAATTTAGATCTTTAAAATCTACATAAGGCAATAAAGAGATCATTGTTCGATTACACTTTTTTCAAATAATTGAACTTGATTTTTTAACCTTTCAATCAGCATGTTCATCATTCGTTTATTCAAACTAGACGAATTTTTAATGTATTGCGAATATTCATCAACCGTGAACAAAGCAATCACCATTCCTTTTAGAGCATTTCTAAATTTAATGTCTTTTTGAATGGAATTTTCAATTGTAGCCAATTTTTTTTCGACACTTAGCGAATAAAAATCACGTTTGTATTTACTAATATAATTATGAAAAGAAGCTATGAATAAATCATTTTGCAGTTTTAAAATCGGTCTCAAAACTTCATTTTGAAAAATTTCATCTGCAGAGGATTGCGCACTAACACTCCCTATAGTTTCTCCTCTAAATTCACTTAAAAAACGATCTCTTGGGTTCATCTTTTTTTCTTAAAAATAGCGAAAAAATACTTCAGAAGTGAGTTCGTAAAACTTAAGTAATTAACAAAGTTATGAGTTTTTGAACAGTGAAGGAGTTTTACTTAAAAGCCACAAGAGAATGCTGTTTCAAATGTGGCTCTAGATAAGGTATTTAGCAATATTTTTTTCTACATAGAAAGTACCAAAAGGAAGTAGAGAAGCGATTAAGATAATCCCAAAATCTTTGATACTCCATTTTTGAGATGTTTTGAGTAAAAAAGCCAAAACAATATAACCAATAAATAAAATACCATGACTCATTCCTATTGGATACAATAAGGTGTGGTACAATTCAAAATTATTGGGTTTTATGAAAAGCATGTTGGAAAACAAAACTAAATAGGATATACCTTCTAGCAGGGCTGTGATTTTGAAAATTTTAAGCATATTATAAAAATTGATGATATCAAAAATAAGTAATAACATTTGTTTTATTCCTATTTAGCTCAAAAGTAATTTACATTTGTAATGATAAAATTTTTTGTAATGAGTAAAAGAGATTTAAAGAAATATCTAAGCGAACTGGATAAAGAACAACTTCAAGAACAAATTTTGGAATTGTATGACAAATTCAGTGCAGTCAAAGAATACTATGATTTTGTGTTTAATCCCAAAGAGGACAAACGATTACAAGAAGCTAAGCTTAAAATCTCTAACGAATATTTTCCTATTGCGTCTTCAGGAAAAAAGAAACGTGCTAAATTACGTCGTTCCGTAGCACAGAAACATATTAAGCACTTTATAACATTAGGTGTTGATCCCTACATTATTGTCGATTTGATGTTATTTAGTATTGAAATTGCTCAAGCCTACTCAGCCGAAAACACCATTAATCAAGAAGCATTTTACAAAAGTATGTTCAATTCATTTGAGCAAATGGTACAATTTTCAATTGCAAATGGTGTTATTAGCGAATTTCAAAACCGAATAAATGCAGTGTTTCAAGAAACAATTGAGCAAAAATGGAAAAATAAGAACGATTTTTTACAAATTATAGAGCGAATCGATACATAAAAAGATGTAATTCAAATTATTTCAATTTTGGTTAATATTTTAAATTAAATATAACAATAGAACTGTTTTTTAGACGTATTTTTGCAAAAATTCAACAAAAACAAATGTTCGAAAGTACTTTAGAAATAGAAAAAGAAGAAAAAAAGAACTTTATGCTTACCAGCAGGGAGATATCGATGCAATTTTTGAACGAATCGATAATGGCCCTGAAAAACACCATTTACTGTATCAATTACCTACAGGTGGTGGAAAAACAGTTATATTCTCTGAAATTGTTCGCCGATACCTATCTAAACACAACAAAAAAGTAGTGGTTTTAACACATCGAATTGAATTGTGTAAACAAACTTCTAAGATGTTAAAAGGTTTTGGTGTAAAAAATAAAATCATCAATAGTAAGGTTAAAGATTTACCAGACCAACACGAATATTCTTGTTTTGTGGCAATGGTTGAAACTCTAAAAAACCGAATTAATGACGAAAAATTATTGTTAGACAATATTGGTTTAGTTATTATTGATGAGGCTCATTATAATTCTTTCCGTAAATTATTAAATTCATTTGCAAACGCATTTATATTAGGAGTAACAGCAACTCCTTTAAGCTCCAATATTAAATTACCAATGAATCAAAATTACCATGAATTAATTGTAGGCGATACAATAGGTTCATTGATAGAAAAAGGATTCTTGGCAAAAGCTACGACTTACAGTTATGATGTAGGTTTAACTTCCCTAAAAGTAGGTATAAACGGTGATTATACTGTAAAATCTTCCGATGATTTATACACTAATAGTTTGATGCAGGAAAAATTATTACACGCCTACACAGAACGATCTTTAGGAAAGAAAACCTTAATTTTTAATAATGGTATCAATACCTCTTTATATGTATATGAAACATTTAGAGAGGCAGGATATGCCATTCGACACTTAGACAACACCAGTAGTAACGAAGAAAGAAAAGAAATTTTGCACTGGTTTAAGCATACTAAGGATGCTATTTTAACTTCGGTAGGAATCTTAACCACAGGTTTTGATGAACCAACAGTGGAAACTATCATCTTAAATCGTGCTACAAAATCATTGACTTTGTATTTTCAAATGATTGGTCGTGGTTCCAGAAAATTACCAAATAAAGATGAGTTTACTGTTATCGATTTGGGAAATAACGCAGCTCGTTTTGGATTGTGGAGTGACCCAGTAAACTGGCAACACATTTTTAAATCACCTGAATTTTATTTGGAAAATTTACGTGATGACGCCGAAATCGAAATGTATTTTAAATACACGATGCCACCGGAATTAAGAGCTAAATTTAGCAAAACTGAAGACGTAACTTTTGATGTGGATGAAGAGCATAAATTGGCTATCAAACAAAATTTACGTTCAAAAGTAGTTCTCGATAAATCATTAGATCAGCATGCAACTATGTGTGTGTATAATACCGAAACATTGCAAGAAGCTAAATTATTAGCAAAAGAATTGGATGACGATATTGAGTGCAGAATAAAACGTTATGCAAAATGCTTAAGCCAATGTAGTAAAAATTACCGCGAATGGCTTGTGGAGGATTACAAACAAAAATTAACCTTACTTATTGGGAAAAAGTATCGTGAGAAAATCATGAACGAACCAGATGAAGATGAAGATTAATTTTTAAAACTGTTATTTATATCAATTAGTAAAACAAAATAATGTCTAAAAAATTCTCAGAATTAGGAATTTCACCCGCTTTAGTTCAATCCTTAACTGATTTGAATCTTACAGAGCCAACAGCTATTCAGGAACAAGTAATTCCTTTGCTCTTGGCAAATGAAACTGATCTGGTTGGTTTGGCTAAAACAGGTACGGGAAAAACTGCCGCATTTGGTTTGCCTATTTTACAATTAATAGATGCTTCAAAACCAAATGTTCAAGCTGTAATTCTAGTTCCTACTAGAGAATTAGGACATCAGGTTTTTAAAAATCTAGAAGCGTTTTTAAAATACTCAGACGAAATATCAATTGCAGCAACATGTGGTGGAATTCCAATAAAACGACAAATTGAGCGATTAAGCAAACCCACCCATATTGTAGTGGCTACTCCTGGTCGTTTGATTGATTTGTTGCAAAGAAAAGCCATAAGCCTAAAAGAAACTTCATTTTTAGTGCTGGATGAAGCAGATGAAATGGTTAGTATTCTTAAAGAAAGTTTGGATGAAATTGTGGCTGCACTGCCTAAAAAACACCGAACTTTTTTGTTTTCGGCTACGATGCCTGGCACTATAAAACAGTTGATACAGAATTATTTGCATAAAAATGTTGTGCAAGTAAGTGCCAATATGGAAACTTCTGGAAATCAAAGTATTGATCATCAATATATTATTGTAGATCCAATAGAAAAGCTAGATGTTTTAATGCATTTTTTGAATTCGAGAGAAGGGGAGAGAGGTATTATTTTTTGCAAAACAAAAGCAGCAGTTAATAAACTAGCTAAAAATCTAGCAATCAACCGATTTTCTTCGGGAGCAATTCATGGAAGTTTGACTCAGGGAATTCGTGACCGTATAATGGAACAATTCCGTGAAGGACATATCAAAATTTTAGTCGCTACCGATTTGGCAGCAAGAGGAATAGACGTCAAAGAAATTACGTATGTAGTCAATTATCATTTACCCGATACCTATGAAAATTATGTTCACCGTAGTGGAAGAACGGCTAGAGCAGGAGCAAATGGATTGTCATTGACTATTTTGCAAGCAGAGGAAGAAATTGAAATTGCTGATTTTGAAAGAGAGTTAGGTATTCAATTCAAACCATTTGCAAAACCATCAATTGAAAGTATTGAAGACAACAATACTTTGCTTTGGGCGAAACAAATTTTCAAAACAAAACCTAACCATGAGGTTGATGCTGAATTAAAAAACAAAATCAAAACCATTTTTCATCATTTAACGAAAGAGGAATTGGTTGAAAAAATACTAGCCAACTATTTGTTGCAAAACAAAAGCAAAACAGTAGAAATATCAGTTAAAAAACAAATTACAAAAAATAGAAACTAAAACAGTACGGCATCTTTGGGTCTAATTCAAAAATGTTTTTTTTTTAAATTTAAAACTATGGAAATCGTAATAATCGGAGGCGGTTTTGCTGGAATGAACCTTGCAAAGGAACTATTAAATCAGGACGGAGTTCATGTAACTTTGGTAGATAAAAACAATTATAATTTTTTTCCACCACTTATTTATCAAGTTGCTACGGCTTATTTAGAACCATCAAGTATTAGTTATCCTTTTAGAAAATTCTTTGCTGGCAAAAAGAACCTTCAATTTCGTTTAGGAGAATTAATCGAAGTTGTTCCTGCTGAGAATAAAGTAATTCTAAGCAATGGCGAATTAAATTATGACAAATTGGTTTTTGCAACTGGAGCAGAGACGAGTTATTTTGGAATGGAAAATGTTCGCAAGAATGCTATTCCAATGAAAACGCTTAACGATGCCATCGTAATGCGTAATACCTTGCTTAAAAATTTAGAAAAAGCAGCAATTACAAAAGATATTCGTAAACGAAGAAAATTATTAACCGTAGTTGTCGCTGGAGGTGGACCTACAGGAGTTGAAATTTCTGGAATGTTTGCAGAAATGCGTAAAAGTATTCTTTTAAAGGAATACCCTGAATTAGAAACTACAGCAAGTAATATTTATTTGGTAGATGGTGCGCCTGCATTGTTGACACCTATGAGTAAAGAATCTCAAGAGGATACTTATAAAGCGATTACTGATTTAGGTGTTATTATAAAACTGAACAACAACGTTGTAGATTATGTTGATGATACCGTATATTTCGCAAATGGTGAAACCATTCAAACAAAGAACTTAATTTGGGCGGCAGGAGTTACAGCACGTGAATTTAAAGGACTTCCAACAGAATGTTACGGTCGTGGAAAACGTTTAAAAACAGACGCATACAATAAAATAGAAGGCACTGCAAATATTTATGCCATTGGTGATACTTGTATCCAGTTTAATGATGAAGCTTTCCCACATGGACATCCACAAGTGGCACAAGTAGCTATTCAACAAGGGATTAATTTAGCTAAAAACATTAAAAATGCTATTAATCAAAAACCATTAGTTCCATTCAAATATGTAGATAAAGGTTCGATGGCAATAATAGGAAAAGCTAAGGCTGTGGTGGATTTACCAAAACCTAAAATGCATTTTAAAGGAACTTTTGCTTGGTTAATTTGGTTATTTATTCACTTAATTTCTTTGATTACTTACCGAAATAAAGTTAGAACATTCTACAACTGGATGATTTCGTATTTTGCAAAAGACAATTCATTACGAATGATTATCAGACCTGATAAAAAAATAAAAACGGAAGATGTTGTAAAGTAATAATTTACATTAGATAAAACCGATACAATTTCTGTATCGGTTTTATTATTTCTAAACACATTTTCAACGATTAGTTTTTTGCTCATAAAATAATGTATTAATTTGAACTATAATTTATATTATGTAAAATAGAAAATGTATGAAATTTACACAACTACCGAAGATATATTTAATTATAATGTAATAAATGGAATTATTATCCAATGATATATAAATTGAAATATGGTTTAATAAACATGAAAAAGATATAAAAAAATTAAAGAAAGATAGTTCGAAATTATTAAAGAGATTTACTAAATTATGTAAATATCATAATGGTTTATTTACTAATTTTGAAATGTAATTTATCTATATCAAATGAATTTAATTGCCGAACAAATTGCTGAATTTTTAAAAGAACACGCCCCTTTTAATCAGCTTACTTCTGAAGAATTAGCTGAAATTGCTAGCAATATTCGTGTGGTCAGTTTAGAAAAAAAACAAGTTTTGTTTAAAACTAATGACCCTTTGCACGATAGCTTTTATGTAGTAGCTTCGGGGGTTATTACTATTTCTGTAATTGTTGATGCCGAAGAAAATATCATAGATAAATGCCATGAAGGAAGTATTTTTGGTTTGAGACCGTTTTTTGCTAAAAACAATTATAAAGTAACTGCAAAAGCGAGAGAAGAAAGTTTAGTATATGCTATTCCTATTTCTGTATTCAAACCTTTATTGGCAAATAATGCCGAAGTATTAAATTTTCTTTTGGAGAATTTCGCTAGTAATTTACCCGATGATCGTTCTACTAAAGGCAACATTGTTTCTGATGGGGGATTTTATGCTGAAAAACAATCTGAAGCACAATTTTTTCAAACTTTAACATACAATACAACTCCCCTTTTGGCTACTTCTGACAATACCGCTCAAGAAGTGGCTCAAATGATGGCTGAATCATTAAAAAATAATGTGATTATTTTTGAAAAAAATGGTCCTATCGGCATTGTTACTCATGCTGATTTGGCTTCAAAAATTGCTACAGGAAGATACCCAATCACAATTCCGGTTAGTAATATTATGTCGTCGCCAGTGATTACTGTTCTTGAAAATGTTTCTTTGGCAGAAGCTCAATTATTGATGCTAAAACACAATGTTACGCATTTGTGTGTAACTGTTGATGGTACCGATAAATCAACAATAAAAGGAGTTATTTCTGAACACGATTTAATTGCTGCTCAAGCAAGTAACCCAGGTGTATTAATCAAAGAAATTAAACGTTCGTTATCTTCAAATGAACTAAAAGAAATACGAAAACGTCTAACCAACTTGATTCAATCATCTATTCAAAAAAACATTCCATTAACACATATTACAAATATCGCTAGCGAAATTAATTTTGCAATTTTAAAACGTGCAGTCGAGTTGTCTATATTAGATTTAGGTTCTCCTCCTGCCCGTTATGCATGGATAAGTATTGGTAGTCAAGGAAGAAAAGAACAGCTTTTATTAACTGATCAAGATAGCTTTTTAGTATTTGAAGACGTACCGCAAAACAAATACATTGAAGTCAAAGATTACTTTTTAAAGTTAGGAAAAAAGACAACGACTACTTTAGAAAAAATTGGTTATGAGCCCTGTATTCATGGCCACATGGGTAGTAATATGTTATGGTGTAAATCCTTGAGCGACTGGATTAAACAGTTTAATAATTGGATGAATGCTACAAAAGAAAACACAGAAACACTTAGTGGGGTTTTCTTTGATTACGAACTGATAATTGGCGAACAAAAAATTGAAACAACAATCAATAATTTTGTTTTTGAAAATGCAACTAACAACGCACTCTTTTTTGACTTTCTTGGGAATGAAGCTTTACGAAAAAATTCAGCCCTGAGTTTCTTCAAAAAATTTATTGTTGAAGAAGAAGGAATTCATAAAGATAAATTTGATATTAAAACCAGAGCATTAATGCCACTGATTGATAGTGCTCGTCTTTTAATTTTAAATTATGATATAAAAGGAATTAACAATACCTATATGCGATTCAAGCAATTAGCTATTGCTGATCCTAAACATTCGGAAATATATTTGAACTGTGCAGAAGCCTATTTGTTTTTAACACGAATTAGAACTTTAGAAGGCTTGAAAAATGAAAATTCAGGACAATATATTAATCTAGAAGAGTTGTCTAAAATTGATAGAGAAAAACTAAAAAATGCACTTATTCCAATGAAAGAACTGGAAGAATTAATAAAAGATAAGTTCCAATTGACTCAATTCTCTTAATTTATGCTAGACTGGTTAAAAAATATAAATAAAGAATATCCCGAATTCTGGAAAGAATATTTGACAAAATTCTCCAAAAAATCCAAGCGCTATGTTGTATTATCAACAAAGGCAACCGGTGATTCTATTGAGAAAGATGTAATTACTTTTATTAGTGCATTTGCAGTTGAAAATGATAGTATCATGATTAAGGATAGTTTTGAAACTATTTTATTGCAATATCGTTTTTTACACGACAACCATCTTTCAAACGAATACATTATTGAAAGTAGATTACTTAAATTATCGGAACCCGAAGCCTTAAAATCGTTTGTTGAATATTTGGGTAATGGAATACTTGTGGGACACGATATTCAATCGGATGTAGAGAGAATAAATGCTACTCTTGAACGCATGGATTGTGGTAGATTGCGTAACGAAGCTTTGGATGTTGATATCATGCACAGAAAATTGCATGAAATAACGGAAGATAAAGAATTATCACTTGATGAACTTTCTGATTTTTATAAAATAAAGAAAATAGAAGGCGATTCGGCGACTGAAAACGCCTATAAAATAGCCTTACTTTTTTTAAAATTAAAAAACAAATTGGGTTTAAAATAAAAATAGCTGCTCCAAAAGAGCAGCTTTTTTTTTATAAATTATTTTATTTTCTTTCACTTTGAATTTCTTCAATAATTTCAGGATTTAATAGTGTGGTTGTATCTCCGTAGTCGGCAAAATTGCCCTCAGCAATTTTTCTCAAAATGCGACGCATAATTTTTCCAGAACGCGTTTTGGGTAAACCAGAAACAAATTGAATTTTGTCTAATTTAGCAATTGGACCTACGTGATCCGTAATGTATTGATTAATTTCAATAAATAAATTCTCTTTTTTTCTAACTTCACCTGTTTCTTTTAAAATAACATAACCATACAAAGCATTTCCTTTAACATCATGCGGAAATCCTACCACAGCACTTTCTGCAACGGCTGGATGCTCATTTATTGCATCTTCGATTGGAGCCGTTCCTAAGTTATGTCCAGAAACAATAATAACATCATCTACTCTACCTGTAATTCGGTAATAGCCTACTTCATCACGTAAAGCGCCGTCTCCTGTAAAAAATTTACCAGGATATTTAGAAAAGTAAGTATCTTTATAACGCTGGTGATCATTCCAAATTGTCCTAGCCATACCTGGCCAAGGGAATTTAATACACAAACTACCCACTACTTGGTTACCTTCGATTTCATTTCGCTTTTCATCCATCAAAACAGCTTGAATTCCTGGTAAAGGAAAAGTTGCATAGGTTGGTTTAGTTGGCGTAATAAATGCTAAAGGTGAAATCATTATTCCTCCGGTTTCAGTTTGCCACCAAGTATCAACTACTGGACATCTCTTCCCTCCTACGTGATCATTATACCAGTGCCAAGCTTCTTCATTAATTGGCTCACCAACAGAACCAATAACTTTCAAACTTTTTAAAGGAAATTTTTGAACATATTCTAATTTTTCTTTTGCCAATGCGCGAATGGCTGTTGGTGCCGTGTAAAACTGAGTAACTTTATGTTTTTCAATTACTTGCCAAAAACGACTATAATCAGGATAAGAAGGCACACCTTCATAAATAACTGTTGTTGCTCCATTTAATAATGGTCCGTATAAAATATAAGAATGACCGGTTATCCAACCAATATCGGCAGTACACCAGTGAATATCATTTTCTTCGTAACCAAATACATTTTTAAAAGTATAGGCTGTAAAAACCATATAACCTGCATTAGTATGAACCATCCCCTTTGGATTTCCAGTAGACCCTGAAGTGTACAGAATAAAAAGAGGATCTTCTGCATCCATAATTTCGGCAACACTATTATCAGAAGCTTCATCTAATAATGGTTGTAACCAAATATCTCTTCCTTCTTTCATTTTAACAGTACTGTTTGTTCTTTTAACAACTAAAACAGTACTTACTGATTCACATTTTTCAAGAGCTTCGTCAACAATCTCTTTTAATTCGATTGTTTTATTACCACGATAACCACCATCAGAAGTAATTATCATTTTACTTTCACTATCGTTAATTCTGGTAGCTAAAGCTTTAGAAGAAAATCCAGCAAAAACCACAGAATGTATTGCTCCAATTCGTGCACAAGCTAATATAGAAACTGCCAGTTCAGGAATCATCGGAAGATAGATACAAACTCGATCTCCTTTTTTAATTCCTTGTTCACGCAATACATTAGCCATTTTACACACTCTTTGGTGTAACTCATTATAGGTAATATGTTTTGCTTCTTCTTCTGGATTGTTGGGTTCAAAAATAATGGCTGTTTTATCGCCTCTTTTGTTGAGATGTCTGTCAATACAATTTTTAACAACATTTAATTTAGCACCGGCAAACCATTGAACCTCTGCTTCTGCCATATCAAATTCTACCACTTTATCCCAAGGTTGATACCAAGTGAAATTTTCTTCAGCGATTTTTCCCCAAAATTTTCTAGGTTCACGAATTGACTTATTATAATGTTTGAAATATTGCTCTAGGTTATCGACTTTGTAGTAACTCATTCTCAATTTGTATTTTTTATAAATGTATTAAATCTATCGCTATTCTTTAAAAAAAAATATAGTATTAATCAGTACTATTTAATTAACATAATGAAATAGTTGCCTAACTAATTTGCAAAATAACCAAAATTATAATAAAATTGGTCTAATATTTAAAAAATTTATTTGTTATAATTCTCGTATTTACTCAACAATGTTTAAAAAAATGAAACAAAAAAGGCGAAGTAAAAATTTACTCCGCCTTTTGAATTTAAAAAAATTGTAATTATACAATTTTTTTCATTGCTGTCATAGATTCTCTCAACCAAGCTCCTACTTCTTCAACAGGGTGGTTTCTGATGATATCATTCACATCAATTAATTCTTTATTGTCAACACCGTTGTTTCCGTTATTGAATGGACGTCCAATCAAATTAGATGGTGCATTTTTAACGTAATCAGCGATTAATGGTTTACAAGCGTGGTCAAATAAATAACATCCGTACTCAGCAGTATCAGAAATTACACGGTTCATTTCGAATAATTTCTTTCTTGCAATAGTATTAGCAATAAGTGGCGTTTCATGTAATGACTCATAATAAGCAGACTCTTCGATGATACCAGAATCAGTCATTGCTTCGAAAGCTAATTCAACACCAGCTTTAACCATTGCTACCATTAATACACCATTATCAAAATATTCTTGTTCAGAAATTTCATAATCACCTGCAGGCGTTTTTTCGAAATTAGTTTCTCCTGTAGCCGCTCTCCAAGTCAATAAGTTTTTATCATCATTAGCCCAGTCTTCCATCATTGTTTTAGAGAAGTGACCAGAAATAATATCATCCATATGCTTTTGGAATAATGGACGCATGATATCTTTTAATTCTTCAGAAACATTGAACGCAGCGATTTTAGCTGGATTAGACAATCTATCCATCATATTAGTGATACCTCCGTGTTTCAAAGCTTCAGTGATAGTTTCCCATCCGTATTGGATTAATTTTGAAGCATATCCTGGCTCAATTCCTTCAGCTACCATTTTGTCAAAACACAAGATAGAACCTGTTTGTAATAAACCACAAAGTATTGTTTGCTCTCCCATTAAATCTGATTTTACTTCAGCTACGAAAGAAGAACGTAAAACTCCTGCTCTGTGACCTCCTGTTGCTACCGCATAAGCTTTAGCTTGATCTAAACCTACTCCGTTTGGATCATTTTCAGGGTGAACAGCGATAAGTGTTGGTACACCAAATCCTCTTTTGTACTCTTCACGCACTTCAGAACCTGGACATTTAGGAGCACACATAATAACCGTTAAGTCTTTACGAATTTGCATTCCTTCTTCAACGATATTAAATCCATGAGAGTACGCTAATGTAGCACCTTGTTTCATTAATGGCATAATAGCAGTAACTACAGCTGTATGTTGCTTATCTGGAGTAAGATTACATACTAAATCAGCAGTTGGAATTAATTCTTCATAAGTTCCCACATTAAAACCATTATCTGCAGCGTTCATGAATGAAGCTCTTTTTTGAGCAATAGCTTCAGCACGTAAAGCATAAGAAATATCTAAACCTGAATCTCTCATGTTTAAACCTTGATTTAAACCTTGAGCACCACAACCAACGATAACTACTTTTTTACCTTTTAAAGCTTCGATTCCATTAGCAAATTCAGATTGATCCATGAATTCGCAAACGCCTAATTGTTCTAATTGTAATCTAAGTGGTAATGAATTGAAATAATTTGCCATTTTTTAATATTTAATTTATGATTTTAATTCTTCTAATAATAAACTTGTTACTTCCATTTTTTCTTTGGAAACTGAAATTCTTCCAGAGCGAACAAATTGCATGATTCCAAATGGTTTTAATTTAGCATACATTTCTTCTATTTCTGGACGTCTTCCGAATTTTGATATCACAAAAAAGTCTCTTGATACCGTCACAATTTCAGCATGACTTTCTTTAATGATGTTTTGAATTTGTCTTTCGTCAAATAATAAGTTTGAAGCTATTTTAAACAAAGCACTTTCTAAGAAAATAGTTTCTTCGTCAACATGATAAAAAGCTTTGATAACTTCGATTTGTTTTTCGATTTGACCTACAATATTACGTACCCATTTTTCAGTTGTATCTACAACGATTACAAATCTAGAAACGTTTTCGATTTCTGATTCTGATACATTTAAACTCAATATATTGATGTGACGCTTTAAGAATATAACTGATATTCTGTTTAAAAGGCCAACGTTATTTTCTGTGTAAACAGAAATAGTAAATGTTTTATTTGCTTCCATAATATTAACTTAATCGGATGTCAGAAACCGAAGCTCCTGTTGGAATCATTGGGAATACATTGTTTTCTTTCTCAACCATAACTTCAAGGAAATACGAATCTTTAGAAGCTAACATTTCTGCAATTGCTTCATCTAATTCTTCTCTTTTAGTTACTTTTCGGGCTTTGATATAATATCCTTCTGCAATAGCACAGAAATTTGGATTAATCATTACCGTTGATGCATATCTGTAATCAAAAAACAATTCCTGCCATTGTCTAACCATTCCTAAAAACTCATTGTTTAATACTACAATTTTTACTGGTACCTTAGTTTGATGAATTGTTCCTAATTCTTGAATATTCATTTGGAAACCACCATCACCAATGATCGCTACTACTTCGCGGTCAGGTCTACCCATTTTAGCACCAATTGCGGCTGGCAATGCAAACCCCATTGTTCCTAATCCACCCGAAGTTACATTACTTTTCGTTTGATTGAATTTTGCATAACGACAAGTAAACATTTGGTGCTGACCTACATCAGAAACCATAATAGCATCTCCGTTTGAATGTTTATTGATCATTTCAATAGTTTCACCCATCGAAATTCCTTTTCCATTGGTTGGAGCTAACTCTTCGTTGATTACAGCTTCTAATTCAATTTCGTATTTCTTTTTGAATTCATTGTGCCATTCTTCATGGGAATTTTTCTCAATAAGAGGTAATAATGCTGTCAAAGCCTCTTTTAAATCGGCTAAAACAGCAACATCAGTTTTAACATTTTTGTCAATTTCTGCTGAGTCTATTTCGAAATGTACAACCTTAGCTTGTTTGGCATAAGTAGCTAAATTTCCTGTCACACGGTCATCAAAACGCATTCCTAATGCAATTAAAACATCGCATTCGTTAGTCAAAATATTTGGACCGTAATTACCATGCATTCCAACCATTCCAACATTTAATTCATGATCTGTTGGCAAAGCCGAAAGTCCTAAAATAGTCCAAGCAGCTGGAATACCTGATTTTTCAATTAATGCTTTTAATTCTTCTTCAGCCTTACTTAAAATTACACCCTGACCAAAAACAATCATTGGTTTTTTAGCGTTATTAATCAAATTAGCTGCTTCCTTAACCTTATCTAATTTTAAAACTGGTTTTGGATGGTAACTTCTGATATCAGTGCATTTTTTATAACTAAAATCTAAAGTATCAAATTGAGCATTTTTAGTAATATCTACTAATACTGGACCTGGACGACCAGAACGAGCTATATAAAATGCCTTTGCCATAATCTCAGGGATTTCATCAGCCTCAGTAATTTGATAATTCCATTTCGTTACTGGAGTTGAAATTCCGATAATATCTGTTTCTTGAAATGCATCTGATCCTAATAAATGTTTTCCAACTTGCCCTGTAATACATACCATAGGTGTGGAATCGATTTGAGCATCTGCAATACCTGTAACTAAGTTTGTTGCTCCTGGTCCAGAAGTTGCGATAGCAACCCCTACTTTTCCTGTCGCTCTTGCAAAACCTTGCGCTGCATGAGCTGCACCTTGTTCGTGACGAACCAATACATGGTGCAATTGATCTTGAAATTTATATAATTCGTCATAAACTGGCATAATAGCACCTCCTGGATAACCATAAACCAAATCTACTCCTTCAGCTAATAAGCATCTGATAACTGCTTCTGCTCCTGATATTTTCATTTTTTTATTTTTTTATTTTTTGATAATTTTAGCCAATTAAAATCATCTATTGTTTATCTGTTACACAACCCTTTGAAGCGCTTGAAACAGTTTTAGCGTATTTATATAAAACTCCTTTTGAGGCTTTTAATGGTGGTTGAACCCAATTTGCTTTTCGTTTAGCAAATTCTTCTTCTGAAATTTTTAAATCAATTGTGTTTTTTACGGCATCAATTGTAATTACATCCCCATTTTCAACTAAAGCAATCGCTCCTCCTTCATATGCCTCTGGTGTAACGTGACCAACCACGAAACCATGTGAACCTCCAGAGAATCTACCATCTGTAATTAGAGCAACACTATTTCCTAATCCAGCACCAATAATCGCTGAAGTTGGCTTTAGCATTTCTGGCATCCCTGGACCACCTTTTGGTCCACAATACCTGATGACGACTACATTACCCGGTTTTACCATCCCTTTAGCAATTCCAGGAATCACTTCAAATTCACTTTCAAAAACAACTGCAGTTCCTTCAAAAAATTCACCTTCTTTTCCACTAATTTTTGCCACACAACCTTCTGAAGCTAGATTTCCGTAAAGAACCTGAATGTTTCCCGTAGGTTTCAAAGCCTTATGAATTTCATAAATCACCTCTTGACCATCTTGCAAATCAGGAACAGATTCTAAGTTTTCAGCTAATGTTTTTCCTGTAACAGTTAAACAATCACCGTGAAGATATCCTTCTTTCAATAAATATTTCATAACAGCTGGAACCCCTCCTACTGCATGTAGGTCTTCCATCATGTATTTTCCACTTGGTTTTAAGTCGGCAAGTACTGGTGTTCGATCATTGATTGCTTGAAAATCATCTAATGTAATTTCTACATCAACCGAATGAGCCATTGCTATTAAATGCATTACGGCATTGGTTGAACCACCTAGAACAGCAACTATCGTAATTGCATTTTCAAAAGCCTTACGAGTCATAATATCTCTCGGCTTTATGTCTTTTTCTAATAAAATTCGAATAGCTTTACCAGCAGCTGCACACTCTTGTCTTTTTTCCGGACTTAATGCTGGATTAGATGAACTATAAGGTAAGCTCATCCCTAAAGCTTCAATAGCCGAAGCCATAGTATTAGCAGTATACATTCCTCCACAAGCTCCAGCTCCTGGACAAGAATTTTGAATTACACCTTTAAAATCTTCTGGAGTAATGGTATTGTTTAGTTTTTTACCTAAAGCTTCAAATGCCGAAACAATATTTAAAGATTCACCTTTCCATTTTCCAGAGTGTATCGTTCCTCCATAAACCATAATAGCTGGACGATTTACTCTTCCCATTGCCATTACTGCTCCAGGCATATTTTTATCACATCCAGGAATCGCAATCATACTGTCATACCATTGTGCTCCCATTACTGTTTCTATCGAATCAGCAATAACATCACGAGAAACTAACGAAAAACGCATTCCATCAGTACCATTAGAAATGCCATCACTTACACCAATAGTATTGAATATCAATCCCACTAAGTCGGCATCCCAAACACCTTGCTTAACTTCTTTTGCAAGATCATTCAAATGCATGTTACAAGTGTTACCTTCGTAACCCATACTAACTATACCTACTTGGGCTTTTTTCAAATCCTCTTCGGTCAAACCAATTCCGTATAACATCGCTTGAGCTGCCGGCTGTGTTTGATCTTGTGTGATTGTTTTACTATACTTATTTAATTCCATCTGAACTTTTTAAATTTATTGATCTAAAACCAAAAAAAAACTCCCAAATTATGGGAGTTATTTAATATTTTTTTTCAATTATATTAATAGCGTCCCTTATGCACTTGTTGTTACAACAATGACATTAATGACAGAAACTAAAATAATTGAATTTTTCACTTTTTCTTTTTTGATAACACAAAAGTATAAAAATCTTTATGTTAAAAAAATAAAAAATAAAATTTTAAGAATTTCTTATCAATAATATCAATTTTTTATCATTTTCTTTATTAAACTATTGTTGATTGACCTAAATGCACATTATCATTATTAAAATACATCAGATCGTCTTTATTTAAAATAAAATTAGATACAAATTCTCCTACTTCATTGGTTCCGAATTTTGAATCTGGATTCAAATCGATAGTAACAACATTAAACTCTATAGCTTTCTCTACGCCTTCATAAACTTTTTTTGCTTCTTCAAACAACCCAAAATGTTCTAACAACATTGCTGCTGAAAGAATAGATCCAAACGGATTTGCAATATTTCTACCCTTTGCATGAGGATAAGAACCATGAATTGGCTCAAATAAAACATTGTTTTCTCCTAATGATGTTGAGGCTAAAACACCTATTGAACCTGTAATTACACTTGCTTCATCAGATAAAATATCGCCAAATAAATTACCGGTCAATACAACATCAAATTGTTTTGGATTTGAAATAATTTGCTTTGCTGCATTGTCTGCAAAAAGAAAATCAAGAGATACTTCTGGATATTGTACACTAATTGCTTTAACAACTTTTCTCCATAATCTAGAAGTTTCTAGGACATTAGCCATATCTACCAAGGTTAATTTCTTTCTTCTCTTTTGCGCCGACTGAAATGCTAAATGAGTAATTTTCGTTATTTCATCTTCAGTATATTCACAAAGATCAGATGCAATTGTACCTTCCTCATTTAGTTTTTTCTCACCAAAATAGATTCCAGCTGTTAGTTCTCTAAAAATCACAAAATCGACTCCTTCAACAATTTCTCGTTTAAGAGGAGAAACATCTAATAAACCTTTAAAAGGTTTTAAAGGTCTGATATTAGCAAATAATCCTAATTCTTTTCGAAACTTCAACAAACCTTGCTCAGGACTATTTTTAGTATCACTTTCAGAATCGTATTTTGGATCACCAATAGCACCTAATAAAACAGCATCTGTATTTAAACATAAATTCAGCGTTTGTTCTGGTAATGCTGAACCTGTTTTATCTATAGCGACTGCACCAATAAGAGCATCCTCAAAAATAAAATCATGTTCATAAACTACTCCTACTGCATACAAAGCCTTTTTGGCCTGTAAAATTACTTCAGGACCAATTCCATCTCCAGACAATACAGCTATTTTTAAGTTCATAATCTTATCTTTTAATAATATGCTGTAAAATTAACCATTTACTTAGGATGTTTGAGCTATTATCGTTTAATTAAATCTCCTTCAATTTTAGAAGCTGCAATAATTAAATGGATATCGTCATCTAAAATTTCTTTCTTAACATCAGCAAATTTTAAAAACTCTACATAAACCACATCTAATTGCGTTTTAGTCAACTCATAGCCTACTTTTTTTGCACGATAAGCTAAAGCTGCTCTACCGCTTCTTGCAGTAAGTACTATTGAAGATTCATTAACACCTACATCAGCAGGATCAATGATTTCATAGGTTGCTCTGTTTTTAATTACTCCGTCTTGATGAATACCTGAACTATGAGCAAAAGCATTTGCTCCTACAATAGCTTTATTAGGCTGCACCATCATACCCATACTCTCCGAAACCAAACGGCTCATTTCGTTTAATTGCTTGGTAACAACATCAGTATATAAATTCAAATCTGGATGTTGCTTGAAAATCATTACCACTTCCTCAAGTGCTGTATTTCCAGCTCTTTCACCAATACCATTAATAGTACATTCAATTTGTCTTGCGCCATTTATAGCTCCAGCAATTGAGTTAGCTGTTGCCATTCCTAAATCGTTATGACAGTGACAAGAAATAGTAACATTTTCAATTCCTTTTACATTTTCTTTAAGGTATTTAATTTTCTCACCATATTCTGATGGCAAGCAATAACCTGTAGTATCAGGAATATTAAGTACTGTAGCCCCTGATTTTATAACCTCTTCACATACTTGTGCTAAAAAGGCATTATCCGTTCTACCCGCATCTTCAGCATAAAACTCTACATCTTCTACGTACGACTTTGCGTGCGCAACAGCAGCTTTTGCTCTAGCGATTATATCTTCTCTTGTAGTATTTAATTTGTGAATAATATGTGAATCAGAAGTTCCAATTCCTGTATGAATACGAGGTTTTTTAGCATGTTTTAATGCTTGAGCAGCAACATCGATATCATTTTTTACAGCTCTAGTAAGACCACAAACGGAAGCATTTTTAACAATTTTACTGATTTCAGTAACAGATAAAAAATCACCAGGACTTGAAACAGGAAAACCAGCTTCAATAATATCAACCCCCATATTGTCTAAGCGTTCTGCTATAACAAGTTTTTGTTTGGTATCTAATTTACATCCTGGAACTTGTTCCCCGTCTCGCAAAGTGGTATCAAAAATTTGGACTTTCTCTCTATTCATTTTAATTTATTTAATGTAATTTCACATCTTGATAACAAAAATATATTCTTTACTTTGGATAGAAAATCCAATTTAATTGAATATACTGTTTATAAGTTTATTAAAGATGATTTAAACATTTGACAATCAATTACTTAAATCCTTATATTTTACAATGGCTAACCATCAAAAAGATTTTTTATTCGTTCTAATAAAGTCCTTATCTAAATCTGAAAAAAGACAATTTAAGATTTTTGCTAGTCGTTTAGAGACTAGTTCGAATACAAAATTTATTGAGTTATTTAATATCTTAGATAAATCAGATCATTATGATGAAAAATTAATACTCAAAAGTGGTAGTATAAAAAAAGTCCAATTATCTAACTTAAAATCATATTTATATAAGCAGATTTTAGTGAGTATTCGTCTTAATATTCCTAGTCAAAATATTCGTTACCAATTAAGAGAACAAATTGATTTTGCAACCATTTTATATAACAAAGGTTTATACAAGCAAAGCTTAAAAATATTAGATAAAACTAAAACTCAAGCAATTGAAAACGATGAAAAACTAATGGCCTATGAGATAGTTGAATTTGAAAAATTAATTGAATCTCAATACATCACGCGAAGCATTCAAGGAAGAGCCGATGAATTAGTCATACAAGCCAAAGAAATTAATTATCAAAATACGATTTCCAGTAAATTATCAAATTTATCACTCCAATTATATGGCATCATGCTTAAGACTGGTTATGTTAAAAGCGATGAAGAACACAAATACATTGACGATTATTTCAATAAGCATATATCAAAATTAGACGAGAGCAAATTTGGATTTCGAGAAAAATATTGGTTTTATAATGCTAATCTTTGGAGAAGTTTTTTAGTTCAAGATTTTTTAGCTAGTTACAAATTTGCATCAAAATGGGTTACCCTTTTTTATGATAACCCAAATATGATTTTTCTAAATCCTGTATTTTTCTTAAAAGGAAATCATTATTTATTGGAATCTTTATTTATGCTGAAATACCAGACTAAATTTAAAGATTCGTTAGCGAAATTAGAGCAAACTATAAATGATTCTCGTTTTCCAACTAACGATAATATTGCCTCTTTGTCTTTTTTATATGTATATAACAACAAATTGAACTACCATATTATGGAAGGTTCATTTGCTGAAAGTGAATATTTAATACCAGAAGTACTAAATAAATTAAAAATCCATAATGAACACCTAGACGAACATCATGAAATGTTGTTCTTCTACAAGTTTGCTAGCATCTATTTTGGGATTGAAAAATACAACGAATCGATTTTTTACCTAGAAAAAATAATCAACAATAAGAATTTAAGCATGCGCGAAGATTTAATGTGTTTTGCTCGTATTTTATGCTTAATTGCTCATTATGAATTAGGAAAAGATTATTATTTAGAAACACAATTAAAAAATACTTATAAGTTTTTGATTAAAATGAATGATTTGCATGAAGTCCAAAAAGAAATCATTCGTTTCTTGAAAAATTTGAATTCTATTTATCCAAGTGATATCAAAAAAGAATTCATTAAGATGAAAGAACGCTTTATCGAATTAGAAAATAACACTTATGAAAAAAGAGCTTTTTTATACCTTGACATTATTTCATGGTTAGAAAGCAAAATCGAGAATCGTAAAATAAGTGATATTATTAGAGAAAAAGCCAGGCTTAATAATAGATAAAAAATGAGGAGGTAGTTCCTCTTTTTTTATAGTAATTCCTTTCTCGCTCTCATAATATCTTCAAAAGTACAACACTTAACATACTCTTCTACTCCATCAATTAAAATTGGAAGATAAATGAATTCTACTTCCGATAAATCTTCTTTTAGATAAAAAGCGATATCATCTAGTTTAAAAAACCACTCCTTATCATATTGAACCTTATTAATTGTAGCATCTTTTATCAATGCTTTTTCACTTAACAGTCTTTTAAAACCCATTATCTAATCCTATTTATAAACGAAATAAGAACAAAGATACTTATTAATTAAGAATAGAAAATTACACTATTGATATTGATTTAATCATTCCTTAAATTTATTCATAACTATATATAAATAATAGTAATTATAACAAAAATTTAGCGATTTAAATTATTGCTATTTTATAAATTTAAATACTTTTGCAGACTTAACTAATTTAACTAATTAATAATGAAAAAATTATTTTTATTTCTTTCTGCCTCTGCTGTACTAGTTTCTTGTAGTAAAGTTGGTAAAGATGAGTACATTATCACAGGTACTGCTAAAGGAATCGAAAACGGAAAAACAATCATTCTTCAAACACAAGATCCAAGTGGAATGGGTGGTTTAATAAACCTTGATACTGTAAAAGTTGAAAACGGAAAATTTGAAATCAAAGGAAAAGTAACTGAGCCTTCTTTCCACGTACTTCAATTAGAAGCTGCTAATCAACCAATTCCTTTTATCCTTGAATCAGGAGAAATCAATATCGAAATCAACAAAGATAGTATTCAAAACACTAAGATTTCTGGTACTTATAACAATGATGAGTATGTGAAATTTAACGAAGAAATGAAAGTGGTTCAAAAGAAATTAATGGATTTCCAAAAAGTGAACACACTTAAAATGAATCAAGCACAACAAACTAAAGATACTGCTACAATCAATAGTTTAATGGCTGAATACCAAAAATTACAACAAGAAGTAGGTGATAAATCAAAAGAAAAATACATTTCTTACTCTGAAACACACCCAAAATCACTTATCAGTGCTTTAATTGTTCAAAGTATGCTTGGAGATCCAACTGTTGATATTAAAAAAGTTGAAAAAATCTACAATAGTTTTGAAGATGATTTAAAAAACACAAAACCTGGAAAGTTAATCAAAGAAAGATTGACTACTGCTAAAACAGGAATCCCAGGTGCACCAGCAGCGCCAAGTGCTAAATGAAGAACAGATTTTTCTGCACCTAATCCTGAAGGGAAAGTAATTTCTTTAAAAGAAAGCCTAGGAAAGGTTACAATTGTAGACTTTTGGGCTTCTTGGTGTGGACCTTGCAGAAAAGAAAATCCAAATGTAGTAGCTATTTATAAAGAGTTTCATTCAAAAGGACTTAATATAATAGGTGTTTCATTGGATCAAGATAAAAACAAATGGAAAGAGGCAATTGCAAAAGATAATTTGACTTGGACACACGTTCTCTAATTTAAAAGGATGGGAAGATCCAATAGCGGCACAATATAAAGTTGATGCAATACCAGCTACTTTTATTTTAGATGCCTCTGGAAAAGTTATCGCTCGTGACTTAAGAGGTGAAGAATTAAAAGCAAAAATCAAAGAACTTTTAGCTAAATAAGCTCTTTTTAAAGAAAAGAAATAAAAAATCTCCGCTAGGGAGATTTTTTATTTTACTAAAGACCAACACTTTAAAAAAGATTAAAAAAAGTTTAAAATTAAGCGCTGAAAATGTTTGCAAACGTCAAAAGTGTTCCTATATTTGCAACCGCTTACAACAAGTAAGACAATGGTCGGGGAAGATACTCAAGCGGCCAACGAGGACGGACTGTAAATCCGTTGGGAAACCTTCGCAGGTTCGAATCCTGCTCTTCCCACCAAAAACGCTTCAAGCAATTGAAGCGTTTTTTTATTAATAAATTCAGTTCTTTAAAAAATAGTTTGCACACGTCAAAAGTGTTTCTATCTTTGCAACCGCTTACAAAAAATAAGTGTTTAACCACTAGGTATCGGGAAGATACTCAAGCGGCCAACGAGGACGGACTGTAAATCCGTTGGGAAACCTTCGCAGGTTCGAATCCTGCTCTTCCCACTAAAACGTTTCAAGCAATTGAAGCGTTTTTTTTTGCTCTAAACTTTCGTCAATTTTAGTTTTTATAATTTTAATTAAAATAATTATTAAATACATTTGTAAATCAAAGATAAAATCAGTTTCAAATCTGTTAAAAATAATTACTCCATGCAAAACATCCCTAGTGTTGATTTGAGCGATTTCCTTTCAAACGATCCTATCCGAAAAGAAAAATTCGTTAATGAAATTGGAAGTGCATTTGAAGATATTGGCTTCGTTGCCTTAAAAGGACATTTTTTAGATCAAAATTTAGTTCAAGAATTATATAGTGAAATCAGGGCTTTCTTTAATTTACCAGTAGAAACTAAAAGAAATTATGAGATTCCAGGCATCGGAGGACAAAGAGGATATGTTTCATTTGGAAAAGAGCACGCCAAAGGACGTAAAGAAGGCGATTTAAAGGAGTTTTGGCATTTTGGGCAATATGTAGGCCAAAATTCAAAATACACTTCAGAATACCCTCCTAATGTTATTGTAGATGAATTACCTCGTTTTAACTCAGTAGGAAAAGAAGCGTATCAAATGTTAGAGAAAACAGGAATCTATGTTTTAAGAGCTTTAGCTTTACATTTAGGTTTGGACGAATTCTATTTCGACGACTATGTCAAAGAAGGTAATTCTATTTTAAGGCCTATTCACTACCCACCTATTACTTCAGAACCTGAAAATGCGATTCGCGCTGCAGCGCATGGTGATATTAACCTAATTACTCTTTTAATGGGAGCACAAGGTCGAGGACTACAGGTTCAAAATCACAATGGAGAATGGATTGATGCCATTGCCGATGAGGATCAATTAGTCATCAACGTAGGTGATATGCTTTCCAGACACACTAATAATAAATTAAAATCGACTATACATCAAGTAGTGAATCCTCCAAGGGAATTATGGGGAACTTCTAGATATTCTATTCCGTTTTTTATGCATCCTGTAAGTGATATGCCTTTGAATTGTTTAGAGAAATGTATCGATAATGAAAATCCAAAACAATTTGAAGATATTACTGCTGGAGATTTTCTTTACGAAAGATTAGTGGATTTAGGATTGATAAAAAAATAACACAAATAAATTCCAATCCCAAGATTTCGGGATAAAATTCCAAATTCCAATAATTCAATTTTGGAATTTAAAAAAATCGGAGTTTATTTTTAGCATAAAAATTTATGGACTTACAAGAACAATTAAAAAACTTATTCCCAGACCACGTTCCAAGCAACGAAGCTGAAGAAATTGAGGAAACAACTCATGAATTATTTGTTCAAAAAGAACCGATGATTTGTAAATTTGAAAAGCGAAAAGGAAAACCTACAACAATTATTGAAGGCTACGAAGGAGATGATGAAGATTTTAAAATATTGGCTAAAGAAATTAAAACAAAACTGAGTGTTGGAGGAAGTTTTAAGGACGGAGCTATTATCATTCAAGGAGATTATCGTGATAAAATCATGAATATTTTACAAGAAAAAGGTTTTAAAACCAAACGTGTGGGAGGATAAATCAGTTTTCAGAAAGCATCAGGCAGAAAACAGCCTTCAATTCTCAACAAAACTTGTAAACTTTGCGGAAAACTTTGTGCTCTTTGCGGTTAAATAAAAAAAAATGATACAAGCATCAGAACTGATTTTAAATCCAGATGACAGCATTTACCATCTTAATCTAAAGCCCGAAAATATTGCTAAAGACATCATATTTGTTGGTGATCAAGACCGAGTTGAAAAAATAACTGCCTTATTTGATTCGGTTGAATTTAGTACTCAAAAAAGAGAATTTAAAACCCAAACCGGTCTTTATAAAGGAAAAAGAATCACCGTTATTTCTACGGGTATTGGACCGGATAATATTGATATTGTTTTAAACGAACTGGATGCCTTAGTCAATATTGATTTTGAAACCCGAAAAATAAAAGACCAATTAACCTCTTTAAATATTATTCGAATTGGAACTTCGGGATCATTACAATCCAATATTCCTGCTGATAGCGTTGTAATGAGTAAATATGCAATTGGTTTAGACAATATGCTTCGCTCCTATTGTATCGATTCGGTTTCTAATCAAGAAATTGAAGATGCTTTTATTCAGCAAACCAATTGGGATTTAAACAAAGGAAAGCCCTATGTGATTCGCTCCAGTGAAGTTTTAGAAAATAAATTTAATTCTAATGAAATTCATAAAGGTTTTACAGCAACAGCAGGAGGATTTTATGGCCCTCAAGGAAGAATTTTACGTTTAGCTATTCAGGATAATGATTTAAATCGAAAAATGGATCAATTTGAATATAATGGAATGCAAATTACCAATCTTGAAATGGAAACAGCAGCTATTTATGGATTGGCAGCGCTTTTAGGCCATCGGGCTATTTCTTTGAATGCTATTATTGCCAATCGTGCCAATGGTACTTTTAGCAACAAACCTTATGAAACTATTGATATTCTGATTCGTTATACATTAGAAAAGTTAGTTTAATAATTATCACAAAAAAACAATGATTTAAAAGAATTTAATTAGTTAAACTTCTCTTATCAGTATTCTTAAAAAATAAACATCATGAAACAATTAAAAATAGCTGGAGTTCCGGAACATTTTAATTTACCTTGGCATTTAGCCATTGAAAATAAAGAATTCGAAAGTCAAAATATCGATTTACAATGGACAGATGTTCCAGAGGGAACTGGAAAAATGTGCCAAATGTTACGCAATGGAGAGACTGATATTGCGGTGATTCTTTCAGAAGGAATTGTAAAAGATATTGTGGGAGGAAATCCGTCTAAAATAGTTCAGGTTTATGTTGATTCCCCTTTGATTTGGGGAATTCATGTTGGCGCACAATCAAAATTCAAAACACTTGGCGATTTAGAAAATACCAAAGCCGCTATTTCTCGATTAGGCTCAGGTTCGCAGCTAATGGCTTACGTAAATGCTAACAATCAGAATTGGAAAACTGATAATCTTCAATTCGAAATTGTAAATACTATTGATGGAGCTGTAGGTGCTTTGACTGAGGGTACAGCCGATTATTTTATGTGGGAACGTTTTATGACAAAACCATTGGTTGACAAGGGAATTTTTAGAAGAATTGCCGACTGCCCTACTCCTTGGCCATGTTTTGTAATTGCGGTTAGAAATG
Organism: Flavobacterium nitratireducens; assembly: GCF_029625335.1. Taxonomy (NCBI): domain Bacteria; kingdom Pseudomonadati; phylum Bacteroidota; class Flavobacteriia; order Flavobacteriales; family Flavobacteriaceae; genus Flavobacterium; species Flavobacterium nitratireducens. The sequence goes on from NZ_CP121111.1 coordinate 559,266, forward strand.
AGGTCTTGGAAAATAATCCCGAAATCATTAAACAAATTCTAAACATTATCAATAAAAAAACAATTTCTTTCAAATCGACACCTGATATTGATGCCGTTTTAGCTGAAAAGTACCATCAAAAAAGGGAAGATATTCAAGAATGGCTTTCATTAACCGATTGGTCTCAAAAGCAATTGAGTAATGAAATGTTAAACAATATTCAAAATCAGTTATTAGAACTTAAAATTATTGATAAAATCGGTACTTTTGATGAAATAGTTAAAACGCTTTAGTTTTACCTTTTTTGCTCCACATGATAAACTTTAGAAATCTTTCTTTTCAAGATATAAAACAAAAACTTCAGTTCAAGAAGCCTTGGGATGATGTAATTATTTTTGTCTTAAATGTATTGATTACAATACCTGCCTTTATCATAGCGCATCAAAATTTAATCGAGTTAAACTGGATTTTTAATCTGGATCGTGTTTTATTGTTTCTATTCATTTTAATTAGTGTTCAGTTAATTCTTCGTTTACTTCGAACCATAATAATTGTTTGTATAGTACTGTATTTAATTGTCTTAACTTACGGTACATTATCTGGGAATTATGGTTTTCAAAGCATCATTGAAGATTATGACTCAATGGTTTACACCATGTCTGACAATCCCTTTCCTCAGGATATTATTATTTCAAAGTTATTACCGTTTCCTAATAAGTCACAAATTCTTAATGCAATTGAATATCAAAACCCTAAGGTTCGAAATTTTGCAATTATGGCGGTCAACAAACATTTTAAAGATGTAAAAGGCTTTTCAGATTACAGGGTTGTTATTCAATGTTTTGCTGTCTTCAAAGAAATTAATAATCGTTGGAATTATGTTAGCGACCCTAAAGATGGCGATTATATTGCCATCGCCAGCGAATCTTTAAATTACTTATCTGGAGATTGTGACGATCATTCTATCTTAATGGCAGCATGTATAAGAGCAATTGGGGGAACTCCAAGATTAATTCATACTAAAGGTCATATCTATCCTGAAATTTTAATTGGAAGCATGAACGACCTAGAAACAGTCAATTTCTTAATTAAAAATAAGCTTTTTGCTAAAGAAAGCTATGGCAAACAATTGCATTATCATATTGATGAACGCAATCAAATTTGGCTTAATCTGGATTATACAGCGAAATATCCTGGCGGACCATTTATGTCAGAAGAAATCCTCGGTGCTTTAACCTTGAATTAATTCAGCTCTTTCTATTTAATTCACCTAGAATTTCATAAGAATGGATTCGAGCATCATGTTCGTAAACGGCAGAAGCAACCATTAACTCATCAATTTGTGTAAATTCAATAAACTGATTTAATTCCTTTTCTATTTTTTCAGGACTACCAATAAATGTATATTGAGTCATTTGCTGTAAAGCAGCCTCTTCCATAGGATCTCTAAAATCATCTTCAGGTTTTACAGGTGCTTTCAATTGCTCTCTTTTTCCTGTAATAATACCCCAAAATAATCTTTTAAATGAAGTAGCTAACCTTTGGGCTTCATAATCCGTATCGGCAGCAATTACATTAACACAAGCAATTGTATAGGGTTCTTTTAAATATTCAGATGGTTTGAAATTATTGCGATAAATAGTCAAAGCTTTATACAATTGTGCAGGTGCAAAATGACTAGCAAAAGCATAAGGTAATCCCATTGAAGCTGCTAAGTAAGCACTATCGGTACTGGAACCCAGAATCCAAATAGGAATATCTAATCCTTCACCAGGAATGGCACGTACGCGACCATTTTTATTACCTTCAGAGAGATACATTTGTAATTCCTGAACATTAGCTGGAAATTCCATTGCCGCATGCTCATCTCTTTTTAAAGCCGCAGCCGTAAATTGATCGGTTCCTGGCGCTCTTCCTAATCCTAAATCGATTCGATTAGGAAATAACGTAGCCAAGGTTCCAAATTGCTCTGCAACAACCAAAGGAGCATGATTAGGAAGCATAATTCCTCCTGAACCTACTCTTAAAGTAGATGTTCCTGCAGCAATATGCCCAATAAGAACAACCGTAGCACTACTGGCAACCCCTTGCATATTATGATGTTCAGCTAACCAGAATCGGTTATAACCCCACTTCTCTGCATTTTGTGCTAAATCTAAACTGTTCTTGAAAGTATCCGCTGGATTCCCTCCATCTCTTACAATTGCTAAGTCAAGAACTGAAATTTTAATTTGCGAAAGTGTTTTTGTTGCCATGAAATTTACTCCTAATTTGAAGCCACAAAAATAAGCTTTGTAAAAAAGGGATCAACACAATAAAATACTAATAGAAAGTTAAAAGTAAAGCAACAAAAAGAAGCTGTCTCACAACTTGAGGCAGTTTTTTTTTTTTTGTTTTACAACAGGATTTAGCTTATATTTAAGTGTTGATTTTAAGTCCTCTGAAGATGAAATTTAAACATTACAATCAAAATCAAACCACCCTTTTACCTTATTCATTTGATGAATTTATTGTAGCCCAGCATCCTGTTCGTATTGTAAATCAGGTTGTAGAATCAATATCAAACCCCTACTCAAAGCCTACAGCGAAGAAGGTAACCCAGCGTATCATCCCAAAATGTTACTTAAAGTCATGTTGTATGCCTACATGAACAATGTTTATTCTTCTCGAAAGATTGAATTGGCCATAAGAGAAAATATAAATTTTATGTGGCTTACTGGTATGACAGTGGTGGACCACAATACCATTAGTCGATTTAGAACCAATAAACTCAAAGATTCTTTTAAAGAAATTTTCAAGCAAGTTGTTTTAATGTTAGCTAGTGAAGGTTTAATTTCTTTAAAGCAAATCAATACCGATGGTACTAAAATAGAAGCGCAAGCCAACAAATACAGTTTTGTTTGGGGAAAAAGTATTAAAACCAATAAAGCCAAAATGCTTACCCAATTGGAAGAACTCTGGAAATAAGCCCAAAGTGTATCTAACGATGATGGTACTAATCCTGAGCCACCCCAGTTCAAGGAAATTAGCCAAGAAGTCATCGAAAAAACAGTAGCTCAAATCGATGCCAAACTCTCCGGTAATGAAAAAGCAAGTTCTAAAGCAAAAGCTAAACTGCGCTACATTAAGCAAAACTTCAGCAAAAACCTAGAAAAATACAATGAACAAGAAAAGATTTTAGGAGAAAGAAACTCTTATAGTAAGACCGATACCGATGCGACTTTCATGCGAATGAAAGAGGATCATATGTTAAATGGTCAATTGAAACCAGCCTACAATGCTCAAATTTCGACCGAAAATCAAATCATTGTCAACTATACGATTCATCAAAATCCAACCGATACTAAAACCTTAAAACCTCATTTAGAAAATTTAAAAGAGATCTTTGGAGAAAAAGTTTTTCAAAACTTAGAAGAAATCACTGCTGATGCAGGTTACGGAAGCGAACAAAACTATGATTATCTAGAACAAGAAAACCTCACAGCCTATGTGAAATATAACACTTTTGATAAAGAGCAAGATAAAAATCATCAAAGAAAAAAACATCCCTTTAGCAAAGAAAACCTTTACTATAACTCGGAAGAAGATTTTTATGTGTGTCCAATGGGACAAAAAATGACAAAAACACATCAAAGTAAACGAATAACAGAAGCTGGCTATACCCAAAACCTATCACATTACCAAGCTCAAAATTGCGAAGGTTGTCCATTACGAGGGCAATGTTTTAAAGGAAAAGGCAATCGAAGTATTGAAAGAAACCATAACCTAGAAAGACATAAAGAAAAAATTAGAGAACTACTGCTTAGTGCAAAAGGAATCCAAAAACGAAAACAACGCACTGCCGATGTGGAGCCTGTATTTGCACAACTCAAGCACAATCATGGATTTAGACGATTTTCATTAAAAGGTCTTGAAAAAGTAGAATTAGAGTTCGGATTAATGGCTTTAGCACACAATCTTAGAAAGAAATTAGTAGCATAATCAAAAATCAAACTTCCCTCATTATAATATTTAGTTATTCCTTAAAAAGAAGGGACAAATAAAAAACCGCCTCAAATTTAGTATTGAGACGGCTTATTCTTGGTGGGCGATGAGGGGTTCGAACCCCCGACCCCCTCGGTGTAAACGAGGTGCTCTGAACCAGCTGAGCTAATCGCCCTGTTTTGTTGTGCTATCATTGCTGATTGCGAGTGCAAATATACAGCTAGATTTTATATTTGCAAGCAAAAAATCAAAATAAATCAATAAAAATTTCAGTGCATTTTGTGGAGTATTCAAAAACAACGCATTAGCAATTTTTCAGGCTTCACTTTTTTTTGTAAACACTCTCGTATAGTAGTACATTTGTATTCTAATTTAAATATACAGATGGGAAGATATAAAGAAAACGATTTACCCAAATCAAAAATAACTGCAAGCTCACTAAGTAAAACAAAAATTATCTTTAAATACGCAGGCAACAATAGTTGGAAATTTTATGTTGGTTTGCTTTTTTTATTACTAACCAGTGTAACAGCCTTAGCTTTTCCTAAATTCATGGGTATGTTAGTTGATTGTGTCAATAAAAAAGACGCAGGATTAGCTAACCAAATAGCTTTAGGATTAGGATTGGTTTTAATTCTACAATCGGTTTTTTCATTTTTCAGATTGTCATTGTTTGTCAATTTTACCGAAAACACTTTGGCCAATGTGCGTTTGGCATTATACACCAACTTGGTAAAATTACCAATGACGTTTTTCTCTCAAAAACGTGTAGGAGAACTAAACAGCAGAATTAGTAATGACATTACACAAATTCAAGACACTTTAACCACCACCATAGCCGAATTTCTTCGTCAGTTTATCTTAATCATCGGAAGTTTTGTAATGTTGGCAAGCATCAATATCAAATTAACAATAATGATGGTTTCTATTGTTCCTTTGGTAGGAGTTGCTGCGGTACTTTTTGGGCGTTTTATTCGAAAATACTCCAAAAAAGTACAAGATCAGGTTGCTGAAAGTCAAGTTGTAGTCGAAGAAACGATGCAGGGAATTAGCATTGTAAAAGCTTTTGCTAATGAATGGTACGAAATTGCTCGATACAAAAGTAAGATCAAAGAAGTTGTAAAAGTAGCTATTAAGGGTGGTCAATTAAGAGGTTATTTTGCTTCTTTCATTATTATTTGTTTGTTTGGAACCATCGTAGCGGTAGTTTGGTACGGTGTTCAGTTGAGTATTGCTGGTGAAATCACCGTTGGAGAATTATTTACTTTTATCTTATATTCTAGCTATGTTGGAGCCTCTTCAGGTGGAATTGCCGAACTGTACGCTCAGGTTCAAAAAGCAATTGGCGCTACCGAACGTGTTTTTGAATTATTAGATGAAACTCCAGAGAAAATCAATGCGGAAGCACATATCCCTAACATCGAAAAAATTAAAGGAAATGTAACATTTGAAAACGTTGCTTTCAGTTATCCATCTCGAAAAGAAATTCAAGTATTGAAAGATGTAAACTTCACAGCTAACTATGGTCAAAAAATCGCCATTGTAGGACCAAGCGGAGTTGGAAAATCAACGATTGCTTCCTTGTTATTGCGTTTTTACGATATTGATAAAGGCTCAATAATGATAGATAATAAAAATATTTATGATTACGATTTAGAAAATTTACGTGGTAACATGAGTATTGTTCCTCAAGATGTAATTTTATTTGGAGGAACTATTAAAGAAAACATAGCTTACGGAAAACCTAATGCTACCGATGAAGAAATCACTTTGGCAGCAAAACAAGCAAACGCTTTGAGTTTCATAGAAAGTTTTCCTGAAAAAATGGAAACCATTGTTGGAGAACGAGGAATTAAACTTTCAGGTGGTCAAAGACAGCGAATTGCAATTGCTCGTGCGTTATTGAAAAACCCAAGTATCCTAATTTTAGATGAAGCTACATCTTCATTAGATAGTGAAAGTGAAAAGTTAGTTCAGGAAGCATTAGAGGTTTTAATGGAAGGAAGAACGAGTATTATTATTGCGCACCGACTTTCAACTATTCGTTCAGCTGACCAAATATTAGTTATTGATAATGGGGTAATTAGCGAACAAGGAACTCATCAAGAACTGATTACTTTAGAAAACGGTATCTATAAAAACCTAAGCAATTTGCAGTTTAGTAATTCCTAAAAATTGATGAATAGATTATTCTAAAAATCTAATTTTTGGAGAAAGCTGAATAACACATAAAATAAAAAAAGAGTTTATAATTGGGGGATTATAAACTCTTTTTTTTATATTAAGTTGATAGATTTGGGGCAAAATATCGTACTTAATTAAAAACCAATTCCAACCTTACTTTATATTTTCACAAAAATGTTTGTGTAGTATTTTTTTCCTGTTGTGATGTCTTCTCGTATTGCAATTCCAAAATGAGTAAAATCACCTTCTATATTTTCTTTGTGCGTTGGACTATTTAACCAAGCTGTTACTGCCGCTAATGCACTTTTATAATTATAAGCAATATTCTCTCCTACTGATTTTGCTCCTAATACTTTTTTAATATTATTTGCTCTTTCCACAAAACCGTCATGACTAGCCGCTTTCTTTTCAATCATGTAAAAATCATGTTCTTCTGATTTTGATGAAATATGATTGATTTTTTCCAAAGCTTTCAATCCAACACTTACTCTATGCTTATTGATTAAATCTAATGTTTCTAATTCTAATTCAGAATAAGTATAATTTTCTACTAGCAACGATGTTGTTGAATCAGCAGTTTCTACTGTTGTGTCTGATGAACATGAATTCATTGTAAATAATACTGCAAAAAATATTATTAACGTGTTTAAATTTCTTTTCATAAGCTAGTAGTTTAAGTTTAAAGTAGATTGTGGTGCAAACTCTTTAAATGATTAGTTGTTGTTCTTATTTCTGATTCAAACATACAACGTTTTATCGTTAAACTACAAAAAAAATCGACGAAATACATCTTTTTGATTTATAAATATGTAAAAACTTACATCAAGGAGCTAAGCGTTCTCTCTTCCAAGTGTAATCTTCTTGAAGCGAATAACGAATTCTATCGTGCAAACGATTGGCTCTTCCTTGCCAAAATTCAACTTGAACTGGACGCACTAAATAACCTCCCCAATGACTAGGACGAGGAATAGATTTATTTTCGAAATTGCGTTCTAAGGATTTTAAATTTTCTTCTAAAAATTCACGCGATGGAATAACCTCACTTTGATTAGAAACAACAGCACCTAACTTACTGCCATCAGGTCTGGAATCGAAATAATTATCCGAAACTGTTTCAGCAACTTTTTCAGCTATTCCTTTAATAATGACTTGACGTTCGGCAGTATGCCAAAAAAAAGAGAGACAAACATTTGGATTATTTGCGATAGCTCTCCCCTTCTCCGAATGATAATTGGTGTAAAAAATAAAACCTTCTTCGTTGTATTTTTTTAGAAGTACCACTCGAGCTTTTGGAAATCTATCAATACCCATTGTGGAAACAGTCATGGCATTCACTTCTTCTGAACCGCCAAAATCTTCTACCTCATGGAACCAACGATGAAAAAGATTAATAGGATCCTCAGGAACATTAGATTCTAATAATTCACTTTTTTCATATGATCTTCTGTAATTACTTAAATCTTCCATGTTTATGTGTTTAATTAATAATATTCATGTTATAAATCAAAAGTTTTGCCATCTTCTGCTAATAAAACATTTGGAAAAACAGTTTCGGCTTCTTCTTTAAATAAATCTATCGAATCGTATCGAGTTGAATAATGCCCTAAAATGAGTTGACTAACTTGGGCTTTTGCTGCAATAGTTGCCGCTTCAATGGCTGTTGAATGCATGGTTTTGGAAGCTAAATTTTCTTCTGATTGTAAAAAAGTAGCTTCATGATACAAAACATCAACATTACTGATAATAGGAATAATTGGTTCAAAATAACAACTATCCGAACAAAAAGCATAGCTTTTAGGTTTTAGGGGATCGAAAGTCAATTCCGTATTGGCAATAAGCCTCCCGTCATCCAATAGAATATCTTTACCATTCTTAATGTTCTGATAATAACACTTTTCGATTTGATAATGTTCAACAGCTTCAATATTTAATTTTCGTTCGTCAAGCTTTTCTTGAAATAAAAAACCATTAGTATAAATGCGGTGTTGCAAGGGAATGGTTTTCACAGACACTTTTTCGTCTTCAAAAATAATTTCGCTATTGGTATTTTCTAATTCGTTAAAATGCAAATTGAAGTTAGGCCAGGAATTAGAGAGACGTAATTGAAGCTTGATGATTTCCTTAATTCCTTTTGGACCATAAATATGCAAATCATTGTTTCGGTTGAGCAACGAAAAGGTAGAAATTAAACCAATTAATCCAAAAAAATGATCACCATGCAAATGCGAAATAAAAACATGGTTAATTTTAGAAAATTTAATTTTGTTTTTGCGAAGTTGTACTTGAGTTCCCTCACCACAATCGATAAGAAATAAACGGTTTTTGATTTCTAAAACCTGCGCCGTTGGATTAGTAAAAGTACGAGGGGTTGCTGCATAACAGCCAAGTATTGTTAATTTCAAAGTGTATTTAGTTAACTGGTTATATTTGTTTAATCGTAAAATAGAAAATCATTCGATTAAACTTTTAACGAATAAACAATTAAACTATTTAAAAACCTAAGTCACGCTCTATTTCTTCCATTTCAATAATATCATGAGCTTCTAACAAGGAAGGAACAACGGTTAATTTTTCTGGTAATGCATTATAATCAGAATCAGCAACAACAATAACAAATGATTTTTTTGATTTTTTATGTTGTTTTGATAAAGGTAAAAACAATTTTAAGTTACTTACGGCTATTTCTTCCTTATAACTTAATAAATCAATGATTATATTGTGATTTTCAAAACTTTTATATTGACTACTAACCTTTGTTAAGAATGAATCAAAATCGCCCTGAGTATCCTTGATAGTTATTGTATGTTCTTTTTGATCTACTTTCATAGCTGTTAAATTAATGGTTGGTCGGACTAAATTTATCTTGCTTGTTTTTGTTTAACAAAATTTTATATTAAAATACTTATAATCAATATTTTAAAAATAAATATTAATCAAAAACAACTTCTAAAGTTACTTTGTTTTTTTTAATTTATTGAATTTTTGAAGCCAAAAGATAAATAACTGCCATTCTAATGGCTACTCCATTTTCCACTTGATTTAAAATAACTGATTGTCCTGAATCAGCTACTTCAGATGTGATTTCGACCCCTCTGTTAATTGGTCCAGGGTGCATAATCACAATTTCTTTATTCAATGATTCTAATAAAGTTTTGTCAACACCATATTGTTGTGCATATTCACGAGTTGACGGAAAATAATTCACATCCATTCTTTCGTTTTGAACACGAAGCATATTTGCTACATCACACCACTCTAAAGCGTTTCTTAAGTTTGATTCTACTTTTACACCTAATGATTCAATATATTTAGGAATTAAAGTTTTAGGTCCGCAAACTTTTACTTCGGCTCCCTGCATTTGTAATGCATAAATATTAGACAAAGCAACTCTGGAGTGCAAAATATCACCTACAATCACTACTTTTTTGCCTGCTACATCTCCTAATTTTTCTCTAATCGAATAACTATCTAATAAGGCTTGTGTAGGATGTTCATGGGCTCCATCTCCAGCATTTACAATACTTGCTTTTACATTTTGGGATAAAAAGTGTGCTGCTCCAGGATTAGCATGACGCATAACTACCATATCTACCTTCATCGAAAGGATATTATTTACAGTATCTATAAGCGTTTCTCCTTTTTTTACAGAAGACTGAGCTGCCGAAAAACTAATTACATCTGCTGAAAGTCGTTTTTGAGCTAATTCGAAAGAAAGTTTGGTTCGGGTACTATTTTCAAAAAATATATTGGCAATGGTAATATCTCGTAACGAAGGCACTTTCTTAATTGGACGATTAATGACTTCTTTAAAATGATCGGCTGTTTCAAATATAAGGTCTATATCATTTTTGTTAATGTATTTGATACCTAATAAATGATTTACGCTTAATTCTTTCATTTTTTTCTACGATTATTATTTTATTACAGATGGAATTTTAAATAAGACAGAGTTAATTAGTTACTACATAAACGGCATCTTCTCCATCATTTTCTTTCCAACTTACCTTTACCTTTTCATTATTAATAGCATCTACCTGCCTTCCTCGATAATCAGGTTGGATAGGTAAATTTCGACTAAAACGTCTATCAATTAAAACCAATAATTCAATTTCTGATGGACGACCAAATGACTGCACCGCTGTTAATGCTGCTCTTATGCTTCTTCCAGTGTACAAAACATCGTCGATAAAAATAACTTTCTTATTTTCGACTATAAAATTAATATTTGTTTTGTTGGCTTCAAGAGGCTTTTCGGTTCTTCTGAAATCATCTCTAAAAAAGTGATATCTAAGTATCCTAATTGAATTTCAGGAGTTTGATATTCTTTTTCTAATACTTCTTTAAGACGTTCTGCTAAAAATGTTCCTCTCGGTTGAATTCCAATCAAAATAGTATCCTTAAAATCGAGATGTTTTTCAATTAGCTGACAGGCTAAACGATGCAAAATAATATCGACTTCTTTGGAATTAAGCAAAACTTTTTGAGTCATAATAAAGTGTTATGTTGGGTTGTGCAAATATACAAATTCAAATCTATCAATTCTTATGATAATTATATTACACAAAAGTTTTCTTTTTTCAGCTTCCTTAAATAACCATTAAATATTGTTAATTATAACAATTATATCTGTTTTGTTACAATTGATTTATAAAAAATCCCAGTAAAAATTATACCTTCGGGGAAATATTAAAAAAATTCTACATTTACCGATATTCATCACCGACACGTATCACACTTATTCGGATTGTATCCAGGTAGAGAAATTACACCATCAAATTCTAAATTTTTAGATACCTCCAAAAAAACCTTAGAAATACGTGGCGACGAAGGTACAGGTTGGAGTAAAGGATGGAAAATTAACTGGTGGGCTCGTTTACAAGACGGGGATCATGCCTATAATTTGATAAGACAATTATTAAACTATGTAGACCCTTTAGCTCGTAATTCGGGAGTTGGAGGAACCTATCCTAACTTTTTTGATGCACATCCTCCTTTCCAAATTGACGGAAACTTTGCTGGAACAGCTGGTATGGCAGAAATGTTAGTACAAAGTTACAATGGTTATATTCAATTGTTACCAGCCCTACCTAAAGCTTGGAAAGAAGGTCAAGTTAAAGGACTTGTGGCAAGAGGTGGCTTTGAAATTAGCATGAACTGGAACAATCAAGAATTACAAACCGTTGCTGTAAAATCATTAAACGGTGCCGAATGTATACTGGTTTCTAATGTTCCTTTGAAATTAGAAAACACCTACATCACTTCTCAAAAAACAGATAAAGGTTACCAAATTATTTTCCCAACAACTAAAGGTACAAACTATCAATTAGTTAGAAAATAAGTCAATAAAACCCAAACAAAAAAGGCAGTTTCATCATTTTGAAACTGCCTTTTTTATTGAATAATATTCTTTACACACCCCTAACCCCTCTCAAGAGGGGAAGCCTCAGATTACTTAGTAACAATTCCCTCCTTGAGGAGGGCTAGGGAGGTGTTATTTCGTGTAGAACTCAATTACAAATTATACATTTTCTTTCTTTGTTCTTGGATTTTTTCATCATCCAAATACTCATCAAAAGTCATATAACGGTCAATAACTCCATTTGGAGTCAACTCCACTACTCTATTACCTACCGTTTGTGCAAACTCGTGGTCATGTGTAGTAAAAATAACCGAACCTTTGAAGTTTTTCAATGAGTTATTAAAAGCCGTAATCGATTCCAAATCCAAGTGGTTTGTTGGTTCATCAAGCATTAAAACATTGGCACGCTCCATCATCATTCTTGAAATCATACAACGCACTTTTTCTCCTCCTGATAATACATTACTTTTCTTTAAGGCTTCTTCTCCTGAGAAAATCATTTTCCCTAAAAATCCTCTAATAAACACTTCGTCACGCTCTTCTTCCGTTTTTGCATATTGACGTAACCAGTCTACTAAAGTCAAATCGTTTTTAAAGAATTCATGGTTCTCAGCTGGTAAATAGGCTTGATTTGTAGTTACTCCCCAATCAAAAGTTCCAGAATCGGCTTTTTGATTACCATTTAAGATTTCGTAAAAAGCAGTTGTAGCACGTGAATCTTTAGAAAATAAAACGATTTTATCGCCTTTTGCCATATTCAAATCTACATCTTTAAATAAAAGCTCTCCATCAATCGAAGCACTTAAATTCTCTACATTTAAAATTTGATCTCCAGCCTCACGGTCTTGGTCAAAAATAATCGCAGGATAACGACGGCTTGACGGTTTGATTTCGGCAATATTCAGTTTCGAAATCATTTTTTTACGAGAAGTCGCCTGTTTAGATTTCGCCACGTTAGCAGAAAAACGACGAATAAATTCTTCCAATTCTTGTTTCTTCTCTTCTGCTTTCTTGTTTTGTTGTGCTCTTTGTTTTGCTGCTAATTGACTAGACTCATACCAAAATGTATAGTTTCCAGAATAGTGATTGATTTTACCAAAATCAATATCCGAAATATGCGTACAAACCGCATCCAAGAAGTGACGGTCGTGAGAAACTACGATTACTGTATTTTCATAATTCGCTAAGAAATTCTCTAACCAAGCGATGGTTTCAAAATCCAAGTCATTGGTAGGCTCATCCATAATCAATACATCAGGATTTCCAAAAAGCGCTTGTGCCAAAAGCACACGTACTTTCATTTTTCCTTCCATATCCGACATTAAGGTATAATGGTACTCTTCGCCAATACCTAAGTTAGACAATAACGAAGCGGCATCCGAATCAGCATTCCAACCGTTCATTTCTTCAAATTGCACTTGCAATTCTCCAATTCGGTCTGCATTTGCATCATTATAATCCAGATACAATTCGTCCATTTCTTTCTTTACGGCATACAGAACTTTGTTCCCCATAATAACCGTTTCAAGAACGGTATGTTCGTCAAACATATTGTGGTTTTGGTTCAAAACCGACATACGTTTTCCTGGCTCTAGCTGCACATGTCCCGAAGTTGGGTCCATATCGCCAGATATTATTTTAAGAAAAGTAGATTTTCCAGCACCATTAGCACCGATGACACCATAGATATTACCGTGAGTGAATGTAGTATTTACTTCGTCGAATAAAATTCGCTTGCCAAACTGAACTGATAAATTATTTACTGTTAACATGAATATCTTTTATAAAATTTGCCGCAAAAATACAAAAAATAAGCTTCTTATTAGCATTCTTATAAAAGGAATTCAAAACTGGTTTTTGTTGAAAACTAATCAATAGATTTTTCAACTTTTAGTATGAATATAAACTATTTTTGAAAAACGCAGAAAAGTTTTAAAATTATACATAACAATTTAATTTGATACAAAATAGCTCAAATTATCTATAATAAATTTACTTGTACAAGCTTAATGATTAAAACTATTAAACATAAATCACAATGAAAACTTTTGAAGATATTGAAAAAGAAGTTAATTTCAGAAAAGAATGGATAGAAAACTATAAATTAAAACACCCATCGTACTATCACATAGAAAGTTACATAGCAAAACTTTATGAAGTTATCAAAAATTACAAAGGAAGAACAGAAGATGCACAAAATAATTTAGTTATGATTAAACACAAAGCTGATATTCTAAATGCAGATTTAGTGGGAGAACTGAAATCTGATTCTAAAAAAAGGTTGGTAAGATATCGTACTAAATGGATTAATTATCACGAAGCAATTGACAATATTCAAAAACAATTTCTTGATATTGTAAAAAAAGATTTGTCATAACAAACACATAAGCAACTCTACAACAGATACTTTACATCTTACATGAAATAATTAAGTAAGTTTCATAAATTAACATAAGATTAAAAAAAATCTTGAAAAACTAAAAAAACTATTGTCATGATAATTATTTTAAAAACAGTTATTGCTCTGATAATCCTAACATTTGTTGGAATTAATTTATTAAGTTTTATTTTCCGCTCACTAAATATTATTATGAGTTTACCAGCATCCAAAAGTTCTGGTGTAAACAAAATGATTAAACAATCACTTTATTCAGAAATTGTGTTTTTCATATTTTCAATTATTCTTACAGTAGGATATTTTTATGCAATTAATCATTTCTACAATATTCTATTAGTAATTGCTGCCGCATTGATTATGATCTCTAGACTCCCTGATCTTTTGATTGAAATAAAAACCGGAGAAAAAACCACTAAAAAAAACATGAAACAAAGACCAATTGATATAATTTTCAATATTCTTTTTTTTGTTGCAATACCAATTATATGGTATTCATTCAAATATTAAAATACTTAACAAATTTCACCCCCTTTAGCCCCAAAATTTTTTCCGTGCCCGCAACTATGAGCAACTTTGTCGAATTACTTAATGAGATTCCTCCTTCGTCGGAATGACAAGATTGCGGAAGTAGATTAGGTAAATAACATTCCTTTTTTCAAACAAAAATTAACACCCAGTTTGTCATTCCGACGAAGGAGGAATCTCATCAAAATGAGCAAAATGAATAGCAATTAATATCACTATCTCATCAAACAAAAAAAAACTCGTTTATCCACAATCAGATAAACGAGTTTTTTTTCAAGAGATTGAATATTACAATTCCGATAATTTCATCAGACTGTTATAAATAGCCAGTTCCACATCGGCATTATTGCGAGTATTGATTTGTTCTAAAGCTGTTTTCAACAGTGCTTTATCAGGACTTTGCTTTTTCTCCCAGCTAGAAACCAATTCCGTTGCTACTGTACTTAATTGTTTGGCTAAAGGCAATACCGGTTGAATTAGAGGTGCATTTTTACTATACACATTCAGCTCGACATCCATATTGATCCATTTATTTAAATAATACACAATCTCCGTTTTTGATGAATCATCTTTGTCTGTTAGGTATCGATTAACCATTTTGTTAAACTCATACGCATCTGGAGCATCGGCAGCACAGGCATCAGCAAACAAGGTCAAAGGCGAATACATAAAGTACTTCTTCCCGCCTCCATTGCGTTTGTAAATTTTATAAGGTTCGCAGATATTGGTAAAATCATTGAGCGCTTTAATGCCTTGGTTATTAGAAATATTTCGCAAAATCACTTCTTTGTTTCGAATATGTGTCAAACCTATTTTCTCTAAATAAAAAGAAATTTTACGCAATCTTCGGCGCATATCTTCCAAATCCCTAACATTTTCATTCGACCATAAACGCTCTGCAATTGCGGCTGTTCTGGGCCAAATACGGGAATCAATAGTCAATGGTGTAACCAGTTCGCTCCACATTGTAGCCTCTCCACCCAGAATTCGAGCTTGTTCCTCCTCAGTAAAAGTCATATTTTTAGGCATTGGGTCATTTAGATAATGGGAATCAACAGACAACATCAAATCAATATAATACCCATTTGAAAGCACTGTTTTATAACCATTTTTGGCCGCAGCGGCAAGAGAAGCTCCCGGCTGTAAACCTTCATTGACTCCGCGCCAAGCATGAATAATAGCTTCTTTAGACATTTCTGGCGTCATGATTTCCTCCCATCCCATCAATTGTTTGCCATGCTTTTTGAGCATCGGAACCAATTTCATATTGAAATAGGTTTGCAAATCATGATTCGTTTCCAGTTTGTTCTTTTTCTTAAATTCCTGAATTTTAGCATTAGCATTCCATTCCTTCCCATTATTTTCGTCACCACCTATGTGAAAATAAGTACTTGGAAACAACGGACAAACTTCGTCAAAAATAGCTTCTAGTATTTGATAGGTTTTAGGATTCGTTGGATCGAGAGCCGCATCGTGAATTCCTGATTTTCTAGAAATTGCATATTTGGAAGTGGTTTGACTTCCAATTTCTGGAAAAACCGATAATAAAGCCGAAGCGTGACCGGGAACATCGATTTCTGGAATCACCATTATCCCTTTTTCATCGGCATATTTTACAATATTTTTGATCTCCTCTTGAGTGTAATATTGCCCATCTGAACCCAATGCTGTCAATTTAGGTAGGTTTTTCAATTCAATTCTCCAGCCTTGATCATCTACTAAATGCCAGTGAAAAACATTCATTTTCATGGCTGCCATCCCGTCCAAATTGCGCTTAATCACATCGACGGTCTGAAAATGTCGGGAAGCATCAATCATCAAACCACGCCAAGCAAATCTGGGTTTGTCATCAATTTCAACTCCAGGAAAATAAAATTGAGTTCCATTATTGTGAAGTAGTTGCGACAAAGTAGCTAAAGCATGTAATGCACCTAAATCGGTAGTTGCCGTAATTTCAATCTTAGTTGATGTCACTTTTAAATGATAGCTTTCGTCTTCATTTAAAACAATTTTACCTGTTCGACTACAATTGATTTGCAAATCCGCTTGAGGCAATGCATCTGTTGAAGTAACAAAACCTTGATTAAAAAACAAACCTGTTCTTTCGTCTAAATTTCTCAAAAATTGGGTAGCCGCTTTAAACACTCTTGAATTGGCTTCAGCCTTACAATTAATACTGAAATTCTTGTTTAAAACAAACGAAGCATTCGACAATGAAACAGATTGTGGCCAAGGCATCAAATTCAAATCCTCTTTCTTGATTTGAGCTTGAACCATGACATAGGTAAACAAAGACAAAATAACATATTTCATACTGTAAAAATTTTTAAGAAAATTAGCTGTTTAAACTTTTTTAGTTAAAAGGTTTTATTAGTCCGTAAAAACAGTAATTTTTGAATCTTATTAAAATCAAAAAAGAGGTCGGATATGGATAAATTTAACAAAAATATTCCATTTTGAACAATAACCTGTATTTATCGTTCAAAAAAACCGATTTTAACTACATAATATTTTTTTTTTCAAATTTTAAAAAATACTTTTACCCGATATAAAAAAAACACACCTTTAAAAAACAACTAAAAAATTATGAATTCTGAAAATTTACAAACCAAATGGGGACAATTCATCTCCCTTGTAATCGTTTTTTTCTTCTGGGGATTTGTAGGATCTGCAAACGACATTTTGATACCTGTATTTAAAAAAGTATTTACCCTATCACAAGTTCAATCACAACTAGTAGCCTGGGCATTTTATGCGGCTTATTTTGTGGGTTCTATTATCTTTTTTCTAATTTCTTTGAAATCAGATGTATTGCAAAAATTTGGTTACAAAAAAACATTATCAGGAGGATTAGTACTATCAGCTGTTGGATCTTTCTTATTTGTTCCAGCTGCCACAATGGAAAGTTTTGGATTTTTCTTAGCTGCCCTTTTCACAGTTGGTTTAGGATTTTCAATTCAACAAATTGTTGCTAACCCATTAGCAATCAAGATGGGAAGTCCTGTTACTGGAGCTCATCGTTTAACATTAGCCGGAGGAGTTAACTCATTTGGAACCACAATTGGTGCTATTTTGTTAGGAATTGCATTATTTGGAATGGGAGACAATAAAAACACTTCACTTTCACTAGAAGATATCAAACTACCATTTATCATCTTAGGATGCGCTTTTATAATTGTGGCTCTTTTTATGCTTTTTTCTAAAATTGAAGATCCTGTTAAGGAAGAAGAAGCTGTTATTGAGCACGGACATAAAAACTTCACAATACTTGATTACCCACAATTATACTTGGGAATGTTAGCTATTTTCATTTATGTAGGTACTGAAGTTTCTATCATTAGTAATCTTCCAGCTCTATTAAAAACAGCTGAATTTGGAAATATTTTAGAGGAAGCCATCCCTCCATTTATTGCGTTGTATTGGGGAAGTTTAATGATTGGTCGTTGGAACGGAGGAGTGAATGTTTTTAACACTTCTAAAACGGTAAATTTACTTTTAAAATTCATTGTTCCTACTATCGCTTTCGGAGTAATTATAGGTGCTAATGTTTTTGCAAAACATGATGTTTCTGCTTTTTACATCTACCCTATTTGGATATTATTGTTCATTTTTATGAGTTTTCTTGGAGGTAAAAATGCCGGAAAAACACTTATGTTATATGGAATCTCTGGTTTAGCAATGATGTTATTAGGACTTGTATTTCCGGATAAAGAGATTGCTAAATTCTTTTTTATATCTGGTGGATTATTCTTGTCCATTATGTGGCCTTCTATTTTTGACTTAGCCATTGCTGGTTTAGGAAAAAATACTGGAAAAGCTTCTTCTTTCTTAATTATGATGATTTTAGGTGGAGGAGTTATTCCATTAATTCAAGGTAAAATTTGTGATTTTGACTTAAGTAGTCCAGAAGGAATTTTTGGAATTTCTTGGACGCACTTTTCATATATTATACCGCTTTTAGGTTTTGCTTATTTGGCATTTTACGGTTTTTATTGCCCTAAAATTCTAAAAAAACAAGGAATAACACACGTGGAATCCGAAGGTGGAGGACATTAAAAATTAATAAAAAACTAACAGCAAAGCCGTCAAATGAAACAAATTTTGACGGCTTTGTTGTTTTATATACAATCTTGAATCAAATTGGCATGTATTTGGACAATTTAATTTTAAAAAAAATATATTTGTTCTAAATTTTTGAAAATGAAAAAAATATTACTCCTACTTTTTACTTTTTTACAATTCTTTTCTTGTGGCGTTAAACAAACTAGAAATTTATTGACCTCTGGGAATTATGATGAAGCTATAGACAATGCCATTGCTAATTTGCGTGCTAATAAAGACAAGAAAGGAAACCAGGATTATGTATATCTCCTAGAAGAAGCTTTTTTAAAAGCGACCGAAAGAGATTTAAACAACTTGAATTTATTAGAACAAGATAAAAATACGGCTAATTTGGAACGTATTTACAACACTTACTTGCAACTAAATAATCGTCAGGAAAAAATCAAACCGTTGCTTCCATTACAATTAATTAAAGAAGGTAGAAATGCAAAATTCACTTTTGATAATTACAACAAACAAATTGTAGACAGCAAAAATGCCTTGTCTAAATTTTTATATGCGAATAGTTTGGCTTTACTAAAGTCGTCAAACAAAATGGATATTAGAAAAGCCTATGATGATTTAGTGTATTTGAACCAAATTAACCCAAATTATCAAAACACACTTCAACTTCAGGAAGAGGCTTTAAGTAAAGGAAAACACTATGTATCAGTGGTTTTACGCAATCAAACGAATATGATTATCCCTTCGGATTTGCAAGCTGATTTATTAGATTTTAACACTTTAGGTCTCAATGACATTTGGACCGTTTATCATAAAACGATTCAAAAACAAGTTAAATATGATTACCAAATTGTTGTTGATTTTAGAACAATAAACATCAGTCCAGAACAAATCAAAGAAAAAGAATTCGTTAAGGAAAAACAAATTAAAGATGGTGTGAAAGACCTGCTGGATAAAAATGGTAGAATTGTAAAAGATAGCTTAGGAAAGGCTATTAAAGTAGATAATTTGAAAACAATTGTCATTCGAATTAAAGAGTTCAACCAATTTAAAGCGTGCCAAATTATGGCAAATGTGGATTATCTCGATTTTAAAAACAAACAACTCTTACACTCGTTCCCTATCGCTTCTGAATTTATTTTCAAAAATGATTACTCAACCTACAACGGTGATAAAAGAGCTACAGATGAGTCGTACTATCCTTATTTTTCAAGAAAATTACTTCCTTTTCCTAGCAACGAACAAATGGTTTATAACACAGGGGAAGATTTAAAAGTAAAACTGAAAGGCATTTTGATGAAAAACAAATTGTAATTAAAAACATATTTGTTTACTATTCAGATAGTTACAAAAACAAATCAAATATTAAAATAAATCATAAAAGCCTGTTCAAATTGAAAAATAAGTGTATTTTTGCATCAATGAATTACAAAAGTGTACATATCACCACATTGTCACGGATAGACAAAGCTATCGCTTCGCCCGAAGTACGGATACTTATATAGTATCTAAACGCTTTTTTGTCTATTTATTCATTATTTTTTATTTGTCCAAAATTGAAATTACAGCCGTTATCCGTTGGATTAATATATCCAAAAAACAAAATTTTAAACATTTTATTCTGTCACAATATTTCAAGTTGGCATTATTATGTTAATTTTGCAGACAATTTCAAAAAAGGTTCAATATCGAATTATAATTTTTTCACTTTTTTTAATCTAAAATTCATCTTTTGAAATGAATATTTCTATCCTTATAGCTCAAGAAGAACATTTTAAGTATGCAGAAATTATCTGTGATACTATAGAATCTTCTGCCAAATTGAGAGGAACCGGAATTGCTAAAAGAACTCCCGAATATATCCAAAAGAAAATGACCAATAGGGATGCCGTTATCGCTTTGGATAAAAATGGTGATTTTGCTGGTTTTTGCTATATAGAAAGTTGGCAACACGGACAATTTGTTGCTCATTCAGGTTTGATTGTACATCCTGATTTTAGAAATCTTGGTTTAGCTAAGAAAATTAAAAGTTTTGTCTTTGATTATTCTTTAAAAAAATATCCAGGTGCAAAAGTATTTGGAATCACAACAGGTTTAGCGGTTATGAAAATTAATTCGGAGTTAGGATACAAACCGGTTCCTTTTTCTGAATTAACGAGTGACCCTACTTTTGGTCTGGTTGTAAAACCTGCACCAATTATGAAATCTTAAAGAGTAAAGATTATAAAATGTGTTTGTGTACAGGAATGCTTTACGATCCTGCCGAAAAACCAAAAGACCCACCAAAACATCCATTCAATGTGAGAATTTGGAATCGCCTGAAAAAAATTAAACAGGCACTCTTTTTAGAGAACAAATAATAACGAATAAAATTTAATTATATAATCAGCTGGACGCTAAGTTCTATATAAAGAGCAGTTAACAGCCCATAGATCGAGAAAAATGAAAAAAGTTGTATTAGCTTATAGTGGAGGTCTAGACACCTCATATTGCCTTAAATATTTAAAAAATGAAAAAGGATATGAAGTTCACACCGTATTAATTAATACAGGAGGTTTTGATGAAGAAGAATTAGCTGCCATCGAAAAGAGAGCTTACGAATTAGGAAGTGCTCAACACGCTAATCTTACTATTCTTGACAAATATTATGACAAAGCGATTAAATATTTAATCTACGGTAATGTTTTAAAGAACAACACCTACCCGCTTTCAGTAAGTGCTGAGCGTGTTTTTCAGGCGATTGAGGCTATTAAATATGCTAAATCAGTTGGGGCGAGTGCAATTGCTCACGGAAGTACAGGGGCTGGAAACGACCAAATTCGTTTTGACTTAATTTTCCAAACGATTGCGCCGGAAATCGAAATCATCACTCCTATACGTGACTTGAAATTATCAAGACAAGAAGAAGTAGATTACTTAATCAAAAACGGAGTACACTATTCTTGGGAAAAAGCACAATATTCTATCAACAAAGGGCTTTGGGGAACTTCTGTTGGTGGAAAAGAAACTTTGACTTCAAAAGATCCACTTCCAAGCGAAGCTTACCCTTCTCAATTACAAAAAGAAGGTGAAGAAAAAGTGACTTTAGAATTCAAAAAAGGAGAATTAGTAGCTATCAACGGAGTTGCTGACAAACCATCAAATAATATTGTTGCTTTAGAAAAATTAGCGAATGCTTATGCAATCGGTAGAGACATTCACGTGGGTGACACAATTATTGGAATTAAAGGAAGAGTTGGTTTTGAAGCTGCTGCTCCACTTATCATTATCAAAGCACACCATTTATTAGAGAAACACACTTTAGGTAAATGGCAACAATACTGGAAAGAACAATTAGGAAACTGGTACGGAATGTTATTCCACGAAGGACAGTTCTTGGATCCTGTAATGCGTAATATCGAGACTTTCTTAGAAGATACTCAAAAAACAGTAAACGGAAAAGTATTTGTTTCATTGAAACCATATCACTTCTCATTAGATGGTATCGAATCAAAAAACGACTTAATGAACACTGGTTTTGGTCAATACGGAGAAATGAACAACGCCTGGACATCTGAAGATGCTAAAGGATTTATCAAAATCTTAGGTAATGCTCAAAATATTTTCTCTTCAGTGAATAAAGAGACTTATGAATAAGCCTTTCTTTAACAAGAATTGCTAAAACAAAATTTCAACCATTAAGAAATTAAGTTTCATTAAGCTTAATGTTTCTTAATTTCTTAATGGTTCATTTAATTCAGATGGAATTGTTTAAAAACAATGAAATCTAAAAAAATATAGATTATGATTAATGTTGGAATAATAGGAGGCTCGGGATATACAGCAGGAGAATTAATTAGAATTCTAATGTTTCACCCGAATGCCAAATTAGATTTTGTTTACAGTACAACCAATGCAGGAAAACCATTATCAATCGCTCACCAGGATATTTTGGGAGATATTGAAATGAATTTTACTGACGCTATCAATCCTGATGTCGATGTTGTCTTCTTGTGTTTAGGACACGGGAAATCAATTGCGTTTTTAGAAAACAATATATTCTCTGACAACACAAAAATCATTGATTTAGGAAATGATTTCCGTTTGACAAAAGATAAAGATTTCAACGGAAAATCATTCGTTTATGGCTTACCTGAATTAAACAAAAACGACATTAAAAAAGCAAATTATATTGCTAATCCCGGTTGTTTTGCAACAGCTATCCAATTGGCTTTATTACCGTTGGCTGCTGAAGGAGCATTAACGGAAGATGTTCATATCAATGCTACAACAGGAAGTACAGGTGCCGGTGTGGGACTTGCTGCTACTTCCCATTTTAGCTGGAGAAACAACAACTTTTCTCACTACAAAGCATTTGAACACCAACATTTAGGTGAGATTAACCAAAGTATCAATCAGTTACAATCTGATTATACAAACGAATTAATTTTCATCCCTAACAGAGGTGATTTCCCAAGAGGAATTTTTGCGACTTTATATACAAAATCAGAAGAGAGCTTAGAGGATTTGGTTGCCAAATACGAAGCTTTTTACGCCAATCAGCCATTTGTTACGGTAACAACTACCAACATTAACATGAAACAGGTAGTACAAACCAACAAATGTATTATTAGTTTAATGAAAAAAGGAAACCGGGTTTTAATAACATCAACTATAGATAATTTATTAAAAGGTGCTTCTGGTCAAGCTGTTCAAAACATGAATTTAATGTTTGGACTGGAAGAAACTACAGGATTACACCTAAAACCATGTGGATTCTAAAAAAGTTATGCATTATAAGTTAAGCGTAATTGAACGTCTGAAACTTTTAACACCTAACCCTTAACATTTAACTTAAAGAAAAAAATGAACTTATTTGACGTTTACCCATTATATCCTATCACACCTGTAAAAGCACTTGATTGTATTATTTACGACGAAAAAGGAACAGAATATTTAGATTTATACTCTGGACACGGAGTAATTTCAATTGGTCACACCCAACCAGATTATGTGGCGAAAGTAAAAGCACAATTAGATAATTTGAGTTTTTACTCGAATGCGATTCAAAATCCATTACAAGTAGAATTAGCTGAGAAATTAGGAAAAGCTTCCGGTTTAACTGATTTTAGCTTATTCTTATGCAGTTCTGGAGCTGAAGCAAATGAAAATGCATTAAAATTAGCTTCTTTCCACAATGGAAAATCAAGAGTAATTGCTTTTGATAATTCGTTCCACGGAAGAACTTCTGCGGCTGTTGCTGTTACCGACAACAAGAAAATTGTTGCTCCGTTAAATGCGCAACAAGTGGTTACTTTCCTTCCTTTGAACCAAATTGAATTGGTAGAAGCAGAATTACAAAAAGGAGATGTTTGTGCGGTGATTATTGAGCCAATTCAAGGAGTTGGTGGATTAGACCAAGGAACAACAGAATTCTTCCAAGCTTTAGAAAAAGCTTGTCACGCAAATGAAGTAGTTTTGATTATAGACGAAGTACAATCAGGTTATGGAAGAAGCGGAAAATTCTTTGCTCACCAGCACCATGGAATACATCCGGATATCGTAACTACTGCTAAAGGGATGGGGAACGGTTTCCCAATTGGAGGCGTTTTAATTTCTCCTAAATTCCAAGCCAGTTACGGTTTATTAGGAACTACTTTTGGAGGAAGTCACCTAGCTTGTGCTGCCGGAATTGCAGTATTAGATGTGATGGAAGACAAAAAACTAATCGAAAACACAAACAAAGTGTCAGAATATTTCTTTGAAGCGATTAAAGTAATTCCAGAAATCAAACAGGTAAAAGGAAGAGGATTAATGCTTGGAGTTGAATTTGACTTCGACGTGAGTGTCTTGAGAAAGAAAATGATTATTGAAAAACATATTTTTACAGGAGGAGCTAACAATAAAAACTTATTGAGAATCCTTCCTCCGCTAACGATTACGACTGATGCTATCGATACATTCATCAAAGCATTACAAGAATCTTTAGCTGAATTAAATTAATAATAAAGAAAGAAATTCAAGCATATAAGTCACATAAGTTCATTTAAGAACAAGTAATTATAACTTATAATTCTTATATGACTTATATGTTAGAAAATTGAATTTTTATTTTGTATCAATTAATTAAAAAATACAAATGAGTACATTATTATCCATAGAAAAAAGAAACGCTGTATTGACAAGAATGGCGGCTCTTTTAGAACAAGAAAGAGAAGCTTTAAAAGCCATCAATCAGCAAGATTTAGCCAATTATAATGGTGAAGATCTGGCTATGGAGAAACGTTTACTCGTTGATGACGCTAAGGTAGACGGAATGATACTTTCCGTACAACAACTAGCAAGTCAGGAAGATCCAGTGGGTCAGGTCCGTTACGAATTCACTCATGACAATGGCATGAGAATCAGCAATAAAACAGCTGCTTTTGGAACGATTTTAATTATTTATGAATCACGTCCGGATGTAACTGTGGAAGCTGGTGGAATTGCCTTTAAATCAGGAAATAAAATTTTATTGAAAGGTGGTAAAGAATCTTTGCTTTCGAATCTAAAGATTGTGAGCCTTTGGCATCAGGCTTTGGAAGAAAACGGAGTAAGTACGGATTGGGTTGAATATTTGAATTATGACCGTGTTCAAACTCAGGCTTTCCTAGAAAAACCAACACAAAAAGTCGATTTGATTGTACCACGTGGCGGTGAAAAACTGATTGAATTTACAAAAAAACACGCGAGCTGTCCGGTAATTGTAAGTGGTCGTGGAAATAACTTTTTATACATCAATGCCAATGCTGATTTAGAAAAAGCTATGGCTATTATTATTAACGGAAAGACCTCAAACATATCAGTTTGCAACGCTTTAGATAAAGTATTAATTGATGTTAATTTAGCAGATTGGGAGGCTTTCACAAATGAATTAGTGGTTAAATTAAAAAGCTATAATGTTACTATTTTAGGAGATGAAGCTGTTGCAAAAGCGACGAATGTTCCTGCTATAAAAAACGATTTGATTTGGTACGAAGAATTTTTGGATTACAAAATTGTTATTGGAACAGTAAATTCGAATGAGGAAGCGATTGAAAAAATCAACAAATATTGTGGAGGACATTCGGCTTCTATTGTTACTGAAGACAAAGCTGTTGCGCAACAATTTATGGAAAATATTGATGCTTCTTCTGTATATCACAATGCCTCTACTCGATTCACAGACGGTGGACAATTTGGTTTAGGTGGAGAGTTAGCGATTAGTACCGATAAATTACACCAACGCGGACCAATTGGTTTACAACATTTGGTAACCAATAAATGGTATATTTACGGTGAAGGACAAATCAGGTAGCGACAAGTCGCGACTTGTCGGTACATCAAATTTGTCAGTTCGAGCGAAGTCGAGAACAAATAAAATTTAAAAAACTTATCGCACTTTGCGGTTAAAACAAACCTTCGCGGTTAAACAATGGGAAAAAAAGAATTTTATTAAAATTAGGAAGCAACACCCTGACAAGGGAAACCAATCATATTTCGAGAGGAAAGATTGAGGATATTGGCATGCAAATCGCTTCTTTGAATGATGAATATGAGTTTATCATTGTAAGTTCGGGCGCTATTGCTGCGGCTAAACAATTTGTAAAATTAGACAATAACGATAAGGATGTTTTTGTTAAACAGGCTTTGGCTTCAATTGGTCAACCGCATTTGATGCGCATTTACAATGAAAACTTTAAGGATTTAGGCTTAAACACCTCACAATGTTTACTTTCGTATTCGGATTTCGAAAAGGAACAAACCAAGAAAAACATTGTCAACACCATCAATGTATTGGTTAAAAACAATTACATTCCTATCATCAATGAAAACGACACTGTTGCTACCGATGAGATTAAATTTGGAGATAACGATAAATTAGCTGCTTTGACAGCCGTTTTATTGAAAGTTGATATTTTAATCATTGCGACTAACACCGATGGTTTTTACACTAAAGAATCCATGTTAAAAGGAATTCCTGAAACCATCACATCAGTTGATGATTTGAAAGATTTGGAAAAAGAAATTGGTGATTCTAAATCCTCACATGGAACAGGTGGAATGCAATCTAAGATTGAAGCAGCAGCTATTGCAAAAAGCGCCAATATTGAAACTTGGGTAGTAAATGGCCTTAATGACAATTTTATACTAAATGCAATTGCAAATACTATTGCATTCACAAAAATTGTATAATTTTTAAAGTAATTAATAGAATTATAAACTCGTATGAATCAGCGTTATTTGCTTAGCAAATTCGTTTAATCAGCGTTCAAAAACATATAAATATGAATTACATTTCAATTCAAAACATCGACAACTTGTCTGAGTGGGTAAAAGAAGCTCTTAAAATTAAGAAGAATCCATTAAAGCACAAGAAATTAGGAAAAAACAAAACCTTAGGAATGTTGTTTTTTAATCCTAGTTTAAGGACGCGTTTAAGCACTCAAAAAGCAGCTTTGAATTTAGGTATGAATGTGATGGTAATGAATTTTACTAATGAAGGATGGACGCTTGAATTTGAAGACGGTGCAATTATGAACCAAGGTGCTTCAGAACATATCAAAGAAGCAGCCGAAGTAATTTCGCAATATTGCGATATCATTGCAATTAGGGCTTTTGCAGGTTTAGTAGATAAAGAGAAAGACAATGCCGAAACTGTTTTGGCCGGTTTCTTAAAACATGCTACAGTGCCTATTGTAAATATGGAAGGTTGTACAGGACACCCTTTACAATCATTGGCAGATGCCATTACTATGGAAGAATATAAAACACCACATAGACCCAAAGTGGTGTTAACCTGGGCGCCACATCCTAGAGCTTTGCCTCAGGCTGTTGCCAATTCATTTGTAGAAATGATGCAAAAACAAGACGCTGATTTTGTTATTACTCACCCAGAAGGATACGAATTAAATCCGGAAATTACCAAAGATTCTAAAATAGAATACGATCAAAATAAGGCTTTCGAAAATGCTGATTTTATCTATGCAAAAAACTGGAGTAATTATAACGACTACGGTAAAATTACTAATACTGATCCAAACTGGACTGTTACTGCTGAGAAAATGGCTTTAACGAACAATGCTAAATTCATGCACTGTTTACCTGTAAGACGTAATGTAATTGTAGCCGACGAAGTAATTGACAGCGAAAATTCAATTGTTATTGAACAAGCGAATAACAGAACCTATTCCGCACAATTAGTTTTGAAAAAAATATTAAAAACAATTTCTAAGTAACTTTGTAAATCAGTATCCTAAAAGATGAAACAACAACTTTCAGTAATAAAAATAGGTGGAAACATCATCGATAATCCAGTCGAATTAACGCAATTTCTTTCAGATTTCTCTAAAATAGAAGGTGCTAAAGTGTTAGTTCATGGCGGTGGAAAATCAGCAACTAAAATGGCGCAAAGCGTAGGCTTAACTCCAAAGATGGTTGATGGTCGCCGTATTACCGATGCTCCTATGCTGGACATTGCTGTTATGATTTATGCGGGTCAAATCAATAAAAATGTGGTAGCTGAATTACAGGCTAACAAAACAAATGCCATTGGTTTTACCGGTGCTGATGGTAATTTGATTCTTTCTGAGAAAAGGAATCATCCTACCATCGATTACGGATTTGTAGGAGATGTAAAAAAGATCAATACGCCTTTGTTACAAAAATTAATCGGTTTAGATATTACTCCTGTATTTTGTGCCATTACCCACGATAAAAACGGTCAGTTATTAAACACGAATGCCGATACGATTGCAAGCGAATTAGCTATTGCTTTATCAGAAGTTTTTGAAGTAACCTTAAATTACTGCTTCGAAAAACCGGGTGTTTTATATGATGCTGAAGACGATTCTTCTGTGATTGCTCAAATCGACACCACTTTATACGCCAAATTAAAAGAAGAAGGTGCCATCCATTCGGGAATGATTCCAAAACTGGATAATTGTTTCAACAGTTTGTCTAAGGGAGTTCAAAAAATTAAAATTGGACATCACCGAATGTTGAAAAATGCGGATGCCATCTGCACAACAATACAATTATAATTAATTTGCCACAAAGGCACCAAGGCTCAAAGAAATAATTTAAAACTTTGCGACTTTGTCTCTTTGCAGCAAAAAAATAAAATATGAAAAACATTATAACACTTACTCAAGAAGCCATTCAATTATTAAAAAACCTGATTGAAACCCCTTCATTTTCTAGTGAAGAGCAACAAACTGCACTTTTGATAGAAGATTGGTTTAAACTAAACGAAATACCTTTCAAGAGAGAGAATAACAATGTTTGGGCATTCAATAAATATTTTGACGATAATAAACCTACTATACTTTTAAACTCACACCACGATACGGTAAAACCTAATAAATCCTATTCAAAAGATCCGTTCAAAGCAATTGTCGAAGACGGTAAATTATATGGTTTAGGGAGTAATGATGCGGGTGGTTGTTTAGTTTCCCTAATTGCTACTTTTACGCATTTTTACGAAGTCGAAAACTTACCCTACAATATAGTAATGGTAGCTTCGGCTGAGGAAGAAAGCAGTGGGAAAAACGGTTTAAACAGTGTTTTAAAACATTTACCAGAATTGGAATGTGCAATTGTTGGGGAACCAACTTTAATGCAATTGGCTGTAGCCGAAAAAGGTTTATTGGTTCTTGATGTAAAAGTCAATGGTACAGCCAGTCACGCCGCTCACAACAATCCAGATAATCCAATTTACAATGCATTAGCCGTAATTGAGTGGTTCAAAAACTTCCAATTCGAAAGAATTTCAGAAGTTTTAGGTCCTGTAAAAATGACCGTAACCCAAATCAATGCCGGAAAACAACACAATGTAGTTCCGTCGGAATGTGAACTAGTAGTAGATATTCGTGTAAATGATTGTTACAATAATAAAGAAATTTTAGAAACAGTTAGAGCCAATGTCAATGCCGAAGTAAATCCACGTTCAATGCACTTAAATGCTTCTTCTATTCCTGTAACGCACGGTTTAGTTCAGGCCGGAATTGCTTTAGGAAGAACTACATACGGCTCTCCTACGTTATCGGATCAATCGGTTTTGTATTGTAAATCATTAAAATTGGGACCTGGAGACAGCTTGCGTTCGCACTCGGCTGATGAATTTATTTATTTAAACGAAATTGAAGAAGGAATCGAATTGTACATCAAAATACTAGGCGATTTCTTTAATAATATATAGTACGGACAAGTCGCGACTTGTCCCTTCAATAAAAAATATAATTATGAAACTTTGGGAAAAAGGAATACCAACAGATAAACAAATCGACTTATTCACCGTTGGAAACGATCGTGAATTAGATTTGATTTTAGCAAAACATGATGTTACCGGAAATATCGCTCAGGCAAAAATGCTGGCCAAAATCGGATTAATTACCAATCATGAATGTGAGGATCTACTTGGTGCATTGGCAGAAATCCAGGAAGATATTGCAGCGGGTAACTTTACTATCGAAGATTCCTTTGAAGACGTACATTCAAAAGTAGAGTATTTATTGACCCAAAAAGTAGGTGAAGCGGGTAAAAAAATACATACGGCCCGTTCTCGTAATGACCAGGTTTTAGTTGATATGAACTTGTACTTAAAAGAAGAAGTACTTCAACTAAAACAGCAGGTAAAATCGCTTTTTGATTTACTGATGACTTCCGCAGAGAAATACCAAAACGTATTATTACCGGGATATACGCATTTACAAATTGCTATGCCAAGTTCATTCGGAATGTGGTTTTCTGCTTATGCCGAAAGTTTAATTGACGATATGAGTATGCTAAATGCTGCTTTAAAAGTGGTTGATCAGAATCCTTTAGGTTCTGCTGCAGGATATGGAAGCTCCTTCCCTATTGACAGAACTTTTACTACTCAGGAAATGGGGTTTAGCACTTTAAAATACAATTCGGTTGCTGCACAAATGAGCCGTGGAAAATCAGAGAAAACAGTTGCTTTTGCTATGGCAAGTGTTGCGGGTACACTTTCAAAATTTGCGTATGACGTTTGTTTATATATGAGCCAGAATTTTGATTTTATTGGTTTACCGGCCAATCTAACCACGGGATCAAGCATTATGCCTCATAAAAAAAATCCTGATGTATTTGAATTAATCCGTGGAAAATGCAACAAAATTCAAGCATTACCATACGAATTAACATTAATTACCAATAACTTACCAAGTGGTTATCACAGGGATTTACAACTTTTAAAAGAAGGTGTTTTTCCAGCTATCCAAAACTTAAAAGCTTGTTTGGATATTGCTATTTTCTCTATTCCGGATATCAAGGTAAAAGAAAATATTTTAGAGGATAAAAAATACGATTATTTATTTACCGTTGATACTTTGAACGAAATGGTTTCGGCTGGAATTCCTTTTAGAGATGCCTACAAAGAAGTAGCATTGCAAATTGAAGCTGGAAATTACCAATCGCCAAAAGCAACTAAACATACACACGAAGGAAGTATTAACAATTTATGTTTAAATGAGATTAATAATAAAATGACACAAGCATTATAAATCTATAATAATCAATTTTAAATCATATTTCACAAAAAACAAAAAACCTTTGTAACTACAATAGTTACAAAGGTTTTTTTGTGGAAAAATATTTTAATTATTTAATTTCCTTAATTTTTATATTTCTAAACCACACATTATTACCATGATCTTGTAAACCAATTTTTCCTGTTTTGTAAGTACCAAAACCAGGGAATTCGTGGAATTTAGAACCAGCAATCATCTTTTTCCAAGCATCGTCCCACATAGTAGTTTCAACTACTTTCTCTCCATTTAGAAAAAATTGTAAATTTCCTTTATTTGAAATAATCTCAGCATGATTCCATTCTTCTGCTGGTTTTACAGTCTCTTTTGAAGTAATCAAATCATATAAATCTCCTGCTCTATGTTTAATAATTTTAGAGTCTGGATGTCCTTCATTATCTAAGACCTGCATCTCTGGGCCTGTCATCCATGGAAACTTGTATTGGTTTGCATCCTCATGAATGTAAAAAATTACACCACTATTACCATCCTTAGATATTTTCCAATCTAGTTTTAAATGAAAATTAGCATATTCTTTGGCTGAAATAATATCTCCACCATTTGCAGCTTGCCAATCTTCTTTATCCGAAACTTCTAAATGCAGCGAATTATCATTTATTACCCATGCTTTTCCAATAGAATCTGTTCCATACTTATGCCAACCTTCAATGGTTTTCCCATCAAATAACAACTCCCAACCTTCTGCTTTTTCTGCATCAGATAATGTATTTAATGCTAATGAATCATTTTGCACATTTTGATTTTGGGCAACAACAGTTTCTGTTTTTTCTTTTTTGAAAGCCATAGATAAAAACAAGATGGAAGCAACTAATACTATTTTTTTCATTTTATGCTTTTGTTATATATTAATTATTACTATTACTTTAATGACATAATGTATTTAACCATTTCATTTGCATCATCTTGTGATAAAGCTGAATGGGCTGTCATAGGAACTTCACCCCAATTACCTTTACCTCCAACAATAATTTTGTTTGTTAAAGATTCTATATCATTAAGAGTATATTTCGCAGCAATTTCTTTATAAGATGGCCCTACTAGTTTTTCATTTACTTTATGACATCCTAAGCAATCATTTGCGGCTATTAAATCGGCTCCTTTTTGAAACTCAGGAGCTATTTCGGGAGTGTCACTTTTCATCCCTTCATTAGTAGTTGCTTCAGAATTAATTGTTGACACATTATCTTGTTCATTATTCTCCTCCTTTTTTTGACCGCAGGATAGCACAAAAGTTGCCATTATTATTGTTAAAATAACTTTTTTCATTATTATATAGTATTATTTATATTCCTAAAATTTTTCTATTCAATTCATTGTCTTGTTCAACACCTGCAAAATCATCAAATGCTTTATCAGTAACATTTATAATATGATTTTTAATAAACTCCACTCCTTCTTTTGCTCCATCATCTTGATTCTTATAACAGCATTCCCATTCTAAAACGGCCCAACCAGGAAAATCATAATGAGCTAATTTACTAAAAACAGTTTTAAAATCTACTTGTCCATCACCTAAAGAACGGAATCTTCCCGCTCTATCTGCCCAACTTTGAAAACCGCCATAAACACCTTGTTTCCCATTGGGACGAAACTCAGCATCTTTGATATGACATGCCTTAATACGTTCATGATAGTGATCAATATAGGTTACATAATCCAAGCATTGCAAAATAAAATGTGAGGGATCATATAACAAACAAGCTCTTTGATGTTGATTTACTTTATCTAAAAACATTTCGTACGAAACACCATCATGTAAATCTTCTCCAGCATGTACTTCATAACATAAATCTACTCCACAAGAATCAAATTCATTTAAAATAGGAGTCCAGCGTTTTGCTAATTCAGTAAAACCTTCTTCTACTAATCCCGCAGGTCTTTGAGGCCAAGGATACACAGTATGCCAAAGTAATGATCCGCTAAAAGTTGCATGAGCATTCAAACCTAAATTTTCTGAAGCTTTTGCAGCCCATTTTAATTGTTGAACAGCCCAATTATATCTTGCTTTAGGATTATTTTTACAAACTTCTGGCGCAAAACCATCAAAGAGTTGATCATATGCAGGATTTACCGCTATCAATTGTCCTTGCAAATGAGAAGATAGTTCTGTGATTTCTAAACCATAACTATTAATTTTGGCTTTATATTCTTGAGCAAAAACTTTATCTGTAGCTACTTTTTCAAGATTAAAATAGTTTGCATCCCATGTTGGTATCTGAACACCTTTGTAACCTAAATCGGAAGCCCATTGACAAATATTATCAATTGAATTATATGGCTCTTTATCACCATAAAATTGGGCTAAAAACAGGGCAGGTCCTTTTATTGATTTCATTTAAATTATAATTTCATTTTTTTTAAATAATCAGCACTTTGATTTACATTATTCAAAACCCCTTTGTCATTATATTTCTCTTGTTCATAGATAAAATAATTCATTCCTAATTTTTTTGCTTTCGATAAAATTTCTGGATAATTAATAAAACCTTCACCTAAAGTACAAGAGTCAAAAGGTTCTGTAGCATTTTTATTTCTGTCTTTCACATGACAAAGTCTGAATCTATTTTTATAATTTGTCATATATTCAATTGGATCTATACCTGCAGTAACTACCCAATAGATATCCATTTCAAAATCAACTAAGTCGGGATCAGTAGAATCTAAAAAAACCTGTTGTGGAATTTGACCTTCTAACAATTGAAATGAATAGTCATGATTATGATAAGCAAATTTTACACCTTCTTTTTTACAAATTTCACCCGCTTTATTAAACTCTTCTGCGTATCGTTTAAAATCATCGATAGATTTTTGAGGACCTAACCAAGGACAAATCAAATATTTTCCTCCTACAGAAGCCACCTCTGATGCCTTTTGTTGTAGATTTTCTCTCCAATTACAATGTGTACTTACCATTTTCAAACCTTCACCATCAAGAAAAGACTTGAATTCATTAGGTTTCATTCCCCAAAAAATTCCTTTTTCTCCCTCAAAACTTTCAATTTGAGTATATCCCATTTTGCCTATTTGACTTATAATTTCCTTTGGATTCGTATTAATTACATCTCTCAAAGTCCATAATTGTATACCAAAATCATGAAAATTCCTCCCACTGAGGTCCATGTCATTTATGTTTGCAAATGTTGGTTGCAATGCTAATAATGCAGCTGCCTGAGCTGTCCTTTTGACAAATTCTCTTCTATTCATAATTTAAAAGATATAATTTTACTTATTAATATATTTTGCTGTTCTCCAATCGTTAATCTTACCCTTCCAATTCAAACCAAAACCAAAATCGTATGTATTATTTAAACTATCTGTATAGGGAATCATATCTCTCGGAACATCTTCAAATTGTTTTTCTACAGTCTCCATATTTATTGGCATTTGTAAAGGCAATAAACCAGAAGGCTCCACTTTTCCAGATATAATATCCATTTGTGCTTCAATTTGAACACCAAAGTCACAAACAATGGCATCTACTTCTTTTTCAAACTCACTGAAAACCATCGGATTTGAAACATTGATTAATGCAATAACTGGTTTACCTTTCATTGCTTTTTTTGTTTCAATAATAGTATTCAAATCAGGATAAGAATTTGACTTGGAAACCTTATTCAAATAACTTCTATCTGTAATTGTTGGATCAACTACAGGATCCCCAGCTGCAATACTATGTTCCCTTGCTGTTGTTGCTTTGTAATCTTTCAACTGCAAACTAATTGGAAGATAACCATTACCTCCCTCCTGTCTATCTCTTGAACTATATCCTGCACTCACAGGACTTTTCATAAAAATAAAAGCAAAATCAGCTTCACTTGGTTTATCGGTAACGTTATAATATTTTTTTATTAAATCTAGATTTACTGGATATTCAACAATTTCAGGTACTGGCATACCAAAAAAATTAATTGAAGCTGGTGTAATACGTTTAGGTATATAAACTGTTTTTTTTAATGGTAATGGTAAAATATTATTTTTATTTTTTAACAAAACAATTGATTTTAATTGTGCTTGATAACCAGCTTTCATAAATTCTGGTTTTCCAATTGTGGCATTTGTTTCTTCGATATCTAAGTATGGATTTTCAAATAACCCAACTCTGAAAATATTAAGTAACAATCGTACTGCTGATTGCTCAAAACGCTGTCTCATAAAGGTTTCTCCAAATTCTTTCACCCCCATTTTATAGGCCTCAATGACAGGTTTAGCATCATTATTTCCTCCAAATTGATCAACTCCTGCCATCAAGACTTTATAATGTCTTTCAGCAACACTTAATTTTTCAACACCCCAAGATTTTCCTGCAAAAACATCTGGCTTATCTCCCTCATCAGCAGTGATAAGCCAATCAGTACAAAGAACACCATCATAATTGTATTTGTCACGTAGTAAATCTTTAACAATAAATTTACTAAAACCATTTCCAACATTTTCTCCATACTTTTTATCCTGATCAAAAGAAATGGTATAATAAGGCATAACTGCTGAAGCAGATTTTGTTTTTCCATTTAATTTAAACGCACCATCTACAAATGTTTTAAGATGCATATCAAAATTATTTCCTGGATAAACGGCAAATTTACCATAGGCAAAATGTGCATCACGACCTCCTTCTTCCGGACCGCCACCTGGCCAATGTTTAACCATAGCATTTACACTTTTAATTCCCCATCCATTGTAACTTTCGATTGAATTAACAGAACTTTGAAAACCATCAACATAAGCTCGGGCCATATCTGTAGCTAATTTTGGGTCTTCTCCAAAAGTTCCTATAAAACGGTTCCATCTTGGTTCAGTAGCCAAATCAATTTGAGGCGATAAAGCCGTTGTAATTCCTAATGATCTGTACTCTTCAGCAGCAATTTTACCAAATAATTCTGTTACAGCAGGATCAAAGGTTGCTGATAATCCTAATTCCTCAGGCCACTGAGAAATAGTCCCTCCAGAACCTGCATTATATTCGGCATTTTTATTAGCACCATGACGAGGATCTGAACTATTATTAACTGGAATTCCTAATCCAATACGTTCAGATAAACTTTGAATATTATTATTCCAAATAGCAGCATCTGTAGGACTTTGAACTGATGTTATTAGAACATGACGTAAATTGTCATTAGTCAAAAAATCCATTTGCTGATCGGATAAGTCAGAAACTTTTGCTCCGCTTTCTGAGAATTTTTTTCCTCTATAAGTACCTAAAAATCTACCTGTTTCACTTGCTGGGACTGATTGATGACGACTGTAAAGCATTAATCCTGCTATTTGCTCAACAGACATTAAAGAAGCTAAATTTTTAGCACGTTCATTAACGTTTAATCTCCAATCTTCATAAGTATCTAAAACATTATTTTTGTTTAAATCTTTAAAAGCCAAACCATCTACTGTTAAAATTTTAACCCCAGATTGAGGATTGTATCCTAAAGTTAATCCATTATTATTTTTAATAATTGAATATGAGTTTTTAGAAATTTCAGACCAATCTTTTTGGCTATATAAGTTAATACTTAATATTGCAGTCGATAAACTTAAGAAAAGGAGTTTTTTCATAACACCATTTAATTAATCATTAACCGTTTAATCCTATAAACATCTTATCTCCTTTTTTATATGGAATCTCTCCGTGTTGAGCACCCGGTACAGGTGTATAACGGAATGATGCCTGCATTCCTTTCTCTGAAGTAAGATACGCAAACAACACCATTTGATACATCGACAAAAATCCTGTATTTTTTGGATCTTTAACCTTGTTAAAAATTTCTGCTCTTTTTGTGCATTTAGTTCAACAAATTCTTTTCCTTCTGTTTTTTTGGCTTCATCATTTATCAAATGAAGTGCATTAATGAAATCTTGTTGCTCCTTTTCACTATAAATATCCTGAAAAACTTTTTTAATAAATTCGGCAGAATCCACAGCCTTAGCACCTACAGTTTCTGTCTCAGGAATTATAGTATCACTAATTTCAGTTAAAAGTTTCATTAAATCTTCACTTAAAACTAACGCCCCTGCATCATCTCTTTTACAGCTGGTTAAAAGAAAATTTGAACCAACAAATAATCCTCCACTAATTATTGCAATATTTTTTATTAAATCTCTGCGATTCATATGCTTTCGTATTTGATTAATTTTATAAATTTCCTTTTTTCAATTCTTCAGCTGCAAAATTAGCCGCTCTTGCTGTTAATGCCATATAGGTCAATGAAGGATTAACGCAACTCGCCGAGGTCATACAAGCTCCATCAGTAACAAAAACATTTAAGCAATCCCATACCTGATTATTTCCGTTAAGAACTGAAGTTTTAGGATCTCTTCCCATTCTCGCAGTACCCATTTCATGAATCCCCATTCCAGGAGCATAATCAGATTCAAAAACTTTTACATTTTTAGCGCCAGCGATTTCTAACATTTCTTTCATGTCATTTTTCATATCTTCACGCATTTTCTTCTCATTTTCTTTGATCTCTACATCAAAATTCAAAACTGGTAAACCCCATTTATCCTTTTTATTTGGATCAAGACTTATTTTATTTTCATGATATGGCAACATTTCTCCAAATGCAGTTGCACCAATACTCCAATTTCCTGGTTCTCCAAATTGATCTTTTAAATCTTTACCTATATTCATTTCAGCAACCTGACTTTTCCATCCGTTTCTGGAAGCGCTTCCCTGATATCCAAAACCTCTAATGTAATCTCTTTTTGAATTTCCATCTAAATTCTGATATCTAGGAATGTAAAAACCATTAGGTCTAAAACCATAATAATAAGAATCTTCATGACCTTCAAAATCTCCAGATGCCCCAACTCTAAAATGATGATCCATTGCATTGTGACCTAATTCTCCACTACTACTACCTAAACCATCTTTCCAGACATCTTTAGCTGAATTCATTAATATCCATGTTGAATTAAATGCAGATGCACACAAGAAAACAATTTTACTTGAAAACACCATTTCTTCATTAGTTTCAGCATCAATAACCGTTACTCCAGTCGCTTTTTTGGTGTTTTTATCATATAATATTTCTTTAACAATCGAAAATGGACGTAGCGTCAAATTCCCCGTTTTCACCGCAGCAGGCAAAGTAGATGATTGCGTAGAAAAATACCCACCAAATTGACAACCATTCCAACACATGTTTCTAAATTGACAAGGAGTCCTGTCTTTAATAGCCTTAGTTACATGAGCTACTCTACCTATGATTAAAGTTCTAGCATTATTATAATGCTCTTTTATCCTAGAAGCTACTGTTTTTTCAACTACATTTAAATCCATTGGAGGTAAAAATTCACTATCCGGTAATTGAGATAGATTTTCTTTTGAACCACTTACTCCAATAAATTTTTCCACATAGCTATACCACGGAGCAATATCATTGTATCGTATCGGCCAATCTATTGCAATACCATCCTTTAAATTAGCTTCAAAATCAAGATCACTCCAACGATACGATTGTCTTCCCCACATTAAAGAACGCCCCCCAACATGATATCCTCTAAACCAATCAAAAGGCTTTGTTTCAGTATATGGATTATCCTTATCACTAGCCCAGTAAGACAGATTTCGTTCGTTTAATGGATAATCTCTTTTAAGAACTGGATAATCCTCAACCATTTGTTTTGTTGGTCTATAATGACGATGTGGATATTCCCAAATAGGTTTATTTTGTTCCACATAATCTTTTATATGCTCTATGTTGTGACCTCTTTCAAGAAGTAACACTTTTAAGCCTTTTTCAGTTAACTCTTTAGCTGCCCATCCACCAGAAATTCCAGAACCAACTACTATTGCATCATATTGATTATCTGCCATACTATTTAATTTTTATAATCGTTGTTTTTTTAAATATCACAAAGTTGAATTGCTTTTTTTAAAGCCAAATCTTTATCTTTTGCCAAAGGAATAAACTCTTGTGCAACATAGCCTTTGTATCCTGTTGCAACAATAGCTTTCATTATTGCAGGGTAATATAATTCTTGTGAATCATCAATTTCATGTCTACCTGGAACACCAGCTGTATGATAATGTCCAAAATATTGATGATTTTTTTGAATAGTATCTATTATATTTCCTTCCATAATTTGCATATGGTAAATATCATATAGCAGTTTAAAATTATCACTCTCTAAACGTTTGCAAAGTTCAATTCCCCAACTAGAAGAATCCGCCATATAATCAGGATGATCTACTTTACTATTAAATAATTCCATCTGAATTACAACCCCTCGCTTTTCAGCTTTTTCAATAATTTGTTTTAAACCTGCCACACAATTCATCAACCCCTCTTCTTCATCCATCCCATTGCGATTCCCACTGAAACATATTAAGTTTTTGTACCCTGCATCAGCAACTAAATCAATATGTTTCAAATAATTGCCAATCAAAACTTCATGATTTTTGGGATTATTCCAACCTTCCGTAAGGCTTATATGGGCTCCAGTACACATTGAAGAATCGATTCCGAATCTCTTTAATATTGGAAAATCTTTTGGTTCAACTAAATCAATAGCAGAAAATCCAATCTTTTTAACTAATAAACATAATTCTTCAATTGACAACTCATCAAAAGTCCAACGACAAACAGAATGATTAATATTCCCCATCAAACCTATTTTCTTATTTTCATTAATTTTCTGCGATAACAACACTTGTGGATTTGTAAATAACAGCCCCCCAATTGCAAGTTTCTTCATTACATCTCTTCTATTCATGATATTCTTTCAGTATTTACTTTAACTTTCTCCTTAAAAAACACATAAAATAATATTGCTATTCCTACAGCAAAAAGTGAAGGAAAAATCCATATTTTATCCCAATTATGTAAGCCTCCTTCTATAGCATTTTTATCAACAATTTCTCCAGCTACATAAAAACCAATATACATTCCTACCCCATATGTTGCTAAAGTAATCAACCCCTGAGCAGAAGATCTTATTTCTTTTCCAGATTTTTTGTCGGTATAAATTTGCCCTGTAACAAAAAAGAAATCATAACAAACTCCATGTAATGCTATTGCAACGTAAAGCATCCAAAGATTATTATCTACATTTCCATAAACAAATAACAGATACCTAACAGCCCAAGCTAACATTCCAATTAATAGCATTTGTTTTACTCCAAATCGTAAAAAAACAAAGGCATTAAGAATAAAAAAAGAGTTTCCGACATCTGACCTATTGTCATTTTTGCTGCAGCACCACTCATATTAATTTCATTAAGAAACTGATTTGCCTGTCCATAATAAAATGCTAATGGAATACAAATTAAAATTGAGGCTATAAAGAACATTAGGTAATTTTTATCTCCAAGTACCTTTAAAGCGTCTAAACCAATTGCTTCATAAAAACTTACTTTTTTACCCGCTTTAGTTGGCGGAGTATCAGGCAAAAAGAAACAAAAAATACCATAAATTGCAGAAACTGATGCAGCAACTAAAAAAGTAATATTCAATTTTTCTGGAGTACTTTCCCATGCCATCCATCCTATGATCAAACCTGCAACTATCCAACCTATAGTTCCCCAAACTCTGATATATGCAAATTCCTTCTCAGCATCCTTTATCTGATTCAAGGCAATTGAATTTATCAAAGCCAATGTTGGCATAAAAAGAATCATATATGGTAAAAGCAAAGAATAAAAATTCTCAAAATCGGTACTAGAATAAATTAAAAATAGCAGTATGGCTCCTAAAAAATGAAGAACACCTAATATCTTTTGTGCAGCAAAAAATTTATCGGCAATCATCCCGACTATAAATGGAGCTATAATTGCACCTAAACACTGTGTCCCATATGCTAAACCTGTTTGCGAACCTGTGGCTGCAATATCACCTTTTGTCAAAAAAGTACCCATTGTAACAAACCAAATTCCCCAAACAAAAAAGTTAAGAAACATCATAACTGACAATTGAATTTTTGTAGTATTTTTCATTTTCACCTACTATTTTTTTAGTTTTTAAATTAAACGATTATAACAATATATATCAAAATAAATTTCACATAACTAATAAAATTTACAAAAAATTTTCACTTTATGTAAAAATTCAAATGAATTATTTTGATAAATACAAACATATAAAATTTATCGCTTCATTTGCAAGCAATAAGTGAAATTTAATTTTAAAATGTTGTAAACGTTCTTTTTTTTATAGATGTTTGTATCAGTATAACTGATAATAATATTAATTATGAATAGAAGAAAATTACGAATGGGTATGATTGGCGGTGGAAAAAATGCCTTCATAGGAGCGATTCATAGACACGCAATGTGGTTAGATGGTCTCATAGAACTAAAGTGTGGTGCATTAAATATCGAACCTGATCTTGCAGTTGAATCTGGTCGTGAACTATTTTTAGATGAGGATCGAACTTATTTGAATTATACTGACATGCTTAATAAAGAAGCTGAATTACCTGCTGATGAAAGAATTGATTTTGTAACAATAGTAACTCCAAATTTTGTTCATTTTGAACCAGCCATGATGGCTTTAGAAAAAGGTTTTAATGTTGTATTAGAAAAACCTATGACCTTAACCTATGAACAAGCTTTATTATTGCAAGCTAAGGTTAAAGAAACAGGAAAAAGATTGTGTCTAACTCATACCTATTCAGGTTATCCAATGGTTAAACAAGCCAAAGCAATAATCAAAAATGGTGATTTGGGTAAAATACGAAAAATTTGGGTCGAATACCCTCAAGGCTGGCTTAGCAGATTATCGGAACGAGAAGGTAATATGCAGGCAGCTTGGCGTACTGACCCGGAAAAAAGCGGAAAAAGTGCATCAATGGGAGATATAGGAACTCACGCAGCACATTTAGCTGAATACATTTCTGGTTTACAAATTACAGAATTATGTGCTAGTTTAAATACAGTTGTCGACGGAAGAATGCTTGATGATGATGGAAGTGTATTACTTCGTTTTAATAATGGTGCTACTGGAGTATTGTTAGCATCACAGGTAGCAGCCGGAGAAGAGAATGCCTTGAAAATAAGAGTTTACGGTGAAAAAGGTGGGCTTGAATGGCATCAAATGGAACCTAATTCTCTTATTCTAAAATGGCTAGACAATCCTACACAAATATTAAGAGCAGGAACCAATTATCCCAATTTAAGTTCATACATGACTTCAAATTGCAGAACTCCTGGTGGTCACCCCGAAGGATATTTGGAAGCATTTGCTAATATTTACAAAAATTTTGCAAATACATTGTTAGCTGATTTAAGTGGTCAAACTCCAACTGAAATTGACATTGATTACCCTAACGAAAATGATGGTGTGAGAGGAATGGCTTTTATCGAAAATGTTGTTAACGCATCAAATTCGGATACAAAATGGCATCCTCTTAAATTATAAGTATTAATAATCCCCTCTATAACAATAGCTATTATAAATTAGAGGGGATTTTATCCAATTTTACTATTCAAAAATTCCGCATCAATATCTGAATGCGAAGCATCATAAACAGATTTCCCGTCTTTAATAACCAAGATTTGTGGCGATTGATGTTGTACCCCAAAACGATTAGCTATTTCATTAGAAATTTCGCGATATGTAATCAAATCTAAAAAATAGGGTGTAACTTTATCCTGTAAAGCAAATTCGTTTTCAAATTGCTTTAGAGCCATTCTACTGATACTACATCTAGTACTGTGTTTAAAAATGACCACTGGTTTCTCATTAGAATTAAAAATAATTTCACCTAACTGATTCAAATCGGTTAAATTTTCCCAATTAATTTTCACTTCTTGTTGTTTTGGAGTTTCATTGTCTCCAAAGATATTTTTAAAAAAACTCATATTTTGACTTGTTTTATGACTTTTTGACATTAAAAACTGATAAAAATCAGTCTTTTTATGTCGTTTTGTCTGTAAATTTGATGTGGAATATAATTTGTCCCAATGATTACAAAGGTAATTAATAAGTTTAAACCAAATCAATAAAATAAAATGAACATCAATAAATTTACAATTAAATCGCAGGAAGCTATTCAGCAATCGCAACAATTGGCGCAACGTTATGGCCAACAACAAATAGAAAATGAACACATTTTCAAAGCTATTTTTGAAGTAGACGAAAATGTTGCACCTTTTATTTTGAAAAAACTTAATGTAAATGTGCCGCTTTTTTTGCAAGTATTAGATAGTACCATCCAAAATTTTCCAAAAGTTTCGGGAGCTGATATTATGCTTTCCAGAGAAGCGAATAAAACGTTGACTGAAGCCGAAATTATTGCGCAAAAAATGAACGATGAATATGTTTCTATCGAACATTTAATCTTAGCTATTTTTGCTTCCAAATCTAAGGTTGCCCAAATTTTAAAAGACCAGGGCGTGACCGAAAAAGGCTTAAAAGCAGCTATCGATGAATTACGAAAAGGCGAAAGAGTGACGTCGGCATCAGCTGAGGAAACTTATAATTCGTTGAATAAATACGCTAAAAACCTTAACGAATTAGCCCGTAGCGGCAAACTGGATCCTGTAATTGGGCGTGACGAAGAAATTCGAAGAGTACTGCAAATTTTAACTCGTAGAACCAAAAACAACCCGATGCTTGTAGGAGAACCTGGTGTGGGTAAAACTGCTATTGCCGAAGGTTTGGCGCATCGTATTGTAGATGGTGACGTACCGGAAAATTTGAAAGAAAAAATTGTGTACTCTCTGGATATGGGAGCTTTGATTGCAGGTGCTAAGTACAAAGGAGAGTTTGAAGAACGTTTGAAATCGGTGGTAAAAGAAGTAACTTCTGCCGAAGGTGACATCGTTCTGTTCATTGACGAAATTCACACCTTAGTTGGTGCAGGAGGTGGCGAAGGTGCGATGGATGCAGCGAATATCCTAAAACCGGCTTTGGCTCGTGGCGAACTGAGAGCGATTGGTGCCACCACTTTAGACGAGTACCAAAAATACTTCGAAAAAGACAAAGCACTTGAAAGACGTTTCCAAAAAGTACTAATTGACGAACCAGATACTGAAAGTGCTATTTCGATTTTGCGTGGTATCAAAGAAAAATACGAAACACACCATCAGGTACAAATTAAAGACGAGGCAATTATCGCTGCGGTAGAATTATCGCAACGCTACATCACCAACCGTTTTTTACCGGATAAAGCTATCGATTTAATGGACGAGGCCGCTTCTAAAATCCGTATGGAAATCAACTCAAAACCGGAGGAATTAGACGTTTTGGACAGAAAAGTGATGCAGCTTGAAATTGAGATTGAAGCCATCAAACGTGAGAATGATGAAAGCAAACTTAAAATCTTAGGATTGGAATTGGCGAATCTGAAAGAAGACAGAAACAAGATTTTTGCTAAATGGAAATCGGAGAAAGATATCGTAGAAAACATTCAGGCAGTTAAAAAAGAAATTGAAGATTTTAAATACGAAGCCGAACGTGCGGAGCGTGAAGGTGACTACGGAAAAGTAGCCGAAATTCGTTATGGAAAAATCAAAGAAGCCCA
This sequence comes from Flavobacterium nitratireducens, assembly GCF_029625335.1. Taxonomy (NCBI): domain Bacteria; kingdom Pseudomonadati; phylum Bacteroidota; class Flavobacteriia; order Flavobacteriales; family Flavobacteriaceae; genus Flavobacterium; species Flavobacterium nitratireducens. The sequence goes on from NZ_CP121111.1 coordinate 603,787, forward strand.
AGAACGCTTAGAAAACTTTGGCAAAGAATTACAGGAAAACCAATCAGGTGGAAGCTCTTTGATTAAAGAAGAAGTAACTCGTGAAGATATTGCCGAAGTTGTAGCTAAATGGACTGGAATTCCGGTAGTAAAAATGCTTCAGGGCGAAAGAGAAAAACTATTGCATCTGGAAGAAGAACTACACCGTCGTGTAGTTGGTCAAGAAGAAGCAATCGAAGCGGTAAGTGATGCCGTACGTAGAAGTCGTGCAGGTTTACAGGATATGAAAAAACCTGTGGGAACCTTCCTGTTCCTTGGAACAACTGGTGTGGGTAAAACCGAATTAGCGAAAGCATTGGCCGAATATCTATTTGACGATGAAAACGCCATGACCCGTATTGATATGAGTGAATATCAGGAGCGTCACGCGGTGAGTCGCTTAGTGGGTGCGCCTCCGGGATATGTGGGTTATGATGAAGGAGGACAATTGACTGAGGCGGTGCGAAGAAAACCCTATTCTGTTATTTTGCTGGACGAAATAGAAAAAGCGCATCCTGACACCTTTAATATTTTATTGCAGGTACTCGACGAAGGACGTTTAACGGATAACAAAGGTCGTCTGGCTGACTTTAAAAACTCGATTATCATCATGACTTCTAATATGGGAAGCCAAATTATACAGGAGAAATTTGAAAATCTCAAAGGAGGTATCGAAGCCGCTACTGAGGCTGCCAAAACAGAAGTATTGGGCTTGTTGAAACAAAGCGTTCGTCCAGAGTTCATTAACCGTATTGACGAAATTGTGATGTTTACACCGTTGACCAATGCTAACATTGCTCAAATTGTAGGCTTACAATTGAAAAGCGTTACCAAAATGCTCGCACAACAAGGTATTACCATGGACGCCACTCCAGAGGCAATTACTTACTTGTCCGAAAAAGGATTTGATCCGCAATTTGGTGCCCGTCCGGTAAAACGTGTGATTCAAAGAGAGGTTTTGAACCAATTGTCTAAAGAAATTCTAGCCGGTAAAATCACTACCGACAGTATCATTCTTTTGGATTCTTTCGACGGTCAATTGGTTTTCAGAAACCAAAGCGAAACAGCCGCTGTCTAAGTCATTGCGAGGAACGAAGCACCCGAGTGCAACGAATTGAGCTTTAGCTAATCTCACTATTAAAAGTCAGTTGCTAAAAACTTGGTGAGATTGCCGCGCTATCGCTCGCAATGACTCATAAATAACAAAATCCTAGAAACACCAGACCTAACCGATTGGTGTTTTTTTTTGTTTAGGAGCAGTACGAAAACTTTCCACGAGCCACTTCCCTCCTGCTCTCGCTTTTATCTCTACGAGGATATCAGCTCGATCAGGGCTAATGAGAACGTTTTGATTTTCCCTTCCGCAGCATGATAATATTTTGATTAATGTGTAAAAAGAAATAGAAATTCCCTAAATTGCTTTAGCTTAACCAAAACTCATCAAAATGATAAAAAATATTTTTGAAAAAGCCGTATCTGATGAAATCATCAATAGGATTGAACTACTTACCTCTTCTTCTTCTCCTCAATGGGGTAAAATGAATGTGGATCAGATGCTAGCACATTGTAATGTGGCTTACCGTTATGCTTTTCATCCTGAAGAGTTTAAAAAACCAAATGCATTCAAGAAATTTTTGCTCAAAACAATTATAAAGGGTTTTATTACCAATGACAAACCTTATTCTAAAAATGGCCCTACCGCTCCTGATTTTGTTATAACAGCTACTAAAGATTTTGAAAAAGAAAAGCAAATATTGCTTGACTATATCAATAAAACGCAACAATTAGGTACTAATCATTTTGAAGGCTTGGAAAACATTTCCTTTGGAAGAATGACTGCTAACGAATGGAGTAATTTATTTTACAAACATCTGGATCATCATTTAAAGCAATTTGGGGTGTAACATCTCCATAACACATTTTACAACTCAACTATTCTAAAACCAAAACCCATGCTCACAACCATCAACCCTAAATTACCCATGAGAGATAAAAGCCTCACAAAAGCTTTTTATATTAACCAATTGGGTTTTACAGAAATTGCAGATTATGGGGATTATTTAATACTTCAAAAAGACCAAATAGAAATTCATTTTTTTGAATTCAAAGCATTAAATCCTAAAGAAAATTACGGTCAAGTCTATATTCGTACTAATGCTATAGAAAATCTATACGATTACTTTTTAGATAACAAAATACACATGCACCCTAATGCTCCTTTACAAACTAAACCTTGGGGACAAAAAGAGTTTGCCCTACTCGATCCTGATAATAATTTATTGACTTTTGGTGAAAGTGTTTAAAACAATTTGACAATTTCTGAATTATTTCTATAATTCACACCAAAAAAAAAACAGTAAAAAAACTTACATTCGATTTGCATTCTGTAAGAATATATAAATATATTTGGTTTTATACAATTTCAAATTATTGTATCAGAATGAATTTCAAATACAATGAAAAAGACAATCTTTCCATCAAATTTAGGTATGAAAATAGACTTACAGATATTGGAACAAAAACTTTTGGTGGTATCTCAACTACTAAAACCAATACAAACCAATACATTAAAACTAATGGTCAATTGGAGTTTAATCCTTTGAAATTAATCGCTCTATAAGAATCCTATGTTCCAAAAATTCATCAAATTTATTTATCAAAAAAAGAATTATAACAAAATGAATTCAAGCATATTAAAAAGCATTTTATTAAAATCTAAAGAGAATAAAGATATTATTTCTGTATGGCAATACAATGGTGACAAAAGCTCATTAGTAGGCTATGTAAGCGATATTGCTGAAGAACACGTGAATTTTCAACTTTATACCCATATGGTAAAAGTGATGGTATAACAATGATAAGAATTGCCAATATTAAAACTATCGATTTTAACGACGATTACACCAGAGTTATGGAATGTATCATCCAATATTCGAATATTATTGACCAGCCTTCCAAATTTGATGTAAATATTGGCTATTCAAATTACTGGCAATACGATACCCTGATAAAACTTGCTGGAAATGACGAGTTAGTAGCAAGTCTTGAATTCAATGGCAATGAATACTTCACAGGAATTGTCAAACAAATGTCGGATGAAGATTTTATTCTCAACTGTATAGGTAAAAATGGTGAAGACCAAGGTACAGCTATCTTTAGAATTGAAGACATTACCGAAATAAAAGTAAACGATTTGGATAATCGAAGAAGATTACTTCTATACAAATGGAGAAAATCAACTTTAAAAGAAGTATTTAGGATTGCAAAAAGTAGCTTTGAAATGGTAAAATATTATGAAGAAAATTGCGCCGAATAAACTTAACTTTGTCCTGATTAAATAGTAAAAACAAAATCATGAATATTTTAGAATTAATTCAAAAAAGATATACTGCCAAACATTACCAGTCAGACAAAGCGATTCCACAAGATAAAATAGAAGAATTAAAAGAAATTTTACGTCTTACACCTTCTTCAATTAATATCCAGCCTTGGAAATTTACTTTTGTACAAAATCCGGAAATGAAGTCGAAATTAGCTTCAGTTTCGATGCACAATACGGAGAAAATTAATCAGGCACATTTACTGGTAGTTTTTAGCGTAGCCGACGATTTGGATGCATTCCAAAAAATTGTAGATGAAGAATTACCAGCTGCCAGAAGAGATTGGTACAACCAAATCAAAGCCAAAACACCAGAAGCCGATTTAAAGACATGGTTAGCCAAACAAGTGTATATTGCCTTAGGAGTTGGATTAACCGCCAGTATTGCGCTAGGATTGGATTCTACCGCTATGGAAGGAATCGAATCCGATAAATACAGAGACATACTGGACATGAAAGTATATAAACCGCTTTTTGCTATGGCCGTGGGTTATGGAGCTGAAGATGATTTTAATCGTATTGAAGTCACTCCAAAATCAAGAAGAGCTATAGAAAGTGTAATTGAATCCATTTAATCCAAACAATGTCAAAACGAGACGAATTAGAACAATTTCCTTTATATCAAAAAGCAGAACAAATTTACCAAATAACAAGAGGATTGGTCGAAATTGTTCCCGCTGATAATGAATTCCTTCAACAAACAACCATACATTTTATGATGGAAAATGCAATGTTAATTCCAGCGAAAATTGCTGGTGCACATTCAGTAGAATTATATGATTTAAAATGGAAAACGCAACCTTAATTCGCAAGGCTGCCAGAGAACTTTATGTATATGCAAGAAGTTTAGCGCACGAAGAAGCTATTGAAAATCAGGACTACATAGAACTATTAAGAAACGAAATTGAGGAATTTCGCTTGTTATTTATTGATTGGGTCGAAAATTTTGATGTTTGGTATTACATCAAAGATAATTGTGGACTTTTTAACCCTCCAGGTATCAGCGCACACGATAAAGACCCTGATGATGATATTCCTTTTAATCCGGATGATTTTTTTGATTCTGAAAATGATTAGATTTCTTAAATTCAAACTTATAATAAATAACCCGTTGGGTGAAATTAAATAATTTGATTTTTAATATTATTTATAGGTCTATCAAATATGAATTTATTGATATATTGAATTAGAGTCATTGCTGTTATTTTTGCTAAAATTCTTGTTTTAAAACCAGCAAAAGATTTAGCATAATTTCTTCGAATTAAAAACTGGTCGCATAATTGTGAAAACTTGGTTTCAATTCTTTTTCTTGATTTTCTAAAAATATATGGTTGAGGCTTATAGTTTTTTTGTTTGGATCTCATTGGTGTTTCTAATTGGATTTTTACTGTTCGAAATAGGTCTAGCTGAATCGATTCTGACAAATACCCTCTATCTCAAAGTAATACACAATCAGATAATTGTTGTTTTATATTCTTTAGAAAATGAACATCATGAACTTCTGCTTTTGTAATCTCTAAAGAATGGAAAACACCATCTACAGAACAAACTCCATGTAATTTATATCCATAAAACCAATTGTTTTGTGAGGCACAAAAACCTTTGGAAGGAGCTGTTTCAAAATGCTCTTTACATATTTTAATTCGGCAATGACGAGAAAATTTACAGATTTCCAACGGCATACTGTCAACAATAAAATAATTCTCAAACTCAAGAAATCGACTCGCTAGTTTGCTTAGGACTTCTTAAGAAAACAAAAACAGTTTTCTTCTTCTTTTGTTGAATTGACTGCGTTCAATTAAGTTAGGAATTAAATCTGGACTAATTTGTTTGAAAAGTGAGTTTTCACTATCAATAGACATAAATTCAGCAGTTAAACTAAGTGCTACGACCTCTAAATCAGACATCTTGCCGCTTCTTCCAACTCTTGATTTAAATAATGAATCATAATTCAAAGAACTTATAACTTCTAAAACCTTAAAATAATTTTTAACTATATTTGACATGGATGTTGGTTGTTTAGCGACTTCAAGATACTGCTTTGCAGTGTCTTGACCAATATCTAATTAATTTAATTTACTTCAAATAATTTCACCCAACGGGTTGATATAAAGACACCCAAACTAACTAATCCAACTCCAATCATTAAAGTATAAAAAGTAGGTTTTGCTTTTATTAGATAATAGCTTCCCAGCGCACATAAAAATGTTAATCCTATAGCTAATAAAATTAAAGTTATGTAAACAATCACAAATAGAAAAATGCTCAAAATGGCTCTAACAGTCATTTTTCAAAACTCTTGGATACTGCAACTACCATAATTTAGTCTTTCAAAATTTTAATTATTTCTAAAAAAATAGTTGTTTAAAAACTATTTCCTATTAATTAACTATCGGGACAAATGTAAGATAAATAAGTCTTAAATTGTAATTAAAATTGTTTTTTTCTTACAAATAAACACCAATAACCGCTATTTTCTATTTAAAAATTTCAATAATAAATATAGAAAATCTCTATCCCTATCAAATTAGACTTTCAATTTAAAGAACGAAAATTTATCATAAAATTAGGAATTGAACCGCAGTAAAATGACTAATTTGCACAATGTACGAGCGAATTTAACGTTCAAATAGCTATAAAATCCTAAATCTTTATATTTACAATCATGGATCAAATTAAAATACTTTGGGTGGATGATGAAATTGATTATCTAAAACCACATATCCTTTTTTTAGAGAAAAAAACTACCATGTTACTACTTGCAACAACGGACTCGATGCCATTGAAATATTTGAAAACGAGAACTTCGATATAGTTTTCCTTGATGAAAACATGCCCGGAATGAGCGGTTTAGAAACCCTTTCGGAAATGAAAGAGAAAAAAGTGCCATTCCCATGATTATGATTACTAAAAGTGAGGAAGAATACATCATGGAGGAAGCCATTGGTTCAAAAATCGCTGATTATTTGATTAAACCCGTGAATCCGAATCAAATCTTACTTAGTTTAAAAAAGAACTTGGATAACTCTAAGTTGATTTCACAAAAAACTACTCTGGATTACCAAAAGGAATTTAGAAAAATTGCCATGGAAATGGGAATGGTCAATAGTTATGAAGATTGGATTGAATTGTACAAAAAACTACTATTTTGGGAATTACAATTGGAAGATATCAATGATCAAAGCATGATTGAAATTCTAGAATCTCAAAAAGTTGAAGCAAATTCTCAGTTTGGAAAATTCATAGAACGTAATTATGAAGATTGGTTTTTACCCAAAGCCGATGCTCCAATTCAATCACACACCTTGTTCAAGGAACTAGTAGTTCCTGAATTGAAGAAAAAAGAAAAACCAGTTTTATTTATAGTTATCGACAACTTGAGATATGATCAATGGAAAGCTTTTGAAAGCGTTGTAGCCGATTATTACAAATTAGAAAAAGAAGTTCCTTACTACTCTATATTGCCTACAGCAACACAATATGCTCGAAATGCTATTTTTTCAGGATTATTGCCAGTAGATATGGAGAAAAAACATCCTGATTTATGGAAAAACGATCCAGATGAAGGTGGTAAAAACCTGTTTGAAGCCGAATTTTTAGAAGCGCAATTAAAGCGATTGAATTTGAATATTAAATCTGATTATTTCAAAATTACCAATATGGCTTCGGGTAAAAAGCTTCTTGATAATTTTAGAGCGTTAAAAGACAATGATTTAGTCGCAATTGTATACAACTTTGTTGATATGCTTTCGCATGCTAAAACAGAGATGGATGTGGTAAAAGAATTAGCTCCAGATGATAAAGCTTATCGTTCCTTGACTTTAAGTTGGTTTAAAAACTCTCCATTATTGGAAATCATTCAACAAGCGCAAAAATTAGGTTTCAAATTGATTTTGACTACAGATCACGGAACAATCAATGTAAAAAACCCATCGAAAGTTGTGGGTGACAAAAACACTAGTTTAAACCTTCGATATAAAACAGGACGTAGCCTTACTTACGAACAAAAAGATGTTTATGTTGCAAAAGACCCTAAAAAAATTGGTCTTCCAGCCATAAATATGAGCAGTTCTTTTATTTTTGCAAAAAATGATTTATTCTTAGCTTATGTTAACAATTACAATCATTATGTGAGTTATTATAAAAACACCTATCAGCATGGAGGCATTTCGCTTGAAGAAATGATTATTCCGTGTTTGATATTTAATCCTAAATAGTATTTTAGTCCTTAGTGATTAGTATTAGTAATTAAAAAACTAAAGACTAAAGACTTTTGACTAAGGACTTTAAAACTAAAAATATGGAAATCACTTTTGCTTTAGAAGAAATAAACAATGTAGCCGTCCAAGTTGTGGCAGCGCAACCCAAAAAAGTAATTCTGTTTAATGGTGAAATGGGTGCAGGTAAGACAACCTTTATCAAACAATTGTGCAAAACATTAGGTGTTACTGATGCTACTTCTAGTCCTACTTTTTCATTAGTTAATGAATATGAAGCCGCTAATAATCAACTAGTTTATCATTTTGATTTTTACCGTCTTAAAAAAGAAACTGAAGCGCTGGACATGGGTGTAGATGATTATTTATATTCTGGAAATTGGTGTTTTATAGAATGGGCAGAAAACATAGCTAATTTAATCCCAGAAAATCATTCCAGCATAACTATAGAGGTGCTTCCTGACGGGAAAAGACTTTTAAAACTAGTTTAACACTGTTTTTAAAACCTGATTTTCAATGATTTAAAACAAAAACTACATCTCTTTTTCTGAATTTACTTCTTAATAAAAAACGCCAAAGCTTATAAAAATAAAACTTTATGTTAATTAATAATTTGGTTACTACTTTTATCTGATTATAAAGCTTATTTTTTTAATCTTTTTGTGTAATTTTACTTTTTAATTGTACTGAAAACGATGTCAATATCTATAACTCCATTTACAAGACAACAGCTATTACCTCAGGAAGAGAAACTAGAAGTAGCTAGAAAAAAAGGCGAACTATTTATTGGTATCCCTAAAGAAACTAGCTATCAAGAACGTCGTATCTGCTTAACACCTGATGCTGTGAGTTCATTAGTAAGTCATGGTCATCGAGTTATGATTGAATCTGGGGCTGGAGAAAGTGCAAGCTATTCAGACAAAGAGTATTCTGAAGCAGGAGCTGAAGTCACAAAAGATACTCAAAAAGTCTTTGGCTGTCCAATGATACTAAAAGTAGAACCACCAACGATTTCCGAAATCAATTTGATGAATAATCAAACTATCCTACTTTCGGCCATCCAATTAAAAACAAAAAGAAAAGAATATTTTGAAGCATTGGCCAAGAAAAAAATTACGGCTTTGGCTTTTGAATATCTAAAAGATGTTGACGATACCTATCCTGTTGTAAAATCATTAAGTGAAATTGCTGGGACGGCCTCCATATTAATTGCTTCTGAATTGATGATTGCCAGTACAAATGGTAGAGGGTTACTCTTTGGAAACATCACCGGAGTACCTCCTACAGAAGTTGTAATATTGGGTGCAGGAACTGCTGGAGAATTTGCGGCAAGAGCAGCTATTGGATTAGGGGCCAATGTAAAAGTGTTTGATAATTCCATAACCAAACTAAGAAGACTCCAAAACAGTTTAAATGAACGTATTTTTACTTCCACCATTCAACCTAAGGCTTTAATGAAAGCACTAAGACAGCTGCGATGTTGCCATTGGTGCTATTCGTGGTTTAGAACGATGTCCAATTGTAGTAACTGAAACAATGGTTGAACATATGAAAAAAGGTGCTGTAATTGTGGATGTCAGTATCGATATGGGAGGATGCTTTGAAACCTCTGAAGTTACTACACACGAAAAACCAACATTTATAAAAAACAATATTTTACACTACTGTGTACCTAATATTCCTTCCCGTTACTCTAAAACAGCATCCCTTTCCATAAGCAATATCATTACTCCTTATTTGTTAAAAATTGCCGAAGATGGCGGCCTTGAAAGTGCTATTCGATGTGACAAAGGTTTGAAAAACGGAGTATATACCTACCACGGAATCTTAACTAATAGAGCCATTGGCGAATGGTTTGATTTACCTAACAACGACATCAATTTAATTGTGTTTTAAGTAAACTTTAAATTACCTTTGCCAAAAAAATAGAATTCATGAAATTTGTACAACGTTTTGCCTACTATTTAGTGGGGTTAGTTATAGGTTGCTTTTTTGTTGCTCTTGTTTATAGTGGAAAAGATACCCGATGCAATTATTTTCCAAATGCCAGAGTATTAAATGATATCCGAAACAAACCTTTTGAATATTCTGAAACAGCCTCAAAAATATTAGCTGAAACTTGGATTGACACAACCGATATTAAAAACACTTTAGAATTTGGTGATGTTAACTTTGACAAAAGCGATACTGATTTTGGTAAAAAATCAAAAATATATGTAATTGAAGGTAAAACTACAAAAGATGTCGAAATCATTTTAACAATACAAAATGAAGAACACAAAGCAACTTTAATGAATATTATCAAGAAGTAATTTTCTCCTCTTACAAAATAATTATATTACTACCTGTCTCTTATATCAATCATTGACAATGGCACACAGATGAGACGGATTTTAACAGATTATCACAGATTATACTTCGCAAAGAGCTATAAAAATTTATCTTTATCTGTTCAATCAGTGTCACCTGCCTGTCGGCAGACAGGTCTGTGACCAATTTTTTATTTAGTCCGCATAGCTGACAATGATAATAAATTAAAAAATGCTTAAACAATGAGAAAAACAATTTATTTTTCATTTATACTTTTTCTTATTTTTTCGATTACAAACAAAGGAATCTGTCAAAATAAAACCACACAGGATTCAATTAGAATTAGTCAAATAGACCAAACCTATTGGAATGAAATAGCAAGAACAGTTAACACAGGTGATTTTAAAGGTTACGAAGCGTTGTGTGATAAAAATGCTGTTTTAGTCGTATCAATAGGCAATAATAAACGCTCCGAACCGATGACAGTAGCTCTTGAACACTGGAAACAAGGATTTTTAGATACCAAAAATGGAAAAACTAAAGACACAGTCTCTTTTAGATTTTCTCAGAGAATTGGAAGCGCAACAACAGCACATGAAACTGGAATTTTTTGCTTCACATCAACTAATAACACAAATCAAAAAACAACAAAACAATACATTCATTTTGAAGCTTTATTAGTAAAAAATGATGCGAAATGGCAAGTTGTAATGGAATATCAAAAATCATTAGCAACCGTAGATGAATGGGAAGCCTTATAATAAATTAGTTGAATAATTATTACGTTAAACCCAATTGATTTCAGCTTTATTTTTTGATTTCAAATAGTCATTTGCCTGACTAAAATGTTTATTACCAAACCATTTTCCCTGATTAGCACTCATAGGTGATGGATGTCCAGAATCCAAAACTAAATGTTTACTACGGTCAATTTTGCTTCCTTTTTTTTGTGCAAAAGTACCCCAAAGTAAAAAGACAATATTTTCTTTTTCATCCGAAATTTTCTGAATCACCACATCTGTAAACAGATTCCATTTTAAATGCTTATGGCTGTTCGGTTTGTCTTTTCTCACGGTAAGCGATGCATTTAGCAACAAAACTCCTTGTTTAGCCCAATGATTTAAATTTCCTGAGGTAGGCATCATAATATGATCTAAATCATCATTGATTTCTCTGTAAATATTTCGCAATGATGGTGGAATTTTAACTCCATTATTCACCGAAAAGCACAAACCATTCGCCTCTCCTTCCCCGTGATAAGGATCCTGACCAATGATTACCAATTTTAAATTGGAAAAATCACAATAATTAAAAGCCGAGAAAATCAAATCCTTGGGCGGAAAACAAGTGAATTCATTATACTCCTTTTCTATTTCTTGCAATAAATCATTAAAATAGGGCTTTTGAAGTTCTTCGGATAAAATCGATTGCCATTCGGGAGATAAGTTGAGTTGCATACGCATTAATTTCGGGTAAAGTTCGTAAAGTTTTTAGCAAAGTCAATGACAAAGTAATGAATTTCACTTCGAATCTTTGTAACTTTGACCCTTTTCAACTCAGATTATAAAATGATATCCATCACCGAAAAAACATTACAAGATTTACAATTTCCAACCATTCTCGAAACTATTTCCGAGATATGTAATACCGAAATTGGTAAAGAAAAAGCATTACAAATTACTCCTTTCAGAGACAAGGAAAGTTTAATGCAGGCTTTAAAGCAAACCTCTGAATATGTTTCTTCTTTTCAAAATAATAATGCGATACCTAATCACGGTTTTGATGCGATAACGTATGAATTAAAATTCCTGGCCATTGAAGATAGTTTTCTGGAAGTAGGAAGTTTTAGAAAAATAGCTACGCTTTCGACCACGGTGAATTTCATGTTGAATTTCCTGAAAAAATTTGATGATTATTATCCAAATATCAATGCGAGAGCTTCAAGAGTGGAGTATACCAAAGAAATTGTGAGCCTGATTGATGTTGTTGTAGATAAATATGGCGAAATAAAAGACAATGCCTCTCCTACTTTATTAGATATTCGAAGAAATATGAATATGGTTCGTGGTAAGGTAAATCAGAGTTTTGGTATTGCTTTGCAACAATATAATGGATTAGGTTATCTGGACGATATCAAAGAAAGTTTTGTTCAAAATCGACGCGTTTTGGCTGTTCTTTCTATGTACCGAAGAAAAGTAAGAGGAACCATTTTAGGAAGTTCTAAAACAGGTAGTATTGCCTATATAGAACCCGAAATGACCTTAAAATATTCTCGTGAATTAAGCAATTTAGAATACGAGGAAAAAGAGGAAATTACTCGAATTTTAAAGCAATTATCAAATTCTATTCGTCCTTTTTTACCTTTATTAAAAGAATACCAGGACTTTTTAAGCGATATTGATGTAATTGCAGCTAAAGCAAAATATGCTAATAAAATCAACGGACTTTTACCTACTATAACAGAAGAACGTCGTTTGTATTTTAGAGAGGCCTACCATCCTATTTTGTATTTGACAAACAAACAAAAAAAGGAAGTTACCTATCCGCAAACCATCGAATTAAAGCAGGAAAACCGAATTATTGTTATTTCGGGACCAAATGCCGGTGGAAAAACAATCTCCTTAAAAACCGTGGGTTTATTACAATTGATGTTACAATCCGGAATGCTGATTCCAGTCCACGAACGTTCAGAAACCTTTTTATTCGACCGAATCTTAACAGATATTGGAGATAATCAATCTATTGAAAATCATCTAAGTACCTATAGTTACCGATTAAAGAACATGAACTACTTCCTAAGGAAGTGTAACAGTAGAACCATGTTTTTGATTGACGAATTTGGTACTGGTTCTGATCCCGAATTAGGCGGTGCTTTGGCGGAGATTTTCTTGGAAGAATTCTATCATCGTGAAGCTTTTGGTATCATTACAACGCATTATGCCAATTTGAAAATATTAGCAAATGAATTGCCTTTTGCCACTAATGCCAACATGATGTTTGATGAAAAATCTTTAGAACCCATGTACAAATTGGCTTTAGGTCAGGCGGGTAGTTCCTTTACTTTTGAGGTAGCGCAGAAAAACGGAATCCCGTTTGGACTCATCAATCGTGCAAAAAAGAAAATTGAAGTGGGGAAAGTACGATTTGATAAAACTATTGCCAATTTGCAAAAAGAGCGCTCAAAACTTGAAAAAACCTCACAAATTCTAAAAGAAGAAGAAATTCGTGCTCGTGAGGAAGGTAAAAAAATGGAATCCATCAATACCAAAATAAAGCAAAAACTGGAAAGCTATCAGGAATTATACGATAGCAATCAGAAAGCCATTTATATTGGACAAAAGATAGATGATTTGGCCGAACGCTATTTTAATAATAAGAATAAAAAAGAATTGATTGGCGAATTTTTAAAAATTGTAGAAATTGAAAATTCGAAGCGTAAAAAAGCTACTCCTAGGGAATCTAAAGCTATTGAGGCTAAGAAAAAAGAAATTATCGAGGAAGTAAAAGTTCAAGTTGAAGAGATCAGAAAAGAAAAGAAAGAGAAAAAACTAAAACCTGTTATTGAAAAACCAAAACCTATTTTAAAAGTGGGCGATCGCGTGCGTATGCTGGACGGAAAAGCCGTGGGAAGTATTGATAAAATTGAAAAAAACAAAGCTGTTGTTAATTATGGCTTATTTACTTCTAAGGTGAATTTGGAGGAATTGGATTTGGTGGAAGCAGTTAAAAAGTAGTTTTCAGTCTCAGTTTTCAGTTAGCAGAGTCATTGCGAGGAACGAAGCAATCACACTAAAACAAGTAAATCTAGTATTTAAAAATTTAGAAAAGCAAAACTTTATGAGATTGCTTAATTCCTGTTAATTAAACAACCAATGCAAAACCTACCTAAAAACAAAAAAATAATCCTTTTTGACGGCGTCTGTAATCTGTGTAATTCGGCGGTGCAATACATCATTGCAAGAGACAAAAAAGATGTATTTCGATTTGTGGCTTTACAATCTGAATTAGGTCAGGAAATTTGCATTTATATTGGAATAGATACAAAGAAAGTAGATAGTATTATTTTGTACGAACCTGGTATAGCTTATTATTTAAAATCGGAAGCTGCTTTAAAAATTGCAACCGAATTTAATTCGGTATATTCACTTTTATCTCTGTTTAAAATTTTTCCTCAAAATAGCCGTGATGCTATTTACGATTACATTGCTAAAAATCGTTATAAATGGTATGGCAAGAAGGAAAACTGTATGATTCCAACACCTGAATTGAAAGCGAAATTTCTATAATTCTCTCTAATAAAAAAGGTATCAAAACGAATGATTTTGATACCTTTTCTTTTAAAACTTCTATCGAAATTAAGCGTTCTTTCTTCTCTTACGTTCTTTTTTCAGCATTTTCAATTCACGACTTGTTTGACCTGCAACAGAAGTATTTTCTTCAGCTCGTCTAATCAAATAAGGCATCACATCTTTTACAGGACCAAAAGGCAAATATTTAGCAACATTAAAACCGTTATAGGCCAAATTATAACTAATATTATCACTCATACCATACAATTGACCAAAAAAGATCCTTGAATCATCTACACTGATACCTTTTTCCTCCATTAATTGCATTAAATAATACGTACTTTCTTCATTATGTGTTCCTGCAAAAATGGCCATTTCATTAATATGCTCCATCATATAAACAATTGCAGCATCATAATTAATATCTGTAGCTTCTTTGGAAGGACAAATTGGTGATTTGTATCCTTTTTCGACAGCTCGGTCATTTTCTTTTTCCATGTAAGCACCACGAACAATTTTCATCCCAATATGGAATCCTTCTTGTTTAGCCTCTTCATGCAATTTTTTCAAATAATCCAATCGATCCCAACGATACATTTGAAGCGTATTGTAAACAATTGCTTTTTCTTTATTGTATTTACGCATCATATTAGCAACCAAATCATCAGCTGCATCCTGCATCCAACTTTCTTCAGCATCAATCAATAAAGCTACATCTTTTTTATGAGCTTCACTGCAAATTTGATCAAAACGAGCAACCACTCGTTCCCATTCGGCTTTTTCGTCAGCAGTGAGTTCTATCTTAGCTCCTACTTTTTCATACAAATCTATTCTCCCAATCCCAGTAGGTTTAAAAACTGCAAAAGGAATAGCCTGACGTTCTTGAGCAAAATCAATAGTTCGCAAAGTCATTTTTAGAGCGGCTTCAAACTGATCTTCTTCCTCTTTTCCTTCTACAGAATAATCTAATACTGAAGAAACTCCTTTTGTGTACATTTTGTCTACTACTGAAAGACAATCCTCTTCATTAACACCACCACAAAAATGATCAAAAACGCTGGCTCGAATTAATTTTTCAACTGGAAGGTGTACTTTCAGAGCAAAATTAGTAACCGCAGTCCCAATGCGCACTAATGGCTGACTGGATATCATCTTGAAAAGAAAATAGGCTCTGTCTAATTCGGTATCACTCTTTAAAGCAAAAGCAATTTCTGTATTTTTAAATATTTTTTTCATAGAATGTTTAAAATTTGTAGCAAATATAGGCACAGTTTTGAATACTATTTACTAGAAATTGCCTTATTTTGCAATTCAAATTAATTAATCACGATGCAAACAATTCAAGCCAACAACTACCCTGTCCATTTTAATGAAAAAGCATACGAGGCTTTAAATAAACATCTTTCTGAAAATAAATACTCTTCTATATTTATCATCGTTGACAGCAATACCAATGAATATTGTTTACCGAAACTACTTCCTAATATTGAAACCGATTTAAATGTAGAAATTATTGAATTTGAAGCAGGTGAAGAAAATAAAAACATTGAAACCTGTATTGAAATCTGGAAAGTACTCACAGAACTTGGAGGTGATCGTAAAAGTTTAGTATTAAATTTGGGAGGTGGTGTTGTAACCGACCTTGGCGGATTTGTTGCTTGTACGTTTAAAAGAGGGGTCGATTTTATCAATATTCCTACTACTTTGCTATCTATGGTCGATGCTTCAGTGGGCGGAAAAAACGGTGTAGATTTGGGTAATTTGAAAAACCAAATTGGGATTATTAATGTTCCTAGTATGGTTTTAATTGATACCCAATTTTTAGAAACAGTACCACAAAACGAAATGCGTTCCGGACTTGCTGAAATGTTAAAACACGGTTTAATTTACGATAAAAAATACTGGGAGGAATTTTTAGACATTACAACAATTGATTTTAACACATTGGATGAATTAATTCATAAATCTGTTGTAATCAAAAATGAAATTGTAATGCAAGATCCAACCGAAAAAAATATTCGAAAAGCATTGAATTTTGGTCATACATTGGGACATGCAATTGAAGGGTATTTTTTAATCAATCCGGACAAAACCACATTACTTCACGGAGAAGCTATCGCTGCTGGAATGATTATGGAAAGCTATATCTCCTTACACAAAGGACTTATTTCTGAACAAGAATATATCCAGATTAAAACCGTTTTAAAATCTATTTACGAAGATATTGTTTTTGAAGAAGCAGATATCGAACCTATTCTTGAATTACTTAAGCACGATAAAAAGAATGAGTACGGAAGTATCCAATTTGCTTTAATCGATGGTATTGGTAAGATTATTATTAACCAAGAAGTTGAGAACGAATTGATACTTAAAGCCTTTGAAGATTACAAATTTTAAGTATATATTTTTATAAAAAAGGATTGCATCGCTTATAATTTATTTTTTACATTTGCCGCAATGAAAAAGGATCAAAAACAAAGAAATTACAACTCTAATTCGAGCGTTAACAATCGTTCTTTCAAAAGAATGTTGAAGCGTTTTAATACTGTTGTGGGACATTTTATTTTTGATCTTTTTCAAATCTTGACTTCTGAAAATGAAAAACTTCAGATTACTTATGCTAATATTAGGGTTTGAATTATAGTTTGATACATTTTTTAAACTATAACAATACAAATACCTAAAAAAATGAACACTAAATATTCTGATCTAATCAATCAAACATACTATTTCCCTCAGGAAGAATTCAAACTAAACAAGGATAACCTATTATTTCACAATATCGACTTAATGAAATTGGTTGAAAAATATGGTACTCCTTTAAAGTTTACTTACCTACCTCAAATCTCTAACAATATCAGTAAAGCTAAAAGCTGGTTTCGTAAAGCGATGGAGAAAAACAAGTATGAAGGGAAATATTACTATTGCTATTGCACTAAAAGCTCTCATTTTGAATTCATTATGAATGAAGCTTTCAAAAACAATATTCACGTTGAAACTTCATCAGCTTTCGATATTAATATTGTTGAGAATTTATTAGAAAACGGTAAAATCAACAAAAGTACTTATGTAATTTGTAATGGTTTTAAAAGAGATGAATACATTACCAATATTGCTAGATTAATCAATAACGGACATAAAAACACCATTCCAATTATTGATAACTACGAAGAATTAGACTTGCTTCAGGCAGAAATCAAAGGAAAATTCAAAATTGGAATTCGTATCGCTGCAGAGGAAGAACCGAAATTTGAGTTCTATACTTCTCGTTTAGGAATTGGTTACAAAAACATTGTCAATTTCTACAAAAAGCAAATTCAGGAAAATAATAATCTTGAATTAAAAATGCTTCACTTTTTCATTAATACAGGTATCAATGATACTGCATATTACTGGAACGAATTAGTAAAATGTATCAAAGTATATATAGCACTTAAACGAGAATGTCCTAGTCTTGATGGACTGAACATTGGTGGTGGTTTCCCTATCAAAAATTCATTAGCTTTTGAATATGATTACCAATATATGATTGACGAAATCATAAATCAAATCAAAATTGCTTGTGATGAAGCCGAAGTAGATGTTCCTCATATCTTTACAGAATTCGGTTCGTTTACAGTTGGTGAAAGTGGTGGTGCTATTTATCAGGTTCTTTACCAAAAACAACAAAATGACAGAGAGAAGTGGAACATGATTGACTCTTCATTCATTACTACTTTACCTGATACTTGGGCTATTAATAAACGTTTTATCATGTTAGCAGTAAATCGCTGGAATGATACCTACGAAAGAGTACTTTTAGGTGGATTAACTTGTGATAGCGATGATTATTACAATTCAGAGCAAAACATGAATGCGATTTATTTACCAAAATACAACAAAGAAAAACCATTATATATAGGATTTTTTAATACAGGAGCTTATCAGGAAACCATTGGTGGATATGGAGGTTTACACCACTGCTTAATTCCACAACCTAAACATATTCTGATAGATAGAGATGAAAATGGTATACTGGCAACTGAAGTTTTTTCAGAGCAACAAACCTCTGAAGAAGTATTAAAAATTTTAGGTTATAAATAAAAAATAATTAATCAAATACACATTTAGTAGATATATAATTTCATTATATTTGAACCGTATAGATTCAAATTATGATCAATTTACTAAAGATTTAAATCCCAAAAAATGAGTAAAGGACCTATCAGTCAATTTATTGAAAAACATTATTTACATTTCAATTCGGCAGCATTAGTTGATGCAGCAAAAGCATACGAAGAACAATTAGCCAAAGGTTCTAAAATGTTAGTGAGTATGGCTGGAGCAATGAGTACAGCTGAAATTGGAAAAATATTTGCAGAAGTTATTCGTCAGGATAAAGTTCAAATCATTTCTTGTACAGGAGCTAATCTTGAAGAAGATATCATGAACTTAGTAGCGCACTCACACTACGAAAGAGTACCTCACTACCGTGATTTAACGCCACAAGACGAATGGGATTTATTAGAGCGTGGTTTAAACCGTGTAACTGACACTTGTATTCCAGAACACGAAGCTTTCCGTAGATTACAAAAACACATCTACAAAATATGGAAAGATGCAGATGATAAAGGAGAACGTTATTTTCCTCATGAATTCATGTACAAAATGTTGCTTTCTGGAGTATTGGAAGAATATTACGAAATTGACTTAAAAGACAGCTGGATGTATGCTGCTGCGGAGAAAAATTTACCTATTATTGTACCAGGATGGGAAGATAGCACAATGGGTAATATTTTTGCTTCATACGTAATCAAAGGAGAATTAAAAGCTTCAACTATGAAATCAGGTATCGAATACATGACTTTCTTAGCAGATTGGTATACAAAAAATTGTGAAAACGGAATAGGTTTCTTCCAAATTGGAGGAGGTATCGCAGGAGACTTTCCTATTTGTGTAGTTCCTATGTTGTACCAAGATATGGAAATGCACGATGTTCCTTTCTGGAGCTATTTCTGTCAAATTTCAGATTCAACTACTAGTTACGGTTCGTATTCTGGAGCAGTTCCAAATGAAAAAATCACTTGGGGTAAATTAGATATCAATATACCTAAGTTTATTATTGAATCAGATGCTACCATTGTAGCGCCATTGATTTTTGCTTATTTATTAGATTTATAATACCATTTTTATGAGAAGAGTTATTGTTGAGTATGCTAAATTAACAAACGAAATTTTAAACTTATTGGTTGAAAAATTTCCTGATGGATATGACGACGAAGATATCATCCGTTTTAAAAATGCAAAAAACGAATTAGTTGAGGCTGTTGAAGTTCGTACTGAAGACACAATCTACCTAGTAAAAGTGAGTACTAAACTTGCTGATAGAATTGAGAATTTTGACGAAGACGATGATATTGACGATGTAATTGAACCTATTGCACCAATCAAAGGTTTAGATTTGGATGACGATATTAGTGACGACGATGATGACGATGATGATAGCGATAAGCCAGAACTTGACGAAGATGATGAAGATGGTGACGACAAAGATATCGCAGATGATGACGATGAGGATGACGAAGATTAATTCATAAAAAAATAAAAAAAAGGAACTCTAAACTGGGTTCCTTTTTTTATCGACTACAACAACCAAGTTTTAACAATTGCAAATAATGATTAGTTCTCAAATACTACATTCTTGTCTTAAGGAAAATTTCGGATTTGAAAAATTCAGAACCAATCAAGAGGAAATAATCAACACTATTTTAAGAGGACAAGATACCTTAGCTATCATGCCAACAGGTGGAGGAAAATCCATTTGTTTCCAATTACCAGCACTATTATTTCCAGGAATCACCATTGTAATTTCGCCATTAATTGCTTTAATGAAAGATCAAGTGGATAGCTTGAAAGCAAACGGAATTAGCGCCTGTTATATTAACAGTACTCAATCTGAAAAAGAACAACAAAACCATATTCAAAATATTATTGACAAAAAAATCAAGCTAGTATACGTTGCCCCCGAGAGTTTATCTTATCTCGAAAATACGTTTACTCTGATTGAAATAAGTCTAATTGCAATAGACGAAGCCCATTGTATTTCGTCATGGGGACACGATTTTAGACCTGCTTATACCAATTTGGGTTATCTTAAAAACCGCTTCCCTACCACTCCTATTCTTGCTTTAACTGCAACAGCTGATAAAGCTACACGCGAAGATATTAACAACCAACTAAATTTAAAAAATCCAGCTGTTTTTATTTCATCCTTTGATCGAAAAAATCTAAGTTTAGAAGTTCGACCAGCTTTAGACAGAGTTAAACAAATCATTGATTTTATAGAAACGAAAACTAATGAATCGGGAATTATATATTGTTTGAGTCGAAAAACAACCGAAGAGCTTGCTGAAAAACTAACCAAAGCAGGTATTACAGCAAAAGCTTATCATGCAGGCTTAGAAACAGAACTTCGTTCAAAAACTCAAGACGAATTTATTAATGACAAATGCCAAGTGGTTTGTGCAACTATCGCCTTTGGTATGGGAATTGACAAATCGAATGTTCGTTGGGTCATTCATTATAATTTACCCAAAAATATTGAAGGTTATTATCAGGAAATAGGACGAGCCGGTCGTGATGGTTTGCCTTCTGAAACCATATTATTTGAAAGCTATGGTGATTTGATTCAACTACAAAAATTTGCTTCTCAAGGTCAAAACGCCGAAATCCAGTTAGCAAAATTGGACAGAATGAAACAATATGCCGATGCTTTAAGTTGCCGACGTAAAATATTGCTTTCTTATTTTGGAGAAATTGTAACCGAAAATTGTGGTAACTGTGATATTTGCAATAATCCCCCAGCCTTTTTTGATGGAACTATTTTAGCACAGAAAGCACTTTCTGCAATTATCCGTTTGAAAGAATCAGAACCGCTACCGGTAATTATCGATTTTTTGCGAGGTTCTAAAAATGCTTACATCTACGAAAAAGAATATCAAAATTTAAAAACATATGGCGTAGGAATAGAAACTTCTTGGCAAGACTGGAACCAATACCTAATTCAATTGATTAATCTTGGTTATTGTGAAATAGCCTTTCATCAGCAAAATAAAATTCGTTTGACTCCATTGGCTAAGAAAGTACTATTCGAAAACGAAAAAGTACAACTCAATACTATTAAAAAGTCAGTTCCAAAACAAGTCGAACAAGAGACTAACAAAACAAAAACGGTAAAGAATTCATTATTTGAAAGCTTACGCAAATTACGTTATGAAATTGCCCAAGAAGAAGAGGTTCCTGCCTATGTCATTTTTAGCGATTCGGCTTTACGCCAAATGGAAATCAATCGTCCTATGAGTGAAGAAGAATTGATTACAATTGACGGTGTAGGAAAAGCAAAATTGGAAAAATATGGTGATGCTTTTATTAAAGCAATTATTGCTTTTCATAAGGACAAAAAAGTCAAGCCAAAGAAAGGATCAAACACTTATAAAGAAACACTTGCTCTTTATCAGGAAGGATTAACGCCAGAAGAAATAGCCGAAAAAAGAAAATTAGGTGTTAGCACTATTATTTCGCATTTAGCAAAATTATATTCCGACGGCGCTTCAATAGACTTAAAACAATTTGTTTCTAATGAAGAAGTTGCTCTAATTTCAGCAGCAGCTATTCAATTAGAAAAACCAACAGCATTGAAACCCTTTTTTGATTATTTTGAAGAAAAAATGAGTTACGAAAAAATCCGAGTGGGATTAGCCATAATTGAAAAAGAAGAAAATGTAATGTAATTATGATTCGCTCCTTTCCTCCTTTCATAAACTATGAAACTGAAATTCTTATCCTCGGCACTATGCCAGGAATTGCTTCATTAGAAAAACAAGAATATTATGCCCATCCGCGAAATCATTTTTGGAAAATTATCTATACGCTTTTTGACCAATTACCGGTTTCTTCCATTTTTGAAGAAAAAATTAAACTTTTGAGAAACAACAAAATTGGAATTTGGGATGTCTTGGAAAATTGTGAGCGAAAAGGAAGTTTAGATATTCACATCAAAAATCACCAGCCGAATGATTTTGAAAGTTTATTCAAAGAATACCCTCAAATTAGAACTATCATTTTCAATGGAAAGGAAAGCCATAAATACTTCCTAAAAAGTTTCGGACAAATAAAAGGCATTACGTATCGTGTAATGCCTTCTACTAGTCCTGCTAATACAATGTCTTTTGAAAACAAATTAATAACTTGGTCAAGTTGCTTTAAAGACTTATAAATATTTTTCCTGAAACACTTTTTGATGGTGTTTTTGATGTCCAATAATAATAAAACCAATAGCACGAACTGAAATTTGATTATCCGAAGCAATTCCGATTCTTTTTAATTGTTCTTCTGAAAAACTTTTAAAAAGCGCCAAAGTCCCCTGACGAACTATCGATAATTCCGTTAACAAACTTTGCAAATGTCTATCGTTTGCATTGGTATTCAATGCAAACTCATTTTCATCAAAGCCGGGTAAAGGCGTTTTGTCGTTTCTCGAAATTCGTAAAGCACGATAACTAAAAACACGCTCCGTATCAATTATATGCTGAATAATTTCTTTGATTGTCCATTTGCCATCGGCATAACGATAATCAAATTTATCCATTGGAATATCCTGAACAAAACGAATAAAAGCATGAAGACTTATTTCTAAGTCTTCATATAAATCTTCATCGCCTGCTGCTTGTATGTAAGTAGCATTAAATTTTGAATATTCGTTTTCTGGAACATCACTACGTTTCATAATTCAATTTTTAAGCTGAATTTCTACTTGCATTGGTATTACCAAATAAAGAACGCATTACGATTTTTTCGTAAACCTTAATTAGTTTTTCATCTGGATTTGCTTCTTTATTCAATTCATTGATTCTCAATAAAGCATATTGTTGGATTGTCAATAATGGCAATACAATACGCTCTCTAATTTGGATAGAAGCAATACCGTCAGGATAATTCTCCATCAATTCTTTATGACCCGCAATTTTCAACAATAAACGTTTAGTTTCTAAGAACTCATCGTAAATATTTTGCCAGAATTCTCCAAATTCAGGATCATTTCTCATATAGGCTGTCAATGGAAAGAATGACTTAGCCAATGACATCATACTGTTTTCTAACAAGGTTTTAAAGAATAAAGAACGATTGTATAAATCTTGAACTTTTTCCCACTGTCCTGTTTCTTCAAAATGTTTTAAAGCCGAACCTACTCCATAAAAACCAGGTACGTTTTGCTTCAATTGACTCCAAGAACCTACGAAAGGAATTGCTCTTAAATCTTTAAAATCTAATTTTTCAGACTTACTTCTTTTTGAAGGTCGGCTACCAATATTCGTTTTTGCATAATATTTCAACGTACTCATTTTCTCTAAGTACGGAATAAATTTATCATGATTTTTAAAACTCAAATACTTTTGATATCCTAATTCCGATAAATGCGTCATAATCGCTTTATCATCATCTGATAATTTATTCAAATCCTTATTGAATACTTGGTTAGTTACACCTGCACTTAATAAGTTCTCTAAATTATGACGGCAAGAATCTAATGTTCCAAAGTTAGAACTAATTGTTTGTCCTTGAACCGTTACTTGAATTTCTTTATTTTCAATTTCTGGACCTAAAGAAGCATAAAATTTATGTGTTTTTCCTCCTCCACGAGCTGGTGGTCCACCACGTCCATCAAAGAATATTACTTTAATTCCATATTTTCTGGACATTGCAGTAAGATTTTCTTTTGCCTGATAAATACTCCAGTTAGCCATTAAATAACCGCCGTCTTTTGTACCATCAGAGAAACCAAGCATAATTGTTTGTTTCATTCCTCTATTAGCCAAATGTTCGGCGTAAACTGGGTTAGTATACAATTGCTCCATGACATTATGTGCATTTTGCAAATCATCTACAGATTCAAACAAAGGAACAATATCAACAGATGGATCTTCCCAATTACTCAATCTAAATAATGCATAAGCTTCTAAAACATTTACTGCATTTTCATTATTACTAATGATATATCGATTTGCTCCTAATTCACCGTTGCCTTCTTGAATCTTTTTAATGGCATAAATCGACTCAATAGTAGATTTAGTCATCTCGTTTTTAAAATCAGCTGGATTAAGATTTCCATTTAGACTAGTTAAAACTTCACATTTTTCAGCCTCCGATAATTCGTAGTAATTTTTAGGGAAAACCTCGCTTCCGTTATTTTGATAAAAATCAAAAATATCTCTAAATACAGCATCGTGAATTTTGCTATTTTGACGAATATCTAAAGTTGCAAAATGGAATCCAAATAAATTTACTTTGATTAAAAGTGCCTCTAATTCATCAACATACAAGGATTGATGTTGTTCTATAATGATTGTTTTTATTTTATTCAACTGTGTTTTAAACTCTTCCAGAGTAATAAAAATTTCACCTGTAGAATAAAATACCGAACGATATAATTTATTTTCAAGCTCAGCTACCAAAACATCAACTCCTGAGAACGTTAACTTACGTTTTAAGTTTCTCATTTCAAAATAGTAACATTTCAAAATTGAAGTTCTTAAACGATCAGCTACTTTCAACGTAATATCAGTCGTCACAAACGGATTACCATCTCTATCTCCTCCTGGCCAGAAACCAAGTTGAATAATCGGGTTTTTAATATTGTTATTTGGAGCAATATTGGTTTCTAAATAATGCATTAAATCTCCAACTGTATTATAGAATACATTTTCTAAATACCAAATTAAGCTTACTGCTTCATCATAAGGATTTGGCTTCTCATTATTGATAAAAGGTGTTTTTCCTAATTGTGCCAAAAGCTGTTTGATACGTAACAAATTATTTTCACGAATAGCCTCAGTCAAATCGTTAATAATTCCTAATACGGGACCTGGGTAAAATTGTGTTGGGTGAGCTGTTAAAACTGTTCTAACATTAAAATTTTCTAGAAATTCAGCTAGTTCTTCATTCTTCCCTCTAGCCTCAGATTTCTCCTTTATATCACGCAAAGAACCTCGTCCCTCCATATTATTTACAATAGGAAAAGCGGCATCTTCAATAGCATCAAATAATACAATTTGACGTTCAATGTACTGAATAAAACGAAACATTAAATCAATTTTATCAGCCTCTACATCAGTGTGTAAATATTTTTTAGAGAAGAATTCAAAAATTTCCTTTGGTGTTTCCATTTTCTTATAACCTGTATCACAAACTTCTGTGAATAAAGGTAATAAAGCACCTGTATTATCTATAGAGTCGAAAGGTAAAGTAATGAAAACGCTGTTGTAAATATGGTATTTAGAGAGAACGTTTTGGTTAAAACGTTCTATTTTAGGGAGCGTATACATAAATTAGGTTTAAATTATTATGGTTTGTTATGTGCTTTGTTTTATTTTCAAAAAAATAACCCCAAGAGTCAACTTGAGGTATTATTTTTCAAATAATATCAAGTATCAATTACATATTTTTGAAGATAGTATGCATCAAACGCTTCTTGTCGTTGATACTCTCTTCAAGGGAAATCATAGTTTCTGTTCTGTAAACACCATCAATATCGTCAATCATAAAGATGACATCTTTAGCATGTTTAGTGTCTTTTGCTCTAATCTTACAGAAAATATTAAATTTTCCAGTAGTTACAGAAGCTACGGTTACAAATGGAATTTCGTTAATGCGTTTTAACACAAACTTAGTTTGAGAAGTATTATTTAAAAATACACCTACGTAAGCAATAAAAGAATAGCCAAGTTTATCATAATCTAACACTAAAGATGACCCCATGATAATACCAGCATCTTCCATCTTTTTTACTCTGACATGCACAGTACCAGCAGAAATTAATAATTTTTTTGCAATATCCGTAAACGGAACTCTGGTATTGTCAATCAACATGTCTAAAATCTGATGATCTACTTCATCTAAACGGAACTTACTCATATTTCTTTAATTATATTATTTATTATCATTTTAAAGCATAAAAATATACATAAAAATGATAAAGTAGTACAAAAAATTATTTTTTTATTAATCCATTAAGAATTTTATGTTTTTTTCCTAATGAAAAAGTAGCCTCTTGACCTATTTTTGGATACTCTCCTTGCTCTGATGTGTACACGGCTCCTTCAGCATCAAATTCTTCATGACCAAAGAAACCATCTAATTCATCAATTTTAGCAATATAAGCATTGAAATTAATTTTCCCATCAAATAATTCTTCCTTATACTGTGCAGCAAAATTCGTTATTTTTTCATTACCATCATAATTTATTAGAACTTTTTTGTATATAAAATCATAAAAAACGACTTTATTTTGAGGAATATTCAAATATTTATCAGTTCTATTAACAACTATAACGTTTTCGACAATAGCGTTAAAACTCGACACTAGAGCTATAAAAATATATTTACGCGTATGTTCTCTATGGTAATCACCTGGATAATGACCAGCCTCAAACAAAATAGTAGGCACTCCTAAATATTGAAAAGTATCACCAATACAATTTATATTGAACGAATCATCAAAACGCCCTACTTGTCCCGGTATCAACTCCTGCAATACATCATTCATTTCAGAAATTACATTAATAGCCTTTTGCCTAGAACTATTAATTTCTCTTTCATCATTATAGGAAGGCGCTAAGAAAGAAACCGTTGCTGGTTTTCCTGTATCAGCAACACCAAAAATAGTTCGTTGATCATGTAGATTGTAACAAAAATCAGGGTTGAATTCTTCAAAAACAGCTCTTAAAACTATACTTTCAGGTTGGCTAAGATCTTGCGAATCTCTATTTAAGTCTACTTCATTTGCATTTGCACGAGTATACAACTTAGCGCCATCAGGATTCAGCATTGGCAAACAACAGAAAGTGAAATGATTCAGAAATTTTGTTGCCAATTCTGAACCACTATGCAAAAGATTTAAAAAATCAAACAGCGCTTTCGTCGTTGTGCTTTCGTTTCCATGCATCTGAGACCACAAATAAATCTTGGTTGCTCCTTTACCAATTACATACTTATAAATAGGCTTTCCTTGAACCGAATGTCCAACAACAGACAATTGATTATTTGTGTTTATTCTATTTAAAATAGGCTCAATAGACTCTAATGTCAAATACCTACCCTCTATCGTTTTTTCCTTATTATCAAGAAACAACTGCTCTAAATTCATAATCTAATATATTTGATTTACAAAAGTAAACATCTTTATTTTAACATTTGTAAAACAAATATTTTTTTATCATTTCAATATTGTAAACACAATAAACACTTTTATTGCCTTGCTCACCCTTTATATGATTGACATTTGTTATCAACACAACAAACTAACGACAAAATAATAAAAATCAATATTTTAACAACCTTTATTTAAAGTGTAAAAAAAGATAAAAAACACATTAACATGCTGTTTACAGCTGTAATATTGTTAAATCATTTACTTTTGATTACATTTGTAAACAACAGATTTTAAATCATTATTTACAATGGTAAACACAGATGACTTTATTAAAAGACTAGAAATAATACTCGATTATTATAGCATTAATGCATCTGCTTTTGCTGATAAAATTGGGGTGCAACGTTCGAGTTTATCTCACCTCCTCTCTGGAAGAAACAAGCCTAGTTTAGATTTTATTCTTAAAATTCTAGAGGTTTATCCTGAAATTGATTTATATTGGATTTTGAATGGGAAAGGGAATTTTCCTAAAAAAGAGTCTGATTCTAAAGATACAACATTAACTTCAGACAATAGCGTTGTAAATATACTTAGAAACAAGGAAGATATTACGAATACGATTTTAACCAATACCGCTTCATCTGATGAATCGAAAGGCTCCACTGTAAACGAAAATAAAGAACAATTGCCAACGGACTTCTTTGATGATACAATCGAAAAGATTGTTTTTTTCTACAAAGATGGAACTTTTAAAAGTTTTAATCGAAACAAAAAAGGATAATTACACAGTAACACTTAAAGTTAATTTAAACCAAATTATACTTTAGATAACAAAACTTATGTTATTAAAAAACAATCAATTAAATAATTTTAAAACATCAAAAATCGATATTTAAATGAAACTCAAAAACATTTAAAATTAAAAATTAAAATATTAAAGCTATTTTTGAGAAAAAGCACATTCTATGTTGAAACGATTACTAAGTTATTTCTACCCTATCACAATTCACAGCCAAAAATCAGCAGTTAGTAAATCCTTAGAAATTACTTGGACCAATGGTGACTTAGTAATGGATTCTTTAAATACCAATTATTCATACGGTAGTTTACAACGAATTTTAAAACTAGGTTTAAATGAAATAGGTTTTGGCAAAATTCAAAAAATGAAAAATATCCTAATTTTAGGAGTTGCCGGTGGCAGTGTAATCAAAACCTTGATAGACGACATTCAATTTTCAGGAAAAATTACAGGTGTAGAAATCGACTCAGAAATCATTAAAATAGCCAACCACTATTTTGAATTGGACAAAATTTCAAACCTTGAAATTATCATTGATGATGCTTTTGAGTTTGTTTTGAAAACAACGGATCAATACGATCTGATTGTTGTTGACATTTTTCAAGATACCAAAATGCCAAATTTTCTCTTTGAAACTTTTTTCATTGATAGGATTTGTTTTTTGCTGCAAGCAAAAGGAAATATTCTCTTTAATACTATGCTTTTGAACGAAGCCGACAACATTCGCAATAAAAAATTAATCAACGAATTCAATAAAGATCATTTTCATATAAAATCGATTCCTAGAGTTGAAAAACACAATGAACTCATTGTCATTGAAAAATTACTTTAACATAATCTACAATTTTAAATAGCTAAGCTTTATTATTTGTACTTTAGACTTTGAAACAAATTAAAAAGAATGAAAAAGATTCTTCGAAAATTACTTTTAGGCAATGTAACCAATTTAAGAGATTCAAAACTGAATCCGATTCAAAAGCGAATACAAAACATCAAAGCCATTTGGAATAACGACCATCAGGACGATAATGGAATTGAGAAAATTGTTCGTTTGTTGCTTTCTTCTTCGCAATTAATTTTTCCTGGAATTTACATCAAATATTTGGCTTCCAAAAAAGGAACCGAATATGAAGACTTGGCAATGGATTTTTATATTTTGACAAAAGTTGCCATGCCACTACTTATTATAAGTAATCATTGGCAACAATTTCCTGTAGTTTTAGGAATGATGATTTATGTGATGCTCGAAACTGTTTTATACATTCCCACTTTAATTTTTGCTTCCGATTTATTTGCGCGCCCTCGTTCTTACAAACGTTCTATGCTTTTATTGTTTTTCAATTATCTTGAAATTGTATTTGGCTTTGCTGTTTTGTATTCAACAGGGAATTACTTAAATCACCCCATTAATCATTGGTTTGATGCCGTTTATTTTAGTATGGTAACATCGTCAACCATTGGTTTTGGTGATTTATATCCAGTACAAACATTTGGAAAAGCATTAGTAATGACACAATCCTTACTCGTATTGATGTTTGTGGTTTTATTTTTGAATTTTTACTCTACTAAAATAGACTCTAAAGGGTATTTTGAAAAAAGAAAAAGGACTAAACAAACTTTCTTGCTTTTTCTAAATCTTCCTTAGTGTCGATTCCAATTCCAGCATGAGTGGTTTCAACCATTTTAATTTGTTTGCCAAATTCCAAATAACGCAATTGTTCTAGTTTTTCAGAAGCTTCTAAAGATTTCATGGGTAAATGGTAGAAATCCAATAAGGCTTGTTTTCTAAAAGCGTATACTCCGATGTGTTTCATATAACGAACACCCACATTTTTTTCTCTTGGATACGGAATTACCGAACGCGAAAAGTACAAGGCAAAATTATTTTGGTTCACCACCACTTTCACATTATTCGGATTGTTAATTTCTTCTTCGTCTTTGATTTCATACATCAACGAAGCCAAATCTACTTTTTTATCGATGTCGTTTTTAAAAACTTCGATAACTTCTTTCAAAGGTTCCGCATTTATGAAAGGTTCATCTCCCTGAACATTGATTACAATATCTACATCGAGATTTTCAACAGCCTCGGCAATACGATCACTTCCTGATTCGTGCTCTTTGATACTCATAATGGCTTTTCCTCCGTGAGTAACAATTTCATCAAAAATTAAATTAGAATCCGTTACTACAAAAACATCATCAAAAAGCTGGGTATTTACTGCTGCTTCATAAGTTCTTAAAATGACTGTTTTTCCTCCCAAATCCTGCATTAATTTGGCGTGAAATCTGGTTGATGCGTAACGAGCGGGTATGACTGCTATTATTTTCATGTTATGACTGTTTGCCACAAAGGCACTAAGGCGCAAAGATAGATTTTAAATTGAAAATAGTTGTTTATGGAAATAAACTTTTATTACCCGTTGGGTGAAATTAAATAATTTGATTTTTAATATTATTTATAGGTCTATCAAATATGAATTTATTGATATATTGAATTAGAGTCATTGCTGTTATTTTTGCTAAAATTCTTGTTTTAAAACCAGCAAAAGATTTAGCATAATTTCTTCGAATTAAAAACTGGTCGCATAATTGTGAAAACTGGGTTTCAATTCTTTTTCTTGATTTTCTAAAAATATATGGTTGAGGCTTATAGTTTTTTTGATTGGATCTCATTGGTGTTTCTAATTGGATTTTTACTGTTCGAAATAGGTCTAGCTGAATCGATTCTGACAAATACCCTCTATCTCCAAGTAATACACAATCAGATAATTGTTGTTTTATATTCTTTAGAAAATGAACATCATGAACTTCTGCTTTTGTAATCTCTAAAGAATGGAAAACACCATCTACAGAACAAACTCCATGTAATTTATATCCATAAAACCAATTGTTTTGTGAGGCACAAAAACCTTTGGAAGGAGCTGTTTCAAAATGCTCTTTACATATTTTAATTCGGCAATGACGAGAAAATTTACAGATTTCCAACGGCATACTGTCAACAATAAAATAATTCTCAAACTCAAGAAATCGACTCGCTAGTTTGCTTCGGACTTCTTCAGAAAACAAAAACAGTTTTCTTCTTCTTTTGTTGAATTGACTGCGTTCAATTAAGTTAGGAATTAAATCTGGACTAATTTGTTTGAAAAGTGAGTTTTCACTATCAATAGACATAAATTCAGCAGTTAAACTAAGTGCTACGACCTCTAAATCAGACATCTTGCCGCTTCTTCCAACTCTTGATTTAAATAATGAATCATAATTCAAAGAACTTATAACTTCTAAAACCTTAAAATAATTTTTAACTATATTTGACATGGATGTTGGTTGTTTAGCGACTTCAAGATACTGCTTTGCAGTGTCTTGACCAATATCTAATCAATTTAATTTACTTCAAATAATTTCACCCAACGGGTTTTTATTTTATAAAAGATTCGAATTCTTCCCTTGTTGCAGTAATATCTATCTTTTGAGGTTCTTTTCTAGGATCAAATAAATAAATCCCAAACATTTCTTTTTCTAAATCAAGATTTTTTACCACTATACTTCCATCATTTAAAATAAACTTCAATATTTTATCATTTTCGGTTGTAACTATTGTAACATTTTTTGATTTTAAAAACTCGGTTGATTCATTAATATAATATAGAAAATCATCAGCCCCAACATAAAAATCTTCTTCTCCAACTTCTTTTTTCTTTTTTCAATATTTTTTTCTGTTGGTTCATAAACCAATGCACATTTACTTCTAATAACTAAAGTATCTGCATTCTTGCTCATTAATAATATGTTAGATTCATGAATTTTAGAAATGATCGGATTTTGAATATTCTTTTCTAATTTTTTATCTATTCTTTTCTTGCTTTCATTACATGAAACAATCATCAATAAACTTAATAATAACAATAAATGTTTTCTCATTTAAATCAACTATTTTAAACAATCTTCACCGAAGTCATACTTAAAGAACCGGCTAATAATTTATCGTTAAACAAACTGAGTTCTTCTTGTTTTTCTTTTAATCCCAAAGTATAAATCAAAGGCAAATAATGATCCGGTGTAGGAATGGCTAACTGAAAAGCTCTACCCTGTTTTTCATAATCAATCAAAGCCTGAAAATTGCCATCTAGTAAATAATCATTGACTGTTGCTCTGGCTTCAACTGCCCAATCGTAACCATAATTATCTTTGTCCATATTGTAAAAATCGACCAATCGTAAATTATGCACAATATTTCCACTACCCACAATTAGAATTCCTTTGTGACGCAAACTGCTTAATTTTTGAGCCAACTCAAAATGGTATTGTGCTGGTTTGGAATAATCAATACTCAATTGAATCACGGGAACATTCGCATCCGGATACAAATGTTTAATCACACTCCAGGCACCGTGATCCAAACCCCATTCGTGATCGAGTTCTACTTCGGTTGGTAATAATAATTCTCTGGTAGCAATGGCTAAATCAGGATTGCCTTTAGCCGGATATTGTACTGCAAACAATTCCTTCGGAAAACCGCCAAAGTCATGAATCGTTCTTGGCATTTCCATCGCGGTGACTTTGGTTCCTTTTGTAAACCAATGTGCCGAAATACACAAAATCGCATTGGGCTGTGGTAACGTTTTGGCCATATTCCTAAAACCCGACACAAACTGATTTTCTTCAATCGCATTCATCGGGCTTCCGTGTCCTAAAAATAACACCGGCATTTTTTCGGTATTAGGAAAAGTGCTTGAAATTTTATGTAGATCATTTAATGTGTTCATAAAAAATATATTTTAATCCTTTTTTAGCAATAATAAATTTAGTGTATTAAGCTTTTAGTTTCTAAAATGTTTTAACCACAAATTACACAAATTAGCTCTAATTAATTTGTGTAATTTGTGGTTAATTTTTCAAACCCTAATTTTTTATTTAGAATAAACCTCTTTCAAAAAATCGCTTAGACTTACTGGTTTTCTACCTAGTAATTTTTCCAAATCACTATTTCCGGTTTCAAATTCTCCTTGCTTGATTGCTTCGGCAAAACCTACAAACATTCCAATATATTCTCCTGGAACTCCTACACTGGTTAACGCTACTTTATAATCTTCAGGATTTGGATTCAAATACAAAACTTCTTTATTAGCAATTTCACTCAAAGTTATTGCAATTTCTGCCATCGAATAATTTTCAATATTATTAGTAGCGTATTCTTTATTTTCGTGTCCATCAGAAATTAAAACAATAGCAGCAGCTTCAGCCAAATCATTTCTTGAAACATAAGCGGCCTGACCTTCTCCGGCAGGAAAAAGATTCCTTGTTCCAATACTTTTTCTCCTAGGAACATTGGCACTACATCCAGATATAAATTATTTCTAAAAATAGTATAATTAATTCCGCTTGCTTTGATCGCATTATCAGTATCAATATGAGATTGAGCTAAAAAAGCAATCGGAGAAGTTTCAGTTTCATTTTTACGCTCGAAACTCGTATATAAAATATGTTTGACTCCAGCTTCTTTTGCCGCTTTAACCGCATTTAATTGTTGACTACTTCTATTCGCTAAATCGGTTCCAGAAACCAAAACTAGTTTTTCAATTCCTTGAAATGCCGCTACCAAAGATTCGTAATTGTCATAATCACCTATTCGTAATTGGATTCCTTTTGCAGCTAAATCAACCGCTTTACTTTCGTTTCTAACTAATGCCGAAATATTTGCTGGCGCAATTCCTTTGTTTAATAAAAAATCGATTGTTGCTTTACCAAAATTACCTGTTGCTCCTGTAACTAAAATACTTGTATTCATTATTTTAAACTTTTTATGATTAATGTTTTGTCAAAGTTACGTACATTTGCTATATAATATATACTGCTATACTAAAGTATAGCGATATACTTTAGTATAGTAACAATAAAATCAATGATTATGGAAGATGTAATTAGTTTTAAAGAAGCCAAAGCCTGCCCAATCCAATTTGTTTTGGCTGTAAATGACACATTGAATGTGATTAGTGGTAAATGGAAATTGCCGATTATAGGTTCGTTGCTATTTGAAAAAAGACGTTTTACAGATATTCAGAGAAACATTCCGAAGATTACTCCCCGAATGTTATCCAAAGAATTAAAGGATTTAGAAATGAACGGAATAGTAAAACGTACGGTATATGACACCACTCCTATCACCGTTGAATATGAATTAACCGAATCGGCAAAATCATTGGGTGATGTTTTAGACAAAATGCTGGAATGGGGATTACAACATAGACTGGCTACACTTTCTCAAAACTAATCTCAACTTATTTTACCATTAAGATATTAAGTAAATTAAGTTTGTAAAAACCCTTAACTAATCTTAATGCCTTAATGGTTCATCAAAATAAAACTTAAAGTTTTATATCAAAATTAGTCTACAAAACTTTCGTCTTTAAAACCTATTAAGTATAATTTGTTTTTTGCACGAGTCATAGCGGTGTATAACCAACGAATGTAATCTCTGTCAATTCCGTTGGGTAAATACGGTTGTTCTACAAAAACCGTATTCCACTGCCCTCCTTGTGATTTATGACAAGTAATCGCATAAGAAAATTTTACCTGTAAGCCATTGAAATATTCATTGGCTTTAACCTTTTGGAATTGTTTGAATTTGGTTTCGCCTTCATAGTCTTTCAAAACTTCCTGATACAATCGGTTGGACTCCTCATAAGTCAGTGATGGTGATTCACTTTTTATGGTATCCAATAATAAAACCGTTTCAAAAGGTTTTTGATTGGGATAATCGACCATTCGGATTTTTACTTTAGCAAATTTGAAAGTGTATAATTCGATGATTTTAAAAATCTCTAAAATTTCGATAATATCACCATTAGCAATAAAACCGGCTTCGTCTGAATCTTTAAGCCAGAAATAATTATTCTTCACTACCATTAAAAAATCTCCCGTGGATAATTCACTTTCTTTATCTAAAATTCGGGAACGAATCTGCTCATTATATTGATTAGCTCTTTTATTGGAACGAACAATAAAAGCGGTATCTTCAATACTATAATTACTGTAAGCCGAATTAATCGCATCCTGAATATCATATCCATCTACTAAACGAACAATATCTTTAAACTTTCGAACATTAAATTGAAAATCGGTAATAAAAGAATCTTTCAGAAGTTCACGCAATTCGGTAGCATTAAATAAAATTCCGGAAGCTTCTTCCTGACGCATTACTTCGTCCAATTCGATATGATCTACTTCCATATTATAATGCAAACTAAGCGTATCAATATCCAGAGCCGGACTAACATCTAAATTTACAGGAGGCAACTGAGCGGTATCTCCAAGAAGTATCATTTTGCAATTGGTTCCAGAATACACATAAGTAATCAAGTCGTCCAATAAAGAACCATTGGCATACATTTTAGAATCGGAATCCTGATCCGAAATCATCGAAGCTTCATCGACTATGAAAACGGTATTTTTATGTTTGTTAGGTTGCAACGTAAAAGTAACTCCACCACCCGATGACTTTTTAGGAAAGTATATTTTCTTGTGGATGGTAAAAGCAGGTTTCTCCGAATAATTGGCAATTACTTTTGCCGCACGACCAGTCGGTGCCAGCAATACATATTTTTTATTAATCTCAGTAAGATTGTTAACTATCGTAGAAATCAAAGTTGTCTTCCCCGTTCCGGCATACCCTTTTAAAACAAAAATACTGTCATTATGAGTGTCGGTCAAAAAAATAGCAATTTTTTGAAAAAAGATATCCTGTTTATAAGTAGGTTCAAAAGGAAACTTTTTTCGTAAAAGGCTATAAAATTGCGCAGAAATCATGAAGTAAAATTTAGGTTCAAAGATAGTTTTTTTGAAACATATATCAGCCTGTCGGCGAGACAAGAGTCATACAAGTCTTTTTTAGAATTGTAAAATTAAATAAAGTCAACATAAGTTTTTTTATACCTAATATAGTTAGGAGTAAATTTTAAAAATTAACATTGTTATTGATATTGATTTTGCCATTGTCATTGCTATTTTAAATTTGTAAGTTTGCGATTCAGAAAAAATCTTCATTAATGGACATTACCGAAAAGAAATACAAAAAACTATCGATTCAGGTTTCCCTGACCGGACTTTCTTTTTGCTGTTTTGACACACTCAACAATACGGTTTCTACTTTTAAGGAAATCCATTTTGATCCTTTTAATAAGAATTTAAAAATTGAAGATTTATTTGCTAATGCTTTCGAAGAACATCCTGAGTTAACAGAACAATATGATGATGTACTGGTAATCCACAGTAACAATCTTTCTACTTTCGTTCCTACCGCTTTGTTCGACGAGAATTACTTGGGAAGTTATTTGCAATACAATACTAAGGTTTTTGAAACTGATTTTTTTGCTTACGATGAAATCAGCAATTACGATATCAATGCAGTTTATATTCCTTATGTGAATATGAATAATTTCTTTATTGATAAATTTGGTTCTTTCGAATACAAACACGCCAACAGTATTTTGGTTACAAAATTATTAGATGCTTCTAAAAATATTGACACTAAAAAAATGATGGTACATTTCAATTCCACTCATTTTGAAATTGTAGTAATTCAAAATCAAAAGTTGTTATTGTTTAATTCTTTCGAATATCAAATTCCAGAAGATTTTATTTATTACATTTTATTCACAGCCGAACAATTGAATATGAATCCGGAAAATTTCCCATTGGAATTGATTGGAAACATAACAACCGATAGTCCTTTTTACAAAATAGCATACAAATACATCCGCAATGTTTTCCTAATTGATGTGGAAGATTTAAGATGGAACAATTATTTTTCTGAGGCCGAAAACAGAAATCATTTTATACTTTTCAATTCATGAGAATCATTTCAGGAAAATACAAAGGAAGACGCATCACCCCTCCCAAAGGTTTACCTGTGCGTCCTACTACCGATATGTCCAAAGAAGCCTTGTTCAATGTTTTAAACAATCATTTCAATTTTGACAGTTTAAAAGTTTTGGATTTATTTGCTGGAACCGGAAATATCAGCTACGAATTTGCTTCTCGTGGAAGCTCACCAATCACTTCTGTGGATGGCGATTTTGGATGTGTAAAATTCATCAAACAAATTGCATCCGAATATGATTTTCCGATTGCAGCTATCAAAAGTGATGTTTTTAAATTTCTGGAAAAATGTAATACTTCATTTGATATTGTTTTTGCTGATCCTCCTTATGGATTAGACCAAGCCACTTTTGAAAAAGTCGTTTTATTAGTTTTTGAAAATAACATCCTTAACGAAGAAGGAATGATGGTGGTAGAACATTCTAAGTATACCAAGTTAGAGCACTTACCTAATTTCTCTTTTCAAAAAAGTTATGGTGGTTCGGTATTTAGTTTTTTCGAATTCGAATTAGACGAAGAAGAGGAAGATGATGATTTTGACGAAGATAATGAAGAAGAATAATCAGTAAAATTTAAATTTTAAACCATTAAGAGGTTAAGAAAATTAAGTATTTGAACTTAATGAGACTTAAATTCTTAATGGTTTTTTATTTTAAAAAGAAAAAAACAGACCTATAAGCCGGATTCTGTCCCCGATAAACGGAGCCTTATCATTTATCTAGCCTTGTTGTTACCAACAAGATCAAGCTACCTACCCTTCAGCAACGGACGAGAAACCCTTAAATGCTGATATACTTGGTATTTCACCGCATAGAGTTTACCTGGTTTCACTACAGCATTACCTGTACATACTTTCTGTTGCACTTGTCCTATCTCGCCGAGGCGGATGACGGGTGTTACCCGCTATGCTTCTCTATGGTGTCCGGACTTTCCTCTCTCCGCCGAGGCGGAAAGCGATAAGGCGGTCTGTCGTGCAAAAGTACAATTTTTAAACTGTGACAACAAAACAAAGCCAACTACTTTAACAAGCATTTTGCAATAGATTAAAAATAAAATAGTTATATTTAAAGAGCTATTAACCACTAAATATTTTACGCCATGGATCCAATTTACCACTACGATTCGGTTTCAAAAGCCCTTGATGAATTAAACGAAAATGGTTTTAATTACGACTTTAACCAACATGAAGATGTGATTTTAAAAAACCCAAATAATTTTGAAATCAAACACATTTATCGTTACGAAGGAGAATCCAATCCGGATGACGAAGCAATTGTTTTTGGTATTCAATCTAAATCAGGAAAAAAAGGCGTTTATGTTGCCGGATTTGCTGCCAATTCTAATAATGAAACCGCTCAGGCGCTATTAAAAATTAGCATTAAAGCCCGAGGAAGAAGAAGAAATCAATCTTAAATCCAAGAAAATCAACACTACATTTTTTTCTAAAATCTTTCAATATTTAAATTTTTCAATCATTAAATTAAAACCTATATTTGCTTTCGAATAATAGAATCTATGGAACAATTTATAGTATCTGCCCGCAAGTACCGTCCGCAAACATTTAATGATGTTGTAGGACAAAAAGCGATTACCAATACTTTATTGAATGCCATAGAAAACAACCATTTGGCTTCTGCCCTTTTATTTACTGGACCGCGTGGTGTTGGAAAAACGACTTGTGCCAGAATTCTGGCTCGTAAAATCAATCAACCTGGTTATGATGATCCTAACGAAGACTTTGCTTTCAATGTTTTCGAATTAGATGCTGCGTCGAATAACTCTGTAGATGATATTCGTAATCTAATTGACCAAGTTCGTATTCCACCACAAACCGGAAAATACAAAGTCTATATTATAGATGAGGTACACATGTTGTCATCGGCAGCTTTTAATGCTTTTTTGAAAACATTAGAAGAACCACCTAAACATGCAATTTTTATTCTGGCAACTACCGAAAAACATAAAATCATTCCAACGATTTTATCGCGTTGTCAAATTTTTGATTTCAAAAGAATCACCGTTAAAGATGCTAAAGAACATTTAGCCGAAGTAGCAACAAACCAAGGTGTTGTTTTTGAAGATGATGCTTTACATATTATCGCTCAAAAAGCAGATGGCGCCATGCGTGATGCTTTGTCAATTTTTGACAGAGTGGTTTCCTATTGCGGAAGTAATCTGACACGTCAGGCAGTTACCGAAAACCTAAATGTGCTGGATTATGAAACTTACATTAATGTAACCGATTTAATTCTGGAGAATAAAATCCCGGATTTACTGATTACTTTCAACGAAATTCTTGCAAAAGGTTTCGATGCACATCACTTTGTAGCCGGATTAGCTTCACATTTCCGAGATTTATTGGTAAGCAAAACACCTTCAACTTTAAGTTTATTAGAAGCAGGTGAACAAGCTCAAAAAATGTATGGAGTTCAGGCTCAAAAATGTACTCAAGAATTTCTTTTGCAAGGAATTGCTATTGCAAACGAATGTGATTTAAAATACAAATTAAGTCAAAACCAACGATTATTGGTTGAACTTTGCCTGATGCAATTAGCCTCCATCACTTTTGATGGAGAAAAAAAAAGTTGAATCCTTTATAATTCCACCAACTTATTTTAGAAAAAACGATTATTCAATAGTTGAACAAAAGAAGGCTGTTGAAAACACTATTAGCACAACTACTTCTGCTCCTACTGAATCAGTTCCTACGAACAACCCAGCTGCAGTTGCTGAAACGCCTAAAAAAGTAGATGTAGAAACAACTGGACCTAAATTCTCAGCATTATCTTTATCAAGTATTCGTGCGAAAAAAGAATTGGAACAAAACAAAAAAGTAATCGTTAGAGAGACTGTTGATTTACCAACTGAACCTTTTACCGAAACCGAAATGTTGTTGCAATGGACTAACTATGCAAAACGTTTAGGAGACAAAGGCTCAAAAATCATGGAATCGTTATTACTTATTAATGATCCTGTTCTAAACGGAACAACAATTAGTATCGAGTTACCCAACGAAGGTTCAAAATTAGATTTTGAGAAAGAGATGAACGGTCTTTTAGGGCATTTAAGAGGACACCTTCACAACCACAATATCAAAATCGATATAATTGTCAATGAAAATGTCACTATCAAAAGAGCATTAAATGATCAGGATAAATACAATCGTTTACATGAAATAAATCCAAATATTGATTTATTAAGAACTACTTTCGGACTAGACTTAAACGCCTAACTATTTTTATCCGAGTTTAAAATTTTCTTTTCGATTCGAGTATCTGGAACTAACCAAAGCAAAGCAACTATTAAATAGATGGCTAATGGAATCCATTCATTGAAAAAAGAAATTAGTAAAGCACTAACATATAAAAGTTGAGAAGACTTTCCCTTTGTATCTTTACCGACTGCCTCTGCCAAAAATGACTTTTCACCATCAAGACATATAATGGTTGTTTGCAAAATAACAAAAGCAACACCACACATTAAAAGAACAATACCATAAACAGTAACTGTTGCTTTAGCAAAATCACTTTCACCCATCCAAGCGGTTGAAGCGGGTACTAATGAAAGCCAAAAGAGCAAATGAAGATTAGCCCATAAGACCTTTCCATTTACTTTAGTGGTACTATGCAATAAATGATGGTGATTATTCCAATAAATACCTACATAAATAAAACTCAAAATGTAACTTAAAAAAACAGGAAAAAGTGTGAATAAATCAATAAACTGATGTCCTTTTGGGACTTTCAATTCCAAAACCATTATAGTGATTATAATAGCAAGTACACCATCACTAAAAGCTTCTAAACGATTTTTATTTATACTTTTTTAAATTTTACCGAAATACATAGCCTTGACGATTCCGTCTGAAAGTCCAATTTTTGGAACATAAATATTTCTAGCTCCACTCCATTTCATCGCATTCAAATAAATACGTACTGCAGGTATAATTACATCGGCACGGTCTGGATTTAACGCTAATTCAGAAATTCTCTGATCATAAGAAAGAGAATTCAAAAAGGCATATTGTGAATTGATATACAAATAAGACAAAGGTTTATCCTGCATTTTACCAGACATTTTGAAAAGTTTGTTGATATTTCCACCCGAACCTATCAAAGATATTTCATCATAATCAGCAACATTTGTTTTAATCCATTTCTCAATTTCATTCCAAACCACATCACAAACCATTTCGTTAAGTAATCGAACAGTTCCCACTTTAAATGATCTTGAAGTCACAATTTTACCATTAGAAAACAAGGTAAATTCCGTACTTCCACCTCCTACATCCACAAATAAATAAGTTTGATCTGTCTTCAATAAATAGTGTAAGTCAGTTGAAGCAATA
Source organism: Flavobacterium nitratireducens (assembly GCF_029625335.1). Taxonomy (NCBI): domain Bacteria; kingdom Pseudomonadati; phylum Bacteroidota; class Flavobacteriia; order Flavobacteriales; family Flavobacteriaceae; genus Flavobacterium; species Flavobacterium nitratireducens. Next base: position 645,210 of record NZ_CP121111.1, read on the forward strand.
ATTGCTGCTTCTTTTTTTCCATCAATAATTTCAATTTTGATGTCGGCTTTTTTCTTAATTAGGGCCACCACTTCTTTTCCATTATACGCTTCACGCATAGCCGAAGTTGCAAAAGCCTTGTAAGCTTCCACTTTGTGAACTTTCATCAAAAGTTTGAAAGCTTTCATTGCATCGACCATTCTATCTGTATTTTCAGCCGAAATTTCACCTACTGTAAAAGCATCTTGTCCTAAACGAATAGGCACACGAACCAAAGCACTTTTGTTAAATTGTGTTTCTTTACCTTCTTGTTCAACAATATTAACAACCAGTAATCTCATGGCATTAGAACCAATATCGATGGCTGCATATTTCTTAATTTTAATCATTTTTTTCTATAATTAATTATCTTAAAAGATAATTTCTTTTAACATGTCAACTTTTCTTTGGTAATATTTATAGGTTTCAATTTGAGCTCTAAAAATATTTTTTCCGTCATTTTTACGGTACTTATTATCCAATTTGTAAGAATGAAAACGCGCTTTTACATTTCCTTTCCAAGCAATATCAAAATTCTCAATTAGTTCATTTTTGATTTCTTGATCATAGATAGGACAAGTTACTTCTACCCTGCCATCTAAATTTCGTGTCATAAAATCAGCAGAAGAAATATAAACTTCTGTTTGCCCTCCATTTCCAAAAATATAAATTCGTGAATGCTCTAAATAATTATCGACAATACTTATAGCTTCAATATTTTCACTCAACCCCTTAATACCTGGAATCAAAGAGCAAATTCCTCTTACTTCCAATTGAATTTTTACACCTGCCTTACTTGCCTCATATAATTTATCAATCATATCAAAATCAGATAAACTATTCATTTTCAATTTCATAAATGCAATTCTACCTGCTCTAGCATTTAAAATTTCACGATCAATGAACTTATAAAACTTGGAACGTGTATAATGTGGAGAAACTATTAAGTGTTTATAACGATGTACTCTATAATTAATATTAAAAAATTCAAAAATCTTAGAAATATCTTTTAATATTTGTTGGTGACTGGTAAAAAGAGTGACATCTGTGTAAATTTTAGCCGTAGATTCATTGAAATTTCCTGTTGAAATAAAGCCATAGCGTTTATTTTTCCCGTTTTCAATTCTTTCAATGACACAAATTTTACTATGAACTTTCAAACCTTTGATACCAAAAATAAGTTCAATTCCTTCTTGCTGCATTTGTTCGGCATAGGAAATATTAGAAGCCTCATCAAATCGGGCTTGTAATTCGATTTGAACGGTTACTTTCTTACCATTTTTGGCAGCATTTATCAAGGAACTAATAATTTGTGAATTTTTAGCTAATCGATATAATGTAATTTTAATTGTGGTAACTTTTGGGTCTAATGCAGCTTCTCTTAAAAATTTTGTCAAATAAGAAAATGATTGATAAGGGGCATGTAACAAATAATCTTTCTTACTTATTTTTTCCAAAATACTACCTTCTAAACTTAGACCAGGAATTGGCAATGGAATGTTTTTCTTATACAGTAAATCATATCTACCTAGATTAGGAAATTCCATATAATCTCTCCTATTATGATATCTTCCACCGGGAATAATACTATCAGTAGAAACAATTTTCATTTTATCAAGGAAAAACTGTAAGGTATCCTCTTCAATTTCCTGATCGTATATAAAACGTACAGGCTCACCTATTCGTCTATCTTTGACACTAGTAGAAATTTTCTCTAACATACTTTTACTCAGGTCACTATCAATTTCTAACTGTGCATCCCTACTTATTTTTATCATGTGTGCACTAACACTTTCATAATCAAAAATATTAAATATACTTTTTAGATTATGCCTTATTACATCATCTATCAATATCACATATTTTTTGTTATCTGTAGAAGGTAACACCACAAAACGATTCATTGTTTTAGGAATTTCAATGATCGCATAGTGAACTTCGGCATCTTTTTTCATCACTAATTTTACAGCCAAATAACCAATATTATCCTTCAATAATGGAAATTCGGCCAAATCATTCAAGATAATTGTAACCAATTCTGGGCTCAAGGTTTGTATAAAGAAATCTTTTAAAAATATCTCTTGTTCATCCGAAATTTCATTTTCGTTGATAATAAAAATATTTTCCGTTTCCAATTTAGATTCGATATCTTTTAGAATTGCAAGACTTTCGGCCTGATGTTCTATAACAATTTCGGTAATATCCTTAATTAATTGTTGTGCAGATATACCTCCTAATATTTTTTCACCCGTTTTACCAGACAAACTTAATCTACGGATAGCTGCAAAACGAACTCTAAAAAATTCATCCAAATTATTTGAAAAAATCCCTATAAATCTTAATCTGTCTAATAAAGGAACCGAATCATCCCCTGCTTCTTGAAGTACTCTGGCGTTAAATGCTAACCAACTTTTTTCTCTATCAATATATTTTTGATCAAACATTATTTATTTTAAGTCTTTTGGTATTATTATTTTATTAGTCTGCCCTTTATTGATAGTATCCCAACTATCTGTTTCAAATTGTAGTGAAACAAAACCACTTGTAGGAACATTTTCAATAAATACATTTCCAAATTTATTAACAAAATTTGTAATTGCAGCATTATGACCAAAAAGAATTACACTATCAAATGTATTCGAACAAGATTTAACAATCATTTCCAATTGCTTTCCTTCGAAAGTATATAATTCTTGATTGTAGATAATATTTTCAACTGGATACAAGATATTTTGAGCAAAAATAATAGCAGTATCCGAAGCACGTTTAGCTGGACTACTCCAAATTACAAATTTTTTAGGTAAATATTTTTGAATATTTGAAGATACTAAATGAGCATCTTGCAATCCACGTTGGTCTAATGGCCTGTCTATATCTTTTAATGGTGTATCCCAATTCGATTTGGCATGTCTAATTAAAACTAAATTTTTCATATCGATATGATTAAATGAATTAATTCTTCGTGAATTCCTCAAAAAGAAAGATACAATTTATAGGTCAAAATATAAAATTTATTAATCATAAAAATTCTTTTTTACTTTCTCAAATTCATCATTGAATATTTAAAAATAAATAAAATTACTACAAATGTTAACTTTTAACATACTTAAACAGTAAAAAACGCATTTTATCGAATATTTTCTTACATATTATTTTAATATGTGATACTTTTGAAATCATCTTTAAAAAAAAAATATTTAAATCAAAATTGCAAACAAAATAATTACTAACAAATTTCAATCAGAATAGGTTTAGTATTACAAAGACATAAACTATAAAAGAATATATTAACGAAATTTTAGGGTTTGTTATACAAATAAAAACGCCTTTTAACGGGTATTTATGTTTTTCAAAGAGAAAATTTACTTTAAAAAACGAATGTGAGTAGTTTAGCTTTAAAATAGAATATTTTTATTTTTTCAGCTATAGAATTTAGCTCCAATTATCTTAAAATTCATTGTATGAAAACAACTTTACTCAAACTAGAATTAAAGCAAACTTTCATATTTGGCTTACTACTATTCTTTATTAGTATTACCAATAGTTTTGCTCAGGACACCTTTGATGGTAAATACTGTCCTGGACCAGGTGCTTCTGGAGATGAATATGCAACAGGCACAGTCTTTAGTCAGGTCTTAAGACAAAGTCCCTCCTCAACATGTCAAATAGGAACAATTCATGCCAAAGTCGATACTCAAAATCAAATATTGAGATTAGGAATGAATATAGGTAATGGAGGTGCTGCGCTTTTTAGACTATATTTAGATACTGATAACAATCCTTCAATAGGTTTGACTTCTGACAATTTTGGTGGAACACTAACTATTCCAGGAGCAGACTATATTTTAGAAATTAATTCTAATGCATCTACTTTCAAATTATATTCCGGAAGTGGAAGTACTAAAACAGAGCTAACTGTAAATAATGGTTTAGCTGCGCTAAATGGAAGCGCCACGGGTTGTAATAGTGGTGGTGGATCGTTTTTAGAATTCAATATTCCTTTTGGAAGTATTGGATTTAATATCTGTAATGCAAACAGCCCAGGAACTATCAATATTTCAAAATTAGCATCTGTTAGTGGTAATTCAGAAAACTCAAGTTTATGTGAAAACATATCTCTTACTTTTGGAATTCCATTAAAAGGATCTGTCAGTCCAGATGCAACGGTATGTTCAGGAACTAATAGCACAATTTTAACTGCCACAGTTCCATCTGGTTCAACTATCGTAAAATGGCAATCTTCCATAAGCCCATTCACCACATGGACTGATATAACTAACACTTCTACAACTTATACAGCAACCAACCTAACTGAAACTAAATTATTCAGAGCTGTATTCTCAAATGCCGGTTTGTGTAGTGGAAGCAATATTGCAACATCTGAAGCAAAAATAACTGTTACCGCTCCTCCGAGTATATCTACAACCAAAAATAACGTTTCATGTTACAATGGCAATAATGGACAAGCTACAGCTTCAGCTAGTGGAGGAACTGGTCCTTATACTTATTCCTGGAATACAAACCCTGTACAAACTACGGCAACTGCATCTAATCTTGCTGCAGGTACTTATTCTGTGACTGTAACTGATTCTAAAGGTTGCTCTACTTCTGCTGAAGTTACTATCACACAACCTGATGCAGCCTTAAGTGCTAGTATTTCTAATCCAACTAATGTAAATTGTTATGGTGAAGCTACTGGTGAGGCTACTGTAAGTGTTTCTGGTGGTACAGCTTCTTACTCTTACTCTTGGAATACAAACCCTGTACAAACTACGGCAACTGCATCTAATCTTGCTGCAGGTACTTATACTGTGACTGTAACTGATTCTAAAGGTTGCTCTACTTCTGCTGAAGTTACTATCACACAACCTGATGCAGCCTTAAGTGCTAGTATTTCTAATCCAACTAATGTAAATTGTTATGGTGAAGCTACTGGTGAGGCTACTGTAAGTGTTTCTGGTGGTACAGCTTCTTACTCTTACTCTTGGAATACAAACCCTGTACAAACTACGGCAACTGCATCTAATCTTGCTGCAGGTACTTATACTGTGACTGTAACTGATTCTAAAGGTTGCTCTACTTCTGCTGAAGTTACTATTACACAACCTGATGCAGCCTTAAGTGCTAGTATTTCTAATCCAACTAATGTAAATTGTTATGGTGAAGCTACTGGTGAGGCTACTGTAAGTGTTTCTGGTGGTACAGCTTCTTACTCTTACTCTTGGAATACAAACCCTGTACAAACTACGGCAACTGCATCTAATCTTGCTGCAGGTACTTATTCTGTGACTGTAACTGATTCTAAAGGTTGCTCTACTTCTGCTGAAGTTACTATTACACAACCTGATGCAGCCTTAAGTGCTAGTATTTCTAATCCAACTAATGTAAATTGTTATGGTGAAGCTACTGGTGAGGCTACTGTAAGTGTTTCTGGTGGTACAGCTTCTTACTCTTACTCTTGGAATACAAACCCTGTACAAACTACGGCAACTGCATCTAATCTTGCTGCAGGTACTTATTCTGTGACTGTAACTGATTCTAAAGGTTGCTCTACTTCTGCTGAAGTTACTATTACACAACCTGATGCAGCCTTAAGTGCTAGTATTTCTAATCCAACTAATGTAAATTGTTATGGTGAAGCTACTGGTGAGGCTACTGTAAGTGTTTCTGGTGGTACAGCTTCTTACTCTTACTCTTGGAATACAAACCCTGTACAAACTACAGCAACTGCATCTAATCTTGCTGCAGGTACTTATTCTGTGACTGTAACTGATTCTAAAGGTTGCTCTACTTCTGCTGAAGTTACTATCACACAACCTGATGCAGCCTTAAGTGCTAGTATTTCTAATCCAACTAATGTAAATTGTTATGGTGAAGCTACTGGTGAGGCTACTGTAAGTGTTTCTGGTGGTACAGCTTCTTACTCTTACTCTTGGAATAAAAACCCTGTACAAACTACAGCAACTGCATCTAATCTTGCTGCAGGTACTTATACTGTGACTGTAACTGATTCTAAAGGTTGCTCTACTTCTGCTGAAGTTACTATTACACAACCTGATGCAGCCTTAAGTGCTAGTATTTCTAATCCAACTAATGTAAATTGTTATGGTGAAGCTACTGGTGAGGCTACTGTAAGTGTTTCTGGTGGTACAGCTTCTTACTCTTACTCTTGGAATACAAACCCTGTACAAACTACAGCAACTGCATCTAATCTTGCTGCAGGTACTTATACTGTGACTGTAACTGATTCTAAAGGTTGCTCTACTTCTGCTGAAGTTACTATCACACAACCTGATGCAGCCTTAAGTGCTAGTATTTCTAATCCAACTAATGTAAATTGTTATGGTGAAGCTACTGGTGAGGCTACTGTAAGTGTTTCTGGTGGTACAGCTTCTTACTCTTACTCTTGGAATACAAACCCTGTACAAACTACGGCAACTGCATCTAATCTTGCTGCAGGTACTTATACTGTGACTGTAACTGATTCTAAAGGTTGCTCTACTTCTGCTGAAGTTACTATTACACAACCTGATGCAGCCTTAAGTGCTAGTATTTCTAATCCAACTAATGTAAATTGTTATGGTGAAGCTACTGGTGAGGCTACTGTAAGTGTTTCTGGTGGTACAGCTTCTTACTCTTACTCTTGGAATACAAACCCTGTACAAACTACGGCAACTGCATCTAATCTTGCTGCAGGTACTTATTCTGTGACTGTAACTGATTCTAAAGGTTGCTCTACTTCTGCTGAAGTTACTATTACACAACCTGATGCAGCCTTAAGTGCTAGTATTTCTAATCCAACTAATGTAAATTGTTATGGTGAAGCTACTGGTGAGGCTACTGTAAGTGTTTCTGGTGGTACAGCTTCTTACTCTTACTCTTGGAATACAAACCCTGTACAAACTACGGCAACTGCATCTAATCTTGCTGCAGGTACTTATTCTGTGACTGTAACTGATTCTAAAGGTTGCTCTACTTCTGCTGAAGTTACTATTACACAACCTGATGCAGCCTTAAGTGCTAGTATTTCTAATCCAACTAATGTAAATTGTTATGGTGAAGCTACTGGTGAGGCTACTGTAAGTGTTTCTGGTGGTACAGCTTCTTACTCTTACTCTTGGAATACAAACCCTGTACAAACTACAGCAACTGCATCTAATCTTGCTGCAGGTACTTATTCTGTGACTGTAACTGATTCTAAAGGTTGCTCTACTTCTGCTGAAGTTACTATCACACAACCTGATGCAGCCTTAAGTGCTAGTATTTCTAATCCAACTAATGTAAATTGTTATGGTGAAGCTACTGGTGAGGCTACTGTAAGTGTTTCTGGTGGTACAGCTTCTTACTCTTACTCTTGGAATACAAACCCTGTACAAACTACAGCAACTGCATCTAATCTTGCTGCAGGTACTTATACTGTGACTGTAACTGATTCTAAAGGTTGCTCTACTTCTGCTGAAGTTACTATTACACAACCTGATGCAGCCTTAAGTGCTAGTATTTCTAATCCAACTAATGTAAATTGTTATGGTGAAGCTACTGGTGAGGCTACTGTAAGTGTTTCTGGTGGTACAGCTTCTTACTCTTACTCTTGGAATACAAACCCTGTACAAACTACAGCAACTGCATCTAATCTTGCTGCAGGTACTTATACTGTGACTGTAACTGATTCTAAAGGTTGCTCTACTTCTGCTGAAGTTACTATCACACAACCTGATGCAGCCTTAAGTGCTAGTATTTCTAATCCAACTAATGTAAATTGTTATGGTGAAGCTACTGGTGAGGCTACTGTAAGTGTTTCTGGTGGTACAGCTTCTTACTCTTACTCTTGGAATACAAACCCTGTACAAACTACGGCAACTGCATCTAATCTTGCTGCAGGTACTTATACTGTGACTGTAACTGATTCTAAAGGTTGCTCTACTTCTGCTGAAGTTACTATCACACAACCTGATGCAGCCTTAAGTGCTAGTATTTCTAATCCAACTAATGTAAATTGTTATGGTGAAGCTACTGGTGAGGCTACTGTAAGTGTTTCTGGTGGTACAGCTTCTTACTCTTACTCTTGGAATACAAACCCTGTACAAACTACGGCAACTGCATCTAATCTTGCTGCAGGTACTTATTCTGTGACTGTAACTGATTCTAAAGGTTGCTCTACTTCTGCTGAAGTTACTATCACACAACCTGATGCAGCCTTAAGTGCTAGTATTTCTAATCCAACTAATGTAAATTGTTATGGTGAAGCTACTGGTGAGGCTACTGTAAGTGTTTCTGGTGGTACAGCTTCTTACTCTTACTCTTGGAATACAAACCCTGTACAAACTACGGCAACTGCATCTAATCTTGCTGCAGGTACTTATTCTGTGACTGTAACTGATTCTAAAGGTTGCTCTACTTCTGCTGAAGTTACTATCACACAACCTGATGCAGCCTTAAGTGCTAGTATTTCTAATCCAACTAATGTAAATTGTTATGGTGAAGCTACTGGTGAGGCTACTGTAAGTGTTTCTGGTGGTACAGCTTCTTACTCTTACTCTTGGAATACAAACCCTGTACAAACTACAGCAACTGCATCTAATCTTGCTGCAGGTACTTATTCTGTGACTGTAACTGATTCTAAAGGTTGCTCTACTTCTGCTGAAGTTACTATCACACAACCTGATGCAGCCTTAAGTGCTAGTATTTCTAATCCAACTAATGTAAATTGTTATGGTGAAGCTACTGGTGAGGCTACTGTAAGTGTTTCTGGTGGTACAGCTTCTTACTCTTACTCTTGGAATACAAACCCTGTACAAACTACAGCAACTGCATCTAATCTTGCTGCAGGTACTTATTCTGTGACTGTAACTGATTCTAAAGGTTGCTCTACTTCTGCTGAAGTTACTATTACACAACCTGATGCAGCCTTAAGTGCTAGTATTTCTAATCCAACTAATGTAAATTGTTATGGTGAAGCTACTGGTGAGGCTACTGTAAGTGTTTCTGGTGGTACAGCTTCTTACTCTTACTCTTGGAATACAAACCCTGTACAAACTACAGCAACTGCATCTAATCTTGCTGCAGGTACTTATTCTGTGACTGTAACTGATTCTAAAGGTTGCTCTACTTCTGCTGAAGTTACTATCACACAACCTGATGCAGCCTTAAGTGCTAGTATTTCTAATCCAACTAATGTAAATTGTTATGGTGAAGCTACTGGTGAGGCTACTGTAAGTGTTTCTGGTGGTACAGCTTCTTACTCTTACTCTTGGAATACAAACCCTGTACAAACTACAGCAACTGCATCTAATCTTGCTGCAGGTACTTATACTGTGACTGTAACTGATTCTAAAGGTTGCTCTACTTCTGCTGAAGTTACTATTACACAACCTGATGCAGCCTTAAGTGCTAGTATTTCTAATCCAACTAATGTAAATTGTTATGGTGAAGCTACTGGTGAGGCTACTGTAAGTGTTTCTGGTGGTACAGCTTCTTACTCTTACTCTTGGAATACAAACCCTGTACAAACTACAGCAACTGCATCTAATCTTGCTGCAGGTACTTATTCTGTGACTGTAACTGATTCTAAAGGTTGCTCTACTTCTGCTGAAGTTACTATCACACAACCTGATGCAGCCTTAAGTGCTAGTATTTCTAATCCAACTAATGTAAATTGTTATGGTGAAGCTACTGGTGAGGCTACTGTAAGTGTTTCTGGTGGTACAGCTTCTTACTCTTACTCTTGGAATACAAACCCTGTACAAACTACGGCAACTGCATCTAATCTTGCTGCAGGTACTTATACTGTGACTGTAACTGATTCTAAAGGTTGCTCTACTTCTGCTGAAGTTACTATCACACAACCTGATGCAGCCTTAAGTGCTAGTATTTCTAATCCAACTAATGTAAATTGTTATGGTGAAGCTACTGGTGAGGCTACTGTAAGTGTTTCTGGTGGTACAGCTTCTTACTCTTACTCTTGGAATACAAACCCTGTACAAACTACGGCAACTGCATCTAATCTTGCTGCAGGTACTTATACTGTGACTGTAACTGATTCTAAAGGTTGCTCTACTTCTGCTGAAGTTACTATCACACAACCTGATGCAGCCTTAAGTGCTAGTATTTCTAATCCAACTAATGTAAATTGTTATGGTGAAGCTACTGGTGAGGCTACTGTAAGTGTTTCTGGTGGTACAGCTTCTTACTCTTACTCTTGGAATACAAACCCTGTACAAACTACGGCAACTGCATCTAATCTTGCTGCAGGTACTTATACTGTGACTGTAACTGATTCTAAAGGTTGCTCTACTTCTGCTGAAGTTACTATCACACAACCTGATGCAGCCTTAAGTGCTAGTATTTCTAATCCAACTAATGTAAATTGTTATGGTGAAGCTACTGGTGAGGCTACTGTAAGTGTTTCTGGTGGTACAGCTTCTTACTCTTACTCTTGGAATACAAACCCTGTACAAACTACGGCAACTGCATCTAATCTTGCTGCAGGTACTTATACTGTGACTGTAACTGATTCTAAAGGTTGCTCTACTTCTGCTGAAGTTACTATTACACAACCTGATGCAGCCTTAAGTGCTAGTATTTCTAATCCAACTAATGTAAATTGTTATGGTGAAGCTACTGGTGAGGCTACTGTAAGTGTTTCTGGTGGTACAGCTTCTTACTCTTACTCTTGGAATACAAACCCTGTACAAACTACGGCAACTGCATCTAATCTTGCTGCAGGTACTTATTCTGTGACTGTAACTGATTCTAAAGGTTGCTCTACTTCTGCTGAAGTTACTATCACACAACCTGATGCAGCCTTAAGTGCTAGTATTTCTAATACAACTAATGTAAATTGTTATGGTGAAGCTACTGGTGAGGCTACTGTAAGTGTTTCTGGTGGTACAGCTTCTTACTCTTACTCTTACTCTTGGAATACAAACCCTGTACAAACTACGGCAACTGCATCTAATCTTGCTGCAGGTACTTATACTGTGACTGTAACTGATTCTAAAGGTTGCTCTACTTCTGCTGAAGTTACTATCACACAACCTGATGCAGCCTTAAGTGCTAGTATTTCTAATCCAACTAATGTAAATTGTTATGGTGAAGCTACTGGTGAGGCTACTGTAAGTGTTTCTGGTGGTACAGCTTCTTACTCTTACTCTTGGAATACAAACCCTGTACAAACTACGGCAACTGCATCTAATCTTGCTGCAGGTACTTATACTGTGACTGTAACTGATTCTAAAGGTTGTAAAACAACTATCGATGTAACAATCTCTGAACCTGAAAATGCTTTATCAGCTACGGCTTCTAACCAAGTAAATGTGTCTTGTAAAGGTGGTAACGATGGTTCGGTTGTAATTACTCCTGCTGGGGGAACTGCTGGATATACAATCACTCCTGCTCAAACTGGTTTAACAGCTGGTGTACATACTTTCACTGTTACTGATGCTAAAGGTTGTTCGACAACTATCGATGTAACAATCTCTGAACCTGAAAATGCTTTAGCATTAGCTACATCTTCTAAAACAGATGCTTCTTGTAATGGATCAAGCACTGGTTCGGTAACTGCTGGTACAGTAACTAATGCTGTAGGAACGGTAACTTACTCTTGGAAAAACGCTGCTAATACGGAAGTTGGAACTACGGCAACAGTAAACAACCTTCCTGCTGGAACTTACACCCTTACTGTTACTGATAATTGTTCTTCTCAATCTAATTCGGTTACTATTGGACAACCTGCTAATCCATTAGACTTAGCTGCTTCTTCTAAAACAGATGCAACATGTTATGGTGATAGTTCAGGCTCGGTAACTGCTGGTGCGGTAACTAACGCTGTAGGAACGGTAACTTACTCTTGGAAAAATGCTTCAAATTCTGTTGTAGGAACTACGGCAACAGTAAATAATCTTCCTGCTGGAACGTATACCCTTACTGTTACAGATAATTGTTCTTCTCAATCTAATTCAGTTACTATTGGACAACCTGCAGCAATAGAACCTATAAATATAGAAGCTGTTTGTAACACGGATCGTACTGAAATTATTAATTTAAATGGTTATCTTCCATCAGGCACTCCATTAAATGGAACTTGGATAGATGATAATACAAACACATTAAACAATAATGAATTTAAACCGTTTAATGTTCCAACAGGAAGCTACACATTTGAATATCAAGTAACAGTTGGTGAGTGTCCTTTAAGTTATTTTGTGACAATTCCTGTTACTGATTTAGATTGTGGTTTAGTATTAGGTTGTGGAACTATTCTAGTTCACAATGCTTTCACTCCAAATGGAGACGGAACTAATGAAGTATTCAAAATTGACAATCTTGAAGATACTATTTGTTATCCAGAAAACACAGTTGAAATCTATAATAGATGGGGAGTATTAGTTTATGAAACCAAAGGTTACAATAATTCAGACAAGTCATTCAAAGGATTCTCTGAAGGAAGAGTAACTATTGATAAATCTGCAGGTTTACCTACAGGTACTTACTTCTATATCTTGAATTATACATCTGTTGGTTTACAAGGTGAATTAATTCCTAATAAACAACAAGGATATTTATACCTAACTAGATAATAAACTCCAAATTCTAATATACCAGAGGACTCTATAGACCTCTGGTTTAAAAAAAGAGACCAAATGAAAACAAAAATTCTACTAATCGGTTTGATGTTTACAGCTATGGTAAGTTATGCACAACAAGATGCACAGTTTACACAATATATGTACAACACAATAAATGTAAATCCTGCTTACGCTGGTTCCAGAGGAGCAATGAGTATATTTGCCTTACATCGTACACAATGGGTTGGATTAGATGGTGCACCTACTACAAATACTGTTTCTATAAACACTCCTTTTAACAATAGTAGATTAGGCTTAGGAGTTTCAATTATCAATGATAGAATTGGACCTACAACAGAAAACAATCTTGCAACAGATCTCTCCTACACCATCCCTACTTCTGAAACAATGAAACTTTCTTTTGGTGTTAAAGCTTCTATTAATTTATTTGACTTAAATACAAGTAAGTTAAACCCAGCTCAACAAGATCCGCTTTTACTAGGATACAACAATGCTATATCACCAAATATCGGAGCAGGTATTTACCTTCACTCAGACAAAGCTTATGTTGGATTATCTGTACCAAACTTTATAGAATCTAATCGTTATGATGATAATGACAAAAAAGTTTATAAAGAAAAAATGAATTACTATTTTATTGCGGGTTATGTTTTTGACTTAAGTTATAACCTAAAATTCAAACCTGCTTTATTAACTAAAATGGCTCAGGGTGCTCCACTACAAGTAGACGTTTCCGGAAACTTTATGATCAATGATAAATTTACTCTGGGACTTGCCTATCGTTGGAGTGCTTCAGCGAGTGCTATGGCTGGCTTTCAAGTATCAGACGCATTGTTCATAGGATACGGATATGATTTAGAAACAACAAAATTGGATAATTATAACTCAGGATCACATGAGGTATTCTTGAGATATGACATTTTCAGAAAAAACAATAAAATAACAACTCCAAGATTCTTCTAAATACTACTATCATGAAAAAAAATATACTCCTTTGTATAGCTATGATAAGTGTTTTTTCATTTAACATTTATTCTCAAAAAGCTAAGTTGGCTAATGCCGATAAAAAGTACGACAACTATGCTTATATAGAACGCTATTAAAACCTATGAAAAAGTTGCCGAAAAAGGATATAAGTCGGCTCCTATGTTCCAAAAAATAGGAAATGCCTATTATTTTAATGGTGAATTAGATAAAGCGGTAAAATGGTATGCTGAACTTTTTGCTATGCCCGAAACTACAATAGAACCTACTTATTATTACCGTTACGCACAATCCTTAAGAGCAATTGGTGAAAATAAAAAAGCAGACGAAGTTCTAAAAGAGTTTGATAAACTATCTGCTAATGATAGTAGGGCAACATTATATAAGAAAAACACTAATTATTTAGATGAAATTAAAGCAAATTCTGGGAGGCACAAAATAGAAAACGCAGGTATTAATTCTAAATACTCTGATTACGGATCAAGTATTTATAACAATAAAATAGTTTTTACATCAGCAAGAGATACTGGTAGTTTAGGACAAAGAATTCATACTTGGACAGATCAACATTTTACTAATCTATACAGTGCTGATTTAGATGATCAAATGTCACCTAGTAATCCCGTAAAAGCTTTCAGAAAATTAAATTCTAAATTTAATGAAGCCACTCCTGCATTTACTAAAGATGGTAAAACTGTCTATTTTACAAGAAATAATTATATTGATGGTAAAAAAGGAAAAAGCGAAAGTGGAATTACTTTAATTAAACTTTACAAAGCATCTTTAGAAGGAGAAAAATGGATTAAAATTCAAGAATTACCATTCAATAGTAATAATTACAGTACTGCACATCCAACATTAAGTCCGGATGAGAAAACACTTTATTTTGCATCAGATATGCCGGGTACATTAGGTATGTCAGACATCTTTAAGGTACAAATCAATGATGACGGTACTTTTAGTAATCCCGTAAATTTAGGACCTGAAATAAACACTGAAGGGAGAGAAACGTTTCCTTTTGTTAGTGAAGAAAATGAACTCTATTTTGCCTCTGATGGACATCCTGGAGTTGGAGGTTTAGATGTCTTCATGACAAAAATTAATGATGATGGTACTTTTAATAAAATTCAAAATATAGGGATGGATGCAAACTCTCCTAAAGATGATTTTGCCTATATTATTGATAGTAAATCAAGAAAGGGATTCTTTTCTTCAAATAGAAATGGCGGTGAAGGATATGATGATATTTACAAATTTCTAGAAACCCGAAAATTAGTGTGCGAACAAGAACTTTACGGAGAAATAACTGATATTGATTCCAAATTACCCCTACCAAACGCCAAAGTAACACTTTTTGACAAAAAAATGAACTTTTTAAAAGCAGTTAATGCAAATGATAAAGGTGAGTATAGTTTTATTGTAGAATGCAGTAAAATGTATACAGTAAGAGCTGAAAAAGAGGGATATGGAACTAATGAAAAACAAATTAATATCCCTTATGAAAACGGAAAAACATATTTACCAATTGAGTTAGAAAAAGATCAATGCAAAGTAACCATTGGAGATGATTTAGGTAAATGTTTTGGAATTAAAAATATTTATTTTGACTTAGACAAATCCAACATTAGAACAGAAGCTGCCTTAGATCTTGAAAAAATATTAGATGTCTTGAATCAATATCCTAGCATGAAATTAGATATTCGATCTCATACAGATAGTCGCGCATCTCATAAATACAATGAAGCCTTATCCGATCGAAGAGCTAAATCTACTATTAGTTGGTTAATTAAAAATGGGGTAAGTGCTGATCGACTAACTGGTAAAGGTTATGGAGAAAATCAATTAGTAAACAAATGTTCTGACGGTGTAAAATGTACCGAAGAAGAACACCAAATGAACCGAAGAAGTGAATTTATAATTACGGCACTTTAATAAAAAGCAAATCAAACTTAAACCTCGGAAATAATAATTCCGAGGTTTTTTTATACATTTACTTTTTATCCATAGCTATGAAGTCAATAAATTTAATGCTCCTCACCTTTATAGGATTCTTTTCCTGGTCAATAATCAATCCTAAAGAAGGTTTTACCTGTTTTCTAGAAATCATTCCTGCAATCATTGGATTTGCAATCTTACTCGCAACATATAATAAATTTAGATTTACTAATTTTACTTACTTTCTAATTCTTATTCATTGTATAATCTTATTTATTGGCGGACATTATACCTATGCCGAAGTACCATTTTTTGACACAATTAAAGAAACATTTCATCAAAGTAGAAACAATTATGACAAAGTAGGTCATTTTGCTCAGGGCTTTATTCCTGCCATGATTATAAGGGAGTTATTTATAAGAAAAAAAGTAATTGCTAATAAACAGTTTTTTAATTTCATCATCGTTTGTATTTGTCTTGCTATTAGCGCTGCTTACGAATGGATTGAATGGTTTGTTTCTTTAGCAACTGGAGAAGGTGGTGATGCCTTTTTAGGAACACAAGGCGATGTTTGGGACACGCAATCGGATATGTTGTTTGCTACAATAGGAGCTGTTTTAGCTTTAATTCTATTATCTAAAACACAGGATAAGTATTTACAAAAATTATAAACTTAATTTCAAAATTAAGTTTAGTAATAAAAATCAATGATTATCTTCTGTATTATTTCTTAACAAATTTATAAGAACACATACAATAATAATATTTTTAACCACATACTGTCCTAATAAAGTAAAACTAAAAGAACTTATATTAAAAGAAAGTTCCGGAAAAATAAAAAACACCGAGAATGTAAAACTTAAATGGATGATCGCTAAAATTGTTGTTATTCGTTGTTTATAATTTAAAATAAAAAACAAGCCTATTAAGGTCTCCCACATAGCCAAAACCAAATATGAAATATCCGAATGAACGCTATTATTTATTAAAACATCTATTGTTTTTTTTTGCAATATCTTCTGCGGGACTAAAATTTGGAAAAAATTTTAATACCCCAAAGACAAAATAAATCACTCCTATAGAAAAGATAATTAAACGATTTCCTGAAAATACTTCAGATAAAACAACATGAGTTTTTTTCATTATTTATAGATTGGTTTGTCTTTGTTAAGTGATTTTTCTTTATCCTTCAAATAAGTACACCGTATTAGTAAAATACCCTAATCTATTTTACATGTTTTTTTGATAAACTTTAGATTAAAATAGTTGTATAAAAAAAGGTTTGAAAATTACTTTTCAAACCTTTTTTTATGTCTTTAAAATTTTTAAATCAAGATTATAAACTAGACAAATAAGCAACAACATTCTTCTCTATTCTCTCATTGATGTTCGAAATATCTGCTTTTACAAATTTTTCTCCAATGATATTTTCATATAATTCAATATATCTATCGGATACTGTTTCGATATATTCGTCAGTCATATTAGGAATTTGTTGTCCTTCTTTTCCTTGAAATCCATTTTCAATTAACCAACGACGTACAAACTCTTTTGATAATTGTTTTTGCTCCTCTCCTTTTGCCTGTCTTTCTTCGTAACCTTCCGCATAAAAATAACGAGAAGAATCCGGAGTATGGATTTCGTCAATCAATACAATCTGACCGTCTTTAGTTTTTCCAAATTCATATTTCGTATCCACTAAAATCAATCCACGACTGGCTGCGATTTCAGTTCCTCTTTGAAATAAAGCTCTGGTATATTTTTCTAAAACCAAATAATCTTCTTCAGTCACAATTCCTTTTGCTAAAATAGCTTCTCTGGAAATATCTGCATCGTGTTCACCATTATCTGCTTTTGTAGTAGGCGTAATAATTGGTTCTGGAAATTTATCATTTTCTTTCAAACCTTCAGCTAAAGCTACACCGCAAAGTGTTCTTTTTCTGGCAGCATATTCGCGAGAAGCATGACCTGACAAATACCCACGAATTACCATTTCTACTTTGAATGGCTCACACAAATGACCAACAGCAACACTAGGATCCGGAGTAGCAATCAACCAGTTTGGTACAATATCCTGAGTCAATTCCATGAATTTTGTAGCAATTTGGTTTAGGATTTGCCCTTTATAAGGAATCCCTTTGGGCAAAACCACATCAAAAGCCGAAAGCCTGTCGGTTGCCACCATTACTAATAATTCGTCGTTGATATTGTAAACCTCTCTTACTTTTCCTCTATAAACCGATTTTTGACCAGGAAAATTAAAATTAGTGGTAGTGATTGTATTACTCATGTAAATTGAATTGAGATTATTTAATATGAATGCAAATTTAGGATTATTTTAGACAGAAAAACAAAGAAAGTATCCTCTCTCTAAAATAATAAAAATACAAACTTTTTATTTACCGCAAAGAGTAATGAGGTTTCGCAAAGTAAACAAAGAAAAATCTGTATTTATTTATCTAATCTATGGCTAAATTTTTAACCGCAAGCTTCGTAAAACTTTGTGGGCTTTGCGCAGTCTTTGTGTGCTTTGCGGTTAAAAAAAATTCCGAAGCTTTTAGTTTATTTAGCTTCCAAACTCACATTATTGAGTATTTTGTCTGCAATATAATTAGCAACTCCATCTTCGTGGTTTTTAGAAATCACTTCCAAATGGGGTAATTTATTTTTCAAACTATCTGGTGCATTTCCCATCAATAAGCCTTTGGCCGTTGCATTCAACATTCCTTCGTCGTTGTAACCATCACCAAAAGCAATAGTTTGATGAAATTCATAGCCTTCAATTTCAAGAATTTGACCAATAGCCACACTTTTATCCACATTTTTATTCATGAATTCTAAACAATGTGGTAAACTAAAGGCGTGACTAAAAGTATCTGGATGTTTTTCTAATATACTTTCTCTAAGCTCCAGTAATTTGGCATGACTATCGTGCTTGAAAAATATTTTTATAGCTTCAAAATCGGTCATTTCTTTGTAATTAACTAGTTCAGGAACATAAGTTAATTCTTTTTGAAATTCCAATAATTTACTATCATGTTTATTGGTTTGCCAGACATTTTCTTTAAAAAGAACTGAAGTATATTCATCAGGGATCTCCATTTGCATCACTGATTTTACCGCTTCGCTATCCATATTTGTAGCAAATATCAATTCTTTATCGGGTGCATGGATACGGGCTCCATTAGAAGTAACTAAATATACAGGAAAACCCAAAGAAGAAACAATTGACATTGCATCAAGATGATGACGACCTGTAGCAACAATGATTAGATAATTTTTACGGTATAATTCATTAAAAACCTGTTTAGTGTATTCTGAAATTCGGTGGTCACTGTTCAATAAAGTTCCGTCTAAGTCACTAACAATGACTTTAATATTTTCTTTTATCATAAATTCATTTACTCTTATTCTTAGCAAAAATACCTAAAATGCTTTGAAGTCGACGTCTAACACTCTTGAAATAACAGCAAATTAACGTATGCTTACCTTATTTTTTACTTAAAACGAAGCCCAAAAACTCGATACCTAATTATTCTCCCAAACAATTGATACCCTAAAAAATTGCGAAGGATATTGAGCGCATTAGCATCAAAACCAATAGTGTTGCGTTTAAACTTCTTGGGTGGATTTTCGGCAATTTTTAATACTTTTTCAATAATTGATTGTTTCAAATCGGTATTCTTTTTGGTTTTACCTTCAACAATATGACTAATTTTAAGCATTAATTCGTTATAACATTTTAAAGGAGTGGTTTTACATTTGGATACATTTTTTTGAAAATTAGAAGGTGTATTTCCAAATTGAACCGTAGAAACACTAATATTAAAATTCATGAGTTCATAAGCCATACATTCTGAAAAACTCTCCACAGCATGCTTGGTAGAATGATAAAAACTACCCAATGGCAAATTGACCAGACCAGCAATTGACGAAATATTGATAAAATGTCCTTTTTCTTGTTTTCTAAAAACCGGAGTAAATGCTCGGCAAACTTTAACTACTCCTAACCAATTGACATCGACAATATGTTTAATTTGCTCATCCTCAGAAAATTCCACAAAACTTCTATAGCCTATTCCTGCATTATTTATTACAACATCTATTCTTTCGAAATCAGCAAGAATTTGCTCTTTGGCATTTTCGATACTAATTGTTGAAGTAACATCTAGAATATAACAATGAATATTAGTCTTATTCTTGAGTTCATTTCCCTCTTCTAAACAGAGCATTGTAGCGATAACATTCCAATTATTTTTTGCAAAATGCAAAGCTAATTCCTTTCCTATTCCTGTTGCTGCTCCTGTTATAATTACGTTCTTCAATAGTTTACTGTTTTTATTAAAAAACTACGACCCTGATTAGGGTCGTAGCTACATGATATTTTAAGTTATTATAATTCTTTAATCAACGTTTTCGGTATATTTATAAGCGTCAATAATCTTTTTAACTAATCGATGTCTTACAATATCTTTATCATCTAGATAAATAATTCCAATCCCGTCAATATCCTTTAAAACTAATAACGCTTCTTTAAGACCAGATATTGTTCTACGTGGTAAATCTACCTGTCCAGGGTCACCAGTAACCATAAATTTAGCGTTTTTACCCATACGAGTCAAAAACATTTTCATTTGCGAATGCGTAGTGTTTTGAGCTTCATCCAGAATTACAAAAGCATTATCTAAAGTTCGTCCACGCATGAAAGCTAATGGCGCAATTTGAATAATTCCTTTGGCAATATAATCTTCTAATTTTTCATTCGGAATCATATCGCGCAAAGCATCATACAAAGGTTGCATGTACGGGTCTAGTTTTTCTTTCATATCGCCAGGAAGAAAACCCAGATTCTCTCCTGCTTCTACGGCAGGTCTTGTTAAAATGATTCGTTTTACTTGTTTCTCTTTTAAAGCTTTTACAGCCATGGCAACACCAGTATACGTTTTACCTGTTCCTGCTGGCCCTACTGCAAAAACCATGTCATTTTTGTTAATAGTATCGACTAATAATTGTTGGTTAGGCGTCATTGCTTTCACAATTTTACCACCTACTCCGTGTACTAAAATTTTGTCATTTGGACTCATTTTTTTGTCGTCCTGAGGGTCTCCTAAAATAACACGTTCAATAACATTATCATCAATATTGTTGTAACGGGTAAAATGAAGCATCAATCTTTGAAAACGCCTTTCGAACTCATCCAATATGTCTTTTTCTCCAAATGCTTTGATAGTTGTTCCTCTGGCAACTATTTTTAATTTTGGATAATATTTTTTAATGGTTTCAAGATGAGTGTCTTGAGCACCCCAAAACTCTTTTGGAGCGATGTCTATGAGCTCGATAATTCTTTCGTTCAAAGGGTCTAATTTTACAGTTTTACTTAATCAATTTTAAAACTCCTCCAAAATGCTTTTCATCTTGGTTTTATTTGGTTACTAATTAGAATTTATTTTGGCTTTTTTGCAATTTTGAAATTACTATTATTAGCTTTGCATATCTCAAATTTAATGAAAATTAATTTTAGAATTCACCATTAGTTATAAACAAAAATATGTCAATAATTACCCTTACTACCGATTATGGCTTGAAAGACCACTTTGTTGGTTCGCTAAAAGGGAAAATTTTATCTGAGTATCCAGAAGCCCAAATTATTGATATTTCGCACGATATAGATCCCTTTAACATTGTAGAAGCCAGCTACATAATCGGTGCTTCTTATTCCAGTTTTCCCAAAGGAACAGTTCATCTTATTGGGGTCGATATGGAATTAAACAAGGAGAATCTTCATATTGTGATGCAATGGAACGATTCTTATTTTATTGCTGCCGATAACGGAATTTTAAGCATGCTTTCGCAAAAAATTGTTCCACAAAAAATTGTAGCCATCAATATCCATGACCGTTTACCAAGTGATGCATCTGGATTAGATGTTTTTGTAACTGTGGCTTGCCATATTGCCAGAGGCGGCTTACTAAATGTTATTGGAAGAGAGATTAACACTGTAAAAGAAGTGACCGAACTAAAAGCCGTTGTTGCTAATGATAACAACAGTCTTAAAGGTCATGTAATATATATTGATCATTTTGGAAATGTGGTGACAAACATCACAAAAAAACAATTTCTGGAAGTTGCTAAAGGACGTCCTTATGAAATCCAAATGAAGACCAAAAACATCAAAACTATATTACCGAATTATTCAGCAATTGCAATTTCGGATAAATACCCGATTAAGAATTACGAAGGAGAGAAATTAGCCATTTTTAACGAAGCAGGCTATCTCGAAATTGCCATTTTCAGAAGTAATCCTTCTAAAATTGGTTCCGCAAGTAGTTTGTTAGGACTCAATTACCGTGATGTAGTTTCGATAGAATTTAAGAATTAAGATTTTAGATTAATGATTAACGATTTAAGATTTTTGAAGTAAAAAAAACACAACTCATAACTCAAAACCCATAACTCAATATATGAAAGCCATATTATTACGTGAAATTAAATCCTTTTTTGGTTCGCCAATAGGCTATTTAGTTATCGCTATTTTTCTTATCATCAATGGATTGTTCCTTTGGGTATTTGAAGGCGAATACAATATTCTAAATTCAGGATTTGCCGATATGACTCCTTTTTTCAGTCTAGCACCTTGGATTTTAATTTTCCTAATCCCTGCGGTAACTATGCGTAGTTTTTCGGATGAAAAAAAACAAGGAACACTAGAACTTCTCTTAACCAAACCTTTATCAATATGGCAAATCGTTAATGGAAAGTTTTTTGGTGCTTTACTACTAATCGTCATTGCTATTATTCCAAGTTATTTTTATGTAGTAGTGATTTCTAGTTTAGGAATGCCTGAAGGAAATATCGATATGGGAAGCACCATTGGATCTTATTTTGGATTATTATTTTTAATTGCCGCTTATTCAGCAATTGGGATTTTTACTTCTACCCTATCCGATAACCAAATTGTAGCTTTTATTCTAGCCGTATTTTTATGCTTCTTCTTCTATTTTGGATTTGAAGGATTTGCAACTATTGTTCCTGCTCTTTCTTCCAAAATTTCTGCTTTAGGTATGCAAAATCATTTTAAAAGTATGAGTCGTGGTGTAATTGACACACGCGATTTGACCTATTTCATTAGTGTAACTATAGCCTTTCTTTCGTTTACTGTTTACCAACTTAAATCTTTCAAATTGTAATGATAGCAGCAAAAAAAGAAATCTAAAATCGGTATTTATTATTGTTGCCGTTTTGTTAGTCATCAACCTCATTGGTAACTCCTTTTTTCATCGATTTGACTTAACAAAAGATCATCGCTACACGCTTTCGCAAACTTCTTTAGACATTATCAAACAAATTAAAGAACCTCTTTCTGTCAAAATTTACATGGAAGGTGATTTGCCTGCTGAATTCCGAAGATTACAACAAGAAACCAAAGAATTACTGGAAGAATTCCAGGCGTATAATTCCAATATTGTATTCGAATTTGTCAATCCGTTAGAAAACGAGGACGAAAGCATGAACAATATCAAAGCCTTATACATGAAAGGCTTAACACCTGTAAACATTACTGTTGACGACAAAGGAAAACAATCGCAAGAAATGGTTTCCCTTGGGCTATTGCGGTATATCATAACAAAGAAGTCAATATTCCTTTGTTGAAAAACATCATGGGGGCTTCTACGACTGAAAAAGTAATTGGTTCGGTTCAGCATTTAGAATATTCTATTGCCGATGCATTGAATAAAATTACCAAAGAAAAACAAAAAAAGATAGCGGTAATCAAAGGAAATGGAGAAATCGAGGATATCCGAATTGCCAAATTTTTATTGCAAATTAGAGAAAGCTACCACATAGGTCCATTTACTTTGGATTCGGTAGCCAAAAATCCTATCGGTACTCTGGATGCATTGAAAAAATACGATTTGGCCGTAATTGCCAAACCTACTGAAGCTTTTACAGATGCTGAAAAACAAGTCCTTGACCAATTTGTAATGAACGGAGGAAAAAGTATGTGGTTAATGGAGCAAACTACGGTTGAAATGGACAGTCTGTACAATGAAGCAGGTGCTACATTAGCCTTTCCTAGAAACTTAAATTTGAACGATATGTTTTTTAAATATGGCGTTCGAATTAATCCAGATATCGTTAAAGATGAATACGGAAGTCCAATTAAATTAGCTTCAGGCGAACAAGGAAGTGCAACTCAATACCAAACGTTCAATTGGAAATTTGCGCCATTAGTTACTCCTGAAAGCAAACACCCAATCGTGAAAAATTTAGGAGGAATCAAATTTGACTTTGCCAATCCAATTGATACTTTGAAAAACGGAATAAAAAAAACTGTTTTATTACAATCTTCTAAATACTCTAAAAAAGTGGGAGCTCCTGCCGAAATTAATTTGAATAGTGTTACGGAAGAGACCAGTCCTAATCATTATATCAATACTGGAAATTTACCTTTGGCTGTTTTATTAGAAGGAAATTTTAATTCGGCATTTCAAAATAGAGTATTAGCATTCAAACAAAATGATTTTACAGCTACTGGAAAAAACAACAAAATGATTGTAATATCAGATGGGGATATCATCAAAAATCAATTGGATAAAAATTATGCACCGGTAGAATTAGGATTCGATCAACGTTCTGGAAATTTATACGACAACAAAGATTTTTTACTGAATTGCGTGAATTATCTTTTGGATGATACTGGACTTATTAACATTCGTTCCAGAGATTTAGATCTACCTTTATTAGATAAAGACAAAGTAAGCGAAAACTATAGCCTTACTCAAGTCATAACTATCGGGCTTCCAATCCTAATTCTAGGGATTTTTGGAGTCATTTTTAGTTTCTTACGTAAACGAAAATACAGTCGATAGATGTTAATAAAAATTTTTCTATACTAGATTTGTTTACGATATATTTGTAAAAATGTAGGATTGACAATTTCAGCAAAAAGAAATTCAATATTTTAAAAGAATACATTAAACCGTTCCATTTCTGAAAGAAAAAAACAGACTATTGGCGTAAGTTATTACAATAAAAAAACAAATAATCTTCATATGAAATTTATAGTATCGAGTTCGTACTTATTAAAACAATTACAAGTTTTAGGAAGTGTTATCAACAGTAGCAATACCTTGCCTATTTTAGATAACTTCTTATTTGAATTAGACAATAATGAATTAACAGTTTCTTCTTCTGATTTAGAAACAACAATGTCAGCCACTTTGTCTATCGATTCTACAAGTAAAGGAAGTGTTGCTGTTCCGGCAAAATTGCTTTTGGAAATCTTAAAAACTTTCCCAGAACAACCACTTACTTTTACCGTTGAAGAAAATAACACTATAGAAATCAGTTCTAATTCTGGAAAATATGCCCTAGCGTATGCTCCTGGTGAAGAATTCCCTAAAGCGGTAAACTTAGACGAACCATCGGTTACTTTAGTTCCTGCTGACGTTTTAGCCACTGCAGTAAGCAAAACAATCTTTGCTGCCGGAAACGACGATTTACGTCCGGTAATGTCAGGTATATTCTTCCAGTTTTCACCACAAGGATTGACATTCGTGGCAACTGATGCGCACAAATTAGTAAAATATGCTCGTACCGATGTTACTGCTTCACACGTAGCTGATTTTATTATGCCAAAGAAACCTTTGAATATCTTAAAAAATATTCTTTCTACTTCGGATGCAGAAGTAAAAATTGAATACAACGATTCGAATGCTACTTTCTCTTTTGACAATTACGTATTGATGTGTCGTTTAATTGATGGAAAATATCCAAATTACGAAGCGGTAATTCCAAAAGAAAACCCTAATAAATTAATGATTGATCGTGCTCAGTTTTTGAGTTCTGTTCGTCGTGTAGCTATCTTCTCTAACAAAACAACGCACCAAATCCGTTTAAAAATCGCTGGTGCTGAATTGAATGTTTCTGCTGAAGATATTGATTATTCTAACAAAGCAGAAGAAAGATTGACTTGTGATTACCAAGGTGATGATATGCAAATTGGGTACAATTCTCGTTTCTTAACAGAAATGTTGACGAACCTACAATCAGACATGATAATGTTAGAAATGTCTTTACCTAACCGAGCTGGAATCCTAACCCCTATTGATGGATTAGAAGAAGGTGAAACGGTAACGATGCTTGTAATGCCTGTAATGCTAAATAGCTAACATATTTTAGTAAAAAAAATGATATTGATAAATTTTAGTATATTTTATTTTTGATATTAAAATATATTACTTATCATTGCATCACCAAAAACGTATTAACCAACCATTTTTTATATTTTAAAAAACCGCGATTCCTCCTTGAAAAGCGGTTTTTTTTGCTTTTTAGTAACCTCGAATTCACGAATTAATTTTGGTTGTTTTTTTTAGAAACACAGGTTGAAGAAATAAAAAAGAAATCTACACAAATTTTTTCTTTGTAAACCCTGCCTGTCGGCAGACAGGTTTGCGAAAACTTCTTGTCCTTTACGATTAAATAACCCCCATTTTTTCATCAAGAATGTAGCGCTCTTATTTTTACAAATTCCGCTACGAAGTTTGTAATCAAAATGCAAATCGTCGTTTACAATTTCCACTTCAAAACAATTATTACTTAATACGTTTGGAAATTCATTGGTAGTCAAACAAACTTCAATATCATGGGTGGCAATTGCACCAATGGCTTTTTTAGAGATTACTTTTTTTAACACTTCAATAGTTCCGTTTCGTTTATCATCCGAATTTGTTCCTCTCAAAATTTCGTCCAATAAAACAAAAGCAGGTTCAATTGTCAAACCATCCATAATTTGTTTTAAACGTTTAATTTCGGCAAAGAAATAGGATTCACTATCGGATAAAGAATCCGAAAGTCGCATAGAAACCAAAACAGGCAAAGGATGAACATGAGCTTCAGTAGCACATACCACCGAACCAGTTCCTGCCAAAACCATATTAATTCCTAAGCTTCGCAAAAAAGTACTTTTACCCGACATATTAGAACCAGTCAAGATCATAAAAGATTGTGGATGAAAAGCGACATCATTCCCTACTCTACTTACTGGATTCAACAAAGGATGACTTAAATTAGTAAAATTTATTTTGAAATCATTAGTTAAAATTGGGTAAGCAAAATCTGGATTGTTATAAGAAAAGTTAGCCAAGCTATTTAGTTTTTCAAATTCACCAATCACTGCCAACCATTCTTTTAAATCAGCCGCATGCTCTTTTTTCCAGTTTAAAAGCGCTTTTAAAACATGAAAATTAAACAAGAAGGTTCCATTAAACAAAACCGCTGTAAAAAGATTTGCAACAGTATCATTTCTAGAAAATAATTCAGACAATTGCTTTAAATACACACTAGATTGAGCTGATTTTTGTTGTAACTGCTTTTGCAATTCCATTAACCTAGAGGATTCAAACGACTCTTTTTCTATCTTTTCGAGTAATAGCCCATAATTCCCAATTATCTTATCAATATTATCCGAATTCGCAATTTCGATTTTAATTCGTTTAAAGAACTTTCCTAAAACCATTAAATTAATCAAAAATAAATAGCTCAAACTTTTAAGGACAAGTAAATCGGAAGTGATTAAATAAGCAATAAAAGTGATTAGAAACAACAGAGGACTAATGTAGGAGAAAAGCACAGTCCATTTTGGCAAATCCTCGCTATTAAATTTACACCAACTCAATAACGATTGATAGCTCTGTTCATTATCTTCGGTTACTTTGGCTAAAGCCAAAAAATCTTGACGAAAAGTTATTCTTTGAGTTAATTCCTTGATAGCTTCCTGGTTTTTCTGAATTTCCTCATTAGAAGATTTTTGCAACAAACTAGCTGCTAAAGTTTTTTTTCCAATAAATGTAGCTGTTCTGTTCAAATATTGAAACAAAGAATTATTCCCAAAAACATCCAAATCATAGGCATACGGATGATGGAAATCAACAAATTCAGCACCATTTTCGAAAGGAATTCCTTTTCTTTCTAAAAAAGTAATCTCATTGGTATTAATATCCAAAAGCGCCTGACTCATTTTTCTTTGAAACTGGAGCTTGGAATGTATTCGCATCAAAAAAAGAAAACCAACAAAAAACAAAGCTGCCAGCCCCAACCATGTGCTTTCATCTTGCTGAAAATAATAATAAATTGCAGTAAATGAGATTAATAAGCTACCCAATCGCAACAAACTAATAAAATTATACTTGCTGTTGATGGAATTTAATTGGTCTGTAAATAAACGAACATGAGAAGAATATATATTCATAATGAGTTAAATGAATTACAAATATATAGGAGCCTCAACTATAAAAGAAAGAAATTCGCTTAAAATATCATTGAATAGGGATAACTAAAATAGGGACATCCCAATGTGAGGTACAATCCTTAGTTAAACTATGATGAAACAAACTTTTAAAGAAATTATGTTTATAGGTCAACATGGTCAAAATATCGATATCTTTAAAAAGGATAAAATCTAAAATACTTTCCTTTACTTCTTCACTAAATACGATTGAAAATTCTACTGGATCATTAGCAAATTCTTCTTCCCATTGCTTAATCGTTTCTTTTGTAACGTCGGAAGCATCTGTTTTAACATACAAGCATTTGATTTTTGCCTTCATCTTATTAGCTATTTCAACAACATTTTTCAAAGCTGGTTTGTCTTTTGGTCTAAATCGTGTCGTAAAACCTATTGTTTTAATAGGTTTATATTGAGCTACGGCAGGAATGCTTAAAACAGGAATATCCACATCTGAAATCACTGCTGTGGTATTGGTTCCTAAGAACAATTCTGTCCAACCTTTCTCCCCTTCGGTTCCCATTATAATGTAATCAATGTTATCTTCTTTTATTGATTTTTCAATTGCGGTCAATAAACTACCGTCCATCAATCGATGCAACATATTTATATGATCTAAATTGCGTTCGTGAGCTATGGCGTGCAGTTTGGGTAATTCTTCTTTAAAGACTTCAAACTGGCTTAATTCTACTGATTCATAAATTAACATATAGTTTTCTGGGAAAAATTGACTATCAAAAACAGGTAAATCAAAGGCATGTAACAAAATCAATTCGCCTTCTATCCGATTGGCAAACTCTAAAGCGTGAACAAAAGCATTGGTAGCAGTCTCAGAAAAATCGGTTGGAAATAAAATTCGTTTCATTTAAATCAGATATAAAATTAAACATCAAAACCACAGAATAAAGTTACGATTTTAACGCCTTAATTCCCAACAATTACTACTTTTATATTTCCAGGCCAAGCGATACTTGAGTAGTTTTAGTACCTTTGCAACCAATTCAGAAAAAAATGCTTAACAACGATTCTATAGTAGCACTAGCTACCGCTTCAGGAACAGGAGCTATAGCCATTATTCGAGTTTCAGGACAAGATGCCATAGGTATTGCTAATTCGGTTTTTAAATCGATCAAAAACAAAGATTTAACCCTACAAAAATCGCACACGCTACATTTAGGGCATATTGTGGATGATACAAAAACCTTAGATCAGGTATTGGTTTCTGTTTTCAAAGGTCCTAATTCGTATACTGGTGAAAATACCGTTGAAATATCCTGTCACGGATCTACTTATATTCAGCAACAAATTATTCAATTATTACTTCGAAAAGGCTGTCGTATGGCCGATGCGGGCGAATTTACGCTACGCGCCTTCCTTAACGGAAAACTAGACTTATCGCAAGCCGAAGCCGTTGCCGATTTGATTTCGTCAGACAACGAAGCTTCTCACCAAATTGCAATGCAGCAAATGCGTGGTGGATTTTCAAATGAAATTGCAAAACTAAGAGAAGAGTTATTGAATTTTGCTTCTTTAATCGAACTAGAATTAGATTTTGCAGAAGAAGATGTAGAATTTGCCGACCGAAGTCAGTTTCACGAATTATTGAACCGAATTGAATTTGTGCTTAAGCGTCTTATCGACTCTTTTGCTGTGGGTAATGTGATTAAAAACGGGATTCCTGTAGCTATTGTTGGTGAACCCAACGTAGGGAAATCAACCCTTTTGAACGCTTTATTAAACGAAGAACGCGCCATTGTTTCGGATATTGCCGGAACCACTCGTGATACTATTGAGGATGAATTAACGATTGGCGGAATCGGTTTCCGTTTTATTGATACTGCTGGAATACGCGATACCAATGATGTAGTAGAAAGCATTGGAATCAAGAAAACTTTCGAAAAAATTGAACAAGCACAAGTCGTTTTGTATTTGTTTGAAAGCTTGAAGTTTAAAGTTCAAAGTTCTACATATATCGTGGAGATCGAAAAAATTAAAAATCAATTTCCATTAAAACCTTTAGTCGTAGTTATCAATAAATTGGACTTGTTATCAGAGGATGAAATTAATAGCATTCGCAAAGCACTTGAAACTTTAAACCTTACACTAATATTTTTAAGTGCTAAACAAAAAATTGGCGTTGAAGATTTAAAAAACCAACTACTCTCTTTTGTAAATACTGGTGCATTACGCAACAACGAAACCATTGTTACTAACACCAGACATTATGATTCTTTATTGAAAGCCTTAGACGAAATTTCGAAAGTAAAATATGGACTTGAAAGCAACCTTTCAAGCGACTTAATGGCATTAGATATCAAAGAAGCTTTGTACCAATTTGGGCTCATCACAGGTCAGGTTACAAATGATGAATTGCTGGGGAATATTTTTGCTAATTTTTGTATCGGGAAGTAAAATTCCCTTAAAATATTTTAATAAAAAAGAGATAAATACAGATTTAACTCCTTTTTTTATTCTCATAATCACCACCCTATTTCACCTTATTCTGATTAGAATTAGGCTTCAATTCGTCTGGGCTATCTTTAGTATAGGTATTGAAGATTTCTTTTGATGGACTTACAAAAACATCCCCATAATTCGTCAGTAACTCTTTCAATTGATTTATGAAATAAGTGATGTATTCTGGTTTTCCATATCCTGCATGATTGCGATCCCAAGGCGATAAATACAAACCCAATTTTAAACCATACTCCTTACAGGCATCGGATAATTCTTTGACAACATCCCCTTTTCCGTTTTTCCAAGGTGAATTTTTCACAGAACGCTCCGTATATTCAGAAGGCCATAAGCAAAAACCATCATGATGTTTTGCAACCAAAATAATTCCTTTCATTCCTGTTTCTTTCACTACTTTTGCCCACTGACGTGCATTTAGTTCCGTTGGAAAAAACAATTCTGGTGATTCATTACCATATCCCCATTCTTTATTGGTAAAAGTGTTAAACGAAAAATGGATAAACGCATAGGATTCCATTTCATGCCATTTCAATTGTTTTTCCGAAGGAAGTGGTCCAAATGCTTTGGGTGGATCAACCAAATTCTGACTACAAACTGGATGAAAAAAAGATAAAAAACTAAATAGTATAAGTAGATTTTTCATTTCTATTAGGAGTATTAAACATTAGATTCATATGATGTTATAAAAATAAAGGTTACGAACAATAATCGCACATTTTTTTCGACTAACAACAATTATGACGCCGTTTTAGACTTAAAGTATTTTAATAATTATATAAATGAATTAACAATTGTTACTCAAAATACAATTCTAATTAAATATATCTTTGTCTAATTTTAAGCAATACTCAAATACAATTGCATGGTCAAAGAGCATTTTATTTTTTGCCTAGAAGGCGTTCCAGATGTAGACACCTATGTCATAACCGAAGTATTACAAAACTTAGAACACTTAGCATTTGAATACCAAATTAATAGTATTTATAAAAACTGTGATACCATCGAAGGTCTAGAAGAAAGTTTAGGGGCATTACTCTATGATGATCACAATTTCAAAGCCTATCAAATTATCTATTTGGTTATGCCAGGACAAGAGAACAATATTTGTCTTCACGATTATTATTATAGTTTAGAAGAAATCGCCGAATTGTTTGAAGGCAAATTAAAAGGTAAAATCATTCATTTTGCCAATGAAAAAATACTCGATTTAACTTCAGAAGAAGCACAATATTTCCTTGATATTACAGGCGCAAGAGCTATTTCGGGTTATGGGATAAAAAACAAAAAAGTAAGCAGTATTCATCTCGATAAATTTTTTTTCAACCTATGCGATGAATTAGAGGATCTTGTCGAAATCGTAGAAGAATTACATGAAAAAAATTATGCCCTTTGCAAATTCCTAGATTTTAGATTGTATTACTAAAATTTCATTTTTTCATTTAAAGCAACTTTTATACCTTCGAAAAGGATAATAAAAAGATTGTTTTCCTTGACTTATTTTACACAAATCTAACAGTAATGAAAAAATATTATTTACATAACGGAATCGAAAGCAGCGGTCCTTTTGATTTAACCGAATTGCAAATGAAACAAATTACAGCAACTACACCGGTATGGTTTTCAGGTTTAGCCGATTGGAAAACTGCTGGTGAAATTGAAGAACTTCAATCAATATTAAAAGTCATCCCTCCTCCTTTTAAAGCTGAAATTCCAAATCCTGAGCATGAGCCTGAGTCTAAGCTAAAACAAAAAGAGACAAAAACTAAGATTATGGGGTTGTCAAAAAACAACTTTTACTTGGTTTGCCTATTGTTCATTGTAATTATTGGAAGTTTTGCTCTAAGTATTTTTGAAGAAAAAAGAAAAGAGGAATTAGAAGAAATAAACCATAAAACAGAAATAGAAAACAGACAATTTTTATTGAAAGAAAAAGAACTACAGGAACAAAAAAAACAAGCTGAAGAACAAGAAAGAGCCGAAGCAGAACGAATTGCCAAAGAACGAAAAGAAAGCATCTCTAAAAGACTCGATGAAATTCAAATAGAGAAAACACAAAATCAAACGCTTTTGGATGAAGCAAAAAGCAAATTAAACAGAGCCAATGAATTTCAACTCTTTCGATCTGCTGATGAAAAATCAAGAGAGTTAAATGCGCTTCAAACTGAAATTACACATTTAAAAAGCGAACTGGAAATATTGGAAAACGAACAAAATCAGCTAAGTTTAGAACTAGAACGCTTACAATTAACACATTAAATTCATTTACTGAAAAGATCCTATCTAAAAGAAATTCCCATACTTTTTTTGGAATATATTTCGAAATAAAATTGAAATAGTGTAAATTTAGTTATGGAAAAACACTTCAACATCATTATTGCTGGAGCAGGTGGCATTGCCGAAGCTGCAGGTTTAATTCTGGCTGAATGGAGTCAGGTTACACCAACCATTTTTATTGGAAACCGAAGCCTATCTAAAGCAAAAGCTGTTGCCAAATGGATAGAAGAAGGAACTACTAATACTTGTAAGGTTAACGCTTTTCTATTTTCAGAAAATGAGATTACTTCTGAAATGGAAACTATTTTCAAGCAAGGCGCTATCATTTTAGATTGTCTTCCTGGAGGTCAAGCTCCTAGAATAGCGCAAATTGCCAAAGATTTTCACCTTCATTATGCGAATCTTACCGAATATGTTGCCGAAACGGAAGAAATAATAGCACTGGCCAAAGATGCTGAAACTGGCTTTATTTTACAAACGGGAATAGCTCCAGGATATATCGATGTTTTAGCTAATGCTCTTTTTGAACAATTTTGTGCTGACTTTAATGTCAATTCTGCTGATAAATTAGAATTTAAAGTGGGAGCTTTAACTAAAAATGCCGTTGCTCCTCATTATTATGGTTTTACCTGGAGTCCAATAGGTGTTGCAACCGAATACATCAAAAATGCAATAACAATCCGCAACTTTAGTAAAACCGAAGTTCCTGCACTATCAGAAAGAACCACTCTAATTATCGATGGCGTTACCTATGAAGCCGATTTAACTTCGGGTGGCGCAGCTGATTTGCCTGATGCTTTGGCTGGAAAAGTCCGTGTTTTAGATTATAAAACGATACGATTTCCAGGACATTATGATTGGGTTCAACAACAAATTGAACGTATTGGTAAGTCTGAAAATATAATTGAAGAACTGCAAAAAATTATGGAAAAAGAAATTCCATTATTTGAAGAAGACCAAATTATATTATTTGCTGCCATAGAAGGCAAAGATAATAAAGGAACTCTTAGAAGACGTGAAATATCCAAATGTATACATCCGCTTAAAGTAGGGAAACACAAACTAAGAGCTATTCAAACAACAACCGCTGCACCATTAGTACAATCGGCTCAACTATTATTAGAACAAGATCTTAAAGGAGTAATACTTCAAAGCCAAATTGATACTCAATCTTTTTTAAACGGAAATTTCATTGTTCCTGTGTATGGCTCATACAACCAATAAATAAGATACGCTAAATACTATACAAATTGATTGAAAATCACAGTAACTATTCAAGTTTTTTAACGATAAACATCTCTTTATAAACCATTTTAAATAACTTCAATGGATAATCCTACTATCATTTCAAATTTCTATTTGAGGATTGTCTAACTATTAATTCAGGTTCCAGAATAATTCGCTTAATCGATTTTTTATTGGGATTATTCATTCCTTCTAAAAAAGCCTCTGCAGCTAGTTTTCCAATCTGGTCACTATGCTGATTTACTGTTGAAATCGAAGGCTGTGTCAACGAAGTAAAAGGTTCATCGCTAAAACCTACAAGCGCAATTTCTTCAGGAACTTTAATGTTGTTTTCTAAAAGCACCTGCAAAGCTCCCAGTGCAGCAATATCTCCAGCCACATAAACCGCATCTGGGCGGTCAGCGCCTTCGAGTAATTGTTGCATAATTCTTCGGCCATCATCTGTTCGTAAGTTACTTTCGATAATCCAGTCTTCACGTAAATCTATATTCCACTTTTTAAGTGCATCTTTATAACCACGAATCCTCTCTTTATAAATTCGAATATGATTAAATCCTGCAATATGCGCTATTTTTTTACAATTTTGTGCCACAAAATGATCAACCACTAGATGACTACTTTTATAATCATCAATACCTACATAATCTACTTGCAATGATTCTTCACCTCTATCAAATATAACCAGTTCAACACCCTTTGATTTTATTTTTTCATAATACTCTAAATCTATCGTTTGGTTAGCCATAGAAGCAATAATTCCATCTACTTGATTTTTTAATAAAGTATCAATTTCCTTGCACTCTTTAGCATACAATTCATTCGATTGTGTCATAATGATACTGTAGCCTTCAGAATTGAGTACCTTTTCTATATTTTCAACCACCGAAGAAAAAAATGACTATTGACACGGGGAATAATAACACCAACTAAATTACTCTTGCCTTTACGCAAAGCACTGGATAAAAAATTAGGCTGATAATCTAATTCTTGAGCCACTTGCTTCACCGCTATTTTTGTTTTTTCACTAATTCTGGGATGATCATTCAAAGCTTTAGAAACTGCAGAAGGAGTCAAACCTAAGACAGCTGCAATATCTTTTATTGTAGATTTTTTTTGTTTTCCAATTTGTTTTCTATATTTATTCAAACGATTGAACAAAATTTACTGAATTAGCGTCTATTAGAGAAAATGATTTAAACATCATTAGTATTCCTTACATCGGACTTGGTGCTTTTGTATTGTTTATTTTAATCATTATCATTTTCACCAAAATGCCTGCTACAAAAGAAGAGGAAAAAATGACTGTTTCTGAATCTTTAAAGAAATTAAAATCGAATAAAAATTACATCAATGGGGTAATTGCGCAAGCGTTCTATGTAGGAGCTCAAATTTTATGCTGGACGTTTATGTACCAATATGTAGATAATATCAATCATAGCTTTGGATTACATATTACAGCTACCAATTATAATATTGGAGCGATGATATTATTCTTAATAGGAAGATGGATTGGTACCGCATTGATGAAAACAATCAACCCTTCTAAAATGCTAATTATTTTTGGAATTGGTGGTATTATTTGCGCTCTAGGAACCATTGTATTACAAGGAATTCCTGGTTTAATTTCACTAATTTCGATATCTATTTTCATGTCAATCATGTTCCCTACTATCTATGGAATTGCACTTAAAGGCATGGGTGATGAAGCTAAAATTGGTTCATCTGTTCTTGTTATGGCTATTGTAGGTGGTGCTTTAATGCCATTACTTCAAGCAAGTATTTTAGACTGGGGAGGACCTGGATTTAGTGACTTAAAAATATTAGGTTATATACCTGAAGTTAACTTCTCATTTATTTTACCTTTACTTTGTTTAGCAGTAGTTGCTAATTATGGTCGAATGACACTTAAAGATTAATTTAAACTTATAAAAACCAAAAAGTTCTTCGTTTCTTAAATAGTAGAAATGAAGAACTTTTTTTATGACTTATTTTTTAGAACCTTAATCTATAAATTTACAATTTACTTATATAACTTCCGTAAATATCTTTAAATAGATAGCCTTCTGAAATTCTATCTTTACTCAATTTTCGAAATTCAACTAATCCCCAAAGTACAAACTCTTTCATGAAAAGTTTATCTTCTTTTGCCAAATCAGGCTGGTATTCTTTCAATAAAATTTCCAACGGAACAATCGCTCCCAAAATGCGTTGATATTCTTCATCAGAACAATCATCCAATAATTCAAAACCGCTTTCCGCAAAAAACCATTCGATTAAATCTGAATAAACATTTTTTTCATTCGGTTTTTCTAATTTTTCAATTTTTGGAAAATACAACGGAAATAAAGTTCGAACTGCTGCTGCAATCAAATGTTCTGCAACCACAACTGCTCCTTCTTGCTCCCCTTCATAAACCAACTCCACTTTTCCAGTAATAGCTGGAATAACCCCCATGAAATCGGATAAACGTACCGAAGTTTTATCAACCCCAGCTTTGAGCGCTCTACGTTCGGCAGTACTCATTAAATTCTCATAAGCCGTAATACTCATACGAGCACTCACTCCACTTTTATGATCGATATATTCACTCGTTCTGGCTTCAAAACCTATTTGTTCCAATAAATCTTTAGCCAAAGAAGGAATATAAACACTTTCGGATTGTTTAGTATCTAATTTTGCTTCTTGTTCTGTAATTGTTCTCGCAATAGCAATTGTTTCTGGATAATGAGTTAAAATTTGAGAACCAATACGGTCTTTTAGTGGTGTTACGATACTTCCTCTGTTGGTATAATCTTCCGGATTTGCAGTAAAAACAAATTGCATATCCAAAGGCATTCGCACCTTAAAGCCACGAATTTGAATATCTCCTTCTTGCAAAATATTAAATAAAGCGACCTGAATGCGCGCTTGTAAATCCGGTAATTCATTAATTACAAAAATACAACGGTTAGCACGAGGAATCATCCCAAAATGAATTACTCGATCATCTGCGTAAGACAATTTCAAATTAGCTGCTTTAATAGGATCTACATCACCTATCAAATCAGCAACAGTTACATCTGGAGTCGCTAATTTTTCATAAAAACGTTCACTACGATGCAACCAAGAAATGGGAGTATCATCACCTTTAGCGGCGATAATATCTTTAGCGAAACGAGAAATTGGCAGCAATGGATCGTCATTTATTTCAGAGCCAGTCACATAAGGAATATACTCATCCAACAATCCTACCATCAATCTAGCCATTCTGGTTTTGGCCTGACCACGAAGACCCAACAAATTTATATTGTGACGAGATAAAATAGCACGTTCTAACTCAGGTATTACTGTGTTTTCAAAACCATGAATACCATCAAATGTTGCCTCCCCTAATTTAATTTTTTCTCTTAGGTTATCCCTTAATTCGTCTTTAATGCTTTTTGACTGATAACCTGAAGCCTTTAATTCTCCTACTGTTTTTATCTTTTCTATTTTCATACTTTTATTTTTAACCGCAAAGTCCGCAATGCTTTACGCAAAGTTTTTAAAGTCTACTATCTAAATTCTGCTTTCTGGCTTTTAATTTACTTAATTCGTTTTTTCCGATTGGTTTCATAATCTTCAAAAATCATTTCTCCCAAACCTTTTAAACCTGTATAAAATGCTTTCCCCTGATTGGCTTCGGTAAACTTATTTACAAATTTTTGCAAATAGGGATCGCTTGCAATCATAAAAGTAGTGATGGGAATATGTAGTTTTCTGGCTTGTTGCGCCTGAGTATAACATTTATCTACAATGTATTCATCTAAACCATTACTATTCATGTAATACGAACCATCGCGCTCTCTTACACAACTTGGTTTACCATCGGTAATCATAAAAATTTGTTTGTTTGTATTGCGTTTTCTTCGCAACATGTCCATCGCTAATTGCAAACCTGCAACTGTGTTAGTATGATAAGGACCAACTTTTAAATACGGTAAATCTTTAATGGCAATTGGCCAAGCATCATTTCCAAAAACCAAAATATCTAAGGTATCTTTCGGATAACGAGTAGTTATCAATTCAGCTAAAGCCATAGCTACTTTTTTGGCAGGGGTAATTCGGTCTTCTCCATACAAAATCATACTGTGACTAATATCAATCATTAGAACAGTACTCATTTGTGCTTTGAATTGAGAATCTTCGACAATCAAATCATTTTCTGTCAACATAAAACTCTCGACACCGTTATTGATTTGCGCATTTCGCAAGCTCTCTGTCAATGAAATTCGCTCTAAACTGTCTCCAAAATGAAATTCGCGAAACTCTCCTGTATGCTCATCACCATTACCTGAGAATTTAGTTTTATGATTACCATTTCCAGAACGTTTTAATTTTCCAAAAATCTGATCTAAAGCTTGTTGCCGGATGGCTCTTTCGGTTTTAGCTGTAATACCGATTCCAGAAGTCCCATCATCGTTTAGTACTTCTTTGACGTAGCCCTTTTTCTTTAGATCTTCAATAAAATCATCAATGGTGTAGTTTTCGTCGGTAAGTTTGTATTCCTTATCCAATTCGCGTAGCCAACTAATCGCTTCATCAAAATCTCCAGAAGTATAGGTGATTAATTCTTTGAAAATTTCAAATAATTTATCAAAAGGAGATTGATTTGGCGCCTGATATTGCTTGAAATAGAATCCTTTTTTAATACTTTTTTCCATAATCTTTAAAATTACATCATTTTAAAGAGCACGTCAAACAAACAATTATTAATTTTTAGTTAAAAGAAATTCAATTAAAAAGGAAGTCAATTTCGACTGGTAAAAACAAAAATTAAAAAAATATCATTCATAATATTCCCCATCAACATAATACCAAATTCCGTTTTCCTGAACAAAAGTGGAAAATTCATGATGAATATGTTGCTTTTTATTTGAATCCAAATAATACGCTTTGAATTCGACTGTAGTGGCTGTTACATTTAGAATTTCTAATTTTTGCCACTGATTAGAAGTTGCCCAAAGCAAAATATCTGATTTTGAATGTAAGTCTCTTTGAGAAACATGAGTAGTTTCAATCAGATAATCTGCTTGATGGGTAGCATAAGCACTGTATCGAGAACGCATTAAGGCTTCTGCAGAAGTGGCTCTTTTTTCACCCTTAATAAAAGGAGCACAACAATCTTGAAAAGCTTTTTCAGAATTACAATAACATAAATTCATCTTTCACTTTTTATATATGTCCATTAAGTGCTACTATTTTTTGATGCAATTGATTCAATAAAACCTGGTATTTACTAATTTCTACTAAATCTTCATCTTCATCACTAGTGTCTAATAAATCATCTAACAACTCACTCACATCGACTAATTTATTATTAGCATCTTTAGCATTTTTTGCAGCAATTAAATCTATTATTTCTTGAACATCCACTTTTAAAGAAGCGTATTTATCGTTTTCCATTTTTATTAATTTTCTTCGTTCTTATTTTCATTAAACTTCTTGACAATTTCTTTCAGCTTTTCTTTTCTAAGTATTTCGGCTTGCTTGGCTTTTGCCTGAGCCTTATGAAGCTTGTCATTGTGTTTTTTTATATTCTTTTCATTATTTCTTCCCATAATTTTATCGTATTTACAATAACATATTTTTCATAAAAAAAATTCTACGTTTTAAAACAGCAGACAAAGTTCATCAATTTAAAATTGAATTTTCAATTAAATTGTAAAAATATAAGAAAAAATATTAAAGAATTTGTGCAAAAAAAAAAAACAATTTTAGTTATATTTACGTAAAAAATCTATTTTCTAATTCATAGAAAAACATAAAGAAACCATGTTATTTTACTCACTTTTTTCAAGTTCTAATACTTTAAATATTAACTTTGCGTTTTTAATCTACTTATTATAAATTTCATCTCAAAAAATAAAAAACGGTAAAAATTAGATTATTCCAGTAAAATGAAAAGATTATCATTAACAAAAATAAAATGGCTAACTATAAAACCAAAACTAACAGGGGTTTTAGCTTGTCTATTTTTTTTCATTATCTTTTCTCTAATCATCTTCCAACAATATCAATTATCAAAAAAATCTAAGTATGATACTATGTATGCTAAATTAAAGAGTATACATAAAAGCATCGAAAAGTCTTTAGAAAATAAATATGTTGATGCTTTGATGCTTGCACTTTGCATTAACGACGAAGGAAAACCAAATAATTTTGAAGCTATTGGACAACAAATACTAGCTTCTGATCCTAACATTGATGCGATTCAATTAATTCCCAATGGAGTTATTAAATATACTTATCCACAAAAGGGAAATGAAGCGGCAACAGGTATTAATATTTTAAAAAATAAAAAAAACCGTTACGAAGCATTAAAAACTATACAAACTAGAAAAATGTATTTTGCAGGACCATTTGAACTGAAACAGGGCGGTTTAGGCATTTTAGGAAGAATAGCTATTTACAAAAACAACAAGTTTTGGGGTTTCTCAGCTATACTTATTCGCTTACAAACGTTTTTTGACAATCCTGACATAAAAAAATTAGATAATTCTAAATATACTTTTGTATTCTCAAAAATCAATCCAATTACTCAGAAAGAAACTTTTTTTACAAATACAAAACAGAATAAAGAAATAGACATAAAAAACGCTATTACCTCCTATATTGACGCGGGCGATTGGAAACTTTACCTCATAGATAACAAACCAAATGAGTTTGTTTTGCCATTTGCAACACATACTATTTTAGCTTTGTTTTTATCCATATTAATAGGTTATTTAACTACTTCTTTTTTTAAAAAACCAGCTGAACTAGAAATTTTACTGCAAGAACAAACAGATAAACTTTTAAAAAATGAAATAAAATTTAAAAGTATATTTGACCATGCCGCACTTGGAATTACCTACGTAGATACTTTAACTGGAAAATTTTCAGAAGTAAATAAAAAATTCTGCGAAATGACAGGCTACACTAATGATGAATTAAAAAATTTAGATCTTTTTAAACTAATTCATCCAGATGATATTAACATATCTTTAGAGTATTTAGATAAACTAATCAAAGGAAAAATAAAAGAATACACCATTGAAAAACGATTTATAAGTAAACTTGGAAAAACAATCTGTGTCAATATAACGGTTTCATCGCTTTGGAAAGAAGGAGAAACACCTACAAACCATATCGTTGTTATTGAAGATATTACTAAAAGAAAAGAAACAGAACGAATCATCAATGAATCTCAAATCAGAATTGAATCTCTAATCAACACCGTTGATGGAATTGTTTGGGAATGTGATGCTAAAACACTAAACTTTAATTTTATCAGTAAAAAAGTAGAAAGTATTTTAGGTTATACTTCTGAAGAATGGATTAACACCCCTAAATTTTGGCCTAACCACATTTATCATAAAGATCGTGAAACAGCCTTAAACTTTTGCATGTCAAAAACCGCTGCAAAATTAAATCATGATTTTGAGTATCGTATGGTTGCAAAAGATGGAAGAATTATTTGGTTTAAAGATATTGTTAATGTCATCGTTCTTAATGACGAAGCTGTAAGTTTGCGAGGGATTATGATTGACATTACAAAAAACAAGGAAATTGAAAAGGATTTAAACAATTCATTCAATTTAGTTAGTGAACAAAATAAAAGATTGTTGAATTTTTCATACATAGTATCACATAATTTAAGAACACACACGAGTAATATAGCTTCAATCGTTGATTTGATTGAAACCTCCGATTCAGAAGAAGAAAAAGAAGAGATGGTTCAGTTGTTAAAATCAGTTTCCGATTCTTTAAACGAAACAATGCTGAACTTAAATGAAATTGTTAATATTCAAACCAATGTTGATATTGTAACTGAAAAAGTAAACTTAAAGCAATATATTGATAATACCTTAACCGTTTTGTCTGACCAAATTCAATTAAAAGGTGTAAAAATAATTTCAAATATCGATAAAGAAGTAGAATTCATTTACAATCCTGCCTATTTAGAAAGCATCTTGTATAATTTAATTTCGAATGCCATCAGATACAGTCATCACGAAAGACATCCTATCATTCAAATTGACAGTTATGTAGAAGGTAAAAATACGGTTCTAAAAATTTCTGATAATGGAATTGGGATAGACCTTGACAAAAATGGTCATAAAATTTTTGGAATGTATAAAAAATTCAGCACCCACAAAGATTCTAAAGGAATTGGTTTATTCATTACAAAAAATCAAATTGATGCTATGGGAGGAAATATAACTGTAGAGAGCGAACCCAATTTAGGAACAACTTTTAAAGTATTTATAGCATGATTGGAAAAAAAATTTGGATCATAGATGATGACCCTATCTACCAAATCATCATGAAAAAAGTTGTAATCAAATCTAATTTGTTTACAATCATTCAATCCTATAACAATGGAAAAGAAGCTATTGAATCATTAAAAAAATATAAGTAGTAATGAACCATTTCCCGATATCATACTCTTAGATATCGAAATGCCTGTACTGGATGGTTGGGGATTTATGGATGAAATTGCGCATTTAAAAGAACAAATTAACTCAAAACTCAACATCTATATTTCAAGCTCCTCAATTGCAATTGAAGATAGAGAAAGGGCAAAAAACAATCCTAATATTTTAGGTTATACGTGCAAACCAATTAGTCTAGAAGATTTAAAAAAATCACAACAACTTAATTAGAAAGTTTCTCAGCAACCTCACGTTTAATACAATCTAAACTTTTATTGCTATTAATTAATTCTTCAATAATTAAAGATCGTAAAAGTGTTATGTCGTCACATTCAAAATGATTTGCCCAAGAAGTAAGTTCTATAATATTTCGAACTTGCTTAATTCTTTTAGTAGTTTCCTGACTGGTTCTTAACAGCTTTTTTTGATTATAGTTAGGATTTAATTTATGCTGATAACTGACTGTATTTTTAACATAATCCATCTCTAAATAGTACAATTTATCTGTGTTATTGTCCGGATAAAAACAATCCCATTTTGCAAATCCTATTTTAATTTTACTAGCCGTTTCAGGTTCCAGAGGAATCAATCGCCACTTGCTATTAGCTAATCGTCCCCAATGATTTGAAACTCGATACATGCCTACCTTTGAATAGTAATAACTACTCCCCGATTTACTTTCAAATTGTTTTTTCAATCCATTTATAGCCTCCGGAAGTACTTCATCAAAAATACAAAAGGTATTTTTAAATGAATTGGGATGTGGTTTATAATCTTTTTGCATAATTGCAAAGATACTTAGATTGCTCAAAACAGCCTAAAGCCAAGATTAAATGATTAACTTTGCCTAAATTTTTAAAAAAAATAGGATGACTAAATCTTCAGAAGAAAAAATGTTGCAAAAAGGAATATTTACAGGAGTTATTGAACAAGATGAAAACAACAACTTTTTTTGTGGAGAATACCTACTAGATTATAAAATGGTTCAGACTAAATTTAGCATTGGTGATTGGATTACTATAAAATCGGTTATAGAAAACCCAAGTGATATTAGTTTCAAAAAGTATCCTAAAAAGTCTAAAAACT
The DNA here is from genome assembly GCF_029625335.1 of Flavobacterium nitratireducens. NCBI lineage: Bacteria > Pseudomonadati > Bacteroidota > Flavobacteriia > Flavobacteriales > Flavobacteriaceae > Flavobacterium > Flavobacterium nitratireducens. The sequence continues at coordinate 688,538 of NZ_CP121111.1, forward strand.
TCGATAAAGCAAATAACAAACCAGAATAATAAATACTGATAATCTGCATTTTAACTGCTAAAAAACTTTTTTTTGTTTTTTTTAATCATAAAGTGAAAACTTAAAAAAAGTGTACCTTTGCAAAAAAATTGTCGACATGGAAAGTAAACATAATTGCTTTCTAACTAATAGACAAGTAGTTACCTAAATTTATGAAAAAAATAGTTGAATACCGTAAGCTTTTAAATGTTGATAAAACTGTACAGCTAAAAGAATTGAAAACCATTTATCGTAATGCGATGAAAGAATCACATCCAGATAAATTTCAAGGAGATGAAGCTGGTTTGAAAGCTGCTGAAGAGAATAGTAAAAAAATCATTGAAGCTTACCACTTTTTAGTAAGTATTAATCCTGAAACTATCAAAGCTAATTTACCTGAATATCAAGAAACAATTGCTACAGCTACAGTTACTGATTACAAGTTTGAAGAAGCAAGATTAATTGTAAATTTCTCTAACGGTAGCGTTTATGAATACATTAGTGTTCCTAAAGCAACTTACATCAAAATGGTAAATGCTGACTCTCCAGCAAGATTTGCTAAAAGACATATTTTTAACGCATTTCCATACAGAAAAGTTACTAATCAAGATTAATTAAATTAATCTACACCAATAAAAAAGCCAGTAAAAAATAATTTACTGGCTTTTTACTTTGTATACCAAGGTTTACTCCAATATAAAATTAACACTCACATTAGAAACTATAGTAATTTCTCCTGCAGCTAATGTTCCTCTTGGGGCTGCATCGCTTTCCATAGCTCCGATTGTTTTAAATCGAGCAAAAACAGGTTGTGGATTATAACTTTGTGTATTATCTGTAATAGACATTGCTTTGCCTACTTTTTGTCCTAAAACTGAAACATAATCTTCAGCTTTATGCTTAGCTTCTTTCATGGCTAATTTTCTAGCTTCTGATTCATATTGTGCTAGTTTAGACGACTGAAATACTACATTATCAATTCGATTTACGCCCTGATTTACCAAACCTTCCATTAATTCATCGTATTTATTTAAATCTCTAACTGTGATTTCAATAGTTTGAGTAGCATTATAAGTCGTTTTCTTTTTTTCATAATCATATTGCGGATTTAGATTTACACGTTGTGTTCTAAAATCGGTTGGGGCAAAATTCATTTTTTTGATAAGCTTTAAAACCGCTTCAATTTTAGTATCATTTTCCTTTTTAACCTCTTTGGCTACATTTCCTCTGGTCTCAACTGAAACCGTAATTAAGGCTTCATCTGGAATAAATTTTACTTTTCCTTCACCCGAAACTGCTATTTGAGGAATTTGTTTTATTTCTTGTCCATAAGACAAAGTCATAAACATAACTGCTAGTACTACTATTGATCTTTTCATTTTTATATCTTTTTTTAAATTTTCTAAATGATAGTCAAAAGTTGTGCCACTAAAGCTTCTTTAATTTTATTAAAATAAAAAGAATTACAATAGGAATGGCTAACAAACTGACCATCAAAGGATGTAAAACAATTAAATTTGGATAAAATAATAAGGTAATCAAATAGCCACCTATAGCTCCTCCAAAATGAGCCGTATGTCCTATTCCATCATTCTTTGCACGCATTCCATAAATCGAATATAATAAATACAAAATTCCAAATACATAAGCTGGCATTGGAATGATAAAAAAGATACCTAACATCATATCTGGCTCTAATAAAATAGCCGAATACAAAACACCTGTAACAGCTCCAGAAGCTCCAATTGCTCTATAATTATATTCGTTTTTATGAATAGCCAATGTGAGCAAACTTCCAAAAATTAAACTCGAGAAATAGATAATCACAAACATCAAATTGCCCAAATAAGCACTTACAACTGGAGCAAAAAAATAAAGCGTTATCATATTAAAGATCAAATGACCTAAATCGGCATGGAGGAATCCTGAAGTTAACATTCGGAGTTGTTCACCTGATCGAATACTTCCTACGTGAAATTCATATTTTCTAAAAAAAGAATAGTCATTAAAACCTTTGTAACTAAAGAGGACATTGGCTAGTATTATGGCAATCAAAAATGTATTCATATTAAATTTTTATTAGTAGGGTAAATATAAGAATTACTATAGTTGCAAGGTCTAACAAGAGACACTTTATTATGGTTATTCATTTTTAACTTATATTTGCTCCATAAAAATATCGGCATGCAATTTTTAGCTTTTATATTCGCTTACCCATTTCTTTGGTTCATATCCATATTACCCTTCAGAATTTTTTATTTGATTTCTGACCTTATTTATTTAGTGGTTTATTATGTGATAGGTTATCGTAAAAAAACGGTAAAAGAAAATCTGAAAATGACTTTCCCAAATCTTACGGATAAAGAGCGATTGCAAATTGAAAAGAAATTTTACCATCATTTTTGTGATTTATTTATGGAAATGGTCAAAACAATGACCATTTCATCCGAAGAAATGCAGAAAAGATTTAAAATTACCAATCTTGAACTTTTAGAAGAATTTGAAGCTAAAAACCGTAGTATAATGGTTTTAGCTTCACATTATGCTAGTTGGGAATGGTTAATTGCCATAAATCTTAAATCATCTTATCAAGGTGTAGGAGTGTATAAAGAAATTGCTAATCGTTATTTTGACAAACTCGTTAAAGACATACGCTCTGAATACAAAACAGAATTAGTATCTACTATCAAAACCATACCTTTAATGGCTAATAATCAACGAAAAGGTATCTTGTCTTTGTACGGAATGGTTAGTGACCAATCTCCTAAAACTGCACAAATTGCACATTGGGAAAGTTTCATGGGTATTGAAACCCCAGTACACATTGGGCCTGAATTATTATCAAAAAAATACAATCTAAATGTTGTTTTTGCCAAGGTAAGAAAAGTAAAAAGAGGCTATTATGAAGCTACTTTAATCCCAATAACAGACGAACCTAAATCACTACCTAATTACGAAATCATTCACCGCTATATCAAGGAAGTAGAAAAACAAATTTACGAAGCTCCTGAATATTATTTCTGGACTCACAAAAGATGGAAACATAAAAAATCATAAAAGAAAAAAGCTTAGTCTAGAAAGATATTTCGACTAAGCTTTTTTCTTTTATGATCGAATGATAGATTGTGGGGGCTTACATATCAAATCCTAAAGAAAACATCCAAACTCTATTTTGAGCTTTTTGTTCATCATATAAATCACCTAAACCAAGATGGTATCGCACCCCTAAACTAATTCCTGAGTCGGTTTTAATTCCAGCACCAAAGTTCATCCCCCAATCAAAACTATCTGGTTGAAACTCTTCAGTACTACTAAATATTCCGTCGTAAACCTCTTTATGAGTAATTGCTACACCTATTTGTGGCCCTACTTCTAAGAAAAAGTTTTGAGAAGGATAGGCTTTAAACATTAATGGCAAATTGATATAATTTAATTTTTGGGTGAACTTGCCTGAACTATTAGTAATTTCATATCCTTGTTGTGAAAATAACAACTCGGGTTGGATAGAAAAACTATCATTTAAAAATGATTCGCCATATACTCCAACATGGAAACCATTACGTTTGTCAGTCTCACCATCGCCATCAAAACTTACCGAAGACAAATTATAGCCGCCTTTTATACCTACGTGCGACTGTTGAGATCCAAACTCCTGAGCTTTTGTAGTTGCTATTAAACCGAATAACAATCCAATTATATATACTTTTTTCATTTTTTTTAAAATTTATAATTATTTACCACCGTTTGCGCGAAGATCCGCAATACAGTCTCCATCAAGTTGTGGAATAGTACCTCCAAGTAAATTACTCCCTGACTCTGCTTCCCAATACATTAAACAACTTGAGTTAATGCAATGTCTTTTATGATTTGAATCTTCGTGATCCGATTGCAAAGCTGTACCTACATTAGTCAAACCTAAAATATGACCAAATTCGTGTTGTATCACAGTTGATTCTAAAACGGTTGTACTTGGTTTATTAATTCCTGTACTCAACTTTCTTATCGTATTTTCATAAATCACAAAAGAAGTATTTCGATAAGCCGTTCCTAAAACAACTGAAGTGTTGGTATCTTTTGAGGATTTTGCATCTGCAAAAAATGCCCAAACTGCTATTTGACTACCTTCATTGTAGTATACTCTATTAGCATCCTCAATTGCTATAACTTGTGCATCTGTATAACTTTCATTACCAGGAGAAGCAATTGCTCTTTTGTTAACTGTAATTCCTCCGGACTTATACACACGACTATTCAAAAACGAAAGAAAATTATTGATTGAAGCAGCTGTGGGCTCATACCCTTGAACATATACAATCTCTACAACCATGCTATCAAATTTATCTTCTGATAATAAATCATGAGCTGAACTTCCTAAAGCTTTTTTGTTATTAGACTTAGTATTCGAATTATTCTCGATAGAAGAACAAGAAGTCAACAACAGGAAAGCGATGATGGCTGTAGCAAAAATTTTCTTCATTATCGTTGTTTTTGTATTTTCTATGTGAAAATAGAAATATTAAATGAATTTGGGTCTAAATAACTCTTAGATTTGTTTTAATACTAAAGTTATAGCGCTGTTTGTTTTACTTTGTAAAGTAATCGTAGAAGTTGTAAAACTAGTTACTTTCCAATCTTTGTTTAACAAACTAAAGCTAGTACTTCCTGAATAAGCAAAGTTTACGTACACATCAACATCTGAAGTTACGGAATAAGTTCCCGACGCAAAAGTAGTTAATGCATTCATAGATTTAATTTTCCAATCATTAGCAAAATCAATCGTATAATTAACATAATTATTAGCTGATTCAACACCTGCGTTGATAAATGAATTCACTTTGAAAGTTCCATTAACCAAAATAGCCTCTAATTTTTCTTTGTTATCTTCTGCTACTTCCATTTTTGATTTAATATCTAAAGCAGCATTAATTGCAGTATTAAATTCAGATTCAGAGTTGATTACTTGACTTGTACTACCTGAAAGTGTAACAGTTATTGGGTACTGTATTGAAAAAAGTTCTGTTGAAGTCATATTCTTCATATACAAATACAATTCTTGTTCTGATTTGATTACCACACTTCCTGTTTGTTGCAAAGTAGAATCAAAAGATAACATTGTAATTGGGAATTTAATGTTTATAGACGAAATCGCATCTTCACTTTCATCTTCAACTTCACTACAATCATCAGTAATTGCATCATATTCTGATTGACTATTAACAGTAACTTCTGTATAATCACTCATTTTAATTTTAACAGGAAATTGTAATTCCACCGCATCATCATCAATTGCTCCTATAATTGATAATGCGGTCTCCAAACTGGTTTGACTTGAGATACTAACTTGAACACCTTTAATTTTAACATTATATGGAAAAACAAGAGAGGAGCATGAGGAATCATCTAAAAAATCATCAGACGAACCATCAAACATGGATACTCTTTTAAGATTAGTAGCTGCTGTAGAGTTTGCAGTATTTGGGTTATCCCCTTGTACTTCTTCAATTTCGCTTTGGCATGACGTTAAACTAAAAATACTCATCAAAGCAATTCCTGTAATCGATTTTAATGTTTTCATAATTTACAAATTTAATGTTTTTTAATTGTTAACAATGACGAATTATTCGCATTTCTGATAGTAAGACAACCAACAAGAATTCTACCCCACCCCAAAAATTAAAAAAAATTAAAAAAATCATAAAATACTGTTTTTCAATATTTTAAAAATATAAAAAAATACCACTTTATTAAATTGAGTTAGGAATAAAAAAAATAATCTAATTTTACAGTATAAAAACAATCCTGAGAATGTCTGAGAAAAAAAATAGCCTTTGTGAAGAATCCTATTTTAGTCAATTTTATATGGAGACGATTCAATCGGCAACTAATTTTGCCTATTATAAGTCGGGAGATAGTGATTCAGCATTGGATTTAGTACAAGAAGCCTTTGCTAAAATTTGGGAAAACTGCTCTCAAATAGATTATACTAAAGTAAAGACCTATCTATTTACAACTGTCAATAATTTATTTCTTAATTCGATCAAACATCAAAAAGTAGTTATGGCTTACGCCAAAGACACTCCTACTCTAGACAGAACAAATCAAAGTCCTGAATACTTATTAGAGGAAGAAGAATTCAAAACAAAATTACAAAATGCGCTGAGTTCTTTAAGTGACGCTCAAAGAGAAGTATTTTTAATGAACAGAGTGGATGGAAAAAAATACCGAGAAATTGCCGAAATTTTAGGAATAACACAAAAAGCAGTTGAAAAAAGAATGTCGGCCGCTCTAAAAACATTAAAAGAACAAATAGAAAATATTTAATTCATTGAATAGTAGGGTAAAATACCTTTGAGTTGTCTTAACCCTATAGCGAGAACAAATGAAAAAGGAAAAAGAAATATTAAAATGGCTCGATGGCGAACTTTCAAGTAAAGAAATCGCAGATTTAAAACAATCTGAAGATTTTAATACGATTGAGAAAATTGCGTATTATGCTTCACACATCGATGCGCCAAAAGTAAATGCAGAAGAAGCTTTGGCTGCATTTAAAAACAGAAACCTAACTAAAAAGAAAACTAAAGTACGTCCATTGTATTTTAGTACTGTTTTTAAAATTGCGGCAGTATTTCTGGTATTATTAACATCTGCCTATTTTCTGTTTTTGAATAGCAACCAATCATTTGAAACGGGAATTGCTCAAACCAAATCATTTAAATTACCTGATAATTCAGATGTATTGCTAAATGCATCCTCCAAAATTACTTTCAACGAGAACAATTGGGACAAACAAAGAAGTTTAACTCTAGAAGGTGAAGCCTATTTTGAAGTTCAAAAAGGAAAAACCTTTAGTGTTCAATCTGCTGATGGAGTGGTTAAAGTATTAGGAACCCATTTTGATGTAAAACAACGTAATAATTACTACGAAGTAAGCTGTTTTGAAGGTTTGGTAAGTGTCACCTACAATAATACCACAGTAAAATTACCTCCTGGTAAAAGTTTTAGAGTAATTAATAATCGTATTGAAAAAACAGATGATTTTGATGCTCAAAAACCATCTTGGTTACTAAAAGAATCTAGTTTTACCCGTATCCCTTTGAATTTAGTAATTGCCGAATTAGAACGCCAGTATGATATCAAAATAGAAACTGAGAATATAGATACAACCAAATTATTTACAGGAAGTTTTACGCATAGCAATCAAAAAGTTGCACTAGAATCCATAACAATTCCGTTACAACTTAGTTATAAAGTACAAGGTAAAACGATTATATTATACCAATATGAGGTTCAATAAATGGATTTTTTACGTATTATTAATAGGTACCAAGAGTATTTGTTCGGCACAAACTAACAGTAACAAAACACCTCTAACAATTGTTATCAAAACTATTGAACAACAGTTTGATGTGAAATTTTCTTATGCCGTAGAAGATATTGCAACCATTTCTATAGAAAAACCCCATCCAACACTAAATCTTCAACAAACAATTGATGATTTGAATGCGAAAGTTCCGCTTCAGTTCAAGGCATTAGACAACCGATATATTACCATTTCTAAATTGAATAAAAACATCCGTGCCTGTGGAGTTGTTCTTGCTGCAGATAGTAAAACAATACTTCCGGGAGCATCTATTAGAACTACTAATTCTAACTGGACTGTTGCTGCTAAAAATGGAAATTTCAATTTAGAAAATGTGCCCATTGATGCCATTATTACGATTTCATACATTGGTTATGAAACTAAAGAGTTAAAAGCAAAAGATTTTTTTGCTGCTGCAAAAGAAGGTTTAACCATTTTATTAAAACCTTCTAAAGAAGAACTTAATCCTGTTTTAATACCTGTTTTTCTAACCTCGGGATTACAAAAAACCACCGATGGAAGTACCATTTTATACACTAAGAAATTTGGAATCTTGCCGGGTTTAACCGAACCAGATGTTTTACAATCCATACAGACCCTACCCGGAATTGAAAGCACTAATGAAAGCGTAGCAAATATCAATGTTCGAGGCGGTACGAACGATCAAAACTTTATGCTTTGGGATAATATTAAAATGTATCATTCTGGACATTTTTTTGGTTTAATTTCTGCTTATAATCCTAATTTGACTAACAAAATTGTGGTCACAAAAAATGGAACCAGCGCCGAATTTAGTGATGGGGTTTCTAGTATGATTAATATGAGTACTAATAATGAAATCAAAAAATCAATTTCAGGTGGCGCTGGAATAAACCTAATAAGTGGTGATTTTTTTGTACAAATTCCATTGGCAACAAACCTAGAAATTGACCTTTCTGCTCGCCATTCTATAACTGATTTTGTAAACACTCCTACATATTCTAAATATTACAAAAAGAGTTTTCAGGATAGCGAAATTAATGCTGATAATACTGATAGAAACACCAATTCAGACTTTAACTTCTACGATTATACTGCTAAAATTCTTTATGACTTAAATGAAAAGCATCAACTTAGAGCTAATCTAATTGGTATCACCAACGAACTCAACTATTCTGAAAAAAATAATGCAAACGAAAGTTTATCCAAATCCAGTGGGCTTTCGCAAAAAAATATTGGTTTTGGTGGAAGTTGGAATGCAAAGTGGAGTCCCAAAATCAGCACCGAATTCAACAGCTATTATTCCAGATACAATATCGATTCGCGTGATTACCGAATTGCTACAGAACAGCTTTTAACAGAAGCGAATGAAGTAATTGAAACAGGAGCCAAATTCAATTTACATTATTTATTAAATGAAAATTTTAAGCTCTTAACAGGCTATCAAATGAATGAAACAGGGATGCTCAATCAAACACGAGTGAATAATCCGTTGTATTCAAGTACCAAAAAAACCGTTTTGCTTAATCATGCAACTTACGCTGAAACCACATATCAAAAAAACAATACTTTCTTACGGATGGGACTTCGTTTGAATTATTTCCAAAAATTTCAAAAATTCCTAATAGAACCTCGTATCAATGTAAGACAAAGTATCGCAAAAGGACTAGCACTAAAAGTTGAAGGAGAGTTTAAAAATCAAAGTTCAACTCAAATTATCGATTTTGAAGATGATTTTTTAGGTGTAGAAAAAAGACGTTGGCAATTAGTTGACAATAATACCATTCCAATTGCTCAAAGTAAACAAGTCTCATTTGGTATCGATTATAGCCAAAACAATTGGAATATCGACCTAACTTCTTTCTGTAAAATAGTAGATGGAATTACAGCTTCCAACCAAGGTTTTTATAATAATTTTCAATATCAAAATGCTCATGGAAGTTATACTAATAAAGGAATTGAATTTCTAATTAATAAAACCACTCAAGATCTTAGTACTTGGATAAGCTATACTTATAGCCAAAACAACTATCATTTTGACAGTTTCATTCCGTCTACCTTTCCTAATAATGTTGATATAAGACATTCGGTAACATTAGGATTCAATTATACTGTTTTTGACAATTTAAAAATAGCTATTGGTGGAACTTGGCGTAACGGAGTACCTTATACCAAACCTGTAGAAGGGAACGAAACCGTACAAAATGGAAACCGTTACTTTGTTAATTATGACGCGCCAAACAGCTTAAAATTAGATAATTTTCTGCGACTAGATACTTCTTTAAGTTATAATTTCAATTTTACTTCTAGTATAAAAGGAGCACTTAGAGCTGGTGTTATTAATGCTACAAATCATGAAAACACAATTAATCGCTACTATAAAGTGGATCCAAATGATAATTCCAAAGCCATACAAGTAAACAATAAATCGTTAGGTATGACTCCCAATATTAGCTTTAGAATGAATTTTTAATATATTCGATTCTGTAATTATTTGTTTACTTTTAAAAAAACTATTTTAATTATAAAAGTTATGAAGAAAAACATTGATTTAGGACTACTTATCATTCGTGTTGCTGTAGGAGGATTAATGCTACTACATGGAATAGCAAAAATTGGAAAAACCTCTTTTATTGCTGGACTACTATCCGAAAAAGGATTACCTGGATTTTTATCTTATGGAGTTTATCTAACAGAGATAATTGCACCTATACTAATTCTTATTGGTTGTAGAACTAGACTTTCATCAATTGCCTATGTTTTTGGGGCATTGTTTGCTTTGTTCTTAGTTCACACTAACGAGATTTTACAACTAAATGAAAATGGGGGCTGGCAACTAGAGTTATTAGGATTGTATATTTCTGGCGGTATTGCTTTAGTATTTACTGGTGGTGGAAAAATAGCTCTTTCGCATTCTAATGAATGGGATTAACAAAACAAAAACCCTTTCAAAATCAAATTTGAAAGGGTTTTATTTTTTTATAAACAATAATTAAATTCCAGCAATCGCTTTGATTTCTTCAATGATTCGCAATGCTAAAGCATCCGCTTGTGATTGTGATGGAGCTTCAGTATAAATACGAATAATTGGTTCTGTATTTGATTTTCTTAAATGAACCCATTCGTTAGCAAAATCAATTTTAACTCCGTCAATAGTAGAAATATCTTCGTTTTTGTATTTCTCTGTCATAGCCACTAAAATCGCATCTACATCAATTTGAGGTGTCAATTCGATTTTATTTTTACTCATATAATACTCTGGATACGAAGCGCGTAAAGCAGAAACACTACAATTTTTATTTGCTAAATGCGTTAAAAACAACGCCACTCCTACCAAACTATCTCTTCCATAATGAGACTCAGGATAAATAATACCTCCATTACCTTCTCCTCCAATAACAGCCTTGTTTTTCTTCATTAATTCAACCACATTCACCTCACCTACTGCACTAGCTTCATAACTTCCACCATGCATTATTGTTACATCACGTAATGCACGTGACGAAGACATATTAGAAACAGTATTTCCTGGTGTCTTACTCAAAACATAATCAGCTACTGCTACTAAAGTATATTCTTCACCAAACATTTCCCCATCTTCACTAATGAAAGCCAAACGATCCACATCTGGATCAACTACAATACCAAAATCCGCTTTTTCTTCCACCACTAATTCGCATATATCCGTTAAATGCTCTTTTAGTGGTTCTGGGTTATGAGGAAAATGTCCATTAGGTTCACAGTATAATTTTACTACTTCTACCCCCATTAATTCCAGTAATTTTGGAATAATAACCCCTCCTGACGAATTCACGCCATCAACAACTACTTTAAATTTAGCTGCTTTTACTGCATCAACATCTACTAAAGACAAATTCAAAACTTCATCGATATGAATATCCATGTAAGCATCGTTTTCAATTACCTCTCCTAAACTATCCACATCAGCAAATTCAAAAGCTTCTGCCTCAGCAATAGCTAGAATTTTTTCACCTTCAACTCCATTTAAAAACTCTCCCTTTTCATTTAATAATTTTAAGGCATTCCACTGTTTTGGATTATGAGATGCGGTTAAAATAATTCCACCATCGGCACTTTCTAAAGGAACAGCCACTTCAACAGTAGGCGTTGTAGACAATCCTAAATCAATAACATCAATTCCTAAACCTACTAAGGTATTAACTACCAAATTATGAATCATAGGTCCTGAAATACGAGCATCACGACCTACAACAACTTTTAAATTTTTATTGGTATCTCCATTAGCGTTTTTTAACCAAGTTCCATATGCCGATGCAAATTTTACAGCATCTACCGGAGTAAGATTGTCTCCTACCTTACCTCCTATTGTTCCTCGAATTCCTGATATTGATTTAATTAATGTCATTCTGTATGTTTTAAAATTTAAATAATTTAATGTAAATAGAACTCATTATATGAAATTAGTTTTTGATGATAATTTTTCGTCAGTTCGAGTGATTTCCGACAGAAAATCGTATCGAGAACAAGGAAAATTTCATCAAAAACGGTTCTCGATACATTTTTTTGTTCCATTTCACTACACAAAAAAACACTCGAACTGACGTTTTAATAATTTCACCCAACAAGTTAAATAGGGAACAAATATAACAATTGACACCTTATAAAAGTCATTTAGATTTTATATTTTAGGCAAATGAATTTCTTAGCACATATCTATCTTTCTGGCGACGACGAACTTGTAAAAATTGGCAATTTTATGGCTGATGGTATTCGAGGGAAACAATTTGAAAAATATCCAGAAACAATTCAAAAAGGAATTCTGTTACACCGTGCAATCGATACTTATACTGACGCGCACCCTTTTTTCAGGAAAAGTACCAAACGTTTACACGAGCGCTACCATCATTATGCGGGCGTAATTGTTGATATTTATTATGATCATTTTTTAGCCAAAAACTGGAACAATTATTCGGATGAAGACTTAGAAGTATATATCAGTCGTTTTTACCAATCCATGCATACACATTATGATTTACTTAGCGAAAAAGCGCAAAATATTTTACCTTATATGGAAAAACAAAATTGGCTTTTAAATTACCAATTCATCGAGGGTATTCAGCAAATATTAACACAAATGGATCGCCGTACAAACAATAAATCAAATATGCGTTTTGCCACTGAAGAACTTACAAGCTATTATACCGACTTTGAAAATGAATTCACCATTTTCTTTAAAGAAATCAAAAACTATAGTTCTCAACAATTAAATAGTCTATAAAATGTCGTTTATTCTTGAACTTGAAAATCAATTTAAAGAAAAAGCAAATAGTCTTGAAGCCAAGAAGATGGCTAAATACATGAAAAATCATTTTGGTTTTTACGGCATTAAAACCACCGAAAGACGATTAATTTTTAAAAATATCTGGAAAAAACATCAGGAAGAAATTAATACCAATTTCCAAAGCATTGTTTGGGAACTTTTCAATAAAGAACAAAGAGAACTTCAGTATTGCGCCATTGAAATTGCAATGAAAGAATTCAAAGGTAAATACAAGAAAGAGGCTATTCTATTCATCGAAAAATTAATTATAACCAACTCTTGGTGGGACAGTGTAGATACCATTTCAAAATACATTTTAGGACAATATCTTATAGAATTTCCAGAAATGATTCCAGAAATTGTTGCAAAATTTTCCAATTCCAATAATATGTGGCTAAATCGAAGTGCTATTTTATTTCAATTAGGCTATAAAGAAAAAACCGATTTTGAATTATTAAAATCTATTTGTATTCAACATCAAAATTCAAGAGAATTTTTTATTCAAAAAGCAATTGGTTGGTCTTTACGAGAGTACGCTAAAACAAATCCAAAGGCCATAATTGAATTTGTCACTAAAAGCAATTTAAAACCTTTTAGCAGAAAAGAAGCTACAAAAAACCTTAATCTTGCCCAGAAATAATAGTAAATTTGTACGACTAAAAAACAATCATACATGTTCAAAAAATATTTTTCTAAACTAGAAATTATCATTGATTGGGCACAATCTATCTTAACCCCAAAGCAATTTATTTTTCTGTCGAGTGTTTTAGTGGGAATTTCGGCGGCATTTGCTGTAATTGCATTAAAAACTTTTGCGCACTGGGTTTATTTATTTGCTACCTATGTCAACAGTATTCTAAAGTTAAGTTTCATCAATAGTATTTTACCTATTGCTGGACTCTTGCTTACTATTTTAGTTGTCAAACGTCTTTTAGGAGGAACAATAGAAAAAGGAACACCACAAATTTTATATGCAGTAGCTAAAAAAGCCAGTATAATTCCAAGAAAACAGATGTATGCTCAAATCATGACTTCTTCTTTAACTGTTGGTCTGGGAGGATCCGCAGGTTTAGAAAGCCCTATCGTTGTAACAGGAGCGGCATTTGGATCTAATTTTGCACAAAATTACAAGTTGAGTTATAAAGACAGAACACTACTCATTGGTTGTGGTGTAGCTGCTGGAATTGCTGCGGCCTTCAACGCACCTATCGCAGGAGTTTTATTTGCTATCGAATTTTTGTTAGTCGATGTTAGTATTTCGGCATTTACGCCTATCATGATTGCTGCTGCTGCCGGTGCATTGGTTTCTGAAATCATTTTAGATGAAACTGTTTTATTGAACTTTAGACAACAACAAGATTTTGACTATCACAAAATTCCTTTTTATGTTTTATTAGGTATACTTACGGGATTTTTCTCGGTCTATTATACTAGAAATTTTAGAAGAACAGAACATTTTTTCTCCCATTTAAGAATGAATCCTTACAAAAAGGGACTTTTAGGGGCATCTATTTTAGCGGTTCTCATTTTTGTTTTTCCAACTTTATTTGGAGAAGGTTATGAAAGTATCAAAATCCTTGCCGATAACAATGCAGGTGAATTATTAGAAAACACCTTATTTAGTTCGTACCAAAACAACCGATGGATTATCCTTCTATTTGTTGGAGCTACGATGATGATGAAAGTTTTTGCAACTTCAATTACCCTAGGGTCAGGAGGTAATGGAGGAAACTTTGCTCCATCCCTTTTTGTAGGTTCGTACATAGGATATGTATTTTCAAAAGCAATAAACCTAACAGGAATTGCTCATTTGCCCATAAGCAATTTTACAATGGTAGGAATGGCTGGAATTTTGAGCGGATTATTTCATGCACCACTTACCGCCATCTTCTTAATTGCAGAAATTACAGGTGGTTACAGTTTATTATTACCACTTATGATTGTTGCTTCAATCAGTTTTGCCATTTCAAAACGATTTGAAAAACACTCAATGGATGTAAAAGATTTGGTTAAAAAGGGACATGCTTTTACCAGTAATAAAGACCACAACGTGCTGTCAACATTAAACACCAATTCTATTATTCAAACTGATTTTTTAACCGTTTCACCTAACGATAACCTCGAAAAATTAGTAGATTTAATTTCACATTCTAACCAAACTTATTTTGCAGTAGTTGATCAAGAAAATCACCTATTAGGAATTGTTAATTTCAACAATATCCGTGAAATTATTTTTAATAAATACCGAGTAAAATATACACTCATCAAAGAAATTATGATTGCTCCTCTTGATGTAGTATATCCATTTAACAGTATGGAAGTGGTGATGGATAAATTTGAAAAAACGAAAGCGACTTTCCTTCCCGTTGTGAAAGACGAAAAATACTTTGGTTTCATTTCTAAGGCAGCTGCACTAGAAGCCTATAGAAGTAAGTTAAGATCAATGACTATAGAATAAGCATTTTATGGAAATATAAATTAAAAAACATCCTTTGTGATGTTTTTTTTGGAGTAATTTTAATATCGGATAAGTATATTTTATAACTTTGCCGATATATATTTGTGATTATGTGGAATATAGACACGACATATAGAACTGAATTTCAGGAAATATTCGATAGATTGTATGAGAAAAAACAACTTTTACAATCTTCTCGACCATTACCCTCTATGGCATTAAATAAAATTCGGGAAAGTCTTTCTATAGAATGGACCTATAATTCAAACAGTATCGAAGGTAATACACTGAGCCTAAGAGAAACCCAAATGGTTTTACAGGAAGGAATTACTATAAAAGGTAAATCCTTACGGGAACACTTTGAAACACATAATCATGACAAAGCCATAGATTATTTATTTTCAATAATAAATGACACTTATAAATTAAGAAGTATCGATATCCTTTCAATTCATGGTTTAGTGTTACGTTCCATTGAAGATGATTTTGCAGGCAGATTACGCAATGGAGGGGTTCGAATTACTGGCGCAAATTTTATCCCTCCAAATGCTAATAAAGTACCTGATTTACTGGATGAATTAATTGAATTTATCAATAAAAATCCATTGCAATTAAATGATATTGAGCTTGCTACTATTTTTCATCATAAATTAGTATGGATTCATCCGTTTTTTGATGGCAATGGAAGAACAGTACGATTATCAATGAATTTAATTTTAATGCGTTGTGGTTTCCCTCCGGCCATTATACTTAAAAATGATCGTAAAAAATATTACGAAGCATTAAATCAGGCTAACAATGGCAATTATCAGAAACTAATGCTCCTGATGAGTCAGGCTCTTGAACGTACTTTAAATATATATCTGAATGCAATGCCTGATAACGGCAACGATTATCAAAAAATTTCAGACATAGTTAATGAGCCTAATGCTACATACGGACAAGAATATATTAGTTTACTAGCCAGAACAGGAAAGATAGATGCCTATAAAGAAGGTAGAAATTGGTACACAAGTAAAGAAGCTATAGATAATTACATAGCTACAAGAAAACGAAAACGCTAATCAAATTCAGCATTTTCGTTTTCCTTTTACTAGTTTTAAGTTTCAAAACTTCTTTTTTCTTCTGTGAAAGAACAAATCAAAATGGTAACTTTGCTGTCATTGCGATGAAAGAAGCAATAAGCCAAAATTATGTTAGACAAAGATAATACTATTGAAGTTTTAGGTGCTAGGGTTCACAACCTTAAAAATATAGATATTTCGATTCCTCGTGAAAAAATGGTGGTCATTACAGGACTTTCGGGCTCTGGAAAATCATCATTAGCTTTTGATACTATTTATGCCGAAGGGCAACGCCGCTATGTGGAAACTTTTTCGGCTTATGCTCGACAGTTTTTAGGCGGTTTAGAACGACCTGATGTGGATAAAATTGACGGATTATCGCCGGTCATAGCTATTGAACAAAAAACAACTAGTAAAAGTCCGCGTTCTACCGTAGGAACTATTACTGAAATTTATGATTTCCTTCGTTTACTTTATGCCCGAGGTGCCGATGCTTATAGCTACAATACGGGTGAAAAAATGGTTTCTTATTCGGATGAACAAATCAAAGAGTTAATTGTAAATGATTTTGCTAATAAGCGCATCAATATCTTAGCACCCGTAATTAGAGCGCGTAAAGGACATTATGGTGAATTATTCCAACAAATTGCCAAACAAGGTTTTTTAAAAGTCCGAGTTAACGGAGATACTCTAGATATTACTCCCGGAATGAAACTGGATAGATATAAAACCCACGATATTGAAATTGTGGTAGACAGATTGCTTATCGATAATAGCGAGGACAATCAAAAGCGTCTTTCCGAAAGTATTAATACAGCTATGCACCACGGCGAAAATGTATTGATGATATTAGACCAAGATAGTCAAGAAATACGTTATTTTAGTCGAAATTTAATGTGTCCTTCCACTGGAATTTCTTATCAAAATCCGGAACCTAATTTATTTTCTTTCAATTCTCCAAAAGGAGCTTGCGAACACTGTAATGGCTTAGGAACGGTAAACGAAATCAACGTTAAAAAGATTATTCCTAATCCTAAACTTTCCATAAAAGCAGGTGGTTTTGCACCTTTGGGCGAATATAAATCTTCCTGGATTTTTAAACAATTAGAAATCATTGGACAAAAATATAATTTCAAAATTACGGACCCAATTGAAAACATCCCTGATGAAGCGATGGAAATGATTTTGAATGGTGGAAAAGAAAAATTCACCATCAATTCTAAAGACTTAGGAGTTGCCCGTGATTACAAAATAGATTTTGAAGGAATAGCACACTTCATTAAAAGTCAACATGATGAAAGTGGCTCAACCACCATCAAACGTTGGGCAAAAGATTTCATGGACGAATTAGAATGTCCTGTTTGTGAAGGATCTCGTCTAAAAAAAGAAGCCTTGTTTTTCAAAATTGATGAAAAAAATATTGCTGAATTGTGCAATATGGATATTTCAGATTTAACCAAATGGTTCCATAATTTAAATTCTCATTTATCAGATAAACAACTTCTTATTGCTTCTGAAGTAATCAAAGAGATAAAGGATCGATTGGATTTTTTAATGAATGTTGGTCTGGATTATTTGGCTTTAAGCCGAAGTTCAAAATCACTCTCAGGAGGTGAAGCACAACGCATTCGATTAGCAACACAAATTGGTTCCCAGTTAGTAGGAGTTCTTTATATTTTAGACGAACCTAGTATCGGTTTACACCAAAGAGATAATGAAAAACTCATCCATTCATTAGAACAATTACGTGATATTGGAAACTCGGTCATTGTAGTAGAACACGACAAAGACATGATTGAACGTGCCGATTATGTAATTGATATTGGACCTAAAGCAGGAAAATTTGGTGGTGAAATTATAAGTATTGGAACTCCAAAAGAAACCCTCAAATCGAATACCATTACAGCACAGTATCTTAATGGGAAAATGAAATTTGAAATTCCTAAAAAACGTCGTGAAGGCAATGGAAAATTCTTAAAACTATCAGGTGCAACGGGAAACAATTTAAAAAATGTTTCTATCGAATTGCCTTTAGGTAAAATGATTTGTGTAACCGGAGTGTCAGGAAGTGGAAAATCTACTTTAATAAACGAAACACTCTACCCTATCTTAAATGCTCACTATTTTAATGGAGTTAAAAAACCACAACCCTACAAAAAAATAGAAGGTTTAGAACATATTGACAAAGTTATTGATATTGACCAAAGTCCAATTGGTAGAACGCCACGATCTAATCCAGCTACCTATACCGAAGTCTTTACCGAAATCAGAGCCTTATTTACAAAAACCCCAGAAAGTATGATTCGGGGTTACAAAGCGGGTCGTTTTAGTTTCAATGTAGCAGGTGGCCGCTGTGAAACTTGTCAAGGTTCAGGAGTGCGAACTATCGAAATGAACTTCTTACCCGATGTTTATGTAGAATGTGAAACTTGTCAAGGAAAACGCTTTAATAGAGAAACCTTAGAAATTCGCTATAAAGGAAAATCCATTTCGGATGTATTAAATATGACCGTAGATGAAGCAGTTCCTTTCTTTGAAAATATCCCTAAAATTCACCGAAAAATTAAAACCATTCAGGATGTTGGCTTAGGATATATTACTTTGGGACAACAAAGTACTACACTTTCTGGTGGAGAGGCGCAACGCATAAAATTGGCAGGAGAATTATCAAAAAAAGATACAGGAAATACTTTTTATATCTTGGACGAACCTACAACTGGTTTACATTTCGAAGACATTCGAGTGCTAATGGAAGTTATCCATAAATTAGTCGACAAAGGAAATACTATATTGATTATTGAACATAATCTGGATGTAATCAAACTAGCCGATTATATTATCGATATAGGGCCAGAAGGCGGGAAAGGCGGCGGAACAGTCGTTGCAAAAGGAACACCAGAAGAAGTAGCAGAGGTCAAAAAAAGCTATACCGCCAAATTCTTAAAAAAAGAACTCGAACAATCGTAATCACTATATCAAAAAGGAATTCGTTTAATATGAGTTCCTTTTTTGTTTACTAAAATAACACTAATCATTTACTTACCAACGAATTAATCAATTAATCATTTTTTTAGCTAAAATTTAAGAGATTACACTAAAGCATTTATGCAAAAAAAAGCCTAACTTGGTGTAAAAAACCAATTTTTAATTAACTTTTTCACCCTAAATTAACCATTAATACTTCATTTTGAAGTCATTAAACAAAAACTTAAAATTATGCTTTTAGAAGATTTTGAAAATGATGAAGAAAAAATCATCCAAGACCGATTAAAACAAAAAACATGGAATGAAATTCGTACCAATGATAGCTGGGCTATTTTCAAAATCATGTCGGAGTTTGTTAATGGTTTTGAAAACATGGGACGTATAGGTCCATGTGTTTCCATTTTTGGTTCTGCCCGAACAAAACCTGATAATAAATACTATCAATTAGCCGAAAAAATTGCTTTCAAAATTAGTAAAGCGGGTTATGGTGTAATAACGGGTGGTGGACCAGGAATTATGGAGGCTGGAAATAAAGGCGCTCATTTAGGTGGAGGGACTTCTGTAGGACTTAATATTGACCTCCCATTTGAACAACATTTCAACCCTTATATCGACCATGATAAAAACCTTAATTTTGACTATTTTTTTGTTAGAAAAGTAATGTTTGTCAAATATTCTCAAGGTTTTGTAGTAATGCCTGGTGGTTTTGGGACCTTAGACGAAATGTTTGAAGCGATAACACTAATACAAACCAAAAAAATTGCTCGTTTCCCAATTATTCTGGTAGGGAGTAGTTATTGGTCAGGTTTAATCGACTGGATAAAAAAAGTATTATTAGAACAAGAAAATGCCATAAGTCCAGAAGATTTGAATCTATTTAAAATTGTGGACAATGAAGACGAAGTTGTTACCGTTTTAGATAACTTTTATAAAAAATACACCTTGAAACCTAATTTTTAACCATCGTATAAGGAACTATTATTATTTACATTTCGTATATTATTAAAACTAAAAAATGTATATTGAAATAGTAATCAAACCCAAATTTACATTGAAAGCATTTTTCAAAATTTTAATGTCTATTATTGTGATTTTTGCTGGCCAAAAGAAAGTTTTGGCACAGCATAAAAATCAACTATTTGTAGATGTAGATACTGAAACTCATGTTTTACATGTGAATCAAAAGATTACCTATTTCAATACAACAAATGATACCATTTCAAGAATTATATTAAACGATTGGAATCATGCCTATTCTAATTTACAAACTCCTTTAGCATCAAGGTTTTCAGATGAATTTTATCGTGGTTTTCACCTTGCCAAAGAGGAAGAAAGAGGCAATACTTCAAAATTAAAAATTACTGGAGAGAAACAATCTTTATTATCTTGGGAACGAACAAAAGAAAATCCTGATTTAGTAATTATAAATCTGCCTCAAAAATTAGCTCCAAATCAAAAAACGGAACTCCAACTTACTTATGATGCCAAAATTCCAAGTAACAAGTTTACTAAATACGGATATGATGATTTTGGTAATATGAACTTAAAAAATTGGTTTTTAACCCCCGCTCGATATGAAAACCACGAATTTGTTAGATACAGCAATGAAAATTTAGATGATATTCCTAATGCGGTTACAGACTTTGAAGTTGAATTAAGAGTGAGCAAAGAATTTGAAATTAGTACCGATTTAGATGAAAATGAAGAAATTATAGCTAATGAAGACTATTCAATTCATAAATTAATTGGTAAAAACCGCATCGATTTTAGTTTACATATCGAACCAATAGCAAGTTTTACGAGTTTTAAGAACGATAATTTTGAAGTATTGACTAATTTAAATGGAGAAAAAATTACTCCTTATGCTCAAGCTCAAGCTATAGATTGTGTTGTTCGATTTGTAAAAAAACTAATTGGTGATTATCCTTTTAAAAAGATTATTATTTCACAAACTGACTATGAACGAAATCCTTTTTATGGCTTAAATCAGCTTCCTTCATTCATCAGACCTTTTTCAGACGAGTTTACCTATGAAATTAAGTTTTTAAAAACCTACATTAATGTTTTTCTAAACAATAGCCTTTACATCAATAATCGAAAAGACAGCTGGGTTCACAATGGAATTCAAATCTATATCATGATGAAATACATCGAGGAGAATTACCCAGGAACTAAAATGTTAGGTAGTGCTGCATCTTATAAATTACTCAAAAGTTATAACCTAACCAACCTAGATTTTAACGAGCAATACAGTTATTTTTATATGCTTATGGCTCGAAAAAATTTAGATCAGGCCTTGGGTGAACCTAAAAATAAATTAATTAAATTCAATGAGCAAATTGCAAGCAAATACAGAGCAGGACTTAGTTTACGATTCCTAAACAGCTATCTCGAAAATGATGCTGTGAGTAAAAGCATCAATAATTTCTACATTAAAAATAATAAACAACAAACAGACGCATTGGATTTTGAAAATGCTCTAAAAAATCAAACTACTAAAAATATTGATTGGTTCTTTAAAACGATTATCTACTCCAGAGATCTTATCGATTATAAATTTGACAAGGTTACTAAAACAACTGATAGCATCCAATTTTCACTAAAAAATAAAACAGGGATTAATGTTCCTATTCCGATTTATGGAACAAACAAAGGTGAAATTGTATTTAAGGAATGGATAGAACCAGGACCGAAATACAGTATTTATAGCCTAGCGCGAAATGGAGCGAACAAAATTATTTTAAATTATAAAAACGAAGTTCCTGAATACAATTTAAGAAACAACTGGAGATCACTAAAATCATTTTTTCCTAACAATAGACCCTTAAAATTTGTATTCGCAAAAGATTTAGAAGACCCTTACTATAACCAAATTATATACATGCCTTCTTTTGAATACAACCTCTATGATGGGCTAATTGCAGGAATGAGACTCCATAATAAGACGATACTTGAAAAACCTTTTACCTTTACTATTAACCCATCCTACTCCAGCAACTCGAATACTTTTTCAGGATCTGGAGGCTTTTCAATAAATAAAAACTACCGAGACAGCCGATTATTTAATGTGAAATATTCGCTTGCGGGTTCTTATTTTCATTATGCACCTGATGCTACTTATACTAAAATAAATCCTAGTATTTTATTACAAATCAGAGAAAACGATATTAGAGACAATAAAAAACAACTAATCTATTTTAGACACGTAATGGTTGATCGCCAAAAAAGTGAAATTGTAACCAATAACCCCACAAATAATTACTCCGTTTTTAATGCGAGGTATATCAATACGAAAACAGAAGTTACCGAACATTTTAGTTTTGTAAATGACGTCCAATTGGCTAGCAATTTTGGTAAACTTTCTGGAGAAATAGAGTACCGAAAACTTTTCGAGGACAATCATCGGTTTAATATTCGCCTCTATGCAGGTAGTTTTTTATATAACAAAATTAATAATGACTACTTTAGTTTTGGTATAGATAGACCTACCGATTATTTATTTGATTATGGTTTGTATGGTCGTTCGGAGAGTAGCGGATTTTTTAGTCAGCAATTTATTTTAGCCGAAGGAGGATTCAAATCTAAACTAAATACCGCCTTTGCTAATCAATGGATTAGCACCATTAATACTGGTTATAATATTTGGAATTGGATAGAAGTATACGGAGATGTAGGCTTAGTAAAAAACAAATACCAAAGTCCAAAATTCATTTTTGATAGTGGTATCCGACTTAATTTAGTTACAGATTACCTTGAGTTATACTTACCTGTATATTCTTCAAATGGATGGGAAATCACTCAAAACAGATACAATGAAAAAATACGTTTTATAATTACCTTTTCGCCAAAAGCACTTTTAAACCTTTTCAATCGAAAATGGTTCTAAACAAATTACTTAAAACATTACGTTGATAAAAAACCAAATATTTGAAAAAAAATTTACATTTCAATAAAAAACACCTGTTTTTATTAAACAAAAACATTAAAATATAGCTTGTTTTTATTTTGATTGATTATGATTATACCTACTTTTTAAGTAAATTTGCGCCAAAGAATTATAATCTTTCATTTATGATAAAAGAACAAACCAATACTACATTGACATTTGAAGATTTCAAGACTGAAGTATTGAATGATTATAAGATAGCTGTAACTAGTCGCGAATGTAGTCTTTTAGGACGTCGAGAGGTTTTGACTGGTAAAGCAAAATTTGGAATTTTTGGCGATGGAAAAGAAGTGCCTCAAATTGCAATGGCTAAATTCTTTAAGAAAGGAGATTTTCGTTCTGGTTATTATCGCGATCAAACTTTTATGATGGCCATAGGCGAATTAACCCCTTCTAACTTTTTTGCTGGATTATACGGAAACACCGATATTAAACAAGAACCAATGTCTGCGGGAAGACAAATGGGAGGCCATTTTGTTACTCATAGCTTAAATGAAGACGGAAGTTGGAAAAACTTAACCCAGCAATATAATTCTAGCTCCGATATTTCTCCTACAGCTGCTCAAATGCCTCGCCTTTTGGGTTTAGCACAAGCTTCAAAAGTATATCGAGCACTAGACAACATACCTAATAAAGAAAATTTTTCAATAGACGGTAATGAAGTAGCTTGGGGTACTATTGGTAATGCCAGTACTTCCGAAGGGGTATTTTTGAAACCATTAATGCAGCAGGAGTATTACAAGTACCAATGGTTATAAGTGTTTGGGATGATGAATACGGAATCTCTGTTCATGCTAAACACCAAACTACAAAAGAGAATATTTCTGAAATTTTATCTGGTTTTCAAAGAGATAAAAACAATAATGGAATTGAAATCATCACTGTAAAAGGCTGGGATTATTCTGATTTAATGACAGCATACGAAAGAGCATCTAAAATAGCTCGTGAACAACATGTTCCTGTTTTAGTACACGTTACAGAACTTACACAACCTCAAGGTCATTCAAGTTCAGGATCGCACGAAAGATACAAAAGCACCGAACGACTAAACTGGGAAAGAGAATTTGATTGCATCCGACAAATGCGTTTGTGGATGATCGCAATCAATATCGCTTCGGCAGAAGAATTAAACGAAATAGAGATTGCCATAAAAAAAGAAGTTTTAGAAACAAAAAAAGCTTGTTGGACTTCTTTTATTAACCCAATCATTAATGAAAAAAACGAACTAGTTAGTTTATTAGAAAAAATTGCTCCTGCAAGCAAAAACAAAGATCAAATTCTTAAACTATCCAATAATCTCAAAGCGATTAAAGATCCTCTAAAAAAGGAAATTTTAGCAACTGCTAGAAAATCATTACGCCTTGTGGTAAATGAAAACGTTCGCTCAGAATTAGCTACTTGGATTCAAAACTACTTTTCAAAAACACAACCTCTTTTTAGTAACAATTTATATTCTGAAACAAAAAACAATGTGTTTTCAGTTCATGAAGTATTGCCAACTTACGAGGAGAATGCCAGAAAAGATACCGATGGCAGAATGATCATCCGTGATAATTTTGATGCTTTATTTGCTAAATATCCGCAAGTTTTAATTTTTGGTGAAGACTCTGGAAACATTGGTGACGTAAATCAAGGCCTAGAGGGGATGCAAGAAAAATACGGCATTACCCGAGTTGCCGACGTAGGTATCAGAGAAGCAACCATCATAGGGCAAGGTATTGGACTGGCTTTAAGAGGATTAAGACCCATTGCTGAGATTCAATATTTAGACTATCTATTGTATGCTATACAAATTCTAAGCGATGACTTGGCTTCCTTGTTATATAGAACTGTAGGAAAACAAAACGCCCCCTTAATCATCCGAACTCGCGGACATCGACTAGAAGGAATTTGGCATTCTGGTTCTCCAATGGGAATGATTATAAATGCGTTAAGAGGAATTAATGTTTTAGTCCCTAGAGATATGACAAAAGCTGCCGGTTTTTACAATTCTCTTTTAGAATGTGATGAACCAGCTCTTGTAATCGAATGCTTAAATGGTTACCGATTAAAAGAAAAAGCACCAACAAATTTTGGTAAATTTAAAACGCCTATTGGAGTTGTTGAAACGATTAAAACAGGTACAGATATCACTTTAGTTTCCTACGGATCTACCCTACGATTAGTGGAACAAGCCGCAAAAGAATTAGAGGGAGTTGGTATCAATTGTGAGGTAATTGATATTCAATCCTTAATCCCTTTTGATAAAAATCACGATATTGCTAAGAGTGTACAAAAAACGAATCGTTTGCTTGTGATAGACGAAGATGTTCCTGGAGGAGCTTCTGCCTATATTTTACAAAAGATTATTGAAGAACAAGGTGCTTACCAATATTTGGACAGCCAACCTCAAACTTTAGCAGCTCAAGAACACAGACCAGCTTATGGAACAGATGGCGATTATTTTTCTAAGCCATCTATTGAAGATATTTTCGAAAAAGTATATTCCATACTATCCGAAAGCAATCCTACAAAATACCCTAAACTTTACTAAAAGAGAAAAAATACCAAAACAGAAATGTTTTTAGTTAAGTAAGTTAATAACAAAAGAACTTGATTTATTCAGGTTCTTTTTTTTATGTCTTTATGTTTCAAATTTTAACAAAAAAACCTCAAATAACGAAAGGTCATTTGAGGTTTTTCTAAATATTGAACTATTATTCTATATAAAAATAGTCAATATATAATAAAATAAAGCAGCTAATAACGCCGAAATTGGAATCGTTAAAATCCAAGCCCAAATCAAGCTTACCGTAACACCCCAACGAACAGCAGACACACGCTTAGTCAATCCAACTCCAATGATTGATCCTGTAATTGTATGGGTTGTACTTACTGGAATTTTTAAATGCTCTGTAAAATATAAAGTCAAAGCTCCAGCTGTTTCTGCCGCTACCCCTTCAAATGAAGTCACTTTAGTGATTTTAGACCCCATGGTTTTGACAATTTTCCAACCACCACTTAATGTCCCCACAGCAATTGCCGAATAACAAGCTAATGGAATCCAACCAGGCATTTGTCCTTTTATCCCTTTATCTTCATTAGGCAAGACCACATCGAGCCATGAATCCATATGAACTCCAGGATTAGTATGGATATATACCGCAACTGCTGCTGCAATAATACCCATTACTTTTTGAGAATCATTTCCTCCGTGCCCTAAGCTAAATGCAGCAGAAGACAATAATTGCATTTTCTTTAAAGCTGCTTCTGCCTGATGTAAATTTAAACTACTAAATATCAAACAAAAACCACTTACAGTCAATACAATAAAACCAACTAAAAGCCATTTAATATTATGGGAATCAAACGCAACACTCCAAAAATGAGAATCAAAACGAGGCTTTTCTATTTCCTCATAAGAAACCATTTGGTGGCTTACAAACCAAATCGTAGCAAGCATCAAAGCCACAGTAAAAATTTTAGGACCAATACTTTTTCGAGAAGCATTTAACAACCAAATCGATATCAAATAAGATGCTAAAGCTCCTAACAATGGCGCTAAAACAATAAAAGCAATGATAATTATTACACCTGAAGGCATACCTCCATCTTTACCAGCCTTATACCAACTTACGATTTGATACCAATAATGAGTTTCTCCATCTTCTCCTATATAACCTGAAAAACCGTGAACAGCAATAGCATGAGCAATAGCCGCTCCAGCAAATCCTCCAATTAATGTATGAGAAGAACTCGATGGAATACCTAACCACCAGGTTAGTAAATTCCAACAAATTGCAGCAATAACACCAGCTAAAATTACAACGAGATTAATCTCCATTGTATGCGCCGTTTTTGCCACTGTATCCGCCACTCCAAAACCAAAAACCCAATAGGCAAGGAAATTAAAAAAAGCAGCCCAAACAACCGCCTGAAACGGAGTCAATACTTTGGTAGCAACTACTGTTGCAATAGCATTAGCCGCATCATGAAAACCATTAATGTAATCAAAAATTAGCGCTAAAACTATAATTGTGATAAGTAAAGTCATACCTTATTACTTCAAAGAATAAATTAAATTAAGAATGTTTAACCGCAATCGATTCTAAAACACTAGCTACACTTTTACATTTATCAGTAGCCGATTCTAGGATAGACAATACTTCTTTGTATTTAATAATGCTTTTTGCATCTGTTTCATTCTCAAAAATTTCAAATACCGCTTTGTTATAAACGTTATCTGATTTGTTTTCTAACTTCGAAATTTTAGCACAGGCCGCTTTAATTTTGTGTGCATTTTTAAAATCTCTCAATTCTTTTACGGCAATTTCAATATTTTGACAAGCCTCAAGATTAATTTCTGTCAATTTACGAATCGATTTTGTAATCTTGTCTACTTGATACAAACGCATAATACTTGAAGCACCGTGCAAACGGTCGGCAACATTATCAATAGAAGTAACTAGAGAGTGAATATCCTCACGATCAAAAGGCGTAATAAAGTTTTTACTCAACTCTAAATTCGTTTGACGTGTAATATCCTCACCTCTTTGTTCTAATTCGTCAATTTTATGAAAAAGCACTTCTCTTTCTTTCAATGGAAGATTAACTGCTTCATGTAAATTAGAAGCTAATTCAATTAAATTACTAGAAGCCTCTTCAAAAAGTGGAAAGAATTTTTTATCCTTCGGTACTAAAAATTGGAAAATACGGTTTATCGACATTGTTTTACTTAATTTTTTAGACAGCAAAAATACTTTTTTTATTTGATGATAAAGTTATTTTAAAAATAATGCTTCTTTTTAGCGCTATTTTTTATATCAAAACCCTTTTTCTCTAACCAAAAAACCGCTTTCAATACCTTAACAAAGTATTAGAACCAAAAAATAAGAAAATTCTATACAAAAAACAAACCACTCCAAAACCGATTGCTAATAGAATTTCAAAATACCTTTTGAATAAACTTCCAGTCGGACAGAACATAATAAAAATATTTGCAAAACTTTACAACTAAAAGAAAGAATATCGTAAAAATTTAAGGCAATCATTCGGATTAAAATCAGCAAATAGTCTATATTTGCTCTTTTTTTAATTTTTTCACAAAAACCATCAAAAGCTTTTTGCTTTTTATAAAAAACTGTATTTTTGGGAACTCTTATGAAAAACAACAGAACTACATATTATTCTCTTACAAGCAGTCCTATTTGGGTTGCTATTTCTGTTACAACTACTACTACCCCTTAGGGGTATTCAATAATTACATATAATCAATAACCGTAGATGCTTTTTTCATTAGAAGTAAGTTCTTGGGTGTATATAAAACATTGCTTTTAAAATAAAACATACAAAATGAAAGTATTAAAATTTGGTGGAACTTCGGTAGCCAATGCAAAAAATATAAAACTAGTTCTTGATATTGTTCTTAACAAAGCTAAAAATGATAAACTAGTAGTAGTCGTTTCAGCACTAAGCAAAGTAACTGATTTGCTACAACTAGCTGCTTCTAAAGCAGCCTTGAACGATGAAACCTACAAAGATATCGTTGCTGAAATTGAGAAAAAACACTTAGACGCTCTAAAAGAATTAATTCCTGTAAGCGAACAAAGTAGTTCTTTAAGTCACATTAAAAGAATCGTTAACCACTTAGAAACAATCTTGGACGGTTGTTCCCTTCTAGGTGAATTATCGGCTAGAACATCAGATACAATTTTAAGTTTTGGAGAATTACTTTCCTCTTATATTATTGCCGAAGCACTAAAACAAAACCTAAAAAACAGTGGCTACAAAGACAGCCGTGAATTAATCAAAACCAATAATAATTATGGTAAGGCGGCAGTAAACTTTGAAGTTACTAATGCTTTAACTACTGCATTTTTCAATTCAAATGACGCACAAGTAACCATTATGCCTGGTTTTATCGCTTCTTCTTTGGATGATATCAATACTACTTTAGGACGTGGTGGTTCTGATTATACTGCTGCAATAATTGCTGGTGCCTTAGATGCAAGCGAATTAGAAATTTGGACAGACGTTAACGGAATGTTTACAGCTAATCCAAAAATTGTAAAACAAGCCAGACCTATTGCTACTATTTCGTACCAAGAAGCAATGGAGTTATCGCATTTTGGTGCCAAAGTTTTATATCCACCAACTATCCAACCTGTTTTAAGAAAAAACATTCCTATTCATATCAAAAATACTTTTGAACCAGAGGCCGAAGGAACTTATATTTCAAATATTTCAACTCCAAACGGAAGTCCGGTAAGAGGAATTAGTCATATTGATAATATTACATTGATTACTCTTGAAGGTCCAGGAATGATTGGTGTTTCAGGTTCTTCTAAAAGACTATTCGAAGTATTGTCACAAGAAGGAATCAATGTTATTTTTATCACTCAAGCTTCTTCAGAACATTCTATTTGTATTGGTATCTTGAATAGTGATGCTGATGTGGCAGAATCGGCAATTAACAGCGCATTTGAAATCGAAATTGCGCAAAACAAAATCGAGCCTTGCATCGTGGAGAAAAACTTATGCATCATTGCATTAGTGGGTGAAAACATGAAAAACCACCAAGGTCTAAGCGGAAGAATGTTTAGTACTTTGGGAAAAAATAACGTAAACATCCGTGCGATTGCTCAGGGTGCTTCGGAAAGAAATATTTCGGCTGTAATTAACGAAAGAGACGTTAAAAAAGCATTGAACACTTTGCACGAAAATTTCTTTGAAGAAAACACCAAACAGCTGAACTTATTCGTAATGGGTGTGGGTAATGTAGGTGAAAAATTCATCGAGCAAATCCACCAACAAAAGAAATTCTTAAAAGAAAATCTAAAAATCAACGTTCGTGTCATTGCTTTATCCAATTCCAGAAAAATGCATTTTGACGATGACGGAATTGATTTGGATTCTTGGAAAGCCACTCTTGAAAACGGAGAAGCGGCCAACAAGGAATTGTTTATCGAAAAAGTAACTTCATTAAACTTGCGTAATTCTATTTTTGTAGATATTACTGCCAATGCAGATGTTGCGGCGATCTATGAGCGCTTCTTAAAACAAAGTGTAGGCGTGGTAACTTGTAACAAAATTGCTTGTGCTTCGGCATACGATAATTACAAAAACCTGAAAAAATTATCAAGACAATACAATGCTCCTTTCTTATTTGAAACAAACGTGGGAGCTGGATTGCCAATTATCGATACGGTAAAAAACCTAATCGCTTCAGGTGATAAAGTACACAAAATCCAAGCAGTTTTATCAGGAAGTCTGAACTTTATCTTTAACAATTTTGACGAAAATTATTCGTTCCATGATGTGGTTAAAGAAGCTGGAGTACAAGGATTTACAGAGCCTGATCCGAAAATTGACTTGAGCGGAATTGACGTAGCGCGTAAAATCCTGATTTTAATTCGCGAAAGCGGTTATAAAATGGAAATTGAAGATATTGAAAACCAATCTTTCTTACCTGCTGCTTGTATGGCAACAACCAATAACGAAGATTTCTTCAAATCGTTGATTGAATACAACAGCCATTTTGAAGGAATTTTGGCGGAAGCCAAAGCAAAAGACAGCCGCTTAAAATTTGTAGCTCAATTTGAAAATGGAAAAGCCAGCGTAGGATTGCAATTTATACCAAAAGACCATCCTTTCTATAACCTAGAAGGAAAAGACAATATTGTATTATTCTATACGGATCGTTACGTAGACCAACCGTTATTAATCAAAGGAGCTGGTGCGGGAGCAGCGGTTACCGCTTCGGGAATTTTTGCCGATGTAATTAGAATAGGAAACGTATAATGTAGTTTAAAGTTTTCTTTGCTTAAAGTTGAAAGTTGTCACACAAACAACATAAACCTTAAACATGAAACCTTAACATGAAACAAAAATATATGAATGAAGTAAAAGTATTTTGCCCTGCAACCATTGCCAACCTGTCCTGTGGATTTGACGTACTAGGATTGTGTTTGGACAATGTAGGTGACGAAATGATTGTTCGCAAATCGGCTGAAAAAGGTGTTCGCATCACTAAAATTGAAGGAGCTAATTTACCTTTGGAAGCAGAGAAAAACGTGGCTGGTGTGGCTTTATTAGCGATGCTTGAAGAAGTAGATGCCGAATTTGGATTCGAAATTGAAATTTACAAACACATCAAAGCCGGAAGCGGAATTGGTAGTAGTGCGGCCAGTTCGGCTGGAGCTGTTTTTGGTGCCAATGAATTATTAGGTAATCCATTTACCCGAAAAGAATTGGTAAAGTTTGCGATGCAAGGTGAAAAATTAGCTTCAGGAAATGCCCATGCCGATAATGTGGCTCCTGCCCTTTTGGGTGGATTTACCTTAGTAAGAAGTTCGAATCCTTTGGACATTATCAAAATTGACAGTCCAAACGAATTGTACGCTACCGTAATTCATCCCCAAATTGAATTAAAAACGTCAGATGCGCGTTCCGTTTTAAAACAAAACGTTTCCTTAAAAAGCGCCATTACGCAATGGGGAAATGTAGGCGGATTAGTAGCGGGATTATACACTCAGGATTACGATTTAATCGGGCGTTCTTTGCACGACGAAATCGTAGAACCTTTACGTAGCGTATTAATTCCTGGTTTTGATTTAATCAAACAATCAGCTTATGAAAACGGTGCTTTAGGTTCAGGGATATCCGGTTCAGGACCTTCTATTTTTGCTTTAAGCAGAGGAAAAGACGCAGCCGAAAAAATTGCCAAAGGAATGTGTGCCGTTTACGACGAAATCAATTTACCATACGAAATCCATGTATGTAAAGTGAATGACACAGGAATGAGAGTGATTTAAAGTTAGAAGGCAGAAATTAGAATTTAGAAAATTATTTAAGATTTTAGATTAACTATTTCAGATCTAAAAAATCAAAAATCGTTACTCTTCAATCAGAAATCAAAAATCATAATGAAGTATTACAGTTTAAACCATAACGCCCCAAAAGTATCTTTTCAGGAAGCCGTAATTCAGGGATTAGCTTCTGATAGAGGTTTGTATTTCCCCGAAAATATTACCCCTCTTCCACAATCTTTTTTTGATAACATCGAAAATTTAAGTCACGAAGAAATTGCTTTCGAGGCGATCCAACAATTTGTAGGCGACGAAATCCCAGCCGAAACTTTAAAACAAATCATAGCTGAAACTTTATGCTTTGATTTCCCCGTAGTTCCTGTAGAAAAAGACATCTATTCACTAGAATTATTCCACGGGCCAACAATGGCTTTCAAAGACGTGGGAGCGCGTTTTATGTCACGTTGTTTAGGATATTTTAACCGTGAGAAAAAAGACAATACCAATACCGTTTTGGTTGCTACTTCGGGAGATACCGGAGGAGCTGTTGCTAGTGGTTTTCTTGGTGTTCAAGGCGTTGAAGTAGTTATTTTATACCCTTCCGGAAAAGTGAGCGACATTCAGGAAAAACAATTAACGACTCTGGGGCAAAACATCAAAGCCTTAGAAGTAGACGGTGTTTTTGACGATTGTCAGGATATGGTTAAAAAAGCGTTCTTAGACGAAACTTTGGCGCACAAAAACCTAACCTCGGCCAACTCGATTAACATTGCGCGTTGGTTGCCGCAAATGTTTTATTTCTTCTTTGCTTACAAGGCGTTGAAGTCACAAAACCGCCCATTGGTTTTCTCTTGTCCAAGTGGTAACTTCGGGAACATTTGTGCTGGTATTATTGCTAAGAAAATGGGATTAAACATCGACCATTTTGTAGCTGCTACAAACGTAAACGATACAGTACCGAGATTCCTTGTAAATGGAGTGTACGATCCTAAACCTTCTATTGCTACGATTTCTAACGCTATGGACGTAGGAAACCCAAGTAACTTTATTCGTATTCAGGAAATGTATGGCAACGATTTAGAACAGTTCAAAAAAGACTTTTCTTCGTATACCTACACTGACGACGAAACCTTGGCAGCCATGAAAAAAATCTACAACACCGATGGTTACATTGCCGAGCCACACGGAGCTGTAGGTTATTTAGGCTTGAAAAAAGAATTGGAAAACTACCCTAACGCAATTGGTGTTTTCTTAGAAACCGCCCACCCTATCAAGTTCCTAGACGTGGTAGAACCAGCCTTAAACGTGACTTTGCCAATCCCAACACAAATTGAAAGCGTACTCAACAAAGAAAAAGTAAGCACAAAAATTAAAACCTACGACGAATTGAAAGCCTTTTTAGGATAAACATTCGCAACAATACTTTTAAAAACGACTAGGATTTATTTCTGGTCGTTTTTTTTGGGCGTGCCCTCGTTGGACCACTATTGTGCAAAAAAGACACTCAGTGCAGCAACGAGGTCAGGCTGTCCGTTCCCGCTTCCCGAAAAAAATCGGGAGAGCTCCACTTCCATCCTTCACGCGGACAGTGCTCCTTTTAAAATTTGTCATTGAAATTGATATTGATATTGCCCTATTATTTGTTTGTAAGAAAAAAAACAATATATTTAAAAACAAATATTGTGTGCCAGTTATCACATATATCCATCCAAAATTAGGAGGCTTTGTCAAACATATAAACTATTCATCAGCAATTTTTAATCTCGCTTTTTTAAATGAAATACAGCTTTATAATGCCAATATTGATATTTTTTGTGTCGTGCAAAAATACTGAACCGAAAATTGAACCAAAAAAAATAATAGGAAGTTGGAAAATGCAAGATGTTGTTGATCAAACTGGGCAAAACGTAACAGAAAAAACGACATTTTATAAAGATAGTATGGTATTTGAAATGTTTGCTAATAAAAAGTTAATCGAAAGATTATGCCGAAAATATGAATTTGATACTATTTCAAATGTCGTTCATTATAATTTCGGAACACAAACGGTAGATTTACAAATCCTAAAGCTAACGGAATTAGAAATGGAAGTTCTATTATATACAAATAAGAAACGAATAAGATTCATTAGAACCGAGTAAAAGAACAGCTTATAAGAGCCGTAGCTGTTCAACAACCTCTACTAAAAACATAAAATAAGACCTCTTTTAAAGCGATTTAAAGGAGGTTTATTTTTTAGTCATAGTCCAAAAATCTAAAATTAGAATGAGTTACAATCGAGTATTTGAAAGTGTAAAACATTTACAAAAGCATCGATAAACCGAACCAGATTATCTTCTGTAATTTTATCTTCTAAACTACTGAGCTGTAATTGCTAGCGAGAAATTCCTTGGATATGTTGCATATATAAAAATACGATTTTTCGCTCCAAAAAAGAAATTGTAAATCGTCAGCAAAAAGTGGACTGATTTAGTTCATAACTAAGAGAGTATTTTCAAAATCCTTAAATTTGATATTATGAGAACACCCAAGAAAAAAACAGCAGAGAATTTCATCAAAGACATTCGTAAAAACACGAAGAAACTTAAGTTCTGAACAAAAAATTCAGATTGTTATGGAAGCTTTACGAGCAGAAATGTCAGTTGCAGAATTGTGTCGTAAGTATACCATTAATGAATCTCAGTTTTATAAGTGGAACAAAGAATTTTTGGAAGCAGGTAAAAAGCGTTTAGCCGGCGATGTAACAAGAGAAGCTACGAGTGATGAAGTAGCAGAGCTCAAGAAAGAAAATCAGACTTTAAAAGTAATGATTGCCGATTTAGTTTTACGCTACGATATTGTTAAAAAAAGCTTGGACATGCTGGATTAACTGAAAAGTTTAAGAAATATATGCGACTTACAGTATCCGAAAAACAAGAAATCATTCACATGGTTACTCGTTCAGAAATCGGTGTGAATCGAACACTTCGGGAGATTGGAATCAACAAGAGTACCTTTTACAATTGGTATCATGCTTACAGCGAAAAAGGAATAGAAGGATTAATTCCAACCAAAAGAGCAGCAAACAGGCAATGGAACAGCATTCCACAAGAGCAGAAGAATTTAGTTGTAAAATTAGCTTTAGACTATCCTGATTTATCTTCCCGAGAATTAGCCTACAAAATTACTGATGAACAACAGATTTTCATATCCGAATCCAGTGTTTACCGCATCTTGAAGGCAAGAGGATTAATTACTGCTCCAGCTCATATTTTTCTGAGTGCTGGAAATGAATTTACGGATAAAACAGGCTTTGTTCATCAAATGTGGCAAACGGATTTTACCTATTTTAAAATCTTAGGATGGGGATGGTATTATCTAAGTACGGTTTTGGACGATTACAGCCGATATATTGTGCACTGGGAACTTTGCTCAAACATGAAAGCTGATGATGTAAAACGAACAGTTGACACAGCAATTAAAAAAGCAAAATTAATTACAAAACAAAAGCCAAAACTCTTGTCTGACAATGGTTCGTGTTACATTGCAGGCGAATTAAAATCCTATTTAAAAAACAATTATCAAATGCAACAAGTACATGGTAGACCCAATCATCCGCAAACACAAGGAAAAATTGAACGTTATCACAGAACCATGAAAAACGTTGTGAAACTTGATAATTACTTCGCACCAGAAGAATTAGAAGCTGCTTTAGAAAAGTTTGTTTATCGTTACAATAACGAAAGATATCATGAATCATTGAACAACTTAACCCCAGCAGACGTATATTTTGGAAGAGGTGAATTGATTTTAAGAGAACGAGAACGATTAAAGAAAATAGCAATTATTAACCGTAGAAATGAGTACCAAAAAATAAAATTAACAACAAATCAAAAAAACATTTATCTTTGAATTATTAACTAAATACTCTCTTAAGAAAAGTTCACTTTAGTTTGAATACGTACAATAATTATCTTGATTTAAACAGTTTAAATTTAAAAAAGGCATTAGGGAACCAACAAATATCTTTACGTGGGTGGAATTATATTGAAAAGGAAAATGTAGGTTACGTATTTGATTCAATCCAAAAAGAGAACCCAGACAACTCTAAACTTCAGCAAATTAAATTAAGATGTCTTAGATAGATGTTCAAAAAAAATGAAAAATCAATTACTATTTCGCCAAATTTTGGCTAAGTATAATTTTATATTTGTATTATAATTCTAAATCTTAACTTCTATGAATGATGTTCACTTAAAATATTTAATTCAAATTGGTAATAATGATCAAGGTTATGTTGGCAATAACTCTTTAAATTGGGGAATATCTGTTTTAGGTAAAGACACAAATTTAGATCCTTTTTTAAATAGACAATTTAATAGATATGAATTATTTGATTATTGCCAAAATCAAAACAACGATAATTTAAATATTCTAATAGCAATTTTATCTTGGGGTGGTATGAGACGTGACCATGGTAGAAGACTTTTTGAAAATGAGAATGTTATACTTGAAATAGTTGGTAAATTACGTAATGGAAACTTTGAAACAAGAAAACAGGCTTTTGATGTTTTTCGAAATGAAAGAAAAAAGAAAATATTACCTGGACTTGGAATAGGTTATTTCACTAAACTTATTTGTTTTTTATCTCCCAATTTAAACGGATATATAATGGATCAATGGGTTGCGAAATCTATTAATTTACTTGCAGGCTACCATATTGTGGATATAACGAATAATAATTGGGTAAATGATAATAATGATTCCAGTACTTATGAAACATTTTGTCAACATATTGACAATCTTGCTGAAATATTGGAATGTTCTGGCTTTGAAGCTGAAAAACGAATTTTTTCTGTCGGTAGAAAAAAAGGAAAATGGCGAAATTATTTAATTCAAAATTACACTACAAAAAAATATGGGATTACTATACGATAATTGTCAAAGATGCGGTCATTTGCTTTCTAAATATTCAATTACTTATTGTGATAGATGTTTAATTGAAATTGAAAAAGAAAGAATTGAAAGAACAAATAAAAGAGAAGAGGTCTATGATAAAATGAGAAAAAATGGAATGTCTGAAGATGAAATTGAAGAGGTAGACAACACTATTAATTCATATTTTATATTTTTTATATTTTATCCTATTTTATTTTCTATTTTTTTTCCCAGCGAAATAGAAAAATTAAATGTTAATTTTAATAAATATATAATTGGATTTATTGTGTGGCTATTCATACAAATAATATTTTTTATTATTACAAAATTAAATAGGTATGATAGCAATATAATCAAAAATGGTTCGACAGAATTTCAACGAAAATACCTTGAACTTAATAGAGAAATTATGAATCCAATATTAATTTTCATGTTTATAAAAGCTCTTTTTATATTATTTAGATAATATTTTATAAAATCATAACACCTAAATCATTACTATGCATCCAGAAATTGATAAATTAATAAACATGGCTCTTTCAGATGGTCATGTTACTGATAAAGAAAGAGAAATTATTTTGCGTAAAGCTGAAAAACTTGGACTAGATGTTGATGAGTTAGAAATGTATTTGGAAAATGAAATTGGAAAAATAAGTCTTGATTTACAAACATTAGATAATAATTTCCCATCAAGTAAAAAAGATGAATCGATAAAGAAGGATTCTGCTATAAAAAATAAATTTATTGATTTTAACGATTATAATTTATTCGGATTTATTGAAGAGTTTAATAATAGACTAGAGTATATTGACCAAAACATTTCTAATGATTTTTTAAAATATACTAATAACGAAGTTGTCGACTTTATCTCTAACAATGATTTATCAAAAAGTGAAGGAACAAAATATTTTGGATACATTAGTTTATATGATTTAAAACAAGAATTGTTAAAAAAAGGTGGGTTGTTTTCAAAACAATCTGAAATTTATCAATACAAAAATGAGATAAATTCTTTGCTAAACATAAGTGGTAATAGGTTTCTAAAAATGTACTACATTGAAGCTTATGGACAAATAGAATACTTAATGATAACTAAACTTGGTTTTTGGAATTGTATAGGTGATAAATGTAAAACTGTTTTATATAGCGAAACTAAAATAATGGAATTAAATCCTATTCCAATTTCTTCATATGTAAATCAACTATTCCATAATTTTTTCAAAACTAATTTTAATTTTTCTTCAATTCTTTCGAATGGCAAAATTAATTTAGATTTTAACTCATCTGTAGATTATTTGAATTTTTGGGTTAATACTCAAAATGAAAAATATATTTCAGATTTAATTAAATTAAATAATCACATAAAATTATTAATTGAAAATTTCAATCAAGAAATAGATACTTTAATAACCAATAAAGAGGTAGAATTCTCAAAAATTGGTTATAGTGATTTCATTGAAGAAAAGTGGCGCACTAATAAATATAACTTTTATTATATAATTGATGTTTTTAATAATTTCCTTCAAAATATCAAACATATACTATTTCTTGTTTCATATAGAAATGAAATGATATCATGTATTGAGAATGGTTCAATTACTATGTATATGAACTTAAAAAATATATTAGAAGAAAAAGGCATATACTTAACTTTATTTGAAAAAACTCAAATAAAATCTTTAGACTCTATTAATCTGCAATTACAGCAATTAAACCAAACATTAACAAACGGATTTGAATTAATATATAGTGGTATCAATACTTTAAATGATACAATTGATACTGGTCAAAAAAATATAGTAAATGAAATGAAGACATCGGCTATAATAAATTCCATTCAAACGTATCAATTATATAAGATAAATAAAAGTTTGAAGCCTAATAAAAAATAATACATACTTTATAACTTGTGAATCAAAAATAAATTGATTTGAATTCTCATAAATTAAATGATTTATTTCATAATCGTTAAAAACACCTTTTT
The DNA here is from genome assembly GCF_029625335.1 of Flavobacterium nitratireducens. NCBI lineage: Bacteria > Pseudomonadati > Bacteroidota > Flavobacteriia > Flavobacteriales > Flavobacteriaceae > Flavobacterium > Flavobacterium nitratireducens. Next base: position 727,337 of record NZ_CP121111.1, read on the forward strand.
AATCCTTTTATCCAAACAATTACAATAGGTTTTACCGTTATATGTAAATACATTTAAAATTATATATAGTTCATTTTCATAACCCACTTTACAAAAACTACTATCAATAGCTAATGAATTAGATTGTAACACATTTTCATTTTCACATCTATAACCCAAATTGCGTTTATATTCTAAATCAAACCCTAATTCTTCTTTAATTTGTTTTAAATCACGCTCTAATGTTTTATAGGAAATGATAGTGTTATATTCTCTCAAATATGCCATTATTTCTTTTTTGCTGCGAAAATCAATAGAGATAAAATCAACAATTCTTTGTAATCTTGAAATTCCTTCTATAAAAGCCATTGTACTTTTTTTATACAAATATATTTTATAGTTAGACATAATTTGTCTAATTGATAAATAATTTTACACTTATAATTTTTACTAAATGAAACGACTTATTCTGCTGGATTTAGATCATACCTTAATATACGGTTCGTATGCACCGACAGAAAGCGCAAAAAAAATATTTCAATTTAATCCGTACTTATCTGTTTATGAACGTCCATTAGCGAACGAATTGATAAAATTATGTCAAAGTAAAGCTGATATAATTATTTATACTACAGCATTAAAAACTTATGCAACCAAAATTAGTAAATCACTAAATATTAATCCTATTCAAATCTTGAGTAGAAAAAATTGTTTAAGAGCTAATGAACAATATAAAAAAGTGATTGAACCCAGTTGGCTTAATACATATGAAACAATTATAGTAATTGATGATAGCCCTAATGTTTGGAACAATACATCTGAATCCATTCATTTTTTAGTTCCTACAGAATTTAGAGGAAGTTCTAATGATACAAATCTGTCTCAAATAATTAATAAATTAAATTCAATAGTATGAGAATAGTACCTTTTTTAATAAGTTTATTTTTCTTGTATTCTTGTTCTGAGGAAACGTTAAAATCTGAAGTTTGCCTAAATGGAGATTGTCAAGCAGATTTTTGGATTGACTTTCAAGGACATCCAGGTACATATAAAGACCCTAATGGTATATGGCATATCAAACATGCGGGACTTAACTATTTTACTGTAAAAGGGAGTGTTTCTACTTTAGATCCAAATTATGTTATTAATAATGTACCGTTAGTTGTTACATCATTTGATTCTAACTTTTTCTATATACCAGGAAATATTATTTGGACTTACCCAGTATATTCTTATTTAGGATTATGGAATAGTAATCAAATGAACACACCGATCCCTATAGGAACTAAAACCTATACTTTTCCTTCTCTAGTTAACGCAAAAATTGCTACTATAAATAACTTAGCAGGATATTCTATACAACCGAATACCGACTGGTATGCTAATCAATCTGTACTCCAAAGTTATTTTGCAACTTATAGTAAATACACTTATACTCCTCAACAATCAATGGTGTTTTTTCCAGATTTTATTGGGAAAGAGGCAACAATATACATTGAAGTTGCTTTTGGAGAAGGAGAATCAACTATAAAAAAAGAACTTAAAATTGTTTTTGAACAATAATATTAAATACCAAACATGAAAGTACTAACAAAGACTCGTTTCAAACTTGGATTAGAATGTCCAAATAAATTGTACTATACTGGTAAAATCAACGAATATGCTAATCCAAAAAGTAAGGATCCATTTTTAATTGCATTAGCTGATGGTGGCTTTCAAGTTGAAGAACTTGCAAGATTACATTATCCTGAAGGTATTTTAATTGAAGATAAAAAAGATGATAAAAATTACGATTATTTAGATAAAGTACAGCAAACTAATGAGCTTTTAAAACTTGAAAATGTGGTCATTTTCGAAGCTGCATTTATCTATGAAAATTTATTCATTAGGGTAGATATTATAGAAAAAATAGGGAATAAAATTAACTTGATTGAGGTTAAAGCTAAATCATTTAAAAAAGGGGAAGATGATATTAAATTTGATTCATCTTGGAAGTTCTATTTATTTGATATTGCTTTTCAAAAATATGTTATTGAAAAATCAAATCCTGAATATATAGTAACACCATTTTTAATGTTGGCAGATAAAAACAAGACTACAACTATAGATAAATTAAATCAATTGTTTAGGATATCTAAAAAATCTAATAATAGAACTGGAGTTATAAAGAATGGACGTGCTAACTTAGCCATCACATAAAGTTAAGAAATAATCTTAATTTTAACCTATGAAACAAGTCCGCAAAATTTATGACAAAGCTTTTAAAGAAAAAGCCGTTCAATTGAGTTATGAGAGAACAAATGTATCAGAACTCGCCAGAGAGTTGGGAATCACAGCACCACAGTTGTATAAATGGCGTAAAGAGTTCGAGGAATTTGGAGAAGGAAGTTTTCCTGGGAAAGGAAATTTAAAACTCACTCCCGAGCAAGAAAAAATTCACGAACTAGAGAAAAGACTCAAAGATGCCGAGTTAGAACGTGATATATTAAAAAAAGCAATCGGCATTTTTTCCAAGAGCGGTCGATGATTTATAGTTTCATAAAAAGCAATGAACAACTATTCCCGATCGAAAAAATGTGCAAAGTTCTAAAAGTGAGCAGCGGAAGTTATTACCGATGGAAAAAACAAGCAGTCACAGCAAGACAACAACTAAAAATTGCCATAAAAGAACAGATAACATTGATTTATTTTGGAGCCAAACAAAGATATGGAAGTCCTAGAATAACATTGGAACTGCAGTATTTAGGTTATAAAGTTTCACGAATTACAGTTGCAAAATATATGAAAGAACTTGGCTTACGAAGCAAATTAAGCAAGAAGTTCAAAGTTACAACCAACTCAAATCATAATTATTTAGTTGTCGAAAATGTATTAAACAGAGAGTTTATTGTAAAAATGCCTTCAAAAGTTTGGGTTTCGGATATTACATATATCCAAACTAAAGAGGGTTTTGTATACCTGACCACTATTATGGATTTATACGACAGAAAAATTATCGGTTGGAGTTTGAGTGACGGAATGAGTACAGAAGAAACTACGCTTGGAGCTTGGAAAATGGCGGTTAAAAACCGAGATATTGATCAAGGTTTGATTTTTCATTCTGACAGAGGTGTTCAATATGCCAGTAAAAAGTTTGTAAATGTTCTTGATTCCTATAAAAAAATAACCCGCAGTATGAGTCGTAAAGGAAATTGCTGGGATAATGCTGTGGCGGAAAGCTTCTTCAAATCTTTGAAAACGGAATTAATTTATGGGAACAAACTGATTTCTAAAGAACAGATGAAACTGGAAATCTTTGAATATATTGAAATTTGGTACAACAGAAAAAGGAGACATTCCACTTTGAATTATGCAACTATTGAAGAATTTAACAATCAAATTAATTACAAAAATGTAGCTTAACTTAATGTGCCGTTTTTGTTTGCATATCCAGAAAATAGATTCACTTAAGAACCCTGATCAAGAATCTATCTTGTCATGTATGTCTTCAAACTAAAGTGGACTTTTGTTAAGAGAGTGTTTAGTTACAAATTCAAAGATAAATGTTTTTTTGATTAGTTGTTAATTTTGATTTTTGGTATTTATTTCTTCGGTTTATATTTGCCATTTTCTTTAATCGTTCTCGTTCTCTTAAAATCAGTTCGCCTCTTCCAAAATAGACGTCTGCAGGAGTTAAGTTATTTAATGATTCATGATAGCGTTCATTATTGTAACGATAAACAAACTTTTCTAAAGCAGCTTCTAATTCTTCTGGAGCGAAGTAATTATCAAGTTTCACAACGTTTTTCATGGTTCTGTGATAACGTTCAATTTTTCCTTGTGTTTGCGGATGATTGAGTCTACCATGCACTTGTTGCATTTGATAATTGTCTTTTAAATACGATTTTAATTCGTTTGCAATGTAACACGAACCATTGTCAGACAAGAGTTTTGGCTTTTGTTTGGTAATTAATTTTGCTTTTTTAATTGCCGTGTCAACTGTTCGTTTTACATCATCAGCTTTCATGTTTGAGCAAAGTTCCCAGTGCACAATATATCGGCTGTAATCGTCCAAAACCGTACTTAGATAATACCATCCCCATCCTAAGATTTTAAAATAGGTAAAATCCGTTTGCCACATTTGATGAACAAAGCCTGTTTTGTCTGTAAATTCATTTCCCGCGCTCAGAAAAATATGAGCTGGAGCAGTAATTAATCCTCTTGCCTTCAAGATGCGGTAAACACTGGATTCGGATATGAAAATCTGTTGTTCATCAGTAATTTTGTAGGCTAATTCTCGGGAAGATAAATCAGGATAGTCTAAAGCTAATTTTACAACTAAATTCTTCTGCTCTTGTGGAATGCTGTTCCATTGCCTGTTTGCTGCTCTTTTGGTTGGAATTAATCCTTCTATTCCTTTTTCGCTGTAAGCATGATACCAATTGTAAAAGGTACTCTTGTTGATTCCAATCTCCCGAAGTGTTCGATTTACGCCAATTTCTGAACGAGTAACCATGTGAATGATTTCTTGTTTTTCGGATACTGTAAGTCGCATATATTTCTTAAACTTTTCAGTTAATCCAGCATGTCCAAGCTTTTTTTACAATATCGTAGCGTAAAACCAAATCGGCAATCATTACTTTTAAAGTCTGATTTTCTTTCTTGAGCTCTGCTACTTCATCACTCGTAGCTTCTCTTGTTACATCGCCGGCTAAACGCTTTTTACCTGCTTCCAAAAATTCTTTGTTCCACTTATAAAACTGAGATTCATTAATGGAATACTTACGACACAATTCTGCTACTGACATTTCTGCTCGTAAAGCTTCCATAACAATCTGAATTTTTTGTTCAGAACTAAAGTTTCTTCGTGTGTTTCTACGAATGTCTTTGATGAAATTCTCTGCTGTTTTTTTCTTGGGTGTTCTCATAATATCAAATTTAAGGATTTTGAAAATACTCTCTTAGTTTTGACTTAAATCAGTACACTTTTTGCTGACGATTTACACATAACATCACAACTTGGCAACATACTTCCTGAACGAAGGCTTAAACTTATTGTAATTCTCAAGCTTTTCAAACCACTTAGCATGCAGCTGGCTTTCATACTGGATGATGACAGCCCAAGTTTTCATTAACTCTTTATCTTGTTTGTCAAAAACGGTTTCGCAAAAATTCCAACTCATAAAGGCATACAACTCATATTTAATTTTTTGATCTCCGCTAAAAGCCATTTCATACTGTTGTGTTAGTTCAAAATTTCTAAAAGAAGGATTATCCATTGCTATTTTCAACAATTCCATATAAGTCGAATCAAAAACATCATACGAATTGGTCGTTTTGTCTCTAAACCAAAAGATAACATATAATAAAATAGCAACAGCTGCCAGTAAGGTAGCAACAGAGTCTACTAATAAACTCCAAAATTCAATTGTTGTCATGGTAATGGGGTATTGGTTAGTATAATTTGTTCCGGGATTTTATCAAGTAAGGAGATTAGAACTGAGTCGTTCGATTCTTTTTCATAAATTTCAAGATACAATCGTTGAATTAAATCTTTAATACTTTCTTTTTCTAGAATTTCTCTGGGAGGTTTAGGGGCTACCATCAAAAGCATTTCTGTAGATGCAGTACCATCCAAAGAAGGTAAAATATAAGTAACATTAGACAGTAAATAAGCGCCGTTACGTATATAAAACTGAATTCTTTTTTTGCGCTGCTCTTTATTGGAACCAAATTGAAAATGCTCTACCTCTAGTAATAAAAATTGTTTATTTTTGATTGTCATTTGCACCAAAAATTGAAAAAATTGAGTGCCAAATTCTAAACCTCGACAATTATTTTTAACTGCTAAATAATCCAATAATACAAAAGGTGATTTTTTAAAACCCCACAACAAGGCCATTGCGACTACTTGCTTTTTTACAATCCCAACAAACAACTGAGATTGACCGGTCTTCACTCGCTCAATGACAGTAACCATAGACTGACGCTCACTAGAAGGAAAAGCTTCACTATAAATAACCATTGCCTCTTGGAAACGGCTGCTGTTACAATCTTGGATATGTTGATAATCAATTGCCAAAATCTTAGTCTTTTTGGGCATTAGGATTAGATATAACCAAAGAAGGTGTGCCATCTTGCAGGAGACAATCCACTATAGCTCCATTCAAATATTGAATACTCATGCTATCAACTACAACGTCGAAATTATTTTCCTGAACTTTATAATTCAAAACCAAATCATCTTCATTGATCTCATTATCAATGGTACACGAATATTGATATCCGTTGGGGTGACTTAATCCAATATACAATCGGAATTTTGCATCCAGTAAGTTCTCTGCTTTTAAAATTTCTATGATTTGAATTTTAGCAACTTCTGTAATAGTAATCGAAACTTCCATAATCGAGAGCTATATAATATTTTTAATAAATTGTGCAGGAATACCCCCTACAATTGTGTTATCGGGAACATTTTTTGTAACAACTGCTCCAGCGGCAACAATGGCATTTTCGCCAACGGTTACTCCTGGCAATATAATAGCTCCAGCACCAATCCAAGCATTCTTTTTAATCACAATTTTAGCTAAGTCTAACGATTTGCGATTGTTAGGATCAGTCGGATGATTTTCAGTAATTAAACTCACCTTTGGCCCTATTAACACGTCATCTTCAATAGTTATACCTCCCAAGTCTAGAAAAGAACAGCCATGATTGATAAAAACGTTTTTACCAATAGTGGTATGTTTCCCAAAATTAGTATGAAAAGGCACAAAAATAATAGTGCTTGAGTCAATATAACTCCCAATAATTTTACCTAATTGTACTCTAATTTGATTAATATCTGTAGCGGTATTCAAAGCCGAGGATAAGGCAATGGTTTGCGAAACCTGTTTCCAAAGTTGCGGCAAATCGGGATCGTTTTTGTCGATAATTCCTCCTGCTAACATTTTTCTAAAAATATCCATATATTGTTTCTGTTCCATTTAATTTCGTTCGATAAATATAGGGAATTAATTAAATTCTATCTTTGTTACTATGAATCGTATTGAAATTACCAAAATATCCCTTGAACAATTAGTTCAATTACAAGAAATAGGACGCAAAACCTTTGCAGAAACCTTTGCTTCTACTAACTCAGAAGAGAATATGAAAACGTATTTAGAAAGTGGTTTTTCTACTGATAAACTCACTGCCGAATTACAAAATCCAGCATCTGAATTCTATTTTGCCACACTAAACGAGGTGGTCATTGGTTACCTAAAAATTAACTCTGGACAGGCACAAACAGAAGTACAAGAAGGCAAAGCCCTTGAAATAGAGCGTATTTATGTTTTGCAAGACTTCCACGGAAAAAAAGTAGGACAATTGCTGTACGAAAAAGCCATTCAAATCGCTAAAAACAAAAAAGTAGCCTTTGTATGGTTAGGCGTTTGGGAAGAAAATCACCGAGCCATTCAGTTTTACACCAAAAACGGATTTGTGGCTTTTGACCAACATATCTTTAGACTTGGCGACGACGAGCAAACGGATATTATGATGAAATTAGTTTTGTAGTGCCTTATTATTTATCATTCCAGCCTATTGCATAGCCCAACAAAGCCGCTGCCACAGACAAATGAACTATTAAAACAGCTTTTTGCCAAGTTGGCCTGTCATTCCATTTTTGTTCTTGATCAAAAGGATCGAAAGCTAGGGCAATACCAATAGAGGAACCCGCTTGCATATAGTCTTTAGAAAACAAGGCTTGGAATACTCCTAAAAGTACAAACCCGATGTAGAGAATTTTGTTAAAAGATGTTTTCATAATAATTCAAATTTAAGGATTTTGAAAATACTCTCTTAGTTTTGACTTAAATCAGTACACTTTTTGCTGACGATTTACATTTGGCTGGAAACAATAAAGGAGATAAAAAAAACGAGAACGTAAAAAATTCTATACATGTAAACAAAAATTGATATCAAAATTAGTGGTGAAACATTAAGCCTTCGTCAATCCCATATTAGCTTTGTATTAACAAGAGTTTATAAAGAGGATTAATCATATATTGGAAAAAGGCAAATTAGAATTCCTGGTTTTCATTTTAAAAAATAATAGAGAAGAAATTCAGCTTAACTATTCATTTCCGTTTCTTTTAAAGAAACAAACGCTTTATATTTACATAAAAAATTGTGTAAAGAGAGTAAACTATATCGTTGGATTCTTCTTTTTTATTCTATTTACTTAAAAAGATTGTAATGAACATTAAGACATTAATACTGATTATAATTAATAGTTTAATAGCATTGGTAATTGCTTTATTATCTTTTTCATTTTACATCCAATTTTCCAACGTTCTGAATGATCGTATTTTATTGCAACTAAACTCGATTAAAACCCTCAAGAAAAACCAAATTGAACATCTATTAAAATCCGAATGGGAACTATTTGAATCTTCTGAACTATACCAACAAAATACAGATAAAAACCAATTAAAGCTACCTGACAGTATTACGAACAAAGTTGGAATCCATGATTTAACCCCTTACCATGTGGACAAAAAAACAACCATTGGTTTCATCTCTAATTCGAAAAACGGTAAAAAAATTAAAATTTTAGACTATACTAAAATTAAAAAAATTCTTCTTGAACGAACCGGAATGGGTGATAGTGGAGAATCCTATCTAGTAGGCGAAGATTTCAGGATGCGCTCTCAATCCCGTTTTTTTCCTAATAAAATTCCTTATTCAATTGTAGTAAATACAAAAGGGGTTCAAAATGCGTTGAAAGGAATTAATAGCAGAGGTGTCTTTAATGATTATAGAGGAGTTGAAGTTTACAGCGTGAACAGCCTTATCAATGTAGGCCAATTAAAAATGGTTATTCTATCGGAAATAGATGTTGAAGAGGTAACTATTCCATTAAAAGAACTAAGACAACGATTGATTGGTTTAACGCTAGCTATTTTTTTACTAGCCGTTATGCTTTCACTATTATTAACCAAAATAATTACCAATCCAATCAAAAACATGCAAAAAAGTCTTCGAATAATGGCTGAAGGTGACTATAATCAAACCAATGAATTCATCAAAAACTCGAAAGAAATAAAAGAAATGTTTGATGCATTAGCCAATTTAAAAGCTTCCTTGCAAGGGGCTGTAAAATTTTCGGATGATATTGGTAAGATGAATTTGCATACTGATTTTAAACCCAAAAGTTCTAATGATCAATTAGGAATAAGTCTATTAGCAATGAGAGACAAACTGATTGAATTTAGAAATAAAGAAGAAAACACTAGAATACTTTCTAAACGTATGCTGGTAAACGGTTTAGAAGACGAAAGACGCCGATTATCTAGAGAACTACATGATGGTGTAGGCCCATATTTAACTTCATTGAAACACTACATCGAAAACAGAGTAAAAAATGAAGAAAAAAAGGCCGAAATGAAGAAAATCGTAGATGAAACCATTTCTGAAATCCGATTAATGTCTAATGCGTTGATGCCGGCTTCGATTGATGATTTTGGAATAGGTGTTACCTTAACAAATTTTATCGAAAGCCTAAAAACAGCAACAACAGTGAACATTGAATATGAGGATTTGACCAAAGCTGACAATTCAAACATTAGCAATCATCAAGCCATCAATCTATTTAGGATAAGCCAAGAATTAATAAATAATTCATTGAAACATGCTGAAGCCAAAAACATTCGAATCACGCTTTCAGAATTTGATGAATTCATTTCGTTATACTATTTTGATGATGGTAAAGGTTTTGATTTAGATACTGTAAAACTAGGTTCCGGAATAATCAACATCAAAGAACGAGTAGAAATTTGCAATGGTACAATACTCATAAATGCATCAGCTGGAAATACAATCTTTGAAATAGAATTACCCATAGAATTATGAAATAAGTAGGACCAAAATGGTCATTATTGAAAATCATTAAATAGCTACAAATGAAAGAAATCAAATTAATAATAGCAGATGACCATGAACTTTTTAGAAATGGTCTTGCCGAGTTATTACGTAAGCATGACGAGATAAAAATTGTACAAAGTGTAGCTGATGGTATCGAATTTATGAAACTCATAAATAGTTCATGCGAGGCTGATATTGTATTGCTAGACATTACGATGCCTAATATGGATGGTTTCGAGGTTTTAAAAGAATTAAAAAACATAAATGCCAATATAAAACCTATTGTTATTTCTATGCACAACGATGGTAATTATATTGCAAAATGTGCCAAAATGGGAGCTCACGGATATCTTTTGAAAAACACAGATGAATCAGAATTAATTCTAGCTATAAGAAGCGTTAGCAAAGGGAAGAAATATTTTAGTGCCGAAATCTCTGAAAAAATGATCAACTTTATGTCAAATCAAAGTATCAGTGAAAATATTTTATCCAATAAAGAAACCGAAGTTTTAGGTCTAATTGCTAAAGGCTTAACCACAAAAGAAATAGCCACAAAATTATTTGTAAGTTCTCGTACCATTGAAACCCACAGAGCTAATATTTTAAAAAAATTAGAAGTAAAAAACACTGCCGAGTTGATTAAAAAAGCAGCAAAAATGAATCTAATCTAAAATAGCTGTTATAAAAATCCGTATAAATACGGATACAAATTGGGTAAATTCACATAATTCTAAAAGCCTATTACTGAATGTAAATTTGTAAAAAACATTAAAAGTAATAGTCATGAAAAAATTAGTCTTGATTTTAGGATTTTTAGTTATCTCTTTAAGTGCATCTGCTCAAGAGCAAACAGAAGTAAAACGCAATGATTTAAAAGGTCCTGCTTTTAAAAATTATCAATCTTGGTTGCACAATGCGGTTCCAACTAAAATATATACCGTAAATAATAAAAAAACACTACAAGGACCTGAATATAAAAACCAACAAGTAGGTAAAGAAACCTATGCAAAAGAAGATTTGGTTTTAGTAGAAACTAGCGGTTCTAAAAGACAAAAATTAACTGGACCAGCATACAAAAACTATGGTCCTTGGAGTAAATAAAAATACTTGTTCTTTATTGTAATTGTAAAGGCTGTTTAAAATAACTTTAGACAGCCTTTCTTTTTTATAAAAAGATTTAAAAAAATTGGTTATTTAAAAGCTAATTAGATCTCTTAAATCTCCTTCTCCATCACATAATCTTCCATCAAATAGCCTAATCCAATTTCAATATCAATTTCTTGAACGATTTTAAAACCCATTTTGTGATAAAAACCTATGGCTTTATTAAATCGATTGACGTTTAGTAGAAGACTTTTAGAGCCTTTATTAATAGCTCTTTTTTTAATATTTTCAACTAACAACTTCCCTATTCCTTTTCCTTGCGATTCAGGAAGCATATAGATTTTATGAATTTTAGTCTTAGCTGTTTTTTGATAGTTATTTTCGAAAGAAGCAAAACCCAAAACGAAATCATCTTCTTTTGCCAAAATAAATTCATGACCACTGGCGATATTGGTTTTTAAAGCTTCCTCTGAATAAAATGAATTCAACATATACTCCAATTGCGCCTCAGAGAGAATTTCACCATATGCTATAGGCCAAGTCTTACGAGCAATACTTGTAATATTGGGTAAATCTTCAATAGTTGCTTCAACAATATGTATCATGAATTATTCGTTAGTAAAAACTTTATTTTCTTGTTCGCTAACGCGAATAAAAGTCGTTCGTTTAGTTAATTCTTTGAGTCGGGATGCGCCTACATAAGTACAACTACTGCGCAATCCGCCCAAAATATCCCAAATAGTATTCACCACATCACCTTTAAAAGGAATTTTCAATGTTTTTCCTTCGCTGGCTCGGTATTCGGCAACTCCACCCACATGTTTGTTCATTGCCGTTGTCGAACTCATTCCGTAAAACTGCTTGAATTTTTTTCCGTCAATATCCAGAAGTTTACCACCACTTTCAGTATGTCCGGCGAGCATCCCTCCTAGCATTACAAAATCGGAACCTGCCCCAAAAGCTTTGGCAATATCGCCAGATGTGGTACATCCTCCATCACTAATGATATGCCCTCCTAAACCATGAGCAGCATCGGCACATTCAATAATAGCCGATAATTGTGGATAACCTACTCCTGTTTTAACTCAGGTAGTACAAACCGATCCAGGACCAATGCCTACCTTTATGATATCGGCACCTGCCAAAAGCAATTCTTCGACCATTTCGCCTGTCACCACATTACCTGCGATAATTACTTTATCAGGAAATTGCTTTCGGGTTTGTTTTAAAAAACTAACAAAATGTTCCGAATACCCATTAGCCACATCAATACAAATAAACTTCAACTCGGGATTAGCTGTAATGATTTCGATAACCTTTTTAAAGTCATTTTTACCCGTTCCTGTACTTACAGCAATATAATCATACATTTCTGGAGAAACTGTAGCAAGAAAAGCATTCCATTCCGCTACGGAATAATGTTTGTGAATGGCGGTAAACAATTTGTGTTTGGCTATTTCGGATGCCATTTCAAAAGTTCCCACAGTATCCATATTCGCCGCCATAATTGGAATGCCATTCCACTTTGTGGTACTGTGTAAAAACGTAAATTCTCTTTCTAAAGAAACTTGTGACCTGCTTTTTAACGTAGAACGTTTGGGTCTAATCATTACATCCTTGAAGCCTAATTTGAGATCGGTTTCTATTCGCATAATTATCACTTTTTTACGGGTTATCGGAAAATAACTTTTGTTTTTATTAAAAGTAATGAATTTTATACGAGAATTATGCAAAGAAAAAAGAGACTTATCAACGATATATTAACCGTGAATGGTTTCGTTCTTCCCATAATTAGTAATTATAGATTCTTCAAACTCTAACCATTCTCTCCAACGCTTTTCGACATCAATTCCTTCACCATATTTGCGGGCATAAGTGATAAAAGTAGTGTAATGACCTGCTTCACTTTCCATTAATTCTCTGTAAAAAACAGCCAACTCCTCGTCCTGAATATTTTCTGAAAGTACTTTGAAACGTTCGCAACTTCTGGCCTCAATCATTGCCGAAAAAAGTAATCTTTCTACCAAACCAGAAACGCGACTTCCAGTACTACTTCTTTTCATATATTGGTACAATTCATTTACATAGTCATCTTTACGTTCACGACCTAATTTTAAGCCTCTTTTGATGATGATATTATGTACCTGATCAAAATGGTCAATTTCTTCTTTGGCTAAAGCCAATAAATCTTTAACCAAATCTTGATGCTCTGAATTATTAACTATAATCGTCATGGCATTAGTAGCCGCTTTTTGCTCACACCAAGCATGATCGGTCAAAATTTCTTCTATATTTTTCTCAACAATATTTACCCATCTTGGGTCAGTTGGTAGTTGCAAACGTAAAACTCCCATTTTTTTTGGTTTAAGGTTTAAATTGTTTAAGGTTCAAAGTTATCTAAAATGAAAAAGGTTTAAAGTTCAAATAATGTGATACTTTTCAGTAAACCCAAAACTTAAAACTTTAAACCTTAAACTTTTTACCAAAGTTGATTAGAAAACGAAAATAGCTCTTTCGCTCATCATTTCGTTTACTTCTTCAGCAACTTCTTCGATAATATCTTCGTTAGTATGATTCATTAATACTTTATCAATCATTGCTACGATAGTTTCCATATCTTCTTCTACCAAACCACGAGTTGTGATTGCAGCAGTTCCTACTCGGATACCAGAAGTAACAAAAGGAGATTTATCATCAAAAGGAACCATGTTTTTATTTACAGTGATTTCTGCTTTTACTAATGCATTTTCAGCATCTTTTCCAGAAATTCCTTTGTTTCTTAAGTCAATTAACATCATGTGGTTATCAGTACCTCCAGAGATGATATCGTAGCCTCTTTTTACAAAAGCTTCAGCCATAGCTTTAGCATTTTTTTGTAATTGACGAGCATACGTAAAGAACTCATCTTGTAAAGCTTCACCAAAAGCTACCGCTTTTGCAGCGATGATATGCATTAATGGTCCACCTTGGTTTCCAGGGAAAACAGCTAAGTCTAATAAAGAAGACATCATTCTGATTTCTCCTTTTGGAGTAGTTAATCCCCATGGGTTTTCAAAATCTTTACCCATTAAGATTAGTCCTCCACGAGGTCCACGTAATGTTTTATGTGTAGTAGTTGTTACAATGTGACAGTGAGGAATAGGGTCACTTAATAAACCTTTAGCAATTAAACCAGCTGGGTGAGAGATATCTGCCATTAAAATAGCACCTACACTATCAGCAATTTCTCTAAAACGTGCAAAATCCATATCACGAGAATAAGCCGATGCTCCAGCGATGATTAATTTTGGTTGCTCTTTAGTTGCAATTTCTTGAATTTTATCATAGTTCAAACGACCTGTTTCTTTGTCAACACCATAGAAAACTGGGTTGTAAACACGCCCTGAAAAGTTTACAGGAGAACCGTGAGTCAAGTGACCACCGTGAGATAAATCAAAACCTAAAATTTTATCACCTGGTTTCAAACAAGCATGAAAAACAGATGCGTTAGCCTGAGAACCAGAGTGTGGCTGAACGTTAGCATACGCTGCTCCAAACAATTCTTTAGCTCTATCAATAGCAATTTGCTCAATAACATCTACCACTTCACAACCTCCGTAGTATCTTTTACCAGGATATCCTTCTGCATATTTGTTTGTTAAAACTGAACCAGCAGCTTCGATTACTTCATCACTAACAAAGTTCTCAGATGCAATAAGTTCTAAGCCGTGAATTTGTCTATCTTGTTCCTCAAGAATAAGTTCAAAAATTTGTTTGTCGCGTTGCATTTTTTAAATTTTAAATAATTTAGAGCAAAAATACAAAAAAACGTTTGTTAAACTGTTAAATTATAATATATTTGATATATAATTTTCAACAAAAAAATTAACAAAATATGCCATTATCTGCCAACGATACTAAAAGAAAATCATGGATTGAAGTTCCTGCGAATAGTGATTTCCCAATCCAAAATATTCCTTTTGGTGTATTCTTAACCAAAGAAAATGTGGTTACGGTAGGAACTCGCATTGGGGATTCGGCTATAGATTTAGGTGCACTGCAACAATTAGGATATTTTGCAGGAATTGAATTGACTGATGATATGTTTATTCAAGACACTCTTAACGACTTTATTTCTGACGGAAAAAAAACCTGGCGTTTGGTTCGTAATCGAATTGCCGAGATTTTTGACGAAAACAATTCCAAATTGCGCGACAATGCTCAGCATCGTAATATTATCATTTTCAACATCAATGAAGTAGAAATGCAATTGCCTGTTCTTATAGGTGATTATACCGATTTTTATTCCAGTAAAATTCATGCTTCCAATGTAGGTAAAATGATTCGCAACGAAGAGAACGCTTTATTGCCTAACTGGCCTCAAATGCCTATTGCCTATCACGGTAGAAGTTCAACTATAATACCTTCGGGAATTCCGGTTCACAGACCTTTAGGACAAACTTTACCCCCTGATGCCACTACGCCTGTTTTTGGAGCTTCACGTTCTGTTGACTTTGAATTAGAAACAGCTTTCATTACTACCGATGCAAATATCATGGGAGAAATGATTCCAATTAGTGAAGCCGAAGATTATATTTTTGGAATGGTTTTATTAAATGACTGGACGGCTCGAGATATTCAAAAATGGGAATACATGCCCTTAGGACCTTTATTGTCTAAAAACTTTGCCACTTCGATTTCACCTTGGATTGTTACGATGGATGCTTTAGAACCTTTTAGAGTAGCCAGTCCAAAACAAAATCCGAGTCCGTTGCCTTATTTACAACAAAAAGGGAAACATTCGTTTGATATTAACCTTGAAGTAGCAATACAGCCCGAAAAAGCAGAGCCTACTGTAGTTTCAAAATCCAATTTCAAACACATGTATTGGACGATGAACCAACAATTAACACACCATACTTCTAACGGTTGCCGAATCAATTCAGGAGACATGATGGGCTCAGGAGCGATTTCAGGACCAACACCGGATAGCTATGGTTCGATGTTAGAATTAACCTGGGGTGGTGAAAAACCATTAAAACTGAATAATGGTAGCGAACGAAAATTCATCAATGACAATGACACGGTAATTTTCAAAGGATATTGCGAAAACAGTCAGGTTCGCATTGGCTTTGGTGAAGTGACCAGTAAATTACTTCCACCATTTGTGAGAAAATAATAACACTTTATAAAAAAAGTCCCGTCTGAATATTCAAACGGGACTTTTTATATTTGAATAAAAAAGGAACAATTACTTGTTTCCTTTTTCGAAATCAGCAATAAATTGTGCTAATCCGATATCAGTTAATGGGTGTTTCAATAAACCAGCGATTGCAGATAACGGTCCAGTCATAACATCAGCACCAATTTTCGCACAGTTAACAATATGCATTGTGTGACGTACAGAAGCAGCCAAGATTTGAGTCTCGTATCCGTAGTTATCGTAGATCTCTCTAATTTCTTGAATCAAGTTTAAACCGTCAGTAGAAACATCATCTAATCTTCCTAAAAATGGAGAAACATAAGTAGCACCTGCTTTTGCAGCTAATAAAGCCTGTCCAGCAGAGAATACTAAGGTTACATTCGTTTTGATTCCTTTATCAGAAAAATATTTAGCAGCTTGAACACCTTCTTTAGTCATAGGTAATTTTACAACGATTTGCTCGTGTAATTCAGCTAACTCTTCTCCTTCTCTCACCATTCCTTCAAAGTCCAAAGCATTTACCTCAGCACTTACATCACCGTCAACAAGATTACAAATGTCAACATAGTGTTTCAAGATGTTATCTTTTCCAGTGATTCCTTCTTTAGCCATCAAAGACGGATTAGTTGTTACCCCATCTAATACCCCTAAAGATTGTGCTTCTTTAATTTGAGCTAAATTAGCCGTATCAATAAAAAATTTCATAATTTATATATTTAATTGTTTTTAGTTTTTTTATTAAAAAGTGTTTTTTACACACTTAATTTTAATCAACGTTTGCAAATTTACAATTTAAATTACTTAGTCGAATTATTTCTATTCAATTCTTTCAATTCATCACGAATTTCCTCTAAAACGTTCAATAATTCATTTCGATGCTCTTCAGCATTATTAATTCGATCACTTATCGCCTTTAGTATTCTTCGGATAATCAACCATAAAAGGATAAAAAATACTAAAGGAAAAACAATTCCAATCGTATCAAACCAATTCTCCATAGTTATCATAATTTATAATGATTCATCAATATTTTTTCAAAAACTGCATCTGGTAATAATCGTTTAAGAACGATAGAAAACTTTTGCATAAAAGCGCCTACTTTATAATGAATCTTAGGTCTTAGTGATTCAATAATGTTATAAACTGCCGCTGCCATATCATTAGGATCACTTCCACTATCAACATGTTCATCCATCATTTTTAAAGTAGTACCATAAGGAACTTCATATGCCGAACCTTTAACCAAAGGAGCGTGAAAACGACCCGACGCAATGTTAGTTGCAAAATCACCTGGAGCCACATTGGTAATATGGATTCCAAAAGACTTCACTTCCATTCGTAAGGCTTCAGTAATTAATTCTAAAGCGCCTTTGGATGCCGAATAAACACTTCTATACGGCAAGCCCATATAGCCGGCAATTGAAGTCACATTGATAATCAAACCTGATTTTTGCTGACGCATTTGTGGCAACACCGCCTTCATCACTTCAATAGGACCAAAAAAATTAGTTTCGAAATTGTTTTTGATTTCCGATGTTGGAATTTCTTCCAAAGGGCCTGTAATCCCTACTCCCGCATTATTAATCAACACATCTAATCTTCCCGTTGTAGCAATAACCGTATCGACAGCAGAACGAATAGAATTAACATCTCTAACATCCAAAGCTACTAATGGAAATACAGAGTTCAAAACTGCATCGGGATTTCTGCTGGTTCCATAAACTATAAACCCTTTTTGATGTAAAAATTCACCAATAGATTTTCCTATTCCCGAAGAACCTCCGGTAATCAATACTACTTTACTCATTTTTTTTTAGTTATGGGTTATTAGTTATGAGTTATGGGTTATAGTTCTATTTTGAATTTGAGTCAAAAACTCTTAACTTCTAACCTATAACTTTTAACTTACCGAAAGGCCAAAAATAAAAAAATCCTCCCGAAGGAAGACTACTTTTGTATTAATTCTGAAGAATTAACCCGAAAAAAAATCAGATTAAATAAAAAATGGCAAGCGACCTACATCGCACCGCTCAACCGCTTACCCTTGCTATGTTCCCATCCTGGGGGAGTCTGCAGGAGCTGGTCGTGTAGGACTTGCCGGTGCAAATATACAATCTTTTTATATTTTTGCAAGCCCTTTTGATAGCTTAAAATAACATTGTATATTAGAACTTTTAAAAAACAAAGCATGAAAAAATATAACTTACTATCTTTCATTTTATTAGGAACAATACTTTCTAATTGTGGAGATACAAAAAATAGAGAAAATACGATATTTAATTTTGATTCTTCGACTATTTCAGCACAATACCAACCTCAAGAACGTCTTGATTTAAGTATTTTGAATCCAAAAGCGAAAGCGGTTGACAGTATTGTTTACTACATTAATGACACTAAAATAAAAACAGTTAAAGGACTTGAAAAACTTTCTTTTGAATTAAAAAATCAAAAACTAGGTTATCAAAATATAAAAGCGGTAGTTTATTTTGAAGGTGAAAATGCCGAAACCACTACCCGAATAGAAGTTGTATCCAATATAACTCCTAAATTATTACAATTTAACATCGTAAACACCTATCCTCACGATACCAACTCTTTTACAGAAGGTTTTGAATTCTATAACGATACTTTATATGAGAGTACAGGATCTGGAACCTCTGGCTCTGGAATTAAATGCACTTCGTATTTAAGAAAATACGACTATAGAACAGGTAAAATATTCAAACAAATTGATATGGATACTGCCTACTTTGGAGAAGGAATTACTTTCATAAACGGGAAGCTATTTCAATTAACTTGGCAAGATAAAAAAGGATTCATTTTCAATGCCAATACCTTACAACTGGAAAAAACTTTTACCTATGAAAAAGAAATTGAAGGTTGGGGAATGACTCATGACGACAAATACATTTATCAATCAGATGGGACAGAAAAAATATGGAAAATGAATCCTAATACTCAAAAAATGGTTGACTATATCAATGTGTATTCAGGAAGCTCTAAAATTAAATCGGTAAATGAATTGGAACTTATCGATGGTAAATTTTATGCTAACATTTGGCAAAAAGATGCGATCGCTGTAATAAATGCAACTAATGGAGCTGTTGAAGGAATTTTAGACTTATCCACTTTAAGAAAATTAACAAAAGCCACTCCAGATGATGTTTTAAATGGAATAGCTTATAATCCTAAAACGAAGACTGTTTTTGTTACTGGTAAAAACTGGGATAAAACATTTGAAATAAAAATTAATGAATAATTTTTTTCAATACAATGCATAAAAAAAGAGGAGCAAAAACTCCTCTTTTTTTATGTCTCTAAAGTTTATTATTTCAAATTAAAACTTGACTTAGAAACCAATTCTCCTTTGTCAAAAACATTGATAAAATAAGTACCTGGTTGAAAATCTTTCCCTGGAAGGTTTTCAGATACTTGAACTGTTTTGTTCTCATATTTCACAGTACTTGTAAAACTATAAGTCAAATTCATACTATCAAAGTTTATTGTTTTCTTTTCACCTAGGACATTATTTTTACTATCAATCACTTGCACATAATAGGTTTTATCTCCTGATTTAGCAATTTCGTTACCCGCAATAGTAAAACTAATTTTAAGCATATTTGTTCTTCTTGCCTTATCCGTTTCAATTTCTTTACCTGAACTTCTCACTTTATACGCTGAACTTTGAATATTCAAAACAGTTAGCTTAGAACCTTTTTCAACAACTTTAGACAATTCATCATTTTGACCTACTAAAGCTTCATTGTACTTTTTAGACTCATTCAAAACCACAACGGTACTATCACGTTGTGCTTTAACTACTGTATTCTCATTTTTCAAACCTTCGTTTTCAGCCATTAAAGCTTTCAATTTGTTTTGTAAAAGATTCATTTTAGTTTTAAAAGCGGATAAATCTCCTTTAGATTGTTTTACTTCTGCCATCAAACTAACCACTTTATCTCTTTCTTGAATTAATTCATCAGACATTGAGGTGTTTTCCGCAATAGCTGCATCATAAGTAGATTTTAATTCTTCTAAATCTTTTAATACTGACTCTTTTTCACTAACAGTAGTTGTCAAAACTGTTTGTACTTTCTCAGTATCAGAAGACAATTTGAATATATAAACCAAACTTCCTACTAATAAGACTGCTAATACTGCTATGACAGCCTTTAGACTTGTACTACTTTGTTTACTTTCCATTTTTTTAAACTTTTTTGAATTTTAATATTAATAGCAAATTTAACAATATAATTTTAACATATAACGTCTGTAAAGAATTTATATTATTTTTGTAGAAAAAATTTTCTACGCCAATGGACAAATTTCTACCATTCACCATTCACGATCTTGCCAAAGTAACGAACCATCGAAGTGGAGAAATAAAATTTGGAGAGAAAATGCTAACTGTACCAGCAGGAGTTAATCCTCTCAATTTTTTAAAAAATTCTGAAGCAAAATATGTCCTTTTTGGAATTCCAGAAGACATTGGAATTAGAGCAAATTATGGCAGACCCGGTGCGGCATCTGCTTGGAATGAAGCCATTAAAAGTATCGCCAATATTCAACACAATCGCTTTTGTAAAGGGAATCAAATTATTGTCATGGGACAAATTAATGTCGCTGAGGAAATGGCAGAAGTTGAAAATTTAGACTTTAACAAAATTGATGACCGTGTAAAACTGAGCCAATTGGTAAAAAAATTGATAAAGATGTTTCACACATCATTTTCAATATCGTCAAATTAGGAAAAATCCCAATCATCATTGGCGGTGGACACAATAATTCTTATGGTAATATTAAAGGAACGGCCTTGGCCAAAGGAAAACCCATCAATGCAGTTAACTTTGATGCCCATTCTGATTTTAGAATTTTAGAAGGACGCCATAGTGGCAACGGTTTTTCTTATGCCTATGAAGAAGGATTTTTGAAAAAATATTTCATTTTTGGTTTACACGAAAATTATACTTCTAAAAACGTACTAGATATCATCAAAAAAATCGATGATAGAGTGCGGTACAATACTTACGATAGTATTAATATTCGAAAGGAAAAAAACTTTTCGCAAGAACTGGCTGTAGCTTTAGAGTTTATAAAAAGTGATTCTTTTGGAATCGAAGTCGACCTAGACGCAATACCAAACATAGCGAGTAGCGCCATGACTTTAAGCGGATTTTCAGTTGAAGAATTGCGCCAATTTGTTTCTTTTTTTGCTAAAAATAAAAATGCGAGTTATTTACACATTTGCGAAGGCGCACCTGACCTAGATGTAGACAAGAACAATCACTTGATAGGAAAATTAATTGGATATTTAGTGACCGACTTTATCAAGTCAAATTCTATTAAGTATAACGTATAAACCAAACGTCTTTTTATTTTTATTCCTACTGAAAATAAGCTAAAAACAAGCATCCCGAATAATAATACTATCTTTGCACCACTTATTCCTGTAACGCTTACAGGATAATTAATACAAAATATATGTTATTCGAAGAATTATCACTTTCAAAAAGTATCCAAAAAGCCGTATTTGAAGAAGGCTATACAAACCCCACTCCTATCCAAGAACAAGCTATTCCTCTTATTTTAGCAGGAAACGACCTTATTGGTTGCGCACAAACAGGAACAGGAAAGACTGCTGCTTTTGCTATACCTATTATCCATCAACTGCATCGAATTGTTGGTTCTTCTAAAAAACCAAAAAAAATTAGAGCATTAGTAGTTACACCAACTCGTGAACTTGCTGTACAAATAGGGCAAAGTTTTGATACTTATGCAAAATACACCAACCTAACACAATTAACTATTTTTGGTGGTGTTTCTCAAAATCCACAAGTTGATGTGCTTAAAAACGGTGTAGATATCTTAATTGCCACTCCCGGAAGATTATTAGATTTACACAAACAAGGCTTTATCGACTTAGACCATCTACACGCTTTGGTACTAGATGAAGCAGACCAGATGCTGGACATGGGATTTGTAAATGATGTTAAGAAAATTGTAAGACTGACACCTAAAAACCGTCAGACGCTATTGTTTTCTGCTACAATGCCAATCGCGATTAGAGAATTGGCCGAAATGTTTTTAACCAATCCTGAAACGGTTACCGTTTCACCAGTTTCATCAACGGCTGAAAAAGTGGAGCAACGCATTTATTTTGTTGAAAAAGGAGAAAAAAGAAACCTTCTTTACAACTTACTACAAAACGACAACCTGACAGATGTATTGGTTTTTGCAAGAACCAAACATGGTGCCGACAATATTGTAAAAGCTTTACGCAAAAAAAATGTTGCCGCAGAAGCGATTCATGGAGACAAATCGCAAAATGCCAGACAACGTGTTTTAGACGCCTTTAAAAATAAAGAAATAGGCGTACTAATCGCTACTGATATTGCTGCTCGAGGAATTGATATCGATCAACTGCCTTATGTAATCAATTTTGATTTACCTAATATTCCCGAAACCTATGTACACCGAATAGGTAGAACGGGGCGTGCTGGAAATGGGGGTATCGCTATCTCTTTTTGTAGCAAAGACGAACATGGTTACTGGAAAGATATCCAGCGATTAATCAAAGTAGATGTAAAAACCATCACGGATCATCCTTACCCTTGGCATTCTGGAAATCCCGGTACTGTAGCAGAAGCCAAACCGAAAAGCAATAATCGAAGTGGAAAATCCAATAAATCGAGAAAATCTGATGCCGCAAAGAAAAATAAAAAACGTTGGTATTAAAACTATAAAAACCTATTTGATGATTTTCAAATAGGTTTTTTTATATTTCCAAGTTTGCAAATACATTAGTTCAAATGTACCTGTTCTTCTTTACCCTCTTCCCATTTTCCTACTACCGAGGTAGCTAGAGCATTACCTAACACATTAGTCGCTGTTCTAAACATATCACAAAAATGATCAATCGGTAATATCAAAGCAATTCCTTCAACTGGAATATCAAACATTCCGCAAGTGGCTGCAACAACCACTAAACTAGCTCTTGGAACACCAGCAATTCCTTTGCTTGTAAGCATTAAAACTAAAAGCATCGTCATTTGTGTAGCTAAATCCAAATGAACTCCATAAGCCTGCGCAATAAAAATACTAGCAAAAGTCATATACATCATACTTCCGTCAAGATTAAAAGAATACCCTAAAGGTAACATGAAAGATACAATCTTATCTTTTACACCAAATCGTTCTAATTCTTCAGTTAGTTTAGGAAAAACAGCTTCACTACTTGTAGTCCCAAAAGCAATGATTAAAGGATTTAAAATTCTTTTAAGCAAAACCGACATCCTATTTTTAAGAAAAATATATCCTACCAAAATTAATACTGCCCAAATAGAAGATATACCAATCAAAAATGAACCGAAAAATTTAAAATAAGTTATCGCTAATTCTTGAAAATCTCTAACTGCAAAAACACCTGCAATGGCACCAAAAACACCAATTGGTGCAAACTTCATTACAAAATTGACCATTTTTAAAACAATGTGGGACGTTTTATCCAAAGCCGTAATTACAGGTTTTACATAATCTCCTAACGAAGCAGCTGCCAAACCGAAGAAAATAGAAAAAATTACAATTTGTAAAATTTCATTGGTTGCCATAGCTTCAAAAACACTTTTAGGCACAATATGCTCAATGAAATTATCGAAAGAAATGCTCTGAGATTTTGCTGCAAATTCTGCTACCGTATCAGCATTTACTGTAGGCAGGTTAAGTCCTTCACCTGGTTTTAAAACATTAACAAAAAACATCCCTAATAACAACGAAATAAATGATGCGGTAAAAAACCAAGCTAAAGACTTAATACCAATTCGTCCAACAGCCTTAACATCACCCAATTTAGCTATTCCTACGACTAAAGTGGTAAACACCAAAGGCGAAATAATCATTTGAACCAAACGAATAAATACAGTAGCTAGCATTTTGATTCGGCTACTAAATGTTTCTGCCACTTCAGTAGCAACTGAATTATGAATAATAACACCCAACACTGCTCCTAAAAGCATCGCTATTAAAATCTGCCCAGTCAATCCTGAAATAAATGATTTCTTAGTTGTAGTTTCGTCCGTAGTATGCATTTAACTTATTTTAAATTTTAAATAATTTAAGGTATAAAAAAACTCCTCAAGTAAAACTAGAGGAGCTTTTTCTATTTTCTTCAAAGCTGTTGTATTTTTTATTACATCATTATTAGCATTTCGGCTAAATTCAAAAGAATTATGTAATTTTTCACCTCTTGGGGGTAAAAATAATAAAAATTAACTAACTTTTATTTTGAATAGGTTTTATTTATCAAATAAAAATCCGCTAAGACAATCGCAGCCATAGCTTCAACAATAGGCACTGCGCGAGGCACCACACAAGGATCATGACGCCCTTTTCCTGTCATCTCTGTTATTTCACCTTTATTGTTTAAGGAATCTTGTTTTTGCATAATAGTAGCTACAGGTTTAAAAGCTACTCTGAAGTAGATATCCATACCATTGCTTATACCACCTTGAATACCACCAGATAAATTGGTCTTAGTAGTTCCATCAGCATTGTATAAATCGTTATGAGCACTTCCTTTCATTTTTGAACCTTCAAAACCACTACCGAATTCAAAACCTTTTACCGCGTTGATCGAAAGCATCGCTTTTCCTAATTCGGCATGTAATTTATCAAAAACAGGCTCGCCTAATCCTACTGGCACATTTTGAATTACGCAAGTAACTACACCTCCTACAGTATCACCTTCTTTACGAATTTGTTTGATATAATCTTCCATTTTAGCAGCCATTGCTTCATCTGGACAACGTACAGGATTAGATTCAATTTTTGAAAAATCTAAATCTTGATAAGGCTTATCTAATGACAATGAACCCACAGCAGACACATAGGCATTTATCTTGATGTTTGACAACATTTGTTTGGCAATAGCACCCGCTACTACTCTACTTGCTGTTTCACGAGCAGAGCTTCTACCGCCTCCTCGATAATCTCTAAAACCATATTTTTGATCATACACATAATCGGCATGACTTGGTCTATAATTATCTTTTATATGTGAATAATCGTCTGATTTTTGATTGGTATTTGGAATAATAAAACCGATAGGTGTTCCTGTTGTTTTTCCTTCAAAAACTCCAGATAAAAACTGTACAGCATCTGGTTCTTTTCTTTGAGTAACGATAGCAGATTGTCCTGGTTTTCTTCTTGACATTTCTAATTCAATTGCATCAAAGTCTAATGCAATTCCCGATGGACAACCATCAATTATTCCTCCTAAAGCTTCTCCGTGTGATTCGCCAAAAGTTGTTATTCTAAATAGTGTTCCGTAGCTATTTCCTGCCATTATAAATAATTTTGAACAAAAGTACTATTTTAGTTTTAGCTTTAAAAATTAAAGATTTAAAGATTTTTAAAATGAGGGATAAATTTGCACTATTTGTTTACATAGAAACCTTTTTTATTAACCTTAAGTTTAAGATGAATTTACATTGTCAGCGTTAATTTGCATAACAACAAATTAATTGAATCAATTGAAAAAAAGAAAAGTTGAAGTAGTTGTACTTTCCGATGTTCACCTTGGGACTTACGGAAGCCACGCCAAAGAATTAAACAACTATTTATCGTCTATAAAACCTGAAATTTTAGTTTTAAATGGCGATATTATTGATATCTGGCAATTTAGAAAATCCTATTTCCCCAAATCTCATTTAAAAGTTATTCAAAAAATAATAAGCTTTGCTTCTAAAGGAACCAAAGTATATTATATTACGGGTAACCATGACGAAATGCTTCGAAAGTTTACCGAAATGAATATGGGAAACTTTATATTAGCCGATAAAATTGTTTTAGAATTAAACGATAAAAAAGCTTGGATTTTCCACGGAGATGTATTTGATGCTTCTGTTAATCACGCTAAATGGATTGCTAAATTAGGTGGTTTAGGTTATGATTACTTAATTCTTATGAATCGATTTATTAATTGGTGTCTAAAAAAAATAGGTCAAGAACCCTACTCTTTTTCTAAAAAAATCAAAGCTAGTGTAAAAAAAGCGGTGAAACATATTTCAGATTTTGAAGAAACCGCTGCCGAATTAGCCATCGAAAACCAATACGATTATGTACTATGCGGGCATATTCACGAACCAAAAATCATCAAAAAAGAAAACAAAAACGGTTCAACTACCTATTTAAATTCCGGAGATTGGGTTGAAAATTTAACCGCTTTAGAATACAATAGAAAAAAATGGAAATTATTTTATTATCAGGAGTCAGAATTCACAGAAACTAAAAGCAGTCACGAAAAAGATGAACCTACTGGGGAACAACTCATTGCGTCGATCATTTTTCCTAAATAAAATTATGTATTTACTTTCTGACTTAAAAAAACAGGAAATTCTACAAAATAGTATACTTTTATAATAAATTTTACGTTAAATATTATTTGTAGATTTACAAGAAACAAAACTTTAATTATGAAAAAAATTATTTTATCAGCTTTTATGCTAATGGGATTAGCATTTAGCACTCAAGCACAGGAAATTTCAAAAAACGCTTTAGGTTTACGTTTAGGTGACAATGATGGATTTGGTGGTGAGCTTTCATACCAAAGAGGATTGTCTGACAACAACCGTTTAGAATTAGATTTGGGATGGAGAAACAGCAACAACGTGGACGCATTCAAATTAACAGGTGTTTACCAATGGGTTTGGAACATTGACGGAGGTTTCAACTGGTACGCTGGTGTAGGTGGAGGTGTTGGAAACTGGAGTATTGATGCACCTGGAGTAGATGACAGTAAAACATATGCATTTGTAGCTGGTGATTTAGGTATTGAGTACAAATTTGATGAAGTGCCAATCCAACTTTCATTAGATATCCGTCCTGAATTGTATTTTTCTGACAACTATTATGGTGACAACTTTGGTCCAGACCTTGCTCTAGGAATCAGATTCACATTCTAATACACAATTACTACGACCAAAAATGCCACTAGAAATAGTGGCATTTTTTATTGTACTGTAATAGGTTTTTTCGAGTTAATTTTGACTACCGTATAAGGATAAGTAATACTTTGTGTAAGCATAGCTCCTGAATCTGGATTAATTTCTTTGACCTTAATAACAATATTTTTATCAGTTTCAGTAACACTTTCTACTGTTATTGCATAACCACCAGTAGGTTTTTGCCCCATATTAAGAATTACAAAGTTAGACTGTTGCAAATCATCCGTACTGATTTTTCCTTTCAACTTTTTATCATTTTGCAACATTTTAATCTCTTTCGACTCTGTTAGAATTTCGTAGAAATTAATATTTCCCCCACCATCATTTTGCTGTAGTAAAACTTCATAAAGGACTTTTTTCCCATTAGTATTTGTTGTTGATTTACAGGAAAACAGCATCAATACCAAAACCAATGACAGAATACTTTTTTTCATTTTATTATTAATTTATTCACTTTCCGGATTTGTTAGTTGTTTGTTGCTTTTCTTGGCATATTTCTTAATGGCTTTTTCGTAAATATCAATATACAATGGCAAAATGAGTTTGATATCAAACTTCTTAGCAACTGATAAGGCATTTTCTTTAAATTGGCACAAAACATCATCTTCTTTCAAAATTTTCAAAGCGTTTTCAGCCATTTCATCTATATCACCTACATTACTCAAATAACCCGAAACGCCATCAAAATTCACTTCTGGTAAACCACCAGAATTACTTGAAATTACAGGAACCCCCCACGCCATTGCTTCCAATGCTGCTAATCCAAAACTTTCGGTTTCTGATGGCAATAAAAACAAATCCGAATTACTTAAAATCTTATCGATTTCGTTACTGTTTCCAAAGAAAATTACCTTGTCTAATATTCCTAATTCCTGGCACAAATATTCGGCTTTTTCTTTTTCAGGACCATCACCTACCATTAATAGTTTAGCAGGTATTTGTTGCTGAATTTTGTGAAATATTCGAATAATATCCGGAATGCGTTTCACCTTTCTAAAATTACTGATATGTGTAATAATACGCTCTTCTTTTTTAGCTATCAAAGAACGCTGACATGGTCCTGTAAATTCTCTGCTTTTATCCAATTCGATAAAATTTGGAATCACATGAATATCTCTCTTGATTTTAAATAACTTATACGTATCGTCTTTCAAACTTTGAGATACCGAAGTTACCACATCTGATTTATTGATACTAAAACTCACTGCCGGCTTGTAATGTGGGTGATTTCCAACCAAAGTAATATCAGTACCATGCAAAGTAGTTATCATTGGAATTTCTATTCCCTCGTTCTTTAGCATTTGCTTTGCCATATAACCCGCATAAGCATGAGGAATTGCATAATGCACGTGCAAAACTTCAATTTTGTACAATTTAACCATATCAACTAATTTACTTGATAGAGCTAATTCATAAGGTTGATAATGAAACAAAGGATATTCTGGAACGTTTACTTCATGATAATACACATTTGGATTCAATAAAGCCAAACGCACTGGCTGACTGTAGGTTATAAAATGAACTTCATGTCCTAAACGAGCTAACTCTAAACCTAATTCTGTAGCGACTACACCACTTCCACCAAAGGTTGGATAACAAACAATTGCTATTTTCATCTGTAATTTTTAATACGCCTAAATTAATAAAAATAAGAGTGTCTTTTCTTAAAAGAAAACTAAAACTAGTTTCCTATTTATTTGTCATCAATAGAAGCATCAATTGCCTCATAGATAATCGATTGAATATCTTCTCTTATATTTTCTTTCGATAATTTATTCTCTGCCTCGTTAGGAAAAGTACGATTGGATAGAAAAACATACACAATTTCCTTTTCAGGATCAGCCCAAGCCATCGTTCCTGTAAAACCAGTATGACCAAAACTAGTCATCGATGCACACCCACAAGTAGGTCCAGAATCACCTAATTGTGGTTTGTCAAAACCAATTCCTCTTCTATTTCCATGCGAACAATAATAACAGTTGTTAAATTCATCAAATGTTTGTTCTGAAAAAAAACGTTTGCCACCATAACTTCCTTTCTGCAAATACAGTTGCATCATTTTAGCAACATCCATACTATTTGAAAATAATCCAGCATGTCCTCCTATTCCTCCTTGCATGGCTGCTCCTAGATCATGTACATAACCTTGCACAATCTGATGCCTAAAATAAGTATCTACCTCTGTTGGCACAATACGGTTTTTATTGATTTTCTCTATTGGATTATACATGGAATTATTTAAACCCATTGGCTGAAAGAAATTTTCAGCAGATAAAATATCCAATCGTTTTCCTGTAGCATGTTCCAAATATGCTTTTAAAATCATAAAAGTAAAATCACTGTATTTGTAAACCCTTTGGGGTAAAAGTTTACTTTCGGCAATTATCTTCATAATGTTATCCTGATAATCGGTACGCAAATACAAATTATCGGCAATTTTGATAGAAAAATTGGCATCACCTACTTTTCGATAATAAGCCTCTTTAGGATTTCCTTTTCTATCGATGGTATTCTTGTAAAATGGATACCAAGCTTGTAAACGGGCATAATGTGATAACAATTCTTTGAATGTAATATCTTTTTTATTAGTGTTCTTAAAAACAGGCAGCAACGAATCCAAAGTCGTTTCCATAGTTAACTTTTTTTGATCGTATTGCTGCATCACATTAGGCAAAGTCGCTATAATTTTAGTCAACGAAGCCAAATCGTAAATATCCGAATTAGATACTTTTAAATCATTTTGATACGAATGAAAACCAAAAGCCTTTTGATAAATAACTTTTCCTTTTCGAGCGACAAGAATTTGCATCCCCGGAGTCATTTTTTTATCCATTGCTTTTTGGGCTATCCCTTCAATTTTAGATAAAACCTCCGTTTTCATTCCGACATTTTCAGGAGTAGAAAAGCCTAAAACATCTAATTTTTCAGTTGTTAAACCAAAATTCTCATGAAAATCAGAAGATAAATGAATGAGTAATTTCCCTTGCGAACTAATTGCACCAAATAGTAATTCGGCAGAAACAATCTGGGCTACGTTAGAATTTTGATAGGAAACTACCACAGCTTCAAGCGAACTTAAATCTTTTAAGGAAGTTAAAATAGAAGGCGAAGCAAAAACATCTAAAACAACCACATGATTTTGTGCCAACGTTTTAATGATTTTCAGTTCTTCTGCTGAAAATGAAAGGCTATTCGAATTTGTATTAGAAGAATGATAACCTATAATAACTGTTGAAAATGGATTCAATTGTTCATTTAAACGCTCTAGATTTTCCTCCTTAATTTCAGTAACCGCTGTATACTGCTGTAAAGTGGTTAAAAATATATCATTGGGTGCATCGCCCAATTTTACATAAGCAATTTGCTGTTTTTCTAAATTTCGAATAGGCAAAACCAATTTCTCATTCATCAAAACAGTGATTGCTTTTTCAAACAAATGGTATTGTTCCGATTCATTTGAAACAGCGTTTAATTGATTGTATAACTGATTTAATTTTGCAAAATAAATCTCAGGTTGCGTTTCGTTTAGATTTGTTACAACGGGATTTTTACCCAATACAACAGCTTGCTTATTCTTTATTGTTGTACTACATGCTGCTACAAAAAAAATAAGACATAAAGAAGTATAATCCTGATGTCTCTATTTTTCATAAAAGAATATTTTAATTTGGTTTAAAAGAAACGGCTATGCCAGCTGTCTATCGCGGGCACTTCCCAAGAATCATTATATTCCTGAATAGTATTAATTAAATTATTGAATACAATTGTATTTTGAGTAACCGCTTTATCCTTTACCATTTTCTTGAAATCAATCAAAGGTTTATGAGCAATATGTTCACCTAGTTTGAAAGTAACATTCATTTTATCTAACAAATCAACACTATACTTTTGCTCTAATTTTTGAATAAACGCAACTGATGCATCAATGGAACATCCTGTTGCAGCCTGTACTTCTTGATTGACTGCTATGATAATAAAACGATTGTATTTAATTTGATAAGAAGCTTCTAAACTGGTTCCGTGTGCCGCCCATCCGTTCAAAAACAATTCTAAATCATTCGTTATTTCTGAAATTTCGGCATCCGAAAACTTTCTATTCGATTGATAAATCCAAATTCTGGAATCTTCTGGTAAATTTTCAAATGGTACGTACATTTTGATTTTGTTTTTAAATTGTTGATTTTAGATTTCAGATGTAATGACTTCAATAATAAAACTTATAAATTTAGTCTATAAATCCTGTGCATTAGCGATTAACTCAGCAATATCCATCACTTTCACTTCTCCTTCTTTTTCTTTTTCTTTATGCTTAATTCCATCTGTCATCATGGTATTACAAAATGGACATCCTGTTGCAATAATATCAGGAGTGGTTTCAAGTGCATCTTCTGTTCTTTCAATGTTGATTTCTTTATTTCCTTTTTCAGCATCTTTAAACATCTGTGCTCCACCTGCACCGCAGCATAATCCATTCGCTTTAGAACGTTTCATCTCTACCAATTCCACATCTAATTTTTCGATTAAATCTCGAGGTGCTTCATATATTTTATTCGCTCTTCCTAAATAACAAGGATCGTGAAAAGTAATTTTCTTTCCTTTAAACTGACCTCCTTCAATACTTAATCTTCCATCATTCAACAACGACTTTAAAAATTCCGTATGATGAACCACTTCGTATTTTCCTCCTAATTCAGGATACTCATTTTTTAAAGTATTAAAACAATGCGGGCAAGCAGTAACAATTTTTTTTGCTTCATAAGCATTAAGCACTTCAATATTCATCATTGCCTGCATTTGAAACAAAAATTCATTTCCGGCTCTTTTTGCCGGATCTCCGGTGCAACTTTCTTCCGTTCCTAAAACAGCAAAAGAGACATTGGCACTATTTAAAATACGCACAAAAGCCTTAGTAATTTTCTTGGCTCTATCGTCAAAACTTCCTGCACAACCTACCCAAAATAAAACTTCTGGTTGTTTTCCTTGGGCCAGCATTTCGGCCATTGTAGGTACTATCAAATTTTCTGACATTTTTTTTATGTTTATTGTTTGTTGTTAGTAGTTTTTTGTTTATTGTTTGCAGATGTTGACATTCCAACTACAAACTACAAACTACAAACCAATTATAATTCGTTTTTCCAATTCAATCGGTCTTGCTGATTGTATGGCCATGGCGCTCCATTGTTCTCGACATTAGTCATCATTGAATTTAAAGCAGCTGGAGCAGCGCTTTGTTCCATTACTAAATAACGACGCATATCCATAATAATTGATAACGGACTGATGCTTACTGGACATTCTTCAACACAAGCATTACATGAAGTACAAGCCCAAAGTTCCTCAGGTGTGATATAATCATTAAGCAAAGACTTATTATCAGGAACAAAAACACCTTTATTAGCATCAATATTTCGACCTACTTCTTCCATTCTGTCACGAGTATCCATCATAATTTTACGAGGAGATAATTTTTTACCCGTTGTATTTGCTGGACAAACTGAAGAACATCTACCGCATTCGGTACATGTATAAGCATTTAATAATTGAACCCAGTTTAAATCTTGTATATCACTTGCTCCAAATTTTGCTGGCAATTCTGCCCCTTCTGCAGGAGCTGCAAATGGATCAGCATTAGGATCCATCATTAATTTTACCTCTTTAGTTACAGCTTCTAAATTATCAAATTCACCTTGAGGTTTTAAATTAGCAAAGTAGGTATTTGGGAAAGCTAAAAGAATATGTAAATGCTTAGAATAATACAGATAGTTTAAAAATGCCATGACCATTAAAAAATGCCCCCACCACCCGATTCTTTCTAAAATATGCAAAGTACCTTCACTCAAACCTCCAAAAAAAGCAGGACCTAAAAATTGTGAAATAGCAAAATTAAACGAACCTATCCCTTCAAAATGTGAATTCCCTAATGAATACAACACTTCGTCAGTACCGTTCATGGTAAAAATGCACAACACTAAAATAATTTCCATAATTAAAATTAAGTTAGCATCTTTTTTTGGCCATCCTAATAACTCTTCCTTATTTAAGCGTGGTAATTTTAAAAGATTCCTTCTTATTAAAAAAAGGACTGTTGCTATTAAGGCCAGTAATGAAAGAATTTCTATAAAACTGATTAGAAACGTATAAAATCCTCCCAAACTTATTTTAAAGAAACGATGTGTTCCAAACAAACCATCAACAATAATTTCTAAAAGTTCAATTTGGGTAATAACAAAAGCAGCATATAACATAAAATGTAACAAAGCTGGAATGGGTCTGGTAAACATCTTTTTTTGACCTAAAGCCACCAATGTCATGTTTCTACATCTTGCTGCCGAATTATCAGTACGGTCTACATTTTGCCCTAGCTTGATATTTCTAATGATTTTTTTTACATTTTTAGCAAAATACCCGATACTTACAACTAAAACGATTGCAAATACTATATTGTCTAAATAACTCATCGAATATTATTTTTTAGCTTTCACAATAGAATCATTTGGTCCTGTGTAAGGCTTGTTTTTCTTACCAAAAAGAGAAACATTGATATAACGAGTAGGATATAAACGTACATCCTGAAGCAGTAATTCTAACTCTTTTGAGGTCTTCGACAAATTGGTGTAAAAAGCATCGTCTTTAAGCATTTTTCCCATACTTCCATTTCCTGCTTCTAAACCTGCCATGATTCCATTTACTTTAGCCAATGTGGTATTTAAACTTTTTATGGTTTTGCCTAAATCAGCTTTATTGATGGAATCGGAAATTTTAGAAAAATTACCCGAAAATTTATTAAAGTTAGCAACCATGCCTTTAATCTGTGTTTTATTATCAGCAATCAATGAATTAACACCCGCAGAAGCTTGATGAAATTGTTCCATTGTTTTACTCAATTCCGCTAGACTTTTCTTGATGTTTTCTTGTGTGTTTTTATCCAATATAGTGTTCACGCTAGTCAACATATTATCGGCATTCACTAAGAGCTTTTCAATTTTATCTTGAAGCGGAACTAATTTTTTACTTAAAGATTCTGTCATCCCTAAACGAACATTCCCAACTAACTTGTCGCCTTGTTCTATTGTTGTTTTATCTGAAAAATCAGGCTCAATAGCTATTTGCTTTCCTCCGATGAATCCTGGCTCATATATTGTTGCCAAACTCTTTTTAGAAATTGGAAAATCAGTTTTAATTTGCATCTCCACCAATAATTTACCCGTATTAGGATCAATTGTAATTTGTTCAATCTTACCAATTACCAATCCATTTATGGTGACAGGAGCAGAAAGCGATAAACCTTCAACACTTTCGTATTCAGCATACAAAGTTGTATAACTATTAAATAGGTCTCTACCCTTTAAAAAACTATAACCCCAAATAAATAATAATATTGCTGAGATTACTAAAATCGCAGTCTTAATTTCTCTTGTTAATTTCAAAATATATGTATTTAGTGCAAATTTAATATAAATAATTAGAACCCGACGTTATTTAATAGCATCTTGAATATCGATTTTAGTTCCATTTTTATAAGCAATCAAAAAAGCTGAAGTATATCCTTTAGACTTTGCTTCCTCTAAAAGTTTTTTGGAATCCTCATAATCAGCAGTTTCACCATAAGTATATTTATAACTCTTACCTAGTGGTTCCATGTTTACATTTTTTAAACCTTTAAAATTTTTAGGATGTAACTCTAATTTACGACTAGAAACAGCTAATTGAACTTTGAATACCACATCTGAATTTGCTTTATTAGATACCGATACTTTAGTCCCCAAAGAATCAGAATCCGATTTGACACTGTTCGTTTTTGATGTTTCGGTATTTCGTTCGTGCATTCTTTGAGCTGGTTTTACCTCAGGCTCAGATTCCCCTGTACCAAAATATTCTTTTTTATAGCTCAAAATCGCATTTGCTATAGCTCTAGCTATTTCGTTCTGCCCTTCTTCAGAATCAAGAATATTTCCTTCGGTGTAATTTGAGATAAAACCCATCTCTATTAAAACCCTTGGCATGTAGGCTTTATGCAAAACCATATATGGAGCCTGTTTTACACCACCTCCTCTGATTTTTTTTCCTATTGCAGCAAATTCTTCTTCTATCTTACTCGCTAACGAAATACTATTATCCAAATATTCTTCCTGCATCAATGTAAAACCAATCATAGTTTCTGGCGAATTAGGATCAAAACCTTCGTATTTTCGTTTATAATCCTTTTCAAGAGTAATTACAGAGTTCTCTCTTTTAGCTGCTTCTAAGTTAGACGCCACCTTAGTCATACCCATCACATAGGTTTCTGTTCCATCGGCAACAGTGTTCCTATTTGCATTACAGTGAATGGATACAAAAATATTTGCATTGGCTCTATTCGCTATATTAGCTCTTTCCACTAAATCTATAAACACATCGGTTTTACGAGTATAAATGACAGCAATTTTCGGATTTTGTTCTAATAGCTTACCTACTTTTAGTGCTACTGCCAAATTGATATTCTTTTCGACATGACCATTATAGGAAGCTCCAAAATCATGCGCTCCATGACCTGCATCAAGAGTCACTTTAAAATTCCCGGACTGACTATAATTAGTAAAAGCGAAAAAAAGAAGAATAAAAGACAGTACAACTTTTGTTTTATTAATTACAAACATAAATTTTAAAGTTAATTTTAATTAAAGACTACGACTATAAATTGATTAATTGACTATTTTTGGCGAAAAATAATCTGTAAGTTTGACACTTCAAAAAACAAGCCATAATTTTACAAAAATAGTATTTATCCCTTTGCACACAAACTTATTTCATATCGTTTTATTATCAATTTTCCTAACTTTTGGAACAGTTGACATATATTCTCAAGATATTTCAAAGAAAAACAAAAACATTGCTGCAAAACAAGCTGTAAAAGTTGATACAAAAACAAAAGATACCCAAGTAACTATAAAAGACACTATAAAAAAGCTAAAAGACAGCACCAAAACTGATAGTATAAAACCGAAAAAAGCATTTTTAGATGGAAAAGTAAAATACAAAGCCACTAATTATGCTAAAATAGACCAAAAACGTAAACTAATTACCCTTTACGACAATGCGGAGCTTTACTATCAAGATATTGAATTGAAAGCCGGAAAAATCATTCTGGATTATGAAAAAAATGAGGTTTATGCTGGTCGAATCAAGGATTCTACTGGAAAATTCACCCAATACCCCAATTTCAAACAAGGAGAAAATGTGGTTGAACCCGATTCAATTCGCTTTAACTTTAAAAGCCAAAAAGCATTAATTTGGAATTCCAAAACAGACCAAGGAGAGTTCAATGTAAAAGCAGCCATCACTAAAAAGGAGAATGATTCGGTTTATTTTTTAAAGGGAGCTCGATTTACGACTTCCACTAACAAAGACAATCCTGAATATTATTTTAGAACATCAAAGGTAAAATTCATACCAGGCAAAAAAGTAATAACAGGACTTACTAATCTGGTCATCGCAGATGTACCAACTCCAATTGCTTTACCTTTTGCTTTTTTTCCTATGAGTAAAGAAACAAGCGTTTCGGGATTGATACTACCTAGTTATAATGATTCAAACACCCGTGGTTTCTCTTTACAAAATGGAGGTTACTATTTTGCTTTAAGCGATAATTACGATTTGACTGTCTTAGGAGATTATTACACTAACGGAAGTTATGGGATGCGATTTGAATCTGCCTATGCTAAAAGATATAAATTTAGAGGTAATGTCAACGTTCGTTTTGAAAACCTAATCACCAGCGAAAGAGGCTACCCAGATTATTCCAAACAAAATATTTACAATATACAATGGTCACATTCAAGAGACTCAAAAGCGAATCCAAGTTCTAGCTTTTCAGCTTCTGTAAACCTGGGTAGTAGTAAATATTTCAAACAATCGATCAACCAAACGAACATGGGTTCTCAATTAAATAACACCCTAAGTTCTTCCATATCTTATTCAAAAACATTTAATTCTATACCACAAGCCCGATTATCATTATCGGCTACACACTCACAAAACACCCAAACAGAAAGCATCAATATGACACTTCCTACTTTGCAATTTAGCTTAGACAGGATGTATCCCTTTGTTGGAAAAGATGGTGTAAAAAAAGGGTTTATTAAAAACATCAACTTACAATATAACTTGAACGGAAGAAATTATATCAATACAACAGATTCTTTATTTTTCAAACCACAGATGTTTAAAGATGCGAAAGTAGGTTTCCAACATAGCATCCCTTTGAGTACAAACTTTAAAATATTTAAATACTTTAGCGCTACAACAACTGCAAACTACGAAGAAATCTGGTATACTAAAACCATTCGTAAAGAATACAATACAGAACAAAGTACAGTAGTAGACAGGACAGTAAACGGTTTTGATGCCTTTAGAACCTACAACTTATCTGCCAGTTTAGGAACCACGATTTATGGTACTTTTAATTTTGGTGAAAACAAAAAAATTCAAGCCATAAGACATGTGATTCGACCTTCATTCTCCTACTCCTATACTCCTAGCTTTGAGAAATATTATGACACCTACTCTTCTGACGCAAGTGGTAGAATGGATAAACAATATACGCGCTTTGAAGGCGGAATTTTTGGTGCTCCAGGTTTAAGCAATTCAAATATTTTAGGAATAAGTGTAAGCAATACTTTTGAAGCGAAAGTTACCGATAAAGATACCACTAAGACAGAAGCTAAAAAAGTAATGTTATTAAACAACTTGAACTTTTCTACTAGTTATAATTTAGACGCAGATGGTGTAACTAATTTAGCTTGGTCACCAGTTCGTGTAAGCACAGGAGCTCAATTTTTTGAAAATAAATTAAATGCCAATTTAGCCGCAACCTTAGATCCATACGCTATTGATAATTCAGGTCAAAGAATTAACAAATACAATATTGAAAACGGGGGAAGTTTGTTCAGAATGACGAGCGCCAATATTACACTAAATTATTCGTTATCTAGTAGAGACAAAGACAATAAAAAAGATAAACCCAAAGATACCCAAACCGAAAGAAATGGTGGTCGAGAAGATGACTTATTTGGAACCAGCACGGATTTAAATGACAATCGAAAGAGTATGTTTGATGGCAGCGAAGAAGAAGGAGA
Source organism: Flavobacterium nitratireducens (assembly GCF_029625335.1). NCBI lineage: Bacteria > Pseudomonadati > Bacteroidota > Flavobacteriia > Flavobacteriales > Flavobacteriaceae > Flavobacterium > Flavobacterium nitratireducens. The sequence continues at coordinate 765,601 of NZ_CP121111.1, forward strand.
AGATACGATTTCTGAATTTTTTAAATCAAAAATTCCTTGGGATATGACTTTTGCCTATGCATTTACATACAGCAATAACAACCGTGAAAATAAAATATCTGGGAACTCCTTAATGATTTCTGCCAATACTGATTTAACACCTAAATGGAAAGTGGGAATTTCTACAGGTTATGATTTTGTTCAAAAAGGAGTTACTTATACTCAATTCCGTTTTGAAAGAGATTTATCTAGTTGGAGAATGAGTTTCAACTGGACGCCTTTTGGAACTAATGCTAACTGGAATTTCTTTATTGGAATTAAATCAGGAATGTTAAGCGATATCAAATGGGAAAAACGTAATTATCCTAACCGATAAATTTTTTAACCCAACAATAATTGAAACTAGATTTAACACTAAGACAGTATAAAAATGAAAAAAATAATTTTTACCGAAAAAGCACCAGCACCAATAGGTCCTTACAATCAAGCTGTACTTGTAGGAAACATGCTTTATACTTCAGGACAAATCGCTATCAATCCTGAAGATGGAACCATCGTAACTTCATCTATTGAAGCCGAAACCAAACAGGTAATGGAAAATATTAAGGCTATTCTTGAAGCTGCAGGAATGACATTTGAAAACGTAGTTAAATCGACTATTTTTATTATGAACATGAACGATTTTGCTACAATCAATACTATCTATGGTTCTTATTTTAACGAAAAAACCGCTCCAGCTCGTGAAACGGTTCAAGTGGCATGTTTGCCAAAAAATGTAAATATTGAAATTTCTGTAATTGCTACAGTCTAGAAGCAATTGCATCTAATAATAATTGTGCCGTAGCTTCATTTGTTGCCAATGGCACATTATGTACATCACAAACACGAACGAGCATGTTAACATCTGGTTCGTGTGGGTGACTCGCTAGAGGATCTTTAAAAAAGAATACCATATTTGTTTTCCCTTCCGCTACCCTAGCTGCAATTTGAGCATCACCTCCTACTGGACCAGAAAGCATTTTCATTACTTTAAATCCAGCAATTTCGGCTCTTCCTCCTGTTGTACCAGTTGCAATAAGCTGAACATTTTCTTTAGATAAAATCTCTTTGTTCTTATTTAAAAATTGAACCATGTCAACTTTTTTTCCATCGTGAGAAATAATAGCAATCTCCATATTATTTCTATTATTTGTTTGCAATATGATATGAAATTAAACCATCGATAGGCCTTCTCAATACATTTCCTAATTGTAAATCATATTTATCAAAAGCACATTCTAATTCCTCTTTTAAATAAAAAGCAATAGAACCTACAAAATGCACTGGAACTTCTTTACAATTATCAAATTGCATTACATAATTCTTGATAAAAGATTTCATTCCTTTACGAATGATTTTTTGACAAAATTCAGTGTCTTTATGTTGAATTAAGAATTTAGCAAAAGTCGCTAAATAAGCATTTGGATTTTCTTCCTTATATAATTTATTTTTAATAAAATCAGGATCAACATTGTATTCTTTTTCGAATTCAACCGCTAATTCCTTAGGCATTTTATTAAAATAGTATTTTCTAATTAATTCTTTACCATACACATTACCACTAGAATCATCCATAACGATATACCCTAATGATTGTACTTTTTGGTGTAAAACAGTACCGTCAAAATAGCTACAATTAGAACCTGTACCTAAAATACACACAATTGCTTTTTCGTCTTTTGGTGTAGTAGCATATACTGCAGCATAAGTATCTTCTTCTACTACAATTTGCGCATTTATGAAATAATTTTGAAATACTTCTTTCAAAGCAATTTTCATTCTATCAGTACCACAACCTGCACCATAAAAATACAAATGAGTGGCTAATTTTTTATTTTGTTGAATATCAAAACGGTCATCAAGACGTTCAATGATTTGATCTCCTTCTAAAATTTCAGGATTCAATCCTAAGGTTTGGGTTGTAAACAATATTTTCCCGTGATCATCTATCGCAATCCAATCGGCTTTAGTAGAACCACTATCAACTATTAATTTCATTTTTTCAGTTTTTGGATTAATTACATACTATCAATTTAAAAATGTAAAAACTACATTTTAAAGCGACATTAAAAAAGAAAATCCCGTTCGACGCATCGAACGGGATTTTTAACAAATTTAAATTATTATTTTAATCCAGCGATGTGAACTGATAAATCAATTAATTTGCTTGAGTATCCGTACTCATTATCATACCAAGATACTAACTTGAAGAAAGTTGAGTTCAATCCGATACCTGCAGTAGCATCAACGATTGAAGTTCTTTTGTCAGAGATGAAATCTTGAGAAACAACTGCATCTTCAGTATATCCTAAGATACCTTTCATGTTAGTTTCAGAAGCCTCTTTTAAAACTTTCATAATTTCTTCGTATGAAGTTTCTTTAGCTAATTTTACAGTTAAATCTACTGTAGAAACGTCAGCAGTAGGAACACGGAAAGCCATACCTGTTAATTTTCCATTCAAAGAAGGGATAACTTTACCAACAGCTTTAGCAGCACCTGTAGAAGATGGGATGATGTTGATAGCAGCAGCACGTCCACCTCTCCAGTCTTTTCTAGAAGGACCGTCAGCAGTCATTTGAGTTGAAGTTGTAGCGTGAACTGTAGTCATTAAACCTTCAACAATTCCGAAGTTGTCATTGATAACTTTAGCTAAAGGAGCTAAACAGTTAGTAGTACAAGATGCATTAGAAACAACTAAATCAGAAGCTTTTGCAGTTTCGTGGTTTACTCCCATTACAAACATTGGAGCATCAGCAGAAGGAGCAGAAATAATTACTTTTTTAGCACCACCTTTTAAGTGCTCACTTGCTGTATCAACAGTTGTAAAGATACCAGTACATTCAGCTACTACATCAACATCAACTTCATTCCATTTCAAGTCAGCTGGGTTTCTTTCTGCAGTAATACGGATGTTTCTTCCGTTTACATATAATTTTCCTTCTTTTACTTCAACAGTACCATTAAATTGACCGTGTACAGAATCATATTTTAATAAGTAAGCTAAGTGATCTACATCTAATAAGTCGTTGATAGCAACTACCTCTACATTGTCTCTGTTAAAAGACTCTCTAAAAACAATTCTTCCGATTCTCCCGAAACCGTTTATTCCTAATTTTACTTTTGACATTTCTTTTTATTTATTTATTGTTTATTATTCGATTGAAAATTTCTCCAAATTGAGGATTAACTTTTCTTTACTATTTACTAAGTGGTAATAATATCAGAAACACGTAATAACTCACGATCAATTTCTGATTTTCCTTTAATTGCTAATGATAATGGAGTCAAGTTTACAGTATCATTTTTTAAACCAACCATAAAGTTTGACACTCCTTCTATTAATGACTCTACTGCTTTAACACCTAAACGGCTTGCTAATACTCTATCAAAACAAGATGGTGAACCGCCACGTTGCATGTGTCCTAGTACTGATACACGAACATCATATTCTGGTAAATTAGCATCAACATAATCTTTTAATTCGAATACATTTTTACCAATCTTATCTCCTTCTGCAATAACTACAATACTTGACGATTTTCCAGAAGCCTTACTTTTTTGAAGTGATTCTAATAAACGATCTAAACCTAAATCTTCTTCAGGAATTAAAATTTCTTCAGCACCACCAGCTATTCCAGCGTTCAAAGCAATATGACCAGCATCTCTACCCATTACCTCAACAAAGAATAAACGATTGTGTGAACTAGCTGTATCTCTAATTTTATCGATAGCTTCAACAACTGTATTCAAAGCGGTATCATAACCTAAAGTATGACTCGTACCATAAATATCATTATCAATAGTACCTGGAATTCCCATTACTGGGAAATTATATTCAGAGTTAAATATTAAAGCTCCAGTAAAAGTTCCGTCACCTCCAATAACTACTAATGCTTCAATTCCAGCATTAACTAAATTTTCGTGCGCTTTTTTTCTTCCTTCTGGGGTTCTAAAATCTTTAGAACGAGCCGACTTTAAAATTGTTCCTCCTTTATTAATAATATTATTTACACTTCGAGGTCCCATTTCTTCAAAGTCTCCTTCGATCATTCCTTGATAACCTCTGTAAATACCAACACATTCTATATTATGGTAAGCACAGGTACGTACAACTGAGCGTATCGCAGCATTCATTCCTGGCGAATCTCCTCCAGAAGTTAGAACACCTATTTTCTTAATTGTCTTTAGCATAGTTTTAGTTTTGAAGGGTAAAATTAAGAAACATTACTAACTTTAAAAGCCTATGTTTTATAATTTCAACCATTAATCACAAATTCAAACGTTTTCGTTAATAAGTTTCAAATAAAAGAAAAAAAACTTATTTTTTTTGATAGATATCGATTTTTAGATAATTAAAATAATTATAACCTATTTTTGATATTTAATTAACATTTTATCAACCCAAAAAACTTCCCATTATTCTCAATACCATTTTTTTAAAAGGAACTAAACTTTTTTAATCTTCTTCAGTACTTACCGCTTCAGAATTATTTTTTTCTTTCCCCTTTTTAGGCGTTTTTTTGTTGTTGAAATTTATATATTCAGGAGTTACATTAGAATCTTGAAAATACTCATTCATAGTATCTGTCTTTTGTACACGGTACTTTTTAAAGATCTTGTTAAACAATTCTCTAAAAGTATCAAAATCTACTTCATAAGTCAATCCTAATCCCTGAGTATACCCTATTCCTTGACCGATATAATTGATATCATTTTCACGATTAAACAATCGCAAATTCATTGTCCCATCTTGATTCACTCTGTACTGCACCTCTACATCACCCACAACCGCCGATTCGTTAATCCCTCCAAATGGCACACCTACTTTTCCATTTATAGAAATACGTTCATTAATTTTAGAAGAAATAGTGGCCACCACTCTACCATCGGTTTCTCTACCAATTCTTCTATCTCTTGATACATAGTTTAAACCAACTTTAAACTTATCACTATCGGTTTTCAAAATATCTCCTAACAAACTTGAAGCCGTTTCAAATAAGCTTCCCGAAAAATCAGATTGATTTACCCCTTCAGGACTCAAAAAACCTCCTGATGAAAGTAAATACAAAGCTTGTGTTTGTCGCACATCTTTATCATATAACTTATATTGTATTTCTGATTTCAAGACATTACTAACCGTTGGAAATTCGATATTAAAATCAGGATTTGGACTCGCTAAATCTCCTTGAATTCCTATAACCACATCCACGGGCACTTTTCTATTAAATGAAGAGTTTTCTAATAATACAGCAGGATTTGCAATGGTTTTATATACTGCCTGAAGATTTAACTGCGCACGCATTGGATTTCCTTCCCATGTAATAGAACCTCCTTTTCTTACTGCAAACTTTTTATCAATCAACCCACCATATTTAAAATTATAAATTCCTTCATAGGCTTGATAATCGCCCCACATTTGGAATTTACCCAGCGTATTTATCTTGAACAAAAGTGAACCATACCCTTTTCCTCGCATTCCATGTCCCGAATTTCGATCTAATATTACTTCCACTTCAGCATCAGGTGTAATATCTAAATCAAATTCCAACTCTAAACCATTGTACTTATTCGTCTTTTCTACAATTCCATTCTTAATATTGTATTTTTCTTTTTTTGTTATAAAATGAATAAAGGAATTTTCGCCTACACTTTCGGCATAATTGATTGGAATTTTAACATCTGAACCTTTTTCTGATTTAGCAGCAATTTTAATGAATAAGGAGTTCACAGGACCACTAATCGTTGCATTACCATTGATAAAAGCAGTTCCGTAATAAGCGGCATCTTCCGAATCTTTCGTATCTAAAACCAATAGTTTTTTAGAACTGATTCCGAAATCTAATTTCCAATCGGAAAATTTATTATGTTGGATAGTTCCATTTAAGTAGCCTTTGGTATTGAACTTAGAATCGACAATCGTATTATTTCTAAATAAAAATGTCTCATCGACCAAATCAACTATCGAACGATCATTTAACTGATAATCTACATTCAAATAAGGAATAGTCAAACCTGCCTTATCCACAAACAAACGTCCACTTACTTTTGGACTGTTAACATCACCACTAATCACTGAGTTCCCCGTAACAAATCCTCTAATATTCGAAAGAACATCGCCACCTAGCGAACTAAAAACCCCTAAATTGAATTTATCGAGGGAGAGTTTTAAATCCAAAATCGTCTTGTTATTTACAATTTCGAAAGAACCATTAGCATTTAGTGATTCTAAATTTTCATTGTTCAAATAGGTATCAATTGTAAATTTCTCTAAAGTTTCATCGCCTTCAATATCAAACTTAAGCACTCCTAACTCGGTCTTGTTAATATTCAAATTATCGACTACTAAAGAAGCGGTTGGTTTGTAAATTTGATTATTTTGCTTAAAATGAACGGTACCATTTAGATTACCATTAAAAACAAAATTACTACTCAATGGCGTAACCTTGTACAAATCGACATTATCAAAATTAAGCGCTAAATCTTTTTTTGAAGGACCACTTAAATCGCCTTTAAGAGTGATGGACTGATTTTCATGTGACAAAATAATATCATCAAAAACAAAATGATGCAACATTTTATCGAAGACAATTTTATTATCGGGACTATCTTTTTGATTCAAATACCAAAAATTCTCCTTAAACTTCATTTCCGATTTACTGATACCCACCACATTGTTATTATCCTTATCAATCGTATGATACAAGTTCAAACTGAAAAAATCTTCGCCTTTATCTCCTCCTTTAAATTCCGAACGGAATAGCAAAGTATCTTTGGTTGTAATATTAATCAAACTAAAATCACGCATTTTATAGTAAGGCGTTTTTATACTATCTAATTCTACATAAGCATTATACAGGGGATTTTTATTATCTACCGATACACGGATATTATCAAAGCTGTTTTTAGCATAGGTAATTTTAGGTGAATTAAAATTCATTTTAAATTCCTGGGTATCTGATTTAATCGAACCTTTCAAAACTGTATTAGTAGCTAAACCAATTTCAGGATATAAAATTTCAATAATTTTATTGTACACCGTAAAATTAAACTTCAAAAACTGACCTTTGTTTACTTTCTCTGGTTTGAAATTCGTGTACAAACTTCCTAAAGAGTTTCGGGTCAATTTACCCAATTGTTTAAACTGAAAACGTCCTACCACTTCACCTTCTACAATATCAGGAGAGTTAATTGTAAGGGTTCGAATTCCTGCTTTATCGAAAGCAGAATGAACCGTAAAATCATCAAAAGTATAGGTATCTTTTACATTTTGATAGGATGTTTTTTTGATGTAAACATTCCCTTGTAAGTTTTCAATAGTGTTCCCTGTAAGCTGCACTTCAACATCACCTTTAAAATTAGAAATCGGTGCATTAACCAACTTCAGCTTACTCAAATTAGCTTCAGCCACTTGAATTCGGAAATCATATTTGTTTTCCTTAGCACTCAAATCTAGCAAACCATCAAAATCCATTTTTAAATTAGGATCTTCAACATTTATTTGCCCTTTGTAGTACGGCAACTTAAAGTTACCATTAAGTGTAATATTATTGTAAGTATAACTATTATAATGCACTTTTCTAATATCCCCTTTAATTTGAGTATTCAAATATTTTTTAGTAAATCCCTTTCCATCAACGTTCACATCCATACTAACCAATCCTAAATCGCTACGATTTAAAAATGCACCCGCATCAAATTCCTCAAAGACTACATTGCCGTTATAGGTTGCTTTGTCAATAAAATCGATATCAGTCATTGAAAAAACCGATTGTACTCTACCTATTTGTGAACGCATATTTAAAGCCGCATCTACAGCAGTAGCCGTAAGCTGAATACTACCTTCCATCCAAAAATCACCTAAGGTTTTTAACTCTAAAGGCAATTTCTTTCCTAAAACTTCAGGCATCAATTTAACTAGCTTCACATAACTAGAATTGATTTGACTAAAATCGCCATCCATATAAAAACGCTGATGGGTTTTGCCAAAAATATTTTTGAATCGAATGTCGCCTTCCATGCGCGATTGATTAGAATCCACCAATCGAAGATGATTTACATACAAGTCATTTAAAGTTCCGCTTAAATTTGTCTTTTTAAGATAAAAAACCTGATTTTTAGCCAACCCATCATAAAAACACCGCACATCGTTTGTCCCTACTGAGGCAGAATGAATCTTCAAATCCCATTTTACCCTATCATTAAATTTGGCAAAATCCTGTATCTTGTAATTCAAAGTCAAATCGGCTTTGATTTTTGAATTGGGCGTTTGTAATTCTAATTTTTTAAGTTGGATTCTTTTCTTTGTATAACTAAATACAGTACTTAAATCCTCAACAAATAAACCTCTGTCATCTAAAAAAGACAACTTATCAATCAAGATATCTACGTCTGGACCGTAGAGTTTAAAATTGGTCAACTCGGCATTGACTCTCGTAAAATCAACATCTTTAGGAATGGTTCTGTTGTAATCATACAATCTAAAATGAGCATGATTAATAGAAGCCTTATCAGCAATAAAAAGAGTATGCTTACCCGTTGAAGGTTTTCCCGAATCAAAAGACTCTATAAAAACATCCATATTGGTTTTCTTCTCGTTCTTGTAGGTTTTCATATCAAACAAAACCCCATCTAAACGAATCGTTTTAAAAATCAAATCGCCTTCTAAAACCGCATTTAAGTCTAATAAATTGGTATTTACAATTTTCGAATAGATTAAAGTATCTTTATGATGATCTAATATCAGGACATTTTGGATTTTAACCCCACCAAAAACAGAAATTTTTACTTTATCAAGACTAATATTAGTCCCAAAATCCTTATTGATTTCATTCATCAAATATTTACCCACTTGGGTTTGGACAAAAGGCAACGACAAAGCTATAGCAAGCACCAACAAAAGAATGATGAGCCCCAGAATTATATTCGAAGTTATTTTAATCGCTTTTTTGATATAGTTTCGTTTATTATTGATTAAATATTATTTTGCTCGAGGAAAGAGCGAAACCTTTAATAAAAATTCTTTAATTTTGGCTGCGCCGTAAAATTATAAAAAATAAAATCGGTTTCTAAAAAGATAACCCAAAATTTGTGCCTTTTTATGCTAAATCCCGAGGTTTATATTCTAGCTATCGAAAGTTCCTGTGACGATACTGCCGCAGCTGTTTTATGTAACGATAAAGTATTATCGAATGTTGTAGCTAATCAGCTAATTCATAACCAATATGGAGGTGTAGTTCCTGAACTTGCTTCACGTGCACACCAACAAAATATTGTTCCCGTTATAGATGCCGCTTTGAAAAAAGCTAATATTAAAAAAGAACAACTATCAGCTATCGCATTTACCCAAGGCCCAGGACTAATGGGCTCCTTGCTAGTAGGAAGTTCCTTTGCCAAATCGATGGCACTTGCCTTAGATATTCCTTTAATTGCGGTAAACCACATGCAAGCACATATTTTGGCGCATTTTATTGACGAAGAAGGATACGACAAACCCGAATTCCCTTTTATCGCATTGACAATCAGCGGTGGTCATACCCAAATTGTTAGAGTTGATAATTTCTTTGATATGACAATCATTGGCGAAACTACAGATGACGCTGTTGGTGAAGCATTTGATAAAACGGCTAAAATTCTTGGTTTACCCTACCCTGGTGGCCCACTAGTAGACAAAAATGCCCAATTAGGTAATCCAAAAGCTTTTTCGTTTACCAAACCAAAAGTTCCCGGATTAGACTTTAGTTTTTCAGGATTAAAAACAGCTATTTTGTATTTTATCCAAAAAAACAAAGCCGAGAATCCTAATTTTATCGATGAGAATATCAATGATATTTGTGCTTCTATCCAGCACACCATCATTGAAATATTAATGGATAAATTAAAATTAGCTGTAAAAGAAACTGGTATCAAACAAATTGCTATTGGTGGAGGTGTTTCGGCTAATTCTGGAATTAGAAAAAACCTCAAAGAAGCGGAACAAAAATACGGTTGGAAAACCTTTGTCCCAAAATTTGAATACACAACCGACAATGCAGCAATGATAGGAATTGTAGGTTATCAAAAATACTTATCCCAACATTTTGAAAGTGCTTCGGTAGTTTCAAAAGCGCGAATCCAATTTTAACCATGCAATTATTTTACAATCCAACGATTGACGAACAAACGACTTCTTTTTCATTTGATAAAGAAGAAAGCAAACACATCATTAAAGTTTTACGAAAAAAAGATGGCGATATTTTATTTGTAACCAATGGATTGGGCTATTTATTTGAATGCGAAATCATTTTAGCTTCCGATACTAAATGCACCGTTCAAATTAATGTGTTTGAGAAAAAAGAAGCATCAAAATTCCATTTGCATTTAGCTGTTGCACCTACAAAAATGAACGACCGTTTTGAATGGTTTTTAGAAAAAGTAACCGAAATTGGTATTCAGGAAATCACACCAATTATCTGTGATCGCTCCGAAAGAAAAGTCATCAATAAAGAGCGTTTTGACAAAATTGTTTTGTCTGCCTTGAAACAATGTAACGAATTGTTTTTACCGAAGTTGAATGATGCCCTAACTTTCAAGGAATTCATCCGCAAACAACACAAAGGTTTACAACTCATCGCTCACTGTGAAGAAACCAACAAAAAAACACTCAAATCGGTTTTAAAAGCCAATGAAGACGTTACTTTACTAATAGGTCCAGAAGGCGATTTTTCGACCAAAGAAATCAATTTGGCTCTTGAAAACAATTACATTCCGGTATCTTTAGGCAACACCCGATTGAGAACTGAAACCGCAGCAGTGGTCGCTTGTCATAGTGTGGTGTTTTTTAATGAGGAGTAAGTTAGAAGTCAGAAGTTAGAAGTTAGTGAAGAACCTTAAACCATAAACTTTAAATCTTGAACTTTAAACCTTAAACAACAAACCAAAAGAAAAAGCAAAATGAAAAAATTGTATCTTGTTTTACTATGTATTTCTTTCACTTCTTTTTCCCAAGAAATTGCTTTGGTAAAATACAGTGGTGGTGGTGATTGGTATGCTAACCCAACGGCGTTACCTAATTTGATACGTTTTTGCAATAGCAATATCAACACGACTATAAATCCCAAACCTAAAACGGTAGAACCAGGAAATCCTGATATTTTCTCTTATCCTTTCCTCCACATGACAGGACACGGCAATGTCGTTTTTAGTCCTTCGGACGTACAAAATCTTCAAAAATATTTAAAAGGCGGTGGCTTTTTACATATCGATGATAATTATGGTATGGACCAATACATTCGTAAAGAAATCAAAAAAATATTTCCAGATAAAGCCTTGGTAGAAATCCCTAGTACGAATGCGCTTTTTCAAAAACCATTTCTTTTTGCTAATGGCTTACCTAAAATTCACGAACACGAAGGAAAACGTCCGCAGGCTTTTGGCATCTTTATCGACAATCGATTAGTATTACTTTATACTTTCGAATGTGATTTAGGCGATGGTTGGGAAGATACCGAAGTACACAACGACCCAATTTCAGTTCGCGAAAAAGCTTTAAAAATGGGAGCTAATATTATTCATTATATTTTTAACAATTAATAGCTGTGCAATTAACTCACCAAGAAACAACTTTTGAAACTTCTCAATTCCCAATAACCCTAGTTTGCGACCACATTTATTTTCAGCAAAACATTGGTTCGCTTTTTAGAATTGGAGAAGCTTTTGGTGTAGAAAAGATACTATTTACAGGTAAAGATATCCCACTGAATCCCAGAAAGATAAACAAAACAAGTCGAAGTACTCATTTAAGCGTTCCTTACCAAGTTTTTGAAGAAAACGAGAGTTTAATACAACACCTTCAAGAACAAAATTATGAGATTATCTCACTCGAAATTGCTTCTAACAGCAAAGCACTCAAAGAAGTACATTTACCTCAAAACAAAAAAATTGCACTGCTTATTGGGAGCGAAATAAACGGCATTAGCGAGCCCCTTTTAGCCGTTTCAAATCAAATTGTACACATTACTATGTACGGTAAAAACAGCAGTATGAATGTGGTACAAGCAGCAAGTATAGCTTTATATGAAATAACCTCTAAATTAATCTGATATTTTTTATCTTTAGGGACTAAATCGCACCCAAATGATAACATCAAGAACTATTTCTAGAGGAATTTTAAAAGCAGTAGGCAGTTTAGTACTGCTAAGTCTTGTTCTCTTTTTTATCTACAAAATTCAAACCGTTATTTTATACATCGCAATTTCACTTGTACTCTGTTTAATTGCTAATCCCTTTGCGCGTTTCTTAAAGAAAAAATTAAAATTCAGCGACTTAATAGCCTCAATAACAGTGTTATTAGTATTCGTATTAATTTTAATTGGATTTGTTTTATTATTTGTTCCTTTAATCATTTCTCAGGCATACAACCTATCTTTATTAGATACTAACACACTTCAAAATCAAGTAGGAATTATTGAATCTAACATAGAAACCTACTTTAATTTACATCAAATAGATGTCGAAAAAATGGTTAAAGAATCGAACCTTTCCTCTAAAATTGATTTCAACTATTTCACCGATTTTTTAAATACAGTGATCAATACTATTACTAGTTTTGGAGTTGGAATGGCTTCCGTTTTCTTTATCACTTTCTTTTTACTCAAGGACCAACGCCTTTTTAAAGAAAAAGCCAAAATGATACTTCCAGATCAAAACGAGGAAAAAATTCTAAATTCAATTGAGAAAATCAACGAGTTATTAGCCCGTTATCTTACCGGTTTATTGATTCAGTTACTTGTTGTTTTTATTTTGTATTTTATTGTACTGCTGATTTTTGGAAATGAAAATGCGTTAATCATTGCTTTTTTATGTGCTTTGCTCAACATTATACCCTACATAGGTCCTATAATCGCGACTGTTTTAGCAGCAATTTTAACTTTAATTAGCAATATTGGAGGCCATTTTGGTTCCGAAATGCTACCTAACACCATTTACATTGTTATCGGATTTCTAATCGTTCAGGTAATAGACAACAATGTAAGCCAACCGATAATCTTTTCTAAAAGTGTCAATTCTCATCCCCTAGAAATCTTTTTAGTAACACTGATAAGCGGAATTACCTTTGGGATTTTTGGAATGGTTGTCGCAATTCCTATTTACACCAGTTTAAAAGTAATTGCAAAAGAGTTTTTTCCAAACAACAAAATTGTTGCTGTGCTAACCGAAAATATTTAACATTGCAAGATTCTATTTTACAAATCGATATTCAAGATTATATCAACAAGCACATTAATGCTTCGGTTACACAATTGGCTTTGCAAAAAAATCCATTTCCAGCAGTAGATTGGAAACAGATATTAGGTCAAATTGAGGCAAAAGCCAAAGCAAAACACAAATTGCCTACTTGGTTTAACACGACCAATATCCTCTATCCAAGTAAAATTTCGGTGGAGCAAACCTCTTCTGAAGCTACTGCGCAATACAAAAGCCAATTGGTTTCTGGAAAAAGCTTGATTGATTTAACCGGTGGTTTTGGAGTAGACGATTATTATTTTGCCCAAAAAATGGAAGCAGTGGCGCACTGCGAAATCAATCCTGAACTTTCAGAATTGGTACAACACAATTTCAAACAACTTAAGGTATCAAACATTCAATGTTATGCTGGCGACAGTGCCGAAACCTTAAAGAATCTCAATCAAAAATGGGATTGGATTTACATCGATCCTTCACGACGTCATGATGCCAAAGGCAAGGTTTTTATGCTCAAAGACTGTTTGCCTAATGTGCCTGAAAATTTGGATTTCTATTTTGAAAAATCGGATGCTATTTTAATCAAAACAGCACCTTTATTAGATATTTCGGCAGGATTGACCGAATTGAAAAACGTCAAAAACATTCATATCATTGCCTTAGAAAACGAAGTAAAAGAACTTTTATGGGAATTGCATCGCGACTATGGTGGCGTTATTACCCTAAAAACGGCCAACATTACTAAGGGAAATCTAGACCGCTTTGACTTTGTCATGCAGCAAGCTACAGACTCCCCTGCTTACAGCTTGCCCTTGCGCTATTTGTACGAACCCAATAGCGCCATTATGAAATCGGGCGGATTTGACGAAGTTGCCGCAGTCTTCCCCATTCACAAACTACACAAACACTCTCATTTGTATACTTCGGAGGAATTAGTAGATTTTCCTGGGCGTGTTTTTGAAATTCAGACTGCATTTCACTACACCAAAAGCGAAATGAAAAATCACATGAGCGGAAAAACTTTTAATATTACCACCCGTAATTTCCCTGAAACGGTAGAAAACATTCGCAAAAAATGGAAAATTAAAGAGGGCGGCAATCATTATTCTTTTTTTACAACCGATGCTAATACTAATAAAATTGTATTAATTTGCGCCAAAATAAAATAACAACTAAAGATTAAAACAAATAAATACCGAATGAAAAAACTACTATTAACTGCCTTATTTCTTATTTCACTCAGTACCCTAGCCCAAACACCATGTGACTATTCGATTAATGTAACCGATTCACTAGGCACTTACAAGCGTACAAAAGAATACCTAATGTCCGAAAAAAACTTTGCAGGAACATCCAGTTACATCTTTTGCGCCTTGTCTATGACCGATGGTTTACCTACGCTCAGTGTACAATTAATCCAAAAAAGCAAAGGATTCATGAAAGCCAATTGTTTTGACAAAAATTCAAGACTCTATTTGCAATTAGACAACGGAAAAGTGATCACTCTTTTTCACATTGATAACGAGTTTTGCGGAAGCATGTTGCGCGACGAAAAAGGCTTTGACAACCGTGTCATAGTAGGTACCTTTATGTTTTTAAAAGGCACCATGGAAGACATAAAAAGTTCCAAAGTATCCTTGATGCGTATCAAATACCTCACCGACACCGAGGATTACATCATCAAGAAAAATTTAGTTTCAGAGATGGACGGAAAAACCTATCATCCCGAAACCTACTTCATCGAAAACTTACGCTGCATCGAAAATTAATATCCAAATCCGATTTGTCCACACAAGTCGGATTTTTTTATTCTGAACTTGTTTCAGAATCCCTGAACTTGTTTCAGAATCCCTGAACTTGTTTCAGAATCCCTGAACTTGTTTCAGAATCCCTGAACTTGTTTCAGAATCCCTGAACTTGTTTCAGAATCCCTGAACTTGTTTCAGAATCCCTGAACTTGTTTCAGAATCCCTGAACTTGTTTCAGAATCCCTGAACTTGTTTCAGAATCTCTGAACTTGTTTCAGAATCCCTGAACTTGTTTCAGAATCCCTGAACTTGTTTCAGAATCCCTGAACTTGTTTCAAAATCTTTTCTTTTAATTAAGCACAAGCTTTTGTCAGTTCGAGCTAGCCTGCACTGAGCATAGACGAAGTGTCGAGAACTCAGTAAAAACTAATCCAACTTTTGTCAGTTCGAGCTAGCCTGCACTGAGCATAGACGAAGTGTCGAGAACTAACTAAATTAAATTCAGCTTTTTGTCAGTTCGAGCTAGCCTGCACTGAGCATAGACGAAGTGTCGAGAACCACAACAATTACATATTTTTGGGCGTGCCCTCGCTGCACCACGATTGTGCAAAAAAAGAGACTCAGTGCAGCAACGAGGTCAGGCTGTCCGTTCCCGCTTCCCGATGAAAAATCGGGAGAGCTCCACTTCCATCCTTCACGCAAGTCGGTGCTTCTTTTAAAATTTATCATTGAAATTACCATTGTCATTACTATTAAAATTGTCATTGAAATTATTATCTTTAAATTTGAAAATCAACACAATATGAAATGGTCAGCTAAACCTATTGTCCACAAAGGAGAAAAACGAATTGGCGTATATTTTGAAAAAAACACCGAATTAATTGCTCGAATTAAACAAATTGAAGATGCCCGATGGAGTCAGCAAAAAACAGTGTGGCACATTCCCGATACCGAAGAAAATAGAATACGATTTAAAATTACACCTCTCTCTCAAACTATTCCATCAGAAGAAGCTCAAGTACAAATAGAAAAATTCAAACAATGGATGCGTTCCAAACGATATAGCAAAAGTACTATTGTAACCTATTGCGAAGCTTTGAAATCTTTTTTACTGTTTTACAGAGAAAAGGCCATTGCAGCAATTACAAACGAAGATGTGATTATCTATAATAACGATTATATTTTGAAAAATAATCTATCTGCCTCCTACCAGAATCAAATTGTCAATGCAATTAAACTTTATTTTAAAACTATTCAAGATACAAAAATTGAGGTTGATAAAATTCCCCGACCTAAACGCGCCAAAGTTTTACCTAATGTTTTGAGCAAGGAAGAAATCAAATTGATTTTGAATGCCCATAACAACCTCAAACACAAAATGATGCTTTCGATGATTTACAGTTGCGGTTTGCGCAGTGGCGAATTATTGGCTTTACAACCCGTTCATATCGATTCTAAAAGAAATATAGTTTTGCTCAAAAATTCAAAGGGCAAAAAAGACAGAATTGCTCCTTTGAGTCCCAAAATACTCGAAATGTTAAGAGAATATTACACTATTTGTAAACCAACCACTTATTTATTTGAAGGACAAACTAAAGGACAGCCTTATGATTCTAGGAGCCTTCAACTTATTCTAAAGCAAGCCTTGACCAAAGTTAACATTAAGAAACCTGTTACACTACATTGGCTACGTCATAGTTACGCCACACACCTGCTAGAAAGCGGTACCGATTTGCGATACATTCAAGAACTTTTGGGACACAACAGTAGCAAAACAACCGAAATTTACACTCATGTAAGTACGAAAAGTATTCAACAAATAAAAAGTCCTTTTGATGATTTGTAATCTTTTTTCATTACTTTTGAAAAAAAAAAAAAAAAAAAAAAAAAAAGCGAAACAAACCTTCGCCAATCTACCCTATTTTGGGTGTATATACGAAGGTTTGTTTCGCATATATACTAGTTGCCTGCAACCGTAGAGCGACAGTGCTAAATATCAACATTCCGACAAAAAAGAAACATTTTTTCGGCAAAGCCGTTTGGCTATTCTTCGCAAAAATTAAAAGAGGTGCAACCAACCGCACAATGGCAACACTTTCGCACCACATTTAATTTTGCCCCAACGCTCCCAAGCCCACCCACCACCCCAATATTTTTTTGACAGGAATTTCAACTAAAAACTTTGGCAATCGGAACATAATGTTTAAATTTGCCAAAATTGTCAAGGTAAAAATTTCAAGAAGATGAAAGAAACATTTGGAGCATACATTCACAAACTTAGGTCTGAAAACGGCTTGACTTTGACCAAACTTGCGGCTGCATTGGACATTGACCAATCTACACTTTCAAAAATTGAAAATGGGAAAAGAAATGTACCCGAAGAAATATTGCCCAAACTTTCAGCCTTTTTTAATCTTGACTTGAAAAAATTAGAACACGAATATTTAAGTGAGAAAATTGCAGAGCTGATTTATCCACAAGAAGAAACCAAAGAAATATTCAAAGCAGCCGAAGAAAAGGCAAAATATTTCAGAACAATAAAAACGCAACAAGGTACAATAAAGTTTTAACTATGGTAGGAGCATCACTATTTTCAAGTGCAGGCATAGCGGAAACTTACTTTGATGAAGTAGGAATAAACATTATTGCTGCTAATGAATTGGTTCAGGAAAGAGCCGATTTGTATCAGGCTTTATATCCAAATTCAAAAATGATTGCAGGAAGTATTTTAGACGAAAATGTTTTTAAAACACTCGTAAAAAATACTCCCGAAAAATTAGACTTTCTGATTGCTTCACCTCCTTGCCAAGGAATGAGTGTTGCAGGAAAAAACAGAAATATTGAGCAAATGCTCAATGACGAGAGAAATTATCTTGTTTTCAAAATCATTGATTTTATCAAGCTAAAATCACCAGACTTCGTGCTGATTGAAAATGTTCCGACATTTTTCAAATTGGTTTTGCCTTACAAAAATCAACAATTAAAAGTCGTTGAAATTTTAAATCTTCTTTTTGGCAAAGAATACAACATTGAAGCAAATGTTTATGATGCAGCTGAATTTGGTGTAGCTCAAAGACGAACAAGAGCAATTATAAAATTGTATCGAAAAGGTAAAAAATGGGGACAACCAATAAAATCTGAAAAGCAAATAACCGTAGAAGAAAAAATTGGTTTTTTGCCAAGCATTGAAGCAGGACAAAAATCAAATGTGAAATGGCACTTTGCCCGAAAACATTCTGATAACCACATTCAATGGATGAAACATACACCAACAGGACAAACAGCATTTGACAATAAAGAATTTTTCCCTGTAAAACCAAATGGAGAAAAAATCAAAAGTTACAACACATCGTATAGACGAATTAATTGGGATGAACCTGCACCGACAATTACGATGCGTAACGATGCAATCAGTTCGCAACTGAATGTACACCCGGGCAGAAAATTGAAAAACGGAACGTATTCTGATGCAAGAGTTTTGACACCTTTAGAATTGATGTTGTTGTCGTCTTTGCCACAAGATTGGAATATTCCAGACAACACCCCCGAATTGCTTATTAGAAAATGTATTGGCGAATGTATTCCGCCTTTGCTCATTAAAAATATTGTTGCCCAAATAAACCGATAATATGACTTTAAGAATTGATAGTAAAAAGTGGATTTTATACAGACACACAAGGGATTTTGATAAACTTTGTGTTGTTGCTGAATTTTTGAAGTCTTACACCAAAACAGGAATTTCAACAGATGAAAAAACACAATTAAATTTAAAATTACGTGAATTGGGATTGTATAATGAACGAAATCCCGAATTACCGCTTGATGCGATAAATCACAAAATCAATCAGCTTTCGTATTATATGTTTGGCTACCAAGCCAAGGTTGACGGACAAGACAGATTTTTGTTTAGTCCGCTTGGCAACTTGTTTTTGAAACACCTTGAAGATAAAGAGAAAACGGCTAAAATATTTCTTACAATGCTTTGGGCTGTTCAATATCAGCACCCACACAGCGGAACTGATAATGAGTTTCAACTTTATCCGTTTCGTTTGATTTACAAATTACTTTCAGAACCAAAACTTTCAAATAAACTTTACGCTTTTGAAGTAGCATATTCGGTTGTTTTTCTGAAAGAAATAAACAATACGTCTTACGAAGAATTGGTAAATGACTTATTGGAATTACGCAAACTTTCAGATGAGCAACTCGCTCAAAAATTTCAAGAAGACCGACACGCATTAGTGAATTCAGCTTACGAGTGGGATTACTACGTTTCAAGTTTATTTGAAAGCGCAGGTGTTTTAGACAAAAAAGATGGAGTTGTGATTACAAAATTACAACATGGCAACACAAACACTTTCCGAAAAATAACACGAAACGAAGTTTCAATTCCAGAAAATTTGAAATCATTAATTGAACAATTAGAAAACGAATATTCGTTTTTAGAGAAATCTTTATTACTCAACGACCCTGAACGTTTGAAATTAGACGTAATAAAAGAGATATACAGTTTCTATCCAAAAACACTTTTGGTTGAAATAGGCGAAGCCGTTGACGATTTCAAATTTGAATTGCTTAATCTCCCAAAATTGATTGAGCAATATGCAAACAATAATGACGGAGCGGAAGCATATCTTTTTGAAGATGCTTTGGCAGAAGGCTTCAATATGTTCTACAACGTAGAAGCAAACAAAATTAGCGGAGCAGGAAATACAGATTTAGAATGTTTATACATTCCAAGAAAAAAGAAATTTACTGTTGAAGCCAAATCAACTAAAAACAAACTTTCAAGCGTAAACGCAGGAAGATTAGCAGGACACAGAGAAAAAATTGGTGGTGCTTATACAATCGTTGTAACACCAAGATATGTTCCTGCTGTACTTCAAGACATTCGCACAAGTCCAATCGTAATCATTCGTGCAAATACTTTTTCGGAATATTTATACAACTGTATTGACAATGATATACGAGAAATTGATTATGAAGATTTTGACAGTATCATCGTCAACAATCTTGGAAAAGACATCAGTAAAAACATTTCAGATTTAACGATTTCAAGGTTCGCAACCCAAAAATAAAACTTGCTATGATTACAATTACAAGAGAAGACAATATGAATTTAATGGCAAGGTATCCTGACAATTATTTTGACCTTGCCATAGTTGACCCACCTTATGGGATTTTGAACAAAACCAAACGAGGTGGAGACCATAAATTTAATATGGACGAATACAGTCAATGGGATGTAAAGCCTGATGATGAGTATTTTAATGAGCTTTTTCGTGTTTCAAAAAATCAAATCATTTGGGGAGGAAATTACTTTGGGCAACTTTGGGCAAGAAGTCCATACAATAAAGGTTTTATTATTTGGGACAAAAAACAACCTGAAACATTAAATAATTTTTCAATGGCTGAAATGGCTTGGAGTTCACTTGACAAGCCATCAAAAATTTTTGAGTTCAGCGTTAGAAAAAACAGAAACAAAATTCACCCAACACAAAAACCTGTCGAACTTTACGAATGGCTTTTGAAAATGTATGCCAAACAAGGCGACAAAATTTTAGACACACATTTAGGAAGCGGAACAATTGCTGTTGCTTGTTACAATGCGGGTTTGAGTTTAACCGCTTGTGAAATCAGTGAAACATATTATTTGAGTGCATTAGAAAAAATCAAAGAAGTTGTTCCTAAAACTGCAATTCATACCAACGATTTAGAGGCATTTGCATTGACATTTCCCGAACAAAAAACATCAAAAAACGGACTGCATAAATTGTACAAAGAACACGTTGAGCAATTACGACTTTTCAAAGAAGAAAGAGCAAAGTATAATGCAATGGCAAAATGAAAAAAGTAAAGCTAAATAATATTGCGGTTTTGGTGTTGTTCATTACATCATATATTCCTTTGTTTGGATTGTTAATTTTACGACAAATCAAGCAAAATATTGAGTATTTGAATTTTGGGTACTTCAACCAAGAAAGTATTTTATTGGCTTTTAGAAAATTCGGATTAAGTGGTTTTCTTTTTCTTCTTGCCATTTTCGGTTTTATTGGATTGAAATTCTTATTGACAAATTTAGAGAAGAAAAGACCAAATGGAGAACTTGTAAAAATAGTTGAAGTCGAAAATAAAAATAGTGAAACCATAAGTTATATTTCTACTTACATCGTTCCGTTTATTTTTCAAGACACGAACAATTTGTTTGATATTTCTTCGATTTTCATTGTTTTGGTCATCATCTTTTTCATTTATACCAAATCAAATATGATAGTGATAAATCCAATTTTGAGTATTACTCACACACTTTACCAAATTGAATACAATAAAAAAGGTAAAACGAAAAAAGGACTTTTGATAACAAAAGAAGAATATTTGGAAAGTGAACAAGAAGTAAAAATTAACTTAATTACGAAAAATATTTATTATGGATAAATCTATATTGGTTGATATAATTGGTCAGGCAAAAGCGGAAAACTTGAAGATGTACTTTGTAACTCGCATTCTCAAAGAGGGAATGAAAGCCAATTCACGGGTTTTAGAAAAGTTTGATTTTAAAGTTTATCAAATTGAAATTACTGACGAAGTAAGAAAGTATCTTTATGAACTTTCACTAAAACAGTTTCAGAAAATCCAGAACAACGAAGATTTACACTTCTTTGATTATGATGTTATTGCAGATGAAACAGAGCATTTATTTACTTATCAAATGGAAAATAAAGTCGGCTCATTTTCAGATGTTGTTTACAATCAATTAAACCAAAGTCCTCAAAAAATTACAGATTTAAACGACATACTTCAAGATGAAACACTTTGGGCATATTGTATAGAGTTTGAAATTGACAGCAATAAATCTTTCTACACATTTAGAAAAATATCACCTGGAAAAGTAGGTGTTGAAAAGGAAAAAGACGGAGAAAAGAAAAGTTTAGGCAGCCAAATAAGAACCTATTTTGACACCAATACAAATACGTTGTCGCTATTAAAAAGTGATACTGTTTATTTAGATAAGCAAATAGATTGCATCTTTTACGAAGAAACTTTTTACGTTTTGAAAAAGTATTACTTTGAACAACTTGTTGGTTTACAAGAGGAATACAAAAAGAGAGCGGAAGACGTTGCGACTTCAATTTCTAAACACGAATGTTTTGGAGATGTAAAACTTCTATCCGACAAAATAGAAACAAAAGTTGCTATTCACAAAAAGCTAATGAAGTTGGAAAAAATCGGAAATCTAAATTCTCTAACTTCAAAAAATATCAAGAAATTAGAAACATTAGGCAAGAAGAAAAAAGCACCAATAAATTTGAAAGACGGCAAAATTCAGTTTGAAACGGAAGAAGATATAGACAATGTAATCAAACTTTTATGCGACTACTTCAAAACAGGAGATTATTC
Source organism: Flavobacterium nitratireducens (assembly GCF_029625335.1). Classification (NCBI taxonomy): domain Bacteria; kingdom Pseudomonadati; phylum Bacteroidota; class Flavobacteriia; order Flavobacteriales; family Flavobacteriaceae; genus Flavobacterium; species Flavobacterium nitratireducens. The sequence continues at coordinate 787,984 of NZ_CP121111.1, forward strand.
GGGTAAAGCATACGGAACGTACGCAGGGAAATTACAGACAGCCGAGTAACCCAACGCTTTTGGTAGCACATTTGCATTTTTCCAACCGCACAAAGCCAAACAAAAATGCAAAAGAGCTACCAAGCCAACGCATCACAGAAACCGAAGAACACGACTGAAAAATGAAGCGTGAAAAGAACGGCAGCAGGCAACAGCAAGGGATTCGTTGCGTGCGAAGCACGAACAATGAAGCCCGTGTTGAACAGCTTGTCCCGATAATTATCGGGAGAACCGCTGCCATTCCACAACTATGGAGTTATCGTAAAGTTTTGATAGAGAATTTCAAGAGGATTTAGTGTCCTCTTTTTTTTGAAGTGGTTTCAAAGATGGTTTTGTCGTGTTTTCCTTCACCTTAGGGCATAAGTTCCCTTACCCATAAAATCAACTTTCACGGGGAAATGGGTTTTGGCTACCGCCAAGATACCAAGCAGGCGGACCACGCTGGTCAAAAACCACTATTCGGTGCAAATTGCCTGTTTTGCAACACGGACATTTGGGCAAAAAAGGCTTCTTTTCTGCTTTTTCCAAGACCTTTACTTGGAGTTTCTCCTGCAAAAACTTTAGCTTCCCACGCTTCCAAGTACTGCTCAAAAAACCATAATGCCGAATCTTGACAAAACGCTTGGGCAAAATATGTAACGCAAAGCGTCTGATAAATTCTTGATGCGTGAGTGTCATTTGCTTTTTGACGCCCGCCACTCGGTAATCCTTGTAATCAAAAGTGACATTTTCGCTGTCAATGCTTTTGATTCGGTGGTTGCTGATAGCGATTTTATGAGTGTATCTACCCAGATATTCCACCACCGATTGTGGACTTCCAAAAGGCTTTTTAGCAAAAACTACCCAAGGTTTTTGCCATAATTCCTGACGGATTTGTTCATACTTAATGGGTTCTTTCTTTTTGAGTTTCTCACAAAACTTCGCTCGAAACACTTTCGATAAAGCCTTGACTGGGAAAAGAAATTTACCGTCGGCACGACTGTTTTTCCACTGTCCGTCGGTATCGATTCCTCCGCCTGGCACAATGCAATGCAGGTGCGGATGCAGACTCAACTGCTGTCCCCAGGTGTGCAAAACGGCAATCATACCCAGTTGTATTGCTTTGGCTTTGCCAAATTTTTGAAGCGTTTCCCAAGTGGCTTCAAACAAGGTGTCATACACTATTTTGGGTTGGTGAATCGCCAAAGAATTAATCGCTTCGGGCAGGGTAAAAACCACGTGGAAGTACGGCACAGGCAAAAGTTCTGTACTTCTGGCCTGAATCCATTCTTCTCGATTTTTGCCCTGACACTTTGGGCAGTGTCTGTTTCTGCAAGAGTTGTAACTAATGCTCAAATTACCACAACCATCGCAAGCATCGATATGACCGCCCAATTCGGCCGTTCGGCATTTTCTTATGGCTGATAGCGTGCGTAGTTGCCAAGTATTCAATCCATAATCTTCGATTTTAGAACCAATCTTCCGCAGGACATCGGCTACTTCATTTCGACTACGCTCAATGCAGGCTTTTCGACTTCGCTCAGTGCTTACCTCCGGTTGCATTGGGCAAAAAGAGTATCAAGGGGACTAAACTTTTGTTGGCTAGCAAGTTGGGCAATCTGTAAATACTCCAAAGTGGTTTCTATATTCTGATGTCCCAAAAGGTCTTTGAGGGTTATAATATCCATGCCATCTTCGAGCAAATGCGTGGCATAACTATGCCGAAGGGTGTGCGTGTGAACCTCTTTTTTGACACCAGATGCCTTGGCCACTTGCCTCACTACCCATTGCACGCCTCGTTGGCTGTAACGACTATCAAAATCGCCTCCAGCTCTTTGGATAGGTTGCCCATTAAAAAGGTAATCTTGTGGTTTTTCGGCTTCGATATATTTTTTGAGTCCTCGTATTAAATGAACCGATAAAGGAACATAGCGGTCTTTTTTACCCTTTCCTTGCACTACTTTGAGTTGCTTTCTATCAAAATCTAAATCTTGTAATCGTACAGAACGTGCTTCCATACAACGCAATCCGCAACCATACAACAAGCCAATAAGGATGCGGTGTTTGAGTAATTTAGCACCTTGAAGCATGACCCAAACTTCTTCTTTACTCAAAACAAAGGGTAGTTTTTTCTCGTGTTTTATCGAAGGCAAACGCAAGTACTCATAAGGCAAGCCTTCTGATTTTAGAAGAAAGCGAAGACCATAAACACAATGTTTAAAATAGGTTTGCGAAGGGGTTTTGGACTTTTTCTGCTGGTAAAACAAGTAATCCTGTACTTGTTCAGGATCTAAATCCGTTGGGATTTTACCAAAATACAAGGAAATAGAAGCCACATGCCGAGAATAATTATTGAAAGTACTTTGGCTTCTGCCCAATACCGAAATCGTACGTTCAAAGCGATTGATGAGTTCCTCAAAACCCAGAACTTCTCGTTTAGCTTGGTTGAGAATTTTGTTTTCTCTTAATTCTTCAACATTCTTTTTTTGTAGTCATATCTTACAGAATTTAATTATATTCGTAAGGTACAAAATCAAGGTATGTGCTACCGAAGGTTTAGTTCAACAGCGGTTTGGCGCAAGCGGGGCTGACGTAATTCTATTGAAGATTAGTGCTATATTTAAAGAGTGGTATTTCTAATCAACAGTGGTGCTAAAAATCCCCCACTGCGGCAATACCCGAAACGTTAGTGGCAACCGCAGGACGACCACACAAAAAGTGATAAATTAGAAAATAAAAGAAATGACTAAAAAACAGGAACTCTTGAATTTAATTACTAACGAGTTTAATGATTTCAAAAAACTCAATTATGGACACAATATTGTTCCAAATTCTGTTCCTATTGTTTGGTTTGGGAACGCAGAAGAATATTTAAAATCGGAATTGAAAATCATAACCGTCTCCCTCAATCCTTCTGACATAGAATTTAAAATAAACAAAACTTCCAAACCCACAACCAATCTTAGATTTCCAGATTACAATGGTTCGATAGAAAGTCTATATATAGCTTACAATAATTATTTTCTAAAAAATCCTTACAACTCTTGGTTTAAAGCAAGTTTTGGTGCTGTCTTAACAAGTTTTGACGCTTCCCATTACCACAATGCCCTTAATACTGCATTGCACACGGACATTGGCTGTTCATACGCTACAAGTCCAACTTGGACAGGATTAACAAATTCGGACAAAAATGTATTAGAACATATTGGAGCAAAATCTTGGCATAGTTTGGTAGAAATTTTAGAGCCTGACGTAATTCTGTATTCAGCCTCAAATAATTTTGAGAATAAAATTTCATTCCCTCAAGTTGGTAATTGGACATCTATAAATGTGAACTCAAAAAGCCCCTTATTAAAAGGAACATTCAAAATTTCTCAAAATAAAAATTCAGCTGTCTTGTTTCAAGTGCAAGGAAGAAAACCTTTTCTTCAAACAAGCAAGGAAGAAAAACTAAAGTTTAAAGACCACATAAAATGAAAATTCAACTTAATCACCCTGGACATCAAAAGCCTTTTAGGTTAGGACACGGATATTGTCAAATCGGAAATCAAATTATTCGTAAATGGAGTAATGATGTTGTTCATTTTAGAAAGTTTATTCAAAATAATGGTCATTATGTAATTGATTTAGAAGATTTGCAACCCTCACAAGCCGACTTATTTTTTTGGGGAGAATGGGAAGGGAATTCATACTTTGATGAATTTCCAAATGCTGATTATCGTATTTTACCAAATGGGCTTCACAAACTATTTCATTCAACTAAAATTAGAGGTTTACAAAATACTGACCCTTACATTTACGGAGAGAATTTTAAGTATTGCGTTTGCAAACAATGTGCAAACATCCAACTAAAAAACATAATAAAACTTCATTTTTAATGAGAAATACCTTGTTAAAAATAAAATAACTAAAAACAAAAAAGCCTCTACATTGCTGTAAAGGCTTCTTGTGATCGCAGAAGGATTACTTCAACAACGCTAAAGGCGCACTATTATTGATTTCTTACTATTCTTCGGGGCTTTTTCGTGCCAATTCAGCACGTATTTTCGAAATTTTATATTCAATTAATTCCAACTCTTTTACTATTTCTTCATTATCCATTCCGTATGAAGTTGTTGGTTCTTGAACCAAACTATGATTTAATTCCTCGTTTTCAGAAAAAATGTACTGTAGGTTAATTTCTGGAAATTCCTTTACCAATTTAATTATAAAATCAGGTGTAAAATTATCTGAACCCTTTAAATAGCGACTCAACATTGGAGCGCTAACCCCCAGTTTTTCAGACACTTCATTTTGCTTCAAACCCTTTGATTTAAAGAAAGCACGCATTTTTTCGTAATATTCCATAGTTTAGAATCGTTATAAATTATTACTAATAGTAAATTTTTATACATAAAAATTTACTTTGAGTAAATTTATTTATTAGTTTTGGGGCATAAATAGTAACTCTATGGCAAATATAGGAATAAATAGTAACGAAAAAGATGTGCAAATGCATATCGAAATAGCACGAAAAATAATAGATGAGTATCTACCCAGTACATATGTAGAAAAAGTCTTAGAGAAGTTACCTAAAGGACACCGCTATTCAAAGAAGGTAATTAGAAATGTTCGTGCCAATTTAAACAATCGCTTGGATGTTCTTAATGCGCTAGTCGAAGTAGCCAAAGAAAATCAGGCGCAAATTGAAAAACTTAAAATCTTAACCACTTAAATCACAATCCCATGACACAATTAACAACAACTTCTAACACTATCTTCCCGGGTATGATGGATTCGGCTACTGAATTTTTTATATCAAACGATGAAGTAAAAATTATTCAAAATTCCAAAGTATTACCGTTTTGCGAAATTTCATTAGCAACGATGCAAATTATTGAAGAAGCTATCAATAATGATAAGGCTGCTAAACTGGAATTATTTGATATGCACCCTACTTCTAAAATGAAACGCATCGAACAATTTGCCAAATGTCGTTTTGGTGGATTGGACTTTCAAGGCGATATTAAAGATGGTGTACTACAGGACGGAGAATATTGGGAATGTCCGCTACATGGCCAATGCAAAAGTGAAGGAATTCTTTGCAAGTTGCCAACATTCAATGGAGAAAGATTAGAAAAACAAGAAGTAAAACTACTTCAACTTACAGCTACTAACATGACAAATGAAGTAATTGCGGAGGAATTAGGTATGGCTTTAGGTACGTTCCACAAACTAAAAAAAATACTATACGATAAACTTGGCATACAAACCAAGCAGGAAGGAGCTCGGATTTCCTTCTTCCTGAACCTCATTCGGATTTAAGACCGAATATACGTTCTTACCAGTTTGTGTGTGCGCTTACACACAAAAAAAACCACTCTGTTGTGGAGTGGTTTTTTCTTCTAACCTAAAATTCAAAGCCATGATAGACGATATACAATCAAAAATAGACTTATGCCAGGAACAAATAGAAAATCTGGAAAAATCAGGACATTTTACTGATAAGGAAATTGAAGAGCAATCGACACCTATTAAATCAAAGTTAGCCCTTTTAAAAACGATAAAGCAGCTCCGTATTTTATCAGATGTTGCAAAAACTGCAGCTAATATAATTAATGAATTTCTTGAAGCTGCTGAAAAAGAAGAAATTCCACCTCATACCCGGTTCGGGATGAGTTTAGAATCTTATCAGGAAGGTAAAAAACTACATGAACAATTATTTGAACCGCTCTTTATTATTCCGGTAAACAACCCAGAAATACTAACCCCAAAATCACAGGAGGCATAACCTATGAGCTACGTAAAAGACACAGACATCTTTGATGCAACCAACGGAGGATTGGAAATTATCAAAGCCTATTATCCAAATGCAGAAGATGTAATTACCAAAAGAACCCGCCAGTTCAAAATAAGAGGTAATGAAAAAACTGCCTCGGCATCTTTAAAACAATTGCAAAATGGAATTTGGGTAGTGACTGATTTTGGAGGTGATCAAGTGCCTCGAAATGCCATTATGATTTGTCAGGTAGAAGAAAACATTTCCTATGGTGAAGCCTGTGCTTTACTGGGCGCAAGATACAATGTGAAAGGGGCAGAAATGCAAGTGTATAAGCCTATCATTGAAAAACGTTCTTTAGCTCCAGACGAAACGCCTAAATCCTATTATTTCACTTATAATGAAACTATTTCTAAGGAGGAATTGGCTTTGATTGGTCCACGTGTCAATGAACAACATTGTGCTGATTTTAAATTGCGTTCCTGCAAATCATTTGCTTATTGCAAAGAGAATGAAACTATTGTTACTACCGCTACCGAGGACTACCCTATTCTTGTTTTTGACTTTGGTACTTGGCAAAAAATCTACCAACCGAATTCTTTCGAGAAACAATACCGTTTTCGCTATGCCGGTGAGAAGCCTAAAAAACATTGTTTCGGGATGGATTTAATTGAAAAAGAATACAAGCGATTAAAAGATAAAGCCGATGAAGAATACGAATATTCAGTAACTGAAGAAACAGAAGATGAAGAAAAAGCAGACAAGAAAAAGAAAGATTATAAAGTGGATGCTGCTTTTATTATTAGTGGCGGTTCTGATGGTATTAACTTACGGTCGTTCGGTAAGTTTCCAATTTGGTTCAACTCTGAAAGTGAGCATTTGGATTGGTCCGAGTATAAGGAATTAAAGAAAATGGTTAAGGACATTTACTATGTGGCCGACCTTGACAATACAGGAATCAAACAAGCCATTGAAATGGGTTTAAAGTTTCTGGATATCAAATTGCTTTTCTTACCTGAGAAACTAAAAAAATACACAGATAAGCGAGGTAATCCTTGTAAAGACTTCAAGGATTATGTGGAGAAATTTTACAGAGCTGACAACGCAAACACCTTCATCAATGGTTTGGATAAAATCATTGCTAATGCCTTGCCTTTGCAGTTCTGGACGGAGTGGTTCAAAGCCGGTAAAACAACCTACAACTTATCCAATACACGTTTGTATCAATTCCTTTCACTGATGGGCTTTGGGAGGTACGAAAGTAAAGATACTAAGGAAGGTTTTGTTTACATCAAAAAGGAAGGTTCAATTGTTAAGGAATTGAAACCGTATGAGATTGAAAATTATGTGCATACCTTTTTGGAAGAAAGACAAATGCACCCTGATTTACGTGATTTTATCTACAACTCACCAAAAATGAATGATCGTTCTTTATCAAAATTACCTTTGGTAGAAATTGATTTTACCGATGCCGATAAAAACACGCAGTACTTATTTTTCCCTAGAAAGGTTTGGAAAATTACGGCAAATGAAATTCAGGAATTCAAGCAAGGAGAAGTCAATAAATACGTTTGGCAGGATAAAATCATAGATTTTGCAGTAAAGAAAGAAGATTCGCAATTCAAAATATCTACTGATACCGAAGGTAACATGGATATCGAGGTTTTAAAAAAAGACAATCCTTATTTCAATTTCCTGATTAATGCTTCACGCGTGCACTGGCGTAAAGAATTGGAAGAATCATTTGAAAACCGCCCACAAGCCGAAGCCGATGCCTATTTCAAAGACAATCAATTCAACATTGCAGGAGAAAAATTAAGTGAGGACGAAATCTACGAACAAAAACTGCATCTGATTAATAAAATCTATTGCATTGGCTATCTGCTCCATCGTTATAAAGACGAAAGTAAACCATGGTGTGTATTTGCAATGGATAACAAAATTTCCGAAACAGGAGAATCTCACGGAGGTTCGGGTAAGTCATTAGGATTAGGAAGTTTGGATAACATCCTCAAAAGAAGATTTTATATCAAAGGGCGTGATGCCAATGTTACTAAAAATGATTTCATCTACCATGGTGTAACTGAGGATACCGATTTTATCCTGATTGATGATGCTAATCAGTACTTGGATTTTGCTTTTTTCTATTCGGAGATTACAGGTTCCTTAAAAGTAAATCCTAAAAATGGTCAGCCTTATGAGATTCCTTTCAAGGATTCTCCAAAATTCCTGATTACGTCCAACTTCACCATTCGTGATGATGGACCATCTACAGCAAGGCGTTTATTGTTTACCAGTTTCTCTGATTATTATCATGAGAACAAAGACAATGAGTATCGAGAATCAAGAAACATTTCGAGTGATTTTGGAGGACGCAACCTCTTTACAGGATTTACGGAAGCCGAATGGAATGCTTACTATAATTTTTGTGCGCAATGTATCCAGTTCTATTTATCACATCCCGACAAAATAAACCCGCCAATGGACAATGTAACTAAAAGAAGTTTACGTGCCGAAATGGGTGATGCTTTTGAAGGTTGGGCGGATGCCTTTTTCGCCACAAAAAACATCATAAAAGCAACACTAGACAGTGATGAACAGGAAGATGGGTTTAAATATTTGGACAACTATTTTTCTAAAGAAGCTGCTTTTGAAGATTTCAGTAAAGCTTCAAGACAGGGGAAATGGTCTTCTAATAAATTTAAAAAAGCCCTAAAAGCCTATTGCCAATTGCATGGGTTCATATTTAACCCAAAAGATTTACAAAATGCACCGGGTAGAATAGTTCAAAAAATTGACGGAAAAACACAAGAAGCCATATTCATAAGAACCGTAGAACAACAGGAAGTTGTTGTAACTGATAATGTAACAGAATACTCTAGCGAAGAGGAAATATTTGGAAAAGAAAAATAATCAACTAAATAAATAAGCCATGACAACAAACATCATTGAATTTTGGAAAACAGGAGAAAATCCAATTACCTGTTATGTAAGTAAACCCATGAAGGATATTGTAGAAATACCACTTCATAAACAGCCATCTTTTAAGAAAAAGCTTCACAATCTACAGCCGGTAATTATCGAAGATGATAAAGGCGAAAAAGTAGAAATTGAATCGGTTGTAGCTACAGCACCGATTTTAAAAATATCAAAAGCAAAGCTTTACGATATTTTAAATGGCAGAGGAAAAAACGATACAGGATACATAGTATATAAATCACAAATAAATCAATAAAATGGAAATTACAGGAGAAATCGTAAGAGTATTAGAAACAGAAGTTCGTGGAGAAAATCAGTTTAAAACAAGAGCTGTCCACGTAAAAACAATTGAGGAATATCCTCAAACAGTAGAGCTTCAGTTCACACAAGGCAATGTAAGCCTTCTAGACAACAGAACAGCAGGAGAAAATGTAAAAATCACTTACAACCTGAAAGGACGTGAATACATAAAAGAAGGAAAAGCTCTTGTATTCAACACGCTTCAAGCATGGAAAATAGAAAAACTAGCCTGATGTACAGCTGCTACGAAATCAAAATAATTTTTGCCCGCTGTGTTACTCTCTACGAGGTGGTTCTAGCTTGTGATGCTTTTGAAATGCTTATCAATGACAAAGCTATTACTGCCGAACAGGAACGATTTGCAAGAAGAGAATCCATAGTGCGAGCAAGGCAAATAAAAAGTGTCAACCGATGAAACTACTTGAAGTACGTACAGCACTACGAACCGCCTCCAAAACAGATTTGTTTGGGGGCGATGTTCACAACATGAGAGCCAAACAATGGGTAAAAGAAAACGTGACAGTCTTTTACTTGGATTGGGAAACCAATCAGCTCTCGGGACCTCATTTATTGAGAGAGGAAAACGATTTTTTTCAACTCTATCAACGAATGACTTTTAGCAAAGTGGGTGTAATTATCCCGATGCCAAATGTAGTAAGTAATGAGTTCCTGTTTGATATGGTGCTGCGCGAAGCTTCAATAGATGATCTTAAAGACACTCCCCGACACATAAAATTGAATAGAATTTATTATGTCTATGCTGCTCAAAAACTCACAGGGCCATTTTATACCGATAAAAGCACTACGAGTTTGTTTCTCGAAAATCTAGTTGCCAAAAAACAAATTTTCGTTCCTAACGAAAGGCAACATTTTAAATTAAAAGAATATCAAAAAACTGCTTAATCACTTAAATCAAGTACCATGACAAAAAAACAAAAATATTACTATCCAGATAGATACACTTATATCATGGATAAATACGATATGCTAGCATCTAGAATTGTATGGTTTATTGTAGGCTTCCTATCCGCTTTAATTTTCATAGCATTTATATTCTTCGAGCAAATTAATAACCTTTTAGATTTTATCTGATGGAAAACGAAATACAAGATTTAATGGAACGTTGTAAAGAAATTTACAGCGAAACCCGAGGGGCTTACTTTATTATCAATTGTAATGACGAAGGATGGAAACTTCAGATTAACAGCACAGGACTTTTGTTCAAAGGAGAATTAAAGGAAGTTTTGGGAAAATATATTACAGAAGTTACCTCTGAACGGCAACAAAGACAAAATCCAAAAAACAAACATGATCCTAAAAAAATTTCAGTACTAACGAGTGACGGCTAGGCGTCCGTTGCGGACTTAGGAAACGAATAGTTTCCGTTACCGAGAAACGCCAAAGGAAAAATAAATATTAATGAACCGCAGATTTAGCAATGGCGCTTAGCCGCGGTTATAGGCTGGCGAAATTATATAGGCTTGGGCGGCCTTTGTAAAACCCACTTAATTATCATGGCAAAAGAGAGCAGCAAACAAAAATTAGCAAACTTTATCCAAAGTTTACAACAATCTGTAAAGGACGCACAATCGCTTTATGACGATGCAGATTTAAAAGACTGGGCGGTTGATCATTCTTTAGATCTTCAAGAAAAAATCAAAGATGTCAAGAAGAAATTGAAAGACAAGTTTAGTATTGATTATGATTCTACAGATGCAAAGAAAAAAGTAATCAAAGAAGGTAGTGAAGTGGAAGTTTTAGTAAATCACATGGACGGAATGTATGGTTCTACCGCAATTATTAAAAGCTATTCATTGCCCGCAAATATTTCTGATATTACTATGAAAGACGGTATGAAAATGAATAGCCACAAATGGCTAACAAACGATGAAGTGAAATTAAAATAGGAAAATCCAAACGCCTGTAAATTTTGGAACAATTTTTAAATTTAAACATTATGGGAATGAAACCAGGTATGCCAATGCCAAAACCGAAGCCAAAACCGAAGCCTAAACCTAAAAAGTAAGGCTTAATAGTTTGCTACCGATTTCGTGAGTTTTCGGTAGCATTACTGTTAACGGTTTCGGGCTTTACGCTAGGTGGCGTTTCAAGGCACTCACTTTCAATTTAGCACTAATGATGATAGAAGCACAAATGTTCAATATACTACTGCACCGCCATTGAGCCAAACGCATGTTATAGCCAGTGCTTTTTGAAACGAATTATTAACTTTTTAAATAAAAATAAAATGTCAAAAACAGTAAAATTAGATTGGGACGAAGCCAAAGAAATTGCTGATATTCTAACAAACACAGAAAATACTGATGAGGATTATTCAATTACCGAAAATGCACTTGCTGAAAAATGGGGTATTGATATAGATACTTTTCACGAAATCGCAAATGGTATTTTCCAAATGATTGATTTCGGAATTTCACCACTTACTCAAACTCCATTTGTCGGAATATCAAAGGGAAATATGTGGCTTGCAAAAAAAGAAGTCAATCAGCAATTTATTCACGCCTTAATTAATTGGACTACAGAAGGCGAGGATATACCCGAACAAAGTAAAGGATTTGTTCGCACTATTACTTCTGGTGGTAAGCCTGAATTTGATATTACAATTAGTCGTCCAAAGTCTGATGTCAAAGTGATGTCTTAGCATTGGCCCATTGCCGAAAAAATCAAAAGAGAGTACCAGGATCTAATTCCAAAACCTAAAAAATCAGATTATCCTTTTTAACCGCTCCAATGAGCGGTTTTTTTATTCCTTCTTCCATCCTATTCTAGTCATACCTTCGCGAGGATGCGTTATATGAATTTGATAAGGAATTTGTTTGGATAAACGCAGTATAAGCTTGTGCCGAAAAGGCGATAGATTTTCATAATTCTGTAAAATACAGATCGGTTTATTGTATTTGTTTAGAATTTGCATCGTACAGCAAGTTCGCAGCTCATTTTCGGGCGTGAAATATTGCACAGATTCAATTGTATCCGGTTCTAATCTACGGAGCAGGATTCTCATAGTTTCTACTTCTTTTTCGGTGAAATGCATCTACACTATATTTTTTATTCTGGAGCAATTTACAACAAAACTATTTTTCTGAAAATCTCGCAATAAATAGGTACTTTCTTATATGTATTTCCCCCTTACCCCCTTTTTTATATAAGCACATAAAAAAATGTAACTTTGTAACCATTGCCGAAAGGTCGCTAATTTATTAGTATTTTAGGTTACATTTTACTTTTATTAATGTAACAGTAGTTACAAAAAAAATGTAACTAATAAAGAGGTTACAAAATCACATTTTCTTTTTTCGATTCAGTTACAAAACGACTGTAAATAAAAAATCCTTATTTTATAAGGCTTCACAGCTTAAAAAACCACTCGGTTACATTGTTACAAAAAATTATGGGATTTTTGGAGTTTTTAAAAAATTTACTTTTAGTAAATACCTTAAATTAAAATTTACTTTTAGTGACTTTTCTTGATAAAAAATTTACTGTGAGTAAATTTTTTAGTATCTTCGGGGAAAGTTTTTTAAGATGGGACTACTTGATAGAGTGAATGTTAATCCAAATATTTGTGGCGTTGAATTGGCTTTTTATGGCCAAGTTACTGCAGCCAATATTCCTGAATGGCAACAATTTTTCAATTCGATGATGATTGATACTGATTTTACCAAAACCTACATCGGTTTAGGTTCGGTTTCCTTTGGCGAAGAAAGTGCTGATACTCCCGCAGGTCCTACTTACAAGCAAAGCATTACGATACGATTTCCTTCTACAGATGGAAATCGTTCAGAGCGAATTGCATTGATGAAAAAAGTAAAGTTCATCAAATTAAAATTATCATCAGGACGTGATTTGGTTATTGGGCGTAATGATTATAAACAAAATGCCAGACCAAAGATTAAGATAGAAACTAACATAAAAATTGCCGAAGCAAAGTTTGAAACCGTTTCCATCTTCCCTTCAGGATTTGTTGCAAGTCCTTTGAATAGTGAAATATATCCATTAATCCCTGTAATCTTAAACTAATGAGTTTTCCTATTATCGATTGGGCTAATAAAGTTAATGATCCTGAGTTAGCGGCATTTCTGCAACAATACGGAACGGTGCATTATCTAAGTGCGGAAGAAATCAACGAATTGCGTGATTTTGTGAATATGCTTTCGGAAAATAAAATGGATAAAACGAGTTTGATTAATCCATTTTTGAATTTAGTAATTATTGATAAAGGCCATCAAAACGGAATTCCAAATATTGGAACAGAATTAGAACCAGGCGACGTAGCTCGTGGTTTCTTTGACAAAGACACCTACTGGTATGCAGCCTATTATTTAGGAGGAGATCCTGCTTTAATTACAAGTTGGCAACCAGTACAATCAGCCGTTTCATCGGCTGACATTCCGGATATACCCAATCCCAATCCTCCAGTTGAACCTCCTCCTGTTGGTACACGAAATTACTCAGACAATTATTCATCCTTACATTATAAAATATTTTCATCATGAATTATATAGAAGAAATAAACGCAATTGAAGAATTAGTAGGACAAAAACTAGCTGACGAATCAACAATTGAACCGGTAGACGAAAGGGCGTGTTTTGGGGCTATCATTGCTTATTTAAGAAAAATAAGTCCATTGGCTTCAAATACTTTCTCTATTGGAGATGTTTTTACGCCTGACATCAGAACCGTAAATCTACCTTATAATGTAGGCACTTCAGATTACCGAGTGGTAGGTACACTGGTATCAAAATCATCAAATGCTAACCTTGACAAGGATATTGTCTTAACCACAAAAGACAAAACTCCTACGAGCTTTAAAATTATTCTAAAAGAAATCCCTGGTGTTCTACAAGATATAGACTTCGAATGGGCAATCTACCCAAAAAACACATAAAATGGGAAAAGCAATCATTACCACTATACTCGAAAAATTAAAAATAACGAATCCTTCTCGCGATGAGAAAGGACGTTATATTTTGATGCAAAACGATGATAAGGAAGTGTGTGCAGTTCCTGTGGAGAGTTTGTTAGCTAGAGTAAACAAACGTATTGACGGAATAGTATATCCAGATGGATTTACTAAGGTGAGTTCGATTTCAATTGTAGATAACGAAATCAGTATTCCCGCAGGAGATTTCGAGTGGAAGATAGATTTGAATCCTTATAAAAATGTGCTGTTTGAGCAAATAATAGCGGAGACCTCAGACCCTACATTTAATCGTATTGATTCATTAGCTGCCACCAACGAAGGAACCATAGTATATTATCAAGGTCAAGAAGTTGACGAAACCGAAATAGCCCTACCTCCAATTGTTCCGGCAGGTCAATTGCATCTAACTGATATTTATGTATTAGGTAGTGCTGTAGCCGAACCAACTACGCCTCCAATTACTGAAATCTTTACCAAAGAAGAAAAAGATAAACTCGCTATCCTTGATCCAACAGCCGACATCGACAAACCCGTTTCCACAGCACAAGCTGCCGCCGATGCCGATGTTTTGCAAGAAGCCAAAGACTATGCCGATGCAGCCGATACAGCCGCAATAGCTGCTGCTAATTCACACACAGACACACAGGTTTCCAATTTAGTTAATGGAGAGGTTACTTATTATACGCTTAAGAAATTAGCCGACGAGTTACGCGCCCATGCTGCTATCATTGGTGGGACTGCTCCCGATGGAGATTCAGTAGTAAATACCGTTACCGAACTTTTAGCCGTAATGGCAACATTCCCGGAAGGAGTTGATTTGGTTACGCTATTGGCTGGAAAAGTAAATGTGAGCGATGTGTACAACGCGCTGGACTGCGTAGTTACCGGCAAAGTTGCAGATGCCCGACAATTAAAAGTCCTGAATGATGCGCTTACGGCTTTGACTACTACCGTTTCAGGTAAAGAAGATAGCTCCAACAAAGTAACCGACATCGAGGCAAACAAAGCCAATGCCGGAAAGTTTGGAGATATACCATCTTGGATTACCTGGTTAAAAAACTCTTATCTTGGGAATCTAACAGCTAAAGCAACCGCCTTGGTAGATGAAGATAAGATTTTAATTGGAGATAGCGAAGATTCCAGTAAAACAAAAACTAGAACTTTTGCGCAATTACTTGTTACACTTGGAACTCGTTTAGCTACTTATTTCCAAACCAAAGACACTAAATTCTATATAGGAACTTCGGAAAATGTTAAGGATGCTTGGAGTGGTGGTACCGTTTATTTCACGGCAAACTGTACCATTACTGTTCCTTCAACATTAGGAGCTTCTTTTGAAGAATTTGGTTTTAGAACCATGCCTGGTGTTACGGTAACTTGGGCAATTACTGCTCCATTTACTTGGGAAACAACTCCAAGCACTACTCCTGAAAAAACTGATGGACTTTTTACCAGATACAATGCAGGAAATACTATAATTATAAGATGGTAGGCTATGAATAAGAATAAGAAATTTTATTTGGCTAAAACTAAAATTCAACCAAATACTTTTATTGGCGGAGTTTCTGCCTCTATTAACACAGCTGCTTTGGTGGCCTCAAAGCTTGGTATATCTGCTTCAAGAATTAAAGCTTTTTCGGTAATTGGAAGTGATATTCAATTTGCGGTTACTGGTGGGAGTTATGTTATTCCTAATAGTGCATTTCAATCATCAACAATTACCTATTACAATGATGTATCTGGTTTATGTACGTCTGTTGGTTCTTCTGGATTTAGGTACTGCACTTTTCAATATTGCACTTTTCCAGCTGTAACTAAAATAGGTCAACATGGCTTCGGAAATGTTACTTTTTTATCAGATGTAACTTTTCCTGCTTGGAATGATGTTGGTAGTAATGAACATTGTTTTTTTGGTGCAAAATTTACAAATTTTTATGCACCTGCAATGGTTAATCTAAATAAAGTAGGGAACTCACAAGTTTTCAACAGTTGTCAGGTTACTGGCGAGATGGTTTTAGCTAATTTAGCTGTAATAGGTAGTTCAGTATCTACAAATAGCTCTACATTTTCATCAATGACTGGTGGTGGTATTTTGAGAGTTCCTGTATCATTATTGACTGTAAATGGTGGGTATCCTGACCCTGATTTAGAAGGAGTTGGAAATAGTGTTGAAGTAGATTATATAGGTTATGTTAGTGATTCTAGTTATAATTTTGAATTACGATTCACAACTCCTTCTTATAATAGAAAAACAATTGCTAGTGTATTAAATCTAAATAATGCTGTAGTGCTTAATTTTCAAATTGTTGGGGAATATGTGAGGTTTAAATTATATAAATCCACATTTCAATTAAATTCTTCAAATTTTTCTGCAAATACAAATATTAAAGAATTTAATGATATAGATTCGAAATGTACAAGATTTGGATATAGAAATTTTAGAACTGCCAGTAATCTCACTAAATTAATTGCTAATGGTGTGACTGAAATTGTAGATGAATGTATATATGGATGTAATAATTTAAGTACTTTAAATTTAAACGGATTAAAAACTATTAGTGGTTCATATAATGCAATAACCTCAAATGTTTTAACAAGTGTTAGTTTTCCAGTGTTAACAAATGTAACTATAACAGGTTCAGTTATTGGGTGTGCTGTTTTGGCTAATGTATATATCCCGATGCTTACGGTTATGAATACAAATGCGGGCGGAACATTTATCACAAACAATAATCAATGCGCTAATGGTGTAGCAATTACCATATCTTCTGGAGCACAAACTTCTAATGGTGGAGGCGTTGATGCAGATTTACAGGCTTTGATTACAAATAAATCAGCGGTAGTAACTTATGTTTAAAATCAAATTATTATGATACAATCAACTATAAAAGCTCAATATGGTGAGCTAAGAACCGGAATAAAAGAAGCGTTTATTCAAATAGAAATTGCCGAGGCTATAATGAAGCAGGATAAAGTAGTCTATAACATCGAGCATTTTGCAATTATCAACGAAGAAACTGGCGCAAAAACTTTAATTGCTAATTCTAATAAAGAATTATCTATTGCAGAGTATAATCAATTTTCAGGAGCGGTTAATGCTTTAATTCAGGATTTTGACACTACAGCAATGAATGACTTTGAAAAAGAGCAATTGCGTTTAAAAATAGGGCTTCTAGCCTATATCCAAACGGATTTCCTGAAAGACGAAAATGGAAATAGCACAGATAAAGTAGTTTGGAATTTACTTCCTGAAAATTATGTAATTGTAGAATAATGCTAGGCTCTAAATCTCCCTTTTTCCTGCAATCACCCGAAGCTTTGTCAAAGGCAAAAGGCAATTTATATACTTTACTAAGTTTGAAAGGATATTATTTGGATCAGGTGGCAATTTACACCAATGCTTTTGATTATTTCTGTCAAAATCCTGCTCAATTTGATGGAGCCACAATAGTAAAGGATTTGATAGATGTACCAGGATTAGACCTCGATGCGATGCTGCATGATTACCATTATATTAATTATAATGTAGCGGCTAGTTTCACAACTAAATGGAAAGCCGATTGGCTATATGCAAAAGGTCAGGAACGAAAAGGAAAAGGACAATACAGTGCATTTAGCCGTTTCCTTGGTCTTACCATTATCGGAATTGGTTTTGTGCCTTATGCCCGATGGAAAAGAGGGAAAAACATTAACAAAGAAGATTTTTTAAAAGAATATGAAACCCTTATAAACTAAAACTAAGTCCCATGCAACACGTTCCTATCCAGATTAGCCCACATTTAGTTCCTTTCTTTTTTAAAGAAAGTGAAGGAAAAGAGTATTCGTATTCGAACAGAAAAGTTCGAACGGTATTGTTTTCGACTACTATTTCAACAATTGGAAGGATCATACGGTTATTGATGGTGAAAGCAGGACGTCCTGTAAATGTTGAGAATTTTAATTTATGTCTTACGGTTTCAGATAATGGGAATTCTAAAAAATATACCGGGCAGTTTTACAAACAGGAAAACGGAACGAATTCTTTTTTGATGCTGCCTCCGGAAGCCAATAAGGATATCAATGATTTTCTTGAGGATATGTTCCGAATGTCGTTCATATCATACATGAATGGAGTTGTCGAAAACAATAATGAAGCGGTGGTAAGAGCTGCGATAGATAAGTTTATCGATAAATATGAATTATTGGAGTTTGGGTTTTGTAATGATACACTACGACAATTGTATTACCGCGAAAAAAAAAGGGTAAAATACTGGAACGATTCCAAACCAAACAATCCAACAACATTTTGAAATTTCAACAATAAGCCTTGCAGATGCAGGGCTTTTTTTATGTCACAGCAAAAAAGTAAGAGCCAAACTACTTTTACAGTAAACCTACACGCTCTATGAAGATACTTGACTTTTTACGAGAAATCCCGAAGCTGTTTGACTGGTATTTTAAACTGCCCCAACTCAAACGTATTTCACTCAATTATATCGTTCTCATCGCCTTACTAATTACGCTATCCTACTACAATGACAAGCAACATCGAGATAATTATGCTGTGCTTTCTAGCCGAATTGATAGTGTTAATGATTCTCGCGCCAAAGAACAGGAAAAATATACTGCGAAATTGGAATATTATACGGATAAGTTTAATCATCTCTTGGAAATGCTTTTGCAAAAAAAAGAACAAGACAAAATAAATCAGAAATTATGAAAACACTTTTTTCTACAATAGCACTGGTAGCCTTTAGTGCCTTGATGCTTTCGCCTGCCCTGCCTGCTGATTATCCGCCGAAGAAGGTAATTGAACAGCGTAAGGAAATTGTATGCAAGGAGCGAAAACTGAATAATCTAATTACTGTAATTGAATCCGAACTGGATACAATTTCAGAACATAAAACCAATACTTATGGCAAATAGAGCTAAGAATATCAGATACATTGTGGTGCATTGTCAGGCAGGACACGGAACGCTAAAAAGCATGCAGGATTTTTGGAAAACATCTTTAGGATGGAAATCTCCAGGATATGCCACGTGGATAGATTATGATGGTACACGCCATAGGCTTGCGGATTATAATGCGGTTACTAATGGTGTTGCAGGATTTAATAGTCAATGTTTGCATATGAGTTATCGTGGTGGTGTGTTACAGGAAAATGTAAAGGTTGCAGCCGATACCAGAACTCAGGCACAAAAGAATGCTATTCTTTTAGAAATCATCGATATGATGCACTGGTTGCATGAGAATGGAAACGATTTGCAAAACGTGATGATCTTGGGTCATTATCAGTTTTCGGATGATAAGAACAAAAATGGTGCAATTGAACCTTGGGAACGTATTAAATCCTGTCCGTCTTTTGATGCGTATGAGGAATATGCTTTCCTGATGGAAAAGGAAAATGTGTTGTATCACAAATTGAAGTTACCTAAAAACAGATAAGATGAAAAGAGTATTCTTTGATTATGTGTTCAAACTGTTTTTGGTTTGGCTATTGCTTTCTTGTTTTGGATGTGCTTCAAAAAAAAGAATAGTTCTAGTGAAATAGAACTACATACCAATACGGAGCTTCAAACAAGTGAAGGTGGTGCTACAATTGGTACCAATACCAATGTAGTAACTGAGATTAAAAAAAGTGTCAGTTCCAGTGGTTCTACAATTGAAAGAAATTATAAACCTGTTGATCCTACCAAGCCATCGAGCGTGACCACTCCGGATGGGAAAAAATATGTTTTGGATAATGCCGAAATCAATGAGAAGGAAACGACTCATACAAAAAATGAAAGTTCCTCTGAAAATACAGTGGATACTTCATCCAGTTCGGCTAACTATTGGGGAAAGGATTCATCCTTTATCAAATTGGAAGATATCCATTCGCAAAGCAATAACACAATGAACAGATCAGGTTTTAATTTTTGGTCTTGGTTATGGGTATTAGCCCTTATAATTATTGTGATAATTCTAAACTACTTAAACAATCGCTTTAAGTGGGTTTCTTATGTCACAAGCTTTTTCGTTATTAAGTAACATCTTCGTAAAAAATATAAGCAATGAAAGTAAATCCTTTATTAATGGACTTGGTTCGCGGAGAATGGCTGATGTCATTTGAGGGCTTAACCGCTTATGCTCCTATTGCACATAAAATAATTACTGGACAGGAATTAGACTTTTCACAGAATACGAAAAGTTTAGTTACGATTCTAGATTTAAATAATAAAGCAATAAAACCTAATCAGGATGGAATGATTGAAATTCCAAAAGGTTCGGTGGCAATTATTGATATGGTAGGTCCTATTATGAAATATGGAGACTGGTGTACTTATGGCGCGGATGAAATTGTAAATGCTTTGCGAATGGCTGATGCTAATCCTAATATCATTGGGATTGTGTTAAATGTAGATGGACCAGGAGGAGCGGTTTCGGCAATAGGTCCTTTTATCGAATTTGGAAAAACAAAAACAAAGCCTGTAGTGGCATTGATAGATCAATGTTGCTCTTTGCATTATTGGTCTGTGTGTGCGGTAGCTGATTATATTATGGCTGATAATAATGTTTCGGCTTCGATAGGTTCTGTAGGTGTAATGACATCATTTGCCGATAACAGAAAATATTTAGAAAACTTAGGCTATGTCTTCCATGAAATCTATCCAAAGGAAAGCCAACACAAAAACGAAGCTTTTGCAATGGCTTTGAAGGGAGAATATGATTTGATAAAAGAAGAGCATCTATCACCTATTGCTATCAAGTTTCAAGGAGCTGTAAAAGCAGCCAGACCCAACCTGCAAGAAGCTACCGGAGTATTAACAGGGAAAACATTTCCTGCTGATAAAGCCGTGGAATATGGGATGATAGATTCCATTGGTAGCCTTGACCAAGCCATGCAAAGGCTTCATGTAATGAGTGAATTAAACCACTATAAGTAAATTAATTAATAAACCTTTTAAATCTGACATCTATGAAATGGAAATTTATGGCTAGAACAGTTGCTTTTATTACAGCATTGTTAGGCGAAAAAGAACTTCCGATTGATGGCGAAAAAAAAGCCCTTAATCTGAGTGCCGAGCAGTATCAAAAAATTGAAGCTGCTCTCGGTAAAAAAATGGCTGATGAAGCCATAAATGGTATTGACCAAGAAATCAAAAACATGGCAACTAACAATCTTGAACTGAAAGCTATTCAGGATGAGATTGACGCCTTAGTTGCCGAAACGAACCTTTCTCCGGAAGAAATTGAGAAAATTGCAAAAGATAAAAAAGGAGATAAATCCATTTTAGCTACTGTTCAGAATCTTGTTGCAAAACAAAAAGAGCAATCGGAAATGATTGCCAAATTAATTCAACAACCTGAAGGAGATAATCCTTTGGCAATAATTAAAGGAGGATCTATGCAAAAAGTAACACATTCGGCTACACACTTATTTGGTTCTGCAAGTGCTATTGATGCCTTTGACGGACGTAACTGGAACAGAAGAGCGGCAGGTTTAGCGACATCGGCTACTGACTTTACCAGTCAGCCAAATATTGATAAACTGAATAACGATATGGATTTGTATTCTCCGTGAGAATCCGGAAGTAATCAAATCATTGCAGCGTGATACTTTTGGTTTACCTACTTTCTGGCCTAAACGTACTAAAGTAGATGATAAGGTTTCTGACGGAAACATTGCAACTGCTGAAATTACGCAAGGTCGTAAATTGCCATGGTTGCCTAAAAACAAACAAACGATTCAGGCTGAAGAAGGACAAATTTTCCCGGTACAAATTGATATCGAGTACGTAGGTTACTATTTGCAAAAAATTGAAGCTTCATGGTTGAATATGATGAATAAAGAAGGTTCTAAACCTTATAAAGATTCATTTGTAAAATTCCTTGTTTCTGAAATTGACAAAAAAGCTAGAGTTGAAGATCGTGTGGCTACAATCAAAGGGGTGTATGTAAAAACTCCGGATGATGCTACTGTAGGCGGAAAATCAATCAACCGTCAAAATGGTTTATTGTATTTAGCACAGCAAGCGCGTGATGTGACTAAAAAATACCGTGCGTTTGACCTAGGTATGCCAACAGAAACGAATATCGTTGACTATGTAGATAACATGATTAAATCATTGCCTCAAGACGTAAGAGAACAGCAAGGATTAGTCTTATACTTATCTGATCAATGGTTAAGAGCTTACAAACGCAGATATGAAACATTGTTTGGTTTACATCAAGATTACAAAGGATATCCTGAAACTCCAAAAGATTACCCTAATGTGAAATTTGAGCGTTTGATTGATATGGCGGGTTCTGATTTTATGTTTATCACTTTTGATGATAATATTGAAATCCTTGAAAATGTTCCGGCTGAAAAATCAATGTACCACTTTGAGTACTTGTTAAGAAAAATCTATATCTGGGCTGATTACAAAATGGGTGTTCGTTTCATCCATATTGGTAACACAGTTAAAGAAGGAGATCCATTAGAATTTGCAGTACAAACTTTATGGTCAAATACGGCTCCTGTATTCCCTAAAGATTTCTATGTACCGGTAAATGATGACGAAACAGGAATTGTAAACGTGGCTTACAAAAATCTTTATGTAACTAAAGGTTGGGCTACTGACATTACTGAGTTTAAAGGAACTACTCCCGGTGCCGTAATTAAAATTAAAGGGGATACTTCGTTATTAGCGACTAAAAACGTAGTGAATAATGCCAAAATTGCATTGACTGATAATAATAAATTTGACCTGAAATCAGGAGGTACTTTGACATTATTTGTCAAATCAGACGGAACTGTTAAGGAATTAAGCAGAACTACTGCCCCTGAAACTGTTGCTGCTGCTGAAGTAGATTTTACAACAGCTAGTATAGATGCTAATGCAGGTGATACGTTTAACTACACTGGTGCCGGAGCTACTACTTTAACTAATATCCTTAACGGTGTAGAAGGTAAAACTATTACCATCAATAGAGAAAGCGGTGCATTAACAATTGCTAGTGTTACTGGAGTGATTTCTGTTGCTTCTACTGCGGTATTGGATGCAGAAGGAGATACTATCCAATTAACAAAAGTTGACGGTGTTTGGATGGAAACAAGCAGATCAATTACTGCCTAATAAAATAATTTTTTAATTCTTAAAAAGTACGACAATGACTTATATAAGACACAATGTAGTGAAGCCTCTGGGGAAATCCCCAGGAGCTGCTGCACCAAAAGACCCTAATGTTACAATAGTAGCTGTAGATGATATTTTAACTTTTCCTGTAACTGATGGAAAAGGAGTAAACTATGTAGGTAATTTTGTGATGAAAGCTGGAGCGAGAATGTACACTGTGTATATGACTCCATCAAAAATAAAAGCCGGATACGAATCTGACGGAGATGAGGATTCTATTACTTTCAAACAAAGATTTGAAGGAGAGCATCCTGGTCACGAATTGGAAATTGCCGAGTTTGTACAAAACTGGACTGGTGTAAATGTTATTATAATTTATGGTTCTTGTTCTGATAATTTCAGAAAAGTGATAGGTACCAAGTGTGCTCCGGTACAATTGAAACCATCATTAACTGACGATAATGATTCCAGAAAACATATGCTTGTTTTTGAACAATTTGCTAAATCAGGATATGTAATTGGACACTATACAGGTGCTTTGGTTTTTGCTGATCCTTTTGCAGTTGTTTCTGCTTCAGCTATAGCAGTAAATTCAACAAATGGTTATATTTATCAACTTCCTGCTGAAGTTGCTGCTATTGAGTTTTCAGAAATTACTTTGAATCATGGTGATGTTATTACTCTTATTGGAGGTGGTGGTGATACTCCGGCAACTTTGTCTCCAGGCGTTGAGAATAAAGATGCAATTTTAAAAGGCTTCTCTGTTTGGATTGCTCTTGAAGGGGCTACTTTAACATTAGAAGTGTTTAAAGCCGGATCGCTTACTTTCTTAATTGAGAAATCAAGAGGATAGTATTTGAAAAAACAGCTATTAAAAAGCCTTGCAAATGCAAGGCTTTTTTTATGTCACACGGTTTTAGGGAGGTAATTACCAACTTTACCATCATATCAAAATTAACATAAAGAGATATACCATGAGACAAGATGTTGTAGAGTTCTTCCAGAACTTACCTATTGAAAAATCGGAACAGTTTAATAAAGCGTTTGAACTCTACCGAAAATCCCCAAATAAGAATGTGGGCGTAGAACGCTCGATGAATATTCAGGGATATTCGGAGCGCACGCTTGAAAATCTTTTGTATGACTTGCAAAAAATGCATGGCATTAGTGATGTGGAGAAAGTGAAAGTAATCAGTATTCAGAAAGCAGAGAGCAGTTCTAATACTGATAATGATGATTTGGAAAATGAGAAAGCAATTGAAGGAATTGAAAGTGAAATACCTGATGATTCTGATCTAGGTGAAATCATTGTAAATGGTGCTGAAGTTGTGACTGATGCTTCATTACCATTGCGTGAGGAATTCTTATTCTTGAATAATCCTGATTGTCCGAATGAGTTGAAAATTTTGGTTGCGGATAAAATGACTGCTTGGAAAGTGTACACTGAAAACCATGATAAGCTGTTGAAAATTGAAGCGGGAGAATTGGAAGTATCAAAAGAAGAGCAGACAGAAATTGCGAGATTAGCTGCAGAAGCTTTTGAGGAAAACCAAAAGATTTACAATGAATTGAACGCTTATAAGGAAACTGGAAAGCTTTTAGGTGTTCATCCTCTTTTCAAAACATTGCAAATGCAACGTGAAGTTGAGGAAATGGATCAGGCGGCATTAATTGCTTATAAAAATTCGAGTGCAAAATATTTTTCTACAAATAAGAAAGATTTAGCAAAAGCAGAAGCTAACAAAGACGAAGAGAAAATCGCTGAGATTACTACTCGTGTTGCGGACCGCGAACAAAAGCTTGCTATGGTTAATAAGAAATTAGGCGTGCCTGCTAAATAGTATGGGATTGTTTGATTACAAGGATTTGACCCAACCCCTGCCCCCTCCTGAGGAGGGAAATACTGGGAGTGATAAAAAGGATTCTTTGTATGTTTCTAAATACCTGGTAAAACATTTTCAAAAAGTGAGTTCGCTTGAAAGCGACTTAATGCGGGTTCCGGCTGAAGAGGAGTTTTTCTTTTTGCAAAGTGATACTGCTTTTAATGCTTTCACCTTTATTCCATTTGTGGCGAAACATTTTCCTATCAAGGAGTTGCATGCATCTACTTACAGCATAGGAAGAAAGGTAATTGAAGCCATGATTGAACTGCATGACAAAGGTTTGATTGAGCGTATCACATTATTGGTTTCGGATAGTATGATTAAGCGAAATCCTGTGGTAATTGACAATCTTATGGCGATGGCCACAAGCAGGCCAAATTTGACTGTGATGTATGCGTGGGTTCATGCGAAGGTTTGCCTGATGCAAACACAGGATCATTATTTTATTGTGGAAGGTTCGGGTAACTGGAGCGAAAATGCCCACTATGAGCAATACACTTTTGCAAACAGCAAAGGTTTGTATGATTTTAGAATGAAGTTGTTTACGGATAGTAAAATGAAGAAATATTAGATTTTAGATTGCAGATTTTAGAATTCAGATTATGATAAGAACAATTCCTATATCGAAAAGGCCTCTTTTTATTATAGTATCCCAATTTAATGCTGAAATTATTTTATATCAATTGGATGATTTAAGCTGTATTAATAAAGGTTCGGATATTGGAGTTTGGAAAATAAAATATAAAAATAGACTATGATAACATCATTGATTTATTGGGTTGTAAAATTCGTTCTGGGAATTTTGGCGGTGGTTTTTGGTTTCATCATTGGGTTGGTATTGATGGGGATTTCGTTGCCTACAGGTATATATTATCAATTGGGGCGGTTTTGTTCGTTTGTAGCTAAAAAATTTAAGTGATGGATTCGTTATACTTGCTTTTTGTTATTGCTGTTCTGGCGTTACTCTGTGCGATTGCCTTGGCTATTTCAGGTGTGCGTGGTGGTGGTAGAAATATTCCTAGTCCTCCAGAACATTTGAGACCGAGTAAAGAGAAGGCAGATTTAAGATTGCAGAAGCCGATGGCTCCTTTTAATATTAAAAGTAAAATGTAATTTTTAGTGAGATTGCTTCGCTATCGCTCGCAATGACCAAACAAGCGCAATGACTATGGAATATTTTGATTTACGATTTTCGGAGGAGGAAATTACCTCGATACATGATTTGGCGGCATGCAATTATTCGCCTGAGAAAATTGCGCTTTATCTGGACGTGGATAAGAAGGCTTTTATGCGGTTGTGGTATGATCCTAAATCGGAAGTAAGAAAAGCCTATGAGCGCGGGAAATTGGTATCTGAATTCGTAATCAACAATAAACAAAAAGAACTGGCTGAAAAAGGAAATATTACTGCAGCGCAAATATTTCTAAAAGAGGCTGAAAAGAACAATATAAACAACATTAGAAACCGAATCCTTTTTGGCGATGACTATTGATCAAGTTGACATCAAAGATATTTACGATTTCATGGAAAAAGGAAATCCTAACAATGCCCCTGAACATATTGTGGCTTATTTAGAGCTGCTGGATATGGTAAGGGGTATGTTTTTACGTATTGATAAGTTTGGGAGTAAAGAGGCTATCATTAAGCATTTGATGGTTTCGCCTCAATACAAACTTTCGAGATATAAAGCTTCGCAGGTATGCGATGAAGCTCAGGAGTATTTTTATCGTGATTCGAAGATTTCCAAAGATGCCTGGCGTAATATCTATGCGGACAAAATTGACAAGATGATCAATTTTGCTATGCTGACAGTTAAAGATGTCAATGATGCGCAAAAAGTGGTGAAAATGTTGATTGATGCCGGAGCACTCCGAGCTGTCAATGAACCGGACAAAGAGGAATTACCAAAAGAAATATTTCAGCAGCCGTTTGTGGTGTATACATGGGATACTGAAGCTTTGGATATGCCAAAGGTTAACCGTCAGAAATTGGCTGAAATGATTGATAAGTTCCCTGAACTGACCGAAAAAGAAAAAGATAAGAATTAAACAGGAATCTCTCATACCAGGATTTCCATTAAAAGTATTCCCAGATGAGCAGGAGGACCCACGTAAGTCTTAACGATACCGATGTACAAGGCCGTTTTGCTTCTTGGCTTAAAACGGTCATTTTCCTGATTGCTCCCAAGCATTTGCGATTGATTGCTGGTCGTGCTACTGCAAAAACTGCGGATATCATTGCGGAACGTTCTCAAAACGTGATGTACGATATGCCTAAAAGCTATCAGGTTCTAGTTTCGGATACTTATACCAATTGTTTGAAAAACATTGTTCCTACCCTGCTGGAAGGATGGAACCGTAAAGGGTGGAAATACGGAATTCATTATGTGACTGACGAACGCCCTCCCTCCCACTTTATGCTTCCCTACAAACCTGTAGAAACTTACAAGCATACAATTTCAATTTTCAATGGCTGTTTTGTCAACTTGGGGTCACTTGATCAACCAGGAGGATTAGCAGGTGGATCTTATCAGCATATGTATGGTGATGAAGCTCGCTTATTAAAACAGCAAAAACTTAAAAAACTGACTCCTGCTATTCGTGGTGAATATGTAATGTTTGGCCATTCGGTGTATTATCGTGGTACCACATTTACTACGGATATGCCAAACATTATTGATGGTGATGATGATTGGATTATGCAGGATGAAAAGAACATGGATTTGGAACAGGTGAAACTGGCTCTTGAAGTGGGATTGGTGCTGAATGAAATAAAACGTGAAATTCTTTCGTACAAACAGGCAGGAGATTACAAAGCCATCGAAAGACTGCAAGGAAACTTGATGCGATGGACGGAAAGATGGATTCGTGTTCGCAAGGATTTGACTGTTCTTTTATGTGGTTTCCTCATTTGTAAATGTGGATATCCTTACTGAAGGTTATTTTGCGGATAGTTTGAAAGCTCTGGGAATAGAAGAATTTAAGAGTGCCATCCTTTCGCTAAAAATCAATTTGAAGAAAGGGGAAAAATTCTACGGTAATCTTGGTGAGCATCATTTTTATGATGATGGGATTCTGAATGATTACTATGACCGCTATCTTTTGACGGATGAAATTGAGGAAAGCAGTTTGGCATTGCGATATATCGACCACAATGCGAAACTGGAAGGCGGTATGGACTTTGGTGATATGTGTAGTTTGATCACAGCGCAGCCACGAGGAAACTACTTATATTGCCTAAAAGAGTTCTATACATTGGCTCCGGAAAACGAAATCCAGATGGGGCAAAAGTTCCGTGAATTTTTCAAGCATCACAAAGTAAAGGTTTTGGATTTGTATTATGATCGTTCGGGAAATCAGAATTCGAAAACCAAACGTGACTGGGCAAATGCCGTGAAAAAAGCGATTGAATTTGAAAACGGGGTATCTACCGGATGGGTAGTAAACTTAATGTCCGAGAATCAGGCTACGATATACCAGGAGGAGGAATTCCAATTTGCCAAAGCGATGATGGGCGAAACGACAAAAGGGCTTTTGAAATTAAAAATTGATAAATTCCAATGCAAGTGCCTTAAGAGTTCGCTTGAATTGACTAAAATAAAAGTAAAAAAAGATACCAAAACCGGTTCTGCTTCCATTCACAAGGATAAATCATCGGAAAGTTTGCCTATCCTACTCCGCCCTATGTATTCTACGAACTTTTCGGATGCATTTAAGTATTTGATTTATCGCAGAGCATTGGTGGATTTGGTTAACGATCATTCAAGTTATACGGGAATGGACCCGAGTGTGGTGTAGTTGTTTAGAATGAAAATAAATTATATCAAAAATGATATAATTTTATATAAATATTTTGCAATATATCAAAAATGATATATCTTTGACATATCAAAATAACAATTAGACGCTGGCGGCAACAGCAAAATACGGCAAAAAAAATATGAAAACTTTAATTTTATTAGAAGCTACAACAGAAAGAAATGGAATTTTAGTAAAAAAAACTATCAATGATATCAATTCATGTGAGTTAAGAAAAATATCTATTTCAGGTAGAGACAACGGATATATTTCATCAGTTAACAAATCAGGTACGGTAATAGCTACTGGATTAAGTTGGAGAGGAAAAGTAGTTAATTCACCAATAGAAATGGGTGAAGTTTTTAAATTAGTAGAAAATAATTTTGATAAAATTTTAGAAATAATAAATGAGTAAACAAAATAATCAAAACGAGCAATGGATGTTGCTCGTTTTATTGCTAAAAGAAATTGCAGCTGATAAAAATTTAAGTCAGGAAGAAATAGCTGAAAAAGCAGGATTATTGCAATCCAATGTGAGTAGGTTCTTTTCTTTAAAGTATAAACCTAATTTAGATACATTCTTGAGTGTCGCTAAAGCTATTAAAGTAAATTTCTTTTTTGAAGATCAAGAATCAAAAACAGATTTAAATATTGTTTTTGAAAGAGCAATGGAACAACTCGGAAGAAGAATGGATAAATTGCCTAAAAATTAACTTATAAGTGAATTTGAATTAGAAAAACGCTAGTTTTTAGCAAAAAGAAAAAATAAAAAGAAACGCAACTCCGCCCGCTTGGGCGGATTTTTTTGTAAAAAGAAAAACGGCTTGAAATGAGCCGTTTTAATCGTTATTGTAGTATAAAATGGTGTAAGTCTTGTTTTTCCAAAATTCGTAGTTTGTGGCTAAGGAAAAGCGGGGTTTATCCATCATTAAAGAGTTATGACAGTGTATTTCTGCTCTGATTTCGTGAAAGCATAAATTTATAGCGGTCATTTTACAGCAAATCGGGTCAAGGTCTTGACAAACATAATAGTTTCCTTTGGTTATGTGGTTGGCTGCTAATACCATTCGACCACTACCCGAACAAGGCTCGTTTATGGTTTTACCAAAATCATTATCAATAACAAGTGAAGCCATCATATTACAAATGCTTTTAGGGGTGAAAAACTGCCCAAAATTGGATTTTTTGTAGTTTCCTGTTAAACATTCGTAATATTCCCCGAGAGGGTCGCACCAATCGCCGTTGGAGGTGTGAACGCTATAAATTTTTACAAGTTCGGCAAACAGTCGGCAAAAACTGTCTAACTCTTTGCGGTTGTATTTTTTTATCGTTTCTAAATATAGGGGTTCTTGTGTTCCTCTGCCCATTGCGCAAATAATAACAGTTAGTAAATCATCAAAAACGCGGTTTAAGTCGTGGCGGTACTCAAAGCCAAAAAATAAGGAGTTAAATTCTTTTAACTCCTTTGGAACGTCTCTATTTTTTAACATCTGGGTTTTATTTTTTTGATTTGTTTTAAAAAATACCTTCGTCAACAAATGAAAAATAACTTTCATCCGTTATGATTAAATGGTCTAATACTTTGATGTCAAGGAATTGCCCCGCCTCTTTTATTTTTCGGGTAATTGATTTATCGGCTTCGCTTGGGGTTAGGGTTCCGCTTGGGTGGTTGTGTGCGATTATAATTCCGGTAGCTAAAGATTTTAAAGCAGTTGTAAAAATCATTCTTACATCGATTATAGTTCCTGTCATTCCTCCGCTTGAAACTTTATAAAATCCTACTACTTTATTAGAATTATTAACGCAAAGCATAACAACCTCTTCGCACCAGTCGAAAGTATCTGCATTAAATACACGTTTGAAAACTTCGTAAGCATCGCGCGAACTTGTGATTTTTACTAATTCGGATTTCTTTAAATTTTTATCGAAAGAAACTGCAATTTTTATTTCGGGTATGTTGTAAGTCATGGCTATAAATATTAAAATAGGTATTCTGAATAATCGCTTTGTTGCGGTTGGTTCTCCTGGATAAACAACTCGGCTATTGCTTGGGCTTTGTTGAATGCTTTCTTTACCTGTGATTTGAAATATTTATAATCTGAATAATTGAAAAGGAAAGAATATCCTTTTTCGTGTAGTAAGGCTTTTACTTGCTCGGACAATTTAAAAGATGTACTTTTGTGGCTGTTAGATTGTATTTGCGTCATGGCTTATATAATTTAAGTGATTTAAACCCTCCGATACTTCGACCTATCAGAGGGTTTTTTAATTTATTTGGGCTTATATTTCGAAGTTCAAAACCTCGTTTTCAGAATCTGCAAGTAAAATATTAAGTTCGTCCTGCATTGTTTTTAAAACTTTCTCAATTACGTTTGAGTTTCTGATTTCCATTTTAAAACCTGCTTGATTTTCAAGGCTTATTCTTGCGGTCATTTTGTCGTTTCCTGCGATGAATAATTTTAAATCGTTGTCTTTTTCTTTTAAAACGTTGTATCTTTCAGAGAGTGCTTTAAATTGCTCAATTCTTTTAATGCGTTCTTCGGCTGTTGGTGGTAACTTAGAAGCAAATTTTTGAATGTTTGCAAATTCGGCTGTTTCTTTGCTTTCTTCGGTAGGTTTTACCGCTTGTGCTAAGGGTAATAATTTTGGGCTTTGGTTTACTCCGTTGCTCTTTACCTCTTTTTCTTTTTGTACTTTTTGCGTGTTCATAATCTTATATTTAAGTGATTTTCAATACTTAAAGATACAAAATTCCGTATAAATACGGAAAAATTAGAACAGCTAAAAACAGTTTTTTATACTAAAAAAAGAAATTTAGAACAATTATAAATAGTAAAATTTACCTTTAAAAAAGGAAGAAAAAAGCATAGTTACAAAAAAACAAAAAAAACACAAGTAACTGAAAACAAACAAACTAACCCCAATAAAAAAGGGTGGTTTGTTGTTTGAATGACTCGAAAGACCGTCCCGCTCAAAATCGTTTTTCTCTTTACCTCTTACCTCTTTTTTTAGAGATATGAGCGAGCGAGCCGACCGCCGCCCACCAATTATCACTGCGAAGCATACCTAACCCCTTGTTATTGTTCATGTCACACCAATATTACTATGGTAATAGTACTATTGTAGTACATAAATAATAGGTAATTACATGGCACAAACCATCAAGCTTTACACAGCATTAAAGAAGATGAGGGAAATGACAGAAAAAGGTATTCCTTTCTCATTCTCTTTCATGTCTTATAATGCTAGCAATGGTACATCTGATGGGATTAAGCAGGTTACTAAAGCGCAATTGAGAGTTGGGTACAAGGATAACCAAAGCTTAAAAGCCAGTGTCCTGATAGGATATGTCAATGCAAAGGAGGGTAATAGATGGTTTTACCTACCACTATTATTAAGTTTCAACGGATATAAAGTAATTCCATAATAGCTATGAACATAGAATATATTGGCAGAGATGCTATTGTAGATGCGCCAGACGTTGCGTTCACATACCAAGTTAGCGAAACCCCTCGTGATTTCTATAAATTCAAAGGTGATAGTAATAACCTTGATTGGGATAGTCATTCAAGTTTTATTGGTGATTACTTGGTGCATCCTTATGGGAACAATAACGATTTGCCTGATATCATTAAGAACACTGTTCAAACAAACTACATTGCACCAGGTATAATGAAAAAGAAAACCCAATTGATTTGGGGTTTAGGTCCGCAATTATATACTGAAGATATTCAAGATAATTTATTAAAGCGTACTTGGGTAAAGGATGCCGAAGTAATGGCTTGGCTTCGCTCATGGAATTACGAGGAATACTTATTAAGAGCTTGTACAGATTTCCAAAACATAGAAGGAGTATTCTCGCGATATGAATTAAACAGAGGTGCAAGAATTGGAGATAAAGCATCAATAGCCAGTATCAAACATTTGTATCCGGACAGAACAAGATTAGCAACTCTTAAGAGTTACAATTCAAGAGAGGCAACTCATGCTCTTGTATCTGACAGGTCTTTCACTAAATCACATAATCAATCTGAGTACAAAGTATATCCTCTATTTGATTTCCTTAATCCATTTGCTAATGCAAATTCTGTACTGTATTCCAATATGTACAGCTTTTGCACGGACTACTATACTGTTCCTGATTTATACGGTTCCTTAGAATGGTTGAATAGGTCAACATCAGTTCCTTTAATCTTTAAAGCCTTATCAAAAAACTCGATTAACTTAAAATATCATATTGTTTCCCCTCAAAAATATTGGGATAATAAACGAAAAGAAATTCAGGAAAATTGCACTAAATCAGGACAAGTCTATAAGGAGAAAATGCTTTTGGAATACCAAGCAGAATTCTTAAAAAAGATTTCTGTTGTGTTATCAGGAGAGGAAAATACAGGTAAGTATTTACACACCACAAAAGAATTCACAGTTGAGGGAACTAACCTGCTAGAACATGGTTGGGAAATTAAAGTAATCGACCAAAACATCAAAGATTTTGTTGAAGCTCAGATAAAAATTTCAGAGCGTGCCGATCATGCATTATCATCAGGATTGAATTTACATTCCGCTTTAGGAAATGTATCTGAAACAGGTAAAAATGATTCAGGTTCTGAACAAATCTATGCACTTAAAACATTCTTGCAAACTGGGATTGATATTCCTGAAATGATAATTATGAAAGCTATTAATTATGCTCTTAGTATCAATTTTCCAAATAAAGAACTCAAACTTGGGTTTTACCATGTAAATCCAGAAAAAGAACAAAACATTGCTCCAAAAGACCGTTTAATCAATCAAGCTGCAAATTAATTATGAAATTACTTTTTCAAACCACGGGAACAGCAGGCAATACAGAACTTAAAGATTTATTGGGTTTCATTGATGCCGATTTAAAATTCAAGAATCTTATTCCAGATATTATCACGGCTACAAATGATGTGATTGATTTGGTAGGTCTTGAAGTCTATAATAAAGCGGTTGCTAGTTATAATGAAGGTACAATTTCAGATGAAGATAAGCCTTTCATCTATGCAATACGTTATCCGATAGCGGTAAATGCTTATCGATTGTATTGTGTATCCAACGATTTGGCTCACACCAACAATGGTCGAAAAATGCGATTAGATGAAAACGAAAAGCAGGCATTTGAATGGTTGCTTGATCGTGACAATGCAGCATTAGAAAAACGCTATTACCGTGCATTGGATGACTTAATCAAGTTTCTTGACCGTTCAAAAGTTGAGGATGAATTAACCACAACACTTTACACTATTTGGACAAATAGTGATGCGTTCAAAGCAACTCATAATTTGTTCATCCGTACAGTTTCCGACTTTGACAAACATTTTACAATCAATTCCAGATTGTTATTAATAAAATTAGCCCCTGCCCTTTCGGATTGCGAGCAATATGAAATCAGACCCCGAGTTGGTACTGAAAAAATCACCGCATTGAAACAGGCGCTAAAGGAGAATACAACTATAACCGATGCAACCGACTTAGAGTTGATTCGCCTAATTCAAAAAGCATCGGTTTTGTATTCTTTAGCTTGGGCTATGCCCCGACTTTCGGTTCATTTATATCCTGAAGGAGTACTGCAGCACGTAACAAGTAACAGCGCAACTACCCGAGGAGCTAAACCAACACTTAAAAATGAAACTCAGGAAGCCCGTCAGGCTTTCGAATCAGATTTCAAACTTGTTATTGGTGAAATAGAAAAACTTTTAGCACCGGCACCGGAACAGGATAACGATTGCTCGATTATACCTGAAATAAATTTCGGGGATAAACATTTTTCAGCATAACTAAAACCAATATATATGAAAAGATTATTTGTCAAAATCAGCGCCTTTTTTACCTATTTAATCAATTTCAGAACGATTAAAAAATTCCAAAAAATTAACGGAAAACTGGAACAAACTCTTGAAGATAGAGAGGTAGACAGAATTATTCTAAAAGGGAAAATTGTAAAGATGGTTCGAAAATTCCTTCGTGCAGATGCAAAATCAAAATTCATTCCTAAACACATGAGGAATAATACTGAAATCAGAGAAAGAGTTTTAGCTGAATTTGGCGAACAAATGAACAAACTGGATATAAAAATCAATGATAAACTAGAATTGGTATAATGCACACCGTCTATCTTCCAGAGGCTAATCTCACACGATATATTCCTGCTGACTTGTCAGAATGTGACAAGTTCCAGTATATCGATATGTGCGAATTGATTTTTAGGTTTCACAATCAGGAAATTGATTACCAGGAATTCCGAACTCATGCAGTTTATAAACTCATGGGATTGAAAGCTGCTAAAGCTTCATTGGAGGATGAAGATAAATTTTCAAATGTCTATATGGTTTCAGAACTCATTGATTCCTTTTTTGAAGAAAATGACGGAGTAAAAACCATTAAACAATATTACATCAATAATCCGGTACCGGAATATGCTCCTGCATTTTCCACTTATTACGGTCCTTCGGATAGTTTTATGAATATGACCTTTGGCGAATATCGTGATGCTTTGCGTATTTTCCATGATTTCCATGCTACTGGCGATATGCAGTTGCTTGTATTGCTCACAGCTATTTTTTATCGAAAGAAAAAATCTTTCTTATTCATCAAAAAGCAATCTGCCAATTACGATGGTAACATTAGAGTGCCTTATAATTCGGCAACTTTGGAAAAACATGCTGAAAATTTCAAGTATGCACCCATTGGTTTTGTTTATGGATTTTATCTGCTCTTTGCCAGTTTCCAAAAGTATTTGGTAGATGCCAAATTACTATGGTCTGGAAGAGAAATAGACTTGTCTATTCTTTTTGATGGTAGTTCCGCTTCCAATGACAATGACATACCGGGAATAGGAATGGATAGTATTGCTTTTACTATGGCCGAAAGTGGCGCATTTGGAAATATTAAAGAAGTAGATAATACCAACTTCTGGCAGATACTTATCAAAATGTATGATTCACGCAGAAATGATTTAGAACGACAAAAACAGGAACAAAATGCTACCAATAAATAGAATTAGAGAATATCAGGCCGAAGTCAAAGCGCAGCTTAAAGATGAACAGGATAAACCCTTGTTCAATTATATCAATATGATAATTGATAAGCCTAATTTATCCAAATTACTAAAGGAACGTGAAGAGGAAGAAAACACCTATCTCATTGCGGTATTGCCTGAATTCCGATTAAAAGGAAGCGAGGACAACACCAAGTGGGTCAACATTCTATCCTTTTTCATCCTCAATAAAACCGATTATTCAGAACACGATCAGGATTCGTTTCTGAACATATTTGTTGAAACTCAAGTAAAAGCAAAAGCATTTGTCGATAAATTATTATTTGACAAAGCTAATCATACCGGAGCAATGTGTGATTTTCTCAATTTATTGGATGAAAATTCTATAGCGGTAAATCCTGTTTGGATGATGGACGGATGCAATGGTTGGGTTGTGGAAATAAATTTGGATACGCTTTAATTATTCCGTATATTTACGGAAAAATATAAAGCCATGACAACAGAAGAAATCGATGTACTTTTTGAAGAAGTAATCTCTAAAAAAGCCATTTACACCCAATTAGAAGGGATTAGTGAAGATAAAATTTACAACATCCGTAAAGGGCGTATCAAAGTAACCTTAGGCGATAAGCTTAACATCTTGTATCAATTAAAACGAATTGAAATTATAAAAACCAATGAGCCTGCTTGATTCACGCGAACAACTCTCTGACCAAATACTAGAAGGTCGCTTTATCCGTAAAGTGAGCCAGACAATGGCGCAGGATTTGGATTTGGCCACAAGCAACTATATGTCAAGTCGTGGGTTTGAGAGTGAAGATTGGTATTCCGGGCGTGGCTTTGTAGCCACCGAAAACGGTTTGGATTACTCCCATCTTAAAAAACACCGTTTTGTGGATATGAAAACCCGAACTTCAAAAAAAGGAATAAAGCGTAAGAAAGCCCACCCAGTTCACAACCGAATCATTTGGGGGCATTACAACAATATGATCAAGGAACTACATTTTGGTTTTACTGCTGCCGTCAAGGAAGAGTTACGAAAGTTAGAAGAATAAAAATAAATCCCTCCATCGTGAGGGATTTTCTTATATTTACACTCTAACTTTAAAAATCAGACTATGAAAAATTTTTTCTTTTTATTATTAATCATTCCTGTAATTGGATTTTCTCAAGAATCAAAATTATCCACACCTTCATTGTTTATTGAAAAATCATCCTATGTTCAAATAAATATGGATGAAAATGAAAAAGCTATTTTTAAATCTGGTCTAGGTGAATCAGTTGAATTTTATCCAAGTGAAATAATTGATTTAAAATCTAATAATAAATTAAATGGATTAGCGATTGAAAGTACGTACGTTATTGGTAGTCGAGGTATGGCTACTATTTCTGCGAAAGAAACTGCATGGGTGGGTATGGATGAAATATCGGATTTAATTGTATGGTTTGAAAAATATGTTATACCCAATTTGGATGCAGCTGCTGGGAAAAACAAAACAGTTAAATATATTTTTAATAGTAAAGAAGTTATGTTGAAATTTGAAATTTATAATGGTACTCAAATTTTTTCAGTGATAATTAATAATACATTGTATAAAGACAAATATTTCTGGACTGAAGCTAAAGTAAAAGACATACCTAATGTTTTAAAATCATTAAAGTATTTACAAACAAAATCATAAGTTAACAATGAAAAAAATATTATTTCTTTTTTTATTAATTAATTTAATTTCTTGTGGAAATCCAGAACCTAATCCCTGTTTAATATCTGAAGATTTTATAAAAACAGATTTAAATTATCCTGATGAAGCTGAATTTTCTTCTTTTGATTGTTCTACTGAAACAAATTCAGATGGAAGTTATACTGTTTTAAGAAAAATAAGTGCTAAAAATGCTTTTGGAGTACAATCTTCTTATGTTTATAAAGTCAAATTATCTTTTAATGGTGGGGATGCTTTAGATTCTAATAATTGGAATTTAATTTCAATGCAGTCTGAAGAATATAAATAATGTATCACAACTACCACTCCCGCCGATTACAAGACCCTAACTGGTGGCTATTTGTCTTAATAGTCATTATGGTAATTACCATTATATCCTACTTTATCGAGTAGGATATTTTTTTTGTATGCAAATGCACATTGTTTAAAATTAAAATATATCTTTGCTTTGCGAAATCAAAATAAACTATGAAACTTATGTTTCTACCTGACAATTTAAATAATTCACCCACAACATTGAAGTTCGGAGGAAGACCGGACATCTTCGAGTTTATTCTTGGTTTCGCAGTCTTTGTTGTGGGCTATTTAAAAATATCTCGAAAAAATGCGAAACCAAGAGAACAAAAAACCATCACACCGTGATGTGATGCCTTCACTGGCAAAATTCGCCCAGGATGCCTACTTCGAATTTGAAGTGGACGAACTACCGGACGAAATGCAGGAAATTACCAATCTATTAATGGAAACCGAACAGGCAGACCAACAGCATGTAAGGCTTAAAGCCTTAAACTGCCTTAAGTTTATCTCTGATTTTTCAAAGGCCCTTAAACCTTTTTCTAGAGATGTTATTGTATTGGAAACCAACAAACACATTAAACATGTCTAGCTTGGTTCCAGTTAAGATAATCTACGCCAAGGGCATTAGGTTATCAATGAAAAAAAGACTTTCAGAGAAGCTATGGAATTTGTTTGGAAATCCCCTGCCTTTTCTGATTACGAACCTTTAAAAATGGTATTTACCAGCACGGGCAAAGTACTGTTTATGGATAAAAACGCTTTCCACTCCTATTTATCCGGTAATATCTCCCAACAGGAACTCATTGAATTAACCGAATGTGATGATCTGTATCGAAATACAGAAGATATAGAACACAATGGTTATGAAATTGAAGCCGGACATCTATGGAAAGCTTCATTAAATGTCCTCACTCTTATTGATGATGACAATCATGTAGAAACAAAACTCGATGTCACACGGTTTGAAATAGTTGAACCGTATAATGATTAAAAAAAAAGCCACATAATTGTGGCTTTTTTTGTTTACAAATGTTAAAATTTAATATTTTATTAACATAACTATCTGATAATCAAATAGTTATTATATATTTGTAGCGTAAAACTTATAAACAAACAATATTATATGAGTACACAATTAATTTCAACAATCAACAATGAGAGAATTGTAATTGTAGTCGATGAAGACGGACAAAAATTTGTTCCAATTAAACCAATTTGCGAAGCTTTGGGAGTAAATTATACTTCTCAATTAGAAAAGTTAGAAAATGATGAATTAATAGATTCAGTTATCCCCCTGAGGGGGACAACTGGAGCTGATGGAAAACAGTATCAGATGAAATGTATTCCGTTAGAATTTGTTTTTGGCTGGTTGTTTTCTATTTCCTCTAAAAACGTGAAAGAGGAAGTTCGCGAAGGATTAATTCAATATAAAAGAATTTGTCATAAAGCCCTTTATGCTTACTTCACAGAACACGCTTCATTCATTGAAGAAAAAGAAAAAAAATTGAATGAATATGTAAGTAAAGAAACCGAAGCAAGAAATCAATTTAAAAATGCCGAAAAATTGCTTAAGGAAATCCGAACCGAAATGAATGTTTTCAGAAAAACAACTTTCGAAGAATGGAAAGCAAATAACAATCAACTATCAATGTACCAGGTACAAGGATTTGAAGAATAAAAAAACATAAAACAAGCCTTAAGCCCTGTATTTACGGGGCTTTTTTATGTCACAATTTTTCCTCTAAACTATTGCCAACTTTACTGAAAATCAGTACTAATGGCAAAGACTATCTCCGATGAAGTAATGAAATTTTCCATTGTTATCAATGGAAATGAAGGTCAAAAAGCGCTTTTTGATCTGGAAAAAGCTACCCGAAAACTTAATGAAGAAAATAAGGCTTTAGGACTTCAAAAAAAGCTGCTTGAAAAACAAGGAAAACAAGAAACCGAAGCTTACAAAAACTTAACTGCAACCATCAAAGCCAATTCTGCTGAAATCACAGCGAATAAGGCAAAGATGAAAACACTGCAAGACCAAATCGGAATTACCGGTTTAACTATGGGGCAATTGCAAGCTAAATCTACTATGCTTCGTAATACCCTGCGTAATCTTGTTCCCGGTTCTGCTGATTATAAAAAATACGAAGCCGATTTAAATCAAGTGAAAGCCCGTATGAATGAACTTAGTGGTAAAGCAAAGGAAACAAAACTTTCTCTTGGTTCTATGGCTGACGGATTTAACCGATACCAGGGAATGGCGCTGTCGGTAATTGCCACACTTACAGGAGTAGTCTATTCTATCCAAAAAATCATTGATATCAATGGGAAACTCGCAGGTGCGCAATCCAATGTGATGAAAACTACCGGAATGACCCGTAAGGAAGTGGATGAATTAGCCAAATCCTTTGGTTTACTCCATACCCGTACTTCCCGTATTAATTTATTAGGGATTGCCGAGCAAGGTGGCCGTATAGGTATTGCTAAAGAAGAAATAGGTCAGTTTGTTGATGTAATGAACAAAGCTTCGGTTGCATTAGGAGATTCATTCACCGGAGGTGCTGAGGAAGTCGCTAACAAACTGGGGAAAATAAAATTTCTGTTCGAAGAAACTAAGGATTTAGGTGTTGAACAGTCTTACAATTCAATAGGATCTGCAATTAATGACCTTGGAGCAAAGGGAGTAGCTTCGGAGGCTAACATTGCCGATTTCACCACCCGATTAGGTTCTCTTACCGATGTGTTAAAACCTACTATTCAGGAAACCTTAGCGCTTGGTGCCGCTTTTGAGGAATCAGGTTTAGAATCTGAGGTTTCGGCTCGTGCCTATGGTATTTTTATGAAGCAAGCCAGTACCGAAAGTGGGAAGTTTGCCAAAGTAATGGGTATTTCCCAAAAGGCAGTCGAAAATATGGTTAATACTAATCCTTTGGAATTTATGCTTAAATTCTCAGAAGGAATGAAAGGCATGGATGCTACCGATGTTGCCAAAACATTGGATTATCTAGGTATCTCTGCCGATGGTGCCAATAAGGTTATCGGAGCAATGGGTAATAATACCGCTCGTTTCCGTGAATTGATTGATTTATCAAATAAATCTTTTGCCGATGGAACATCCTTAATTAATGAATACAATATCAAAAACAATGACCTTGAAGCGATTTTAGAAAGGATATCCAAAACGGTTTCAGGATGGTTTTCTTCTGAAACATTTATAAAATGGCTTACCATTGGAGTAAATGTATTAGGAAAATTTATTGGAGCTACTGAAGATGCTGATAATACAGTAGGAAAATGGGCTGATAGAATAATGATTCTTATCAAAATGTTAGCCATAGGTATTACAACAATTTTTTCTTATCAAACAGGGTTAAAACTTGTTGCATTTTGGACAACTAAAAGTGCTGAAGCAACCGCTTTATCTAACATCGTATTTAAGATTCAATATTTCTGGTTAGTAGCTCAGGAAGTAGCGACTAAAGCGTTAGCATTTACTCAATCATTTTTAACATTTAAAATTGTTGAAGTTAGAAAAGCATATGTAGCATTAATGGCTGCAATGTCATTAAATCCATGGGGAGCATTAGTAGCAATTATAGGAGCATGTGCAGCTGCATACGTGGCTTTTTCTGAGAGTACAGTTGAAACCAATAAATCTCTTGATAATCAAATATTAATAAATCAAAAAATCTCTGATCAAATTGGAGAGCAAAAGCAAGAAGTTACAGATTTAGTTTCAATAATGAAAGATGAAAATGCGACTATTGAACAAAAAAAACAAGCATTATCTCAACTTCAAAAAATTGCAGGTGGTTATTTAGATACTTTAACTCAAGAAAACATTGCAACAGCAGAAGGGGAACGATTGATAAGAAGATATATAGCGGCTATAGATGAACTTGCAAATGCTCAAGCAATTCAAGATGTTAAGGCAGAATTAAGAAAAGAAAAATTAAAAAGGGATAATAAAGTATTAGCACTTTCTCTTGAAAAGAACTCAACAAAAAATGAAGGAAGTTCATGGGCTGGTGATGATGGTAAATGGTTTGGATTGGGTGGACGTAATAAAATGGAAATTCAAGCAGAAATTGAACAAGCTAAAAGAGAAGCAGAAGATACAGGTTTTCAACTTACAGCACTTGAAAACACTAAGACAAAGCAAATAGAAAATCTACAAAAAGCCATTACAGATAGAAAAAATAAATTAAACTGGACTAAAAAAGATTCTAAAGAATTCAATGAACTTACTCAAGAAATAAAAACAGATGAAAAAGCACTTAATATTTTAATTGGATTACCATCTTCTTCTGGACCCAATAGTCCCAATGATTCTAAATATAAACCTCTAACAAAGGATGATGAAAACGGTACTAAAAATAAAAAAGACCCTAATTCTACTCAGGAAGAAATCAATCGCTTGAAGTTAGAAAGCACCGCAAATTACAATGAGAAGCTACTAAAACTTACTCGACAGCTTGAAGATGATAAGATTGCAGCCATGCAAGAAGGTTATCAAAAAGAATTACTAATTGAAAACCAACGTTACCAAAGAGAAATTGACGACTTAGACCGTCAAAAAATCCATACGGAGGAATTGGCAAAACTGGATGAAGATATTGCTAAAGCCAAAGTAGATAAGGATTTAAAAAAATACAATGCTTTGCTTACCATCCGTAAGGGATGGGATGAAAAAAACGCCGTACTTGATGATAAAATAAACCAAATCAAGGAAGGTAAATTGGCTATTCATAATTTGAAATTAGCCACTATTGAAGAAAAGGCAGCTACCGAAGCAATTAATAAAAAGAAAGAAGCTTTTGAACGTGAAAAACAACAACGTGAAATCAAGTTCAATGAGGAATTGGCTGCATTGGGCAATAATAAAAGAGCCAAAGCCAAACTTACAGAAGCTCATGAAGAAGATGAATTAAAACGCCAAGAAGAATTCTTAAGAGATTTACTTAACGATTATAAAAAAATAGTAGGTAAAGAAAACTTTCA
This sequence comes from Flavobacterium nitratireducens, assembly GCF_029625335.1. NCBI lineage: Bacteria > Pseudomonadati > Bacteroidota > Flavobacteriia > Flavobacteriales > Flavobacteriaceae > Flavobacterium > Flavobacterium nitratireducens. The sequence goes on from NZ_CP121111.1 coordinate 830,782, forward strand.
GGGAATAGACCTTTCTCTGCTTACTCCGGAACAAGTAAAACAGTTTGAAGATTACGCTGGCCAAGTAGGTATCAGTTTAACTGAGCTTATCAATAAAATAAATGAATTAAAAGGAAACAAACAGAATGCAAATGCCGAAGCTTTAGGAGTTGGTGGTGGTCAAGCCGATATTTTCGGGTTTACTCCAGATAACTGGGTTACGCTGTTTGATAATTTAGAGCAAGGAAAATTGGGTATAAATGAAATGGTTTTTGCTGTTTCGGCTTTAACTAATGCTTATGGAATGTACAGTAAGTTTCTTGAAGTAAATGAAAAGAAACAACTAGCCACTTTTGAACGAAACACCAATACTAAAAAAGCCCGCTACAAACAACAGTTAGACTCAGGTAGAATAACCCAGGAACAATACAACAGTTTTGTTGAAAAAGCAGACAATGATTTAGCAAAGAAAAAAGCCGAAATCGAAAACAAACAAGCCAAAAGACAAAAGGCAATTACGATTTCTCAAATTGCAATGAATACCGCAATGGCCATTATGGGTATTTGGGCGCAATTCCCAAAATTTGATTTTGGTGCTACTGCAGCAATTATGTCAGGAGTTGTTGGTGCTTTAGGATTGGCACAAATTGCTATGGTGGCTAAACAGCCTTTACCATCAGCTTCAGGTTATGAGGATGGTTTGTATCCTGAATACATAAAACGTGAACAGGATGGAAAAGTTTTCAAATCAAAATATGCAGGTAAAACCCGTTCAGGTTTGGTTAAGGATACTTCTCATTTTCTAGTAGCCGAAAATGGTCCCGAAATGGTAATTGACAATAAAGCCTGGACTAAAATGAATCCTGCTGTTAAAGATGCTTTGGTTAATGAACTAAGAGGAATAAAAGGATTTGAACAGGGCTATTACAATGAAAACTTAAAACGCTATGAAGTTCCTGCCGGTTCTACGGCTACTCCATCCAATAGCACCGATGCCGAATTACTGAAAATGGTTCTTGCTATTGTTCAGGATAATACCGAAGTCATGCGTGAAATTAAACAATATGGAATTGAAGCTTTTATGACAAACAAAGATTTTAAATCCATGAAAAACATTCGTGAAGGGCTTAAAAAATACGATGCCTTAAAAAATAACAATAAAGTATCCTAGCTATGAATTTTACAACTCCATACAATAACACTGACTATTTCTTCACCAAAGAAGAAGATGAAATTGTATTTGATTCCCCTTTATCAAATACCTATTTTGAAATGGAAGTAACCATAACTTCTTATGCCTTTTATACGCAAATTCCATCTTCCAAAACATTGAGTTATAAAATTCCTCTATTTCAAAATAAAGCAACATTCAATCTTGGTGAAATTATTGATCGTTCCATGCCTCGTATCAAAACAATCGAAATGAAACGTTTGTTGCAGTACAAAGCATCTGAGGTCACAATTGTAATTTTTGAAAAAGACAATGAAACAGATACTGAAATTTCTGTTCACGAAATAGGTCCTGTAAAATTCATCGCAGGTTTTAAACCTGAAAATGTGGAAAATAATTGTGCTTTTCTTGATGTTTATCAAATAAACAGAAGCGCACGAGAAAATAGTTATGTGTTTTTCAATGCCTTGTTAACCGTTGGTACTCATTTGTTTGAAGTGTATAAAAATGATACTCTAGTAGATGAATTTTCTTTTACAGTTGTTAGCGATAATATATGTAGTCGCTCATTAAAATTGAGTGATTATGAAACCAAACAAGGGGATATTATTAAAATCAAGATGCCAAATAATCCTAGTTTGGTAAAGACTTATATTGTTTTTCCAAGCTCCACATCATACAGCAATTATATTGCTTTTGAGGATGAATACAAATTAAAAACTATTGTCGAATTTACAGGTGAATACCGTTTTCCAGTAGAATTTACAACGAAGTTTAACCAAATCCATCAAGGACTTAGAAAGATTAACAATAAGGTCAGTTCTACTAAAGAACTAAGCTTTATAATCAATACAGGTTTCATGCTTCAGGAGGAAGAATTCATAATCGAAAGTCTTTTGAACTCTTTAAAAGCGTGGTTAATTATAGGTGAAAAAGAAGCTATCGAATTAACTACCAATCCAAAGAAATTTGTAAAACAAGACCCAACCACTGAATTGTATTACTATGATGTAGAGTTTTTTGTAAATCCTACTAAAACGAAACCTTTACGTTTACTTTTAGATCAGGATTTAGAGGATATTGCTTTTAATGTAAATGCTATTTTACCTCCTATTAATTTAACAGCTTCGGGAACTACTGCATCCACTACTCGATTACAATGGGAAATAGATCCTGACGAAACCGAGGAAATTGTTTTCTTCGAAATTATTAAAGATGGGGAATATTTTGGGGCAACCAGTAATTTGTATTTTGATGTTACCGGATTGGATTTAGCTACTAATTACGACTTTACTGTAAAAGCACGCAGCAATGTAGGTGCTTTGTCACTAGCCAGTAATATTGTAACGGTATCGACTTATACTTCATTCGATACTACGCCTCCGAGTGTTCCTTTATACCTGACAAGTACTAATATTACTTACACAACAATTACATTAGGATGGAACGCTTCTGTAGATGACAAAGCGGGAGATATCACATACAGTATTTATAAAGATGGAGTAAAAATTGGAGAAACTACCAATACTAGTTTTGTAGTTTCTGGATTAAGCCAGGATACAAGCTATGATTTCTATATTACTGCTACTGATGTATCTGGGAATACTTCAGATACTACCGGAACAATCAGTCGCTCTACTCAACAGAGTACTCTTAAACCGTTTTACATGACCTATTACGGAGTGTACACAGGTGGTGTAGATTGTGATGCTGTTAAAAATACACTTCGTTTCCATGACGGAGCAGGAACGTATCCTGAGGTAGGAGATACGGTATTTAGTGATCCTGATACCGTTTTTACATATACAAGCTCTGAATTACTAAAATTTGGATTGCCTGAAAATAAAACAATTTCTATTTATGGTGTAAATGGACAGGTTCTATCAGTAGGAACTTGTACAACTGGTGGAAAAACTAAAATAACTTAATATCATGCACAAGATAATTCACGAAACATTTGAATTGGATTTATCCAATACTTCAATTTCATTAAATGATGACAATTCTTGGTTCTCAGATTCATTCAATACGAAATACTCTTTTCCATTTACAATGGATTTATCCGATGAAATTAAAGTTATTTTTGAGGATTTACTAGATTATCGCTCAAAAGAAATAGTTGTTGAATATCAAGTCACTTATGTATTTAACGACATTAAAGAAGCTGCAATTCTAAAAGCTACAGGAGTAGATGATTCAATAGAATTTGAACTTAAATATGGTCTTGATAATTTCCCTAACTTCAACAAAAAACTCAATCAATTAGGCTTACAAATTTTCAACACTTCAGATATATATGCTCACGCAAAAACAATAATTAGCCAAACATGGCCTGCGGTAAATTATAATTTTCCGCAAATACAAGTTGACAAGTTTGACAACACTAATCAAATGTGGACGTTTTTCGAAAAAGTATTAAATAAATACGTTGATGGCGATTTTGTAACGAATACAGTTGTGGATGATATTCCTCATAATAAAAATATCATGCAGCCAATGCCTTATTTTCTCCATATAATGAAGCAAGGATTTACTGATGCTGGTTATGAATTAAAAGGTGATGTACTAGAAATTCCTGCATTAAAAAAGAAACTTTTGTATATAGATACAGAATATTACAAATTATTAGAACAGGCCAATATTTCAACAATTGTTCTAGGTACAGATTTGGTAAACTCGCAAGGAAGATTAGCAAATTTCAATAAGAGTATCACTTTACCTCAATCTGGACGATATCAGATAGCAGGTAACGTAAATATTTATGGGCTTTGGAAAACATGGACATGGGCTACAATAAAATATAGAGATAAAGTATTATGGCAAGCTTACAAGTTCGAAAGGAAAAACCATTCTGGGTATATATATACCTATGATGTTGATGTTACTTTTGATACTATTAATGATGGTGGTGTTCATGAAGTTATTTTTGAAAGTGAGCAATATAAAGATGATGATTCAGCGATTTGCGATTTACAAACATCCTCTTTATATTTTTTTGATAATGCAGGTGTCGCTTCTCCCAATGTTATCCAAAACAACACAGTTGATTTGAACAAATTAGTTCCTGATATTACTTTTGGAAATTTTGTTACTACGGTTAAAAATTGGTATAACTTAGATATTACAACTAAGGGAAAAGAAATTTGGATGAACTATATTTCTAAGGAACTAAATTATGAAGAAGCCATCGATTTTAGTGAATTCCAAACAAAACCTAAACGAGAAACTAATGATGGATTATCATTTCTTTTACAATTTTCAGACCCAACCGATGAAAAAAACAAGCATAAACCTTATTTTTTTAATACAGATGGGAACAGTACTTCAGGCTATGTTACCGATGATCAAACACAAGAAATTACAATTCAAGCATTTCCATTTCTAAATGAATTTTATAATGGAGTGTGGACGGCTCATGCTATTGAGTCAGAACCGAATAAGATTTATGCTGTTCTTTATGATGGATTAGATTCAAGTGGTGTAAATACTACCTCAGATCCAGCACCAATGCTATTGCCTGAGGTAGCGGAAAACCATTATAAAGATTGGTTTAATTTTCGATTAACTTCTATCAACTTCAAATGGAATTTTACTTGCTTCATTGAATCACTTAATAAAGTGAGTTCAAAAAGTAAAATATTTTCTTATGGCAGGTACTTTATTTTAAAATCACTTAATAAAACGCAAATCGCAAAAGATGAATTTGAAGTTGAAGTAGATGGCCACACATTAAAATAAATTGTCTAAAAGAAAAACCTCTTTATTGGCATCAGCCTGAACTATATGAACGTATATCATCGTTTGGCTGATGTCACTATGTCCAAGTAGTTTTTGCAATTTTTCTACTTGACCGCCTGCTCTTAGAAAAGAGGTTGCAAATGTATGTCTGGCCACGTGAAATGTTACCTTTTTATGTATTTTCAAAATGAGCATTATTTTTTTTAGTTCATCATTAATATGTTGGTCGGCGTATTTCTTCTCAAACAATAAAGGTTCATGCTCTACAATTTCACGCGCTTTAATATTCATAGCTACTGACTGATCCTTTTGTGTTTTTTGGAAATAAAAGTAACATAGTTATCCATAAAATTAGAACGGGTCAAACTTTGAACATCTGATATTCTCAAACCTGTCATACAACTAAAAAGAAAATACCCTAAAATCAGTCGATGTGAGTCGGCAATATAAGGACTGAAATAATATCCTGCACATCGTTTTAGTTCATTTGTAGAAAGACTGGTTCTGTTACCTTTTGTACTGCCAACCTGAATTTCGTCAATGTTTAATGCTAATTTAATTCCTGATTTTTGAGCCAATCCCAGAAACTTTTTAACTGCTGCTACATTTGCTGCTACAGTTGTACTAGCATTACCTAATCCTCTAAGATGCTTTCGGAATTTGTCCAACCAGTTTTGGTCGATTTCCATAAAAGTAATGTCATTGTCAAAAGCTTCAATTTTTTTCAAAACAGAAAGGTATCTTTTATAGGAACCAATTTCCATCATTACCTTCTCTTCTTCTAACATCATTTTGTAAAAGGCAGTAAGTCGAATTCGGGGCATATTACTTAGGAATTCTTTTTTAAGAGTTTCCAAAGTAAGTACCCTATCCGATAAACGATACGAAGTTTTTATCTGAGTGATTTTGGACTGGATATTATCTAAGATAAGATTGATATCAATATTTTCCTGATTAATTGGCTTAAGGCGTTGTTTGCTTTTATCCCAATGATCAATATTGATATCCAAATTCAAAGCAATTCTTTCTTTTTTGGAATTGCTTCGTAAAGTTAAAACTAAAGGGGTTTTTCCGTTAGCTTTTTTATATTCTCTAAAGGTGAATGATTCATTCATTGGCACGATAATTTTTTTCGTGGCCAATAGCGTGTCCAATTTGTATTGAAATGTAGAATTCATTAAGAAGTAAAAAATTAGGTAAAAAATTAAAAAGCGCACTATACTTGACTTTACAGTCTGTATGTGCGCTTTTGTTTTCTGCCTAAAAGGCTTCTTGTGATCGCAGAAGGATTCGAACCTTCGACCGCCTGCTTAGAAGGCAGGTGCTCTATCCAGCTGAGCTATGCGACCATTTTTTTTAAAACTTATGGTGAAGTTTTCGTCGGGGTGGCAGGATTCGAACCTGCGGCCTCCTGCTCCCAAAGCAGGCGCGATAACCGGGCTACGCTACACCCCGAGTAGCAAATTATAAGCGGAGAGACAGGGACTCGAACCCTGGCGACGGTTACCCGTCGACAGATTAGCAATCTGCTCCATTACCACTCTGGCACCTCTCCAAGCTCAAAGAACGTGTCTCGTTTTGCGGTTGCAAATGTAACACATCATCCCATTACTCACAACTATTTTTGTGCTTTTTTTCAATATTTTTTTCGAATTTTTTAAAAAACTCTAACAATCAACCAGATACAAAATAATATTTTAAAACATTTTTTTCGAAAACAGAATCAAGAACTGAAAATACAAATTTTAGGCAAAAAAGACTAAATTTGCTTCAACAATACATTCAAATCAAATTAAGAGCATGAACAAAAAAGTAGTAATAGTAGCCGCTGCAAGAACCCCTATTGGGAGTTTCATGGGTGGATTAGCCAATGTAACAGCACCTCAACTGGGTGCCACTGCCATCAAAGGCGCAATGGATAAAATAAAGCTAGATCCTACTCTGGTAGACGAAGTATTGATGGGCAATGTGATTCAGGCAGGTGTAGGTCAAGCACCAGCACGTCAGGCTGCTCTATTTGCCGGTTTACAAAACACAGTACCTTGTACTACGATTAATAAAGTTTGTGCTTCTGGAATGAAAGCAGTTATGCTGGGTGCTCAAGCCATCCAATCGGGCGATGCTCAGGTAGTAATTGCTGGAGGAATGGAAAATATGAGTTTAATTCCACATTATACCCATTTGCGTAGCGGAACAAAATTTGGCCCTACTACCCTAGTTGACGGAATGCAAAGGGATGGTTTAGTCGATGCCTACGACAATCAAGCTATGGGTGTCTACGCCGATCTTTGTGCTAAAGAATACAATATTAGCCGTGAAGAACAAGATCAATTTGCAATTGAATCTTATCGCCGTTCGGCTCAGGCTTGGGAATCAGGTAAGTTTGATACCGAAGTCGTTCCTGTAGAGGTGCCACAACGCCGTGGCGAACCAATTGTAATTTCAAAAGACGAAGAATATACGAATGTTAAGTTAGATAAAATTCCTTCATTGAATGCTGTTTTCACAAAAGACGGAACGGTTACTGCTGCTAATGCTTCTACAATCAATGATGGAGCAGCAGCCTTAATCCTTATGAGTGAAGAAAAAGCAGCCGAACTACATCTTAAACCTTTGGCTTATATAAAATCCTATGCTGATGCGGCTCAAGAACCAAAGTGGTTTACTACGAGTCCTGCTAAAGCCTTACCAAAAGCCTTAGACAAAGCAGGTATTAGCCTTGATGCTGTTGATTTTTTCGAATTCAACGAAGCCTTTTCGGTGGTAGGTTTAGCCAATATCAAAATCCTAGGTTTGGATAGCAATAAAGTAAACATCAACGGAGGTGCTGTATCTTTAGGACATCCTCTGGGTTGTTCTGGTGCCAGAATTCTGGTTACTTTGCTTAATGTTTTGGAGCAAAATAATGCCAAAATAGGAGCTGCTGCTATCTGTAATGGTGGTGGAGGCGCTTCAGCGATTGTTATTGAAAGAATCTAAAAAAGGAATTAATGTTCGGAATCTGTAATTTAGCCATAATCCCACTTCGATTTGAACCTAGTGACAAAAGCGAAATTGTTTCTCAGGTGCTATTTGGTGAACACTTTAAAATACTAGAAAAACGCAATCAATGGTCTCGTATTAAATTACAATACGACGACTACGAAGGATGGGTAGATTCGAAACAATATCAATTGATTTCAGAAACAAATTACGAACAATTAACTAAAGAAACGATTATCTTAAATGCTGATTTAATCGAATACATTACAGCTCCTAACAATTTATTGATTCCCATTCCGCTAGGAGCTTCACTATCGTTTTTAAACAATAACGAAATCAACACTCAAAACTACGAATTTGAAGGCAATCGTGTCAACGGCATAAAAGACAAGAAACACCTCATCAATACCGCATATATGTACCTAAATGCTCCTTATTTATGGGGCGGAAAAACACCTTTTGGGATTGACTGCTCTGGATTTACCCAAATGGTGTACAAATTAAACGGATACAAATTACTAAGAGATGCTTCCCAACAAGCTACTCAAGGTGAAGCCTTGAGCTTTATTGAAGAAAGCGAACCAGGAGATTTGGCTTTCTTTGATAATGAGGAAGGAAATATCATTCACGTGGGAATAATTATGGAAAATAATTATATCATCCATGCCAGTGGAAAAGTTCGTATTGACCGAATTGACCATTTAGGTATTTTTAATAATGAAACGAACAGACATACACATAAATTGAGAGTGATTAAGAAGATTGTTTAAATATTTTCTTTTTTGCTTGATCAAAAAAGAAACAAAAAAATCAAGTCTGCACTTCCTCGTCGGTCAAATTAGTTTTCGAATACTAAAAGAAAAGAACTCGTCCCGAAGTGTCGGGACTCAAACAGCTTTTCTTTTTGCGTATTCTTCAAACATTTGACACTCGACTGCGGAAGTTAAGGACAAAAACAGAGCAAACAATAACGAATTATTCTAACATTCGTTACTTACAATCCCATTTTTCATTAGATAATTTATCCTTTAAACCCGATTTCAAATTGTAATGCCACCATTCGGAATCGAAAGAATTAAATCCATTTTCAAGCATTACTCTTTTCAATAAGTAACGATTATCTTTTACTTTTTGTGACAAATCTTCATAGTTATGTCCTGCCTCGGGGCCAAAAAAATCGAAAGAAGTACCCATTTTTAGCTCTTTTCCGGATTTTTTTACCAAAGTAATATCAACCGCTCCTCCTCTATTGTGTATGGAACCTTTAGCGGGATCGGCAACATATTCAGGATTAGAAACTATTGCCCACATTCTTTTTTGAATATCAAGAGGTCGGTAGCAATCATACAATTTAATTCGTAAACCCTCTTTCATAAAAGCTTCGTTTGCCTTAATCAAAGCCTTAACCGTTTTGTAACGCAAATAACATTCGGCACAATCGTATACTTTGGCTTTAAGGAAATTATCTTCGGTAGCATATTTCATATCGTAGACAAAATCAGAACTATACACTTTTAAGTTAACAAAAGTAGTATCACTAACCTCACTTCTATCCTGATTACTTTTTAAAACGGGAATTTGGGATTGACAAGAAAAGAATACGAATAAAAAGAAAAATGCGGTTATTATTCTATACGTTGAAATCATTTTTTTAAATTTTAAGAGGAATGGGATACCAACAAATATAAGAAACAGACTTAAAATAAGACTAATTATTATACTCCTGTCATTTTAAAATAGTATTCGATGAAAAATCCAACTCGGAATTCGTTAAAAAAAACTTTTTCTATGGTTTTACTTTCAACGATTAAATTTAAAAATGTACTTTTATTTTTTTATTACCCAAATACATTAAAAACATTCTCCATTAAAACTAAAAAACAACTTAAAAATGATTGTAGATTCATTACACAATGCTGCTAAATACTATAGTTTACATCCTGCTTTTGAAAAAGCATTTCAATTTTTAAAAGAAAACGACTTAGCTAATTTAGCCGATGGCGTTACACAATACACAGATGATTTAAAAATTATAGTCAACTCTGGAAATGGAAATTCAAAAGAACAAAGTTTAGCTTTTTTTGAATGTCACGAAAAAAACATCGATATCCAAGTTTGCGTAGCCGGTCCAGAAACCTATGCTTGGAAACCTTTAGAAAAATGTGAAAACCCCAATGGCGCTTATAGCGACGAAAAAGACGTTCGTTTTTTCTTCGATCAACCGGATATGTTTTTTGAATTGTTGCCAGGACAATTTACCATCCTTTTCCCAACTGATGTGCACGCAGCCATGATTAGTAACGGAAAGATTAAAAAAATTATCATTAAGGTAAAAATCTAAAAAAATAAAAATAATTACAGCAAAACTACTTTTCGGAGTAGTTTTTGTTGTTTTAAGAAGCTTTAGAGTAGACTTTTATTCCAAAAAATAATTATTACATTTGAAATTATTGCAAAAAATCATACAACAATGCTACATATAAGAACTGTATTTATTATTGCTTTCTTTTGTTTTTTTCAACTTAGTCAGGCACAAAAACCACAAAAACCCAATGCTGTTGAAATTTACAATCAAATTCAGAAATTAAATTTCTTAGGAAGCGTTCTTTATATCGCTGCTCATCCCGATGACGAAAATACGCGTTTGATTTCCTATTTTTCGAATGAAATAAAAGCCCGAACAGCCTATCTTTCCTTGACACGTGGCGATGGTGGTCAAAACTTAATAGGCCCGGAACTCCGTGAATTATTAGGAATGATTCGTACACAAGAATTACTTGAAGCGCGAAAAATTGATGGTGGCGAACAATTTTTTAGTCGCGCTAATGATTTTGGTTTTTCAAAAAATCCAGATGAAACTTTTGAAATTTGGGATAAGGAAAAAGTCTTAGCCGACGTTATTTGGACCATACGCAAATTCCAGCCTGATGTAATTATCAATCGTTTTGACCATCGTTCGCCAGGAACTACACACGGACATCATACTGCATCGGCCTTATTAAGTGTGGAAGCTTTTGGACTTTCTAATAATCCTGAACGATTTCCTGAACAATTGCAATTTTACAGTATTTGGCAACCTAAACGCGTATTCTTTAATCCGTCTATTTGGTTTTATGGCAGTCAGGAAAAATTTGATGCCGCCGACAAAACCAATTTTATTAGTCTAGAAACAGGGGTTTACTATCCTAATTTAGGAGTTTCAAATCAAGAAATTGCCGCTTTGAGTCGAAGTGCTCACAAATCACAAGGTTTTGGTAGTACAGGAAGTCGTGGTAAAGACATGGAATACCTCGAATTTATAAATGGTGAACCTATAAAAGACAAAACCAATATTTTTGAAGGAATTGACACAAGCTGGAATCGTGTCGAAGGTGGAAAATCCATTGGAAAACTAATTAATTCGATTCAAGAACGCTTTGATTTTTCTAACCCATCGGCTTCAATACCCGCATTGCTTAAGGCTTACCAAATGATTGATGCATTAGAGGAAAAACATTGGAAACCTATAAAATTAAACGAAATAAAAAATACCATCGCTGCATGTGCTGGATTGTATCTGGAAGCAGTAGCTACTGAAAATCAAACAACTCCAGGTACAGCGCTAAAAATCAAAATTGAAGCAGTGAATCGCAGTAGTATTCCAATGGAGTTACAAAGCATCAAAAATATTTCCAATAATAACAGCACTCCTATTACTACCATTTTAGCAAACAACGCTACTCAAAATCTGTCGGTTACTATTGAATTACCAAATGATATGCCCTATACACAACCTAATTGGTTAAAAGAAAAACCAAGCACGGGAATGTATCAGGTGTCAGAGCAAAAAAACATTGGTGTAGCCGATATTATTAGAGATGCTAAGCTAGAATTTGAACTTGTAATTAACGGAATTACAATGACTTTTGAGCGTCCTATTGTTTACAAATTTAATGATAATGTAAAAGGGGAAATGTATAATTATCTAGATGTAGTTCCAGAAGTAAGCTCCCGAATTATCGATCAGATTTCATTTTTCAATGATGGAAATACCAAAAAAATGGCTGTTATAGTCAAAGCTGGTAAAGACAACATCAAAGGAGAAGTACGTTTAGAACTCAATCCAGACTGGAGTGTTTTTCCTGATCATATCCCTTTTAGCTTGGATAAAAAAGATAGCGAAAAAACGGTTTTTTTTGAAGTAACACCTCCCAAAGAAGCTTCGGAAACCAATGTAAAAAGTGTGGTTAGCTTAAATGAAAAAAAATATGATAAAGAACAAGTAATTATCAATTATGAACATATTAGCAAACAACATGTGTTAGTTCCCGCTGAGGCCAAATTTAAAAAACTGGATCTAAAAATTACCAATGAAAAAATTGGTTATATCATGGGAGCAGGTGACAATGTACCCGAGTGTTTGAGCCAAATGGGGTATAAAGTAAGTATCATTACTCCAGAGGAAATCAATTCGCGCTATTTAAATAATTTTGATGTGATTATTACCGGAATACGCGCCTATAATACCTTGCCACTATTAAAAACAAAGCAACATTTGCTTTTAGAGTTTGTTAAAAGAGGTAAAACATTAATCGTACAATACAATACTCCAGATAAAAATATTCCAGCGAATATCGCACCTTACCCTTTAAAAATTTCGAATGATAGAGTAACCGATGAAAATTCGGCAGTTGAATTTTTAGCACCAAATCATCCCGTATTAAATTATCCTAACCCTATAACTGCTAAGGATTTTAAAGGCTGGACACAAGAACAAGGTTTGTATTATCCTAACGAATTTGATGCTGCCTTTACTCCTATTATTGCCTCAAACGACAAAGGAGAAACTCCCAAAAAAGGAGCCCTATTAGTAGCTAATTATGGAAAAGGAAACTATATTTATACAGGACTAAGTTTATTTAGAGAATTACCCGAAGGCGTATCTGGCGCTTATCGATTAATTGCGAATATGATAGCCCTAAAATCCGTTGAAACAACCGAAACTCAACCTTAAAACAATATTGTAATGAATTCAGAAAATCCAGAAAAAGAAAAAAAGTGGAAAACAGATTACACCTTGGTACTGGTTACTAATATTGCCTATGTGTTGTTTTTTTATTTAATAATGAAATTATACTCTTAACTCATGCAATTATTTGATTGGATTGTACTTATTATTACGTTGCTTTTCATCGTAATTTATGGAGCCCTAAAAACTAGAGGCAGTAAAAATGTCGAAGACTTTATTTTAGGAAACAACGAAACACCTTGGTATGTTGTAGGACTTTCGGTAATGGCCACACAAGCGAGTGCCATTACATTCTTATCCACACCGGGTCAAGCCTATCATGACGGAATGGGATTTGTTCAGTTTTATTTTGGATTACCTATAGCAATGATTGTTATTTGTATCACCTTTATTCCTATTTATCATAAATACAAAGTTTTTACCGCTTATGAATACCTTGAGAAACGTTTTGATATAAAAACACGTTCCTTAGCAGCTATTCTTTTCTTGTTACAAAGAGGTCTTGGAACAGGACTTACTATTTATGCACCTGCTATTATTTTATCGGCATTATTAGGATGGAATTTAACCTATATGAACATCATCATAGGGATTCTAGTTATCATTTACACCGTTTCAGGTGGAACAAAAGCAGTAAACGTGACTCAAAAACAACAGATGTTTGTAATCATGTCAGGAATGTTTATCACTTTTTTTCTCATTCTCCGCTTTTTACCTAATGATATGACTTTCAGCAATGCACTTCATATTGCTGGAGCAAATGGCAAAATGAATATTGTTGATTTTTCTACTGATCCCGAAGAAAAATATACTTTTTGGAGTGGAATTACGGGAGGTTTTTTCTTAGCCTTAGCCTATTTTGGTACCGATCAATCTCAGGTAGGTCGTTATTTGTCGGGAAAATCAGTTCGCGAAAGCCAAATGGGATTAATCATGAATGGTTTGCTAAAAGTACCTATGCAGTTCTTTATTTTATTGACTGGAGTTATGGTATTTGTTTTTTTCCAATTCAATCCGGTACCATTAAATTTTAATCCAAATAACAAAGCGATTATTGAAAAATCGGCATTTAAAGAAGAATATCACAATTTAGAAAAACAATTAGAAACCCTTTCTGAAGACAAAAAAGTAATTAATCTTTTGTATATCGACCAATTAAATCAGGATTATGACAATCCTATTTTACGAAAAGAATTAGTCGCTATTTCGAGCAAAGAAAAAGATTTGAGAGATCGTGCTAAAGAGATTATTCATAAAGTAGATAAAGGAAGTGAAACCAATGATAAAGATTATGTTTTTTTCCATTTTATTCTGCATTATTTACCTAAAGGATTAATTGGTTTACTTTTGGCTGTAATAATCTCTGCTGCCATGTCATCGACTGCCTCTGGCCTCAACGCACTAGCATCGACAACGGCAATAGATATTTACAAAAGAAATTTAAAAGAAACCAAAACCGAAAAGCATTATTTGAATGCTACTAAATTCTTCACCTTCTTTTGGGGAGTTATAGCTATTCTTTTTGCCTGTGTGGGCACGTTATTTGAAAATCTAATCCAATTAGTAAATATCGTAGGTTCTATCTTTTACGGAACGGTTCTAGGGATATTTTTGGTTGGTTTCTATTTTAAATTTGTAAAAGCCAAAGCGATTTTCTACAGTGCTTTTATTACCCAATTAACCATTTTTATCATCTATTATTTTGCCATTTTTATCTATCCAAGTGGTGAAGAAAAATTGGGGTATTTATGGCTCAATTTTATTGGGGCAATGATGACAATAGTATTTTCATCCATTTTGCAAACCACTGTATTTAATGAACAAAATACTGAAGAGTAAAAAAAATCCCATCTCGTTTTATAAAACTAAGATGGGATTTAACTTTAAAATAATTTCCGATTGAGTGTAGTTTAGAACAAGATCTTATACCATTTCTACTGCTCTCAATATGGTAAAAAGGAATAAAAGCTTATCTACTCCACTCGTCGATACTCGCTTTGTTCATCTCAACATATTCTTTATTACCCGCAGCCTCTGCGGCCGAAATAGACCATTTAGCGGTTTCTATAGCCCCTTTTTTATCTCCTTGCTTAGCTTGGATTAACGATTTCAATCGTAAATAATAAAATGGAACTGATTTAGACAACTCAACTGCTTTGTCTATGTATTCTCTTCCTTTAACGATATCACTATTGGATTGATAGAAATATTGAGCTGCAGTGTAGTATTCTTCAGGAGTGGGACCTGCCAATGTTTTTTCGATACTAGCAATTGCAATTTTTTTTGTTGGTACTTCAAATTTTAAAGACACATACGAATTCTCCCAAGCAATATCTAAAGTAGCCGAACTTGTCTCTAAATTATTAATTGCAATAGTAAAAGTTTCAACGGGTTTGCTCAAAGTTTGATCTTGAACTGTCGCTTTTAAAGCCACTTTTGACTCATCATATTCTTTTGGCGTTCCCCAATTATCAATAGCGGTATAGAAAATTATATCCCAACTTTGCACATTAGGAACCGAAAACAAAGCATATTTCCCTTTCTTCAAAGTCTTTCCATTAATGACTACATCATCGCCAAAAGTAATTATGGTGTTTTCATTAGCACCTGTACGCCATAATTGTCCAAAAGGAACTAAATTCCCCAATACAGATCGTCCTCTAGCTGATGGTCTGGAATACACAATTTCTACATCGGTTAATCCTACAACTTGTTTGATAACCGCTTTTGGACTCATTTCTGGAATTCTAACCTGAGCTTTACTACTCAATTGAAAAACCACAAGTACTAAAACAAACAATACTCTCTTCATAATTCTGCTTTTATTAATCTTTAAAATTACATTTTCTAGTTAGTAACTGCTGTTAATTTTTGCATAATTTACAATCTATTTCTTTAATGATGGAATAGTTTAATTCATCAAAATGATTTACAACGATATCTGCTTTGGATAAATCCTGATCTTTAGAATGTTCACTGTTGTATCCAATACACAAAATCCCTGCCGCTTTGGCTGCAATAATTCCATTTGTACTATCCTCAATAACAATACAATTTTCTTTTGGAGCTATCGATAAACTAGCCGCATGTTCAAAAATCGCAGGATGTGGTTTAGAATTTGGAAAATCTTCACCACTAACTTTATGCGTAAAATATTCATGTAATTTAAAACGATTAAATATGCGTTCTATTGTTACTTTAGAAGCTGAAGATGCTAAAATTAACTGCACCGAATTTTGATGCAAATCTTCAATCAAATTGCGAACTCCAGCCAATAATTCTAAATCTTCTTTCGTATCAAAAGCATCATTAAAAATGCTTCGTTTTCTTAGAATCAAATCTTCAACATCCTGTTCTAACTGAAAAATATCTTTTAGTTTTTGGAAAATATTTCGAGTTGAATTTCCTGTAAAAGATGTATACAATTCTTCACTAACTTCAATGTTTAATTCTTTGAATTGTTTGTAATAAGCATAACGGTGTACTGGTTCGGTATCGACAATTACACCATCCATGTCGAAAATTACAGTTTGTATCATTTTTTTATATTTTGTTTTTATTTGTTTAAGGTTTAAAGTTCAAGGTTATACGCCTAACTCCTGACTTCTAACTTCTAACTTACTTTAAAAGATCACGAATAACCGTTTCAGCAGCGTGTAAACCAAACAAGGCTGGCATATAGCTATTGGTTCCGTAAAAAGATTTTTTGAAATTAGTCCCATCAGTCATTTTTACACTTGTTTCATCTGGTTTTTCCATAGAGAAAACCGCTTTTACTCCTTTTTTTACGCCCATTTTTCTCAAACGCTTACGTACCACTTTAGCTAAGGGACAAACATCCGTTTTGCTGATATCTTTTACAGTCACTTTACCAGCTTGCATTTTTCCACCCGCTCCCATGTTAGTGATAATTTTTACTTTCTTTTTCTTGCAGCCAACAATCAAATTCAATTTAGGAGTAATACTATCGATACAATCCAAAACATAATCCATATCTTCTGAAACCAATTCGAAAGCACGCTCTGGCGAAAGAAATTCTTTTACACGTGTTAAATTCAATTCAGGATTTATATCCATCAAACGATCTCCTACAATAGTTACTTTTGGTTCACCCACTGTAGAATGCAAAGCAGGCAATTGACGGTTAATATTTGTAATATCCACTACATCCCCGTCTACAATAATCATATTTCCCACACCTGCACGGGCTAAAAATTCGGCAGCAAAAGAGCCTACACCACCCAATCCTACCACCATGACTTTTGCATTTTGTAATTTCTCTAATCCTTCTTTTTTAAATAAAAGCTCCGCTCTTTCGGTCCACTGTGCCATAATTAAAACGTATAAATGTTTATTTGGTTATTTAGTATTTCTAAAAACAGAATCAACATTTTTAGTAATTATTTGTTGTAATTCTGTTATTGTTATTTTTTTATATTTTGCCGCTAAGGCATACACCTCCTCAATGCCTTCTTCTACCATATCTGTTTCTAAGAAAAAGCGATCCTCTGGGACACTTAGAAAAACAGCTTCTAACTCAGGATTTCGCAATAAATTTTTCCCAAAAGAAAGGTAAAATCCATTATCCAATAATTGCTTAGCTAATTGTTCTTTTTTGGCAAAACCATGAATAATAACCGCTGTAGATATTCCTAGTCGTTTTTTCATTTCCATCAATTCCTGAAAAGCCAGAACACAATGAATTACAACAGGTTTTTGGTATTTTTCGGCAATCAATAATTGTCTTTCTAAGACGTTTAATTGAATATCAAAAGACGTTTCACTACGTTTGTCCAATCCGCATTCTCCAACTGCTAAACAAGCTGGTGAAGCCGCTTTTTCTTCTAGAATTTGAAAATCACTTTCTAATCTATTTTCATCAATAAATAAAGGATGGATTCCAATTGAATAGTTAGTCAAATTAGCATCAAACTCTTGTGGGTATTGATTAACTAATTCTAAAATATCAGCATTATTAGTATATTGATGCGTATGTAAATTAAAGTACTTCATTAATCATTAAATTTTTTAACACCGGCACGAATGGCTACTTTTAAGTCATTTTCCATTGGCACCTTTGGACATGAATAATGATGACTATAAGCACAATACGGATTGTATGAAGTATTAAAGTCAATCACAATCGTATTGCCTTTAGGGATTTTTACATCGATATATTTTCCTCCTATGTAACTTTCTTTTCCTGATGTTTTATCAAAAAAAGGTAAAAACAAATCGTATTTGTACTTAGGGTCTTTAATTAAATCTAAACTTTGATACAAATTCAATTGGCACTTTTGTCCGTCGATTTCGAAATGAGCTTCTCCATATTTTACATAAAAAGGTTGTCTTGCGGTAGAAGTAGCCATTTTGAATGGTTTTTCATTGGGAGTCCTTACAAATTTAGCCACAACAAAATACTTAGCACTAATAGGATAAAAATCCAAACCTTTAAAATTTGCCAAATCATTTGGCTCTAACGGACTTGTTTTGGGGTCGGCATATTCTTTATTTAATGTTTTCTGGTATTTTTTAGCAGCAGCTAAATCAAATTTTTCTTGGCTAAAGCCAAAAAAGCTTTGCAATAAAATAGTAAATAATAGAATATACCTCATCTTCAATTTTTTATGCAAAAATAGCTTAAAAGTTAGAAAGCCGCAAAGGCTAAACAGATATTATTAAAACAGATTTTCGTTTTTAAAACTAAAACTTTAGTTAAATAACTATAAAAATAGTTGTTTAACTAAAAATATAGTTATATATTTGTATTCAAATAAAGTAACTATGGAAAAGCTAACGAACAAAGAAGAAGAAATCATGCAAATTTTATGGAAGTTGGAAAAGGCTTTTGTAAAAGAAGTAATGGCTGAAATCACAGATGAAAAGCCTCACTACAACACGCTTTCTACTATTATTCGCAATCTGGAAGAAAAAGGATACGTATCGTATAATGCCTTTGGGAAAACCCATCAATACTTCCCTATTGTAAAAATGGAAGATTACAGAAAGAAATTCATAAAAACAGCCATTGATACCTATTTCGATAGTTCCTACAAAAATATGGTTAGCTTTTTTGCTAAAGAAGAAAAAATATCAGCTGATGAATTACGCGAAATTTTAGCAATGATTGAAAAAAAGAATGATTATGGAAAATGTATTCCTTTACCTCATCAAAGCTAGTGGTTTAATTACTGTATTTTATCTGGCTTACATTTTACTGCTTAGAAAAGAAACTTTCTTTACTGGAAATCGATGGTTTTTACTTTTAGGGTTATTTACATCTGCCATTTTACCCTTATTTTTTATTACCAAAATCATTTGGGTCGAACCAACAACAAATTCGTTTGACTGGTCCAATATTCCAATAACAACAGTTGAAAATAATCCAGAACCCGAAATTAATTGGTCTTTAATTGCTATTGTTATTTACTTTTTAGGAAGTATAGTATTATTTACAAAACTACTTTTTGATTTTTATAGCTTATCCAAAGTGTTTAAGGGAAAAGTCAACATACCACAAGGAAAATTCAAATTGATTGACGTGACCGAAAACATTGCTCCTTTCTCCTTTTTTAAATCTATTGTGTATAATTCAACTTTGTATACTCCAACCGAATTAGAAAATATATTGGAACATGAAAAAGTACACAGCAGCCAGAACCACAGCATTGATGTACTCCTTTCAAGATTGTTTTGTATTGCTTTTTGGTTCAATCCATTGATTTGGTTGTACAAAAAAGCAATAATCCAAAACCTGGAATTCATTGCCGATAACGAAGCTGCAAAAAACACTTTTGATAAAAAAGCCTACCAGTTAACCCTGTTGAAAATTACCACACAGGAAAATTGTGTGGCCATTACCAATCATTTCTATCAATCCTTAATCAAAAAAAGAATTATTATGATGAACAAAAACCAATCTAAAAAATGGAATTCCTGGAAGTACATTACAGTATTTCCGGCACTTGTAGCCTTTGTGCTTTTATTTCAAATTGAAGTTGTTGCACAGGAGAAAGAAACTCCAAAACAAGAGAATAAAACAAAATCAGAATCTATTGATTTAAAATCATTTAAAATTGAAAAGGATTTAAAATCCTTAGCTAAAGGCAAAGAAATCATCATCAACGGAAAAAAATCAACTCAAGAAGAACTAGATCAATTAAAACCCTATGAAATTGAAAAGATAGATGTTTCAACTATTTCAGGTAAAAAAACAATTCTTGTAACTACAAAAAACACAAACAACAAAAACAGCACTGACAAAATTATTGTAAAAGCTACTGAAAATACTACTCTTGCTCAATTAGATGATAACAAAAAGATTCGTTCGATATTAAAACAAGATTTAGAAAACGAACCTCTCATTATTCTTAATGGTTACAAAACCCCTCCAGGTTTTAAAATTGAAGATATCCCTACAGACCAAATTGCAAAAATAGATGTATTAAAAGGAATTCATGCAATTACAAAATATGGCAAAAAAGGAGAAAATGATGTTATTGAAATCACAACAAAAGAAAAAAACACTAAAAAAGAATTTGAATTATCTAATGATAATAAAGTCATAGGATATAAAACAATTCCAGATCAGGAAATTAGCGGGTGGAAAAATAAAGCAACAGATACTCTAGATGTAAAAAAAATTATTACCACTCCTGATACTGACATCGATAAAGCCCTAATTTTTATAGATGGTAAAAAAACAAAAAAATCGATAAAGGATTTAAATATGAAAAATATTGAGAGTATAGAAGTATTAAAAGGGAAAAATGCTATAGATAAATACGGCAACAAAGGAAAAAATGGTGTTATAGAAATTAAAACTAAATAATTAAAAATTGAAAAAGACGGTTCTTCAACAAGACCGTCTTTTTTATATCTTTGAGAAAAAGCACTTATGTTTAAAATCTTAGCCAAAATCAACAAACTGTGTTTGCCTAGTTTCACCAAACAAGGACTTGATTTAGCTAAAGCCAAAAAGTGGCAATTGGCTATTATTGCTTATCGTTATTATGTTACTATTCGAGCAGTAGATCAATAAGTCAAAGCAGCAAAAATGTCATAGCCGTTTAACTTTTGTCTTCCATTTAGAAACGTTAGTTCCATCAGGAAATTCAATTGAACAATTTCGCCACCCAACTTTTCTACTAATTCACAAACCGCCTTTGCTGTTCCACCTGTTGCTAATACATCATCATGAATTAAAACCTTATCCCCTTTTTGAATGGCATCCTTATGAATTTCTAAAGTGTCTGTTCCGTATTCTAAGTCATAAGAAGCCGAAATGGTTTCATAAGGCAATTTATTCGGTTTGCGTACTGGTACAAATCCCGCTTTTAATTCATGAGCCAACAACATTCCGAATAAAAATCCGCGACTTTCAGCTCCAACTACCTTATTTATTTGTTGTCCTTTTAAGGATTTCACCAATATCCTAACACATTCTTGGGTAGCTTCGGCATTATTTAATAATGGTGTTATATCTTTAAACAAAATTCCTTCTTTTGGAAAACCTTGAATATCACGAATATAGTTTTCTAACTTCATTTTTTTTAGTATTAATTGAATTTTATGCTTGCAAGTTACACATTTATCCCTATATTTGCACCCGCAATCACGCTTTACAAAGCTACTGCAAAAGGCCTCGTGGCGCAACTGAATAGCGCATCTGATTACGGCTCAGAAGGTTACAGGTTTGAATCCTGTCGAGGTCACAACATAAGACAAAGAATGAGTCTTCAAAGACAAGAAAACCTCGGGATTACCGAGGTTTTTTTATGTTTAAAAATTCCCTAATATTGCCATTTAATACCATTTCTATTACCCCTATTGTTACCCCCTTTGTAATATTACTTCTAATTTATAGTTTTAAAAAAATTGTTTCTGGAAAGATATTTATTGTAAATAGGTTCGATTCCCTCAATAAATTGTTTATTTTTCATCCATACCAAAACATCAACCTCTAATTTAAACTCTTCCGTTTTACTAAAAACATTTTTTATTTTTAACGCAATTGTTCTAGGAACACCACTTGTAATTAACCTAATCACTATTTTGTCCTGTGTTCCAAGTTCAAGATGTATAGGCAATGCTAATGTTAATTTATATAACTCTCTTTCTTCTTCATTCAATATTTCTTCTAATATGTCACTGGACGTGCTAACTTAGCCATCACATAAAGTTAAGAAATAATCTTAATTTTAACCTATGAAACAAGTCCGCATAATTTATGACAAAGCTTTTAAAGAAAAAGCCGTTCAATTGAGTTATGAGAGAACAAATGTATCAGAACTCGCCAGAGAGTTGGGAATCACAGCACCACAGTTGTATAAATGGCGTAAAGAGTTCGAGGAATTTGGAGAAGGAAGTTTTCCTGGGAAAGGAAATTTAAAACTCACTCCCGAGCAAGAAAAAATTCACGAACTAAAGAAAAGACTCAAAGATGCCGAGTTAGAACGTGATATATTAAAAAAAGCAATCGGCATTTTTTCCAAGAGCGGTCGATGATTTATAGTTTCATAAAAAGCAATGAACAACTATTCCCGATCGAAAAAATGTGCAAAGTTCTAAAAGTGAGCAGCGGAAGTTATTACCGATGGAAAAAACAAGCAGTCACAGCAAGACAACAACTAAAAATTGCCATAAAAGAACAGATAACATTGATTTATTTTGGAGCCAAACAAAGATATGGAAGTCCTAGAATAACATTGGAACTGCAGTATTTAGGTTATAAAGTTTCACGAATTACAGTTGCAAAATATATGAAAGAACTTGGCTTACGAAGCAAATTAAGCAAGAAGTTCAAAGTTACAACCAACTCAAATCATAATTATTTAGTTGTCGAAAATGTATTAAACAGAGAGTTTATTGTAAAAATGCCTTCAAAAGTTTGGGTTTCGGATATTACATATATCCAAATTAAAGAGGGTTTTGTATACCTGACCACTATTATGGATTTATACGACAGAAAAATTATCGGTTGGAGTTTGAGTGACGGAATGAGTACAGAAGAAACTACGCTTGGAGCTTGGAAAATGGCGGTTAAAAACCGAGATATTGATCAAGGTTTGATTTTTCATTCTGACAGAGGTGTTCAATATGCCAGTAAAAAGTTTGTAAATGTTCTTGATTCCTATAAAAAAATAACCCGCAGTATGAGTCGTAAAGGAAATTGCTGGGATAATGCTGTGGCGGAAAGCTTCTTCAAATCTTTGAAAACGGAATTAATTTAGGGGAACAAACTGATTTCTAAAGAACAGATGAAACTGGAAATCTTTGAATATATTGAAATTTGGTACAACAGAAAAAGGAGACATTCCACTTTGAATTATGCAACAATTGAAGAATTTAACAATCAAATAAATTACAAAAATGTAGCTTAACTAAATGTGCAGTTTTTGTTTGCATATCCATTTAAACATATTTACTGTTTTTGGTTGGTTAACAGTTAACTAAAATACTACTTTTAAATTTAGTGCAAACATTCAAAATAAACTATTATAGAGATTTACCTCTTAAATAAAAAAAACTCCAGATTGCTCTGGAGTTTAGTATAATCGAAAATAGAAAAAAATCTATTTAATCATTTCAATTTTTTGTACTTCTTCTTCATTGATACTATCAAAGAATCCTTGTTCATTCATCCAGTCGTCACTGAATACTTTACTCATATAACGTGAACCATGATCTGGGAAAATGGCAATCACATTACTGTTTTCATCAAACTCACCTTCTTCTGCATATTGTTTAATTGCTTGTAAAACGGCTCCTGAAGTATAACCTACAAACAAACCTTCTTTTCTTGTAATTTCTCTCGCCGAGTGTGCACTTTCTTCATCTGTAACTTTCATAAACTTGTCGATTACATCAAAATCAGTAGCTGAAGGAATTAAATTTTTACCTAAACCTTCAATGCGGTATGGGTAAATTTCTTTTGCATCAAATTCTCTGGTTTCATGGTATTTTTTCAATACCGACCCGAAAGCATCAACACCTAAAATTTTAATATTAGGATTTTGTTCTTTCAAATATTTAGCAGTCCCTGAGATTGTTCCTCCTGTTCCGCTACAGGCTACAAGATGGGTAATTTTACCATTGGTTTGTTTCCAAATTTCCGGACCAGTAGAGTTGTAATGTGCATCAATATTTAACTCATTAAAATATTGATTAATATAAACAGATCCTTTTGTTTCTTCGTGTAATCTTTTAGCAACACTGTAGTAAGAACGCTCATCATCTGCCGAAACGTGAGCAGGACAAACATATACTTTAGCGCCCATGCTTCGAAGCATGTCTATTTTATCTTTAGATGATTTAGAACTTACGGCTAAAATGCAATTATACCCTTTGATAATACTCACCATGGCCAAACTAAATCCAGTATTACCAGAAGTTGTTTCGATAATGGTGTCCCCAGGAGATAAAATACCTTTTTTTTCTGCTTCTTCAATAATGTATAAAGCGATCCTATCTTTAGAGGAATGTCCCGGATTAAAAGCTTCTACCTTAGCATAGAAATTACCTTCTAAATGTTCGGTGACTTTGTTTATCTTGATAAGAGGTGTATTACCTATCAGTTCTAAAACATTATTATAAGCATTTATTTCTTCTTTCATAAAAAAATAGTTAATCAAGATTAAGTTTTATTTAACCTGGATACGCAGCAAATTTAACAAAAAAACTAATTAGTTTTCAATTTTTTCCAAATCTAGTAAAAAACTAAATTCTTTTGCTAATTCTTTGAGTGCTTCAAACCTTCCTGAAGCCCCTCCATGACCTGCATCCATGTTCGTATCCAAGAACAAAACAGTATCGTCATTTTTAAATGTTCTTAGCTTAGCAACCCATTTTGCTGGTTCCCAATACTGTACTTGTGAATCATGCAAGCCAGTTGAAACATACATATTTGGATAAGCTTGTTTTTTTATATTATCGTAAGGCGAATACGATCTCATGTACTGATAATATTTTTTAACATTTGGATTTCCCCATTCGTCGTATTCTCCAGTTGTCAATGGTATACTTTCGTCAAGCATTGTAGTCATAACATCTACAAATGGCACTTGAGCGATGACTCCATTGTACATCTCTGGTGCTTCGTTGATAATTACCCCCATCAGTAATCCACCTGCCGAACCTCCTTCGGCATATAAATGAGCTGGCGAAGTATAGTTACATTCAATCAAATACTTGGAACAATCAATAAAATCCGTAAATGTATTTTTTTTATGAAGTAATTTTCCATCTTCATACCATTGTCTTCCCAAATCTTCTCCACCACGAATATGCGCTATTGCATAAATAAAACCTCTATCTAACAATGACAAGCGTGTAGAAGAAAAATAAGCATCCATTGAATGTCCATAAGATCCATAAGCATATAGCAACAGTGGATTATTTCCGTTTTTCTCTATTTCTTTGCGGTAAACCATCGAAATAGGCACTTTAGTACCGTCTTTGGCAGTAGCCCAAACACGTTCTTCTATGTAATTATTTTTATCAAAAGTACCACCTAAAACTTCTTGTTCTTTTTTAACCTCCTTTTCTTTGGTACGCATATTAAAATCAATAATCGAAGAAGGCGTTGCCATTGACTGGTAACTGTAACGCAAAATTTCCGTATCAAAATCAACGTTTGTAGAAGTATAAGCCGTATAGGTTTCACTGCCAAAAGGCAAATAATACTCTTCCTTACCATCCCAAGACATTATTCGGATTTTATTTAAGCCTCCTGTTCTTTCTTCAAGTACCAAATAATTGGAAAAAATTTCAATATCTTCTAGCAAAACATCTTCACGATGTCCAATAATTTCTACCCAATTTTCTACAGAAGTAGCCTCCTCAGGGGTTTTCATTAATTTGAAATTTTCAGCCTTATCTTTATTCGTTACTATATAAAAACTGTCTTTATAATGATTGATGCTATATTCTACACCTCTTTTTCGTTTTTGAAAAATCTTGAATTTCCCATCCGGATTATCTGCATTCAAAATACGATATTCAGTAGTCAATGTACTTCCTGATTCGATAGCCAGATATTTACGCGATTTTGATTTGGCAATATCTACGCTAAAAGTGTCGTCTTTTTCAAAATAAACTAAGACATCCTCTTCTTGTTTCGTTCCTAATTTATGTTTAAAAATAGAATCGGAACGCAAAGTAACCTCATCTTGTTTCGAGTAAAAAATAGTTTTATTGTCGTTAGCCCAAACAGCCGAACCGGTAACTTTTTCAATTTTATCTGCTAAAATCTCATTGGTTTCTAAATTCTTGACCTGAATCGTATAAATTCTTCTCCCAATAACATCTGTACTAAAAAGAGCCAACTTATTATCCGGACTAATACTCATAGCTCCTAACTTGAAGTAAGATTGTCCTTCGGCCAAAACATTACAGTCAAAAAGAATTTCTTCGGCTGCTGTAAGACTTCCTTTTTTCGGGAATAAATAGGATAATTTTTTTCCCGTTTCATAGCGGGTAATATAATAATAGCCATTGTACAAATAAGGAACTGATTCGTCCTGTTCCTTGATTCTGGCTTTCATTTCTTCAAATAATTTAGCTTGGAAATCCTTTGTATGAGCAGTCATTTTTTGATAATACTCATTTTCTTGGTTAAGGTATTCAATGACTTCAGGATTTTCGCGGTCATTTAACCAAAAATAATTATCGATTCTAAGATCTCCAAATTTCTCTAATTCGGTAGGTATGATTTTAGCAACAGGCGGTTGTAATTTTTCTATCATTTAGTAATTCTCAACATTTATATAATAGCTGATGCAAAAGTAGGCGAAACAGTAAGTAATACGAACCTCTTTTTCATCAATTTTAACATTGTTATCTTTGTAAAAATACTAATTTCGTAGACTAATTTTAAAAAAAACAAAAATGGATTTAATGGGAATGATGGGTAAATTAAAAGAAACCCAAAACAAAATTGAAGCAACTAAAAAACGTTTAGATACCGTTCTTGTTGACGAACAAAGTACTGACGGACTATTAAAAGTAACAATCACAGCTAACAGAACAATTAAATCGATCTCAATTGCTGATGAATTATTAGAAGATAAAGAGCAACTAGAAGACTATATGATTTTAGTCTTGAACAAAGCCATTGAAAAAGCAACCAAAGTGAATGAAGCCGAACTAGATGCTGTTGCCAAAATGGATATGCCAATGATTCCGGGGATGGACAATTTGTTTAAATAAGAAATTAGAGGTTAGAAATTAGAAGTGCATACTTCCTCATTCTAACCTCTAACCTCTAACCTCTAACCTCTAACTTCAATCTACATTTTCGCCAAAGTCTCTAATACGTAGGTATGCATTACTTCTCGATAATCCAAGTGTGTTACCATACGTAACTTTCGATTTCCGATAGCATTAATAGAGATGTTTTTCTGTTTCAATTTTTCGATAAAAACGGAATCACTATATTCTGGAATCAAGGAAAAAATCAAGATATTCGTTTCCACTGGCTCAACAGCCGCAACCCATTCTTTTTTCTTCAATACATTGGCTAATTCTTTGGCGCGTCTGTGATCCTCTGTTAATAATTTGATGTTATTTTCTAAGGCGTACAATGCTCCAGCTGCTAAATAACCAGATTGTCGCATAGCTCCGCCTAAAACCTTTCTGATTCGCAATGCGCGCTTAATCGTTTCTTTATCCCCTAATAAAACGGAACCAACTGGAGCACCTAATCCTTTTGAAAAACAAACCGAAATGGTATCAAATAATTTTCCGAAATCTTTTGGATTTTGTCTCTTAGCAACCAAAGCATTCCAAATGCGTGCTCCATCTAGATGTAATTTTAAGCCATGCTCATCGCAAACCTCCTTTATCTTTTCCAATTCTTCCATTTCATAACAAGCTCCTCCTCCTAAATTGGTTGTATTCTCCAAACAAACCAATGAAGTTTTTGGGCTATGAAAAAAATCCGGATCATTAATTTCCGCTGAAACTTGCTCCGCAGTAATCATTCCTCTCTTACCTTCTATCAATCGACAAGAAACGCCACTATTAAAGGAAACACCTCCTGCTTCAAAATGAAAAATATGAGCAAATTTATCCGCAATCAACTGATCACTAGGTTGGGTATGTAATTTAATAGCCGTTTGATTCGCCATCGTTCCTGATGGAAAAAACAAGCCGGCTTCCATTCCAAAAATAGCGGCTACCCGGTCTTCAAGTTCATTTACTGTGGGATCTTCCTTGTACACATCGTCACCCACATCGGCATTGAACATATATTGTAACATTTCGTAGGACGGTTTTGTTACAGTATCACTTACTAAATTTATTTGCATTATTATATTTTTTATAAAGACTTAATTGGCTTCAGTCCTACTTATTTTTTACTATTTTTGTGCCACAAAATTACATAATTTATGACAACTACCGAACAAATTAAAGGTATTGTAGAACGCCTTGGTGCGTTGAGGAGGTATCTTTGACGTTGATGCTAAACTTATCGAAATTGCTAACGAAGAAGAGAAAACCTTTGCTCCAGATTTTTGGAACAACGCTAAGGAAGCCGAACTTATTGTAAAGAACCTTCGAAACAAAAAAAATGGATTGAAGACTACGACAAAGCCGTTGCTCTTAACGACGAATTACAGCTAGCTTACGAATTTTACAAAGAAGGCGAACTTTCCGCTGAAGAACTTGACGAACAATACGCGCTTACCGAAAAACATATTGAAAGCATCGAATTCAAAAACATGCTTTCGGATGAAGGAGACAGTTTAAGTGCTGTTTTACAAATTACAGCCGGAGCTGGAGGAACCGAAAGTTGCGACTGGGCTTCGATGTTAATGCGTATGTACATGATGTGGGGCGAAAAATACGGTTTCAAAATCAAAGAACTGAATTATCAGGAAGGTGATGTGGCAGGAATTAAAACCGTGACTCTGGAATTTGAAGGCGATTACTCTTTTGGTTACCTAAAAGGCGAAAATGGGGTACATCGTTTGGTGCGTATTTCTCCTTTTGATAGTAATGCCAAACGACACACTTCTTTTGCTTCCGTTTATGTTTATCCTTTGGTGGATGATAGTATCGAAATTGACATTAACCCTGCTGATATCGAAATTACTACTTCCCGTTCCAGTGGTGCCGGAGGACAAAACGTAAATAAGGTAGAGACCAAAGTACAATTGTACCACAAACCAACAGGAATCCAGATTCAGTGTTCGGAAACCCGTTCGCAACAGGACAACAGACAACGTGCGATGCAAATGCTTCGTTCGCAGTTGTACGAAATCGAATTGAAAAAGAAACAAGCGCAACGTGCCGATATCGAAGCCGGAAAAATGAAAATCGAATGGGGTTCTCAAATCCGAAATTACGTGATGCAACCTTATAAATTAGTCAAAGACGTTCGCACCGGTTATGAAACCAGCAATGTCGACAGCGTGATGAATGGCGAAATTGACGAATTCCTAAAAGCCTATCTGATGATGATGGGACAGAAGGAAGAAGAGTAGTTTTTAGTGATCAGTGATCAGAAAGCAGATTTTAGAAAGCAGAAGGCAGATTGAAGATTTCAGAAATCTGCCTTCTGTTTTCTATTTTCTCTTCTCTTTTTTTCTAACGTCTCACCCATAACTCACAACACACAATTCATAACTTCTAACCTCTAACCTCTAACTTAAAAAAATGCCCGAGTATTTCTTCGACCAACATTACAACAACATCCTCTACGGTCAGGAAAGTCTCAACCTAAAAGAATTTGAATCCTGTACGTTTACAAATTGCAATTTTTCTGAATGCAATTTTATAGGCGTTATTTTTATTCATTGCGAGTTCAACAACTGTATTTTTGACAATGCAAAAATCAATCATACGGCTTTTAGAACCGTACATTTTAACCATTGCCAAATCAAGGAAGTCAATTTTGCTATGAGTGACAAACTCATTTTCGAAATGCACTTTAATCACTGCGTATTAGATTTTTATAAATTTTACGCCTTAAAACTCAAAGGCATTACTTTTAATAATTCCAGCCTAATTGCGGTCGATTTTATGGCTACCAACTTAACTGGAGCCCAATTCTACAACTGCGATTTGTACCGCTCCGAATTTGAAAAAGCCATTGCCAACAAAGTCGATTTTAGCAGCAGCTACAACTACACCATCGACCCTACCAAAACGCAATTGAAAAAAGCAAAATTCGCTCTCGAAGGATTAAAAGGTCTGCTTTATAAGCACGGAATTATTGTGGAGTAAATTGTTTTTCTGGAGCATTACTTCTTCGTTTCCATAACAACTTCCCTCCTGCTCTCACCTTTTTCTCTCCGTTATACTTCGAGCATATCAGATCCAAGAAATTGTTAATTTAAAATTCAGAGCAAATTATATTACTTTTTTTCTAAATATTTTTTTATCGAAAAATCATAAATAAAAAAGACAAAAAAACAATTCATAAAACATTTTTCCATTCCTTAATTTTGGATTAAATTAACAACTGAGTCTCTTAAGAACTGAACATTTTTGAGTACTTTTGTGGCACTTTTTAAAAATGTAATCCCTTTACAAATGGATAAAAAAATAGTCGCTTTTTTATTTTCTACCCGCTTAATGGCTTTTCTATTTCTGGCATTTGCAATCGCAATGGCAACCGGAACTTTCATCGAAAGTAAATACAACACCGATACCGCCCGTATTTGGGTATATAACACTTGGTGGTTCGAGGGAATTATGGTGTTTTTTATGATTAACTTCATAGGGAATATTAAGCGTTACCAATTACTAAAAAAAGAAAAATGGGCTACTCTTCTACTCCATTTGGCTTTTATTTTGATTCTTTTAGGAGCTTTCATCACGCGTTACATCAGTTTTGAAGGGGTGATGCCTATTCGCGAAGGCGCTACAGAAAGTCAATTTTATTCGGATAAGACCTTTCTAACCATTTTTGTAGATGGTGAATACAAGGGCAAAATGAAACGTCGTGTTTATGAAAAACCAATTCTACTTTCGCCTGTAACCAATAATAATTTTTCGGTTTCTGGACAATTTGCCGATACCCCTTTTGAAGTGAATTACAAAAATTTCATCATGGGCGCTAAGGAATATATTAAGCCTGATGCTAATGGTACTTTGTACATGAAATTAGTCGAAGCCGGTTCTGGTGGGCGTGAAGAGCATTTCTTAAAAGAAGGCGAAGTACAAAACATTCACAATGTACTTTTTGCTTTAAATAAGCCTACAGATGGTGCTATCAATATTAATTTTGATGGAAAAGACTATACTATTCAAACTCCATTTGAAGGAAACTTTATGCGCATGGCTGATAAGCTACAAGGAAGTGTAAGCAAAGACAAAATACAACCTTTGATGATGCGTTCGTTATACAGCATTGGCGATATTCGAATTGTTTTTCCTGATCCTGCCACTAGAGGAGTAATTGATTATGAATCGAATAATGATTTTAAAGCTAAAAACCACGAAGATGCGCTGGTAGTTACCGTAAATGCCGAAGGACAGCAAAAAGAAGTAACACTACTAGGTTCAAAAGGAAAAACAGGCGAACCTAAAACAGTGAAAATTGGCAACATCGAATATTCGCTATTTTTCGGAAGTAAAGCGTACATTTTGCCTTTCAAAATCAAATTGAATGATTTCATTGCTCAAAAATACCCTGGAACAGAAAAAAGTTATTCTTCTTTTGAAAGTCAGGTAACGGTTCAGGATTCGGCTGAAAAGCCATTTGACGCCCGTATTTATATGAACCATGTTTTAGACCATAAAGGCTATCGTTTTTTCCAATCTTCTTTTGATCCTGATGAAAAAGGAACCGTTCTTTCCGTAAACCACGATTTTTGGGGAACTTACATTACGTACGCTGGTTATTTTATTTTATTCTTTTCGCTAATGGCTATCATGTTTACCAAACATTCCCGTTTTGCTGATTTAAAACGCAAATTAGACGTAGTAAAAGAGAAAAAAGAAAAATTGATTCCCTTTTTACTTTTATTGTTAAGCTTAAATGGTTTTGCACAAACGCAGAAACACGACCATGACCATGAAGGTCACGACCACAATCATGAACCTACAGAACAAGCGCATAATCATAATCACACGCATACTACAGAATCTACAAAAACGGGAAAAATGCCCGCAAGAGTAGCTCCTACCGAAAAGCAATTAGATTCTTTGATTACTAAATACAAAGTTTCCGAAAAACATGCAGCTAGTTTTGGTAGATTGATTATTCAAGATGCGGGTGGAAGAATGAAACCTATTAATACTTTCTCGTCAGAATTGTTACGAAAAGTAAGCCATGCTAACGAATACAAAGGTTTGAATTCGGACCAAGTATTCTTATCGATGTCACAATATGCCCAACTTTGGATTGAGGTTCCCTTGATTTATATTAAAAGCGGAAATGACAGTATCCGTAAAATCATTGGGATTGATTCTAAAGCCAAATATGCGCCTTTTATTGCCTTTTTTGACGGAGAAGGAAATTATAAATTATCACCTTATTTAGAAGCCGCATATCAGGCTGCTAATCCAAATCAATTTGAAAAAGATTTCGTTGAAACGGATAAAAAAGTGAATTTGATGGAATCGGCATTAAGTGGATCTATTTTGAAGATTTTCCCAATTCCGAACGATCCAAACAACAAATGGATTTCACTGAACGAAGTAGAAAAATCAGGTTTAAAAGGCATGGATTCTACTTATACTAAAAGTGTACTCCCCTTATATTTTGGTTCATTGACGAATGCTGCTACCTCTGGTGATTATAAAAATGCCGATGAACTATTAGAAAGCATTCACGGTTTCCAAAAGAAATTTGGCTCTAAAGTAATGCCAACAGACCAAAAGGTAGACATGGAAATTTTATATAATAAATATGATGTTTTCCAAAAATTACCCTATTGGTATTTAACAGCAGCCATCTTAATGTTATTGTTTACCATTTTAAAAATATTCAAAGAGGGCAAAGTATTGAATTATTTGGTAAACGGAATGCACATCATCATCGGATTATTATTTGCCTTACATACGGCTGGACTTATTGCGCGCTGGTACATTTCGGGTCACGCTCCTTGGAGTAATGCTTATGAGTCGATTGTTTATGTTTCCTGGGCCACGATGTTCTTTGGTTTGGCTTTCGACATAAAATCTAAATTAACCGTGGCTTCATCAGCCTTCGTTACAGCGATGATTTTGATGGCAGCTTATATGAACTGGATTGACCCCGAAATTGCTAATCTACAGCCAGTATTGAACTCCTATTGGTTAATGATTCACGTAGCCGTGATTGTAGCGAGTTATGGCCCGTTTGCATTAGGATTTATACTTGGTTTTGTTTCGTTGTTATTGATCTTTTTTACTAACGAAAAGAATAAAATCAAAATGGATTTGAACATTCAAGAAATCACCTATATCAACGAAATGGCTTTAACTATTGGATTGATTATGTTAACCATTGGGAACTTCTTGGGTGGACAATGGGCTAATGAGAGCTGGGGACGTTATTGGGGTTGGGACCCAAAAGAAACTTGGGCTTTAATCAGTATTATGGTGTATGCTTTTGTAATTCACGCCCGTTTTGTACCTTCTCTTAGAGGGAAATGGGTTTTCAATTTGATGAGTATGTTTGCTTTTATTTCTATTTTATTTACCTATTACGGAGTAAACTTCCATTTAGTAGGTTTGCATTCTTATGCTAGTGGAGAAGCGCATTCATTAAACTGGATTTATTATTCCATGGGAACAATTGCATTAATTGGTGCCGTTACTTATCCAAAATACAAAAAATATTACAAGAAGAAATAACTAAAATGCTATTTAGTTTTGGTACTACAACAAAAAAATCCTTCTATATGAAGGATTTTTTGTTGCACTAAATTGTAGCGTTAAAGAAAGAATTAAATCTTAAACCAATTCTGAGCAATTTCGCTTTCTACTAATTTATTACTGATGTGAACATATTCGTTTTTAGAAGGATTATAGGTATAATCGGCTGCCCATTTTTTAAAGTTGTTAGCCACTTCTTTTATAGAGTCACAAATAAATTCAATTTCTTCATTAGTCATAATTGGGTGAATAGACATACATATCCATCCTGGTCTTTCAATTAGGCATCCTTCTAATATTTTTAATTCAATAGATTTAGAAGTAGTTTGATCCACATTTAAAAGATAATGACCATAGGTACCCGCACATGAACAACCTCCTCTAGTTTGAATTCCAAAACAGTCGTTCAGTAATTTCACTACTAAATTATAATGTGCGTCTTCTATATGTAAAGAAATTACCCCTAATCTATCGGTATGATTTGGAGCTAAAATTTTTAAATTAGCAATAGTAGCTAATTTCTTAAAAATAATATCCGTCAATTCATGCTCTCTATCTAAGATATTTTGCACACCCATTTTCTCTTTTAATTCAATAGAAAGTGCAATTTTGATTGCTTGTAAAAACCCTGGAGTACCTCCATCCTCACGAGTTTCAATATCATCAATATAATCGTGATCGCCCCAAGGATTTGTATAACTCACAGTTCCTCCTACTGGATTATCAGGAACTAAGTTTTTGTATAACTTTTTGTTGAAAATTAATACTCCTGAAGTACCTGGCCCACCTAAAAATTTGTGAGGGGAAAAGGTAATTGCATCTAAATATTCGTCTTCATTTTCAGGATGCATATTAATTTTCACATACGGAGCAGAACATGCAAAATCAACAAAGCACAAACCATTGTTTTGATGCATGATTTTAGCAATTTGGTGGTAATTAGTTCTAATACCCGTTACATTTGAACAACCCGTTACAGCGGCAATTTTAATAGGTACCTATTGGTATTCCTCAAGTAAATTTTGTAGCGCTTCTAAGCTAGGCAAACCTTCTGGATTAGATGGAATTACCACTACTTTAGCAATTGTTTCTAACCAGGAAGTTTGGTTCGAATGATGCTCCATGTGGGATACAAATACAATAGGGCGTTTTTCTTCTGGAACCTTAGTATGTTCTTTTAGATTTTCATTCAACTTAATCCCATGTATACGTTAAAATTTATTAATGGCCCCAGTCATTCCTGAACCCTCTGTAATTAAAACATCGTCCTTAGAAGCATTAACATGTTTTTTAATAATTTCTCTTGCATCATGATAGGCATGAGTCATTACACTCCCAGTAATAGAAGTTTCGGTATGTGTATTGGCTACATAAGGTCCTATTTCATTTAATAACTTCTCTTCGATAGGTCGATACAATCTTCCACTTGCGATCCAGTCGGCATAGATTATTTTTTTCTTACCGTATGGAGAATCAAAATACTGATTAAGACCTACTACATTGTTCCTGAAGGGTTCAAAATAAGCTTCCAATTGCGTCGCTTTTGTTTTTGAACTAAAAGTATTTTTTTGAATATCATTTAATTTACTCTTAAAATCAAAGAATTAATAAAAACCACTTTGATGATACAATCAAAGTGGTTTTAAATAAAACAAAAAACTAATGGAATTTATTTTTTAAATTTTGCAATACCATCTTGCAACCAAGTATGATATGTTGCTACATCTGGAGTATAACCTACTGGTTCAATCAATGTATTTTCTTGATGATCCATTAAAACATAAAACGGTTGCGAATTAGCCTTGTATTTTAAAGTTTGTAATTCACTCCATTTTTGTCCAATGTATTTTAATTGTTTACCCGGTTGTAATTTTGACTCCGCGATTTCATTTGCTTCTAATGGACGTTTGTCATCAACATACAAGGAAATCAATACCACCTTATTTTTAAGGATTTCTATAATTTCTGGTTCAGGCCAAACATTTTGTTCCATTTTTCTACAATTTACGCAAGCCCAACCTGTAAAATCTAACATTACTGGTTTGCCCACTTTTTTGGCATAAGCCAAACCTTTATCATAGTCATCAAAAGCTAAAATGTCGTGAGGTGCCAATAAATGTGCTCCTTCAGGAATTTCGGCAACTGCTGCTGTCCCTCCTCCCGCTTTAGAATAACCTACTCCATATGGTGATTCGCTATACTCCTGCGGTGGTGGAAAAGCACTAATTAAATTTAAAGGTGCTCCCCAAAGTCCTGGTATCATATAGATTGTAAATGATAAAACAACTAATCCCAAACTTAATCTACCAACAGAGATATGGGTTAATGGAGAATCATGTGGCAATTGTATTTTCCCAAAAAGATAAAACGCCAATGCTCCAAAAACAGCAATCCAAATTGCTAGGAAAACTTCTCTTTCTAATAAATGTGACTGCAATACTAAATCAGCTTGTGAAAGGAATTTGAAAGCTAAAGCTAATTCTAAAAATCCTAAAACCACTTTTACTGTATTTAACCATCCTCCTGATTTAGGTAACGAATTTAACCATCCTGGAAAAGCAGCAAAAAGTGCAAAAGGCAATGCAATGGCTAATGAAAAACCAAACATTCCAATAATCGGGGCAATTCCTCCTTTAGAAGCGGCTTCAACTAACAAAGTTCCTACAATAGGTCCTGTGCATGAAAAAGATACAATTGCTAAAGCCAAAGCCATAAAAAAGATACCAATCATACCTCCTCTATCTGCTTGAGAATCTACTTTATTAGCCCATGAATTAGGCAACATAATTTCAAAAGCACCCAAAAATGACACTGCAAACACCACTAATAGGATAAAGAAAATAATATTAAACCAAACATTAGTAGCTAAAGCATTTAATGCATCTGCACCAAAAATACTAGTTACGGCTGTACCTAATAAAACATAAATAAATATGATACAGATACCGTAAATAATAGCATTTCTAATACCTATTGCTTTGTTCTTACTTTGTTTCGTAAAGAAACTTACCGTCATAGGTATCATTGGGAACACACATGGTGTTAACAAAGCAGCAAAACCAGATAAGAAAGCAATGAAAAAGATAGACCAAATTCCCTTTGGCGTTGAATCATCAGCTGTTTTAGCATCATTAACATCTGTTGTTTTCGCAACTTCTGAAGCTACAGCTTGATCCGCTGAAGTTGCTTTAGTAAGGTCATATGACAATTCAGCTTCTTTTGGATCTAAACTTTCCGTTCCATTACTGGCTACATATTCTAAGTAAGTGATAATCGATTTTACATCGCCTTGCGTTTCTATTCTCTGTTTAAAAACAGCCTCTTTTTCAAAAGATTTTAGCGATAATTTAAAAAAGGGATCTTTACTAGTATTTCCACCTTCTTCTACAGTATTCCCTACAATTTTAAAATTACCTGCACTATCATCATAGGTAAAACTGGTAGCTGTAGGTCCTCCTTCAGGAACTTCCTGAGAATAAATATGCCAACCTGATTCAATTGTAGCCTTAGTTACTAAATCATATTCGGTAGCAGAAACTTTTTCAACAGTGGTTTTCCATTTTACAGGTTCTGAATTTTGTGAATTTCCAATAAATGTATAAACGAATGCAACTAATGCAAAAAGGATTTTTTTCATCTACTATTTTATTTTATACTGAATTCTAAATCTTCTTCAGTAGGAGGCAAACATCTTGAATCGTCACAAACCATATATTCTACAGTAGCTTTAACTTTAAATGGTGCTTTACCTTTTAATTTGATACGTTGTTTAAAAGCAGCTTTATTTTCGAAATATTTAATTTGCATTTCAAAAATAGGATCTTGTACTGTATGTCCTTTATCTTCTGATGTAATCCCTTTTTTAAGATAATTTGGATTACCCGCAAAAACAAATTTCGTAGGTTTTGGTCCATTCTCTGGAATCGTTTGAGAATATAAATGCCATCCTGGTTTTATTGTCGCAGTAGCTACTAATTCGTATTCTGTTGCTGATATTTTATTGACTGATGTTGTCCATTTAACTGGTTTCAATACTTGAGATTGCCCAATAAAAGCAATCATAAGAGCGAAAAATAATATAACTCTTTTCATGTTTGTAATTAATTTAGATTATTGATTTTAGGTTTAAATACTATTTGATAGGTTTTATTTCCGCTAAGAATCTTCTTAGCCATTTCTTGAATATCTTTATCAGTCATACTATTTACGATGTCTACGAAATTTTTTGGATCGTCGATATTTTGATTGTATCTAAAATATCTTGTCAACAATTGCATATCATAACTATTGTTATTTTTCTCTTGCTCGCGTTCTTTGATAAAGTTTACTCTTGTTTTATTTAAATCACTCGCATTAATTGTGCCATTAGCTATTTTTTGCAATTCTTCTTTTACGATAAGCACTAATTTATCTGCCATGTCAGGATTACAGTCAAATGAAAAACTTACATAACCCATTGCATCTGGTTCTCTAACAAAACTAGCATAAGCTCTAGGACTATAAGCTCCACCTTCTGCTTCTCTAACTGTTTCCGTAACTCTAAGTTGTAACATATCCCCTAAAACATCCGTGAAAATTTCATTTTTGATGGTGTAAG
This sequence comes from Flavobacterium nitratireducens, assembly GCF_029625335.1. Taxonomy (NCBI): domain Bacteria; kingdom Pseudomonadati; phylum Bacteroidota; class Flavobacteriia; order Flavobacteriales; family Flavobacteriaceae; genus Flavobacterium; species Flavobacterium nitratireducens. Next base: position 869,068 of record NZ_CP121111.1, read on the forward strand.
GTAGATAATTTTTATAAAAAATATTAACTGAAGCTTTTGGATCCTCCATTGCAATGTAAATATCTCTATTTATGTTATCTGAAACCCATTGTGCATAATTTTTCTTGAACGTTTCTTTTGTATTTTTTGTTGGAATACTAGCTATATACTTCTCCAAAAGAACTTTTAAATCCGACTCTTTAACATCTCCTACAATAAAAAACTCAAAATCAGATGCATCGGCAAATCTATTATTGTAAACTTTTTGGATTTTGTCAAATGAAATAGTATCTACAAACGCTTTATCAAAAATACGTTTCTTAGGATTGTTTTTTCCGTAAATAGAAAGAATCAAACTATCTCTCATTTTTTCACCAATATCAGCACTTCTTTTAATCAAATTATCATTTAAGTTATTAACAAGTACTTTATAAGCATCAGCATCAAAACGTGGTTTTACAAAGTTAAGATGAACCATTTGCAACATAGTCTCGACATCTTTAGTGCTTGAACCTCCTGAAAGCGATTCACTAAACTCTCCTAAATTTAATTTTAGGTTAGCCATTTTACCCGCTAAAACTTTTGACAAATCAGTTGCATTGTAATTACCTAATCCTGACATCTGAATTAAATTAGTCATTACCGAAGCCGATGGTAAATCTTCATTATTTAAAAGTGAAGTACCTCCATAACTCATCGCATTTAGGGATACGACATTCTTTTTCTTGTCGGCAAATTTGTAATGTACTTTTATGCCATTGCTTAAAACAAAAGTGGTAGCTCCTACTTTTTTATCATTTTCAATCTTACTGATAGTTCCTGTTTTAATATCCAAATCAGACACTAAGGTTTTTCCATCAAATGCTTCTGTATATGGTTCTAAAGAAGAATTATTTTCAACATTGTTAATAATATTGTTAGCTTTTTCTTCTGTTAAATTGTCTTGACCCTCTACTCCTACCACACTTAAATATCTATTGTTTTTAGTGTACAGTCTTTTTAATGTATTATGAATTTCATCGGCTTTAATATCCTTGAGAATTTCTTTTACAATCTCATATTCCTTAACAATATCAGTAATTGTTCTATTTTCTAAGTAATTATCCTGTATACTATTTTCGATACTTTTATGACTGGCATCGTCATTCTTCGCAATTTGATTTTCGTAAGAAGATTTAAACATCTCAATCATTCTGTTTATTTCAGACTGGGTATAACCAAATTTAACCGCTCTATAGATTTCGGTAAACACCTCGTTTAATGCCTCTGCTTGCTTATTGGGTTTAGGGCTAATTTCTAAACTAAAGGTTTTTGTTGTTCTAGTAAAATTACTATAACTTACATCTGCACCTAAGAATAAAGCTTCTGGTTTTTGTGCTTTTTCGCTAAGTCTAGAAGAAAGCATCCCCATTGCCATATTCTCTAAAAGAGAACGTTTTAAATCGCCCACCGTTTGTGGTTCTAAAGAATTTTTATGACGAATACCAAAATTAATAGAAGTTGATTTTACTTCAGGATCCATCCCGAAACTAAACAACATATCTTTATTTTCTGGAATGTCAACTATATATCTTTTTATAGGATTTGTAACTGCTGGAATCTTAGAAAATTTATCAATAATTTGTTTTTCAATTTCAGCAGCATTAAAATCTCCAATAATAGCTATCGCTTGTAAATCAGTACGATACCAATCATGATAAAAATCTCTAAGTGCTTTGTATTTAAAATTTTCAACTACTGACATTAAACCTATTGGTAATCGATCTGCATATTTAGAGTGATTAAAATAAATTGGGAATGAAATTTTAGACAAACGTGCATAGCCGTTTTGTCTAGTTCTCCATTCTTCTTTAATAACACCTCTCTCTGCATCAATTTCTTCATCTGTTAATAACAAATAATGTGACCAATCAAATAATACTTGCAAACACGTATCAACTAATCCATCTTTAGTAAGAATATCATTCAAATTGTATACTGTTTCGTCAAAACTAGTATAAGCGTTTATATCTTTTCCAAAAACAGCTCCATGTTTTTGCAAGGTGTTTAAAATCCCTTTTCCAGGAAAATGTTGAGTCCCATTAAATGCCATGTGCTCTAAAAAGTGAGCCAAACCTTGCTGATCTTCATTTTCTAAAATAGAACCTACATTTTGAATAATATAGTAACTAGCTGCACCTTTTACTACCGCTGTACTCTTGATATAATAAGTCATTCCATTAGGCAACACTCCTTTTTTAATGGATTGATCTACCGGCAATGGATCCGAATAATTTAAAGATTGTGATACTGCCTCAATTGGCTGTAAAAGAGTAAATAAAAAAGATACAATTAATAGTTTTTTCATATAATAAGTTGTCTAATGTTGTTGAAAATTTACAATCCACTTTGATTCATTTTCCAAAAGTATTCGCAAAAATAATCATTTTATGTTAAAAAAAATTTAAAATAAAACTATATAACCCTGATAGAATTAAAAAATATTCAAAAAAACAACATAAAAAACTAAATATATCTACAATTTTCAACAAAAACAAATAATAATTCATTACTCTAATTAATTCATTTTCTACTAACTTATTAAAAAAATACAACTTTATAAATCATCTTAAAGCTTGACAAAAAATCAGCTACTAATTCTTTACTTAAACAATAACAATTTAATTTACAAACCATTAGATTCTACCAAGACAAATCATTATTTCTTCATTCAAAACTATTAATCGACTTGCGTATTTCTTAACAACAATTAGAAAAAACCAAACAAACAATTCCAAAATTATTTTTCCAATTAATTTTCTTTTGGACAGCAATTCAAAAAAATATTCTAAAACTTTTCAATTTTTTTTTTGCTAATTTTACGCTTATGATTAAAATATGTATAATTGGCTCTGGAAATGTAGCGCAACACCTAATAACTACATTTCAAAATCTTGAGAAATCAGTGAATGAAATTGAGCTGATTCAGGTATTTGCAAGAAAAAAAGAAAATCTTGTACATTTACTTCCATTAGAAAAAATAACCGACGATTTTAATACATTAGTAGAAGCTGACTTATACTTCATTTCGGTTTCTGATGACGCCATTGCTACTGTTTCCGAAAAACTTCCGTTTAAGAATCGCTTGGTTGTTCACACTTCTGGAAGCATGCCTTTTAACATATTATGCAACCATAATCGAAAAGGCGTTTTTTATCCATTACAAACATTTACTAAAGGAAAAGCTGTCAACTTTAAAGAAATTCCTATTTGCATTGAAAGTGAAAATAGTACTGATTATAAAGTATTAGAAAGAGTCGCTAAAATGATTTCGAATGCTGTCTTTGCTATCAATTCTGAACAAAGAAAAGCCTTGCATGTTGCAGCCGTTTTTGTAAATAACTTCACAAATCATCTATACGCTATTGGTAAAACAATTTGTGAGGAAAATCAAATTCCATTTGAAATTCTAAAACCTTTAATAAAGGAAACCATTTCAAAATTAGAAAATCTTACACCTAATCAAGCCCAAACAGGACCTGCGATACGTAATGACCAAAAAACAATCGAAGCGCATGAAGCTTTTTTAGAAAATGAAAATCAATTAAATATTTATAAAATCCTAACACAATCCATACAAGATAATGGCAAAAAGTTATAAAGAATTAATGAACGACATTACAACATTTATTTTTGATGTCGATGGAGTACTAACTGACGGATCTGTATTTGTAAACAACGATGGCGAAATGCTACGAACAATGAATATACGTGATGGCTATGCGCTTAAAGCAGCTGTAGAAAGTGGATACAATGTTTGCATCATTTCAGGAGGCAGCAACGAAGGAGTTCGAGTGCGTTTACGCAATCTAGGAATTAAAGATATTTACTTAGGAACACCAGACAAGGTAGAAACCTTTGATCAATATATTGATATTAATCAAATTCAACCAGAGCAAGTACTTTACATGGGAGATGATATCCCAGATTATCATGTGATGCAAATTGTAGGTTTAGCAAGCTGCCCTCAAGATGCTGCTCCAGAAATCAAAGGGATATCAAAATACATTTCACATAAAAATGGCGGAAAAGGAGCTGTTCGTGATGTTATTGAACAAGTAATGAAAGTCCAAGGAAAATGGATGACCAATTTTAATGGAAAACATGATTAGATGTCAGAAGGCAGAGAGCAGAATTTAGATTTCAGAATTACTAAACAATAATCTTCTAACTCCTAACTCCTAACTCCTAACTTCTAACTTCTAACTTCTAACTTCAAAATGAACTTCCTCAACCTCATCCGTTACAAAAACCTTTTGATGCTTGCTTTAATGCAATTGGTTTTCAGGTATGGATTTTTAAAATTACAAAAGACAGATTTGGCATTAGCCCATTGGCAGTATGCTTTATTAGTGCTAAGCACAGTTTTAATTGCAGGAGCAGGTTATGTGATTAATGATATTTTTGATCAAGAAACCGACCTAGAAAACAAACCTAATAAAGTTATCGTAGGCAAAAGTATTTCTGAAACTACAGCATACAACATATATGCTTTTTTGAACGTTACTGGCGTTGTTATAGGGTTTTATTTGGCAAATGTAATTATGCGTCCCAATTTTGCTGCCATCTTTGTATTTATAGCGGCTACATTGTACATTTATGCTAGCAGTTTAAAACAGATGCTACTAATTGGGAACATTGTTGTAGCCTTATTATTAGCCTCAAGTGTAGTAATAATTGGAATCTTTGACATTTTCCCTGCAACAGATTATTCTAATCAAAAAGCAATGGGTAGCTTATTTTCTATTCTTTTAGACTACGCTATATTTGCCTTTATGATTAATTTAATTAGAGAAATAGTAAAAGATTTAGAAGATTTTGAAGGCGATTACAAACAAGGAATGCAAACATTAGCTGTCGTTTTAGGTGTTCAAAAAACTACAAAATTTCTTTTTGTACTGAACTTTGCCCCAATTATTGCTTTACTATTTTATGCTAATAATTATCTCATTCCAAATCATTTAGTTGTTGCCGCGATTTATAGTCTACTTTTTGTTTTAGGTCCGCTTATTTATTTTAGCATCAAAATATGGAGCTCCACATCTAAATCCGATTTTACCCTTTTAAGTACGATTTTAAAATGGATTTTATTTTTTGGAATTTTATCTATTCTAATTATTTCTTTAAACATACAATACAATGCTTCGTAATAAACTCAAAAAATACCAAATCATCTTAGCTTCGGGTTCTCCTCGAAGACAACAATTTTTCAAGGATTTAGATTTGGATTTTGAAATTCGATTAAAAGAAATCGAAGAAATATATCCTGCTGAACTCAAAAGAGAAGCGATTACCAATTATTTGGCAGCATTAAAAGCAGCTGCATTTGAAGGCGATTTAAAAGATAATGAAGTATTGGTAACTAGTGACACTTTGGTTTGGCATAATGAAAAAGCATTAGGAAAGCCAAAAGACAAGCAAGATGCCTTTGCTATTTTAAAATCATTGTCAAATGCAACACATGAAGTAATTACCTCTGTTTGTTTTAAAACCAATACCAAAACGGATGTGATTTACGAAATTACCAAAGTTACTTTTAATGAATTAAGTGATGATGCCATTGAATATTACATTGAAAATTACCAACCCTTTGATAAAGCAGGAGCCTATGGTATCCAAGAATGGATTGGATTTATTGGTGTGGCAAAAATAGAGGGTTCTTATGCCAATGTAATAGGATTACCTGTAGATAAAGTGTATCAATATTTGAATAATCTAAAATAAAAGATATGAAGTTTTTTGAAGAACATTCTAATGAAATCATAATCAGTGGAGTTGTTATAGTTGTAGTAGCCATTTTAAGAATTATTTCGACCAAAATAGTTCGTCGATTTGCTAAAACTTCAGATAGAATCGAACATCGAACAAATTTGGTCATTAAATACATTCATCTCCTTATTAATATTTTAGCCTGCATCGCTTTTATTATCATTTGGGGAGTAAGAGCAAAAGACATTGTACTAGCTGTATCGTCAATCGCTACAGTTGTGGGCGTGGCTATGGTTGCACAATGGTCAATTTTAAGTAATATTACATCGGGGGTAATCTTGTTTTTTAATTTCCCTTTCAAAATAGGTGATACTATAAAAATTCACGATAAAGATTTCCCTGTTATTGGTGAAATAGATGACATTTCAGCATTTTATATTATACTTAAGACTACTGACGGAGAACAAGTAATTTACCCCAATAACCTTTTATTCCAAAAAGGGATATCAATAATTCAAAACAATTTTGAAGAAAAAGAATTTACTGATTAAGTAAATTCCGCATAATAATAGATACAATCAGCACGCAATACATTATAAATCAGTACATTTATATAAATAACTGAATTTTTAATTTAATAACACCTATTATGAAAAAGCTAAATTTTTACTTGGTTGCCTTGATTGTATCATTAAGTATACTACCTATGAATTCCTATTCAGCAGAAAAAAATGCAACAGCAAATCCAAAAGAGATTCCTGCAGAAGTACAAAACATGCTCAATAGATTAAACGAAATTAAAGAAATGGACAAATCTAATTTGTCGTCTGCTGAAAAAAAGAATTACGTACCGAAGTAAAAACGATTAAAAAGAATTTAACAAAATCTGGTCAAGGCGTATATCTTTCGGTAGGAGCCATTATTATTATTGTTCTGTTACTAATTTTATTACTTTAAAAAAGAAAAACATAACATATTAAACATCAGCTGTTTTACTCAGGTAAAACAGCTTTTTTTGTAATATACCCCAACTAGAATAAGCTTTTTTGGCACAGTTATTGGCTATCATTCAGTAAGTTTAAAAGTCTAATATTAAAAAATAGAAATTATGAAAACTATAAAATTATTTATCGCAGCCTTTATATTATTTGCTACAACTTCTCAAGCACAAGTTTCTGTTAATGTAAATATTGGTGCACCACCAGCATGGGGACCAGTTGGATATTCAAATATTGATTATTATTATTTACCAGATATTGAGTGCTATTATGATATTCGTCTTTCACAATTTATTTATTTTGGAAACGGAAGATGGATACACTCAAGAAACTTACCTGTAAGATACCGTAATTATGATTTATATCGCGGATACAAAGTAGTTTTAAACGACTATCATGGTAGAACCCCTTATGTATATTTTAAGAATCACAAAGCTAAATATTACAAAGGGTATAAAGGGAAACCACAAAAAAATATCGGATATCACCATCACAATGGTAATCACAAACACCACAAAGGAAATTGGGATAAACATAATTCCGATCACGGACATAAAAATCGCTAATTTTAAATCTGATTATAATAAAAGAAACGCCTTGAGCGTTTCTTTTTTTACCATTTTTAAAAAGTTAATATAATGTTAAAAAAATAAAACTGGCACATAAATTGAGAAACATTTAAACAAGATTAATGTAAAAATAAAGAACTGTATAAAACGGTAAGGAAGTGTCTCAAAAAAAGTAATGGTAAATTATTAATCTATAGCAAATATAGACTAAACAAGTATTTAATCCCTTTTTACATATTTTAAAAAAAACAAAAAAAGCTAAGGGCATTTCTTTAATATTTAAAAACCATTTTTCTTAAAAGTTAAAATAATGTTAATAAAAAATAATTGGCATACTACTTGTAAACACTTAAATAGAAATAAAATTTAAAACAATTAAAACCCCAAAATAACTTAAAATATAGAAATCATGAGAACTTTTAAATTAATCGCAACAGGAATCATTTTATTCGCAGCAGCTTCTACTTCTCAAGCGCAAGTTTCAATTAATGTAAATGTAGGAGCACCTGCAGTTGTTGTAAGACCAGCATGGGTACCACAGAACCATGTAAATGTAGATTTTTATTATTTACCTGATGTTCAAGCCTATTTTGATGTAAACGCCTCTTTATATGTTTACCTAAATAATGGTAATTGGTGCCGTTCAAGATATTTACCAGCACATTACAGAAACTACGATTTAGTTCATGCACGTCGAATTGCATTAAATGGTTACCATGGTAGCAGACCTTATACCTACTATAACTACCATAATGAAAGATATGATAATCGTTACTACAAAAAAAAATATGTAGAAGGACGTTACTACAATGATAGAAGATACAATGATAGATATGCCGATAATTTCAGAGGATATCGCGACAGAGACGATGACAGAGACGACGATCGCAGAGGAAACCACTACGGACACAGAAACAGATAATGTATTAAATAATAAAACAACAAGCCATCTTAAGATAAAAATTAAGGTGGCTTTTTAAATTAACACCTATCAAAATGAGGAGACATTTGATAATTTCTTAATAAAAATCATAAAAAAAAGATAAATTATTCTCATGAACAATCAAATGATTAGGTTTCTTAAATTAGAATCCCTTTATTTGGTGCATCTATTACAACTAAAGAACCATAAACAGTATGAAATCCTACTCTATTGAAGAAATAAACGAAGTCTTACAAGGCGTAATTATTGGCAGCACTTCGCAAAAAATTATCGCAGCTGAACAGCTCGAAATAGCCAATGATTCGCAAATTTCTTTTATAGGCAACAAAAAATATGAAAAACTTTGGGATACATCTAAGGCTTGTGTAGCGGTTGTTAATGAGGACATCGCAATTGAGCCAGGTGAAAACAGAGCTTTTATCAAAGTAAAAAATGCCGACCTAGCAATGTCTCAAGTATTAGAACTTTTTGCACCACCAATGCCAGAATTTCACGTAGACATCCACCCAACAGCAGTAATCGATGGTTCTGCCGTTATTGGAAATGGAACTAAAATTGGCGCAGGATGTTACATAGGACCAAAAGTAACTATTGGTGAAAATAGTATTATATACCCAAACACAACCATTCTTGACGAATGCACCATCGGTAAAAATACCATAATATGGTCGGGTACCGTAGTTCGAGAACGTTGCCACATAGGCAACCATTGTATTATTCATCCTAATGCTACTATCGGAGCTGATGGTTTTGGTTTTAGACCTTGTCCGGAAAGAGGTTTGGTAAAAATTCCACAAATAGGTAATGTAATTATTGGCAACCATGTCGAAATTGGCGCCAATAGCTGTATCGACAGAGGAAAATTCAGCTCTACAATTGTGGGTGATGGCTGCAAAATTGATAATTTAGTGCAAATAGGTCACAACAGTAAACTGGGGAAATTTTGCATCATGGCTGGAAACAGTGGTCTTGCAGGATCTGTAACTTTAGGAAATGGTGTTATCATTGGCGGAAGTGCTTCGATAAAAGACCATACCACGATTGGTGATAGAGCAGTAATTGGTGCCGGATCCGGTGTTACTTGCGATATCCCTGCTGGAAAAACAATGTTAGGTTATCCTGCAGTTGAAGCTCGCGATGCCTTAAAACAATGGGCTATTTTAAAACGACTTGTAAACGATTCCAAGAAATAATATTAATTTTTTTATTTTTTCCGCAAATTTTCAAATTAAAACCTTGAGAGTTTGCGGTTATTTTTTTCTACTTCTAACTCAAAAAATCTTACATAAAAAAAAGTGTTTTCAAAGTTTAATATCTTTCATCGGTGTAAATCAGCTAAATCTGTTTTATCTGTGATCCAAATAAAAAATATTTCTTTTTCCTGTAAAAATGGATTAATGGTTTTGTATTTTAGCTTTAAATTTTCCCAAACACAATTTCAATATGGATATCAACTTCAATAAAAACGAAGACCACAATAAACTTTTACTTTCTGATTTAAAACAAAAATTCTCCAAAATTAAATTAGGTGGAGGTGAAAAACGAATTCAAAAATTGCACGCCGAAGGTAAAATGACAGCACGTGAACGTATTGACTATTTGTTAGATGCGAATGCTGAAAGCATTGAAATTGGGGCGTTTGTTGGAGACGGAATGTACGCAGCACATGGCGGATGTCCTTCTGGAGGAGTTATCGTAAAAATGGGGTACATCAAAGGCAAACAATGTATTGTTGTGGCCAATGATGCCACAGTAAAAGCAGGTGCTTGGTTTCCTATTACGGCGAAGAAAAACCTTCGTGCACAGGAAATTGCTATGGAAAATAAAATTCCAATTATTTACTTGGTAGACAGTGCTGGAGTGTATTTACCAATGCAGGATGAAATTTTCCCTGATAAAGAACATTTTGGTCGCATTTTTAGAAACAATGCTATCATGAGTAGTATGGGAATCACTCAAATCTCGGCTATTATGGGGAGCTGTGTGGCTGGTGGCGCTTATTTACCAATTATGAGCGATGAAGCGATTATTGTTGACAAAACCGCCAGCATATTTTTGGCAGGAAGTTATCTGGTTAAAGCCGCCATTGGTGAAAACATTGATAATGAAACACTGGGTGGCGCAACTACACATTGTGAAATCTCCGGTGTGACCGACTACAAAGCCAAAGACGATAAAGACGCCTTAGACAAAATCAAAAATATTGTTGACAAAATAGGCGATTACGAAAAAGCAGGCTACAACCGAATAAAAGCCGTGAAACCGGCACTAGAATCTAAAGAAATTTACGGAATTCTACCCAAAGCACGTAGCGAACAATACGACATGAAGGAAATCATTCTTCGTTTGGTAGACAATTCAGAAATGGAAGAATACAAAGAAGGCTACGGACAAACTATCATTACAGCCTATGCCCGTATTGACGGTTGGGCGGTGGGAATTGTAGCCAACCAACGTAAGGTAATTAAAACCAAAAAAGGCGAATTGCAATTTGGTGGTGTAATTTACTCTGATAGTGCCGATAAAGCTACCCGTTTTATAGCCAATTGCAATCAGAAAAAAATTCCTTTGGTGTTTCTTCAGGATGTTACTGGATTCATGGTGGGTTCCAAATCAGAACAGGGTGGAATCATTAAAGACGGTGCCAAAATGGTGAACGCAGTAAGTAACTCCGTTGTACCTAAATTCACTGTGGTAATAGGTAATTCCTATGGAGCCGGAAACTATGCCATGTGCGGAAAAGCCTATGACCCTAGACTAATTGTAGCCTGGCCAAGTGCCGAATTAGCAGTAATGGGCGGAACTCAGGCAGCTAAAGTATTAGCACAAATTGAAGCTTCCTCGCTAAAAGCCAAAGGTGAAGCAGTAGATGAAGTCAAAGAAGCCGAATTGTTTGCCAAAATAAAAGCAAGATACGACGAACAAGTTTCGCCTTATTACGCCGCTTCCCGACTATGGACCGATGCCATTATTGATCCACTGGAAACCCGAAACTGGATTTCAATGGGAATCGAAGCAGCTAACCATGCTCCTATTGAAAAACCATTCAATTTAGGGGTAATACAAGTATAAAAATAAAAGAAGCCCTTTTTCTTCGTAAAATAAAGCTCCGAATTCATCAATATAAAAAAAACATTCGTGAATTCGTGGCTAAAACCACAAAAAATGAATTACCAATTTAGAAAAGCTAAACTTACTGAAATTCCTCAAATCTGGACTATTTTACAAAAGGCCATTCAACGCCGAAAAGAAGATGGCAGCAACCAATGGCAGGATGGTTACCCTAACCCTGAAGTAATTCAAAAGGACATTGAAAAAGAGGCCGGATTTGTATTGACTTATGAGGAGCAAATTATAGGTTATACCGCTGTTCTAATTAATGATGAACCGGAATACGCTAATATTATTGGTCAATGGTTAAGCAATGAAGACTTTGTAGTGTTCCATCGTGTGGCGATTGCCGAAGAATATCTTGGTAAAGGTTTGTCTAAAATCATCCTGAATTTCATAGAAGCATTTGCCTTGAGCAATCACATCTACAGCATCAAAGCCGATACTAATTTTGACAATTTTGCTATGCTACGCATTTTCGAAAAACTGGGGTATCACTATTGTGGCGAAGTCTATTTTAGAGGTAGCGCCCGAAAAGCTTTCGAAAAAGTGCTGGAGAAAAAGAAATGATTGAAAACCTATTCTCTCAATTTAATTTCAGAACTTTAGCATTCTTATCTATATTCTTTTCATTCACATCAAAAAAGACAGCTATGGCAGATGAAATTATAGCAACAACAGCCGATTCTGAAATTGTCAATTCCCGAATTTTTAATTTTCCAAGAACACTTCTTTTTCGGGCTTGGTCAGAATCGGAACATCTCAGAAATTGGTGGGGACCGGCAGGTTTCACCAACACATTCAATGAATTTGATTTTAGAGTAGGTGGCAAATGGAGTTTTATCATGCATGGTCCTGACAAGGGAAATTATGCCAATGAATGTGAATTTATAAAAATTGAAGTCCCTATCCTAATTGCTTGGAAACGCCATTCGAAACCTATTTTTCAAATTTTGGCAACATTTGAAGAAATCACTCCTGAACAAACCCTATTGGTTTTTAAAATGCTTTTCCATACCGTTGAAGAATGTCAAAAATTAAAGCCTTTTGTTGTAGATAAAAACGAAGAAAACTTCGACCGATTAGAAAAAGAATTAGCTAAAATGACTCAATAAAATCATTTTTAACAGTAAAAAATTTCCTTTTTATAGACCATCTGATTAATTTTTTATATTTTTAAAAGTTAACTCCCAAAAGGAGCATTCCCTCCTATTTTTAATCTTAAATACGAAATTGGCATGGAAATACAAGATTTGGAAACCATCTCCATCACCAATAAAATGGTTCAAAAGGTATTTGGCTCCGAAATAACTGTTTTGGAAGATATCCTTTCGATAGAAGAACCACTCGAAATTCGTTTGAAATATATTCAGGACAACGAAGTTTACAATCAAACTATTTCGGTGACCATGCGCACTCCGGGAAATGATGTGGAACTCGCCCTTGGCTTTTTATTTACTGAAGGCATTATCTCTTCCTACGAAGCCATTCAGGAAGTGAATCATTTAGAAAAAAACTGTGCTTTACAAAAAAAGAATAGCATCCAAGTGGTTTTAAACGATGGTTTTACGCCACATTTATTACAATCCGACCGAAATTTCTACACCACTTCGAGTTGTGGGGTTTGCGGAAAAAGTTCCATCGAATCCATAAAAACGGTGAGTCCATTTAAGAGTTCTAACAAACCTAAATTTGATATTTCGGCTTCGGTTTTATACCAGTTGCCACAAAAACTGAGAGCTGCCCAAAGTGATTTTGCTAACACGGGTGGTATTCACGCTTCGGGATTATTTTCGAAGGAAGGTGAATTATTACTTTTACAAGAAGATGTAGGACGACACAACGCCTTGGACAAATTAATTGGTCAAGCTTTCGCAAAAGGGCTACTGCCTTTACACCAACATATTTTATTATTAAGCGGAAGAATTAGTTTCGAACTGGTGCAAAAAGCCGCTATGGCAGGCATTTCCATTGTGGTTGCTATCGGCGCACCTTCGAGTTTAGCAGTAGAATTAGCTCAAGAATTTGGCATGACCTTAATTGGTTTTCTCAACGAAAATCGATTCAACATCTACCATTCTGCAACAACAATTACCTTATTAACAGAAAAAGAGCAGACTCTGATTCCAAATTAAAGCGACTATCATGACAGAAGATAAAAATCCAAAAGAACCGAATGCTGAAAATCCCTATCAGACTTTAGATTTAAAGCAAACTAAAATAAAAGATTGGGCAGCCGGTATGTCGGGTGTAAAAGCGGCATTTAGCGATTTGATTGAAGAAAAAACGCTTGTCAGAGGTACTAAAGCTTTGTTCAAAATGAATCAGGCAGGAGGTTTTGATTGTCCGAGTTGTGCTTGGCCCGATCCAGATGACGACCGCTCACCTCTTGGCGAATATTGCGAAAACGGCGTCAAAGCCTTAGCCGAAGAAGCCACTACCAAAAAAATTACCGCTGATTTTTTCAAAGAAAATTCGGTTTATGCTCTTTCACAACTCAGCGATTATGAAATTGGCAAAAAAGGCCGATTGACCGAACCGATGTATTTACCCAAAAACGGAACGCATTACGAGCCGATTTCTTGGGATGCTGCTTTTGAAAAAATTGGAAAAACACTAAACGAATTGGATTCACCTAACGAAGCTGTTTTTTATACTTCGGGAAGAACCAGTAACGAAGCTTCATTTTTATACCAACTTTTTGCAAAGGAATTTGGAACCAACAACATGCCCGATTGCTCTAATATGTGTCACGAAACTTCAGGAGCCGCTTTACGTCCAACAATCGGAATCGGAAAAGGAACCGTAAAACTGGATGATTTTTATGACACCGATTTGATTATCATTATCGGACAAAATCCTGGTACGAATGCGCCCCGAATGCTGAGTGCATTAGAAAAAGGTAAAAAAAACGGTGCCAAAATCATTGCAATCAATCCGTTGCCTGAAGCTGGTTTGATGGGATTCAAAAATCCGCAAGAAGTAAAAGGCGTTATTGGCAGTCCTATAAAACTTGCCGATTTATACCTTCCTGTAAAAATCAATGGTGATATGGCTTTGCTTAAAGCAATAGAAATTTTGCTATTGGAAACCGAAAAAAAAACCCGGGTAAGGTATTCAACCATGATTTCATTAAAGAAAAAACTACGGGTTACGAAACCTACATAAAACAATTTGCCAACTATAATTTTGACGAACTAGCCGCACAATCAGGGGTTGCGAAAGAAGCTATTCAACAAGCCGCAGAGATGATGGCCTTTAAAAACCGTATCATTGTTTGCTGGGGAATGGGATTGACTCAACAACCCAATGGCGTAGATATGATTCGGGAAATTCTCAATATTTTACTTCTAAAAGGAAGTATTGGAAAACCCGGTGCTGGTGTTTGTCCGGTACGTGGTCACAGTAACGTACAGGGAAACCGTACCATGCTAATTGACGAAAAACCCACTAAGGAACAACTGGATCGTTTGCAAAATTATTTTGGTTTTAATCCACCAAGAGAAAAAGGTTACGATGTAGTTCACGCCATCAAAGCCATGCATGAAGAAAAAGCCAAAGTGCTATTTTGTATGGGAGGTAATTTTCTATCGGCTACACCGGATACGACTTTTACAGCTAATGCGATGAAAAAATTGAAGTTGACAGTAAATGTTTCTACAAAACTGAACCGTACGCATTTAATTCATGGAAAAGAATCACTGATACTCCCAACCTTATCCCGAAGTGATATGGATATTGTTAATGGCGAACTCCAAATCGTTACTACCGAAAATTCTATGGGAGTGGTTCAGGATTCAAAGGGGATTTTGAAACCCGTTTCGGAACATCTTATCAATGAAACACAGATTGTTTGCCGTATGGCGATGGCAACCTTGGGCGATAAATCAGTTGTGGACTGGCAAAAATACGCCAATAGTTATGATGCGGTGCGCTATGCTATTGAACAATGCATTCCGGGATTTGAAAACTACAATGTGAGAGTGCGTCAAAAAGGAGGATTTTATTTACCTAATGCTGCCAGAGATGGAAAATTCATTACAAAGCAATTTGGCGACCGTGCTCCTTTTACCCTCACAACTGTTCCCGAAAACAAACTGGAAGCCGATGAATACATGATGGCTACCACCCGCACCCACGATCAATTTAACACTACTATTTACGGACTCGATGACCGCTACAGAGGAATTAAAAACGAACGCCGTGTGGTTTTCATGAACCCAAAAGACATTGAAAAAGCAGGATTCAAAAACGGCCACAAAGTCGATTTATTTAATTATGACGATGGAATCGAGCGTATTGCGCCTTTATTTATCATTGTGTCCTACCCTATCCCTGAAAAAAATACCGTTACCTATTTCCCAGAAACCAATGTTTTAGTTTCTGTAAATAATGTGGTAAAAGAAAGCAATATGCCAGCTTCTAAATATGTCAAAATCAAAATCAAAAAACACGATCCTTCTATTTATGAGAGAATTATAAACTAATAAACATGAACATTCGACTATTTTTTAAGCTAATAATAATTCAATCTATACTAATGGTTGGTGGACTTTTTGGCCTTATCCTTTTCTGGTTTTTATATTTTGGTTCTGGAGCCGGAGCAAGCTCCAATAAGGCAATAATGACACTAAATGCTATGTTGGCAATTTTAGTGTTATTACCGTTACTTTTTGGTGTTTTCAAATACAAGAACTCAGATGAAAAGAAAAAGAAAATTAGCTATTTATTTGCTGGTTTATTTGTCACAATTGTAAGTGGAATATACTTTTATCTGACTGATAATTATATATCTTAATATAAACTTAAAAGAAACCTTTCTGGATTTTCATCTAAAAACATGTTCCAAAATGGAAGAAAAAAGCGAAAAATTATTAGTCCGATATTATAGTGATGTTCTTGAAGAAATCGTTGTTGAAACTCTTTGGGCAGAAATAATTGAACAGGAAAAAGGACTTTACAAAATTGACAATATTCCATTTTACGGTCCTGAATTTTCTTGTGGTGATATTGTTTTCGCAGAATATGATAAAGATGAAGAAAGAATTACGTTTAGAAGAGTTGTTGAGTATTCCGGAAATTCAACTATCCAAATTATTTTATTAGACGAAAAAACTGATATCGAAAATTTAAGAAATGAATTTAAAAATATTGGCTGTGAAAGTGAAGGAACCGGAAGTAATTATTTTGTTATGGAAGTCCTTTACGAATTAAATTACTTACCAATATTTAAAAAGCTTAAAGAACTCGAAAAAGCGGAGATAATAAGCTTTGCAGAACCTAATATTTCAAATAAACATTTATCAGAAAAAGAATAATAGTTCGTTAGTACTAATAACTCTAAATAAACAAATAATTAAATGAGATTCCTCCTTCGTAGGAATGACAAGATTGAGAACTTTGATTGTAAAAAAAATAACTTAATTAATTTTTACTTTAAGCTTTATCCGTGTAGTTTGTCAATCCGACGAAGGAGGACACAAGCGATAGCGAATTGGCGAAGCAATCTCATCAAGTTGAGTTGAGTCTTGATAGCAGATTTTAATTCTAGATGAGATTGCTTCGTTCCTCGCAATGACAGGATTGTGGTTAATTTTAAAAGCTCCTCATTAACGGATTCAAAAAAAGCTAACCTTTCGGTTTCATTTATAAGCGATAACTGCACTACTGGGTCCGGTAAGTGGAAGAATTTCAGTATTATTAAAACCAACAGCTTTTGTCCATTTATTAAAATCAGCAAAAGTATAATCGAAGCCAGTTCCAGTTTCAATCAGCATATTCAGGCTCATCATTAGTCCAAATGCATTTTTATTCCTTTCCGGGTCAATAATTCCTTCTATCGCAATAAAATCAACACCTTCAGGTAAAGCGTCATAAGCTTTTTGAATCAGCATCATTTTGGTTTCTTCATCCCAATCGTGCAGAATATTTCCCATCGTAATGATATCGGCTTTCGGAAAATTGTCTTTGAAAAAATCACCTCCAGCAGTTTGTACCCTGTCCTGTAATTGAAATTATTGAATAATTTCGTCAGCAATGGGAGCTACAGCCGGTAAATCCCAACTGATACAGCTTATGTGTGGATGATGTTTTGCAATCATTGAGGATAGAAGCGCACCTGAACCTCCAATATCTACTACTTTTTTCGCCTTAGAAAAATCAAATTGCTGAGCCAAAGTCATGAAATTCCCCATTTGAACACCGCTCATGGCATGGATGAATTCTTTTAGTCGATTAGGATCTTCATAGATTTTTTCAAATAAATTATCACCTTGTTTGGCTTCGTTTTGCGGATGTCCTGTCAATAATCCTGTTTCTAAATTTCCCCAAAATCCATACAAGCGATTATTTAACATTTCAAGAATTCCGCCTATGTAAGTGGCTTTCTTTTTATCTAAAAATACGTTGGTATCCAAACTATTGGAATATTTGGCAGTATCCCAAAAACCTTCTCTATTTAAAAACCCAAAGGTGGTTAAGGCATCCAGAAAATCAAAAACATGTCGGTCCGTACATTTAAAATTTAATTCCGCTTTAATCTAATTGGCGGACATTTAATTGTGTTCTGCGAGCAAAGTAAATAACTCGAATTTAACGGCGCTCAAAAGAATTTTGGATGCCCAAAATCTGGTACCAATTTGCATGATACTTCCTGGGGATGGTTGACCTGAATGATTTTCCATTAGTTAAAAATTTGAATTTGACATCAGTTTGTATTATCTGTTTATTCCAAATATCTAACTATTAAGAAATTTATTTTCTTTAATCAAAATAAAATTTGGAAAACACTAATTTACAAACAACTAAGCAAACAATAACATTATTTTTCGGATAAAAATTTCTTCTTTAAAAACTATTTTACAGACCAAAAACTAACTAATGAAATAAAAAAAACCGTCTCAATAATTATCAAGACGGATTAACATTTCATACCGTTTTCAAAGCTTCTATGAAGCCTTCAATATCATCTTTTGTATTATAATGACTCAGAGAAATACGTAAACTGGGCTTTCGAACCAAATCTTCCGAAAGTATTTCGGCCAATACGTGTGAAGGTCTGATACTTCCGCTTTGGCAGGCACTACCGCGGGAAACAGCAATACCACGCATATCCAGATGAAATAAAATCATCGCGGTTTTTTCTTCTGAAAAAGGCAACAACACATTCAAAATATTATAGAAATTAGCTGCTGTTCCATTAAACAGTACACCCGGAAAAGTAATTTCTAATTGTTGAATTAAATATTGCTTTACGGCTGTAATCTGTCCACTTTCTGCTTCTAAATGCGCATACGAAAGCTCTAAAGCCTTTGCCATTCCAGCAATTTGATGTACGGCTTCGGTTCCGGCACGCAAACCTTTTTCCTGTTCGCCTCCATAAAATAAAGGTTGCAAAGCCGAATTTTTTCGAACATATGCAAAACCTACGCCTTTCGGTCCGTGGAATTTATGCGCACTCGCCAAAACAAAATCAACTGGAATCGTCTGTAAATCCAATTGCATTTTTCCCATCGACTGCACTGTATCCGAATGAAATAAAGCATTGTATTGTTTACAAATTAAACCAACTCTTTCCAGATCTAAAACCGTCCCTATTTCGTTATTTACATGCATTAAGCTTACCAACGTTTTGACATCATCGGCTAGTAAAGTGGACAAATGCGTTAAATCGATGCTTCCATCTGTTAATACATTAACGTAATCTACCCGAATGCCAAATTCTCTTTGCAAAGCGGTGATGGCTAACAAAACAGCATGATGTTCTATCTTACTGCTTATGATTCGTTTTACACCTAAATCTTTTACTGCTGAACGCAAAATCCAATTGTTTGCCTCCGTTCCTCCAGAAGTAAAAACGATTTCCTGCGCATTGACATTCAGTTGCTTGGCAATTGATTTTCGGGAAAGTTCCAAAATATTTTTTGCATTTCGACCAAAACTATGTGTAGATGATGGATTACCATAATCTTCTGTTAGCACTTTAGTCATTTCTTGAATGACTTCAGGTCGTATTGCAGTTGTCGAGGCGTTATCGAGGTATATTTTTTTCATTGCAGCAAAGTTATAAAATATCAATTATCAAAAGCCGATTCAGAATTGTCATTTTTTGCCTATTTTTGTCAAAATTTTTACAATGAAAAAAGCCCTAAGTTTATTCGTTTTACTAACACTTTTTAATTCCTGTGATGATGGTAATCTAACTCAGGAAGAAATAAGCTTCGATGAAGTTGCGACACAAAGCTGTTCCAATACAAGTAGTACCAATACATTACTCTATAAACTAAAAGATAAGGAAGCTCTAATAATGGAAATTCCTAATACCAGTATTGTTACCGAACTTACTGCTGCTAATGATACCATTGAACTAGATATAAGTACCACATCAAATAGAGTAATCTATCGTTTTTATAATGGAACAGTAGCTACAGACAACATCTGTGAATCTATCGCTCCAGCGACTCCTGTTATTACAGACCAATGGACTGCTGTAAGTGGTAAAATTCAAATTGTAACTACTGCTGCAAAAACAACGAATGAAACTACTGGTGCCACAAAAATTAATGGATACAATCATAATATCACACTTAAAAATGTGACTTTTTCAAAAGCAAATGGCACTCAGGTCTATGAAACTTTCCCGTTTGGTGATTATAAAACGAATATAACTGCCTTGTCTTTAAATTTTGATCAAACATTAGAAAAATGTACTTCATCCAATGAAATTTACAATAACAACAACAGTGAAGCATTGGTATTAAACATTGACCCTAATTTAATCTTAAACGAAACTACTCCAATAAATAGTCCTAGAACAGGATTAATTGGAACAAGTACAAACAGCTTGACTTATAAGTTATTTACGGGTGGCGTATTGAATAGTGATTATTTTTGTCAAACAACAACTCCAAATACGCCAACATTGAGTCAGCAATGGGATGGTATTGCTGGGGTAAGTGGTGTTAGCGGAATTATTGAAGTTAGTACAACAACCAATGGTCCAAACACATACAAACATACAATTGTACTTAAAAATGTATCTCTTCAAAAAGGAATTTTGAATTTTAATCTCGGTAAAAATTACATTCTAGGAGATGTTTTTACCTCTAATTAAAATTTAGTTTTATATCATAAAAAAAGGCTCGTTTGAAATTCAAATGAGCCTTTTAACTTTCTAAGAAATAGTATTATTATTTTTTACTCTGCCTAATATAAACCTCCATTGCTCCCTGACCATACTTTTGGTAGTTTGCCTCGTGAAAATCAATATTATCATATCTTCCTAATAGGAAATCCAACTCAGCTTTCAATACCCCTTCACCTACTCCGTGAATCAAAACAATCTTGGGAATACGATTTTTAATTGCAAATTCAATGTGTCGTTGCGCCGTTTCGGCTTGTAAGGTCAAAATATCATAATTAGACATTCCGTTCTTGTTCTTGACCAATTTCTCGATATGTAAATCAAATTCTGGGACTCCTACCTCGCGTTTGTCTTTTTTCTCTTTGACAAAACTTCTTGGTTTAGGAATGGCTTTTTCTTTTTTTATCGCTTCAGCATTTACTCCTTTGATACTGTCCATTAAATTTTCTGAACCACTGGTTTTAACCAATTCATTCATCGTAAATTTCATTACAAAACCCTCTTCGGTTTCAATAGTTATTTCTTGCGCTTGAACCGACAAAACTACCCCATTTATGGCGTCATCTAGTACCGAAACTTTATCTCCTTTAGTCAACATCTTCTTCTTCTTTTTCTGGATTTTTACTTGGCGTTTTTGCACTTAATCGCATCATCCCAAACATAAAAACGGCCATTGCGATTACAGTCACATACACATTTTTATCTGCAGCAGTTTGCTCATAAAAAGCAACAACAATGGCAATAAACATGATAGGGAAAATTATTTTTTTCATTTTTATTTGAATCAGTTTTCAAAAGTAATAAATTTAAAATTGAAGTGTAAATAAAGAATAATTCAAATAGAGAAAATCTATTTTAAAACTGTTCGAATTCATTTTGTAAAAAACAACACTATCCTGTGAAAGCATCCTTGTTCTTGCCTTTTTATTCAAAATAGTTCAATATATTTGTTTTAAATTAAATAACAAAATTCAAGTAGAATTCGCTCTACTAACAACACAATCCAAAAGTCATGACAAAGGATTTAATTATAAAAAATATAGATGAGCTAAAAAGCCACACCTCAATCAATTACGGTATCAAAACTAAAGTAGAAGCATTTACTGAAAAAATATTCTACACCTTATTTGACGCTAATGCTCCATTGGACGAAAGTATTGACGTATTAGAAAAACAATTCAAAGAGATTGCTGCTCTGGCTTGCAAAAAACCAAATTCTTTGTGTGATGAAACCTGGAATCAATTTGTTAGCAAACTCCCATCGGTACTAAAAAATTTAAATCAAGATGCTGCATATATTTTAGAAAACGATCCTGCTTCAAATAGTATTGAGGAAGTTTATTTAGCCTATCCTGGTTTCTATGCAATTGCTATTTACCGTATTAGTCACGAATTATACCTTCAAGACTTATTGCTTTTTTCTCGTTTAATGAGCGAATATGCCCATCGTATTACAGGAACTGATATTCACGCAGGAGCGCAAATTGATTCGCCATTTTTCATTGATCACGCAACAGGTATTGTAATTGGAGAAACGGCAGTAATTGAGAAACACGTCAAAATTTATCAGGGAGTTACACTGGGTGCTTTAAGTGTGAGTAAAGAAATGAAAAACGCCAAAAGGCATCCAACTGTTGAAAAAAATGTTTGTATTTATGCCAATGCAACTATCCTTGGAGGCGAAACCGTTATAGGCAAAGACAGTATTGTAGGAGGAAATGCCTGGGTAACCAAGTCGGTTCCTGCAAAATCAATTGTCATGAACACCACAACGACTGAAATAAAAGTAAAAGAAATTAAATAATATGAAACCTCAAAAATTAGTTGACTTAATAGGAAATACTCCTCTTGTAGAAACAGTCAATTTAGTAAAAAATAAAAACGTAAAACTGCTTTTAAAACTAGAAGGAAACAATCCCGGTGGTAGTGTCAAAGACCGTGCTGCCTATTATATGATTAAAGGCGCATTAGACCGTGGTGAAATCAAAAAAGGAGACAAATTAATCGAAGCTACCAGTGGAAACACTGGAATTGCATTAGCGATGATTGCGCAATTACTGGGAATCGAAATCGAATTAATCCTTCCAGAAGACTCTACTAAAGAACGTACACAAACCATGCGTGCTTATGGTGCTACAGTAATCCTTACTCCTGCCGCTGAAGGAATCATAGGTTCCAGAGATTACGCAGATAAAAAAGTGGCTGAAGGCGGTTACATCATGCTGAATCAATTTGCTAATAACGACAACTGGAAAGCCCATTATAATACTACAGGACCTGAAATTTGGAGAGACACTAATGGAAAGGTAACTCATTTTGTTTCGGCAATGGGAACTACTGGAACTATTATAGGTACTTCAACGTACTTAAAAGAACAAAATCCGAAGATTCAAATTATAGGTGCTCAGCCATCCGAAGGCTCTCAGATTCCCGGAATCAGAAAATGGCCGGAAGAATATTTGCCAAAAATTTTCAATCCTTCAAAAGTAGACCGTACTGTTGACGTAAGTGAAAAAGAAGCTCGTGAAATGACAAAGCGTCTGGCTTTAGAAGAAGGTATTTTTGCCGGAATGAGTAGCGGTGGTGCTGTGGCCGTAGCTGTAAAAATTGCCGAAGAACTCGAATCAGGTGTGATTGTAGCTATTATTTGTGATAGAGGAGACCGTTATTTATCTTCTGATTTATTTGATTAATTCAAAGCTCTCAAAATAAGTGAAAGCACTATTCTTAGTGCTTTTTTTTATGCATAAAAAAACCAGCTCAATTAAAAACTGTGCTGGTTTTCCATTTATAGAAACATCTTATTATCGTTTCATCACATTAATCGTTTTACTTTCAACTCCCTGAGTAATTTTAGCAATGTATGTTCCTCTTGGTAAATCTTCTCCAAATTGAATTGTTTCACCAACTTTTTTGTCTATTACTTTCAATAATCTACCGGTACTATCATATAATAGTACCTGAACATTTTCAGTACTTCCTGTTTCAACTGAAAGCGTAAAATAATTAATCGATGGATTAGGATAAGCTACTACATTGAATAGGATTGGGTCTTGTGCCGCATCTGAAAACATTGTAGAATGCGTTTTTTCAGTAGTTACATCTTTCGCGCTACCTTTTTTCTTCACTTCATGAATTACAATGGAACCGCCTGCTAAAACAGTTGAAACCTCTGAATTTTCATCTGCTCCTAGGCCATTGTCATACACAACCCCATTAGGTCCCCAAATTTTAATTCTAAATTGATCTGGTGCAGTGCCACTATTATAGTTTCCATCAATTGCTACCAATGTAAATTTATACCCTGGTACTCCATTAATAGTACCATCTCCTCTATATGTCGCTTTTTTACCTGAAATCACTAAAGATCCTGATTCATGCAAAGTTGATTTTAAATTCAAATCTCCTGCCTTAAATTGAAACTCTGTATTTCCATCAACCTGATTATTCCCTTTTTTTATATTTTGCATTAAATCCAAAATTAGCTTTACCAACTAAAGATAAATTTGCTGTATATGCTCCTGCTGGAGAATTAATCCATCCTCCTCCAGTTACAAAACTACCATTTGGATCATATACTGGCATATACGCTTCAGTTGAAACAGCACAACTTGAACCTGCTGTTGCAATAACTTTATATAAGTTCACTTCCAAATTTGAAACTTGGGTAGAAGCCATACCATTAGCATCTGTTATTGCAGTAACTATTTGATCGTTTCCTAAACCTGAATTAAGACTAAAATATACTGTAACACCAGAAACAGCAGGAACAATTTTTGCCGACAATGTAGCAACTGATCCTAAAGCAACTGGAGTACTACTCGCTGATGCATCAACACTATTAATTCCAATAATTGTAAAATCAGCTGTATTGTATGTGATATTGTAATTATTAATTACTGTCGAAGGTGATGAACTAAGCGAGGCCGATATAGTATATATTCCTGCTGTTTCGCCACTAATTCTGCTATAACTTACTATTATGTTATCAGAAACTAAAAATCCTGATGTTGTACCAGTAAAACTAGCTGGGTCGCTTTGCCCACAATATTTACTTGAAGCAACTGGACTTACGGTAGCTGATTTTGGCGTAATAGTCAATTCTGA
This sequence comes from Flavobacterium nitratireducens, assembly GCF_029625335.1. Lineage (NCBI taxonomy): Bacteria > Pseudomonadati > Bacteroidota > Flavobacteriia > Flavobacteriales > Flavobacteriaceae > Flavobacterium > Flavobacterium nitratireducens. The sequence continues at coordinate 893,665 of NZ_CP121111.1, forward strand.
GTCTGTTGGCGTGATGCTATAATTTGGATTGCTTCCTAATGTAATGGCTATTGGATAACTAACTACTCCCGAAAATTGTGTTGCTGTGGTAGCCAAACTATAATCCAATGCATCGCCGTTTACTGTTCCTGAAATTTGGGCTGTCAATAACGGATTAACCTCTCCATAGATTTTTGTTTTTCCATCGGCAACTATCGTAGCTGATTTTGGCGTAATAGTCAATTCTGAGTCTGTTGGCGTAATGCTGTAATTTGGATTGCTTCCTAATGTAATGGCTATTGGATAACTACCTACTCCCGAAAATTGTGTTGCAGTAGTAGCCAAACTATAATCCAATGCATCGCCGTTTACTGTTCCTGAAATTTGGGCTGTCAATAACGGATTAACCTCTCCATAGATTTTTGATTTTCCATCGGCAACTATTGTAGCTGATTTTGGCGTAATAGTCAATTCTGAATCTGTTGGTGTGATGCTGTAATTTGGATTGCTTCCTAATGTAATGGCTATTGGATAACTACCTACTCCCGAAAATTGTGTTGCTGTGGTAGCCAAACTATAATCCAATGCATCGCCGTTTACTGTTCCTGAAATTTGGGCTGTCAATAACGGATTAACCTCTCCATAGATTTTTGTTTTTCCATCGGCAACTATTGTAGCTGATTTTGGCGTAATAGTCAATTCTGAGTCTGTTGGCGTAATGCTGTAATTTGGATTGCTTCCTAATGTAATGGCTATTGGATAACTACCTACTCCCGAAAATTGTGTTGCTGTGGTAGCCAAACTATAATCCAATGCATCGCCGTTTACTGTTCCTGAAATTTGGGCTGTCAATAACGGATTAACCTCTCCATAGATTTTTGTTTTTCCATCGGCAACTATTGTAGCTGATTTTGGCGTAATAGTCAATTCTGAATCTGTTGGTGTGATGCTGTAATTTGGATTGCTTCCTAATGTAATGGCTATTGGATAACTACCTACTCCCGAAAATTGTGTTGCTGTGGTAGCCAAACTATAATCCAATGCATCGCCGTTTACTGTTCCTGAAATTTGGGCTGTCAATAACGGATTAACCTCTCCATAGATTTTTGTTTTTCCATCGGCAACTATTGTAGCTGATTTTGGCGTAATAGTCAATTCTGAGTCTGTTGGCGTAATGCTGTAATTTGGATTGCTTCCTAATGTAATGGCTATTGGATAACTACCTACTCCCGAAAATTGTGTTGCAGTAGTAGCCAAACTATAATCCAATGCATCGCCGTTTACTGTTCCTGAAATTTGGGCTGTCAATAACGGATTAACCTCTCCATAGATTTTTGTTTTTCCATCGGCAACTATCGTAGCTGATTTTGGGGTAATACTGACTGTAACAAGAGTCCTAATCGGACTAATACATCCTGTTGACATATTGCGAGATTCAGCATAAGCTGAATAAGTCCCTACATTTGTTCCACTTGGCGCCGAACAAGTTGTAGTTCCGGTGGCTGTGGTATACCAATAAATAACTTCACCAGAATTTACTGTAGCTGAACCTGTATGAGCTACTCCATCATAAACTCCAGAATAATCTATAGCGATTGGTGCTACTGGCAATGCAAGAACATGAACTGTTTTATTTACTGTTTTAAAACAACCCGAATTTGGATCAGTAACAGTATAGCTAATAGTTACATCACCTGAAGTTATACCGCTAACTAAACCACTACTATCAACAGTTGCAATTGCGGTATTTTGACTATTCCATACACCTCCTTGAGTAGCATTTGATAACTGCAAAGTATTTCCAATACAAACATTAGTAGTTCCGCCAGGTAAAACAGCACTTACAACTGGTAAAGGATTTACTTCATACACTAATATATTAGATTCAGCAGTACAATTAATTCCATTCAGATTTGAAGTGACAATTCTTTTGAAAGAAGTTGTCATTGTCAAAGCAGAAGGATTGTATTGACTTGAAGTTGCAGAGGGAATTGTTGACCAATTTGATCCACCATCTGTACTTTGTTGCCAAAGATAACTTAGTGTTCCTGAACCACTGGCCGCTGATGTATTACTTGTTATTCCTGGATCCAATGTTCCACAACCTGGTCCAGGTTGCACCGCTCCTTTTCCAATAATTCCTGCAGTTACTCCATTAATTACAACATCAATTTTGGCTCTTGTGCTTTCACATTCTGTTGATTGACTAACATAATAACTAGTAGTTCCTATAGAAGTAGTAGAAGGTGTTGGTGGTGTTGTACTCCCTATCCCTCCTGTCTCAGTCGTATACCATAATAAATTACTACCTGTTGCTGTCAAAGCGGTTGCAGTTGCTCCCTGACAGTAAGTTACAGGACTAGTGACAACAGGAGCTGCAGGAGTCGTACATGCTATAGTATAATTAGCCGTGATTAGCTGACCTCCAGTGCCATTATTAGCACCAACAGCAGTTCCTCCTAAAGCTTTATATATAGTACCTGAGATTACAACATCATTAAAAGTATATTCAACAGTCTGACTATTATTAACTGCAATAGCTGGTGTTGAATTATTTGGGGTTGTAAAATTTATAGCTGTAAAACTACCCCCAGGCGAACCAGTGCTATAAACCCTATAATTTACTGTTACATTAGTTCCATTAGGTAAACCATTCGCATTAAAAGAAAGATTAGCATCCGTAAAAAACACTTCATATGTGAAACCAGAAGTTTCACCTAAGGCACCTAATAATAAATCAGCACCTAATTCACAATCATTTACATACCATGAAGCGGTAAAATTACCATTTTCATCAGCAACAACAGTCCATAATTCGTGGGGCTGTGGGGTGACAGGACCACAATCTACATTAGGATCAGTGAGATTATCTACTTGCAGTGCTACCGTTTCCCCTGGATGCCAACCAAATCCTGTGATATACACAGTTTCACCTGGTGCATAATCCAAATCAGCCTGGTCAAGCAGTACTGTTTGACCAAAAGAAATATTGCTAAAAAGCAAAGAGGCAATAAAAAAAACAAATACTAGGGTACGTTTTGGGAGTAAAATTGTTTTCATACGCAAGTTAGTTATAATGAAAATGGAATTAAGGAACGTAATACAAACAAAAACGGTAAAAAACACCAATAACAAACGGTATTATTTACCACGATTTTACTTATATAATTACGAAATTATATACTCCAATTTTATTTAAACTACATTTCCGATGAAAGCACAAAAAAGACTACAAACTACATAGAACTGTGTTTTTAATTAAATATCTAAGGTTTTTTGAAAACAATCGTAAAAATTGCTCCTTTATTTTTCCCTTCACTACTTGCTATTAGCAAACCATTATTTCTTTCAATAATTTGCTTACACAAATACATTCCAATTCCTGTAGAAGCTTCTTTAAAAGTACCCAATCTGCTCATTTTTGTGAATTTGTCAAATATTTTTTGACTATCATCACTATCAAATCCAATACCTTGATCAATTACTTTTATGAAAACACACTTTTCATCGCTATAAGTATGAATTTTAATTTCAGAATCTAAAAAAGAAAACTTTACAGCATTACTAAGCAAATTATAAATCACCCGGGTTAATAATTCCGGATTAATTATTAAATCGGCAGATTTTAAATCAAATTGCTCAACAAATTTAATTTTCTTTGCAAGCGCACATTGTATTGTCTGACTTTCTACAGCATGAATAATTTTTTCTAAATCAATTGTTTTGACTTCACAAGCTGTTTGCAACATTTCATCCTGTTCTTTCAACATTTTAATAAAATTTTCAATATATTGAAATTGCTCTGTTGTTGATTCACAAATCATTTCAGCTAATTCTTTTACTTCATTTGATGGATTGGTTTCTAAAATCATCGTTGCCAACGATTTGGGATTTCCAGCAAAAGTTTTTAAATCATGAGAAAGCAAATAAATCAGGTTTTGCTTCTCATTCATAAAAGTTTCGCTTTCTAAAATAGAATTATGAATATTTGACAGCAATAAACCCGCCTCATCCTAAAAATGAATTGGTAAATCTGTAATAATTCTTTTTAATTTATACTCATTCAACGCTTTGGAGGCTAATTCAATTGGCTGAATTAATTTTTTCAAAACCAATAAAGTAACTGCTGTAGCAATCAGAGTCATCACTAATGAAAAAACAAGTAAGCTTGTGGTAGTAAAATTTGTTTTAGCAAAAAGTACAAAAAACAAAATCCCTATCAATGGAATATGGATTCCGATAAAAGCAACAAAAAGAAACTTAAACACATAACTATTTCTAAAGAATCCAATAGACGATAATTTTTGATAAAACTGCATAAACAATTAAATTTAATAGCGAATTCAAACGTATTAAAAATAACATTTTTCTTATAAAAAACATTTTATCACTAACAATTACTTTAAAATAACTTCAAAATAATTTTGTTAGCTTTGTTTTTATGATTCATAAAATCAAAAATAGTTTAATGAGTGAGAGCGCATCAATGCTGGACTGGCCTTATTTAGCAAAATACCGACAAGAAAATGCAAAACTTCCGCCTTCGGAATCCAGTGAAAACCGGGTAGTATTTTTAGGTGATTCTATAACGGAATTTTGGAGTAAAGAACATGCTCTTTTTTCAGAAAATAAGAATTTCATCAATCGGGGAATCAGCGGACAAACCACACCACAAATGTTACTTCGTTTCAGAGCCGATGTAATTGACTTAAAACCTTCAATAGTAGTGATATTAGCTGGAGGCAATGATATTGCCGGAAACACAGGATTCGCAACCATCGAAATGATTACTCACAATATTTTTTCAATGATTGAATTAGCTCAATTTCACCAAATACAAGTGATTCTTTGTTCGGTATTACCTGCCAATTTCTTCTATTGGAATCCAAAAGAAAAACCAGCCGAACGTATTATCGAACTAAATGAAGCTTTAGAACACTATGCAACCACTAAACAAATTACTTATGTAGATTATTATTCGGCAATGGTGGATGATGAAAAAGGCTTGAAATCGGAATTATCCGAAGACCGCGTTCATCCCAACACGAGAGGTTATGAAATAATGAGTCTGCTAATTCAAAAAGCCATACAACTAACTTTAAACAATCAATAATAACAATAAAATGAACTATCGTAAACTAGGAAAAACAAATTTTGAAATATCTGAAATTGCTTTGGGAACCTGGCAAGTAGGTGGAAAATGGGGTTCTCTCTTTAATGATCAATCTGCCGATGAACTCTTAAACACTGCCATCGACAAAGGAATCAATTTTATTGACACTGCCGATGTTTACGAAAATGGATTGAGCGAAAAAGCGGTTGGAAGATTGGTTCGTTCTCGTTCAGAACGCATTTATGTAGCTACCAAATGTGGTCGCCACATCAATCCGCATGTCAATGAAGGCTACCAGCCAAAAGTTTTGCAAAAATATGTGGAAGACAGTTTACAAAGATTAGGATTGGAAACACTTGATTTAATCCAATTGCACTGTCCGCCTACAGAAGTATATTATCGTCCGGAAATTTTTGAACTTTTTGACAAATTAAAACAAGAAGGTAAAATTTTAAATTTAGGTGTTAGTGTCGAAAAAGTAGAAGAAGGACTTAAGGCTATCGAATTTCCTAATGTAACTTCAGTTCAAATTATTTTCAACCTGTTTAGACAACGTCCATCTGAATTATTCTTCAAAGAAGCACAAAAAAAAGATGTTGGTATCATTGTCCGTGTTCCTTTAGCGAGCGGTCTACTAACTGGAAAATTTTCTGAAAAATCTATTTTTGACAGCAAAGACCATCGTTTTTTCAATCGTGAAGGCGCGGCTTTTGACAAAGGAGAAACCTTCTCAGGAGTTAATTACGAATTAGGTTTGATTGCTGTGAACGAACTTAAAAAATTATTCCCTGAGGTACAAAACCTGGCTCCGATTGCCTTACAATGGATTTTAAGTTTCCCTGAAGTGAGTTGTATCATTCCGGGTGCATCAACTGAAAGTCATGTTTTATCCAATCTTTCCACTTTGGATTTACCAGCTTTAACTCCTGAAAAAATTGCAGCAATGAATGCTATTTATGAGCAGTACATCAAAAAAGAGGTGCATCATCTTTGGTAAAAAAAACAAAACCCAACATATTCCATGTTGGGTTTAATTTTACCTTCAAAATTACTGTTATTACCTGCCTTCATAATTAGGGCATCCAAAACATTTGACACTAAAATCAAACTGATAGGTTAAGGACAATTCATAAATTCCTCCTGTCCTTCCCATTTTGGAAGTTGTAAAATCATGCGAAAGACCAAATTTGAAATTTTCATATTGCAAACCTCCGTAAAAATTAACTGAGGTCACCAAATGACTATCCTGAGCTTTTGCCAAAGGATTCATAGCAGTAGATACTCCTAAAAAAAGCGTTCTGAACATAATGGAAGAGCCTAAATCCAATCGATTAAATTGACCCTGATTCATATAATTGGCTGACACCATAAACTTTGTTTCATAAGGAAAACTAACCACATCCAAATAATCGGCCACCAAAAATTCATAACCCACACTTGCCGAAAAGAACATATTCAGAGGAAGATTTTTTTCATCTACCAATGAAATATTGGGTTTATTAATGTGCTTTAATGACAAACCAATCCAAGCTTCATCACTGCTAAATAACAATCCGGCAGAGAAATCAAAAAAACTGAATTTATCGTGAAAATTGGACGGATCATTTGTCTGATTATTAATGGTACCAGAATCAATATTAATTTGATCTCCTAAGACTAAATTATTAAACCCAAAAGATTTAGTTCCAAAACCAACTTCAATTGCAGGTCTAACGGCCCATCTGTCATTTAAAGCAACTTTATAGGCATAATTCAGATTCAATTGGGTAAAATTATAATGCGTAAAATTCTCTCTGTGACTCAACACACTTCCTCCAATTCCACTATTAAGATTATCATTCCATCTATTTAAAAATGCATAGTCTGTATCAACTTTTAAATTCAAATCAGGCCATTGGGAGCGATGAATAATACCCGCTGAAGTGGTTTCCAAAAAACCGGAATAAGCTGGATTTAAGGTTTGAGGAACAATGAAATATTGCGTAAAAATGGGATCTTGTGCTTTTACTACGGTAAAAAAGAAACAAGTACAAATTGTAAATAGTATTTTAAATTTCATTCTCATTATTTTATAAGTACAAATGCACCCTGGTCTTTTATAATTGCTCCGTAAAATGTTTTGGCTGTCACTTTGAAATAATAATTTCCATTTTCAGCCTCCTGATTTTTTATCATTCCATCCCAGCCTTTAATCGTTTCACCTGTTTCAGAATAAATCAATCCTCCCCAGGTATCATACACATCAAATATTATATTGGATAAACCTTTAAAAGCTGGTAAAAAATAATCGTTTACACCATCTTTATTAGGCGTAAAAGCATTAGGATACATTAAATTATATCCTTTTTTAATTTCCAGTTTTAGCGTATAATTATAAGCACATCCCAAAGGATACGTCACTCTTTGATTGATAATATAGCTTCCTTCTTTTTTAAAAATATGGACAGGATTAATTTCATCTGACAAAGAACCGTCACCAAAATCCCATGAAATAGCAATAAAACCATCTGTTGCTGTATTGGTAAATTGGACTGGGTCTTCGATAGAATAAAAACCATAAGTAGTAAAACCATAAGAATTAGTCGTAAACGAAGGACTTCCTAATTTCGGAATAGCTACATTAAAACTATAATTAGCTTTACAGCCTAAAGCATCCGTAACATTTAATACAATAGTTCCGTTTTGGTTGGTACTCATCATTTCATTATTGGCTCCGCTTACAGCACCACTAGACCAGCTTAATTGGTATGGAGGAAGGCCTCCTGAAACCTGAGCTGTAAAGTTTTGTTTTACCTCTTTGGTATCACAATTCACATCCGTTTTTGTAGTAACACCAATAACAATCGGCGGCGGTCGGTTTATCGAATACTGAGCTGTTTTTACACAACCTCTTGCATCGGTTACAGTTACCAAATAATTTCCGGCTGGCACATTGTTTAAATCTTCGGTTGATACACCATTTGACCATGAATAAGTAAACGGAGCCGTCCCTCCTGAAACTAAAAGATTAATAGCTCCACTATTCGCGTTATCACAATCCAATGCGTGGCTAACATTGGCCGAAAGTACTAAAGGCTGCGGTTCCTGAATGACAAATGTTCGAACAATTTGGCAAGGCGTTCCATCTGAAATGGTTGCAGTATAAGTACCTGATCCTAAATTATTTCTGGTTAATCCCGAAGTACTGCCGTCACTCCAGACTAAAGTAATCGGTGCTTTTCCTCCTACTAAATTCAAAGCTATACTTCCGTCATGAGCGCCAAAACAGCTGATGTCTTTTTTTACCGGATTAACCGTAAAAATGGGCGCATCAGGAATAGTAATAGTTTGGGACTTTTTACATCCTGCATTATCAGTCACCAAAATGGTATAATCACCCGCAGATAAATTTGTTTGATTTAAGGTCGTAGCCAAATTATTCCAGGTATATTGATAAGGCGGAATTCCGCCTGAAATAGTAGCTGTAATCGAAGCATTATTAGCCCCATAACATAAAATGGGAGTGGTACTATAAGTAACTTTTATTTCAGCAGATTGTGTGATGGTCACCGATAGATTTTTCGAACAGGCCTGACTGTCGGTCACTATTAAATCATAAGTTCCGGCAACTATATTGGTTAAATTTTGAGTTGAACTCGTAAAACCATTAGGTCCTGTCCATGCAAAATTATAACCCGAACCAGCAGCTACACCTCCGCTAACATCAACCGTAATACTTCCTGTCGCATCACCATAACAAACGACATCCTTTTTATCATTTAAACTAACCACTAAAAGCGGTGGTTCAATAATAGTATAAGAAGCGGTTTTAGGACCACAATTATTGGCATCGCTAACCGAAACAACATAATTACCCGGGCCTAAATTGGAAATATCCTGAGTATTGGCAAATGGAGCGCCGTTTTTCGTCCAAGCATAAGTATAATTTCCTGTTCCTCCTGTTACACTAATATCAACGCTACCATTCGCACTGCCTAAACAACTGATATCTTTTTTAGTAACTAATGCAATAACAATATCATTAGGTTCTGTAATGGTATAACTTTTTGAAAACGGACAATTTCCATTATCGGTTATGCTTAAATTATAGCTCCCAGGTTGCAAGTTTGAAATTGAAGTTGCTGACGAACTAAAACCATTAGGACCTGTCCAGGAAATTGTATACGGAGCACCTGACGAAAAAGGAATTCCTCCTGTAATATTAGTCGAAATAGAAGCGGTATTGGTCCCAAAACATTTATTATCATTAATCACTACATTGGCATTAATAGCCGGATTTACCGTAACCGAAACGGTAAAAGTATTTCCAACACAAGTCCCTGATGTTGGAGTAACAGTATAGGTTACTACAGCAGGATTTATAGAGGTATTTATTAATGTTTGGCTAATATTTGTTTGTGGAGTTGATTGAGCACTGGCCCCTGTGATTGTCCCTGCAGGACTAATCGAAGGGGTTGTCCAGGTATAAGTAGTACCTGTTGGAATAATATTAGAACCGGAAGCTGCAGGAGTAACTACAAATGTATTAGAACTACAAATAATGGCACTTTCAGCAGCAATACTCGGTTTAGGATTTACTACAACCGCTGTTGCATTGGTAGTAACAACACCACAAGCACCTGCCAAAGAAGGAAAAGTAATTACACAATAATAATAGGTTGTTCCTGTAGCTGCTGCTGACGGAGCATAGGTTGAACTATTACTTCCTGTTAAAAGAGTTCCTCCGGTATTCGAATTAGAAGTATTAGAATACCATTGATAAGTAGGTATTCCAACTCCATTACTTATCGTAAAAGACAAAGTTGTAGGAGTACCACCCAAACAAACTGTACTAGGTGTAGGTTGAACAGAAATCGTTGGTGAAACACTTACCTGTACTGATGCCACAGCACTTTTTACAGAACATCCTGCTCCTGTTTGCGTCAACACACAATAATAATATAACGTACCCGCAGTAGTTGTTAATGGCATATATGTGGCACTTGTGGCACCGCCAATAGCTGTACCCGATGTTGTATTATTAACATTATTCTGATACCATTGATAAGAAAAAGCACCATTACCTCCTGAACCTGCAACATTTAATGCTGTTGCAGTTTCACCCTGACACAAAACCTGACTGGCCATTGGTTGTGTTGTTATTGTAGGTGGAGTTAAAACAGTTACTTGAGCCACATTACTGGTTACCGAACCACAACCACTACCACCAGAATTCACAACAACATAGTAATAGTAATCACCTGCAATGGTATAAACAGGAGGAGTGTAATTATTATTTATCGCCCCTGAAATTATTGTACCGCCTGAATTAGAATTAGTTGTATTCGAATACCATTGATACGTAGCTGTTCCTGTTCCTCCCGAAGGAGTCACCGATAATGCAGAAGCAATTGTTGAACCGGTACATATCGTTTGAGTTGCTAACGGCTGTGAAATGGTCGGTTGTGCAGTCACCGCTACCGACGCTATATTCGAAGTCAAATTAGAACATCCTCCGGAAGATAAGGTCACTACATTATAATAATAAACCGTTCCAATTGTAGTGGTTGGAGGATTATATGTTTTATTGGTTTCACCAGAAATTAATGTCCCTCCTACTGTAGAATTAGAAGTATTAGAATACCATTGATACGATGGCGTTCCGCTACTAGCATTTACAGCAACTGCCAACTGGCTAGCTGTTCCCCCTTGACAAACGGTACTTGAAACGGGTTGCGTCGTAAATACAGGCGCTGGATTAACATTAATTACAAAATTAACCGATGTCCCCGAACAACTACCAATTTTAGGAGTTACCACATAGGTTACCGTTCCGGTAGCTGCATTAGTGGTGCTTATCACTTTTGAAGGAATGACAGTCCCTGAACCTGCCGGTGCATAACCCGAAATACCTGCTGTTGCACTTACTGTCCAACTAAAAGTAGTTGAAGGATCATCTGCGGTCAAATTAATATCCGAAGAAGAAGTCCCCGAACAAATCGTCTGACTTAAATTGGTATTAGTGATTGTTGGGGTTTTATTCACCGAAAAAGTTTGGGTAGCAGTAGCTGAAGCACCACATTCGTTAGTGACAACTAATGAAACCGTATAAGTCCCCGTTGTACTATAAGTAATCGTACCAGGGATTGCGGTATTGGCTGTTGCTGGCGTTCCTCCCGGAAAACTCCATGCATAGGTCAGCGTACTTGAAGCTGGTGCACAACTAGTAATTGTTGCTGTTGGATTGATTGTTGCTGTCCCACAACTGTTCGGAATGGCAGCAATAGTAGCTGTTGGTGGCTTTTTAACTTCAACTGTTTGGGTTGTATTAACGCTTCCACAAGAATTAGTAGCTGTTAGTTTGATGGTATAAATACCCGGAACAGTAAAATTATACGAAGCATTTTTAGTACTCTGACTGGCAATTGTTGCTGTTGTACCACAATTAGCTGCTGCATAAGTAACTGTCCAAAGATAAGTTGGAGACAAACAAGCATTTGTTTCATCCGTTGTATTCGTTGTTGTAATTGCCAAAGGCGTACAACCTGAAGAATTACTAAGAGTAAATGATGGTGTTAATGCTCCTTCAACACAAATGGTTTTAGTTACAGGAGTTGAAGTACCACAATATCCCTGAGCCACTAAAGTTACTGTATAATTTCCTGCTGCTGTATAACTATGCGTTGGATTAATGGCTGAAGAAGTTGTTCCATCTCCAAAATCCCATGCATAAATTACGTTCTGGGTACAACTTTGACCATAACCTGTTGTTGAAGTATTTGTAAAAGTGACATTTGCATTTAAACACGCTTTAGGAGGAGCAGTGAAATTAGCTACCGGCTTGGAATAAACGGTTATATTAGAAACAGAACTCTTTGTTTTTCCACAAGCGTTTGAAACAGTCAAAACAGCGATAAATTCTGCTTTAGGACAATTGGTTATTGTATAGGAATGTGGAATAGGAAAATTAAGTGATGCCGAAGGATTGGATGCATTAAAATAAATAGAACTCTGTAAATCTGTTTGAGTAAGACGTACAATTGCTGAACCATCACCATAATCAATATCATAAACCGTTCCTAATGAATTGGCTCCCCAGTTTGAAATTGTAAAATTTAATGGCGCTGTTGGAGCACATAAATTAACAGTACTTCCAGGACTCACAATTCCCCCCGAAGGATTGGTTACATTTTTAATAACATAAATTACGGAATTACTACAACCATTTGTCCCCATAGCTGTAATAACCATATTATAAGCTCCGACTAAATTATAAGTATGGGAAGCGGGAAAAGTCGCATTTGATAAAACTGCACTTCCATCACCCCAATCTATAGAATAAGAACTAATACAAGTTGAAGCAGAAGTATTTCCCACCTTTATTGAAAAAACAGGATTAGTAGCTGCATTGGCACAATTATTAAAAAGATCTACTGCAAAAGGATTATTTGCATCATTAAAACTAATATCTGGCTTTTGTTTTACGGTAATCGTTTTGGACTTAGTTGCAGTACAACCATTTAAAGAAACTGTCAAAACTACGTTAAAGGTTTGGGTTCCACATCCTAAAGCTGTAAACTGATGCGTTGGAAATTGCAAATTAGACACTGCCGTTCCATCACCAAAATCCCAGGAATAAGTTATATTCCCTGTTCCTGAAACAGAGGGATCAAATTGAACCGTTGTTCCTGAGCATGCACCATTATTGGTAAATGTAAAATCAGCAGTAATAGGCGACCCAACAGTAACCGTTGCTGAACCTGTTTGTACAATTTCAGAGGTAGGATCTGCAGCATCATGTACACTTTCTAAATTATAAACAAAAACTCCAGCACTCGAGGTGGGAACAGAAAGAGTAACCGAACTACTAACTGCTGATGTTGAAATTGTTTGTGCTGCTCCGCCATTCAATGTATAAGTAAAAGTATAGGGTGCCGTCCCTCCACTTCCGGTAAAAGTAATCACCGGACTTGTACTTCCCTGACAAACCGTAGTTGTTCCGGTAATAGTAGCAGTAGGCGTAGCTAAAAAAGCCGATTTTTTATATTCAACATTATGATTTGGATTAAAAAACGGAATTTTATTTCCGGCATTTATTTCGGTAATCGAACTAAATAAAATCCAAAATAAAATAATCGTGTAGAGTTGTTTCATAAAGCTTTCTTTATATTTCTTGGGGTAAAATATCAAAGTCTACAAATATACTCTATATGCTTTTAAATCAGCATATTTTAACCACTTATATCGATGAAAAACACTGATTTTTGTATGCTATATTAGAATTTAAATCGAAACAACTTTCACTTTAAACAAATAACGAAAGCATTCCAACTTTTTACAAGAATAGTCTTTATTTCTTAACTTCCTCAAATACAAACTCTGGTTTAGAATAATCAATAGTATCCCCTTTTAAAAAGGAAGGAATCCCCATATATACTGAAATCACTCCTTTACCTAATAATAATTTATTTTTCCGTTTCAACAAAGCGATGGGATATCTTTTTAAAACACCTCCACCATATGGAGAATAATAAAAACTGCCTTTAATAGTATCGCCAACAATAATACCTCTTACCTCACCCGAATCTTTTCTGACTCCTTCGTATCGAATTTCATACTGGCCAAAAAAACTATTATTCTCTAGTTTAGTAAAACGAAGCAGTGCAGTATCTTTATCATTAATAGCACGATAAAAATACTGCTTACCATTTTTTATGCTGTTATCACAACTAGAAAATATTAGACAAAAAACAATTACCAACTGAATTACTGCTTTTTTGAGTTTTAAAGAACTATTCATTTTTATTAATCTTAAAACAAAGATATTAATACCACTTTTAAATTGGTCAAAACTTTTCCAAATAAGCGATTTTAAAGAAATATTATCAATGCTTTTCTATTTTCGGCAAAGATTTAACTTAAAAGATTACTTATCTTTGCCCCCAGAAAAAAATTATATAAACATACAACTTTTAAAAAAGTATATAAAAAAGCATATTTATGAGAAGTGATGAAGTAAAAAAAGGACATCAAAGAACACCACACAGATCATTATTCAGAGCAACAGGATTAGTAGACGAGGATTTTGACAAACCATTCATTGGAGTTGCCAACTCTTATATCGAGATTATCCCTGGACATTTCTTCTTAGACCGTGTGTCAAGAATTATCAAAGAAGAAATTAAAGCGAATGGATGTGTGCCTTTTGAATTCAACACTATCGGAGTAGATGATGGTATCGCCATGGGTCACGACGGAATGCTTTTTTCTTTACCTTCAAGAGAAATCATTGCTAACTCTATCGAATCGGTAATGAATGCACACAAATTGGATGCTATGATTGCGATTCCTAACTGTGACAAAATTGTTCCGGGAATGATTATGGGAGCTTTGCGTGTTGATGTTCCTACTATTTTTGTAAGTGGTGGACCAATGAAAAAAGGACATACTAAAGACGGAGTGCCTATCGATTTAGCAACAGCTTTTGAGGCAGTTGGAAAACACGAATTAGGCGAAATTACCGATGAGGAATTAAAAGATATCGAGTGTAATGCTTGTCCTTCAGGAGGAAGTTGTTCGGGAATGTTTACAGCCAACTCTATGAACACTTTGATGGAAGCTATGGGAATTGCGCTTCCAGGAAACGGAACTATCTTGGCCTTAACCAAAGAGCGTGAGGAATTGTACCGTCAGGCGGCAAGAAGAATTTGCGAAATTGCAAAAGACGCTGCGCAAACCGAAAAATTCAAGTTGAAAAACATCCTTAACGAAAAAGCCGTTCGAAATGCATTTGCAGTAGATATGGCTATGGGTGGAAGTTCGAATACGGTTTTACACATGTTAGCTATCGCCAAAGAAGCGAACGTAAATTTCAACTTAGAAGACATCAACACTATTTCTAAAAAAGTTTCTCACATTGCTAAAATTTCTCCAAGTTTGTCAACCGTTCATATGGAAGACATCAATACTGCCGGTGGTGTAAATGCAGTTATGAAAGAAATGACTAAAAGAGGTGATGATATCCTATTAGACAACTTAACCATTACTGGTGAAACGATTTTAGAAAAAATCAAAGACAGCTTATATAAAAGACACTAATATTATCCACACCATTGACAATCCGTATTCTGCGGTAGGTGGATTGGCTGTTTTATATGGAAATTTAGCCGAGCAAGGTGCCGTAATCAAAACAGCAGGTATTACGGGAGACCGTGTTTTCACCGGAAAAGCAGTTTGTTTTGACGGTCAGCCGGAAGCTATCGAAGGAATTTTAGGTGGAAAAGTAAAAGCGGGTGACGTTGTGGTTATCCGTTACGAAGGTCCAAAAGGAGGTCCTGGAATGCAGGAAATGCTAGCACCAACTTCCTTAATCATGGGAATGGGATTAGGTAGCAAAGTAGCATTAATTACCGATGGTCGTTTTAGTGGTGCAACCAGAGGTGCATCTATCGGTCACGTATCTCCGGAAGCTGCCGAAGGAGGAATGATTGGTTTATTGAAAGACGGAGACGAAATCCACATTGATGTTGACCAATACATCTTATCAGTTAACTTAACTGACGAAGAAATCGCTAAGAGAAGAGCTGAATTTGTTCCTCTTAAAAAAGAATTGACTTCAAGATGGTTAGGCCAATACCGTTCATTAGTTACTAACGCTAGTAACGGTGCTATTTTAAGATCGGATTTGTAATTTTTATTAAAAGATTTAAAGATTGAAAAATTAAAAGATTCAATCTTTTTGAAATACAAAACCTCGTTTTACTTTATTAGTGAAACGAGGTTTTTTTTGAGAAAAAAATCATCAACTTAGACCTCTGAAAACCTTAAAAACAACAACTTGACCACATTAAAAAATATAATTTCATAAAAAATTAATTCCTCATATAAATAGATTTTGTACTTTTGAGTTAAAGTTATTTTGCCATGAATTTAGAAGCCAGAAAATTATCATTTATCCAGGAATTCCTTAAAGTACAAAGCGAGGAAACTATTTCCCATTTAGAAAGTATTTTGAGAAAAGAAAAAAAAGATACTTTTCATACCATAAGCATAGAAAAACTGAATCAGCGCATAGACCAATCATTAGATGATGCTAAAAACAAAAAAATAACTGAAGTAAATGACTTAATTTCTGAAATAGAGAAATGGAGCTAAAAATTTACTGGACTGATTTCTCAAAAACACAACTCAAGGAAATTTTCAAATACTACAAAGAAAATGGGAGTTTAAAAGTCGCTAAAAACATCACTATAGCAATAGCGAAAGAAACTTTAAAACTAAAAAAACAGCCAACTATAGGTCAGATTGAGGAATTGCTTATTGACAGATCAAACGAATTCAGATATTTGGTCTATAAAAACTTCAAAATCATTTATTGGATTAACAAAGCCGAAAAACGCATTGAAATTATTGATGTCTTTGATTGCAGACAGAATCCTATTAACATGAAAAGAACTAAATAAAATAAATTTATTGCATTCAATTTCGTATTTACAAGACTTCACCATTAACTATATTGCTTTTTTATTTGGAGAGGGAAAATTTAAAGTAATAGTAAAGTTTTCATTTTGAAAACAAATAAAAAATTAGCACCTCAATCTTTTTGTAGGATTATTTTATATATTTGAAAATACATAAAACAAAATAACGTTTTGCCAATCTAGCTGATTTTGGGTTTATATGCGAAGGTTTGTTTCGCTTATTTTTGAGTTAGCGGTCATTGTAAAAAGACATCGCAACTCTGACAAATTACCCCAAAACAAAACTCACCTATTCAGACTTATCTCAAGTGACGACAAAACGTAAATAATCAGCAAACTATTACAAAGCACTTTTTAATTCGATAAATAATTTTTGAATAAAACTCTATTTTTATTGTTTTTCAATAATATTTTATTATCTTTGGCACATCAACTTTAATTTAAACAATGATGTCGAAAACAAACAACTTCGTATTTTGGGGCTTATATATTGTGGCCTGGCTTATTTTTGTCGGCTTGTGCATTGAAGCAGGAGGCTTAATAGTAAATTTCTTTTTCAGTCTGTATAAGCCTGAATTTGTCCAAAATCTTTATCAAAAGTTGGACTTAACTGAAATGTATAAAGACAGTAGATTAACTTTTTTCGGTGTCTATAGCTTTATTCTAACCATTTCAATTTTAAAAGCCTGCCTATTTTACACAGTTATCAGACTAATGCACACAATGGATTTGTCAAAACCGTTCAGCACTTTTGTTGCGAGACAATTTTTACAAATTAGTTATTACACTCTTTCAATTGGACTGTTAAGTTATATTGCCAGACAGTTAGTTAAAAATTTAATGCATCACGGTTTTGTTACCGACAACTTAAACCAATTTTGGGCAGACAGTCAAGCATTTATTTTAATGGGAGCTATAATCTATATTATTGCGACTATTTTCAAAAAAGGAGTGGATATTCAAAACGAAAACGATTTAACTGTTTAGGCTATGGCAATTGTAGTAAATTTAGACGTTGTAATGGCTAAACGAAAAATGTCACTTAATGAACTTTCTGATAAAGTTGGATTGACTTTATCGAACCTTTCCATATTAAAGACAGGAAAAGCAAAGGCAATTAGATTTAGCACTTTGGAGACAATTTGTAATGTATTAGAATGCCAACCCGGTGACATTTTAGAGTATGTTAATGACGAACAAAAAACAACGACCCGCTAAAAGCGGTTTGAACTATTGTAAGTTTCAATTAAATTCCCACAACTGGTGCCCGATCGCATCGAGTACCTACTTTCAAGTGAAAACAATTCGTAGCGTTTGCAACGCGACTCAATACTAAATCTCCCCTGCCCACGATAATAACAAAAAACCACCCCGCCCGTTGGGCACCCCTCCAAAGGAGGGAAAATTACGCGACTTCCCCTCCTCCGTAGGGGTGCCCGCCACAGCGGGCGGGGTGGGAAATTTTCTCCCCTGCCCCCGATTACTTCACTGGATTACATTTTTCAAAGGAGTTCAGTGAACTTCGTTTATAGCGAAAACAACGATAGCGCGGATTTGCAATCCGTGCCCGCAAAGTTGAGTTGAGCAACTACAAAACCAAACAGTTCAATTTTAAATAGTATTTTATCCTGTTGGAGTGTGCACGGAATACAATTCCGCGCTATCAAAACGCTATCAAAACGCGCTACTTAAAAGGCATTAACTAACCGCGTCAACTAAACGAGGTTTCTTTTACCCAAAAACCTAAATATTTCCACAACTCCCCTGCCCCCGATTGCAGCGAAAAACCCGCAGTGTTGCCGGCAAAAAGAACGCTTGCCAGTAAAGAGCGACCGAAGCGAGCTCCTTTAATGGTTTAGCGTTCCTGCAGGCAACGCGAGGATTTGTAGCGAAAAGCGGGATTAGGCACAGATAAAAAACAAGTCTGCACCCGTCAGTTCGAGTTGAAAACTAATTTACGACAGAAAATTAGTTTGAAGTATCGAGAACCTCTACTACTTCCGAAAGTTCTCGATACACTTTAATCCCAAAAGCTGTCGCATTTGAAATTAAAAGCACTCGAACCGACGATTGAACAAATGACACAAAAATGAAATCACTACAAAAAACAGCCCTTTTCAAAAATATTTCCCAAATTGAATTTATAAAAGCGGACAAAAACTTATTTTTGCGCCATGGGTAGAAAAAATACAGACAAAGTTGTCTTTCATCAGATAAAAGTCCTTGATGCAGGTGCAAAAGGCGTTTCGGTAGCAAAGGCTCCCGATGGTAAAGTAATATTTATCCCGAATGTGGTTCCGGGTGATGTGGTTGATGTGCAAACTTTCAAAAAACGCAAGGCGTATTATGAAGGAAAAGCGGTGAAATTCCACGAGTTTTCAGAGCATCGTGTGGATCCTATTTGTGAGCATTTTGGGGTTTGTGGTGGTTGCAAATGGCAAAATATGAACTACAACCAACAGTTGTTTTACAAACACAATGAGGTTAAAAACCACTTGCAACGCATTGGTAAAATCGAACTTCCTGAATTTGAACCCATTTTAGGTTCGGAGAAACAATTTTTCTACAGAAATAAAATGGAGTTTTCGTTCTCCAACAGCCGTTGGTTAACCGAAGCTGAAATAGGAAGCGATGAGGATTTAGGAAACAGAAACGCCCTAGGTTTCCACATCCCTAAAATGTGGGACAAAATTCTGGACATCAAAAAATGTCATTTACAAGAAGATCCTTCGAATGCGATTAGAAATGAAGTGCGTGATTTTGCTAATGCAAACGGATTGACTTTCTTTAATCCAAGAGAACATTCCGGTTTATTGCGTACTTTGATGTTGCGTACGGCTTCGACTGGCGAAATCATGCTTTTGATTCAGTTTTTCGAAGACGATAAAGCCAATAGAGAATTATTATTAGATCATTTGTATGCTACATTCCCGCAAATTACTTCGTTGCAATTTGTGGTGAATAATAAGGCGAATGATACTATTTACGATCAGGATGTTCAATTATACAAAGGTCGTAATTATATTCTAGAGGAAATGGAAGGTTTGAAATTTAGCATCAACGCTAAGTCTTTTTACCAAACCAATTCGGATCAGGCGTATGAATTGTACAAAATCACGAGAGAATTTGCCGGATTAACCGGAAATGAAACGGTTTACGATTTATATACCGGAACGGGAACTATTGCGCAATTCGTTTCAAAAAAAGCAAAAAAAGTAATTGGGGTAGAAAGTGTTCCGGATGCTATTAAAGACGCTAAAGCCAATGCAGAACGCAATAATATTGACAATTGCGAGTTCTTTGTTGGTGACATGAAAGTCGTGTTTAACGATGCTTTTATTGCCCAACACGGTCAACCGGATGTGATTATCACCGACCCTCCTCGTGACGGAATGCATAAAGATGTGATTGAACAAATCTTGAAAATCGCTCCAGAAAAAGTAGTTTATGTGAGTTGTAATTCGGCTACACAAGCCCGTGATTTGGCTTTAATGGATGAGAAATACAAGGTAACTAAAGTGCGTCCTGTAGATATGTTCCCGCAAACTCATCACGTGGAAAATGTGGTGTTATTGGAAAGAAAGTAGTCATTAGTACTTAGTCCTTAGCAGTTAGTAAAAACTAAGGACTAAGGACTAAGGACTAGTCACTAACAACTATAAAAATGAAAAAAACGATACTGCTCTTATTAGTACTCAGCTTTGCTTTCTCCTTCTCCAGTTGCGAGAAAGACGATATTTGTGATGGGAATACTATTACGACTCCCCGATTAGTAATTACATTTTATGATGCTAATAACGCCTCGGTAACTAAGAATGTAACAAACCTTAGTATTTTTAGTGAAGGAATGGATGAAGCAGTAAGCTTTAGTGGAAATACTTTAATTAACGGAAGTACGGTTTCTATTCCGCTGAAGGTAAATGCCGAATCGACTACTTTTCGATTCATTTTAAATTATGGAAGTACCAGTATTGTAGCGCCTGCCAACGAAGATATTATCAAATTCAATTACAGAACCCAAAATATTTATGTATCACGTGCTTGTGGTTATAAAACAAATTATACTTTGGACTCAACTACGCCTTTCGTACATTCGGATGCTGCAACACCTGATCAAAAATGGATAAATGTGGTTTATGTAAGTAACCCTATTATAGCTAATGAAAATGAAACACACCTTGAAATATATTTTTAGTAGCTTCCTGATTTTATCTTTGTTTTTTGCACAAGCACAAGAAACTAAAGTAGTACCAAAAGACAGTTTAAGTAAAGGAATCATCACTCAAAAAGCGGCTGTTAGCTCTAAAACGAGTACAACTCCCAAAAAGGATTCCATTGCAATTCCTATAAAAAAAGACCGTTATGGTGTTCGTTTAGGTGTCGATTTATTCAAACTAAGCAAAAGTTTTTATGACAAAGATTATAAAGGAATTGAACTAGTAGGAGATTATCGTTACGACAAAAAACATTACATCGCTGCCGAAGTTGGTAACGAAAATAAAACCACCGATGACGCCCGATTAAACTTCACCACTAAGGGTTCCTACATCAAAGTAGGTTTTGATTATAATGGCTACGAAAACTGGCTAGATATGGAAAATATCATTTCTATTGGTTTACGTTATGGTTTTAGTTCTTTTAGCCAACAATTGAACAGTTACAAAATCTACAATACCAATCAGTATTTTGGTGAAATTCCGCCATTGACATCTGGGCAAAAATACAACGGTTTAACGGCAAGTTGGATTGAAGTGGTTGCCGGAATGAAAGCCAAAGTATTCAACAATGTGTTTGTAGGCTTCAGTCTTCGATTAAACCGATTGGTGAGCAACAAGCAACCAAGCAATTTTGAAAACTTATACATTCCGGGATTCAACCGTACGTACAATGGTGATTTTGGAGTAGGATTCAACTATACAGTAACATATTTTGTTCCAATGTTCAAAAAAGTCGTAAAACCTGCTGATACCAAAAAAGCAGAAAAGAAAAAATAAACCGACTGTCACATCGAGCGAAGTCGAGAGGCTATATAATTGTTCTCGACTTCGCTCGAACTAACAACCCACAATAACAAAACCGCTAATTCGCAAGCTATATAAATTTGCGAATTGGCGGTTAAATTATTCCACCACAAATTACACAAATTAACACAAATTTTATTTCACTAAACTTCGTGTTCTTTGCGAAAACTTAGTGCTCTTTGCGGTTAAAAACAAAACCACAGATTTCACAGATTTACACAGATTTATCTTTAAATCCTTTATGTTCTTTGCGAAAAACTTTGCCTCTTTGCGGTTAAAAAACAAAACCGCAAATCCACTGAAATCAATCAGTGACTCTGCGGTTCTATTAAAACTTTCTTCACTTTGCGGTAAACTTAAAAAACTTTGCGGTTAATCAAAACCTACCCTATTTCTTTAACATTTTTAGAAAAAACCCATTTCATAAACAATTTCTCCCCGTCTTTCGTTTTTACAGCCTGAAACTTAGGCCCAACAAAAGTTGCAATCACAAAAGCGGCAAAAGGCTCCCAAAAACCAGTAAGCCCAGCATATTGATGAATTAAATAACGGGATAATATAAATAAACTCGCAAAAGTACCAAGTTGGTATAAAAATGCTCTTAGTTGTAATTTTGACATGACTTTTTTGTTTGTTGTTTATGGTTTATTGTTTTTAGTTTAAAGTTACATTCATGACTCATAACTCCTAACCTCTAACTTCTAACTCCTAACTTCTAACTTCTCTCCTGAAATTTCGTTCGCTTACTACCTTCGTACATTTCGTATTTCACCAAACGTGCTTCCAGTCCGGCGTTGAATAATTTAATTTTACGAGAAGGTCTTAAACCCACAAATTTCAACGCATCGAGATTTCCGGTAATAAACCAAGCATTGGTTCCTGGATAGCTTTGTTTCAAGGTATCCCCAATATTTTTATAGAATTTTTCCATATGGATATCCAAACGCTCATCATAAGGCGGATTAAACACGATATGCAATTTTCCTTCGGTGTTTTTTTCGCTGTCAAAGAAATTATTTTCTGAGATGGTTACATATTCATCCAGATTGGCATTTCGAACATTTTCCTTCGCTTTCAACACTGCCGAAGGCGCTTTGTCATACCCTTTAATGGTGTAATGAAACTCACGAACTTTGCCCAACAAACTATCGGTGATTTTGTCAAACAACTCATTATCCCAGTCTTTCCATTTTTCGAAAGCAAATTCTTTACGGTTAATGTTTGCCGGAATATTACAAGCAATCATAGCCGCTTCGGCAAGGAAGGTTCCAGAACCACACATTGGATCCAAGAAATCAGACTGTCCATCCCAACCCGACAACAACAAAATTCCCGCTGCCAAAACCTCGTTAATAGGAGCAATATTCGTAGACGTTCTGTAACCACGTTGGTTCAAAGGTTTGCCCGAAGTATCTAAGGCTACCGAAACCTGATCTTTATCAATATGAATGTTAATGCGTAAATCTGGATGTACCTTATCAATACTAGGACGTTGCCCTGTTCTTTCTCTAAACTGATCCACAATCGCATCCTTACATTTTTGAGAAACAAACTCCGAGTGATTAAAATATTCCGAGTGTACAGTTGTGTCTATTACAAAAGTCTGATTGGCACTAATAAACTTTGACCAGTTCACTCCCGAAATACCTTTGTAAAGCGCTTTTTCGTTATTCGCTCTAAAAGAATAAATGGGTTTTAGGATTTTTAAAGCGGTACGCAATGCCAAATTCGCCTTGTACATAAAACCTTTGTCACCTTTAAAACTCACCATTCGTACTCCCTGTTCTACATTTTGAGCGCCTAAGTTTCGTAATTCAGTAGCTAATATTTCTTCAAAACCAAAAAAGGTTTTGGCTATCATCTTATAATTTTCTTCCATTCTTTTTAAATTCCAATTTTCTAAATTCTAAATTCCAAACAAGCTGAAATAGTATATTTCCGCAAAAATACACTAAATTTGCGGGATAGAATTAATTGAACAGCATAAATGTCTGAAGTACAAAATCCAACACAACCCAATCAGGAGCAAGCTGGCGAAGCTTGGTTTAGTTCGTGGTTTGACACTCCTTATTACCATATCCTTTACAAAGAACGCGACGACCGTGATGCCCAACATTTCATGGACAATTTAACGCATTACTTAAATCTTCCTGAAAATGCCAAAGTTTTGGATTTATGCTGTGGCAAAGGACGTCATTCGATTTATTTGAACCAATTGGGATTTGACGTCATTGGAGCCGATTTATCTGAAAACAGTATCGCCGAAGCCAGCAAAAGTGCCAACGAAACCCTGCACTTCAAGGTACACGACATGCGCGAGCCTTTTGAAGAAAAATACGATGCCATTTTCAATTTGTTTACCAGTTTTGGCTATTTTGAAAATGACGACGACAATTTAACCACTTTAAAAGCCATCAAAAACAGCTTGACCGACTATGGTTTTGCTGTAATTGATTTCATGAACGTACATCAGGTTATTGAAATGCTGGTTCCTGAAGAGGTAAAAACCGTAGATGGAATCGACTTTCACCTGAAACGCTATGTTGCCGACGGTCATATTTTCAAAGAAATTGACTTTGAAGACCAAGGCAAAAAATACCATTTTACCGAAAAAGTAAAAGCACTAACATTACAGGACTTCGAAGCCTTGATGGACGAAGCCGGAATTTACCTTTTGGATATCTTTGGCGATTATAAATTAAAAAAATACCATAAAACCGAAAGCGAACGATTAATTATGATATTTAAATAGTTAGCTGTTTAGCCGTTGAACTGTTTTACAATTCAACCAATAAACCACAAAGGATTGAAAATCCTTTGTTTCAGTTTAGCAGACTGAAATCTGCAAAGTAAAAACCTTAAAAAAAAATTTGAACCGCAAATTCACAAATTAAAACACAAAAATAGAATTTAAATAATTTGCGAATTTGCTGTAAATGTTTTTTAGAAGCTAAAAGCAAAATGCTACAAAAAGCAAAGTTTTAAACTATTTTTGAGGCCAATAAACGAATAATCGATTCCACAAATAAAGATGAACTACCTTTTACCTTTACTTTCTGTACTCCTTGGGTATATCATTGCTTTGGTTTTAAAACCTAAAAACAAAAGCAACCTCAAACTGCTATTAGCATTTAGTGGTTCGTTTTTGCTTTCGCTTACCGTGATGCACCTACTACCCGAAATCTACGAAAGTCATCTACATGACGGGGTAGAAAGTCACGACAACAACATTGGGATTTTCATCATGCTGGGAATTTTATTCCAGATTATTCTGGAATTTTTCTCCAAAGGTGCCGAACATGGTCACGTTCACGGCCATCACAATATGTCCCATATTCCATGGTTGCTGTTCATCAGTCTTTGTATTCACGCTTTCTTGGAAGGATTTCCTGTGGGGCACAACCATGACAACCTAGCACTAGGAATCGCCATTCACCACCTACCTATTGCCATTATTTTGACCACTTTTTTCATCAATTCACATTTGAACAAGCAGGCTATTTTTGCCTTCATGCTTACTTTTGCCTTGATGACACCGCTGGGCACTTTTGCCTCCGATTATCTCACTACGCTGAGCCATTACCATAACCAAATTACCGCTATCGTAATCGGGATTTTATTCCATATTTCTTCGACTATTATTTTCGAAAGCAGCGAAGGACACAAATTCAATGTTGCCAAAGTTTCCATGATTGTACTGGGAATCGTTTTGGCGTATTTTTTATAATTTTTGGGTGTTCACCCCTGATAATACAGCCCGTTTTGTCATTACGAGTCCCGACACTTCGGGACGAAGTAATCTCACTAACAGCTATGTTTACGTGATTGTTTCACTTGTTGGTCTCTTTTGTCAAAACAACACAAAACACCCTTAACATAAAAACATCTTGGGCGTGCCCTCGTTGCACAACCTTAGTACAAAAAAGCAACTTTCGTTATGCAACGAGGTCGGGCTGTCCGTTATATCTTTGTGGCTTTAAAGAAAAGCCACAAAGGATGCCACTTCCATCCCTCACGCAAAGCCTACTCCCGACAAATTCATTTTTAAAAATGAAACTCTCTTAATTCATACTTCACTTAGTACGAAAATTTCGCAACTAATATTAAGTATTATTGATTTTTGTAGTGAATTGTTTATATATTTGATAAATATAAAGTATAACAGTAATCATAAATATCTATCTATAATTGGGTGGCTTTATATGATTTTAACATACATATATGTGAGTTCTGCTTAATTTAAACGAACTCCGACGAAACAATATAAAATATGGAAATACCAAAATTTCATGAGACTTTCATCCCGATTTTGAAAGTGTTAGAAAATGGAGAAACTCTTCAAGCAAGAGAATTATATCAAAAAGTAATTGATAAATTCTACACTGATCTTTCAAAAGAGCAATTGGAAGAAAAAACAAAAAGTGGAGACCTTTTAATAATTAACCGAATTGCTTGGGGGAAATCTTACTTGAAAAAGGGTGGATATATTGAATTTCCAAAGAGGGGATTTGTAAAAATAACAGATAAAGGGAAAACTCATGCTAAATCAGACTTGACTTTAAAACAAGTTGAAAATTCTGATAATTACCTTGAATTCTATAATCAAGAAAACTCTAAAAAAGAATCGACTCCTTCAAATATTGAGAACGCCTCACCCCAAGACCTGATTGACGAAGGTTTTGACCAAATTGACATTCAGGTAAAAGATGAATTATTAGAAAAACTAAAGGACATTGATCCATTCTATTTTGAGAAAGTAATTCTTATTCTTCTCAAAAAAATGGGGTACGGTGATTTTGTTGAAACAGCAAAAACAGGAGATGGTGGAATTGATGGGATAATCAATGAGGATAAACTTGGACTGGACAAAATTTACATTCAAGCCAAACGATATGGAGAAAATAAAGTCAGAGAGAAGGATATTCGGAATTTTATTGGTGCAATGAGTGGAGACACCCAAAAAGGTGTTTTCGTCACGACATCATCGTTTGATACAGGTGCAACGAAAAAAGCTCATGATGCTCATCACACAATAATTCTGATTGATGGTTTGAAATTAGTAGACCTTATGCATCAATATAATGTAGGTATTCAAGTAAAAGCAGTATACGAAGTTAAAGAATTGGACAATGATTTCTTCGAAGACAATAATTAATTTGGAACTTTATGGCAAATCGTTGGGGAATACCAAAGCATATTGAAGAATTTGTAAAAAAACGAGATACTAAATGTGTTTATTGCAGAATAGTATTCACGACTGAAAATAACTCACGGAAAAACAAACCATCTTGGGAGCATATTGTAAATGATATTAGACTTAATGGGACTGATAATATAGCTCTTTGTTGTATGTCGTGTAACGCAAGTAAAGGATCAAAATTAATTGAGGATTGGCTTGAAAGTGACTACTGCAAGAAAAAAGAAATAACGGTTGATTCTATTGATGAAGTTGTAAAAAAAGCATTGAAGAATCCACCAAAATTGAATAATAAATAAGCACAACACGCGTCCCTGATGGCTCGAACATACACACAAACGTTAGCGCAGTCCCGACATTTCGGGAGCATTCTGTGTCCGCAACGATAAGCAACTTTGTAGCATCCGAAATGTTTGGAAATACTGCAAAGTACAACGATAAAAAAATATAGTTTTTAAATAAACACCGTAAAAAAACAAATCTAATTTTTCCCGCTACCGTTACAACTTCTACAAGAATTACTTAAACTCATTGTACCTATTCCTCTGCAATAAATACAGGTTCCTTTTCCGCTGTAGCGACCATAATCGTTAACCTTTACCCAAGTTTCAGATTTACCATTCCCTTTACACATAGAACAAGTTATTACAACAGCTCCACTCCCATGACAAGTGCCACATTGTCCTGATGATCGTGTTGTTGTAGTAGTGGCTATTTGTGGTTTATTAGCTTGCTCTAATGATTTGATATAGGCTTTCATTTGACCAAGATAATCAACATACTCAAAGGTGTTTTTGTCAAAATGATATATCCCTACTTCTGACTGACCATTTTTTAGAGTATAAGTAGCAGCGGCGGCGGAATATTTTTGAAAATTATCACTTTTCACTGTGCTTCCATCTGCAAAATAAAATTTTCCTGTGCCTTTCATACCTTCACTATTGCAATTACCTTCATAATACCCCAACCCTGGAAGAGTAATTTTACCAAAACTAGGATAATGATCTTTGAAATCACCTTCAAACGTACCATAATTTTCATAAAAATAATAGCCCTTTGCTCGATTTCCCATATTCATTTCACCAACAAAACAAGGTGAACCATCAGCATACACTTCATGACATTTCCCATGAAATTCATAATCTACAAGAGGACCTTTTAAATATTTAATAACTTCTAATTGTCCATTATAAAAAACCGAATGAGCTTCACTAACAGAATTTTTATTATTAAAAGTAGCTTTAGTAAACAGAAAAAGAGGTTTATTCTCATTTGTAGATGAATAAAACAATTCGCCTGTACCATTTAAACAATCACCATTCACACAATAATAATATGCACCTGCATAAGTTGCTTTGGTATTTAGTAATTTGTTTTCGTAATAAAAATAATAGAGATCACTTTCTTCAGGAAATTTATTGCTAATACATCCTGTAACTTGTCCATTTTTAAAACATAATGTATTTATTCCATTTGAGTTTTTGGAAATTGACCAAATACCATCAGGAACTCCATTATTATATTTTCCATATAGTAAAATCCCGTTAGGATAATTAAAATAGGCGTGAGAATTTAGCTTTTTTTCTTTATTCAAGTAATAACTAAATTTGTATCCTTTGGCATTGGTATAAATATTACGCATGTAATAATTATCTATCATAAAACTAGCCCCATCAGTCATTTTATAATCTCTAGTTGTTAAAGAATAAATTGGGGCCTCTTTCTTTTCGGTAGTAATAGTTACTAAAGTAGCATCTTTAAATCTATATACTCCCTGAGTATAAGGCTCAGAATAAACACTACCAAAACTTCCTTTATAAGAATCGCCATTAGCAAACACCAAATTACCTTCATTAAGTATATAATCTTTATAATTTTTATACAAGGTCCCTTCAAACACCGTTCCGTCATTATAGATCACTTTGATAGGCTTATTTTCTTTTAATGCTCCTTCTATTTTTGAAATATTGGCAGCTTGTTTAGAAACATTATAGGTGTCTAATTTTTTCATTTCCGGAACAACAAAGGGTTTGAAATCATACAAAAAAGATAACAGATTTCCTTCGGGGGCAATGGAATTTTGACTGTAACTCACAGGAGAAAAAAAATATATAGTCCAATAATCAATAAGTATTTTATATTCATGACAAAAAATATTTACATAATTAAAAGTATAAATTTAATATTTCTTTTTTTAGTTATTTAATTTTCAGATAAAAACAACCAAATTTTCGATTTAGCTAGCCCCACGCTGCCGCACGAATCCTTTCGTGTGGCTCTAATAAAAAAAGAATACATCTGATTTATTATTAAATCCGTACCCTAAAAGAACTGCTACTTTATAGAATTACTTAGTGAGATTGCTTCACTGCGCTCGCAATGACGAACAAACACTATCTTTCAAAAAATAAAAATACCACAAAATTCCCCTATCATTCTTGCTGAAAAGGTAGTACCTTTGGCACTTTGCAACTCAGAAACTCAAAAGAATGACTTTCATAAAAACAACCGAGCAATCCTCAAAATACGAGCATTTAGAGAAAATGTCCGTTACGGAATTATTAAGCAATATCAATAACGAAGACAAAACTGTTCCGCTAGCTGTGGAAAAAGCCTTGCCGCAAATTGAAACTTTGGTCAGCCAAATCGTTGCCAAAATGAAACAAGGCGGTCGTTTGTTTTACATTGGCGCAGGAACTTCGGGACGTTTGGGTGTGGTAGATGCTTCAGAGTGTCCTCCTACTTTTGGAGTGCCTTTTGATTTGGTGGTGGGAATTATTGCCGGTGGTGACAAAGCCATTCGTAAAGCGGTAGAAAACGCCGAGGACAATGCTACCCAAGCCTGGATTGATTTGCAGGAATTCAACATCAACGAAAACGATGTGGTGATAGGAATTGCAGCTTCGGGAACAACGCCTTATGTCATTGGTGGTTTGGAAGCCTGTAACCAAAATAATATTATCACAGGAAGTATTTCCTGCAATGCTGGTAGCCCGCTTTCGCAAACAGCGCAATTCCCTATCGAAGTTATCGTAGGACCAGAATTCGTAACTGGAAGTTCGAGAATGAAAGCCGGTACCGCTCAAAAGTTGGTTTTGAATATGATTTCAACGGCAACAATGATTCAGTTAGGAAAAGTAAAAGGCAACAAAATGGTCGATATGCAATTAAGCAACGCCAAACTCGTTGACCGCGGCACTAAAATGATTATGGGCGAAATTCCTGTAAGCTACGAAGAAGCCGCTCAGTTATTGAAAGAACACGGTAGCGTGCGTAAGGCAGTGGATTATTATAATAGTAATAAGTTATGAGTTAGGTGTTATGCGTTATGCGTGACTTCTAACTTCTAACTTCTAACTTCTAACTTAAAATGTCAACAAATAAAGAATTATTATCCAAAGGAGTAAAATACTTAACAGGCGCTTTGCCGCTAATGTTCATTGGACCATCATTGATTTATAATGCCTTTATGAACCAAAAAAACGTTTGGCATTATCTGGTTTTAGGAATTGGAATTGTGGCATGTTTGGCTTCGATGTATTTGATTTTTATAGGATTGAAATATATAATGAAAGCCTTATTTAACGATTAATGGAAGAACTCATTCACATTCAGAAAACCTTTGATAAGGTCATTTTCATCAATAAAAAAGTCAGTCATCGTGAATTTGAAGACTGTGTTTTTAAAAACTGTGATTTCTCCAACAGTGATTTTTCAAACAATACTTTCATGGATTGCGAATTCATCGATTGCAATCTTTCGATGACCAACTTAAAAGGAACGAGCTTAAAAACCGTACATTTTTCTAATTGTAAACTGCTGGGAATTCAATTTAACAGCTGTACCGATTTTATGTTTGCGGTTCATTTCACCGATTGCATTTTGGATTATGCTTCTTTTTCGAATAAAAAAATGCCTAAAACCAAATTCAATTCCTGTTCGATGAAAGAAGTGAGTTTCATTGGCACGAATCTTTCCAATTCGGTTTTTGACAATTGCAATCTGGAAAATGCGGTATTTAATGATACCCAATTAAAAGAAGTAAATTTCTTAACCGCTTACAATTACAAAATAGACCCTGAATTCAACCCGATGCGAAAAGCTAAATTTTCAATGCAGGGAATCCCAGGACTTTTAGACAAATACGATATTAAAATTCAATAAATACACACTTCCTACCCCATCTGAGAGAGGAGGATCTAACCCAATAAAGAGAATGAAAAAAATAATACTACTTCCTCTACTTCTACTTTTAGTATCTTGTTATCAGGCAGAACACAATTGTGCAGCTTTTAAAACAGGAAAATTCCGTTTTGAATACGAAGTAAACGGAGAAAAAAAAGTAACCGTTTTTGAGCGTAATGACAGCATAGAAATTGAAACTTTTGAAGGAAAAACAGATACCGCTTCTATCCGCTGGATTAGCGATTGCGAGTATGTTTTGAAAAAAAACATCCTAAAAATATGGCAGAAGAAAAAGCCATTGGCATGAAAATTTTGACGACTTCCGGAAATACCTATACCTTTGAATTCGGAATCATAGGCTCCGATCAAAAACAACGAGGAACCGTTACAAAAATTGGAGAATTATAATTCCTTAAACTCACAACACATAACTCATAACCCCTAACCTATACAAAATGGAAGTATTTTTAAATCCAGATGCATGGATTGCTCTTATCACATTAACCTTTCTAGAAATCGTACTCGGAATTGATAATATCATTTTCATCTCAATTGCTACAGGAAAATTACCGGAAGAAAGCCGTAAAAAAGCGACTAAAATTGGTATGTTCCTAGCTATGTTCATGCGTATTTTTCTGTTATTAGGAATTTCCTATTTAATTGCAATGAAAGAACCTTGGTTTAGCATTGATTTTAGCTGGATGACAGCACAGGTTTCGGGTCAAAGCATCATTTTATTATTAGGAGGCTTATTCCTTATTTATAAAAGTACGAACGAAATCAGAGAAAAGGTAGACCATAAAGGGGAAGAAGAGCAAGAAATTAAAAAGGCAGCAGCAAAAACATTCAGCAGTGTAATTGTCCAAATCATATTGATTGATATTGTTTTCTCTTTTGATAGTATCTTAACTGCGGTAGGAATGACTAATGGCGTAGCAGGTGCCTTGTACATCATGATTACAGCGGTGATTATTTCGGTATTAATTATGATGCAATTTGCTGTACCTGTTGGAAGTTTTGTTAATAGACATCCTTCAATTCAAATTTTAGGATTGGCTTTTTTAATTCTAATTGGTTTAATGTTAGTTACCGAAAGTGCACATTTGTCCAATGCCTTAATTTTTGGTAGTCATGTAACACCTATTCCAAAAGGCTATTTGTATTTTGCAATTTCATTTTCACTTATGGTAGAAGCTCTCAATATGAAAGCAACCAAAAAAAGTAATACCCATCAACTACGAATTTGAAGCTCCATTTTGGAGCTTCTTTCGTTTTAAAAGATAAAAATTAATACATTAGTATTTGATACCAAGAAATGCATTTCGTATTTCTTTAGCCAAACAAACCCAAAAAATTAGCCATAAAAATATTTTTTAATGAAAAATACCATTTCACAAAGAGTAGCCGACTTTTTAAAAAACTTTCCCCCTTTTAATTTTTTAGACAAGCATGATATTCAGCTATTATCTGAAAAAGTGTCTATCATTTACAAAGAAAAAGGAGCTGTCATATTTGAAGAAAATGAAGAAACGCATGATTCTTTTTATGTAGTACATAAAGGGGCTATTGAATTACGTAAAAAAGGCAAAAATGATATTCTAGACATGTGTGACGAAGGCGATATTTTTGGTCTACGCCCTTTGATTGCGCATGAAAATTACAAAATGGAAGCAATTGCACACGAAGAATGTATCTTATATGCTATTCCTATTGACATTTTTAAACCCTATGCTATTAAAAATTCAAATGTTGGTTCATTTATTATTGACAGTTTTGCTTCCAACACACAAAATCCCTATTCTAAAAGTCATAGTAAAAAACTATACGGTGACTTTCTAGAGGATGAAACTGCTAGTGGTGACATTATTGATAAGGATAATAAAATATTAGACCTTCAACCTATTAAATATTCAAAAAAAATTGTCACTTGTTCCCGAGCAGCAACTGCTAAAGAAATTGCTCTAACGATGACTAAAAAGAATATTGGGGCAATGCTTGTGGTGGAAGACATGCTCCCTGTAGGAATTATTACCGACAAAGATTTACGAAATAAAATTGTTACGGGAGACTATTCCATCAATACTACCGCCGATGTAATTATGAATTCGCCTGTAATTACGTATTCAAAAAAAATGACCATTACTCAAGCACAAATGGCCATGATGAAAAGTAATATCAGTCATCTTTGTTTGACAAAAGACGGAACTACTAATACGAAAGTGGTAGGTATTTTATCCAAACATGATGTCATGGTAGCCTTAGGAAACAATCCAGCGGTTTTAATTAAAGCATTAAAAAGGGTTAAAAAAGCGAAAGCAATCAAGCCTATTCGTGCTAAAATCATGCAATTACTACAAGGCTATTTAGATCAAAATATTCCTATTACACTTACGTCTAAAATTATCACTGAATTAAACGATGCCTGTATCAAACGCGTAATCGAATTGTCTTTAGACAAAATGAAAACGCCTCCTCCTGCTCGTTTTTCGTGGTTAGCGTTAGGAAGTCAAGGACGTAGCGAACAATTATTACACACCGATCAAGATAATGCCTTGATATACGAAGATGTTCCTGAAGTAATTCGAGAAAAAACACGCAAGTATTTCTTGGACTTAGCGGCCGAGGTCAACAAAGGACTTTTCGAAATTGGTTATGATTATTGTCCTGCCGAAATGATGGCTTCTAACCCAAAATGGTGCTTGAGTTTAAACCAATGGAAAGAATTAGTACACGATTGGATTAGCAATCCTGGAAAAGATGAAGTATTACTGTCGTTCATCTTTTTTGATTATAGCTTATCTTATGGCGATAGAGAACTGGCAAATGAACTCGCAGATTATATTTTTGGTGATATTGAAGCGAATCCTATTTTCTATGTTCACTTGGTTAGTGGCGCACTACAAAGCCCTTCGCCTACGGGATTTTTAGACAATTTTTGGTTGAGCAAGATGGCGCACACAAAGATTTCTTTGACATAAAACGCCGTGCATTAATGCCACTAGCCGATGCTGCAAGGGTTTTAATATTATCCCATCGAATAAAAGGAATAAGTAATACTCCTGAACGTTTTGAAAAACTAGCTGAATTGGAACCACAAAACAAAGAATTGTATTTGTCTTGCGCCTACTCCTACAAAGCCTTACTTAAATTCCGAACTAAACAAGGTTTATTGCACCATGATTCTGGACAATTTATCGAATTAGAAGCGCTAACCAAATTAGAAAAAGTAAAACTAAAAGCCACTTTTAAGACAATTAAAGAATTACAGGAGGTTATATCGATACGTTTTAATCCTGGAAAAATCACAATATAATGACACTCAAAGAAAAAATCATAGAAATACTTGAAATATTAGGTATTTTGAAAAAACTCATAGACGAATCCTTAAATCGGCCTATAGAATCCGAGCGATTTGTGGTTTTAGATACTGAAACTACTGGCTTTGATTATGAAAACGATCGTATTCTTTGCATTGGTGCAATAACATTAGAAAATGGCGTTATCAATTTGCAAAATGTTTTTGAACACTATATGGATCAAGAACATTTTGACAAAACGAGTGTACAAATACATGGTATCATCCGTAGTGATGTATTAGACCATAAAACTGAAATTCAGGTTTTGAAGTTATTTTTGGATTATGTAGGTGATTCTATTATTATCGCTCATCATGCCTTATTTGACATTACGATGATCAATAATGCTTTGAAAAGAAATGGAATGGATACACTTAAAAACAAAACCTTGGATACCGCTTCTTTGTACAAAAGAACGCTAATAAAATCCAACTTGATTCAACACAAGGATCATTATACCCTTGATGATTTGGCTGATAAGTTTGATATTTCAAAAAAAGACCGACATACCGCTGTGGGGGATGCCTACATTACCGCAATTGCTTTTCTAAAAATCATTAAAAAATTGAAAGAAAATAAAGAGATGAAATTGTACCAACTCTTTCGGTAAATACCTAAAAAAAAACTTCCGCCGTAGCGGAAGTTTTTTTATTCTAATACTAAACCTATCTGACCGTCTTCGTCCAATTGTACTTGAGTATCATCGGCATTTAATTCGCCTTTAACCTCTAATTCCTCGGCTATGATTTCTTCAGGAGCTTCATAAGGTAATGGCTCTAACGCATTGACCTGTTTTAACTTATCGGTTGTTAATTGATTTCCTAGGGCTTTAAATCCTTTTATCGCTATGAAATTTTCAACATCAACTGTGATACTTTCTTTTTGTACCCCTTTTACTTTAGAGAAAACCAACTCTACCATTGGTCTATAATCTGTAGAAACTAATTCTAATTGAGAGTTAGGATGTTCTGTAATAAATATATCCTCTTTGCCTTCATTTTCCACCAAAAAACGTTTCAAATAATAGCGTTCTTTTTCCCCATCATAATAAATGGCCGAAATAGGTTTTTTAGGAATCCATTTTTCCAACACAATCATATCTTCCTCAAAGTGCGTTGATAATTCCGGAATAATCACCTTCAACTTTCCTGATTGCTGAATGATTAGGATTTTATCACTAGGCCTAAATTCACCCAATAATTCACCTCTACCATCTACATTCAATCGCTGAACGGTATCATCATACCAAATCTTTCTCGGCAACAAAGTTGAGATTCCTTTTTCTTTAATTTCGATTTTCTTAATTGGATATTTGGTTACCAAATTCCCTTTAGAAGCACGTCCTTTAATAGCTAATTTGGCAAAATCCAAATCGAATTTCAATTTCTTAATATTGCTTATTTGGCGTAAAAGAATCGAAATCACTTCAGCCTCCCCATTTGGATTGCAAGTAAAATACAAGACTTGAGAACCTTTAGTTCCATTGGTCAAATCATACAATTTATCTCTGGTTACCCCAGAAACATTAAATCGCTTAATATAAGAAGGACCTGATTTACCATCTCGATATACCATATTGTAAATGGTGCGTTTATCACTCTTGTCAAAAACGGCCACGTGAATAATGTCTTTCCCTACGAAAGTTTTGGCATCTACTTTAGTTACCATCATACTTCCGTCTCGAAGGAAAACAATCACATCATCAATATCCGAACAATCGGTAACGTATTCGTCTTTTTTCAAACTGGTACCTACGAAACCTTCCGCTCTGTCTACAAACAATTTTGTATTACGCAACACTACTTTCGTGGCTTCGATATCATCAAAAATACGCAGCTCCGTTTGACGCTCTCTTCCTTTACCATATTTCTCTTTTAGTTTGGTAAAATAAGCAATAGCAAAATCAATAATGTGTTCCAAATTGTATTCTACCTCCTTCATTTCCTCTTCTAATTTGGCTATGAAATCATCGGCCTTATCAGAATCGAAACGCGTAATACGAATCATCGGAATTTGAGTCAATCGCTGTAAATCCTCATCATTTATTTCTCTAACAAATGATTTTTTGAAAGGCTCAAAACGATCGTACATGTATTTGAATAAAGATTCTTTATCAGAGTACAATTTGAAATCAATATACATTTCTTCACGAATGAAGATTTTTTCCAAGGTCGAAAAATGCCATTTGTTTTTTAATTCTTCCAATTGAATTTCCAACTCCTGACGCAATAAATCCACTGTTCTATTCGTAGAAATTTTCAACATCTGTGAAACCCCTATAAACAAAGGCTTGTTATCTTCAATAACGCAACCTAATGGCGCCACTGATGTTTCGCAGGCAGTAAAGGCAAACAAGGCATCAATCGTTTTATCAGGAGAAACTCCCGGATATAAATGAATCAATATCTCAACCTCAGCTGCAGTATTGTCTTCAATTTTCTTGATTTTAATTTTCCCCTTTTCATTAGCTTTCAAAATACTATCAATCAAACTTGATGTATTCGTCGAAAACGGAATTTGGGTAATAACTAAAGTATTTTTGTCCAGCTGGGCAATTTTGGCACGCACACGCACACGTCCGCCGCGCATACCGTCATTGTAGTTCGACACATCGGCAATACCCGCTGTCATAAAATCAGGATACAGCGTAAATGGCTTTCCTTTTAAAATTTTTATAGAAGCATCAATCAGCTCATTGAAGTTATGAGGTAATACTTTCGTCGAAAGTCCTACTGCAATTCCCTCTGCTCCCTGAGCTAATAATAATGGAAATTTTACCGGAAGATTGATTGGTTCGGCTTTTCTACCATCATAGGAAACGCCCCATTCGGTAATCTTAGGCGAATACAAAACTTCCAGAGCAAACTTAGACAAACGGGCTTCAATATAACGCGAAGCCGCTGCGCCGTCACCAGTTAAAATATTACCCCAGTTTCCTTGACAATCTATCAATAAATCTTTTTGACCAATTTGTACCATGGCATCCGCAATACTCGCATCTCCGTGTGGGTGATACTGCATGGTGTGCCCTACAACATTGGCCACTTTGTTATAACGACCATCATCCAACTCTTTCAAAGAGTGCATAATACGACGCTGTACTGGTTTGAATCCGTCCTCGATAGCCGGAACGGCACGCTCCAAAATTACATAAGAAGCATAATCCAAAAACCAGTCTTTGTACATACCAGTAACCTTGGTAATGGTATCACTACCATCTCCTTCGTCCTGATTCTCGTAAAAATGACTTCCTTCAAAAGAAGAAGCGGCTACTTCAATAGGTTCCTCTGACTCATCGCCATCTTGATTCTCCTCAATTGCATCCTGTTCTTCGTTATTTTCTTCGTTGTCCGGAATAATGTTATCGTCTTCTTCGTCTTTCATTTATGCTGAATTTATTTCAGTTTTTCTATTATAAAAATTTGTCCAACTCTTGGTTTTGCTCAATTAAAATCTGGCTTTTAAAAACTAAGCCTCTTCCATTGTATCCACTTCCACCTTCAAATTCTTGATAATAAACTCTTGTCGGTCTGGGGTATTTTTACCCATATAAAAAGACAACAATTGTTCTACCGAAGTATTTTTATCCATCATAATAGGATCTAATCGAATGTCATCGCCAATGAAATGCTGGAACTCATTTGGAGAAATCTCTCCCAAACCTTTGAATCGGGTGATTTCCGGCTTTGGTTTTAATTTTTCGATTGCGGCTACCCTTTCTTCTTCAGAATAGCAATAAATCGTTTCTTTTTTATTTCGAACCCTGAATAAAGGCGTTTGCAAAATATACAAATGCCCTTCTTTGATTAACTCTGGAAAAAATTGCAGAAAGAACGTAATCAACAATAAGCGAATGTGCATACCATCGACATCAGCATCGGTAGCGATTACGATGTTGTTGTAACGCAGATTTTCCATATCGTCCTCGATATCCAAAGCCGCTTGTAACAAGTTGAATTCCTCATTCTCGTACACAATTTTTTTACTCATTCCGTAGGAGTTCAAAGGCTTACCTCGCAAACTAAATACGGCTTGTGTATTCACATCACGCGACTTGGTTATCGAACCCGAAGCCGAATCCCCCTCGGTAATAAATAGCGTACTTTCTAAATATCTTGGATTTTTAATATCCGGCAAATGCACACGACAATCACGTAATTTCTTGTTGTGCAAACTCGCTTTTTTAGCTCTGTCTTTGGCTAATTTTCGAATACCCGAAAGCTCCTTACGCTCTCTTTCGGCTTGTAAAATTTTGCGTAACAACAAATCGGCCGTTTCTGGATTTTTGTGCAAATAATTGTCAAGATTATTTTTAACAAAATCATTTACAAAAGTTCTTACCGATGGCATTCCCGGTTCCGAACCTACTTCTGTTGAACCTAATTTGGTTTTGGTTTGCGATTCGAATACAGGCTCCATCACCTTAATACTCACCGCTCCCACAATGGATTTACGAATATCCGAAGGTTCAAAACCTTTGTTGTAAAACTCTCTTACGGTTTTTACAATGGCTTCTCTGAAGGCAACTAAGTGCGTACCTCCCTGAGTGGTATTCTGACCGTTTACAAAAGAATGGTATTCCTCGCTGTATTGCGACTTACTATGTGTCATAGAGATTTCGATATCATCTCCTTTTAAGTGAATGATGTCGTAAACCTTATCTTCTTCGGCAATATTTTCGTTTAATAAATCTTTTAATCCATAATCTGAAAAGAATTTCTCACCATTATAAATGATGGTCAATCCAGTATTCAGGTAACAATAATTTTTAAGCATTTTAACTACATACTCATTTCTGAATTTGTAGTTTTTAAAAATAGCTTCGTCTGGCGTAAAGGTTACTTTGGTTCCTTTTCGCTTTGTTGTTTCTATGATATCTTCTTCCAGAACCAAATTTCCGGCAGAGAATTCGGCTGCTTTTTGTTTGTCTTCACGAACCGATTCTACCCTAAAGAAGGTCGATAAAGCATTCACCGCCTTCGTACCTACCCCATTCAAACCAACGGATTTCTTGAAGGCTAAAGAATCATACTTTCCTCCCGTATTCATTTTAGAAACCACATCGACCACTTTACCTAACGGAATTCCACGGCCGTAATCGCGAACGGCTACTGTTTTGTCCCTGATAGTCACCTCGATCGTTTTACCGGAGCCCATGACAAACTCATCGATACAGTTATCGAGTACTTCTTTCAATAAAATATAGATACCATCATCAGGTGAAGAACCATCACCCAATTTCCCGATATACATACCGGGACGCATACGAATATGCTCTTTCCAGTCGAGTGACCGAATATTATCTTCGGTATATTTACTTTGATCTGACATTAAATTTTGTGGATTTTTTGCTAATATAGCATATCTCACCCTATTTTAAAAGGGCTTCCGACCAAAGTTATCAAAAATGATATTGACAGTGGGAAAAAGAGAAAGCGAAAAACAGATTTTAGAATTAAGAAAAGTCCAATACCAAGACAGAAAAATTTAATTTTATCGTTAAAACGAAATAATCGATTACTTTTCCTGAATTTCACCAATCGTTTTCTTCAATTCACCATCCAATTCGGCATTAGAAATCTTTCCTTTTTCGACATCAAAATTATCATTGAAACTCGGTAAAGAAAAAGTAGCTTTTATATCCGCACCATAACGTGGAAAAGCATTTTTAGCAATTTCTAAAACGGTAGCACCGCCTCGGCCTCCGGGAGAAGTAGCCATTAACAACATTGGTTTTCCCTGAAAAACTTTTGGAACAATTCGGGAACACCAATCGTAAATATTTTTGAAAGCCGCTGAATAGTTTCCATTATTTTCAGCCAAAGAAACCACTAAAAAATCTGCAGATTTAATTTTTGATAAAAAAGCGTTCGCTAACTCATGCTGTCCAATTTCGGCTTCGATATCAACAGTAAAAAGTGGCATCTGATAATCATTTAAATCTAAAATTTCCACTTCTGCATTTTGAAACAATCCAGCCGCATAAGTGGCTAATTTTTTATTGATAGAGTTTTTACTGGGGCTTCCGCCAAAAGCGATTATTTTCATGCTTTCCTTATTTTATAAAATTAATTATTTCTCACTTTTTTATACATCAACTCTTCACCCAATCTTTTTAAATTTAAAATTCGTTTCAATTCATTTCTAGAAGGTTTGAGAATGAAAGAAGAGGAATCAATCATTATTGATTTTACTTTTGTCAGCGAATCCATTAGTTTCAAATCTTCTTCGGAATAAATGTATTTTATTTTAAGGATATTTTTCTCTAAACGAATTGATTTTATGGTCCAATAAATAGAATCCTTGAAATTAAGTACTAATTATCCGTCAAATCGTTTGGCTTTTTGATTATTCGAAAAAACAAAAAAAGTATCTATTTGTTTGTTTAAAAATTCAACTGAATCCCTAAGCAACCTATTAATCAAACACTTCATTGTTAAATTTAGAAATATATTTATTCCCTACTTTATCAAAATTTATCTTTATAGAATCAAAATCCTTTTTGTGAAATCGAAATTTATTATAATACTCCTTTAAAATAATATTTTCCTGAACATTAACATAAATAGAATCAGAATTCATAAACAATCCTTGAAATTTATTTGGAATTTTTAACAATTCAGAATCATTTACAGGCTGAGTCTTTTCGAAATAAAAATTAAATCCAAAAGGCTCATTTTCAACTTTTTTACAAGAAATCAAAATGAGTAATCCTAAAACCAATAAACATCTTTTCACTTTGTAAGTATTAAAAAATTTAAAATGAAATTACATATAAATCTTAAATTAATAAATAAAAAAACCGCTGAATTGCTTCAACGGTTTTATTTATTTTCTTTTTTCTGTCTCTTTATTCTAAAAAACTA
This sequence comes from Flavobacterium nitratireducens, assembly GCF_029625335.1. Lineage (NCBI taxonomy): Bacteria > Pseudomonadati > Bacteroidota > Flavobacteriia > Flavobacteriales > Flavobacteriaceae > Flavobacterium > Flavobacterium nitratireducens. Next base: position 934,841 of record NZ_CP121111.1, read on the forward strand.
TACATTAAACCTGAAGTGCATTACATCACCATCTTTTACAATGTATTCTTTTCCTTCCACGCGCAATTTCCCAGCTTCCTTCACTTTATATTCAGAACCATAGCTCGAAAAATCTTCATACGCAATTACTTCTGCACGGATAAATCCTTTTTCAAAATCAGAGTGAATTACCCCTGCCGCTTTTGGCGCTGTATCACCGATATTAATTGTCCAGGCACGAACTTCTTTAACACCTGCTGTAAAATAAGTCTGTAAATTTAATAATTTATAAGCCGCACGAATCAATACTGCCGAACCTGGTTCAGTAAGACCTAAATCTTCCAAGAAAACCTGACGCTCTTCATAACTTTCTAATTCAGTAATATCTGCCTCTGCACCTACAGAAAGTACAATAACTTCTGCGTTTTCATCTTTTACCAATTCACGAACTTGATCCACATATTTGTTTCCTGTTACAGCCGAAGCTTCGTCTACATTACAAACATACAAAACTGGTTTTGTAGTAATCAATTGGAAATCTTCCATCAAAGCTTCTTCATCATTTGATTGTGGAACTACTGTTCTTGCCGATTTTGCTTGCAATAATGCATCTTTAATACGGTCTAAAAGTGCTTTTTCAGCCTGAGCTTCCTTATTACCTGTTTTTGCAGCACGATTTACTTTCTCCAAACGTTTTTCAACCGTTTCTAAATCTTTCAACTGCAATTCGATATCAATAGTTTCTTTGTCACGAATAGGATTTACATTTCCATCTACGTGAACAATATTATCGTTATCAAAACAGCGTAAAACATGAATAATCGCATTACACTCACGGATATTACCCAGAAATTGATTTCCTAAACCTTCTCCTTTACTTGCACCTTTTACTAAACCCGCAATATCCACAATATCTACTGTAGCCATTTGAACACGCTCTGGTTTAACTAATTCCTCTAAACGTGCAATTCTAGGGTCTGGAACATTTACCACACCAATATTAGGTTCGATAGTACAAAAAGGAAAGTTTGCACTCTGCGCCTTAGCATTTGACAAACAATTAAAAAGTGTTGATTTTCCAACATTAGGTAATCCTACAATTCCTGCTTTCATGTTATTTATATTTTTTACAGCACAATTAGAAAGTGCTTTTTGAAAAATTTATTTTTAAAAGTGTGCAAATATAAGATTTAATAAATGTATTAGAAGCTATTAACGAAAGATAAAAATGAAATTACTACTTTATTTTATTTAAAAAAGTGCATCCCTTTCTTAAATACATTAAATATTTTTTAGACAATTAAACATTTTCCAAAAACTAAATCATAAAAAATGTTAAAATTTTATTATATTGCAACATCAAAAAACTTAAAATTAGACTAGTATGAAAAACGTCCACCTATTAATTCTGCTTTTGAGTTTTAGCTCGATCATAGCACAAAAAAGCATTTCCGGGGTTATCAAAGACCAAACTGGCAGCAATCTGCCTGGGGTAAATATTATTGAAAAAGGAACTAATAATGGCGTTTCCACCGATTTAGATGGAAAATATGTCATCAAAGTAAAAGAGGGTGCAACTTTAGTATTTAGCTATATTGGATACAAAACCACTGAAAAACAAGCTACAAACAGCGTAATAAACGTGACCCTAAATTCTGAAGGTGGCGAAATATTAAGTGATGTGGTAATTGTAGGTTCGAGAAATACCAAAAGAACCGTAGTAAACACCGCTGTTCCTATCGACATCATCAACATGAGGGACGTAAGTACCCAGAGTGGAAAATTAGAAATCAATGAATTACTACAATATGTAGCACCTTCATTTAACGCTAATAAACAATCAGGCTCTGATGGAGCCGACCATGTAGACCCCGCTACTTTAAGAGGTCTTGGACCTGACCAAACTTTAGTGTTAATCAATGGAAAAAGAAGACATCAATCTTCCTTGATCAATTTATTTGGGACACGTGGTAGAGGTAATACTGGTACCGACTTAAATGCTATTCCTGCTGCTTCGATAAAAAGAATTGAAATTTTAAGAGACGGTGCCGCAGCACAATACGGTTCAGATGCTATTGCCGGGGTAGTAAATATTGTTCTAAACGATAATATTGATGAATTCACAGGAACAGTTTCTTACGGCGCCTACAACACTAATGCTAAAGGAGACTTCCCTACCGGAACAGCAAATACTGACGGTTACAGATTAGATCAAAACGGTTTTGGAAACACATTCGGAAAAGACCAAGCCTTTGATGGAGGTTCTGTAAAAGTATCTGCAAATTATGGCGTGGCTGTTGGCGAAAAAGGTGGTTATGCCAATTTTACAACCGAATATTTAAACAAAAACAAAACATTTCGCCCTGGTTTTGATTTCAGAAAAGGATTTGGTGAGGCTTCAATTTTAGGTTTTAACTTATTTGGAAACCTGTCAATACCCGTTTCAGATAAAACCGAAATTTATGCTTTTGGAGGACGAAATTATCGTGACACTGATGCTTATGCGTTCACTAGAAATGATGGAGAAAGAGTGGTTGAATCTATTTATCCTGGAGGTTATACACCACGAATCACTTCTAATATTCTTGACAATTCTTTTGCGGCAGGCATCAAAACAGAAACCAAAAGTGGCTGGAAAATAGACTTCAGTAATACTTTTGGAAAAAACTTATTCCACTATTACATCAAAGGAACAATAAATGCATCACTCGAAGAAGCTTCGCCAACTGAATTTGACGCTGGTGGTCATAGCCTAAGTCAAAATACTACCAATTTAGATTTTTCGAAAAACTTTGATTCGGTTTTAGATGGTTTAAACGTTGCTTTTGGTTCGGAATTCAGAACCGAAACTTTTAATATTTTTGCCGGAGAAGAAGGTTCTTATGCTACTTATGACACCAACGGCAGACCTATATCTGACCCAAGCACGCAATCAGCACCAATTGACCCTATTTCAATTAAAGCAAGACCCGGAGGCTCACAAGGATTCCCAGGATATAGTCCTGCAAATGTGGTAGACAAAAGTCGCTCTAATGTATCTTTATATACCGATCTAGAGCTTGATGTAAATAAATCCTTTTTAATTAGCGGAGCGATGCGTTTTGAAAATTATAGTGATTTTGGAAGCACATTCAACGGAAAACTAGCAACCCGTATCAAAGCTTCAGACAATTTCAACATTAGAGGCTCTATTAGTACAGGATTTAGAGCTCCATCATTAGCTCAAATTTATTATAACCTAAGATTTACCAACTTTAGTTCAAGCGGTGCTTCCGAAATATTACTTTCACCAAATAACAGCCCGGTTACTAAAGCCTTTGGTATAGAAAAACTTAATGAAGAAAAAGCCGTAAATGCTTCATTTGGTTTCACATCAACTTTTGGTGATTTTAATGCTACTGTTGATGGCTATTTTATCAATGTCAAAGACAGAATTGTTTTGACTGGATATTTTGATGCTTCTTCCTTTAATTTGGGTGTCGATGAAGCGCAATTTTTCGTTAATGGCGTTAATACCAAAACCTATGGTTTGGATGTAGTCCTTTCTTGGAAAAAGAAATTTGCAGACCAAACTTTTAGTGCCACTTTAGTTGGAAACATAAACGATATGAAAATTGGAAATGTTAAAAATGGTACTTTAGACAAAGAAATTTTCTTTGGCGAAAGAGAAAAAGCCTTCTTACTAGCTTCAGCACCTAAAAATAAATTTGGACTAAACCTTAGTTACGATGTAAATTGGTTCAACACAGGATTAGCATTTACCCGTTTTAGCGAAGTTAAGCTAATTGATTATGGTGGAGCTACTGACTATTATAGTTCAAAACTAGTAACCGATTTAACTTTAGGATTCAAATTAAACAAAAATTCTAAACTAAGCATTGGAGCTAACAACCTATTTAATGTTTACCCTGATCAACAAGATGCTGATGTAGAAGGTGGTGGTTACTGGGATGCGGTCCAAATGGGTTTTAGCGGAGCTTATTACTATGCTCGATTAGGTTTTAATTTCTAAAATATTCTAAAACAAAAAAAATCCTGAGCATAATACTCAGGATTTTTTCTAAATTGAAATTAAAAATATAATTCACTATTCATTATGCAAGAAAGCTTGTCTATTCAACAAGGTTTCTTCATCCTCTACATGATTTTCATCTGGAATACAGCAATCAACAGGACATACTGCAGCACATTGAGGCTCGTCATGGAATCCTTTACACTCTGTACATTTTCCTGGAACAATATAATACACCTCATCTGAAATTGGAGTTTGAGCCTCTTCAGCATCTACTTCCGTTCCATCAGGAAGAACTACTTTTCCACTTAATTTAGTACCATCTTTATATCTCCAATCATCAGCACCTTCATAGATTGCAGTATTTGGACATTCTGGTTCACATGCACCACAATTGATACATTCGTCTGTTATTATAATTGCCATTATGTTTTAGTTTTATGGTTAAAGTACGAAAGCAATACAGTTTTAACAAGCTAGCAGTTATAACTTTTGTCTTTCGACTATATTATACTTATTTTTGTGCAAAATTACAATCAAAACATTTCATAAGCAAACAATATGACAATAGAAATCAAAAAAAATATTTTTGTAGCCTTAGGAAAATTTCTAAGTCAATTTTCTGAAACCGAAAACAAACAAAGAGAAGACGTTCAAGGGAATGCTGTTTTTTTTGATTCTTTTGTTGATTTAATTCATCTTTCACAATCGCATAACGGATGGTACACTCCTGAACAGGTGTATTTTGCAATACAATCTTGGGCACAAGCCTTAACAGAAGAAAGTATTAACCAATGGCTTTCTAACTATTCTCTTGAGAATGTAAAACAAAAAAAGGTAGCCTTAATTCTTGCTGGAAACATCCCTCTTGTTGGTTTTCATGATTTTCTAAGTGTCCTAATAACAGGTCATGATGTGGTTGTAAAAACTTCATCGAACGATCAACATTTACTTCCATTTTTAGCCAAATATTTAATTCATATCGCTCCTGAATTAGCTAACAAAATTACTTTTGCAGAAGGTAAACTAGAAAATTTTGACGCAGTAATTGCTACAGGAAGTAACAATACGGCTCGATATTTTGAATATTATTTCAAAGACAAACCCGCTATTATTCGCAAAAACAGAAACTCTGTCGCGGTATTGAACGGCAAAGAAACCAAAGAAGATTTAATTGCATTAGGCGAGGATATTTTTAGGTATTTTGGACTGGGTTGCCGCAATGTTTCTAAACTTTTTGTACCAGAAGGCTATGTTTTTGATTCCTTTTTTGAAGCTATGTTTGAATACCAAAATGTGATTCAATATGAAAAATACGCTAACAATTACGATTACAACAAAGCTGTTTTCTTGATGAGTAATTTTCAATTATTAGACAATGGTTTCTTGACTATAAAAGAGGACAATAGTTATTCCTCCCCTATTTCTAGTGTTTTTTATGAATACTACAAAGACCTTGAAGATGTAAAAAACAAACTAGAAAATGACTCCGAACAAATCCAATGTATCGTGAGTAATAATTTAATTAAAAACAGTATTCCCTTTGGACAAACACAAAAGCCTAAATTATGGGATTATGCAGATAACGTCGACACTATATCGTTTTTGTTAATAACATAGCGCTTTTTTTAATAATTATTACGGATATTTTAATGTGTTTTCGACCATTTTTATCGAAATTTGCATTTTAATTTTTTGGACTTATACTACACCATGAAAAAACACAATTACAGCGCAGGACCATCTATCTTACCACAAGAAGTTTTTGAAAAATCAGCACAAGCTATTTTAGATTTCAATAATTCGGGATTATCAATTTTAGAGATTTCACACAGAAGCAAAGATTTCGTTGCAGTAATGGACGAAGCAAGAGCCTTAGTGCTTGAGTTACTAGGATTAGAAGGAAAAGGATACCAAGCTCTTTTTCTTGGAGGTGGAGCAAGCCTTGAATTCTTAATGGTTCCATACAACTTGATGAAAGAAGGCGGAAAAGCAGCTTACTTGGATTCAGGAACATGGGCTACTGCAGCTATAAAAGAAGCCAAATTTTTTGGAGAAACAGTAATTGTTGCTTCTTCAAAAGAAGACAATTATACTTATGTACCAAAAGGATATGAAATTCCTGCTGATGCAGATTATTTCCACTGTACTTCAAATAACACTATTTTTGGTACACAAATGAAAGAATTCCCTAAAACGAATGTCCCAGTAGTTTGTGACATGAGTTCGGATATTTTCTCTAGACAATTAGATTTCTCTCAATTTGATATTATCTATGCTGGTGCTCAAAAAAACATGGGACCTGCTGGAACTACATTAGTAGTTGTCAAAGAAGAAATCCTTGGTAAAAACGGTCGTGTTATCCCTAGCATGTTAGATTATGCCAAACACATTAAAGCAGACAGTATGTACAACACTCCTCCTGTATTCCCTGTATACGCTGTCTCTATTGACATTGAGATGGATCAAGGAAAAAGGCGGAATTGCAGCAGTTGAAAAATTAAACAACGCTAAAGCTGAGTTGCTTTATAACGAGATTGACAGAAATCCATTATTCAAAGGAGCAGCCGTTAAGGAAGATCGTTCTACAATGAATGTTACTTTCTTATTAACAAATCCAGAGCACACAGAAACATTTGACAAAATGTGGAAAGAGGCTGGAATTTCAGGTTTACCAGGACACCGTTCTGTAGGTGGTTACAGAGCATCTATTTACAACTCTATGCCTATTGAAAGCGTACAAGTTTTAGTAGATGTAATGCAAGCTTTAGAGAAAGCGGTTTAAATATTTACAAAAAAATTTCTTTGTTTGTTTAAACTTTAGCTGCTAGCGGAGGCTCTAGCCCCGATAGAAGTGGAAATCCTTGTGGCGGCAGGCATCTACGCCGACACAAGATTGAAACGGATAGCGGGAAACAGCTTCTAAAAACATTTCAATTAATTTGAGGAGGTATCCTCATAATGTAATAAAAAAACATGAAAGTATTAGCAAACGATGGGATTTCAAAAAGTGGAATCTTAGCTTTAGAAAAAGGTGGTTTTGAAGTAATCACTACAAAAGTTGCTCAAGAACAAGTAGCTAACTACATCAACGAAAACAACGTAAGTGTTATTTTAGTTCGTAGTGCTACTAAAGTTCGTAAGGACATTATTGATGCTTGTCCGGGCATTAAAATTATTGGTCGTGGTGGTGTAGGTATGGATAATATTGATGTTGAATACGCTAAAAGCAAAGGTATTGCTGTAATCAACACTCCTGCTTCGTCATCAGAATCAGTAGCTGAATTAGTATTTGGTCACTTATTAACTGGTGTTCGTTTTTTACATGATTCAAACAGAAACATGCCATTAGAAGGTGATACAAAATTCAACGAATTGAAAAAGGCCTATGCTAATGGAATTGAATTAAGAGGTAAAACTTTAGGTATCGTAGGTATTGGTCGTATTGGTCAAGCTACTGCTAAAATGGCTCTTGGTTTAGGAATGAAAGTGATTGCTGCGGATAGTTTTATCCCACAAGTAGATGTAAAAGTAGAGTTCTTTGACGGACAATCAATCACAACTACAATTAAAACACAATCATTAGAATCTGTTTTTGCTGAATCTGATTTCATTACTTTACACGTTCCTGCTCAAAACGGATATATCGTTACTGAGAAAGAATTTGCTACTATGAAAGACGGTGTAGGTATTGTAAACTGTGCTCGTGGTGGTGTAATTAACGAAGTAGATTTAGTAAAAGCATTAGACAGCGGTAAAGTTGCTTTTGCTGGATTAGACGTGTTCGAAAACGAACCAACTCCAGCTACTCAATTATTAATGCACCCAAAAATCTCTTTGACTCCACACATTGGAGCTGCTACAGATGAGGCGCAAGATAGAATTGGAACTGAATTAGCCTCTCAAATCATCAGTATTTTGAGCTAATAATTTAAGGTTTTTATAACACAAAAGGACTCGTTATCAATTGGTAATGAGTCCTTTTTTTATTCTATTTGGTAAGAACCTTCAAAAAACATAAATCATGTTAGCGCAACTAAAACAACTCGTTCAGGAATTTGGTCAAGAAGTTGTTGTAAACAATGAAGCAATACCTATCAACCAAAAAGATGCTGTTTTGAATGAAACTTGCAATTCTATCTTTTCAAGCTTAGAAAAAATTGCAAATGACGCAGATTTAACTCAAATTGTAGGTTTGTTACAAGAAAAGGATATTGACAAAAACCATCTTACAATTCAAAAAATAATTACTGAAGTTTCTAATTCATTAACTGAGAAATTAGGAATAGAACAAAATACCGCCACAAATACCGCGACTAACTTAATTCCAAAAGTACTCCACTCTTTAATGAGTAAGGCAAGGGATCCAAATGACAAGAGTATTACTCTTTCGGAAATTCTAGAATCATTAACAGGCGGAAATAGTCCCGAACACGCCAGTATCATGGACGCCATAGATACTTACGGAATTCATTTTGGCTTGGATCAAAATTCGGATGGACAAATTGATTTAGAAGATGCTAAAGAATTAACGAAAAAAGGTGGCTTGGGCGCAATGCTGGGAAAACTCTTTGGAAAATAAAATTTAATTTAAACAACTTAGCAGCTTCAAAAAAACAAAATTAGGTTTTATGATCCAAATCAAAGTTACAAGATTTTATTCGTAAATTTAATACTACTAAACGTACTGAATCATGAAAAAAAAGCGATACATAATACCATTTCTTTTAGGCCTAATAATTATAAGTTGTGTAAGCCAAAAAAACACCATCCCTCAAAAAGCAAGTCTAACTTCCAGCAGTAATGACACTATTAAAATAGCTAATGAAGAACTGGAATACGAAGTAATCATTATTGATCCGGATTTTAACATGTGGCTGGCTTCTATGGCATACCCAAGAGGGTTTTATTCTCAAAGTTATTTAGAAACCAAAAACAGACTTTATATAAACGAATGGAATAACCGCTTTTTACAACCACAACGTTACAATCGCAATTTATATGAAATGAGTATCGATTACGACCCTAATATTAATTATGGCTATGAAGTAAATTATCTAATTTACAATTACATGATTTTTTTTCAAAATAATTACCGCCAAAACCTATTGGGTCGTGTCCCTTTAAGATAATCTTTACTACATTTGTAATCATTGTAAATTAAAGATGAAGGAATTAAAAAAACGTTGGAAAATAGAGTCTAACTTTCAACTCACCATTATTTTTATCGTTTTTGCCATTACAGGATCAGCTTCCGCGTGGATTTCCAAACCCGTTTGTAATTGGTTAGGAATTCTTAAAGAAGATTTTGGTTTCTGGCATACTCCCATCCGTTTATTAATCATATTCCCTTTGTACCAAATCCTATTAGTTGCTATAGGTTTACTATTTGGCCAATTTAAATTTTTCTGGGCATTTGAAAAAAAGATGCTAAAAAGAATGGGCTTAGGATTCTTTTTTAAAGAACCCAAAGCTTAAACATTCTTTTTTATCAAATAATTATAAATCCAAGTTAATGTAAAGGTGGGAATAAAATCAGAGAAAGGAAAAAACTCTTCAACAAAAGAAATAAGCCCACTAAACCTTCCTAACGAACCTTTATACATTCGAGTCATCAAAAAACCAGATAAGGGCGCCCATACCACATCTGAAAACTCTCCTAAAAAAGGCACAGAAAAAGATAGCATACCAATACAGTCAAAAAGAATCCCTAATAAAAGTTTTCGCTGTTTTTCTCTCATTTCTTTTTACTCCCTTACTAACTTTTTAATTTATCCTTAAAGTAAGTTCTAACCTTATCTATTTTTGGAGTAATAACAAAGGAACAAAACGATTGTGTTTTGTTTTGATTGTAATAGTTTTGATGATAATCTTCGGCAACATAAAAAACTGTAGCTGGTGTAACCTTAGTTACAATAGGATCAGGATATACAGCTTCCTGAGTTAAAAACTGTATAAAGTCTTCAGAAATCGCTTTTTGCTCATCTGTATGATAAAAAATCTCACTACGATATTGCGTACCTATATCATTCCCTTGACGGTTTAAAGTGGTAGGATCGTGCGTAGCAAAATGTAATTCTAATAGCTCACCAAAAGAAATTTCTTGAGGGTTAAACTCAATTTGAATAGCTTCCGCATGTCCTGTATTACCTTCACAAACTTCTTTATAGGTTGGGTTTTCAGTTGCACCTCCTATATATCCTGAAACCACCTTATGCACCCCTTTTAATTCTAAAAAAACAGCTTCAGTATACCAAAAACAACCTCCTGCTAATGTAGCTAGTTCCTTTATATTTTCATTTTCCATAAGTACTATTATTTTTTAATTGTGGAGGCAAATCCCCCAATTATTTATTAACTCAAATTTATGCTTTTTTAAGGCAAAAATATAGCTGCACCAATTTAATAATCATTAAAATCTTTGTTTCTTTGTAAAAATTGCCAAAAATGATACAAGCCAAAAACTTACATAAATATTACGACCAACTTCACGTTTTGAAAGGAGTTGATTTACATATTAAAAAAGGAGAAATTGTTTCCATCGTAGGCGCTTCGGGAGCCGGAAAAACGACTCTTTTACAAATTCTGGGTACACTAGACCGCCCAAGTTCCCCTACTCCTAAAGGAGAAAAAAACAACAACGAAATTGAACTTCGCATAAACGACGAAGACATTTTATCCATGAATGACAAAAATTTATCCAAATTTAGAAACTTGAATTTAGGGTTTATTTTTCAATTTCACCAATTACTCCCTGAGTTCACAGCTCTAGAAAACGTTTGTATTCCGGCTTATATTGCAAAGAGAAATAAAAAAGAAGTCGAAGAAGAAGCCATAAAACTACTTACTTATTTAGGCCTATCACATCGAATTCACCACAAACCCAACGAACTCTCAGGAGGAGAACAACAACGTGTTGCCGTTGCTAGAGCATTGATTAACAAGCCTGCCGTTATTTTTGCCGATGAACCATCTGGTAATTTAGACACCCTTTCGGCAGAAAACCTACATCAATTATTTTTTAAACTTAGGGACGAATTTGGACAAACTTTTGTAATTGTTACGCACAATGAAGAGTTAGCCAATATGGCCGATAGAAAACTGGTGATGATTGACGGAATGATTAGTAATCATTAATACTAAAATTGGTTCATGAATTTTTCCGAACTCAAAGATTTTCTTGACGAAAAAGTAATTCAATACAACACTCTAGACTTTATAGAGAGTGATCCTGTACAAATCCCACATTTGTTTACTCAAAAAGAAGATATTGAAATTGCTGGCTTTTTGAGTGCTACTATTGCTTGGGGAAATCGAAAAATGATTATTAAAAACAGTCATCGTATGATGGAACTAATGGGTAATACCCCTTATGATTTTATCATGTCACATTCAGAATCCCAATTAGAAAATTTAGATTCTTTTGTACACCGAACCTTCAATGGTCAGGATTTTATTGGTTTTGTTCAATCACTGCAAAATATTTATAAAAATCATGGTGGACTAGAGTCTGTTTTTGCAAAAAACCAAGAACCGGATTCGATGCAAAAAAGCATTTCGGAATTCAAAAAAGTATTTTTTGAAGTTCCACATTTTGCCCGCACTCAAAAACACATTTCTGATCCTTTGAATAATTCGGCAGCCAAAAGAATCAACATGTACTTGCGTTGGATGTGCCGTCAGGACAACAAAGGAGTCGATTTAGGAATTTGGAAATCTATTTCCCCTTCAAAACTTTCCTGTCCATTGGACGTACACTCAGGAAATGTGGCCCGAAAACTGGATTTATTAAAACGCAAACAGAATGACGGCAAAGCACTTTTAGAATTAGATTGCAATCTTAGAGCACTTGATTCAAAAGATCCGGTGAAATATGATTTCGCACTTTTTGGGCTTGGTGTTTTTGAAGGATTCTAAATATCAATCTTATAATATTCCCTATCTGCAATTCTGGTTAATTCAATTGTATTAGAATTGACTGTATAAGTGAAATTTTCTTCGAAATTTATTATATAAAATTTTAAACAGCCTAAAACATTCTTTGCAATATTATCGGCATTATCAGTTGGCAGAGTAATTAAACTACTATCACCTATTTTCAAATCTTTTTTAATAGTCAATAATGTAGCTATATTCCAACTTGCTCGGGCTCCATCAGAATTCCAAACAGCATCATTTGTCCCATCAATTTCAATTCTATTTTTCATTTTTGTTTACTATTAATTTAAGATATAACGCAAAGTTACGAGAGATATTTAAATAATAAAAAAGTATTAAACTCCAGATTCAAATCTTAAATTTCCTAACAACAAAAACCTGTAAAATACGATTTTACTCTTTTTTGGACTTGGAGTATTTGAAAAACTTTAAATTTCACACTACAAAATCCCATCAAAAAACTTTTTCAACTTCATTTTTGTAAGACTAAAACAACAAACACTCTTTTTAAGTAGTTTTTATATTACAAAATGCAAAAAATATGCATTTTATCGATGTTTTTATACACTTAATCGATTTTATTTAATTTTATTTCTTACTTTTATGCTGAAATTAAGTCCTACAATAAAAACAACTAACCTACAAAGAAATGAATCTTACAAAAAAAATTGTTTTAGCCGAGGATAATTCTATTCTTTCTAAATTATTACAATTTAAATTAGAGAAAGAAGGTTATCAACTCTTAATAGCAAACAATGGTAAAGAAGCCGTTGATTTGATTGAAGACAATGATCCTGATATGATTCTAACCGATATTATGATGCCTTTCATAAGCGGATTAGAGGTAATAAGTCACATTAGAAACAAACTCGACAGAAAAACTCCCATAGTTGTATTTTCTTCTGCAGGTCAGGAAGAAATGGTTTTGAATGCTTTCAATTTAGGTGCAACCGACTTTATGAGCAAACCTTTTAGTCCAAACGAATTAATTATTCGTATTAAAAGACTATTACAATAAACCTAAAAATTACAACTATCATGTTAGAGTTTTTCCAAAATAGTCTGGACTCCGTAAGTAGCATGCACATTATTATCAAAATGTGTATTTACATATCAATGTTTTTTGCTGTCATAATATTCTTTTTATTGGTCTATTTGAAAAATTTAAGAGACCGATTGAAAATAAAAAAGCGAATAGAATCCACGTATGAAAAAAAATACGAATCGGATCTAATCGAATACTTATATGCTAGTGACGATGAAACGGAAAATGAACAACAACAAAAGATAGTTGTTTATTTAAAAAAATGTGCTCAAAACCGATTGAAAAGAAAAATTATCATCAGCACTTTTTTAAAACTAAAAAATGATGTTTCAGGAGAAACTGCCGATGCAATACAAAAATTATATCGCCAAACAGGATTAATTGAATCTGCTACTTCAAAATTAAAAAGTAAAAAATGGGATGTTGTAGCCAAAGCAATTAGAGAATTAACCCAATTTGAAATCAAAGAAACACACGATGAAATTATCAAATTAGTCAATCATCCCAAAAAACAAGTGCGTTTTGAGATTCAAAAATATTTGGTACAGTTATTTCGCTTTGATGGACTTGAATTTTTGAATGTTATTGAAAATGACCTTTCAGAATGGGATCAAATTCAACTATTAGAGATTTTGAACAAATTCAACAACCTTCATGTTCCTGACATGAGTGGATGGCTCCGATCAAAAAACACTTCAGTCGTATCCTTCACTTTAAAACTGGTTCGAATTCATAATCAATTTGGAATAAATGAAGAAATCATAGCCCTTTTTGATCATCCTAATGAAGAAATTAGAATTGAGGCTATCAACCTGGTGAATCCTTTAGGGATTTTCGAGGCTGTAGAAATCTTAAAAACAGATATTTTTAAAAGAACTCTTGACGAACAAATTGCATTCTTTAAAATGATGGAAGAAATGTCTATGCCGGATGACATTGAATTTGTTAAAGAACACATAAATCATGAGAATTTCTACATCCGAATTTCGGTAATGAAAATCATGAATTTAATTACAGTTGATGAAGACAATACCTTTATCATTAACAATATTGCAGAAGAATATCAAATTGACACTAACCTTACCAAAGCTAGTTAATTATGAACATCACAAGTTCCATCATCGATTCTCTTGATTTTATATTTTTTGGTTTTGCAATTGCAGCAGTAGCATCCTATATTATTTTGGCGATAATTTCTGCCTTTGAAACAGTAAATTATATGAAAAAAAATAGTTTTGTAAACTATACTGAGATATTGTCTTCCTCTATTTCGCCATCTATTTCAATCATTGCTCCAGCATACAATGAAAGTTTAAATATTGTAGAAAATGTACGTTCGTTGCTTTCAAATCATTATGTAAATTATGATGTAATTATTGTTAATGACGGTAGCAAAGATGATAGCTTAGAAAAACTGATTGCGGCTTACGACTTAGTAAAAGTAGATTACTTAATCAACAATCAACTACAAACAAAACCACTTAGACAAGGTGTTTTTAAATCTACAAATCCTGCTTTCGAAAAATTAATTGTAGTTGATAAAGAAAATGGAGGAAAAGCCGATGCTTTGAACTTTGGATTAAACATCAGTACAAATAAATATGTAGCTTGTATAGATGTTGATTGTTTATTGCTAGAGGATTCATTGCAAAAAATGATCAAACCATTTTTAGAATCTACCGATGAGAAAGTAATTGCAGCTGGTGGAGTAATTCGAATTGCTAATTCATGTAAGATTAAAGACGGAAAATTACTGGATATTAATTTACCTAAAAGCAGTATCGTAAAAGCCCAAATTTTAGAATATTTAAGAGCTTTTCTTTTAGGCCGAATGGCATGGAGCAAACTCAATGGATTACTGGTTATTTCTGGTGCTTTTGGTCTATTTGATAAAAAAATAGCATTAGAAGTGGGAGGCTATGATACTAAAACTGTAGGAGAAGATATGGAAATCATTGTAAGAATGAGACGCCATATGGAAGAGAAAAAAGTAAAATACAGAGTAGCTTATATCCCTGATCCTTTATGCTGGACGGAAGCCCCTGACAGTCATAAAATATTTATCTCTCAAAGAAACAGATGGACGCTGCGGAACAATAGAAACATTAAAAAAACATAAAAAAATTGGATTTAATCCGGAATACAAAGCCTTAGGAATGATTAGTTACCCTTATTGGTTTTTGTTTGAAAGAATAGCTCCAATTATTGAAGTACTGGGCTTATTTTACTTTATTGCCCTTATCGTTTACGATTTTGTAGTTTGGAAATATGCCATTTCGTTTCTTGTTTTTGCTTACTTATTCAATGTTCTTTTTTCAATTATAACCATTATAACGGAAGAGCTTACTTATCACCAATACTCTAAAAAAGGTATGGGATGGCAACTTGTAAAAACAGCCTTTACTGAACCTATACTCAATCACCCGGTTATTTTATATGCTGCTATAAAAGGCAACTTTGACTACTATTTTAATAAAAAAATCAAGTGGGGCGAAATGACCCGCAAAGGAATGAGTAGCAATTAAAACATAAAAAAACACCAAACAAAAATTCAATGGACACTAATCAAGAACTAAAAAAATCATTTAGTTATGGCTACTTATGCCTATCAATGTTAACTGTATTTTGGTTAATTAGCCTATTCGAAATCGTTGCAAAAAGCTTCACAGGAATAGAAATTACGAATACTTTTTTAACGTTAGTTTACAAACTAATTAATGATTTAACGACCACTTTAGTGATCAGTTTAATTGGATTACCAATCTATTTTATTTTAAATCTTAAAAGTGAAAAATGGGCTAATTTGATATTCAAAATTCTTTTTACTTTAATTGTAATTGGTCAATTTGCTTTAACTAAATATCATCTAACCACTTTAGTTAATTTAGGAGCCGACTTTTTAGGATACTCTTTAGATGACATGTACATTACCGTTACAGCTTCAGAGAGTTTTTCAATTCTGTATTTTGTGCCATTTATTCTATTTCCAGTCATATTCTGGTGGATTACAAAGTATTTTAGTAAAACGTTTCAATCCAAAAAACGCTATCAGATTTCAGGAATATTTGCAGTTGTTTGCATTTTGATTAAATTCATTCTTCCTGAAATCTCAGAAATTGGATATCAAAATAAACTTGCCTATTTCACGAATGACATCATTCGATTCCAAAAAGATCAAAGTGAATTTGATGCCGCAAAATTAACCTATAAAAACGAATATCCATTATTAAAACCCGCTTCAGAAACACCAGATGTTTTGGCACCTTTTTTTAACATTGAAGAGGAAAAGCCTAACATTGTCATGATTATTGTGGAAGGTTTAGGTGATGAATTTATAGGGAAAAATGCGAATAGAGGATTCACGCCTTACTTAGATTCAATGATACCTAAATCTTTGTATTGGGAGAATTTTGTGAGTAATGCCGGTCGTACATTTGGAGCATTACCTTCTATTTTAGGTTCATTACCTTACGGAAATAAAGGTTTCTTAGAAATGAATCCTTTGCCTGCTCACAGCTCATTGATTAGTATTTTAAAATCTAACGGTTACAATACCGCTTTTTATTGCGGTGATGAATCAAGTTTTGACCATCGTGTTAATTTCTTAGAATACAACAATATTGACAATATTGTCGACATTAACAAGTTTGGCGCAAGTTACAAAATGACAGAAAAAAACGAAGAAGGCTTTTCATGGGGATATCCTGATGCTGAAATCTTCAAAAAGACACTTTCTGAAATGGATACTAAAAAAGGACCACGATTAGATATCATTATGACTTTGACTAATCATGAACCGTTTAACTTTCCTGAAAAAGAAGAATATTTAAGAAAAGTGGAGCATATCAAGAATACCAACAAAAATTTATCGCTTTCAGCATCCGAAATTGATACTTACAAGGATATTTATGCCTCGCTATTATACACGGATCATTCGATTCAAACTTTCATGGAAAATTATGCTAAAAGACCAGATTACAAAAACACAATTTTTGTAATCACGGGCGACCACCGTTTGATCCCTATTGAACAAAAAGACAAATTATGTCGTTTTCACGTGCCTTTATATATCTATAGCCCAATGCTTAAAAAAGCAGAATCTTTCAAATCTGTTTCTTCACACTGGGATATAACTCCTAGTTTACTTTCATTTTTAACAAACAATTACAAAATGAATAAAATAGAAAAAACAGCTTGGATGAGTACTGGATTAGATACCGAAAAACGTTTTAGAAACATTCATTCTATTCCAATCATGCAAAACAAAGGAGTTATCAATGATTTAATTTACAAAGATTATCTTTATTCTAATGGTGAATTATTTAAAATTGACGAAAACTTTGAAACGAAAAAAATTAGTGATAGTGAAATGATGCAAACTATTGAAGCGAATATGCTCGAGGCTAAAAAATTGAACGCTTATTTGACTCAAAAAAACAAAATCATTCCAAAATATTTACAGATTTACAGTAAGGCTAACTACGAATTCACAAAAGAAGAATTAGCTTTTATTAAAAAAGAAATTCAAGGTTTAAATAATGACCAAATTTTCATGAAAGCTAGAGACTTTGCCTTTAACAATCAACGAAAAGAAGCGCGTACTTTATGCGATTACATTTTAAATGAATTACCTAACTATGCTGATGTGAGAACTTTAAAAGGAAGAACTTTGGCTTGGGATAAAGATTATAAAACTGCAGAAAAAGAATTATTAGAAGTAGTAAAAAGAACCCCTTACTATTATGATAGCTACTTAGCATTAATGGATATTTACTGGTGGTCTGAACAAGACAATAAAGGAATAGAAATTGCTAAAAAAGCATTGAAAAATGAAATCAAAAATCCAGAATTAGGTATTAAATTAGCCAAAGCATACCAGAGAACAAATAATATCGCTATGGCAAAAAGAGCCATTGATAGTATGCTAAAAAAACAACCTAACAATTCTGAAATACTAAAACTTAAAAAGGAAATAAAATAATGATAAAAAAATCAATTATAAAATTAACCTTAGTTTTCTCTTTTGCTTTTGCTCTATCGGCTCAAGCTCAAGAAGTCACTTACAATGGAGATCCTGATAGCTCTTTTGAAACGGCTCGCAAATTAGCTTTTAACCAACAAAGGAAACAAGCTCAAGACACCTTGGTAAATATTTTGACAAAATATCCTAATTACCATGAAATTCGTACTTTCTTAGCCACGACTTACGCTTGGGATGGCGATTATAAAAAAGCCAGAAAAGAATTTGATCAAGTTATTCAAAAAGCACCAGATAACAAAGAAAACTGGATTGCAGCTATCAAAAATGAATCATGGGCAGACGCTCCTTATGAAGCATTAGAAATGGCAAAAAAAGCATTAAAAAAGTTTCCAAACGACCCCGAAATCACCTTATTAAAAGCTGCTGCTTTAAAAAACACTAACAATCCATTGGAAGCCCAAAGTACTGCTCAAGAAGTACTTACCAAACAACCAGATAACAAAGAAGCAATTGATTTTCTGGAGGGTTTAAATAGTTCTTTACGAACCAATACAATTGGTTTAAGAGCTTCTGTTGACTTGTATTCAAAAACCTTTGACCCAATGCAATATTACTCTTTGAGTTATACAAAACAAACTAAATACGGAAGTATTATTAGCCGAGTAAATGTAAACCGTCGTTTTCAAGAAAACGCAGCACAGCTTGAAGTTGATATGTATCCTAAAATTACTAAAGGATTATATGCCTATATCAATGTAGGTTATGCTAATAGTTTTATTTTTCCCGTCTTGAGATACGGAGCCGAATTGTATAAATCCTTACCACATAGCTTAGAACTATCTGCAGGTTTTAGAACATTAAAATACAGTACAACTACTAACATTTATACAGGTTCTATCGGTTGGTACACCGGAAATAGTTACTGGTCGTTAAGACCTTATTTTACTCCTGGTGAAGGAGGAACAAGTACTTCTGCAGCATTAAATTATAGAAAATACCGCAGTAATGCCGATAATTATATCGGTTTATTATTCAGTATGGGAGTTTCGCCAGAAATAAACCAATTTAATGATGCTAACAATACAGCAATAGTAAATTTACAAACTCAGCGTTTTAATCTAAGTTACTTTTTTACAACCAATAAAAATAAAAATGCTTGGGGTGCACAATTTGATGTGGCACATCAAGAAATTAGTTTTGACCCAGGTAATTATTTTTGGATTTATTCACTTACGGTTTCTTGGGATTTAAGATTCAAATAAAACCCTCATTATTTTAATTTACAGCAAACTGCTTCGCCTGTATAGTATCGCTCGAGTCGCAAATTAATTATTTAGATATAAGCTTTCAAAAATGATATTCACTGTATCTTTAATAAAATTAGCTTAAGTTTGAATAAATAATTTGCGAATTTGCGGTTTTAAATCTCCTTAATATCTTCAATCGCTAATAACGTTATTTTCAAAAAGACTATATTTGCACAAAATTTACGTTTTATGGCTACTTTCGAGCAATTCAATCTTCCTAAATCATTACAAAAAGCAATAGATGAAATAGGTCTTACAACTCCTACTCCTATTCAGGAGAAATCTTTTTCTGTAATTATGTCTGGAAGAGACATGATGGGAATTGCACAAACAGGTACAGGTAAAACCTTTGCTTACTTATTACCTTTATTAAAACAATACAAGTTTAGCACTACCCATACCCCTAAAATTGTCATATTAGTTCCTACTCGTGAGCTTGTAGTTCAAGTGGTAGAAGAAATAGAAAAATTAACTCAATATATGTCTATTCGAACTATTGGAATTTATGGTGGCGTTAATATCAATACACAAAAAAAGACTGTCTACGAAGGTTCCGATATTTTAGTTGGAACTCCTGGTAGAACAATGGACTTAGCGCTGGATAATGTGGTTCGTTTTGAAGACATGCAAAAGCTGGTTATTGACGAATTTGACGAAATGCTTAATTTAGGTTTCCGTACTCAACTGACATCCTTGTTTGCAATGATGCCTAAAAAACGTCAAAACATCTTATTCTCGGCTACAATGACTGATGAAGTTGATGCTATTTTGAATGACTACTTCGATTATCCTGAAGAAGTAACTCTTGCAGCATCAGGAACACCATTGGAAAAAATCAAACAGATTACCTATAATGTTCCTAATTTCAACACCAAAGTAAACTTGCTCAAACATTTATTAGAAACCAACGAAGAGATGAGTCGTGTTTTGATATTTGTTAATAATAAAAAGATTTCCGACATGCTTCACGAACGCATTGAGGAAGATTTCGAAGGGCAATTTGGTGTGATTCACTCTAATAAATCGCAAAATTACCGTTTGAATACGATGGCTACTTTTCAGGAAGGTGAACTTCGCGGATTGATTACTACCGATATTATGGCGAGAGGTTTGGATATTTCGGATATCACACACGTCATCAATTTTGAAATGCCTGAATTTGCCGAATTGTACATGCACCGTATTGGTCGTACAGGTCGTGCTGATGCAAATGGTACTGCCATCAGTTTTATTTCTCCTCGTGAAGAAGAAGCTAAAATTGAAGCCGAAGTATTGATGGATATGGAATTAGACATCGAGGATTTCCCCGAGGAAGTTGAAATTTCTACCAAATTAATCGGACCTGAAAAAGACAGACAGCCCATTAAAATGTTAATGAAAAAACCAAAAATTGAAGGTGGAGCTGCTTTTCACGATAAGGCGAAAAAGAACCAAAAAGTAAACCTTGGAGGCCCTTCAAAAACCAAGAAAAAAACACATGGATCTGTTAATAGAAACATGCTGAAACAACAAGCTAAAAAAGAAGAAAAAGAAATAATTAAAAAGCCTAAAGATGAGAATTTCATTTTTAGGCTTTTATTTATACTTATTGCGCTGTAAACACTAAACAAACCGGCGAACACATCTCAATTCGCTTTCCAGTATCTGTAAGCGCTCCCGTTGTTTTGTCTCTTTTAAATATGACCACATTATTAGTATATTGATGTCCCACTAATAAAAAATTCCCCGTTGGATCAATAGCAAAATTTCGAGGTCCATCACCCATGGTACTAATTCTTGAAGCCAACTCTAATTGACCATTTTTCAAAATTTTAAAACAAGTAATGGTATTGGCTTCTTTTCGATTAGTGGCATACAAAAATTTCTCATCAGGTGAAATATGAATATCCGCAGCTGTAAAGGTTTCTTTAAATCCATCGGCTACAACAGTAGTTTCCTGAACTAATTTCAGTTTCCCTTTGGCATAATTAAATACCGAAAGCGTTCCATCTAATTCCTGCAACAAATACAGTTTTTTTGCATCTTTACTAAAGGCAAAATGTCTGGGACCACTACCCTCTTTCACAGTGATACTATCCTTTAATTGTAAAGGTTTTGCCGCTTTTGAATTATATTGGTACACATACATTTTGTCGGTTCCTAAATCGGTAGCAAAAACAAATTTATGGTCTGGAGTAAATTGAACCGAATGTAAATGTGATTTTTCCTGACGACTTGGATTAATCCCTTTTCCAGAATGCTGTACCAATTGTTTCAGTTCAGTCAAACTTCCATTTTTATTTTTTCCAAAAACCGCCACACTTCCCCCAGTATAATTGGCTGTAATTACAAAGGCATCATCATTTATAATATAACAAGGATCCGAACTTTGAGTATTTTGCTTGTTGATAAAAACTAATTTACCATTTTTAGCATCATATTTAAATGCAGAGGCCGTACTATTTGCCCCATCTTCATTGACTGAATAGACAAAATCATTCTTTTGCGAAAGCGTTATAAAACTAGGATTGACAATACTTTCGGTAGAACTTCTAAGTTGAAAATCCCCTGTTTCGGCATTAAAATCATACATATAAATTCCTTTACTGTCACAGCCTTTTGTATAGGTCCCAATAACCAAATTAAATTTCTTTTGCTGTGCCTGAATATTGATATAAAAGAAGGATACCAATACAATGAGAAGACTTTTATTCATTTTGTTTTATTTTTAGATAAAAGCTAAAATACATATAAATCAATTATCGTTCATTCTATTAAAAAATATTCTCTGTTAATCTGTCGTTAAAAAAACTTGCATGCCAAAACCAAAGTACTTAGTTTTCACTATTTTTGAATACTCAATAATAACGCAAAACAAGAATGCATTTTAAACATCCTGAAAACTTATACTTTCTCTTTTTATTGATTGTACCTATTTTGATTCATTTATTTCAATTCAGAAAGTTTAAAAAGGAATATTTTACTAATGTTCGGTTCTTAAAATCCATTTCTATTCAAACCCGAAAAAGTTCTAAACTTAAAAAATGGTTGTTGCTTGTCACTCGTTTGTTAGTACTGTTTTGTGTTATTATGGCTTTTGCCCAACCTTTTTTTGATGCTAAAGAAGCAAATAATCGTTCCAATGAAATGTACATTATTCTGGATAATTCTTTCAGCATGCAAGCCAAAGGAAAAAAAGGTGAATTACTAAAAAGAGCTGTTCAAGAATTACTGGAAGAAACGCCCGAAAACAAAAATTTCTCGTTATTAACCAATACCGAAAGTTATTGGAATACCGATATTAAATCCATTAGAAGCACGCTGCAAAATTTAAAATACTCTGCAATTCCTTTTGACCTAAATGCCATTTTAGCCCGAATCAATGCGCATCTATCTGCTAGCAAAAAAGATATCATAATCATTACGGATGCTGTAGGATTGAATGCTAAACAACTTCAAAACTTTCCAAAGGAAGATCTAAGTTATTTTATTATTCCAAAGGCAGAGCAACTCAATAATGTGTCAATTGATAGTGTTTATATTGATGAAACCACCGAAGATTTCTACAACATCAACGTCAATTTATCCCGTTTTGGTACAGACATCAAATCGGTTCCAATAGCGATTTACAATCAAAACAAACTGATTGCAAAAACCGTAAGCAATCTAGAAACAGCTAAAAAATCATTGCATTTTAGTATCCCTAAACAAGCTTTTCATGGTTATGTTTCCATCTCGGATAACAGTTTGGCTTACGACAATACTTTTTATTTTAGTATTTCAAAAACTCAAAAGACTTCTGTTATCAGCATTGGCGAAAGCCAAAAAAGCAACTTTTTACAACGTATTTATACGAATGACGAATTTAATTATAGCAATTCGGAATTAGCCAGTTTGGATTATAACAACCTTGAAAAACAAGATGTAATTGTTTTAAACGAATTAGACGAAATCCCTCAAGCATTACAATTAACCTTAAAAGATTTTGTTCAAAAAGGCGGCAATCTTGTACTTATTCCTTCGGCTAAAAGCAATGTTGCATCACTGAATACTTTCTTGGTAAATTTTGGAAACATCCAATTCAAATCACTTGAAATAGCGAACAAACTAATTAGCAAGATTAATTTTAATCATCCTTTGTTCACTGGGGTTTTCGAAAATACAATTTCTAATTTTCAATACCCAATGACAAAAGCTTCCTTTAGTATTGTAAGTTCTAGCTCGGCGGCATTATTATATGAAAATCAAACTGCTTTTCTAGCTGGATTATTAAATCCCGTTTCGACCGTTTATGTATTTTCGGCTCCTATAAATACTGAAAACTCTAACTTTCAACAATCGCCATTAATTGTTCCTACTTTTTACAAAATGGCACAATCAAATCAAAATAATGGTATCAATGCACTGACAATTGGAAAAAGCAATCCTTTTATTGTAAGCACATCACTTTCAAAAGATGGTATTTTAGAAATAAAAAATGCAAACGAACAATTCATCCCAATTCAGCAAATTATGAATTCTAAGGTCAAATTGACTTTTAATGATTTGCCTAAGGAAGCCGGAAATTTTGAAATAATAAACCAAAAACAATGGATAGAAAACATTAGTTTTAATTACAGCCGAAGCGAAAGTAACCTGAACCAATTAGATGACAATTTACTATCTAATTACTCCACTTCAGATACAATAGAAAGTATTTTTCATAGTATACAAAGCGATAGAATGGATAATCAACTTTGGAAATGGTTTGTTATCTTTGCACTGCTCTTTCTGCTATGCGAAATGGCAATTATAAAATTCCTGAAATAAAAATATATTCTACTTATGAAATTCATTATCCGAAACGCCAAAATTATCGACCCACAAAGTCCTTTTCACAATCAAACGGTAGATATTTTAATAGCAGATGGATTCATTGAAAAAATGGGTGCTAACTTAGCCAATCCCGATACAGCAGAAGAAGTAAAACTAGACAATCTTCATGTTTCACAAGGCTGGTTTGACAGCAGTGTTTGTTTAGGTGAACCGGGTTTTGAAGATCGGGAAACTATTGTAAACGGTCTGGAAGTTGCAGCAAAAAGTGGATTTACAGGCATTGCTTTGCAACCTAATTCTTTCCCTATAATCGACAATCAATCGCATATCAATTTTGTAAAAAGCAAAGCTATCGGACAAGCTACTGAACTTTTCCCAATTGGCGCTTTGACTAAAAATGCTGAAGGAAAAGATATGGCTGAATTGTATGATATGAAACAAGCCGGAGCTATTGCTTTTGGTGATTACAATCGTAGTTTAGAAAATGCCAATTTGCTAAAAATAGCCTTGCAATACACTCAGGATTTTGACGGCGTAGTCATTGCATTTGCACAGGAAGAAAAAATTAAAGGAAACGGTGTTGTGAATGAAGGAATCGTTTCGACTCGTTTAGGATTAAAAGGAATTCCCAATTTAGCCGAAGAATTACAAATAGCCCGCAATTTATTTTTACTGGAATATACCAGTGGAAAAATGCATATCCCAACCGTTTCCACAGCAAAATCAGTAGCTTTAATTAAAGAAGCGAAAGCCAAAGGATTAAATGTAAGTTGTAGCGTGAGTGTACATCATTTAACGATGACAGATGAAAAATTAGACAATTTTGATACCCGCTATAAAGTAGCTCCACCCATAAGAACTGAAGAAGATCGCCTAGCTTTATTGGCTGGTGTTTTAGACAACACTATTGATGTTATCACTTCTGACCATAATCCAATAGACATCGAGCACAAGAAAATGGAATTTGATTTGGCTAAAAACGGAACTATCGGTTTAGAAACTGCTTTTGGTGCTTTGACACAGGTTTTACCTTTAGAAAAAATAATTGAAAAGCTAACCGCTGCAAAAAGTCTTTTTGGAATTGAAAACTCATCAATCAAAGAAGGTATAAAAGCAAATATCACTTTATTCAATCCAGAAGGAACAAGCGTTTTCACTAAAGCTTCTATTTTATCTAAATCTAAAAACTCAGCATTTTTAGGCATGGAACTTAAAGGAAAAGCATACGGAATTGTTAACCAAGGAAAATTAATACTTAACTAATTATAGAATCATGACTTTAGATAAAGAAGGTAAAAACATAGCAATAGTTAGTTATTTCACCATCATAGGAGCTGTAATTGCGCTGTTTATGAACGCTGAAAAGAAAAATCCTTTTGCTTCTTTCCATATACGTCAGGCTTTAGGAATCTTTTTATCGTTTTTCCTAATTGGGTATTTCATTGGATATTTCGACAGCTGGACCATTTCTTCCGCTTTTTATTTATTTTATTTTATCCTTTGGATATACGGTTTTTTAGGAGCTTTGCAAGGACAAACGAAAGCGATTCCAATTTTAGGAGAACAATTTCAAAAAATATTTAAAAACGTTTAATTCAAAACATGAATTTATCCTTAGAATACCTCATCAGAGAACCTAAAATAAAATTAGACAAGAATCCATTATTACTACTGTTACACGGTTACGGCAGCAATGAAGCCGACTTATTCTCCTTTGCTTCCGAATTACCTGAAGAATATTACGTAATCTCAGCCCGTGCTCCTTATGATTTACAATACGGAAGCTACGCTTGGTACGCCATCAATTTTGATGCCAATGAAAATAAATTCTCCGACCATGAACAGGCCAAAAAATCAAGAGATTTAATCGCTAAATTTATCGAAGAATTAATTGCAAAATACCCTATTGACGAAAAGAAAATCACCTTGTTAGGATTCAGTCAAGGGGCTATTTTGAGTAATGCTATCGCTCTTTCACACCCAGATAAAGTGCAAAAAGTAATTGCTTTAAGCGGCTACATTAGCGAACCTATTTTTGAAGAAAATTATAAAAACAATGATTTCTCTAATTTGAAAGTTTTTGCCGCTCACGGAACCGTTGATCAAGTAATTCCTGTAGAATGGGCTCGAAGAACAAAACCTTTCTTAAGTGGGTTAGGAATTGATTCTATGTACAATGAATACCCAATAGGACATGGGGTTTCTCCTCAAGTTTTCAATGATTTCAAAAATTGGTTGATTAAAGAGTAAACCTACAACTAAATATAAAAAAAGAGGCTGTTTTTATTCAAAACAGCCTCTTTTTTTTATTGTTTCTTAGAGTAATTTTTATCTAAATGAACTCTTAACCTAACAGAAGAAGTATAATCAAACATGTCTTTTCCATTGGTGTCTTTTCCAACAAAAGCAGGTATACCTCTAGGTTCCTTTTCATTGTAAGTGGTAAAAGGATTGTCGTCTACAGGGTCATAAGGATAATATTTACTTAACCCAAAATTAAATCCATTAACGATACCTACTTCAT
Source organism: Flavobacterium nitratireducens (assembly GCF_029625335.1). NCBI lineage: Bacteria > Pseudomonadati > Bacteroidota > Flavobacteriia > Flavobacteriales > Flavobacteriaceae > Flavobacterium > Flavobacterium nitratireducens. The sequence continues at coordinate 961,421 of NZ_CP121111.1, forward strand.
TTGTAGGTTTAGTAATTTCGTATCGAGTAGTGTAACCATCACCGTCATCATCTGTATCTAAAAAATCAGGAATTCCATCTTTATCTGAATCATCTGGATTAACTACTCCAGACGCTAAAGAATAAACATATCCATCCCCATTAATATCCTCTAAATAGGAAGGAACTCCATCATTATCTAAATCCGATCTACTCACACCATATAATTTAAAACTAAATATAAGTGGTGAATAACTAGGAATTGTTCCTTGACCTGAACCATAATAACCCAATCCTGAAGGCAAGAACATTACTCCTGATCCAAAACCTGAATGCTCTACAGTACCATCTGATTTAGGAGTTGATGTGCCTATTTTAAATTCAGGAAATACTTCACTCCATCCTGTAACCAGTTGATATAAATTTAAAAATGACTGCGGATAAGTAACTTTTTCAAATTCTTTAGTTAGCAATTCAGACGAAGTAGTGGCAGTAGCAGTGGTACGATATAAGTAATCCCCCTTATAAGCCGCAAGTACACCATCAACATTACAAGGTGAATCACCTGTACCTTCTCTTAAAACTAAATAATATAAAGTATAAGTAATATCATGCAATTCAACTTCTTTTTTCAATAATTTTGGAAAAGTTGGACTATTTAAGTAGGACATGATTGATTTTTGATTTACAGCATCCGTTATTTTTTTAAATACTACATCATTATCCGCTAAATTAGCATTGTCCGCATCATCCAAATAATAAGTATCTAAATATTCTTTAATAGCAGTAGAATCCGTTTTATATTGATCGGCATAATCCTTAAGCGGTTCAGGCGTAAAAGAGTTGTCATCTTTAGAACACGAAAATAAAGAGAGGCTTGTAATTATTACAATAAAATAATACTTAAATTTGTTCATTATAGCTGAATTTTAAGTGCGCAAGATACAATATTGATTTATTTTTGTAAACTATTTAACTCTGATTTTAGAAATTTTATGCGAATAGATAAATATTTATGGTGTGTCCGATATTACAAAACCAGAAATATGGTTACGGAGGCCTGTAAAAAAAATCACATCACTGTAAATGGTGTCGTAGCCAAACCTTCGAAAGAAGTTTTTCCTACTGACAAAATCACTTTTAGAAAAGACCAAATCACTCAAACCATAACTGTTTTAGATATCCCAGAAAATCGTGTTGGTGCAAAATTAGTAGACATCTACAGAAGAAATGATACTTCACCAGAAGTATATCAACATCTGGAATTATTAAAACTTTCTAAAGAACATTATCGAAAAAGTGGTACAGGTCGTCCTACTAAAAAAGATCGTAGAGATATTGATGATTATGGAAACGAAATTCACGAAGACGAAGAAGATGATTTAAATTCCAATTTTTAAAAAATTCCAAATTTCAACTTTAATATTTTATCCCCAAAATTTTGAAATCGGGGATTTTCTTATTGGAATTTAAATTTAGTTATATTAGCAAAAAAACAAATTATGAGCAAAAATATCATTCTAACCGACCAAGAAATCAAACACAAAACAAAACGTATTGCTTACCAAATCTACGAAACATTTATAGATGAGGAAGAAGTAGTTTTGGCAGGTATCGCATCCAAAGGATATGTATTTGCTGAAAAAATTGCTTCCGAACTAAAATCAATCTCTGACCTTAAAATAATTTTATGTGAAGTTCATGTTGATAAACTAAATCCGCAATTGGCTATACAAACCTCTATTTCAGCAGAAGAATACGCAAATAAAGGTTTAATTCTTATTGATGATGTATTGAATTCAGGCACCACCCTAATCTATGCGGTAAAACACTTTTTGGATGTGCCTTTAAAAAAATTCAAAACAGCCGTTTTAGTCGATCGCAATCATAAAAAATACCCAGTAAAAGCCGATTTCAAAGGAATTTCCCTTTCTACTTCCTTATTAGAACATGTACAAGTCGAATTTGATTTAGACGGTAATAGTAATGCATGGTTAAGCTAAAATGGATAAAATTTCTTGAACCGTTTGTTCTATAGTTTGTTTATCAACCGCCACAGCATATTGCGCCTGATTATAATAAAAACTTCTTTCAAATAAATGAGTAGCAATAAACTCTTTCATCTCCTCATCGTTTTTGTTGGCGATAAGGGGTCTATTGCTCTTATTTGAAGACAATCTATTTACTAAAGTTTCTATCGAAGCTTTCAAATAAATAGAAACGATATCTTCTCTTTTGAGTAATTCATGATTATTTGCATAACATGGTGTTCCTCCTCCTAAACCAATAATTATAGGTTCTGAGAAATTCAACAATTCCACAAAACATTCATGTTCTAATTTCCTGAAATAGATTTCGCCTTTTTCGGCAAATATTGTTTTAATAGGCGAATTCACCTTTTTTTCGATAAAATCATCCAAATCAATAAAAGGCATTTCAATCTTTTTTGATAATTCTTTGGCAATTGTAGACTTACCACAACCCATATAACCTAACAGTACAATTTTCTTCATAGAATAAAACCCTATAAATTAAGGCATTAAAATTTATTATTAAAAAAAGACAAATTTATAATAAAAATACTTGGAAAACTTAAAATAAAGTCCTTATATTTGCACCCGCAATCAGGGAACGATGCAAGACTCGATAGCTCAGTTGGTAGAGCACATCACTTTTAATGATGGGGTCCTGGGTTCGAGCCCCAGTCGGGTCACAAATTAAGTGATTCACTTGAAAAACGTTTTATGATGCATTGACTCGATAGCTCAGTTGGTAGAGCACATCACTTTTAATGATGGGGTCCTGGGTTCGAGCCCCAGTCGGGTCACAAAAGGTTAAGTATATTTTACTTAACCTTTTTTACTTTTAGGCCACGTGGAGAAACGGTAGACTCGCCATCTTGAGGGGGTGGTGCTCGCAAGGGCGTGTGGGTTCAAATCCCACCGTGGTCACTAAAAAAATCAGCTGTTCAATTTTTCAATAAAGGTACTTCCACCAACTCATTTTGAACACTCTTTCCTTCGATTTTTATTTAAATTAGCGCACTTCCCCATAACTGGATAGATTACACATACCGTTATATTTTTTATTTCCAAAATATTTAACAACCAACACAACTTTGTTTATTACATTACGTTATCATTTGTAAATAAAAAATATAATTTATTATGAAAAGCCTCCTACTCTACTCATTACTTCTAATCTCATTTGTAGGTTGGACACAAACTGCTGCTGAAAATTATTTTGACCAAGCAATGAAAAAATCAAAAGCAGGCAATACCAAAGGTGCCATTCAAGATTACGATAAAGCTATAAAAATTCAACCTGATTTTGTTCCTGCCTATTTGAATAGAAGTATGGAAAAAATCAAAATAAACGATTTACAGGGAGCATTAGTAGATGTGAACAAAACGCTAGAAATGCATAATGACAATATTTATGCCTATACAACCAGAGCTAATATTTATTACAAACTCAAAGATTACAAATCTTCGTTAAAAGATTGCGATTATGCACTTCAATACAACAAAGAAGATTATCTTACATACAACCTTAGAGGACTCACCTATATTCACCTTGGAGAGAAAAAAAAGGCCTGTGCTGATTTTTCAAAAGCCTTGAAATTAGGCAGTAAAAGCGCTTCTCAAAATCTAAAAACCTATTGCAAATAAACACTTCAAGAGGACATAAAACAACAAACGCTGTTTCAAAATGAAACAGCGTTTGTTGTTTTTACAAATACTATCGCTTACTTTTGAGTAAGCTTTTTCAATTCGGTTCCGCCTGGAATTTGCATCTTATCAGTCAAAATTGAAATATCTTCCAGATTAAAAACACCTGTCAAAGACATTAAAACTGTTCGACTCATACCATTTGTATCATCCTGAATAAACATTACAAACTCATTCATCACATTTGAATTTCCTGTTCTTTTAACATCAATTGTTATCTGTTTACCATTTTCATTTACCTTTTTTAACTCCTCCATTGCCGAAGTCTTAATGTAGCCATCTGCAACTTCCTTCATTTTCTGAGCTGCTGCTTTGTTCGTAGTTGAAAAAACCCTTAAATCATTCAAATTTTGAATCAACTTTAAATATTGTTGCGTCTCTTTATCAGAAGCATCAACTTTAACTTTACTCATTAATTCAAACATTTTTTTATTCACTACTACCGAAACAACTTCATCTTTACCATTAAACTGATCAAAAACGGCTTGTCCGTAAAACGAAGTTGAAGCAAATGCAACTAACATCGTTAGTATTACTTTTTTCATATCTATATTTTTATTTTAATAGTTTCTAAATTATTAAATAGGTATAACCATTTCCATGCCAAAAAACGACTTTTTATTTTATTCTCCCAATACATTTAACTAGTTTTATAGAGTATTTCGAAATGAAAGCCCTAAAAACAAAACTAAAGATAGTATTTTTACGTAAATAGCCTAAAAGTTATTCCAAATGAAACTTAAATATAAACGCCTATTATTTCTTTTTATTTCATTATGTTCCTTACAAAGCTGTCAGGATAATGATGACTCATTACCAGAAAACACTGATTTAGATGTCCAAAAATTTATTTGGAGAGGATTAAATGAAATGTATCTGTGGCAGGAAAAAGTTCCAGATTTAGCAGACAACCGATTTACTAATAATTCCGAATATGAAAATTTTTTAAAACCATTTTCTCCTGAAAATTTATTTGAAAAATTACTATACAGAGCACCCGATTCTGATGCTGCTAATCAATATGATGTTGTAGACCAATTTAGCTGGATAGTAAGCGATTACACTACTTTGGAACAACAATTACAAGGAACTTCAAAAAGCAATGGTGTAGAATTTGGCTTTAGTCGTATTTCACAAAACAGCAATCAGGTAATTGCCTACATTCGCTACATCATCCCTAATTCGGATGCAGCTGTTAAAGACATTAAGCGTGGTGAAGTCATTTATGGTATTAACGGAACAAGTCTTAATCTAAACAATTATGCCAATTTGTTTTTTAGCAATGCCGAAAGTTACACTTTAAATTTTGCTGATTTAACATACGACTCTAACAACAACCCTGTAATTACTCCAAATGGAAAAAATCTCAGCCTAACCAAAACAACCTTAGCCGAAAATCCAATATTAATTAAAAAAGTAATTACTAGCGGAGCACACAAAATTGGTTATTTAATGTACAATGGTTTTTATCCAAGTTACGATTCCCAACTAAATGATGCCTTTGGTTTTTTCAACTCAGAGGGAATTACAGAACTGGTTTTAGATTTGCGATACAACAGTGGTGGTTCTGTAAATAGTTCGATACGATTAGCCAGTATGATTACAGGACAATTTACAGGAAAAATTTTCAATGAATTAGCCTATAATACTAAAAAATCTTTTCTCAATAAAAAATACCTTTTCGTTAGTACAATTGATGGAAACGCTTTAAATAGTTTAAATCTCACCAAAGTTTATGTGTTAACAACCAGAAGCACCGCATCGGCAAGCGAGTTAATCATTAACGGATTAGACCCCTATATTAACGTTGTACAAATAGGAGATTATACTTATGGAAAAAATGTAGCCTCAGTTACACTTTACGACTCTCCTAGTTTGACAAAAACCGGATTAAATAAAAATCACCGCTACGCTATGCAACCTATTGTTGCGCAGTCTCAAAATTCAGTTGGTTTTAGTGATTATTTAGATGGATTAGTGCCTGATCACCTAGTAACAGAAAGAATAAAAACTTTAGGAATATTAGGTGAACCTAACGAGCCCTTATTAAGTACAGCAATTGGGAAGATCACTGGAACCGCTAAATACACATTACCAGAAAAAACTACCACCAACTTTATTCATCTTAACGACTCTAAAACATTAAGAGGAATGAATTTGATGTATTTTGATGAGAAATCAGACTTATAAAAAGTAAAAAATATTTCACACAGATACAATAATTTGCTGTTTTTGAAGTTGTTAGTTACTAGTAACCATTAAAAACCAACCTCGTGAAAAAAATCACACAATTATTTTTAATTACTACAGCAGTAATTTTATTGGGCTTTGACAAACCCCAAAAAACAACAATTTCTCCAATACAAGTAGTAATTGATGTAAGCCATGGTGGTACTGACGCCGGAGCTATAAAAAACGGAATTAGCGAAAAACAACTGGTAGAAGCACTTGCTAAGAAAATCAAATCTACAAACAACGATGTTCGCATTCATTTTACGAGAAATGAAGACAAGACACTAACACTCCAAGAAAGAACGGAATATATTAATTCGCTTAAACCTGATTTTGTTTTATCCATTCATATAAACGCAAACAAAGACAATACGAAATCAGGATTAGAACTTTATACGTCACAGGAAAATAAATTCTCAGATAAATCAGTTGAAAAAGCAAACGAACTAAGACAAAAACTTTTAAAACATGACTTTTTCAAATCAAGTTCCGTTAAAACAGCACCATTTTATATCCTTAAAAACAGTAATGCACCAGCAGTAATTGTCGAATTAGGATTTCTAACTAATGAAAATGACTATAAATATTTAACAGATAGTAATTCTCAAGATAAAATTGCATCATCTATTTCAGAATACTTATCGGAATTAAAGTAAAAAAAATGCCGCTTTGAGAGCGGCATTTTTTTGATAAATCAATTGTTAAAAATTGATATTCAACCCTACTTTAAAGTTTCTTCCTCTCGTATTGTAACCTACTACCTCAACAAAATCTTCATTGGTAATATTTGTTACCGAAGCAAAAACATTCATTCTATTTTTGATTAATTCATACTTAGCTGTTGCATTCAACAATTGATAGGAATCCAAAACAGAAACAACTGGTGGATATCCCATAAATCCTTGCCTTTTGTCCAAGTACTGATAGCTAACTCCAACAAAAGCACCCGGTACAAACTGATAATCAATTGCTGCATTTACCTTATGTTTTGGATTGTATAGATTAGCTGTTATATCAGGAAAACTATTAATTACCATTTTATCTTCCGTCTGGGTAAATGTATAATTAGCGTTTAAATTTATCTTATTGTTAAATACCCAAGTAAAACTAGTTTCAATACCTTTAGAATTGTATTTTCCATTCGCATTAAAATAAGCTGTTCCATACTCAATAGCAGATTTCTCTTGTCTATAAAAAGCTACTGAATTCAAAACTATTTTCTTATTTAAAAAAGCTAGTTCAAATCCTGTTTCAACAGTACTGTTTTCTTCTGCCTCTAAATTCATATTCCCTCCATAAGTAGCATACAATTGATACAAACTTGGTGCAATGTATGCCGTGCTGAATGACGAAATTATTTTTAACGGTAAATTTTCAAAATGATAAGATGGATTAATATTATACACAAAATGATTACCGTATTTACTATGAATATTCAACCTTGCACCAGCATTAATATTCAAACCAAAATTGGAATTATAAACCGCCGTCACATAAGGATCAATCAAATTATATGTTGCCAGCTCATTTGGAATATTCGTGTATAAACTATTAATTGACATATCAAAAAACTGAAATTGGGTTCCAGTTACAACAAAGAAATCAGTTGAAATTTGATATTTGTTAAATGCATCTACACTTACATTTCTTGATTTATACTTTGTTAAACCTCCATACTGAAACAAACCTCTATCCATTAAACTAGCAGCAGTATTTACTACTAATTCTCCATTATCATATTTATATTTTGGTGAAAACCCAACTCTGTATTGCTCCGATTTTCCATAGTTATTTGGGTTATCTGCAAATGCATTATCATCAAAATCATTTTTAAGGCGATCATAATTAGCAAAAAAATCAAAACTTAATTTTTTCGTAGGGGTAAAACCAAATTTCACCAAACTATTAACTCTTGAAAAACTATCGTCTTCAAAGCTCTCACCATTAGGAGCTTTTGCCTCTGAAATACCCGTAATCTCGCTACTATTTAAAGAAGCGAAATAATTGAACTTTTCTGTTTTTCCATTAAACAAAAATCCTTGATTGTATTCCTGAGCCGAATAATCTTTATCTTGAGCTGTTGTTTGAGTACCTACATTCATATACACATTTCCAGCAATCGGTTTTTTAGCCGCTTTTTTCAAAGTAATATTAATCACACCAGTAGCTGCTCCAGTACCATACAATGTACTCGCAGCTCCTTTCATAATTTCAATACTTTCAACCTGCTCTACAGGAATCAAACGTAAATCGTAATCAAAATTAATTCCAGAAGCATCAGTAACAGGAATTCCATCAATCAAAATTAAAGTTTGACGATTACGCCCTCCTCTTATGTAATAGCTTTGATTCTTACCTGCACTACTCTGGTTACCATTAACTTCAACACCAGCCACTGTACTCAAAACAGTAGCCACTGACTGTCCTGGTCTTTTTTTCAAATCATCAGCAGTAATTTTCACAATTACCTTACCTGATTTTTCTTTTGGTAAAGCAAACTTAGAATCTGAAATAACGACCTCTTCTAATTCATTTGCAGCCGATTGGATTACTCCTTTTTTTGTGCCAAAGCACATGCACTTACTAACACGAATAACGCACTAATACGAACGATTTTTTTGTTCATTTTAAAAACATTTAATAACAGTAATCACTGTTACATGACTAATAAATGGGAGAAAAGCATAGAATTACCCATACCCAAACCTTTTTTCCCGAAAGTTTGATACTCGATGTAAAAAGGCAGGTCTCCTGGCTTGCGTCTTGTTGTTGACCTTCTCATCCGCCGTGGCGGACAATGGTTTTGTAGAAACAACAAGCTTGATAGCATACAGTTGCGGGTACAGCTCGGGATTTAAGATTTTAGAATAAAGATTTAAGATTTCTGATTTTACATCCTGAAATCTAACTTCTGTTTCTAAACGCTTTCACCTGATTCCCTTTTAAGGCTATTTCTTAATTTGAAAAAGCCACCTCAATACGGCAGCAAAGATAAAACTTAATTTAGTAATTAATCAAATTTATGTTTTAAGGAAAAAACATATTTTTATATATCCAAAAATTCGATGAAAAATTCATTTTCAAAAATAAAACCGAAGATTTAATAACATAAACTATTGAATTCATCCTAAAAAACGGACTCTTTTTTTTACAATTTCCTATACCTTTGCCCAAATTTAAAATTTAATTAATGAATTTATTTTTCAAAAAAATCATATTTCTGATCGTATTAGTCAACTTTGTTTCTTGCAAAAAGAACGAACATTCAACTACAACTTCTGATACATCACAAAAAAATGAAATTGAATATTCAACTAATCTTTCTATTTATAAATACAAGAGCTATTCTATCGTAAAAATTAGTAATCCTTGGCCAGATGCTAATAAAGATTTCACCTATATTTTGAAAGAAAAAAATGCCACAATACCTGATAGTCTTTCTAAATACACCTCAATTACTATCCCATTACAATCTATTGTAGTGACTTCTACCACCAATATTCCTTTTATCGAAATGTTGAATGAAGAAAGAAAATTATTAGGATTCCCTCATACCGATTATATTTCATCCCAAAAAACAAGACAATTAATTGATGAGGGGATTGTTAAAAATATAGGTCAAAATGAACGTTTAGATATTGAAAAACTGATTGATTTAGCACCAGAAGTAATTGTAGCTTTTGGGATTGACAACAATAACCCTATGATTGCCAACTTAGAAAAAAGCGGATTAAAAGTCCTGATTCAAGCTGACTGGATGGAACAATCACCACTAGGAAAAGCCGAATGGATAAAATTATACGCAGCATTGTTTGGGAAAGAAAAAGAAGGAAAAAAACTTTTTGATGCCATTGTAAAAAACTACAACGACGCACTGAAATTAGTAGCGAATCAAAAAGCCGAAGCTACTGTTTTATATGGTTCCATATATCAAAATCAATGGTTTGTTGCCAAAGGAAACAGCTGGGTTGCACAGTTTATGAAAGATGCTAAATCCAATTATTTATGGGCCAATACTGAAGGAAGCGGAAGCCTTGGATTGCCTTTCGAAAAAATTTTAGAAAAAGCAAAAACGGCTCAAGTTTGGATTGCAACTGGTTCTTTTAAAAACTTAAAAGAATTAGGTAATAGCAATCCTCATTACAACCAATTCAATGCTTTTACTCAAAAAAACGTATATACTTTTGAAAGTAAATTAGGAGCCACTGGCGGAACTATTTATTACGAACTTGCCCCTAGCCGCCCTGACTTAGTTTTAAAAGATTATATCAAAATTTTTCATCCTGAATTACTTCCGGATTATAATTTTACTTTTGTACAAAAACTAAATTAGTCGAATTGAAAAAACAAAAGCAACATAGTCTTACTTTTTTCTTTCTTGTAATAGGACTGCTATTTTTATTTTTCACCAATATTAGTTTGGGTTCTATCAATATTCCATTCAAGGAAATATACCATAGTTTGACAGGTGGAATAGCCAGTAAATCTAGCTGGGAATACATCATCATTAATTACCGATTACCAAAAGCAATTACAGTAGTTTTAGTGGGTTTTGGACTTAGTACCAGCGGTTTATTAATGCAAACACTTTTTAGAAATCCCTTAGCAGGTCCCTATGTGCTAGGCTTAAGTTCGGGGGCGAGTTTAGGTGTGGCTTTTGTAATTTTAGGTGCTAGTTTACTCCCGGGTTTTTTACAAAAAATAGTATTATCTCCTTATGGAATCGTATTGGCTTCTACTTTAGGAAGCACAACCGTTTTATTGGCTGTCATAGTAGTTTCCATTCGTTTACGTGATACCATGACCATCTTAATTGTGGGACTAATGTTTGGTAGTTTAAGCTCCGCCATTGTGGGAACTTTAAGTTTTTTTAGTACTGCCGAACAATTACAAAAATTCACCTTTTGGTCACTAGGAAATTTAGGAAATCTTTCGTGGAATTCTATTATTATACTCGCCATTTGTGTTAGTTTAGGATTACTATTAAGTTTGGCTAGTATTAAAGCTTTAAATGCTTTACTTCTGGGTGAAAATTACGCTCGAAGTCTGGGGCTAAATTATCAAAAATCGAGATTAATAATTATTTTGGCAACCAGTATTTTAGCTGGAAGTATTACAGCATTTGCAGGACCAATTGCTTTTATCGGATTAGCAGTACCGCATATCGCAAAATTGGTTTTTCAAACCAGCAATCATACCATTTTGTTTTGGAGTACCTTGCTTTTTGGCGCAATGATTATGCTTGTTTGCGATACAATATCACAGGTTCCTGGTGGAGAAATAAGCTTACCAATCAACGCGGTAACTTCTATTTTTGGGGCTCCAATTGTGATTTGGTTATTAGTTAGAAAACAAAAAATGATTGGATAATAAGTTCCATTTTTTCTTAATCAAAATCAGTGATGAAGCGTTTTTTATTTGTAAACCAAACCCAGTAAAACCATAAATTTTCTAAATCCATAAATTTATTTAAAAAACAAACTTCATTTTGTTAGATTTCAAATAATAGAGGGTAATAAACAGTATTCTGTTAAAACTTTATCCAATAGGGACTTTCAAAAACAGAAATATTCCTTAAATTCGCAATCTCAATTGATTTTAAGTGAAAGCTGCTTTGGCAAACTTCATTTTTACAACTGAATAAAAAAAAACATAAAAATGACTTGAGCTTGCTCATCGCATTTCACCATTAAAAAACAAATAAATACAAAGAAATGACTTGAGCTTGCTCATGCATTTCACCAATAAAAAACAAATAAATAGATAGAAATGAAATACGACGTAATTGTTTTAGGAAGTGGTCCTGGCGGATATGTAACTGCTATTAGAGCATCACAATTAGGCTTTAAAGTAGCCGTAGTTGAAAAAGAAAACTTAGGTGGAGTTTGTTTGAACTGGGGATGTATCCCAACGAAAGCATTATTGAAATCTGCTCAGGTTTTTGATTATCTAAAACACGCTTCCGATTACGGATTGACAGTTTCTGAATTTGACAAAGATTTCCCTGCGGTTATCAAACGTAGCCGAAATGTTGCTGACGGAATGAGCAAAGGAATTACTTTCCTAATGAAAAAAAACAAAATTGACGTTATCGAAGGTTTTGGAAAATTAAAACCAGGTAAAAAATTAGACGTTACTGCTAAGGATGGTAATGTTACTGAATATAGTGCCGATCATATCATTATTGCAACAGGAGCTCGCTCTCGTGAGTTACCAAACTTACCACAAGATGGTGTAAAAGTTATCGGATACCGTCAAGCAATGACTTTGCCTGAACAACCAAAAAAGATGATTATCGTAGGTTCAGGAGCAATCGGAGTAGAATTTGCTCACTTCTACAACTCTATGGGAACTGAAGTTACAATAGTTGAATTTATGCCAAATGTAGTTCCTGTTGAAGATGAAGACATCTCAAAAGAATTTGAAAAAGCATTGAAAAAATCAGGAATTACTGTGATGACTAATTCTTCTGTAGAGCGAATCGATACAACAGGAAAAGGAGTTAAAGCATTCGTTAAAACAGCAAAAGGAGAAGAAGTTTTAGAAGCGGATATTTTACTTTCTGCTGTTGGTATCAAAACTAACATTGAAAATATCGGTTTAGAAGAAGTAGGTATCGCTACTGACAGAGATAAAATCTTAGTTGATGCGTACAACGCTACCAATATTCCAGGTTACTATGCTATTGGTGATGTAACTCCAGGACAGGCTTTAGCTCACGTAGCTTCGGCTGAAGGAATTAACTGTGTGGAGAAAATTGCTGGTATGCACGTTCAACCTATCGATTACGGAAATGTTCCTGGTTGTACTTATGCTACTCCGGAAATTGCTTCTGTAGGTTTAACAGAAAAAGCGGCAAGAGAAAAAGGATACGATTTGAAAATTGGAAAATTCCCATTCGTAGCTTCTGGAAAAGCCAAAGCATCTGGAAATGCTGACGGATTTGTGAAAGTAATCTTCGACGCTAAATACGGTGAGTGGTTAGGTTGCCACATGATTGGAGCTGGTGTAACTGATATGATTGCTGAGGCAGTTGTGGCTCGTAAACTAGAAACTACAGGTCACGAAATCCTTAAAGCTATCCACCCACACCCAACAATGAGTGAGGCCGTTATGGAAGCTGTAGCAGCTGCTTACGGTGAAGTGATTCACATATAATCCTCAAAATAAATTTCAAAATAATAAAATCCGATGTTTCTACTAATCGGATTTTTTTTGCTCAAGTAAACTTGGATACTTAAAAAGAAGAAATTGTTTTTCTCATTATTTCTTAACTATCTTTTATTTTTCAAAAAAACAAAAAAATCCTACGTAATATTTTTATTTACTATATTTGATATTAGCCATTTTTTGACAAAAACTCTTTTGTTGTTAAAATAATGAAGTAAAATTCAATCGAAAAATACCTTAAAATCATATAGTAATGAAGCAAAACGCTATCACAATCCATAACAAAATAATTTATATGTTTTTGTGCATGCTGTTTTTAGCTATTCCAAAAATCAAAGCACAAGAAAACAGTATAAAAGTAGATAACAGCGCATTTGCCGAAAAAATATACCTGCAACTTGACCGAAAAGTTTACACTAATGGAGACACTGTTTGGTTCAAATGTATTATTATTAATGCCTCTGAAAACATCCCTTCTGTATTAAGTAATGTGTTATATGTAGAATTAATTAATGCGGATAAAAAGCTAATTCAAAAAAAGTCAATCAAAATAGAAAACGGAATTGGACAAGGGAATTTTGATTTGGATAAAAAAATCACAAAAGGCAATTACCTTATCAGAGCCTATACTAGATGGAATGAAAATTTCGATACTGACTTCATTTTTGAAGAATATATTCAGGTATTCCCCAATGATTTAAATGGAATAGATGCCATTCAAAACATCAAATTAATTCAAGAAGAAAATGGGAATGACCATTTGGAAATACAATTCAATCCACAAGTAATTGATTCGTTACAAAAGAATAAACTGGCTGTATTTCTTACTATTGACGATAAAAAAGATAGTTTGCTCATCAAAAAAAAACAAAGACAAATACATTCTAGAGTACAAAATTAGCAAAGGAAGTCAATTTGCTAACATAAAAATTCAAACCGAAAACCAAAAAACTTACAGCAAAAATATTGTATTAAACAAAGATTATCTTGATTTACAGTTTTTTCCAGAAAGCGGTGAACTCGTAGAGGGGCTCTCTTCAAAAATTGGCTTTAAAGCGCTGGAAGCAAATGGCAAAGGCAAAGTAATTGAAGGCGAAATCATTGATGAAAAAGACAACCTTATTACTTCATTCAAAAGCAACCCTCTTGGAATGGGAATATTTTATTTGGCAAAAGTTGATCCTAACAAAAAGTATTTTGCCAAAATCAAATCAAATTCGGTAAAATACCCATTGCCTAAAGTAGCTACTACAGGAACTATTTTATCTCTAAACAAACAAGGAAACAAAATACTCCTGAATATTGGGTCTAACCATATCATCAACGATAGTGTCTTTTTAAAAATTTCTTTCAGAGGAATTGAATTACATCAAAAAGGAATAACTTTAAAAGAAGGAAATTATAGTTCTTACATAACAACTGACTTCATACCCGAAGGAATAGTCGCTTTTACCCTATTAGATTCAAGCAAAAAACCTATCGCAGAAAGACTCTATTTCAATGAAAAACCACAAAGTCGATTAAAAATTGACCTCAGCACTGACAAAGAGAAATATGATAAACGAAATCAAACTACACTTAGCATTCAAACCAAAAATGAAAACAACGAACCAATTAAAGCCAACACATCGGTACTAGTGATTCGAAAAGACGAATTAGGAAAGATGCAAAGTTTACGTCAAAACATTCTCTCCTATTTTTTAATTGACTCTGAATTAAAAGGAAATATAGAAAATCCAGGTTATTATTTTGAAAACAAAAGCAATAAGCATTTTGACTTGGAGGCACTTATGCTCACTCAGGGATGGAGCAAATACAACTATTCAAAAAACTACCAAAACATTGCTTTTGCTCCCGAAAAATCACTAACTATTTCAGGTAAAGTAAATAGTCTTTTTTCCGAAAAAAAGGAAAACAAGGATTAGACTTAACCATGATGACTTCTGGAAAAAGCAAAGGCTTTTACAAACAAGTAACAGATAGTTTAGGAAAATTCAGCTTCAATTTAGATGATGAATATGGTAGCGAAATGGAAGTACTTATTCAAACCTCTAAAAGTTCTAACAAAAATACCAATAATCCTGTAGTTATTGATTATAAAAAACCGACTACGATTTCATTTGAAAATAAACTTTCAATTGAACAAGTAGATAGTATTGTGGCTCCATTCATTCAAAGAAATAAAATGCAAAAGGAATGGAATGAAAAATTAGATATGCAGTTTGGTAGTATTCTTTTAAATCAGGTAAACATTATTAATGAAAGTAATCCCAACCGAAAAAAAGTCACCGAAAGATATGGCAAACCCGAAACCATCATTAGTGGTAAGGAAATACAATCAAAAGAACAAAAATGGTCGTATGGATTATACAGTATACTTCTATTTAACTATCTCGACAAAGTGACTATACAAAGAAATTCAGAACAATTTTTAGAAGCTATTGTCAACAATATGCCTACAGTGGTACTTATTGATGGAATTCCTGTTATGTATCATGATTATGTACACATTCCAAATATCCCCCCAAGTGAAGTAAAAAGCTTTGAAATTATTGAATATGCTAATGGTTTTGCACAATTGTACTGCGAGGTTCACCCAGAAATTAGCCCTTTCCTCCACCTGGTCTTATTTGAGGAAATGTAATTGCTATCTATACCCACGCAGGAATAGTGCTATTTGGTGCCTACAAACCAAAAGGAATAACCAAAACAAGTATTCCTGTTTTTGCTGCAGCTAAAGAATTTTATGCTCCTAAATATGATACTATTCAACCAGATGATTGGAAAACTCCTGATTTGAGAACATTAGTACATTGGCAACCCATCCTAAAAACCGATGATTCAGGGAAAGCAACTGCCTCTTTTTACAATACAGATAGTAAAGGAGAAAATACAGTAATCATCGAAGCCATTTCTGAAAACGGAGATATTGGTTATCAAATTCTTGATTATGAAATAAAATAGCTTAATCTTTTTTTAAGCAAAAACACCAACAAATAAAACATTTTCCTTCTTAAAAAGATAAATTTTTAATTCTTAACTAAACTGAATAAAAATTATTTCAAAATACCTTAGGATTTTACATACTAATTTCATAATTTAATAGTTGTAAAAATAATACCACATTCGCATACGATTTAACTGAATTTCTTAACCATTAAATCCATAAGTTATGTCTAAACTAAGCCTCTATGAAAACAACTGGATTAACCTAGTTTTCGAAAACCGAAACAAAGAGTACGGTGCGTTTCAATTACGCCAAGAAATAACCAAAACTTCTTTTCGAGCCCTTACGCTGAGAATTGTATTATGCACTTCGTTAATCGTATTGCCCAACCTCTTACATCTCATTAATGGTAAAGTTGTCTCACCTCCACCGACAATAAATTGGGACGAAACAATAATTCAATTAAAGGATATTTATACTCCAGAACAAAAAAAAGAAGCAACACCACCTGCGGCACCTCCAGCTCAGAGTCAAAAAGTGACGGATGCAATTGAAAAAACAAAGCAACTGATTAATCCAACAGTAGTAAAACCAATTGAGGCAACACCTACATAAAAATATACTTTAGACAAAACTGAACCTACAGATAAACCAGCAGATGGACTAACTGTTAGCGGAACAAGTTCTGAAATAAAAGGAGGTGTAATTGGAGGGACTGGAACTGAAAGTAGTACGGGTACAGCCGAAGGAACCAACACTGAAGTCATGATCGATGCCGTATTAGACAAAAAACCACAATTTCCAGGTGGAATCGAAAAATTCTACCGTTATGTAGGAACACATTTTAACAGCCCAACTATGGATGAAAGCAAAACGGTTCGTATTTTAGTTTCATTTGTAGTTGAAAAAGATGGAAGCATGACTAGTATTAAAGTGACTCATAAACCTGGTGCTGCCTTAGAAAAAGAAGCCATTCGAGTATTGAATTCGATTAAAATGAAATGGTCTCCAGGAATCTACAATGCAAAACCTGTTAGAACAGCCTACAACTTACCTATTGTTGTTCAGGTAGAATAAGTAATATTCGACAAAAATCTCAAAAGCATTCGACAAAAATCGAATGCTTTATTGTTTTGCAATAACAACTATAAAATATTGTAGATATTTAAGCATTTTATAACAAAACTCTCTATAAGCTTGAACATATAAACAGCACATTTTACAACTAGATTACGTATCTTTGAAGCCTTAAATTTGATTTATGGAAACTACTTTAAATACTTCCACAGCAGTTGGAACCCAAGGTACCGCCGAACCAAATGGTACTAAACCAAAATGGCTAAAAGTAAAACTTCCAATAGGAAAAAAATATACTGAACTTCGTGGACTAGTTGACAAATACAGTTTAAACACCATTTGTACATCCGGAAGCTGCCCTAACATGGGAGAATGCTGGGGTGAAGGAACCGCTACCTTTATGATTTTAGGGAATACTTGTACACGTTCTTGTGGCTTTTGCGGTGTAAAAACAGGTCGTCCGGAAACAGTAGACTGGGATGAACCAGAAAAAGTAGCCCGTTCTATTAAAATCATGAATATTAAACATGCAGTAATTACCAGTGTTGACCGTGACGATTTGAAAGACGGTGGTTCTATCATCTGGATGGAAACAGTAAGAGCTATCCGCAGAATGAACCCAAATACAACTCTTGAAACTTTAATTCCGGACTTTCAGGGAATCGAAAGAAATATTGATCGAATTGTGGAAGCAAATCCAGAAGTAGTTTCTCACAATATGGAAACTGTGCGCAGACTAACACGAGAGGTACGTATTCAAGCGAAATACGATCGTAGTTTAGAAGTTTTACGATACTTAAAAGAAAAAGGAATCAACAGAACCAAATCTGGAATAATGTTAGGCCTTGGTGAAGAAGAAGAAGAAGTATTCCAAACTATGCGTGATTTACGTGCCGCAAACGTTGATGTAGTCACTATTGGGCAATATTTACAACCAAGTAAAAAACATTTACCCGTTAAGGAATTCATCACACCGGAACAATTTGCCCGATACGAACAATTTGGATTAGAATTAGGATTCCGTCATGTAGAAAGCGGTCCTTTGGTTCGTTCTTCTTATAAAGCTCAAAAACATATTTTATAATTAAGCCAATTGGGTTATTTGTTTATTCGGTTACTTGTAAAGGATTAAAAATAAACGAATAAACAAATAAACGAATAAACACTACAATTGAAAACAAGAATTGCCATCAATGGTTTTGGTCGTATAGGCCGAAATTTATTCCGTCTACTTTTAAATCATCCAGAAATAGAAGTAGTTGCCATTAATGATATTGCCGATATCCAAACAATGGCTCATCTTATCAAATACGACAGTATACATGGCGTTTTACCACATACGGTAATTGCTAACGAAAATGGCTTTTCTATTGATGAACAAGACTTTTTATTTTTTCACGAAAAAAATATCTCTGACCTAAATTGGAAAGAATTAAATATTGACTTTGTCATAGAGTCAACTGGAAAACATAAATCCTACGAAGTTTTAAACCAGCATATAATTGCTGGTGCTAAAAAAGTGATTCTTTCTGCTCCTTCTGAAGTAGACAACATCAAAACAGTCGTTTTAGGAGTAAATGAACATATTTTAGACGGTAGCGAAACAATTATTTCAAATGCAAGTTGTACAACAAACAATGCTGCGCCAATGATTAAAATAATTGATGCACTGTGTGGTATTGAACAAGCATATATTACAACCATCCACTCATTTACTACTGATCAAAGTTTGCACGACCAGCCACACAAGGATTTACGAAGAGCTAGAGGTGCAAGCCAGTCAATTGTTCCTACGACAACAGGTGCCGCAAAAGCACTAACAAAAATTTTTCCTATATTAGACGGCAAAATTGGAGGTTGTGGTATTCGAGTACCTGTTCCTGATGGTTCGCTTACTGATATTACTTTTAATGTAAAAAAAGCAGTATCCATAGCTGAAATCAATGAAGCATTCAAAATGGCATCACAAAATGAACTAAAAGGCATTTTAGATTACACCGAAGACCCAATAGTTTCTGTCGATATAATAGGAAATAAAAATTCCTGCTTATTTGATGCCCAACTTACCTCTGTCATTGACAAAATGGTAAAAGTTGTTGGTTGGTATGATAACGAAATTGGGTATTCATCACGATTAATTGATTTAATACTTTTGACCAAATCAAACTAACTAAATGAAATTACAAATCAAATTTCTACTGATTTTAGTTTTTTTATTTAATTTCTCTCTGTATTCTCAAAAAAAGAAACAGACAGCATAAGCTATTACAAAAGCTTAGCTTATACGAATAGTAAGACAAACAAATACAAAGAAGTCTTTTTATATACACAAAAAGCTATTGATTACGCTCGAGAGCATGCCAACCTAAAAGAACAGGCTATACAAACCGCTCAAATGGGTAAAATCTTTTATGGTTTGAAAAAGTATGAAGATGCCGTTGAAAAATTAACAGAAAGTATACATCTTTTCAAAACACTTAAACCAACACCAGAATACGCTAAAGCATTTTATTATCTAGGATTAAGCCAAATTCAGGATTCCAATTTTATCGCAGCAAAAATCAGTATAAACAAAGCGGCTACAATTTCAAAGTCCTTAGAAATAAAAGAAAATGAGGACTTAATTTCACTTCAAACAGCCATTATTAATAGGGCAACCAACAACATTGAAGAAGCAACAACGCTATTCAATAACATTATTATCAAACCAGAATCGCCAAACAACCTATATACAAAAGCGGAAGCTTTGTACCAAATGGGGCTCATCGAAAAACAAAACAATCGAAATAATTTAGCCTTGAATTATTTCAATAAGGCATTAAATCTAAATGCTAAAAATCAAAATTTAGATCAAAAGTCAAATATTTTATTAGCTATTAGTCAAGTATATGACAAAATGCTGGATAAAAGCAACGCTTACTCCTTTCTAAAATCACACCTTAATTTAAAAGAAAGTATTGCAATTTCAAATAATAAAAAATTAGGCATAAACGATTATGAAGCGTTCAAAGAAAATCAAAAAAAACTAGCTCTTGCTCGATTAGAGAAAAAGAAAAAAGAACAAGAACGTGATGAAAATTTTTCACGTTTGATTAATTATTTATCTATTGCTTTAATCACAATTCTTTCGCTATGGTGTTTCTGCTTGTACAAAAACAACAACATAAAGAAAAAAACAAACTTACTGCTTCAAGAAAAAAACAAAGAACTACGAATAGCTAAAGAAATAGCCGAAAAAGCCTCAAATGCCAGAGCTGAATTTCTTTCGACTGTAAGTCATGAATTAAGAACACCACTCAATGCTATTAATGGTATTACGCATCTTTTGCTAGAAGAAAAGCCAAAACAATCCCAATTACACTACTTAAGTTCATTACAATATTCAGGTAATTATTTGACAGCTTTTATAAATGACATCTTAGATATTAATAAAATTGATTCGAATAAAATCGAATTAGAAAAGATCAATTTTGACTTACGAAAATTACTCAATGATATAAAAAACTCTTTGAGTGAAGTGGCTACAAAAAACAGAAATGAGTTCATACTAGATTTTGACAATCAAATTCCAAATAATTTAATTGGTGATCCTATCCGTCTATCTCAAATCTTTATGAACTTAATCAACAATGCTCTAAAATTCACTAAGAACGGAAAAGTAAGCATTGTAGCTCAATTACTATCTCTGGAAAATCAAATAGCAACTATTTCCTTTGAAATAAAAGATACTGGAATTGGTATTCCTGAAGAAAAATTAGAAAGCGTTTTTGAAAGTTTTTCGCAAGGTTCTACCGAAATCAACCGAAAATATGGTGGTACAGGACTTGGTTTAACCATCGTAAAAAAATTACTTCATCTTTTAGACAGTAAAATCCATGTGAAAAGTATTGTAGGTGTTGGCTCTACTTTCTCGTTCAACTTAGCGCTAAAAGTAGCTAAAGACCAAATGGAATTAAAACCCGAAAAAGAAATCACTTTTGACCTTTCGAAAATAAAAGGAAAAAACATTTTAGTAGTTGAAGACAATAAAATCAACCAAATGATTACCAAGCGAATGCTGGAAAACAGAGATATTAACTGCGAAGTAATTGATAATGGTGAAGAAGCCATTGAAGCCATAAAAAACAACAAATACGATTTAGTTTTAATGGATGTGCAATTGCCTGGAATCAATGGTACTATTGCCACACAAGAAGTTCGGAAATTTGATAGCAAAACACCGATTATTGCAATGACTGCAATTTCTTTAAACGAAAACAGGGAGATGCTTTTATCCTTTGGAATGAATGATGTTATCGCAAAACCATTTATCCCAAATGATTTTTACCTAATGCTAACTAAATTTCTTTCCTAATTTAATAGTTCAAAATCAATTCTTGGATTAACTTTCGAACTTTTGGTTCTGCTTTACGAGCAGCTTCTAGAACCTCATCATGAGAAATTGTTTCAATACTTTCTTCATTACCCATATCGGTAATGACAGATACTCCAAAAGTTTCTAGATCCATATGACGCGCTACAATAACTTCGGGAACGGTTGACATTCCTACACAATCAGCTCCTAGAATTTTAACCATTTTATATTCGGCTAAAGTTTCGAATGTAGGCCCTTGCAAACCCAAATAAATTCCGTCTTTGACTTCAATATTATTTTTTTGAGCTAACTCTTTTGCAAGAGCAATCATCTTTTTAGAATAAGGTTCGCTCATATTAACGAATCTTGGTCCAAAACGTTCCTCATTTTTTCCACGCAACGGATGTTCCGGAACCAAATTGATATGATCATAAATTAGCACAATATCACCTACTCTATAGTTCGGATTTACTCCTCCCGAAGCATTCGAAACAATCAATTTTTGAACACCTAAATACTTCATGACACGAACTGGAAAAGTCACTTCCTGCATCGAATAACCCTCATAATAATGAAAGCGACCTTGCATAGCGACCACTTTTTTTGTACCAACGGTTCCAAAAACTAGTGCTCCTTTGTGACCTTCAACAGTAGAAACTGGAAAATTAGGAATTTCGGAGTAAGGCAGGGTAAATTCGATGGAAATATCATCCGTAAAACTTCCTAATCCTGAACCTAAAATCACTCCATAATCTGGTGTAAAATTGGTTTTATTTTTAATATAACTAACGGTTTCCTGTACAAGTTCCCACATAATCGTTTATTATTTTATCAAACAAATCGGCATTAGAAAGCAATTTACTTTGGATTGGCAAGTAAAATAATTGTTCGTTTGGCAAACTTCCTTTTAATCGCACATAATCTTTTTCGGTAGTAATAATGATAGCATCCTGTGCTTTGCCTCTAATTTCCTGAATATCATTTTCAGAAAAATGATGATGATCCGGATAGGTCAAACACACATCTTTTGAATTCTTTAAATAAGCGAAAAAAGGCTCTGGTTTAGCAATTCCGGCCAAAAGTAATTTGGTTTCTTCCTTTATGTCGGCTACTGCTAGTTTCTTGTTTTCAGAATAGATGTACTCATCGTAAGCAATACAACTAAAAAACAATTCCTGATGAGTGGCTAAATTTAATTTCTTTTTTATCAAAAGTTGTTCTGCTTCCGGAAGATCCGGAGGACATTTAGTAACCACTACTACATCGGCACGTTCAGAACCACTGCTGCTTTCACGCAAATTCCCAGTTGGCAACATAAAATCATCTGCATAAATATCTCCGTAAGCCGTTAGTAATATATAAAATCCTGCTTTTACTTTTCGGTGCTGATAGGCATCATCCAATAAAATCACCTCGGGTTTTGAAGTTTGAGAAAGTAATTGCTCTATTCCATTTTTTCTATTGGCATCAACAGCCACCTGAATCTGGGGAAACTTTTGAAAAAACTGAAAAGGTTCATCACCCAAAATTGTGGCATTCGCATTGGCATCAGCTAAAACAAAACCTTCGGATTTTCTTTTATATCCACGGCTTAAAGTAGCCACTTTATAATCTTTAGAAAGCAAACGAATCAAATATTCAATCTGAGGCGTTTTACCCGTTCCTCCTACCGACAAATTTCCAACAGCAATCATAGGCAAATCAAAACTATAGGATTTTAAAATGCCTTTATCAAAAAGAAAATTACGAATACTGGTTATCAAACCATACAAAATGGCGAAAGGAAAGAGTATTTTTCTAAGTAAAATCATAAGTACGAAAATATAATATTTTATCTTTGAAATATAATTTTTGTTCTTTTTGTTTAATTTCTAGAGCTGCAAAACTTTAAAATTTAAACCTTGAACTTTAAACCACTAAAAATGACAATCAAAGAAATAATTTCCGTACTCGAAGAAATGGCTCCATTAGCCTACGCCGAAGATTTTGACAATGTAGGTTTACTGGTTGGTGATCAAAGTGCCGAAGCCACTGGCGTTTTAGTTTGTCATGATGCCTTAGAAAATGTAATTGACGAAGCTATCGACAAAAACTGCAATTTAGTGGTTTGCTTCCACCCTATTTTATTTTCGGGTATCAAAAAAATTACGGGTAAGAATTATGTAGAACGTGCCATTTTGAAAGCCATTAAAAATGATATTGCCATTTATGCCGTTCACACTGCTTTAGACAATCATCAACAAGGTGTGAACAAAATTTTCTGCGATGCTCTAGGATTAACTAAAACGAAAATATTAATTCCGAAACAAAATTTTATTCGAAAATTAATTACCTATACCATTCCTGAAAATGCCGAAAAACTGCGCAATGCTCTATTTAACGCAGGTGCAGGGAAAATTGGCAACTACGAAGATTGTAGTTTTAATTCGAAAGGAATTGGAACTTATATGGGTAATGAAGATAGTAATCCAGAAATCGGAGAACGATTTGAATTTGTAGAAACCGATGAAATCAAAATTGAAGTTACTTTTGAAAAATATTTAGAATCTAAAATTCTAAAAGCCCTTTTTAAAAACCATGTGTACGAAGAAGTCGCATATGAAGTTTATGATTTGCAAAACCAACATCAAAATATTGGTTTGGGAATGATTGGCGAATTAGAAAATCCAATGGACGAAACTGCTTTTTTAAACATGGTAAAAGACAAAATGCAGTCCGATGGGATTCGTCATTCCGCCTTTTTAGGAAAACCAATTAAAAAAGTTGCAGTTTTAGGTGGCTCCGGAAGTTTTGCTATCAAAAATGCCATTCAGTCTGGAGCTGATGCTTTTTTGACTGCCGATTTGAAATATCACCAGTTTTACGAAGCCGAAAATCGACTAATTTTAGCCGATATTGGACATTTTGAAAGTGAACGCTATACAAAAAATTATATTGTTGATTATCTTCGAAAAAAAATCCTTAATTTTGCCATCATTTTATCAGAAGAAAATACAAATCCAGTTAAGTACTTATAGAATATAGAAATATGACTAATACGAAAGAATTAAGTGTTGAGGACAAGTTAAGAGCCATCTACGATTTACAATTGATTGACTCTAGAATTGACGAAATTAGAAATGTAAGAGGGGAACTTCCTCTTGAAGTGGAAGATTTAGAAGATGAAGTTGCTGGTTTAAGCACTCGTTCTGAGAAACTAAAAGCAGAGCTTGAAGTAATTGAAGAGCAAATTAAAGCTAAAAAGAATAGCATCGATGAGCACAAAGAAGCTATCAAAAAATATACTAAACAACAAGAAAGTGTTCGTAACAATAGAGAATTCAACTCTTTAAGTAAAGAAATTGAATTCCAAGAACTTGAAATCCAATTAGCTGAAAAGCAAATAAAGGAAATGAAAGCTTCTATCGAGCACAAAAAAGAAATCATTGCTCAATCTAAAGAGAAATTAGAATTAAAATCGAATCACCTAAAACACAAAAAATTAGAGTTAGATGATATCATGGCAGAAACTGCTAAAGAAGAAGAATTCTTAACTCAAAAATCGCAAGAATTCCAAGAGCAAATCGAGGAAAGATTGTTAGCCGCTTACAAAAGAATTCGTTCTAGCGTACGTAACGGATTAGCAGTAGTTTCGATTGAAAGAGGTGCTTCTGCAGGATCATTTTTCACTATTCCACCACAAACTCAGGTAGAAATTGCTTCTAGAAAGAAAATCATCATCGATGAGCATTCAGGAAGAATTTTAGTTGACAGTAGTTTAGCTGAAGAAGAAAAACAAAAAATGGAAAACTTATTCGCAAGTATTTAAGTATATTTAAGTCCCGATTAACCATCGGGACTTTTTTATTATGAAGAAAGCTGTTTACTTCCTCCTTACAAAATCGATTGGGATCTATATCAATCTCCTGAGTTTTATTGTTCCAGACAAGGCAACCCAAATAGCACATGGTTATTTTAGTATGCCTAGAAAAGGAAAATTCAAAAAAAACAAATTACCTAAATTCCTTGAAGAAGCCCAACTTGAAACGGTTTCACACAATGGGGATTCCATTCAAACCTACATTTGGAAAGGTAACGAAACCATTATTTTACTCGTTCACGGCTGGGAAAGCAATTCTTCCCGCTGGAAAAAAATGCTGCCTTACTTAAAACAATCGGGTAGCACCATTATAGCTATTGATGGTCCTGCGCAAGGACTCTCTAGTGGAACCGAATTTACAGTGCCTAAATATGCTGAATTTATTGATATTGTAGCCCAAAAATACCAAGCCAACTACATTATAGGACATTCTTTAGGTGGAAAAACAAGCTTGTATTACCAATACAAATACCAAAATCCTACCGTTCAAAAAATGGTTATTTTAGGAGCGCCTAGTGATTTCAATGTTATTTTCAATAATTTTATTCGATTACTTAGCTTAAATGATAAGATTGTAAAAGCCTTAGAAGTTAAATACACCTCTATTTTAGAACAAAATCTGCACCAATTTAGCGCTCATGAATTTGCTTCTAACATTAATGTCAAAGGATTTTTAGCCCATGACATTGATGATATCATTGTGCTTTTTAAAGAAGGAAAAAAAATTGCGCAATCCTGGAAAGATGTCCAATTTGTGGAAACAAAAGGTTTAGGGCATAAACTTCATGACGAAGAACTGTATCAAAAAGTATATCAGTTTCTTTTTGAATAAGCTTTTATTTCACAGAGTTTAGCAGAGAAGACACAAAGATTGCTAAGTTTTTTATTAGAAACAGAGATTATCTGTTTAATCTGTGGTCAATAATATTTACACAAATATTCCCATCGAAATTGCTTAGTTTTGCACTATGGAAGAAAATCTAAAACGTCTAAATAAATTCATTGCCGAAACCGGCTTTTGTTCCCGCCGTGAAGCTGATAAATTCATCGAAGAGGGTCGTGTAACCATCAATGGTTTCGTTCCTGAATTAGGAACTAAAGTAGGGCCAAATGACGAAGTGCGCATTGACGGTAAATTAATTCACGAAAAAAACGAAAAACCAGTTTATTTGGCCTTCAACAAACCGGTAGGAATTGAATGCACAACCAATCTGGAAGTACGTAACAACATTGTGGATTACATTAATTATCCAAAACGTATTTTCCCTATCGGCCGTTTAGACAAGGCTTCGGAAGGATTGATTTTTATGACAAATGACGGAGATATTGTCAACAAAATTCTTCGTGCACGTAACAACCACGAAAAAGAATATACCGTAACGGTAAACAAACCGATTACCGATCGTTTTATTCAACGCATGGGGAACGGAGTACCTATTTTGGACACTGTCACCCGAAAATGTAAGGTGGAACAAATCAGTAAAAACACTTTCAAAATTATTCTGACACAAGGTTTAAACCGTCAGATTCGTAGAATGTGTGAATATTTAGGTTATGATGTGACGGCTTTGAAACGCATCCGAATTATTAATATTTCGCTAGATGTTCCAGTGGGAAGATACCGTGAACTGACCGATGCCGAAATCAAAGAATTGAACCAATTAATTGCCCCTTCTAGCAAAACCGAAGAAGCCAGTTTACCTAAAACAGAAGTTCCCAAAAGAAAAACCGAATTCATAAAAAAAGATGATCCGAGGTTTAAAAGAAGAGGGGATTATTAAAAAACAAACAGCCCATCTTTTTAAAAGGATGGGCTGTTTGTTTTTGACTATTTTTTAACCTCTACAAACTCATAATAGAGTGCTTTTGACAGAAAAGTATTTTTTTGATGATTTAAAATTGCATCCTCTTTTGAAAAATACAAATCCTTAACTTTTTCAGGATGGCTTTTAAAATATTCCATAAATAGACTATCATTGAAATTCAAATCTATTAAAAATTCATAATCCAATCCTTTATTTACCGCTAGATTATAACGAGTAATTAAATTCCCCCAATTGATAAAACTGCATAATAAAATCGTTGTATAAAAACACCAAAACATTTTATTGAAAAGAAAAGCATTTGTTTTTTGCTTATTGATTTTCATAAATGAAATAATCAAACCAATTACGGCTAAAATCAAGAACGCATAAACACCTAAACGTTTATAAGTCAACCCATAAAAAGACACATATTCTGAGTTTTTAACCAGCGTGCTAAGAATCAAAACGCTATTTAAAACAATCCAAACTTTAGCTAAATTTTTAAGCGATTTTGCTTTTGTATCAAAATTAAAACCGCCCTTAAAATAGAATAAAATTACACCTACTGCCATAACTATCGAGAAAATAACCGCATTAACTCTTTCATGGGTATCTGAACTTAAATTTGATTTTTTCACCACTTCAAAAAACTGCTCATAATTATAGGTCACAATAAAAACTAACAATAAAGCATTTAAAAGAAACAAAGTGATTTCGCCACTTTTTCTTTCGAAATCAATATCTAGAAAAGAAAACGAACTTTGTTTAAGCTCTTTTTCTTCTTCTTTGAAATCATCATCTAAAAGTTCATTTTTTTCATAACAAACTTCAGGAATCCAATAATTCCAAAAGCTAAATGAAATATAAAATCCAAAACCAGCGATTAGAATTAAATCCCAAATATCAACATCTAAATAGTAATCTGTAAACAGAGCCGAAAAATGCTTGCTCCCAAAAGTGTAAACAATAAGAAACAATCCTAAAAACACAGTAGGAATTACAAAATAAGCAATTAATTTTTTAGCAAATCCATTGTTTACTTGACGTTTAGGGATGTACTGACTAAACATAAATACCCTACCTACTGTTGTGATCCCATTTAAAAACACAAGAGGAATTACTTGCACCATTTTCAAATTGGGTTCTTGAGTTTTAAACTGTAAAAAAATAATGGATAAACTCAACGCTAAAAAAGAAGCAAAATCGCCATACCAGGCAAAGGCAAAACAAGACAAAATAGAGGTTGTGACTAATACTAAATGAGTTCTTGATTTAAGTTGCTCATGGAAGTAATAACAAATTATGGTTGTAAGTGCAAAACCAAAAATGGCTACATTCACTCCTACACCTTCATTATAAAAAAGAAGCATAAAAAGTAAGCTACTTGCTAAGATAAAATGGATTTTTTTCATAATTTAAAATTTTTAAAAGTACTTTGTATTTCAAAGTTAATGATTAAAAAAAGATATTAAGACTTAAATAATTTTTCCAAAGCATTAAGATGAGCGCTAAACGCTACTCGTCCTAAATTAGTTACTCGATACGATGTTTTAGGTTTCTTCCCTACGAATTCTTTCTTTACTTCAATATATTGAGATTTCTCCAATGCAGTAGAATGACTAGCTAAATTACCATCGGTGATATTTAATAGCGATTTCATTTCGGTAAAATCTACCCAATCGTTTACCATTAGTACCGACATGATACCTAAACGTACACGACTTTCGAAATCTTTATTTAATTTATCTATCATCCCCATGTTATAATGACTTATTTGTATTTTTTGAACATAATCAAACCATACAAAATATGTAAAACACCAAATCCGAAAATCCAAAACAACAAACCATAACCAATAAAAAACATTGAAATACAACCTAAAAGTATTTCGAGGTAACCCAAATATTTAATATCCGAAAAAGTATATTTTTCAGCATTTACAAGCGCTAAACCATAGAAAATTAAGGTAGCAGATGCAATTAAAAAAGGAACATTGTGATATAATAATCCCAAACAAAAAATTCCTCCTACGAATAATGGAATAACTAAGTTAATCAACATATTCTTAGTACTGGTAGTCCATATAGGTAAATCATTCTTTTTACTTTTTCTAACAGTAAACAAAATTCCGAAACCTAATGCAAAAACAAAAATCATAGCTCCTACTTGGATCAATTGCAAAATCAAGTCCATTGAAAATGAATAGGTTTCAATACCATAACATTTCATCCCATTTTGCTCTAACAGTAAACAGATATACAAACCTCCTACTAGAGCTGAAAGTCCTGCAAATACGCCTGAGAGTCCACTTAAGGAAATAAATCGTGAAGAACGTTCCATCATGGAACGAATATGTAATAAATCTTCTTGGTGCTTTTGATTCATAATTAAAGTACTTTGAAATACAAAGTTATAGTTTATTTTTAATTGACAAACTTAATTTACACTTATTTAATAAAAAACTCCCTGAAAAAAAATTACAGGGAGTTTACAATATAGATTATTGATATAAAATTACATTTCCTTCTCTAAAATTTGTTTC
Source organism: Flavobacterium nitratireducens (assembly GCF_029625335.1). Taxonomy (NCBI): domain Bacteria; kingdom Pseudomonadati; phylum Bacteroidota; class Flavobacteriia; order Flavobacteriales; family Flavobacteriaceae; genus Flavobacterium; species Flavobacterium nitratireducens. Next base: position 991,116 of record NZ_CP121111.1, read on the forward strand.
AGTGATTCATTAGAGTTATGTCCCAACTTAGGATTGACAACTTCACCATTTTTGTTCACTAATACATAATGTGGAATACCTGAAATGTTGAACTTTTGAGTCAAATAATTCCATTCGTCTACTGTAACTCTATAATGTTCTCCTTTGGGATACTTAATATTTTAAAAACGAGCCCTTTAAACACTGATCAAACAGAATATATAGAAATAGCCGAACACAGCGCCAACCATTTATTAGGAATAGTCAACATGATTTTAGATCATTCTAAAATGGAAGCGGGTAAAATGAAATTAGAAAAATACCCTATCCATCTTAAAAAAGAATTATCAAAACTAATTCGTTTGTTTGAGTACCGTGTTAAAGACAAAAACATCGCTCTAGAATTTAGCTTTGATAAAAACATAAATAGCACCATTCTATGTGATAATTTAAGATTACAACAAGTACTTATCAATCTATTAGACAATGCCATTAAATTTACCGCCGAAGGCAAAGTAAAACTTGATGTCCAATTAATCAAAACCGAAAACAACATTCAACACCTCAATTTTCAAATTCTCGATTCGGGTATAGGAATTGAGACTCATAAAATTGAGCAATTGCTTCTTGCCTTTGAACAAGCCGATTTAACAACTACTCGAAAATATGGAGGAACCGGATTAGGACTCACTATTTCAAATCAATTGATTCAGCTAATGGGTGGTTCTAAATTAAAAATTACTGCTCGGAAAGAAGGAGGTTCCTGTTTTTGTTTTGATATTCCCCTGGACATTAACACGTCCAGCATTGGAATTGAAATTCCAAAGAACAACATTACTAATCTAGAAAGTAAAAATATTCAAAAATCATTAATTGAAGAGGACAATATTATCAATCAAAAGGTTTTAAAGAAATTATTAGACAAAATAAATATAAGCGCAGACATTGCTAAAAATGGATTTGAAGCTCTAAGTCTTTATGAAAAAAAACGACTATGACATCATTTTCATGGATTTACACATGCCAGAAATGGACGGTTTTCAAGCTACCGAAAAAATCCATGTTTTACCCAAATATCAAATAAATCCAACACCTATAATTGCGGTTACCGCTAGTGCCTTTGAAGAAGATAAAATAAAAGCAATCTCTATGGGTATGGATGATTTTATTACCAAACCCGTGGTATTAAAAAATTTGGAAGAATTAATAGCCAAACAAAGCCAACTCCAAAATTAATACTGAAGTCTTTAAAACCATCTTTTACGCTTAAACAAAAGAACCCCAAAAAGAGACAACAAAGACGAAATAAAAATAATGATCCAAATGCCGTAATGGTTGTTCTCTAAATTATTAGGTACATTCATTCCGTACAAACTTGCAATCAACGTTGGAATCATTAGTATAATCGAAATAGAAGTCATTTGCTTCATTATCGTATTCATATTATTTGATATAACCGAGGCATAGGCATCCATAGTTCCCGTTAAGATATCACTATAAATATTTGTAGTTTCCTGAGCCTGACGCAATTCAATTTCCACATCTTCTAGCAATTCAGGATCAAAATTTTCTTTTTGTGATTTGATATTTCGAATTCGATGCAATAAAATATCATTCCCTTTTAAGGAAGTCATGAAGAAAACCAAGCATTTTTCGATTTGCAATAAAGCTTGCAATTCTTCATTCTTGATAGACTTTTCAAGATTATTTTCGGCTAATTTTATTTTTTGATTTACTTGTTTCAAATATTTCAAATACCAAACACTAGAAGACAATAATAATTTTAAAACCAAATCAAAATTGTCTTTGATATCGATTCGTTTACGTTTAGTGTAAGCTACAAAGTCAGTAAGCATTTCGGTTTCTTGAAAACTAATTGTAACACAAACTTCACCTTTAAAAACGATTCCTACTGGAATTGTTTGAAACGGTAGTTTTACATCGTTACTTTTTACTGGAATTCGAAGAATAATAAGTGTCCATCCACTTTCGACTTCAATACGAGGTCTTTCATCAATATCTGCAATATCATTATAGAAGGCTTCAGGAATTTGAAGTTCATCAAGTAAATATTTTTTTTCTGACTTTGTTGGACATTCAACATTGATCCAGCAATTAGGATTCCATGCTTCAACTTCAATTAATCCGTTATTATTTTTATAAAATGCTCTCATTAAAAAATGCTATAAAAAGGTTAATAGCATTTTGAAACCTATTTCAAAAGCTATATTATACTAGTTTTTCCGAATAATAATCGTCCATTGCGGATTGAGTTTTTTAAAGTGCTGCAAAAGTATTTCATTAAATTGTATTGAGAAGCTTTTTCCAACAAAATTTATGCAATTTTTAAGATAAAAAAAAGCCCTAAACTTTCGTTTAAGGCTTATAAACATTGTTTATCACTATTTTATTTTCTACTTCTGATTTTTCTAGCCAAAAGCGTATTTTTTAACAGCATTGCAATTGTCATTGGTCCTACTCCACCTGGAACCGGAGTGATGAAAGAAGATTTTTTACTTACACCTTCAAAATCAACATCTCCTTTAATTACATAACCTTTTGAATTAGTCGCATCATCCACACGAGTAATTCCCACATCGATAATTACAACTCCTTCTTTTACCATATCTGCCTTTAAGAATTCAGGAACTCCTAAAGCTGTAATAATGATATCGGCATTTTTAGTATATTCTTCTAAATTTTTAGTTCTACTGTGTGTCAAAGTTACTGTAGAATCACCAGGATTACCTTTACGGCTCATCAAAATACTCATAGGACGACCTACAATGTGACTACGACCAATTACAACGGTGTGTTTTCCTGAAGTTTCCACTTTATAACGCTCTAACAACTCCATAATTCCGAATGGAGTAGCAGGTAAAAAAGTTTCCATTTCAAGTGCCATACGTCCAAAGTTAGTTGGATGAAAACCATCAACATCTTTTTGAGGATCAATAGCTAGAAGGATTTTTTCTTCGTCGATATGTTTTGGCAAAGGCAGTTGTACGATGTAACCATCTAGATTATCATCTTCATTCAACTCTTTTATTTTTGCTAACAATTCAGCTTCTGTAGTTTCTTCTGGTAAAGCTACTAATGTAGAATCAAAACCAATTTGCTCACAAGAGCGAACTTTACTTCCTACATATGTTAAACTTGCTCCGTTGTTACCAACAATTACTGCAGCTAAATGAGGCACTTTTTCGCCGTTGGCTTTCATTTGTTGTACTTCAGCAGCAATTTCATTTTTAATATCTTCCGAAGTTTTTTTTCCGTCTAGTATTTGCATCTTTCTTTTTTAGTTTAAAAAGTTTAAAGTTTAAAGTTTAAAGTTCTCCTGTAGGTAACCCAACTAAAAGTTAAACCAAAATTTTAATTGTTATTTCTATTTAAAATTAAAGTTTAAGATTCAAAAACGTTGAACCTTAAACTTTAAACAAAAAATTTATCTCATTCCTGGCATTCCACCTGGCATCCCTTTCATTCCTCCCATCATTTTCATCAAGTTTTTTCCTCCTGGACCTTGCATCATCTTCATCATTTTGCTCATTTGATCAAATTGCTTCATCAATTGATTCACTTGCTCTACCTTCGTTCCAGAACCTTTTGCAATTCTGTTTTTTCTTTTAACATCAATTAAGGCCGGTTTTTTTCTTTCTTCAGGAGTCATCGAATAAATAATGGCTTCGATATGTTTGAAAGCGTCATCTTCAATCTGAACATCTTTCATGGCTTTAGAAGCACCTGGTATCATTCCAACCAAATCCTTCATATTACCCATTTTCTTTACTTGTTGAATTTGAGCCAAGAAATCGTCAAAACCAAATTCGTTCTTAGCGATTTTCTTTTGTAATTTTCTAGCTTCTTCTTCATTAAATTGCTCCTGAGCTCTTTCTACTAAGGAAACAACGTCCCCCATTCCTAGAATACGCTCAGCCATACGGTCTGGATAGAAAACATCTATAGCTTCCATCTTTTCACCTGTACCTACAAATTTAATTGGTTTGTTGACTACCGATTTGATAGACAAAGCAGCTCCACCACGAGTATCACCGTCTAATTTGGTTAAGATAACCCCGTCAAAGTTTAAGATATCGTTGAATGCTTTTGCAGTATTTACAGCATCCTGACCTGTCATCGAATCCACAACAAATAAGGTTTCCTGTGGTTTAATTGCAGAATGAACACGTGCAATTTCGTCCATCATTTCCTGATCAACAGCTAAACGACCTGCCGTATCGACAATCACTACATTCAGACCGTTTGCTTTTGCAAAAGCAATCGCATTTTCGGCAATAACTACAGGATTTTTATTATCTGGTTCTGAGTAAACATCAACTCCTATTTGATTTCCTACTACATGCAACTGATTAATAGCCGCAGGGCGATAAATATCACAAGCTACTAAAAGCGGCTTTTTATTTTTCTTTGTTTTAAGATAATTAGCCAATTTTCCAGAAAAAGTAGTCTTCCCAGAACCTTGTAAACCAGACATCAAAATTACTGTTGGCGAACCTTGCAAATTGATTCCTGCAACATCACCACCCATTAATTCTGTTAACTCATCCTTTACTAATTTAACCAATAATTGTCCTGGTTGTAAAGTAGTTAATACATCCTGACCAATTGCTTTGTCTTTTACTCTAGCCGTAAAATCCTTAGCAATTTTAAAGTTCACATCGGCATCTAACAAAGCACGACGTACTTCTTTTAAAGTATCTGCAACGTTAATTTCGGTAATTTTACCGTGACCTTTTAGTATATGAAAGGCTTTGTCTAATTTATCACTTAAATTATCAAACATGATATTGTTATTTTTTTTGAAATGCAAAGATAAACTAATTAGATAATTAGACAATTACATAATTAGTTTATTGGCATTGATTTTACACTTTATTAAACACAAAAACGACCTCAAAAAGAAGCCGTTTTAATTCTGTAATTACATTCTCTCTGGAACATCAATTCCAAGAAGTCTGAAAGATGCTGCAATTGTATCGGCAACTTTTTTAGACAATTGAACACGGAACTTTTTAATTTCTAAATCGGCTTCACCTAAAATGGGTACTGCCTGATAGAATGAATTGTATTCTTTAACCAAATCATAGGTATAATTAGCCAATAAAGCCGGACTATGATTTTGAGCAGCATTTTGAATTAACTCAGGGAATAATTGTAATTGTTTTAGCAATTCTTTCTCTTTTTCATGAATACTATTAATAGAAGTTACATTAGAAAAGTCAAAATCAGCTTTTCTTATAATCGATTGAATACGAGCATAGGTATATTGAATAAAAGGTCCTGTATTCCCAGCAAAATCAACTGATTCTTCAGGATTAAAAAGAATACGTTTTTTAGGATCTACTTTCAAAATATAATATTTCAAAGCTCCCATTCCGATAGTTTTATACAACTTCGCTTTTTCTTCGTCTGAATAACCGTCTAGCTTCCCTAATTCTTCCGAAATTTGCTGAGCGGTATCACTCATATCTTTCATCAAATCATCAGCATCAACCACAGTTCCTTCACGTGATTTCATTTTTCCAGAAGGTAAATCCACCATTCCGTACGATAAGTGAAATAAATTATCAGCCCATTCAAAACCTAATTTTTTCAGGATTAAAAACAACACTTTAAAGTGGTAATCCTGCTCATTTCCTACTGTATAAACCATCCCTCCTACATCCGGCATATCTTTTACACGTTGGATAGCCGTTCCAATATCTTGAGTCATGTAAACCGCTGTACCGTCAGAACGCAATACAATTTTACGATCTAAACCTTCAGCAGTCAAATCAATCCAAACTGAACCATCAGGATCTTTTTCGAAAATTCCTTTTTCCAATCCCATATGAACTACATCTTTTCCTAACAAATAAGTATTGCTTTCGTAGTAATAACTATCAAAATCAACACCCATATTCTTATAGGTTGTAGCAAAACCATCATAAACCCATTGGTTCATGGTTTTCCAAAGGGACACTACCTCTTCATCTCCAGCTTCCCATTTGCGAAGCATATCCTGAGCTTCTAAAATAATTGGCGCTTGTTTTTTTGCTTCTTCTTCGGTTTTTCCCTCAGTCATTAATTGGTTAATTTCTTCTTTATATGCTTTATCAAAAGCTACATAGAAATTCCCAACCAACTTATCCCCTTTTAAACCAGTAGATTCTGGAGTTTGATCTTTACCAAATTTTTGCCAAGCTAACATCGACTTACAGATATGAATACCTCTGTCGTTGATAATTTGTGTTTTATATACTTTTTTACCGGAAGCTTTAATAATTTCAGCTACCGAATAACCCAATAAATTATTACGTACGTGACCTAAATGTAATGGTTTGTTTGTATTAGGAGAAGAATATTCTACCATAACTGCTTTGTCATCTGGACTTGGAGTTACAAAACCATAGTCAACATCATCTTTAATTTCGTTGAAAAAATTCAAATAATAAATATCCGAAATTACAATATTTAAAAATCCAGAAACCACATTAAATTTGGCAACCTCAGCTACATTTTCTACTAAATAGTTTCCTATTTTATTCCCTAATTCTACTGGATTGCTTTTTATGATTTTCAACAAAGGAAAAATTACCATCGTAATATCGCCTTCAAATTCCTTACGTGTTGCCTGAAATTCAACTTTATCAACTTCGATGTCGAACAAAACCTGAATAGCATTTTTTATAGATGGCGTAAGTGTTTGTGATAATGTCATTTTGTATATGAATTTTTAAAGTGCGCAAAGATAATCATTATAGACGGATATGAAAATCAGAAAAGAAGATAAATTTCCCCAAAAAACCTTCTAATTCGAGCTCATTAATTTGTAAGAGATTATTTTTTTATAAAAAACAGTACTATGTATTGCAAAGTATTATCTAAAAGATGTATGTTTGCATTGTCAACTAGAAACAAAAATTCAAAAAAATACAATCATGAAACTAAAACTCTTATTACTTTGCTTCATTGGAAACATCGTATCCATGACAGCTAAACATCCAAACCCCATTCCTGCGACAAAAGCTCCTGGAAGCATTTCAGGAAAAGTTATCGACAAAAAAACGAACGAACCTTTACCATTTGTAAATATTACAATACTGCTAAACAACAAAGTAATTACAGGCGGTGTTACTTCCGAAAAAGGTTTGTTCTTTTTTAAAAACTTAGAATTGGAAACTTATAAAATAGAAGTACAATTTATGGGTTACAAAACGGTCAGTAAAATCATTTCACTTACAGACAAAAACAAATCTTTAAATCTCAACTCCATAGCCATTGAAGAAGATGCTATTGAATTGAAAAGCGTAGAAATTGTGAGTGAAAAGTCGATCGTAGAGCAAAAAATCGATAGAAAAGTAATCAACGTGGGGAAAGATTTAATATCTGCTGGAGCAACAGCTGCCGAAATCATGAACAATATTCCTTCTGTAAGTGTTGATCCTCAAACAAACGCCATAAGTTTAAGAGGAAACACTAATGTAAAAATCTTAATTGATGGAAAACCGACCAACATGGATGCAGCACAAGTGCTTCAACAAATTCCATCTGCTTCTATTAAACAAATTGAACTTATCACAAATCCTTCGGCAAAATACAATCCCGAAGGAATGAGCGGCATGATCAACATTGTTTTAAATAAAAACACCAAAATTGGTTTTAATGGAAGCGTGAATAACGGAGTTACATTTGCTATAACGCCAAAAGTAAATTCATCTTTTGATATGAATTATAAATCAGGAAAATTCAATTGGTTTGCCAATTATGGATTGAATCATGGAAAATACAACAATAATGGTAACATCTTTACTACCGAATCTGGTGAAGAAGATATTCAGAAATATGTTTTTACAGATAAAAACACTTCACACCTTGCCAAAGTGGGCTTTGATTTCTATTGGAACGAAAAAAACACCATCTCCTTTTATACTAATCAAAATTTTTTCGATGCAAAAGGCTATTCGGAAACTTACATCGACTTTGTGAATCAACAAGACATCAATCAATTATTCTTAAATGCTGTTGACAACCTGGGACAAACTTATAACTTAGATTATAAAACGAACTTTAAAAAAGAAGGACACACACTGGAACTGGAAATCAATCAAAACAATACTAAAAATATTGAAGACGCCGCTTTTTATATATACAACCCAAAAACCAATTACATTGACACTAAAGGAAATAACACTTTGGTAAATTTAGACTATGTAAATCCAATAAGCGAAAGCAGCAAATTAGAGCTAGGATTAGAAAGCAGAATTGAAAGTACAAAGAACAAATTCAAGGTTGACGAAATTCCTAATTCCGACTTTGTTTTTGACCGAAATATTTATTCAGCCTATGCGACCTATTCCAAACAATGGGGCAAATGGAACATTCAAGCAGGAACCCGTTTAGAACATTTTGAAGCAAAAGCTGTTTTTAATAAAGAAGATGAAAGCGCTTCTTTTAACACCAATATTTTTAATGTATATCCTTCAGCCTATGTGAATTATTCTCCAAGCGAAAAGAATTCATTTAATTTAAGTGTATCTAAACGTGTGGACAGACCAAGCATTAATCAATTAAATCCGATTAGAGAATGGAGTTCGCCACAAATTGACTCCGAAGGGAATCCTGCTTTACAGCCTCAATTTACCTATTCTTATGAGTTGAATTATACTCGAAAATTAAAAAATGGTTCTATAACTACTGGCTTTTTCTACCGAAGAATTAATTCTGAAATCACACGAAATTTATATGAAAATCCTAATGATGCGTCCAAGCAGATTCTATCTTATGCTAACTTAAATGACAACAATGCTTATGGATTTGAAATTTCATCTACTTTGGATTTTGCTAAATGGTTTAGTTCTAATATTAGCTTAGATGCCTATAATAAAAAAATCAGAGGAGTCGTTTCTGACGAAGCTGTTTCGGCTGATGTAACAGCCTTAAATGCTCGTATTAACAACACATTCAAAGCAACAAAAAATTTACGTTTCCAATTATTCGGAATGTATAGAGGTCGCGATTTAGGTTTACAATTATTAGGTAAACCAATGTGGAAAGCAGATTTAGGTTCAAGTCTAACTATTCTAAAAGGAAATGGAACAGTGACTCTAAAATTTAGTGATTTATTTAAAACGATGCGCTATCGTTTTACAGTAGAAATTCCTAAAGATCAATATGGCCAATTCAATTGGGAAAGCCGTTCTGTTTATGTTGGTTTTAATTATCGTTTTGGTACTGGTAAAAACAAAGCTGTACAAAGAAAAACAAGAGACACTAATGAAACACAAGGTGGCGGATTTTTATAATAGAAGTACGATTTGACTTCAAATTAATAACGAAAAGACATTAAAAAACAGTGGTAAATGCAGTTTTACTACTGTTTTTTTTTATAAAAAAACAGTCATCTAAATAGTCATTTTCAGTAACACTCTAACATTAAAATTTGAAAAGAATTTGTAAAAAAAGTAAAAAAGCAAACCATTGGAAATTTTTAATCATATCTACTGATAATCTGTACAATAGATTAAATTACAAACATTTATTATCATAAATATTTACTTACTTTTTAAGCTAAAAAAGTGTATTTCATCGGTTTTTTCAAACACTTAATCGATATTTATAAGCAGTTTATTAATTTTGGACATCAAACTAACTGTTTGAACAAAATTCATTTTTAAAAATGGTCGTCTTAACTGCAATCATTTAAAAAAAATAGCTTATGAAAAAACATTACTCTAGAACAAAAAATAACCTTAACACCTACCTTGCCTTACTATTAATAGTGATTGCAAGTTCAGTGTATGGGCAAACTGTAACCTCTCCTCAAGTAAATTTTAGCCAAAGAACTTCAACTGCTACCCCTTCTAAGGTAATCTACAATATCAAGGGAGATTTTACCATGTTAGGAAATACGAATCTTACGTTAAACAATTATGCTAATGGCACAAACAACGAAGGAAATGCCATGAAATATGTTGACATTGATGGTGATTCTAACACATGGAATTCATCTAAAGCTTCGCTGGAATTAACCAATGGTGGTGAAAACAGCGCCAACCCAGATTGTTCAACTATTATTTATGCGGGATTATACTGGACAGGAAAATCACAGGATGCTGATACTTTTACTGCAACAAAAGAAACTGCCCTTGAAGCCTCAAAAAATGTTCATCACAATTCAAGTACTAACATTACAAATACAAATTACAAATTAACAATCACAAGAGGAGGCGCTAGTGGTGATTACTACCCTATATTCACATTTACAAATTCACTAGGGAATACATATGCATTTCATTTTACCAATGCAAATGGGGGTAATAGAGTAAAAATTTCAATAAATGGAAGTACTCTAAACAATGTAGGCGTTTCTTATAACTCAGGAATAGCTACTTTAAACACTCCATACTCATTACCGCTAGATGGAACAATATTAAAAATCAATTCATTAACAAGAAACACATCTCAATCATTAACTGAAATACAATACCAAGATTCATCAAACTCAATAGCTAATGTTCAAGTCTTTAACTCTATAAGCAAAAACTACAATAAAAAAGTTATTTCATTAAAAGGACCGGGAGCAACATCATATACAACTGTAACAGCAAGTAATAATGTACTATTTCCAGGCTCTGCTCATAGTGGGATTTTTATTGGCTATCAAGAAGTTACCGATTACGTTAAAGCGCATGGAGCGGGTGCCTACACTGTTGCTGATATTGCATTAGTAGAAGGAACTAATTCTAATCCAGGATATTCTGGCGGATGGGTTATGGTTGTAATATACGAAAACCCATTAATGAAAAGCCGTGCTGTAACATTGTTTGATGGTTATGCCTACGTAAATGGTCAAAGATCTGGTGGTGGAGAATTTGGAAATATTCCAATTTCTGGTTTTACAACAGTGGCATCCGGTCAAGTTAATATGAAATTAGGGGTTATGGCGGCTGAGGGTGACGTGGCTACCAATTCTGGAAGTGATTATTTGGCTGTACAAAAACTAAATGCTGACCCAAATATCTATAATGGTACAAATTACTTAACTTTAAACCACGCAGGAAACGCAACAAATAACTTCTTTAACTCCTCTATCTACCCTGTACCAACTGCAGGTGCTAGCGACCCCATTTTACAAAATAACACAGGGGTTGATTTTAGTATGTTTACCATCCCTAATGCAGGAAATACAGTAATTGGCAACAATCAAACTTCGACTACTTTTCGATTTGGATCTACCTATGAGGTATATACCATCTTTGGATTTGCAATGTCGGTAGACTCCTATGTCCCAGATCCACAAGGATTAATAAGTGTCAATTCTATCAATAACGTAACAAATCCTCCCGTATTAAATGCACTACCTGGACAAGCCATAAACTTTTCTTTAAATATTACGAATGAAGGAACTGAAGCTACCAATAATACTTTAGTTTCTATACCAATACCTGCAACAGCTTTATTTAATACAGGAAGTACTATTACCTACCATACTTACAATGGTTTTACAACCAGTAATGTACCGTATTATGATGCTGGAACAAACCGAATATTATGGAATTTAGGAACCCTACCTATTACTGCCAATCATCCAGAATATGTCTATGCCGATTTAAGTTTTAATTTGAATGTTACAACAGATTGCGCCATTTTATTAAGTGCTGGATGTAATCCTGAAGTTTCCTTAGAAACGGGAGTTATTACTGGTACTGGAGCTACATCAGGAACATCTTTTGCTAATTATTTCTTCCAAGGATACGACAATAGCGTATGTCAACAACCTATTGATGGATCAATAACAGTAGCTATCGATAACAGTTCATGTCTATCCAGTTTAGCAGGTCCTGATCAAGTAACCTATTGCGGTGGCGAAACTGTAACGCTAAATGCCTCATCAGGAGCCTCTGGCACATGGTCTATAGTAAGTGGACCTTCTGGTGGTGGTGAAATTTTCTCCAATAACACGAGTCCAACTTCAACTTTTTACAGTCCAAATATTGGAACCTATACACTTAGATGGACAACAAGCTGCGGCACAACGGACGAGGTAATTGTCACATTAGAACTATGTAATGTAGTTAATTTTGATGGTGTAGATGATAATATTAATTTTAAAAACAAATTCAATCTTGAAAGTGGTAATTTCAGTATTGAAGCATGGATAAAATCCAATCAAACTAACAACAATACTCAAACTATCTTATCGAAACATCTTAGTCCAACAGCTACAAATGGATACGATTTAAAATTAGTAAACAATATCATTTCCTTTAATTGGAACAACAATTCAATCACTACTACTCATAGTATTGATACAGACAGATGGTATCATGTTGCCGTTACTTTTGATGGATCAAATTATAATTTATACGTTGACGGTATTTTAGAAAAAACTACCTCTGGAGTTAATCCTACTACAAATAGTGTTGATTTTATTATTGGTGCTATGAGTCAAAATACCGATGTTCCATACAACTATTTTAATGGTTGGATTGATGAACTTGGCATTTGGAATATTGCATTAACAAATGACCAAATTCAAAGAATGATGAATCAAGAAATCGAAAATGACGGTAGTAATAACGTTAAAGGTGCCGTTATTCCTAAAAATATTAGCGGATTGAATTGGTCAAATCTTTCTGGATATTTTCAAATGAACAATGCCGACGATGTAAGTAATGGTTACCTTGTAGACAAATCAGGTAATGCCAATAATGGAAAACTAAAAGGAATCTATCTTCCTGAACCAGATACAGCTCCTATTCCATATACTTCTGGAGCAAATGGTGAATGGGAAACCGATGAAACTTGGACCAATTACACTGTTTGGGATCCGCCATACAGCTTAGGTATTGACAATTCGACTCCAATTGAGTGGAATATTGTGGAGACTTCACATAACATAACTTCGGCTGGAAACAAAACTGTTTTAGGTTTATTAGTTAATAGTAATGCTATTAGTGCCAATAATAATTCGAAAATTGAAATTTCAAGTTATTTAAAATTAAATGGAAAAATTGATTTGGTAGGAAAATCACAATTAATCCAAACAATGGATAGCGATTTAGATGTTAGTAGTTCAGGATATATCGAAAGAGACCAACAAGGACAATCAAATCTATACAACTACAACTATTGGAGCTCTCCGGTAGGAACGATAAATACAACCACCAATAATGTAAGTTATACTGTAAAAGGAGTAATGAAAGATGGAACAACTACTACTCCACAAACTATCAATTGGATTGGAGGATATAACGGTTCGCCTACAGTGCCAATAAGCATTGCTCGCTATTGGCTATATAAATTTGACAACTATTCTAATGCTTATGCAAACTGGGTTCGATTTAATGAAAACGCAGATATTAGAGTTGGTCAAGGTTACACCATGAAAGGAAGTGGAGCACCAGCTGCTACTCAAAACTATACATTTGTTGGAAAACCAAATAACGGCTTAATAACTTCGAATTCCGTAAGTGCAGATCAATTATTATTAGCTGGAAATCCTTATCCTAGTGCTTTAGATAGTGAAGCTTTTATAAACGACAATAGCAATTCCATAAGTGGAACTATTTATTTTTGGGAACATTACAGTACAAACAACACTCATGTCTTAAAAGACTATCAAGGAGGTTATGCTACAAGAAATTTAACAGGAGGTGTTGCTCCATCTTCTGCTAATGTAGACTTTATAAGTAAACTAGGAACTCCTTCTAAAGGAATTCCAAATCGTTATATACCTGTTGGGCAAGCCTTTTTTGTAATTGGAAAAACTGGTGCTGGAGGAACAATAACCTATAACAACAATCAAAGAGCTTTCCACAAAGAAGATGATGCGGTTAACTCAAATACCATGTACAAAATAACAGCTCAAACCAAACAACTATGGCAAAACAATGGTAATGATCCTGTTCAAGCTAACAACTATAAAAAAATACGTTTGGGCTTCAACTCTCACAACGATTACCACAGACAAATTTTATTAGGTTTTATGGATGGGAAAGCTACTGACGAAATCGATTATGGTTATGATGCCTATCTTTTTGACAATTTTCCAAATGATTTATTTTTCTCAATTGGAACCGGAAAATTTGTAATTCAGGGGGTAGGCGCTTTTGATAAAAATGCCTCTTACCCTCTTGGTATAAAAACAGACGCTGAAGGTATTGTCAAATTTAAAATTGATGATTTAGAAAATTTTGATGCAAACCAGCCTATTTACATTTACGATAGTGAAACAAATACGTACAATAATATTAGATTAAATACTTATGAAGTATATCTGGTAGCTGGAACTAATACAACAAGATTTTCATTGCGCTTTTTTAATCCAGCGGACGCTCCACCTGTAGTTGAAGAACCTGTTTATAAAATATCAATTACTCATATTCAAAAAACAGACATCATAAAGATCAATAATGAAATCGAAAATTGTAGAGTAAGCAAAGTTCGACTTTTCAATGACTCTGGAAATGAAATAGAAAGTTGGAAGATTCAAGAAAACAGAGATCAATCAAATATCCAAGTTCATTTCAAAAAAGGAAAAATTGGTGTTTATATAGTAAAAGTGGAAACTACTAATGGAGAATTCACTAAAAAAATTCTAGTTGAATAATATCATTTTCATAAATTAGTTTGTTGTGTTTTTTTAAAATCTCTAATTGAATTGAGGAATTCAATTAAAGATTTTTTTTTAATTTATGAGCTCCCTAAAAATCATAATTTTTTCTAAAAAAAAAATACTCTCATACTAGTATATCTATTTTAAATTTTTACATTTGTCTTATTTTTATTTATTCTAAATAACTAAGTTAAATTAAACCAAAAGAATCAAACTATATCTAAACGACAAATACAAAATCCTAATGAAGAAAAATCTATTTGTTTCAATTGCCTTGACTGTAATAAGTTTGGTTAATGCCCAACAAAAAAATTCACTTTTAGAACAATCTTTTTGGAAATCTGCTCCAGATGTTACAGCTATTAAAGCTGAAATTGCTAAAGGAAACAATCCTTCAGAAAGCACTAGCAATGCTTTTGATGCGGTAGTTATTGCCATCAATAACGATGCTCCTGCTGAAACAATCAAGTTCCTTATTGAACAACCAGGAAATGGTGTAAAAAAAATGACACATGATAACCGTATTTACCTGCATTGGGCTTCCAACAAAGGCAATGTTGAAATCATCAATTATTTGATTGCAAAAGGTTCTGATCTCAATCTTGAAGACAGCAAAGGATATACTCCCCTGACTTTTGCAGTAAGCAGCGGACAAAAAAACACAACTGTTTATGATGCCTTTTTCAAAGCAGGAATGGATCCTAAGAAAAAAGACAAAGAGGGAGTTAACCTTTTATTGATTGCAATTCCATACGACAAAGACCTAACACTTACTAATTATTTCATTTCCAAAGGACTTTCATTAAAAGACACAGATAACAAAGGACTTACTGCATTTGATTATGCAGCAAGAACCGGAAATATAGAAGTTTTGAAAACCTTGCTTCAAAAAGGAGTAATACCAACAAATAATGCTTTATTAATTGCAGCTCAAGGTTCGAGACGTGAAGCAAATACTTTAGAACTATATAAATATCTTGCTGAAGATTTAAAATTAAACCCAAGCGTAATTTCTACAGACGGAGAAACAGTTTTACACAATATCGTTCGTAAAGCCAATCAAAATGAAATTATCGATTATTTCCTTAGCAAAGGAGTTGATATAAACAAAACAGATAATGACGGAAATACGGCTTTGATGAATGCCGCTTCTTCAAGGGAATCTGATGCCTTGGAATTATTGGTTTCTAAAGTAAAAGATATCAATCTAAAGAATACCAAAGGAGAGTCGGCATTATCATTAGCCGTTCAAAACGGAACCCCTAAAGCAGTGGAACTCTTATTAAGTCAAAAAGCGGATATAAATGTTGTTGATAAAGACGGAAACAATTTAGGATATTATTTAATTCAATCTTACCGTCCTCAAATGTTGGGTGGCGGTCGAGGTCCTGAAGCTTCAACTACTCCTAAAGAAGACCCATTTGCAACTAAATTAAAATTATTACAAGATAACGGATTACATCTTGCAGAAGCTCAAAAAGACGGAAGCAGCCTTTATCATTTTGCTGTGCTAAAAAATGATATAACTTTGCTAAAAAAATTAGCCGATTTAAATATTGACATCAATGCAAAGAACAAAAATGGGTTAACTGCTTTACATAAAGCGGCCATGATTGCAAAAAACGATGCAATTTTGAAATATTTATTATCAATTGGTGCTAAAAAAGACATCAAAACCGACTTTGACGAAACGGCTTACGACCTAGCCAAAGAAAATGAAACCCTAACGAAAAACAACATTGCTGTTGAAATTTTAAAATAATATAATGAAATCAATTTTTAAAACTGCTTTATTAAGCGCATTTATCTGCCTAATTTCTTTTCAATCTTCAGCTCAAAGCAGCAAATACAAATGCATGTTACAAATGTCAAACTATGTGGGTGAAGGGGCTTACATCGTTGTTTCTTTAGTCAATGCAAAAGGCGCTTACGAAAAAACACTTTATGTAATGGGTGACGATAAAAAATGGTACAAAACGTTGAAAGAATGGCATAAATTCTATTCAAAAAAACCCAATAATATCAGTGCCATTACAGGAGCCTCAGTTACTGGTGGAGACAGAAGCATTACTACTATTGAAATTGACGATGCCAAAATTAATAGTGGTTACAAATTGCGTTTTGAATCGGCAGTTGAAGACCAAAAATACCATACCATAGATGCCGAAATTCCTCTAACTACTGAAGGAATTACTTCAAAAACAGAAGGAAAAGGGTACATTCGTTACGTACGTTTAAGCAAAATATAACAACATAGCTAGATGACTCTTTCCGTTTGGCGATACGCTCACCTCTCTTTGGCGGTATTTTCTGCTGCATTCTTATTTTTAGCATCTGTAACAGGTACAATCCTTGCTGTAGATGCTATTCAGGAGAAAATTCCGTCTCAAAGAGTGAAAAATTTCGAATCAATTTCTTTGGATAAAACCTTGTCTACGCTTCGCAAAATGTATCCAGAAATTACAGAAATAAGTGTCGATCACAATCAGTTTGTAAGCTTACAGGCTATTGACAAAGATGGAAATGATGTCAACGCAATTATAGATCCTACCAATGGAAAAATCATTAGTACACCTCAAAAGAAAAGTGATTTTATCAAATGGATTACGGGCTTGCATCGTTCTTTATTTCTGCATGAAACAGGAAGACTTATCATTGGAATTAATGCCTTTCTTTTATTTTTAATAGCCATTTCTGGTTTTGTATTGGTACTAAAAAGACAAAAAGGAATTCGCAACTTTTTTTCAAAAATCATCAAAGAATATTTTGCCCAATATTATCATGTATTATTGGGACGTTTGGCCTTGATTCCTATTTTAATTTTGGCTCTTTCGGGAACATATTTATCTATGGAACGTTTTCATCTTTTTGAAAAAGGAGAAAAAACAGCAAATGAAAACAGCAAACCCCAACAAAAAACTTTCGATTTAAAACAGACTTCATTAGCCGAAGTTTCAAAAATTGAATTCCCCTTTTCAGATGATGAAGAAGACTATTATACTTTTGAATTAAAAGACCGAAAAATTGAAGTAAACCAATATTCGAATGCAATTGTATCCGAAGAATTATACCCAACTCCAAAATTACTGGCCGATTTAAGTCTGGATTTACATACCGGAAGAGCAAGTGCAATCTGGGCTTTCATACTTGGATTAGCATCATTGAATATCTTATTTTTTATCTATTCAGGATTTGCTATGACTTTTAAAAGAAGAGCCAGCCGTATTAAAAACAAGTATAAAGCCGAAGAAAGCAAATACATTTTATTAGTTGGTTCAGAAAACGGTAGTTCGTTACGTTTTGCTAATGCTATTTTAAAAGAATTAATCGCCCAGGGCGAAAAAGCATTTATTGGGCAAATGAACAATTATTCAGCCTATCCCAAAGCCGAACATTTATTAATTTTCACATCTACTTACGGATTAGGTGATGCGCCCTCGAATGCTACTAAATTTGAATCACTTTTAGAAAAGATTAATCATCAACAACAAATCAATTATTCCGTGATAGGTTTTGGTTCTCAATCCTACCCTGATTTTTGTGGTTATGCTAAGAAAATAGATGCCCTTTTAGAAAAACAATCTTGGACCAATCGCTTTTTAGAATTGCAAACAGTCAATGATAAATCGGCAGAAGAGTTTGTCAATTGGGTAAAATTGTGGAGTTCCAAAACCGGAATTTCACTTAGCACTACTCCATCCGTTTACAATCATATTCCAAAGGTTTTACAACAACTTATGGTGTTAGACAAAACTATGGTTTCGGAGAACGAACAAACATTTTTACTGACCTTAAGAGCCGGAATGCGAAGCAAATTCACTTCCGGTGACCTTTTAGCTATTTACCCAGCTAATGACAATAGAGAACGCTTGTATTCTATTGGAACTCATAATAGCAACATTCAATTAGCAGTAAAATTGCATCCGAATGGTTTAGGCTCTGGATTTTTATACAATCTAAAAGCAGGTGATACGATAAAAACGCAAATCATCAATAATAAGGCTTTTCATTTCCCAAAAAAAGCAACCAAGGTAGCCTTGATTTCAAATGGAACAGGTATTGCTCCGTTTTTAGGAATGATTGAACAAAACAAGAATAAAACCGAAATTCATTTGTATTCTGGCTTTCGCCAAAAAACAGAAATTACTAAGCATTATGAAAATTTTGCTTCTGAAATGAAACAAAAACAACAATTGAAAAATTTCAATCTGGCATATTCCCGAGAAGCAAACAAACATTATGTAATGGATTTGATTCAGATGGATGCCGATTTCTTTGCTGATTTATTACAAAACAATGGAATTGTGATGATTTGCGGAGCATTGGCCATGCAATTTGATGTAGAAAAGGTTTTAGACTCTATTTGCTTAGCTAAAAATAGTACTCCCCTTTCAACGTACAAAGCCAAAGGGCTGATTTTGACCGATTGTTATTAAACACTTTTTCTTTTTATAAAATGACAGCTAAATATTTCAATAGTCCCCTTTTAATTGGCTTATTATTATTGAGCTTTACTTGTCATTCACAAGTGTTAAGAAAAAGAACAACGATGCTTATGGGTGGTCGATTCGACATTAGCATTGTGGCACAAGACTCCCTTTCGGCTGAGAAAAACATTGATACCATCATTGCCGAAATCAGTCGCATTGAAAATCTAATCTCCGATTGGAAACCTAGCTCTCAAGTTTCACAAGTGAATCAAAATGCAGGAATCCAACCAGTAAAAGTCGACAAAGAAGTTTTTGAGTTGACTAAAAGAGCCTTGCATTTTTCAGAAATAACTAATGGTGCCTTTGATGTCAGTTTTGCAGCCATGGATAAAATCTGGAAATTTGATGGTTCCATGACCGAAATGCCTTCGGAAGAAACCATTAAAAAATCAGTAGAAAAAGTAGGGTATAAAAACATTATTTTAGACAGTGTGAATTCAACCATTTTCCTAAAACTAAAAGGCATGAAAATTGGTTTTGGAGCGCTTGGCGAAGGTTATGCTACGAATAAATGCCAAGAAATGATGCTGGCTAAAGGCATCCATTCTGGTATTATAAACGCAACTGGTGATATGAGTGTATGGGGAACACAACTAAATGGAAAACCCTGGAATATTGGTATTACCAATCCTTTTCATCCTGATCGTGTTTTAGCCTCTATCCCGCTTAAAAAAGGCGCTGTTACAACATCTGGCTCTTATGAAAAATTTGTTGTTTTCAATGGAAAACGCTATTCACACATCATTAATCCTGCAACAGGTTATCCATCTACAGGATTGTGTAGTGTAACCGTTTTTGGTCCTAATGCCGAAATAGCAAATGGTTTTAGTACGTCTTCAATGATACTAGGCAAAAAAAAAGCGATTCAATTATTGAAACAATATCCAGATTATAGCTATATCATGATTACTGATTCTGGAAAGATAATTTACTCGAAAAACTTCCCTAAGCAAGAGTTAAAAAAATATAGATAATCTAAAAAACTTTTCCTACAAAAAACAAATTATTCAATTCTTGAGCGAATAGTATTTTAGAAACACAACAAAGTGTTAAAAATCTTATAATTTTGTTAGCCGCAACAAAAAAACACCTTGAATATATACCACTTACAATTATCTGTATTTAATCGAGTTATCCTACACGTTATCGATTAAACTATTGTCACAGTACTTAAATAAGTAATTTTACAGTATCACTTTAGAAAGTGATTTCCAAACAAATTGATCCTCACTGTTTCTTGAATTAAATTTCAAAAAACATTAGCCCTATTTCCTAAGAACAGAGAAAAAACTAATCTCTTTCAAAAACATCTCACAGCAAAAAAACATAACTCAATTTTATGTAAATGCTTATACCACAAAGTTGTTTTCTTAATTTAAATAGTGTAAATCATGAAACAAAACTACTTATTCTTATTTCTTTTATTGTTTAGCTTAGTAAATTCTTTTGGCCAAGTTGATGGTGATTTTAGATCAAAAACTTCTGGCAATTGGGAATCAATTTCATCTTGGGAAATATATTCAGGCAGTTCATGGATTGATGCTACAACATTTCCGGGTCAAATCTCAGGGAGTTATAATATTACAATTACAACTGGAAATACAATTTCAATAACATCGAATATGTCGACCCTTTCAATGGGTAATATAAATATTATTGGAACTTTAAATTTAAATCCTTCATCTTCGCCTAACACCATAAACCTATTAACGAACACTTTAAATATTAATGGAGGAGTATTGAATTTTAATACTAATAAAATTAGATTAAACTTACCTTCATCAGCTATAATAACTTTAGAAAACGGTGGTAACTTTAGTGGTAGTTGTACTAATAATAATGAAATATTTATTGGAACTAAAAATTATGCTGCATGTGTTGGCGGAGGTTCAAATGTATATACTTTTGGAGAAGTAGCTGCATCAGGTGGAAATGTAAATACCGAAATAACTAACCCACTTACAAGTCCAATATCTGCCACAGATTGCACACCAATTAATTTAGCAGGTGGATATTCTGGAACAGAAATCAATGTTAGCTACAAATGGATAGTAAGAGATCCAAATGGAAACCTTACTATTTTAGCTACTGGAACTTTAAACGATAGTTTAGAAACAAGCATAACCAGTTTCACACCATCAGTAATTGGTCAATATCTTGTTTCACTCGAAATTACTTCTTCAGCATCAGCCACAAATGTTGAAACCCGAGAATTTAATGTTTCTGATCCTATTAATCCAACTATAACAGCTGGAGGAAATCAAACCGCTAATACTGATGCAGGACTTTGTACCGCTTTGGTTGTAGTAGCTGATGCAGTCTTCGCTGATAACTGCCCAGGGGCAACTATTGCTTATACTCTTAGCGGTGATACAATTAAGGCTTCTACTGCTGGTCAGGTGGGAACTTTTACTTTTAACAAAGGGATAACTACCATCAACTATACGGTAACCGACGCTGTTGGGAATACTATAACTGACTCAAAAACAGTAACAGTTAGCGATAATATCAATCCAACTGTAACTCCGGGAGCTAATATTGCTGTGAATACTGATACTGGCCTTTGTACCGCTTCGGTTGTGGTAGCTGATGCAGTCTTCGCTGATAACTGCCCAGGGGCAACTATTGCTTATACTCTTAGCGGTGATACAATTAAGGCTTCTACTACTGGTCAGGTGGGAACTTTTACTTTTAACAAAGGGATAACTACCATCAACTATACGGTAACCGACGCTGTTGGGAATACTATAACTGACTCAAAAACAGTAACAGTTACCGATAATATCAATCCAACTGTAACTCCGGGAGCTAATATTGCTGTGAATACTGATGCTGGTCTTTGTACCGCTTCGGTTGTGGTAGCTGATGCAGTCTTCGCTGATAACTGCTCGGGTGCAACTATTGCTTATACTCTTAGCGGTGCTACAATTAAGGCTTCTACTGCTGGTCAGGTGGAAACTTTTACTTTTAACAAAGGGATAACTACCATCAACTATACAGTAACCGATGCTGTTGGGAATACTATAACTGACTCAAAAACAGTAACAGTTAGCGATAATATCAATCCAACTGTAACTCCGGGAGCTAATATTGCTGTGAATACTGATACTGGTCTTTGTACCGCTTCGGTTGTGGTAGCTGATGCAGTCTTCGCTGATAACTGCCCAGGGGCAACTATTGCTTATACTCTTAGCGGTGATACAATTAAGGCTTCTACTGCTGGTCAGGTGGGAACTTTTACTTTTAACAAAGGGATAACTACCATCAACTATACGGTAACCGACGCTGTTGGGAATACTATAACTGACTCAAAAACAGTAACAGTTAGCGATAATATCAATCCAACCGTAACTCCGGGAGCTAATATTGCTGTGAATACTGATACTGGTCTTTGTACCGCTTCGGTTGTGGTAGCTGATGCAGTCTTCGCTGATAACTGCCCAGGGGCAACTATTGCTTATACTCTTAGCGGTGCTACAATTAAGGCTTCTACTGCTGGTCAGGTGGGAACTTTTACTTTTAACAAAGGGATAACTACCATCAACTATACGGTAACCGACGCTGTTGGGAATACTATAACTGACTCAAAAACAGTAACAGTTAGCGATAATATCAATCCAACTGTAACTCCGGGAGCTAATATTGCTGTGAATACTGATACTGGTCTTTGTACCGCTTCGGTTGTGGTAGCTGATGCAGTCTTCGCTGATAACTGCCCAGGGGCAACTATTGCTTATACTCTTAGCGGTGCTACAATTAAGGCTTCTACTGCTGGTCAGGTGGGAACTTTTACTTTTAACAAAGGGATAACTACCATCAACTATACGGTAACCGACGCTATTGGGAATACTATAACTGACTCAAAAACAGTAACAGTTAGCGATAATATCAATCCAACTGTAACTCCGGGAGCTAATATTGCTGTGAATACTGATGCAGGAGTTTGTACGGCTTCGGTTGTGGTAGCTGATGCAGTCTTCGCTGATAACTGCCCAGGGGCAACTATTGCTTATACCCTTAGCGGTGCTACAATTAAAGCTTCTACTGCTGGTCAGGTGGGAACTTTTACTTTTAACAAAGGGATAACTACCATCAACTATACGGTAACTGATGCTGTTGGAAATACTATCACTGGCTCAAAAACAGTAACGGTAACGGATAATATCAATCCAACCATAACTCCGGGAGCTAATATTGCTGTGAATACTGATGCAGGAGTTTGTACCGCTTCGGTTGTGGTAGCTGATGCAGTATTTGCTGATAACTGCTCGGGGGCAACTATTTCTTATTCCCTTAGTGGAGCGACAACTAAAACATCTACTGCTGGTCAGGTGGGAACTTTTACTTTTAACAAAGGGATAACTACCATCAACTATACAGTAACCGATGCTGTTGGAAATACTATCACTGGCTCAAAAACAGTAACGGTAACGGATAATATCAATCCAACCATAACTCCGGGAGCTAATATTGCTGTGAATACTGATGCAGGAGTTTGTACAGCTTCGGTTGTGGTAGCTGATGCAGTCTTCGCTGATAACTGCCCAGGGGCAACTATTGCTTATACTCTTAGCGGTGCTACAATTAAGGCTTCTACTGCTGGTCAGGTGGGAACTTTTACTTTTAACAAAGGGATAACTACCATCAACTATACGGTAACCGACGCTGTTGGGAATACTATAACTGACTCAAAAACAGTAACAGTTAGCGATAATATCAATCCAACTGTAACTCCGGGAGCTAATATTGCTGTGAATACTGATGCAGGAGTTTGTACCGCTTCGGTTGTGGTAGCTGATGCAGTCTTCGCTGATAATTGTCCGGGATCAACTATTGCTTATACTCTTAGCGGTGCTACAATTAAAGCTTCTACTGCTGGTCAGGTGGAAACTTTTACTTTTAACAAAGGGATAACTACCATCAACTATACGGTAACCGATGCTGTTGGAAATACAACAATAGGTTCAAAAACAATCACTGTAACCGATAACATCAAACCTACAATAACAGCCCCACCAACAGTTAATGTTACAACTAATTCTGGTTGTACTGCAACTGCTGTAAATATAGGCAGTCCTATAACTGCTGATAATTGTTCGGTTGCATCGGTAACAAATAATCATCCATCTACTACTTATCCATTAGGCAATACAACTGTTATCTGGACAGTAACTGATACATCTGGGAACACTATGACTGCAAATCAAACGGTTACAGTCACGGATAACATTCCTCCAACGATTGTTTGTCCAGTAAATATAACTGCCAACACTAGTTCAAATGGAACCGGTGATTGCTATACAACAGTAAGTATAACAAATCCAATTGCAAGTGATAATTGTAATGTTTCATCAGTAGAGGCAAAAGTATCAGGAGTAATCATTAATACGATAACCTACCAATTTCCAATTGGTAATACTACTATTAACTGGACTGTAACTGACAATTCAGGATTAACCGCTTCTTGTAATCAAACAATCACGGTAGTTGATAATGAAAATCCTTCTATTAGTTGTCCTGGAGACCAAAATGTTAACTTTAACGCCAATTGTCAATTTGTTTTACAAGATTATAGATCCTTGGCTACAACTTCGGACAACTGTGACAGTAATGTAACCATCACGCAAACTCCAGCACCAGGAACTTTAATTTCGGCAGCTACAACCACTATCACATTAACTGCTAAAGATGCTTCTAACAATACGAGTACTTGTACTTTTAAAGTTACAGCAATAGATAATACTCCACCTACAGCCGTTTGCAAAAACTATACTGCTTATTTAAGTTCAAATGGTACAGTAACCATCTCTGCTTTAAATTTAGATAATGGTTCATCAGATAATTGTGGAATTCCCAGTATGACCGTTTCACCCAATTCATTTAACTGTAGTAATGTTGGTCCTAACAATGTGACTTTTACTGTATCTGATAATGGTGGAAATAGTAGCAGTTGTAACGCAATAGTTACCGTTGTTGACAACACTCCACCAACAATGATTTGCAAAAATTATGTTGTTGTAGTGGATCCAATTACTAGGGTTGCAACTATCAAAGCATCGGATGTTGACAATGGTTCTAACGATGCCTGTGGAATAGCTAGCCTAAGTGTATTCCCTAGTGTGTTTGCCGATTCTCAAACTATTTACACAACAACTACAACATTAACAGCCGTTGATGTTAACGGAAATACAAACACTTGTACAGCGACAATAACTGTTGAACCACCAAAAAATTTATTTACCTATTTAACAGGTGTAATTGTAAATCCAATTCCTGATAATCCCCAACCTCCAAGTTCCTTAATTGAAGTTACAGCTTGTCCTGGCGGAATAACCGTTCCAAAAGACATTCAATTTACATTACAAGCAATTGGAACCTATAATTTACAAGCCTCACATGTATTAAATTGGGAATATTCAAATGACAATGGTGAAACATGGATCACAATACCAAATACTACTGGATTACTAACTTACACATTAATCGGATTAACAAGTGATACCTTTGTTAGATTGCGAATAACTGATGCAGATAATCCTTCAATTATAAAAACTTCAGCAGAAGCTTATGCCCGATTTTTACCTCCAGATCAACCCCCTATTATCGTTAGCCATTCCGCTTTAGATATTTGTTTAGGTAGTTCTGTAACTGTAAACGCTGAAAGTTTTTATGATCAACCCGAAGGACAATTCGGAAAAGGGGGTAAATTCAACTATGCCCAACCTGATGGATGGCGTGTTGATGGAAGAGATGGTTTTTTCCCAGCCAGTGGTAATAATAATTCAGAACCTACTTGGAAAGAAACGAACTCCAATACAAATCCAAATGTAACCTTTAGCGGAATTAACTACGACACATCAGACAATACAAAATTTGCCATTGCGCATGCTGCCGAAGCTAACAGAACTACGACATTAGAAACACCTGTATTCAGTACCATCGGAATGACTTCCAGCGAAGCCATAATGACATTTTATACTGCTTACTATTTCTGTAATGGGGGGTCAGGTAAAATAGAATTATCATTTGATGCAGGAAACACCTATCCGGTAACATTGAATACCATGCAAAATGACATTTTTATTGCTGGCAAAACCACTGGTGTAAAAGCATATAAAGGATCCAGCTGTACTAAACAATATTTGATAGCCGATGCATTTAGATATACCTCAATCAATTTAGGACCATATGCAGGGCTGGCTGGTTTACGCATCAAATTCACTTTCAATTCAGGTCCAAGTGGAGGAACTTGTAATAATGTAACTTTTCCAAAACATTCATCTAATAATTGCACTAATAATCAAACTTTTAACGTAGGAAGCGCATGGGCAATAGACGATGTTGGTTTCGCATTTGCTCAGGTTGATGATGAATTAGAATGGACAGATGAAAATGGTGATGTAATTGCAAGAGGAACAACTGCCACTGTAACACCTCAAACTCCTGGTATTCGAGAATATGGAGTTACAACCTTAGTAAATGGATGTAGAACAGACAATACTACCGGTACAAGTTTTGTAAATATTAATACTAGCTTAGCTTATGCTGGAGAAGATTATGCTCCCCTTACCAGTAATTGCGGAGAAAACAGTATAAAATTAAATGCTTATGACAATACAAAATCGGCTGTAACCAATTATACTAAAGGAGCTTGGAAAACTAATCTTTATGTTGTACCAGACACTGCTTCCGGAGATACTGATTACCCAGGAACTGGAATTACTGGAACTTGGACTATTGTTAGCGCCACATCTTCTTCATGTGGAAGCTCTGCAACTTTCTCTAGCGCAACTGATCCTGACGCGCTTTTTACTGCCGACCCAGGAACTTACAAATTAAGATGGACACTCTCAAATGGATGTTATGACGAATTAAACATTACTCTTATTGATTGTAAATCGGTTGATTTTGATGGAAATAATGATTATGTCACTTTCAAAGACAATTACAACCTAAACAATACATTTAGCATTGAAAGCTGGGTGAAGCCTAATGCTGTCAATGGAACCCGCACTGTTTTTTCCCGAAAAGATAAAGGAAACAACACTAGCGGTTATGATTTAAGTATCAGTGATGGACAAGTCCGATTTAATTGGTACAACGCCTCTGGAGGTAATTCTATTTCCACCGGTACTAATGTTATTGGAACAGACAGATGGTATCATTTAGCCTCCACTTTTGATGGAACAACCTATAAACTTTATGTTGACGGTATAGAAATAGCTTCGAAAAATGGTACTGCTCCTGCTACGACTACAACTACTGTAGAAGCGCTTTTAGGTGCTATGCATCAATCTTCAAATGTCCCTGCCCAATATTTTAACGGTTGGATTGACGAGGTTAAAATTTGGAATAAAGCTTTAGGCGTTGAACAAATCAGACAAATGATGAATCAGGAAATTGATGCTTCTGGTACCGATGTGGGTGGAGTCGTTATTCCATTAAGAATCTCAGGTTCGGATAATGATAATAACAGTCTTGAAGACAGTCCTTTATTATGGAGCGATCTTTTAGGCTATTATCGAATGACAAATAATTGTGGAAATTTAGTTGCCTTTAAAGGTGTAAGCGGAAGATTGCACAATATTAATTCTAGTCAACAACAAACCGCACCGATTCCCTATACGTCTAGAGTTTCTAATCAAACATGGAATACAGATACTACTTGGACCAATTACGATGTTTGGGATGTTCCTAATAGCCTAGGAATAAATAATCAACCTATCAATTGGAATATTGTAAAAATTAATCACAAAGTAACTTCTAATACTCAGGATTTAACTTTACTTGGGCTAGTAGTAATGTCAAACGAATTGATTATTACCAATTCAGGAATACAAAACGAGACAAATCCAGGACATGGACTTTGGATCACTCACTATCTAAAATTAGATGGAAAAATTGATTTGGTAGGTGAATCACAATTGGTTCAAAAAAGATATGCTCCAACTCAATTTAGCGAAAGTATTTTTGAAGAAAACAGTACTGGATTTATTGAAGTAGACCAAGAAGGAAAACAAAACAGTTTCAATTACAACTATTGGTCTTCGCCAGTTAGTAATAGAGGTGCAGCCAATAATTCATCCTATTCAATGACTGGTATTTTAAGAGATGGAACAGACAGTGCTAACCCAAAAAATATCACCTTTGGTGATAGTGCTTATTTTGCAGATGGGCCTTTGACAAGTCCTATTAAAATCAGCAACAGATGGATATGGACTTATAGTTCACTCACCCCTGCTTCTAATTCAAATTGGGATAATTACTACCAATGGCAATATAAATCAAGCACAGGACTTATAGCTGTTGCCGATGGTTTCTCTATGAAAGGAAGCGGAGGTACTGCCCCTATCAATGATACACAAAATTATGTTTTTACTGGTAAACCTAATTCAGGAACTATCAATAAATACATCGCTTTATTACGAACCTATCTAATAGGTAATCCCTACCCAAGTGCATTGGATGCCGATGAATTTATAAAAGACAATCTAAAAGATTGTAACGGTTGTCGAGGAATCGCTAATACATTTGGAGGTGCCCTGTATTTTTGGGATCATTTTGGCTTATCAAATAACCATATTTTGGCTCAGTATGAAGGAGGCTATGCAACCTATACCCTAACGGGTGGTGTTGCTGCGATAGCCAATGACCCCCTAAACGTAAATAACGGCGCAACAGGTTCAAAAATACCTCAACGCTATATTCCAGTTGGACAAGCCTTTTTTATAAATGCTACTGGTAGCACTACTACTGGTGGTTCATTTAGCTTTAAAAATAGTCAACGTGCCTTTGTAAGGGAGAGTTCTGGAAATTCTATTTTTATGAAAAACACTAATGATAAAAATTCATTTGCTGCCAAAGAAACTATAGATAAACGAATGAAAATTAGATTAGGTTTTGACTCTCCAATTGGATATCATAGACAAATTTTACTAGGAACCGATCCAAATACAACTACTAAATTTGATTTTGGATACGATGCCCTAATGATTGAAGTGAAAGACAATGATATGTATTGGGAATTAGAAAACAATCCGTTTATTATTCAGGGTATTCCAAACTTTGATATTGAGCAAATAATTCCTTTTGGCTTAAAAATTACCGATGAAGGAAAAGCTACAATTAAAATTGATGCTCTAGAAAATATTCCAGCAGACTTTGCTATTTATGTTTACGACAATATTTCAAGAATATATCATGATTTAAGAAAAGCCAATTTTGAAATCGCATTGGCACCAGGAGAATACAAAAACAGATTCTCAATACAGTTTGTAAACAAATCATATAGTATCAACGAAACCAAAATTGACAATGGAATAATTTGCTATTATACAAATGAAACTAAACTCTTAAATATTAGAAATTATTTCTTTGATGTAAACATCAAATCGGTTTCATTATTCAATATTCTTAAACAAAAAATAGGCAATTGGAAAATAGACGATCAAACCCAAAATTTAATTCAAATTCCAATTGACAATGTTAGTTCTGCCGTATATCTCGTTTTAATCCAAACGGATAAAGGAGAAATGAGCCAAAAAATAATTATAAAATAAGCTAACCAAGCTTAAACCAAAGAACACTTTCACAAATAATCTTATGAAAGTGTTCTTTATTTTAATTTAATAGTCCATTCAAAAGTCATTTCGGAAACCTGCTCCCCTTTTTCATTTGTCCCTACAGATTTTAACCAAAAAGTTTGACTTTGTCCTGTTTCAATAGTATTTTCAATAGCTGATTGGATTTCGTTTCCATTCTCGCATACAAAAGTAATTCGTCCAGTTGCTTTCTTAGTAAATACACTAGTATTACTTAGTACTAACATTCCAATATTTTTAGCACTCTCCTGAATGTGCAACATTACTAGGGCTCCTGTAGTTAATTCGGCTGCCATGGCCTGTACTGCAAAATACATCGAATTAAATGGATTTTGATTAATCCATCGGTGTTTAACACTTACTATACATCGATTAAATGTAATTTCTTTTACCCTCACACCACAAATAAAGGCCGAAGGTAATTTAAACAATAAAAATCGGTTAAAATTAGCGGTTGTAAGTTTCATTGACTTGGATTTTAAACCAATATACAAAAAAATAAACACCAGTAAAAACGATTAATTTGTTAATTTTATGTTAATTTACGGTACTTTGCAATACATAATACCTGCTTTAAGCCATATATTTGTATAAGAAATTACTAGAACCTATAAATATGGAAACCAAAAACGACAGAACCATAGCAGCCTTAACGCATTTAAGCGCGCTATCACAGTACATTATTCCTTTTGGAAATTTTATTTTTCCAATTATCATTTGGAGTACCAAAAAAGATAAATCGGAATTAATCGATCAAAGTGGAAAGCAAATTTTAAATTTCCAATTGAGTTTATTCATCTATTCGTTAGTGTTAATTCTTATTGCTATTCCTGTCTTTTCAACGGTTATTTTTAGTAGTATGGATTTTACAGCATTACTAAACGACCATGAATTCTTTTGGGATGGCATTAATTATGGCGAAAATATTGGATTAATCACCATTGGAATCTTAAGTATAATTGTATTTGTTCTGATTAAAATAGTCGAATTTTTTCTGATCATCATTGCATCAATTAATGCTTCAAACGGAGAAAAATACAATTATCCTTTAACGATCAACTTCATTAAGTAAAACATAAAAAATCATGAACATTGAAAACACAAAAGCCCAGATGCGTAAAGGTGTTCTCGAGTTTTGCATCTTATCTGTCTTAAAAAAACAAGATGCCTATACCTCCGAAATATTAGAAACATTAAAAAACGCAAAATTATTAGTGGTCGAAGGAACAATATATCCTTTATTAACACGATTAAAAAACGATGGATTACTCAACTATCGATGGGAAGAAAGCACTTCCGGACCACCCAGAAAATACTATGGCCTCACTCAGGATGGACATACTTTTTTAGAAGAACTAAATGGTACTTGGACTGAATTATCCAATGCCGTAAATCTAATCACAAACCAAACAACAGAGTCATGAATAAAACTGTAAACATAAATTTAGGCGGTATGTTTTTTCATATTGATGAAGATGCATATCAAAAACTATCACGCTATTTTGACGCAATTAAACGTTCCCTTTCTAATTCATCAGGACAGGATGAAATTATTAAAGATATTGAAATGAGAATTGCCGAATTGTTGAATGAAAAACAAATTAGCGATAAACATGTAGTAGGTTTAAAAGAAGTTGACGAAATAATCTCGATTATGGGTCAACCTGAAGACTATATCATAGAAGAGGAACCTAATACGACTAAAAACCAACAAACAAATACTACTGCAAATTACAGAACTAAAAAACTATATCGTGATAGCGAAAAAGGAATGATTGGTGGTGTTGCATCAGGATTAGGTCATTATTTTGGCATTGATGTAGTTTGGATAAGAGTTGTATTGGTTTTGCTAATATTTGCAGGCTTTGGTACAGGAATTATTGCGTACATCATACTTTGGATAGTAACGCCAGAAGCCCGTACTACATCAGAAAAACTAGAAATGACGGGGGAACCAGTCAATATTTCAAACATTGAAAAAAAAGTAAGAGAGGAATTTGAATCGGTTTCAGAAAAATTCAAAAATGCCGATTATGATAAATATGGAAATCAAATAAAAAATGGAGCTAATAAAGTTGGAAATTCACTAGGAAATTTCATCATGAGCGTATTAGGAATTATTGCCAAAGTACTAGGAGTATCGTTAATAATTTCAGGTTTAGCCGTTCTAACTGTTTTATTAATTGGAATATTCACCTTAGGGACAAATACCTTTATAGATTTTCCATGGGAAAGCTTTGTTGAAAAAGGAAATTTTACTGATTTCCCTTTATGGGCATTAGGTTTGTTAATGTTTTTTGCAGCTGGAATTCCGTTCTTTTTCCTTACACTATTAGGCTTTAAACTATTATCACCTAACACTAATTCAATTGGTCCCATAGGTAAATATACTTTACTTGCGTTATGGATAATTTCTATTGCTCTGGTTATTTCTTTAAGTATTAGGCAGGCATCTGCTTTTGCAAAAGATGGTCGAATTGTTGAAAAACAAACGATTACTATTCCACCGAAAGATACTTTGGTTATCAAATTCAAACATAACGACTATTATTCAAAAGACATCTATGACCGTGCCGAATTTAGAATAACTACCGATTCTACCAACAATGATATTATTTATTCAAATGAAGTTCGTTTTGAAATAAAGAAATCAAATGAAAATTACAGCTATATCCAAATTGGAAAGGAAGCCAGTGGTAAATCCTTAGCAGAAGCCCGAAATAATGCTGATAAAATTCGCTACGGTTATAGAATAATTGGAAACCAAATCATTTTTGATAATTATTTAATTACCGATTTAAAAAACAAACTTAGAGATCAACATGTCGAAATAATTATTTTCTTAACCGAAGGAACGACTTTTAAAATGGACGAATCGGCGCAAGATTACGACCGCTCAAACGATGATTTTTTCAACCTTAATTATGATGCTTTCGAGCCGATTTATATCATTGGACAATTAGAAGCAAAATGTTTAAACTGCCCTGATGAGGATGAAAATGAAAATGAAGAGGAAATAAATACAGAAAACCAAACAATCGACACGATCGTTAATTCGAACAAAGAAATTAAAGAATTGAAAATTAACAAAGACGGTATAATCATAAAAACCAATTAATTATGCTAAGAACTTTCAAACATAGTTTACTATTTTTTAGTGTCCTTTTGTTATTTTCTTGCAAAGACATAAATCATTTTACAATTGAAGGTAATGGTACTATTACTACTCAAAAAAGAGTGATTAATGAAAGTTTTAATAGTATAGAAACCAGTAACGGAATTGAAGTTATTATCAAACAAGCAAAGGATTCATCAGTCAAAGTAGAAACGGATGAGAACCTTCAAGACCACATTGAGACTAAAGTTGAAAATGGAGTACTGGTAATAAGCCACAAAAATGGAAGCTCTACTAGTTCACACAAACAAAAAGTTTATGTAACTAATCCAACTTTTGAAGAACTTTCAGCTAATAGTGCTGCCACTATAAGAACTACCGGAAAAATCAAAGGAAATAATTTAAGTTTAAATACCTCAAGTGCTGCAAAAATAGAAGCTGAACTATCCATAGACAATATTAAAGCAAATAGCAGTAGTGCAAGTATGATTATCATTAAAGGACTGGCTTTAAATCTTGATACAGAATCCTCTAGTGGTAGCACTATAAACGCCGAAGAATTACTAGTCAATAATATCATAGCCGAAACATCTAGTGGTTCAAAAACCATTGTTCATCCGAAGGTAAATTTAGAAGCTGATGCCAGCAGCGGAAGCAAAATTGAATACAAAAACAAACCAAAACATATTGATATAAATACTAGTTCTGGTGGAAGTATTCAAGGAAATTAGACCCGAATTAATCATTGGAAGTTATGATAATATGACACCAATGATTCCGTGAGGATTAACCCCGATTTAGGAAATTTCACTGTTTATTTCAAAAACACTGATTAGACTTACTTTATCGATTCCGCATTTTCTAAAGCGAAATTTGGGCTAAAAAAGATTTTAGTATTAGACAACATAAAAAAGGAGCGTCAAGCTCCTTTTATGTTTATCAACTAATTAGAAATTACATTCAATACTATTGTCCTAAAAACGCTTAACAAAAGGCTTCTACAGTTTGTATTTCCTCTTTAGAAATCGAAATTTCTTCATTAAAATCTAATTCCCATTTATCTAAGCCTTTGTATTTATACAACTGATTGTTTTGAGTTGGATCAAGAACCATCAGATAAATCCATTTATTATTTAATAAATTCTTCAAATTTAAATTTCGATTCAAAATGTCTTGAATTCTATTTATTGGAGCGTGAATAATTACAGAAAGCCTAAGCGGTTTATGGTAAATTTGCGCATCATTTGAATATAAAGATTGAATAGGTAATCCCATTTTTAAATCGCCTCCATTACCTTGGACAACACCAAATTTACCCGTAACATTATGGGTTATTTTAGTTCCGCCGCCAAATCTTTGATTGTCTACCGAAGAAAAGTAATAATGATTATTAATCCATTGCGTAACAACCATTGGACCTTGCATAATTCCTTCCAGCGCTTTTCCTGAAGTATCTAGTTTCCAATTGTACGAATGTAAAAAACTGCGACTTTCAAGATTCAAATTTACAGTAAGTTCTCTTGAGCCTACTACAAAAGCGGCATTTCTAGCTAAGCCCCATTCAGGTCTTGTGATACTCCAGTTGCTTGCTCTATTAAAAACTTCTGAAAGTGATGCCTTTTCTGATTCTAACCTTTCTGAAATAGCATCTAATTGCGCTTGTTTCAGATTATTTTTGATTCTTTTTAGCGCTTCACTATAAAAAGAAGGAGTATTAGCATCAAAAAGTAGAATTTCATCGGTTGTAGTATTATGCTCTGCTCCTATAAAAATGGTGTAATCTGGAATTAATATTTGGTGCTGCGCTGCCAATTGTTTTCTAACTTCTTTCGAATTAGCCAAACTAGCTAACATTCTAGCATTATGTCTTCCTGGACTTGCTGCACAAGCTCCACAATCTAGACTTGAACTAAAAGGGTTGTTTGCTGAATGACTACCATGCCCTACAAAAAATACTATTGGTGCAAATTGTTCCCAACCCATCAACATAAATGCCGATTTCACAATAGCAACTTTTTCATCTAGAGAAATAGCTATATCAATATCATTTTTAGTGAGTTCTGGCTTAAAAATGGACTCAACACTATTATTTTCTTTTAATGAATACTGGTATTCAAATTTAGAAAACAAGGATCTTTTTACAATTTTAAAACCATACACCAAACCAGATCCCTCCACAAAACCAAAAGCTGAAGGCAACATGTTTTTCATTCTTTTCAAAAAATGATTCGAAAACTTAGCGTATTTCTTTTTCTTTTTAAAATCTTTATGAGCTTCGTTATTACCTTCTCGTACTACTTCACAAGCTGTATAAGCCGAATTCACAATTGGAGGGCAAGCTTTTCTAACAATATTGTCTTTTGGATCCAAATAATCCATGGCAATTCCAAAAAACCCAGCATAACCAAA
Source organism: Flavobacterium nitratireducens (assembly GCF_029625335.1). NCBI lineage: Bacteria > Pseudomonadati > Bacteroidota > Flavobacteriia > Flavobacteriales > Flavobacteriaceae > Flavobacterium > Flavobacterium nitratireducens. Next base: position 1,026,330 of record NZ_CP121111.1, read on the forward strand.
TGTCTCATAATTTCCATTTGCCTCAACATGTCTTCGTATCAATTCTGACCTAGTATCGATACAAAAAACCATTTGAGCATCTACAACTTTAGTTTCATTTGTTGTTTGTTCGTCTGAATTTTTACACAAAATTTCTTCAACTAGTTTTTTCTGTAAACTTGTCTCCCAGGCTTCAAGCCATAAATATTTTAATTGAATATTTTCATCCAAACTATTTTGACTTTTATCCTCTGGTTTGATAGAAATATTTAATCTTTTACAAATCCATAATCTAACCGCCAAATAATCTTTTACACTAAGTGGAAACTCAATACTCCATTGCGTAGCGTTATCATTTCTGTATTTAATATAACCCACCCAACCAGGTAAAGCTGCGAGTTGATTCTGAAAAATACTATTATACTCTGCTTCAGGATAATCAACCAAGACCGATTTTAAAGCTTCATCACTTGTTTTAGGAATATCTTTTAATTTTAAAACACCTAATTCATCGTCATAAATAGCTAATAATCGCCAAGCAAAATAAAAGCCTTCCGATTTATAGGGCATCTCCCATTCGGCTTGTCCTTCATCTAAAAAGCTAGACAACCATTTAATCATTAAATTGTCTACTACTGCATATGGATTAGAAAGCTGCTTTTTTGCATCTGAATGTAATAACTCAAAATATTCTTCTATCTCTTTATCAAATCCATTTTCTTTTAATAGAAGTGCGAGTGTTTCTCTACAGATTTCTCCCGTTTCTAACGCTTGTTGAAAAGTACTACCTGAAGGTAAAACAGTAGCATTATAAAGTGTATTAACTTCTTTCAAAGCATTCAGAAACGATTTGTTTTCAAAACCACTTAACTGATTTGATGCTACAAAACTATATAGAGGCCAAGTTGTTCCTATCACTTTAGAAGCCTGATCGATATGTTGTTGAATATCTAAATTCATAATAATTGATTGTTTAAATGGTTTTTCTATAAGGTTGAGACAAATTCAACAGTTTCACATACAACCAAGGTAGCTTTTTATAAACCCCTAATTTCATAATGAAGAAACCGATAAGAAATAGTAATCCAAAAATGATTTGTGGCCATGATATTCTGGTAGGTACATCTACCATTGGCATATCCTCTAATAAATGAGTTACCCCCACATAAGTAATTGAGTATAGCCCTATCCCTAGTATAAAAAGTATTGCTGGAAACACCATTTTTTGAAAAACCGAAAAGCTTTTTTCTTTAACAATGTTATAGGTAATCTGACCTACCGTTATGGCAACCACTAATGTTAAAAATAATCCACTATTTAAAGCCAACCCTTTTCCTGTCCAAGTAACAAAAAGTAAGGCTCCCATTAATCCAAAAAGAAGAACTAATATGGCTTGCAATGGTTTTATTTTTAATTGTTTAAGGTCCTTTGGATTTGATTTTTGAACTTCTTCACCTGAGGACATGAACAAGTAGGCTTTATAAAATCCGTGTAAAATTAAATGGGCAACAGCTGCATTAAAAAAACCTAATCCACATTGCATAATCATAAACCCCATCTGAGCAATGGTCGAACAAGCTAATTTTTGCTTAACATTAACTTGAATTAATTTAGTAAACTGAGCGATAACAGCCGTAAAACCACCTATAATAAACAATGTGGTCAATAAATTAGACTTAAAAAAGAGCGGAGCAAACAAGGTAAGCAATATCCCTGCTCCATTTACAAAACCAGCGTGCATTAAAGCAGATGCAGGAGTGGGCGCAGTCATTGCAGATAACAACCATTTGTGAAATGGATACATCGCCGATTGTACAACTGCGGCTAGAATAATACTAACTGCCGAAATGATTAAAATATATTTAGGAAAAGTAGGTATCAGCGCTACAATCTCCTCTAAGTAATATTCATTACTGTAAAAAGCCAGATTTAAAACACCGATGGTTAAAAAACAAAATCCCGTTATAAAATACTTTCTGGTATAACGCAAAGCTGCTTTCGCCGCTTTCCAATCCTTATCTATCCCAATTAGTTGCGACATTAATAAGCCCATAAGTAACCAACTGAGTAATAACACAACGATATGATTCGCTATCACAAGCATCATAACGGATAAAGTAAATACCAAACATAAAATCATGAATCGGTTTTGATACTTGAATCCTTGCAGATAATTGATAGCATACTTACTAACAATTGAGCTAAAAAAAGTTACGGTTGTCCAAATTAAAAAGCTAAAGCCGTTAATTCTAAAAATATTTTCAAAATAATAGTCTTTAAAACCGTTAAAATGAATTACTAATAATGATAAACTACCTAGGAAAAGGACACTAATTATCGAAAAAATAAACTTTGGAAAAAATAAATTAGTAGTGGACTCTAACTCTTTATGGATTGTTGAATAGATACTATGATTTGATTTTTGATTCATCACTAAATTTTTATTACTCGTTACCAATTGTAATTTCAACAATACTTTTGATCTTTACCTGATTTGCTAATTCTTTCTTTTGATTAAAAAATTGAATTAGTTTATTTTTTTGAGATTCTAATTCTTCAATTCTTTTATCAGTAGCATTAAGATCATAATCATGGTTCTTTTCCCATTTTTGTAATCGAAGCTTTTTTTGAAAATTAATTTTCTCATCAATTAAATTCAAAAGAATATTAGAGGCTTCTTCACATTCAAAATCACCATTAATCAAATCAAACTGATACTTCTCTTGTTCTGTCATTAGTAGTTCCAAATCTTGAGCTTCTAGTTTTTCCATTTTTTATTATTTTAAAATTACTATTGTGTTAAATTTTGAGGCAGCAAAATTCTAATTAAATAAGCATTAATTTTTATTTATATTTATTATACAAAACATAAATATTTTTTATAAAAAGAATAATCTTCTAAAAAAAGAACTAAAAACAATGATAACCAACCAATTAATAACATAATACATAGAAGTCGATTTAAGTAAATCTCAAAAAAAGAGGACAAAAAAAAGCTGTTTCGAAAAATCGAAACAGCTTTAAGTAAATTATAAAAAATTATTAAGCTTCTTTAGCAGCTAAATATCTTTCCGCATCTAATGCAGCCATACAACCTGTCCCCGCAGCAGTAATAGCCTGACGATACACATGGTCTGCAGCATCACCTGCTACAAAAACACCTGCCACATTAGTTTTAGCCGTTCCAGGTGTATTAATAATGTAACCCGTTTCATCTAAGTTTAGATAATCTTTAAAGATATCTGTATTTGGTTTATGACCTATTGCCACAAAGAAACCTGTAGCTGGAATATCATAAACTTCCCCAGTTGTTTTATTTTTCACTTTAATCGCCTCAACCACCTGATTATCACCTAAAACTTCTACAGTATCATGGTTCATTAAAATGGTAATATTTTCCGTTTTACGTACGCGCTCTTCCATGATTTTAGAAGCTCTAAATTTCTCGCTTCTCACTAACATCGTTACTTTTTTACAAAGTTTTGATAAATAGTGTGCTTCTTCACAAGCGGAATCTCCAGCTCCAACGATTACTACTTCTTGATTTCTATAGAAAAATCCGTCACAAACAGCACAAGCAGAAACACCTCCACCCATTTTTAAATAATGTTGTTCTGATGGTAATCCTAAATATTTTGCCGAAGCACCTGTAGAAATAATTACCGTTTCACAGTGTAATTCGATAGTATCATTAATCCAAACTTTGTGAATATCTCCAGAAAAATCAACTTTAGTAGCCCAACCATCTCGGATATCCGCCCCAAAACGTTGCGCTTGCTGTTGCAACTGAATCATCATTTCAGGCCCTGTTACACCATCTACGTAACCAGGAAAATTTTCAACTTCGTTAGTTGTTGTCAATTGTCCACCTGGTTGCATCCCTTGGTATAAAACGGGATTCATATTAGCTCTTGACGCATATATTGCTGCTGTGTAACCTGCAGGTCCTGAACCTATAATAAGGCATTTTATTTTTTCAATTGTATCTGACATTTTACTATTTCTTTAAATTTTTAACAAGACAAAAATAAGTTTTTATTATTGGAATACTCCAAATAATACAATCAGTTTTTACTATTCCAAAATAGACAAACTAAAAAAAGGCTGACGGAAAATTTCTTTTCTGTCAGCCTCTTGGTCGGGGTGGCAGGATTCGAACCTGCGGCCTCCTGCTCCCAAAGCAGGCGCGATAACCGGGCTACGCTACACCCCGTAACGCGGATGCAAATATACAACACTTTTTATCTTATGCAAACATTTCATAAAAATAAATCAAAAATCTATTTTTAATAAAAAAACAGACCGTTTCGACAAATAAAAGCTCAAAATGAGGCATTAACAAATGTTAACAAAATAGATTTTTAGAAACCATAATAAATTGTATTTTTACAGTTCAAAATTTAGATATATAAATGGGCAAAATCATTGCGATTGCTAATCAAAAAGGAGGCGTTGGAAAGACTACATCATCTGTAAATCTTGCCGCTTCCCTAGGAGTTTTAGAAAAGAAAGTATTATTAATAGATGCCGATCCTCAAGCGAATGCTAGTTCTGGTTTAGGTATTGATGTAGAAAGTGTAGAAATTGGTACTTACCAAATTCTAGAACACAGCAATACACCAAAAGAAGCAGTAGTGAAATGTTCGGCTCCAAACGTAGATGTCATTCCGGCTCACATTGACCTTGTGGCAATCGAAATCGAATTGGTAGACAAAGAAAACCGTGAATACATGCTCAAAAAAGCATTGGAAAGCGTTAAAGACGAATATGATTTTATCATAATTGACTGTGCTCCTTCACTTGGTTTACTAACTTTGAATGCATTAACTGCTGCTGATTCAGTGGTTATCCCTATCCAATGTGAGTATTTTGCCTTGGAAGGACTTGGTAAACTACTAAATACGATTAAAAGTATCCAAAAAATCCACAATCCTGAATTAGATATTGAAGGCTTATTGCTTACTATGTACGATTCAAGATTGCGTTTATCAAACCAAGTGGTAGAAGAGGTTCAAAAACACTTTAATGATATGGTTTTTGAGAACAATAATCCAACGCAATGTAAAATTAAGTGAAGCACCAAGTTTTGGTGAAAGTATCATCAACTATGATGCTACCAGCAAAGGAGCTACTAATTATTTACACCTAGCACAGGAAATTATTAAGAAAAACGACATCCAATAATTTTTTATGACAAAAGCTATAAAAAAACAAGCCTTAGGAAGAGGATTATCTGCATTATTAAAAGACCCCGATAACGATATCAAATCTGTTGAGGACAAAAATGCCGATAAAGTTGTTGGAAATATTATTGAGCTTGAAATTGAAGCTATTGAAATAAATCCATTTCAACCTCGAAGCAATTTTAACGAAGAATCTTTAAAAGAGTTAGCTACTTCTATCAAGGAATTAGGAGTTATCCAACCTATTACTGTTAGAAAATTAGACTTTAATAAATACCAATTGATTTCTGGAGAACGTCGTTTGCGTGCTTCAAAATTAGTGGGTCTTACTACTGTACCTGCCTATATTCGTATTGCTAATGATAATGAATCTTTAGTTATGGCTTTAGTTGAAAACATTCAACGTCATGACTTAGATCCTATCGAGATCGCACTTTCGTACCAACGCTTAATGGACGAAATTCAATTAACGCAAGAGCAAATGAGTGAACGCGTAGGAAAAAAACGTTCTACGATTGCCAACTATTTACGCCTTTTAAAACTAGATCCAATTATCCAAACGGGTATTCGTGATGGTTTTATTAGTATGGGTCATGGTAGAGCGATCATCAACATTGAAGATTTAGATGCTCAAACTGAAATTTATCAAAAAATTGTAAGTCAGAATCTTTCCGTTCGCGACACAGAAACTTTGGTTAAAAACTATCACGAAAGTTTAAAACCAAAACCTGCAGTTAAAGAAAAGGCAGCTTCATTTGCTATTGATGAAAATCAAAAAGAATTTTCAATTCCTATTTTGGGAATAATGTAGATATTAAAGTAGCCAATAATGGAAAAGGAAAAATTACAATCCCTTTTCAATCGGAACAAGATTTTAATCGAATTATCGAATTAATTAAGGGGTAGTGAATAAATTTATTTCCATAGTACTATTTCTTATCTTCTTAAGCAACACATCGGTATTGGCACAAAAAACAACCCAAACCACTGTTGCAAAAGACACCTTAAAGTCAGTTGATATTGATCCGTTAACACCCGCTAAAGCCGCTTTTTACTCGGCTGTATTACCAGGTTTAGGACAAGCTTACAATAAGAAATATTGGAAAATTCCTTTGGTATATGGAGCCATTGGAACTAGTTTGTATTTTTATATTGATAGTAATAAAAAATACCACCAATTTAGAGATGCATATAAAAGAAGATTAGAAGGATATACAGATGACGAGTATTCGTATCTAGACAATAATAGATTGATAGCCGGACAAAAATTTTACCAACGTAATCGAGATTTATCTTCTTTATTTGTAGTCGGTTTTTATGTCTTAAACATTATAGATGCTAATGTCGATGCAGCTTTAATGCAATTTAATGTTGACGATAAACTCTCTATAAAACCTAATGTATATCAAAACAATTTGAATTATAAAACAAATGTAGGGCTTACCCTAAACTATAATTTTTAATCAAAACAGTAAGAAGAAAACAAAACTTCTTAACAATTTAAATACGAAGAAAAATGAAAATTGCGCTTTTAGGATACGGAAAAATGGGTCAAGTAATTGAAAGAATTGCTTTAGAAAGAGGTCATGAAATTGTTTTGAAAAAAGATGAATTCAATACCTTCGACGGACTTTCAACTGCTGATGTAGCTATTGATTTTAGCGTTCCTATGGCCGCAGTTGAAAACATTTCGGCTTGTTTTAATAATAATGTTCCTGTGGTATCGGGAACAACGGGATGGTTAGACCGTTATGACGAAATGATTGCTTTATGCAAAGAAAAAAATGGTGGTTTTATTTCAAGTTCCAACTTTAGCTTAGGAGTAAACTTATTTTTTGGTTTAAACGAATATTTAGCCAAAATGATGGCTAACATCGAAGGCTATAAGGTAACGATGGAAGAAATTCACCATATCCATAAATTAGACGCTCCTAGCGGCACAGCAATTTCATTGGCTCAAGGTGTTATTGAAAATACTAATTACAACACATGGACATTAGAAGAAGCTAAAGAAAACGAAATACACATCGAAGCGATTCGTACAGGCGAAGTACCAGGTACACACACTGTGACTTACGATTCAGGCATTGATAGCATCGAAATCAAACATACGGCTCACAACCGTGAAGGATTTGCTCTTGGTGCTGTAATTGCTGCTGAATGGTTAGCAGGAAAACAAGGAATCTACAGCATGAGAGATGTTCTTAATATTCAATAAGCAATCATAAATTAACTCAAATACAAAAGAATTATGGCACTATTTCAATGGTTTGTATTCTTTCTTATTATCCAAGTCGTTCATTTTTTAGGAACTTGGAAACTATACGAGGCAGCTGGAAGAAAAAAATGGGAAGCAGCAATACCAGTATATAATGCTATTATCCTAATGAAAATTATCCGTCGACCTACTTGGTGGACCTTATTGCTTTTTATTCCAATCATTAATCTAATTATGTTTCCTGTAATTTGGGTAGAAACACTTAGATCATTTGGAAAACGTAGTCAATTAGACACTCTTTTAGGAATAATTACTTGCGGATTATACATCTACTATGTTAATTATACTCAAAAACTAGCCTACCAAAAAGATAGAAGTTTACAACCCGCAACCAAAACTGCAGATACCATTAGTTCGCTATTATTTGCTATTATTGTGGCTACTTTTGTCCACACCTATTTTGTACAACCTTACACTATTCCAACCTCTTCATTAGAAAAATCATTATTAATAGGTGATTTTCTTTTTGTGAGCAAAGTAAACTACGGAGCTCGTGTTCCCATGACTACTGTAGCTTTACCGATGGTGCATGATACTATTCCATTTCTAAAAAGGAAATCATATTTAAGCTTCCCACAACTTCCTTATTTTAGATTACCTGGTATTGAAGATAAAATCAAACGTACCGACATCGTGGTATTTAACTGGCCGGTAGATACTGTACATTATTTCTTTGAACCAAAAGGAAAACCCGGCGTAATAAAACCTATCGATAAGGAATCAAATTACGTAAAAAGATGTGTTGCTATCCCTGGAGATAGTTTATCCATTAAAGAAGGTATAATCTATATCAACGGAAAAGTGTTAGAACTACCTGAACGTGCTAAACCTCAATTCTCCTATAAAATAGTACGAGATATTAATACTCCTATCGATATTAATGCCATTATCAAAGAACTAGACATTACAGATGGAATTAATTATGTTAGTCCACAACAAGACACTGTAGGAATTGCAGCATTGACCTCTGAAAATGTAGAAAAAATTAAAAAATATCCAGGAATAAAAGCTGTCATTCGCAATATTTCAAATATTCCAGAAAATGGTATTTACAGTGTATTCCCTCATAATGTTGACTGGAATCGAGACAATTACGGACCAATTTATATTCCTGAAAAAGGAAAAACGGTGGCTCTTACTTTAGAAAGCTTGCCGTTTTATCAAAGAATCATCACCTCATACGAAAAAGATGACAATGGAAACCCAAATGAATTAAAAGTAACTGGAAATGAAATTCGTTTGAATGGTAAAGTGGTAAATAGCTACACCTTCAAACAAAACTATTACTGGATGATGGGTGACAACCGTCATAATTCTGAAGATAGCCGTTATTGGGGTTACGTTCCAGAAGATCATATTGTAGGTAAACCTGTCTTTATATGGATGAGTTTAGATCCTAATGGAAAAGGCTTAAACAAAGTGCGTTGGGACAGAGTTTTCACAACCGTTAGTGGCGAAGGTCAACCACAATCTCATTTCAAAATATTTTTGATCTTATTAGCTGCTTACTTTGTGGGAGAGTATTTTTGGAAGAAAAGAAAAGCAAAAACAGATATCTAATTAAACATAGATAAAACCTCATATTTTTTGCCACAGATTACTAGGATTTACACAGATTAATCTGTTCTTAATCTTTTTAATCTGTGGCAAAAAAATATAAAATGAATTCAAAAAACATAGATTTAACTATTTCAAGCTGGTACAAATGAAAACCTTACTACATCCATCCTATTTCCCTTCGATTAGCCATTTTGTAGCTTTACTACAAGCCGAAAGTATCGTATTTGAAATGGAAGATAATTTTCAGAAACAAACCAATAGAAATCGCACTTATATCTACAGTCCAAATGGAATCCAACTCTTGAATATTCCAATTAAACATTCTAAGACAAGTCATCAAAAAACAAAAGACATACAGATAGAAAACGATTTTGACTGGCAAAAACAGCATTTTAAATCACTTGAAGCTGCTTATCGAAGTTCGCCATTTTTTGAATTTTTCGAAGATGATTTTGTTCCTTTTTTCGAAAAGAAACATCACTTTTTAATGGATATGAATTTTGAAGTTTTAGAGCTGATTTCGAAATGCATGCGAACCAAATTTAACTTCGAAACCACTACAGAATATTTTCATGAAGTAGATCAAAATACGTTGGATTATCGTTATCTGGTAAATGGAAAAAAAGACAAGTCTGTATTCGAGCCTTATACTCAGGTTTTTGATGATAAGTTTGGTTTTATTAACAACCTAAGTATTCTGGATTTACTATTTAACGAAGGGAAATTCACAGTTGACTACTTAAAATCCCAGAAACTAATTCTGTAATTTATCATAAAATAGCTTATAAATTACTACTCCATCGATAATTTAGCCATTATAGGAAAGTGATCCGAATTATCGAATTCAGGAAAAGTCTCAAATTTTTTCACTTGCATTTTTCTATCAGCAAAGATGTAATCTATTCGGGCAGGGTAATATTTAAAACGATAGGTTTGCCCAAATCCTTTTCCGGCCTCCTCAAAGGAATCTCTTAGCCTCCCCTTTATAATACGATACACATAAGAGAAAGCACTATTGTTCATATCCCCACAAATAATAACGGGATATTCACATTCTTTTAAATTTTCTTTTAAAATTTCTGCTTGTTGCTGTTGTTGTTTAAAAGCTTTGCTAATTCGCATAAACATAGCTTGTGATTTTTCTTTGTCAATCACATCAATATTATCTGAAATTTCATTGACATCAGGTGAAATTTTAATGGATTGTAAGTGCATATTGTACACTCTAATAATATCTTTTCCTCGTTTAATATCCGCATAAACAACGTTATTATTCGAATTTGGAAAAACAATTTTACCCTGATCTAATATTGGATATTTTGAAAAAATAGCCTGCCCCGTTTTAATTTGGTCACCATCCATAAATATCGTGCGATGTGGATAGACTTTTAGATCTATGTGAGCCGAATTAGAATATTCTTGAACACATAAAATATCAGGATTTTTATCATTGATAAAGGCTAAAATGGTTTCAGGAATATCAGCCTTATCTTGCCATTTAAACAAATTAAACAGCCGAACATTATAACTCATTACCACAAAGTCGTTCTCGCTTTCTGTGTATTCTTTAGTAGTGAATTTATAAAACTTATTTATAAATGTAATTCCAATTAAAAGCACTAAACCAGACAACATCATTCTTTTTTTCAATTGCAATCCCCAATACAAGAAAAAGAAAGCATTCAAAATGAAAAAAACAGGCATGAACAGGGTTACTACCGATAATAACGGAAAAATTTTAGGTGCCAAAAAGGGCAACACATAAGCGATAAAAGTAACGACTATGAGGATAATGTTTAAAACAAACATCCCTCTGTTGAACCACGAAAGATTTTTCATTTTATTTTATTTAATGTCCAAAGTCCCCACAAACTTCAAACCATTATTTACCTGATTTGAATAAAAAATCCTTCTCCTCTTTTGTTAAACTATCATAACCCGACTGACTAATTTTATCTAAAATTTCATCAATCTGTTGCTGTGTTTTATCTTTTGTAATTATTCTAGAAGTAGTGCGTTGCTCTACAGGTCTATTGTAATTTTTATGTACTTTTTTAAACGGTGTTGCCGGTGTCGTTCTAAAACCATTAGCAAAATAATCGATGATTTTAGTAACAACAACACTCATATCATTTCCATTTTGCAGCGTTTTAATATAAATATAACCAAATAAAGCACCTGCCAAATGTGAAATATGACCTCCCATATTATCCAAACGGAGCTGCATCAAATCTAGTATCAATAAAACCGCTGTAATATGCCATAATTTTACCCTACCTATCAATAACAATCTAACTTCCATTAAGGGCTGATAAGTAGTTACAGCCATCAAAACAGCCATTATTGCTGCCGAAGCACCAACAATAGGGGCAACTATATTCATCAGAAAATAACTAGCCATAAAAATTAGACCTGCAAACACGGCACCCAATAAATACAAACCAAAAAACTGTTTTTGTGTAAAAAAGGTTAAAAACAATTGGCTAGCAAAATTAAGCACCAACATATTAAATAAAATATGAAAAAAATCAAAATGGAAGAAAGCATAACTAATAAACGACCAAGGTTTCCACAACAAATCGGCTGGATTAGAAGACAAACTAACATAAGGTAGTATCGCAATATCCACACTAAAAATTTTTAAAATCCCTGGTACAACAAAGGAAATTAAGAAACAGGCGATATTCCAATAAATCAACCTATGAGCGATTCCGCCTAGTTTATATTGCTGTTTTAAATCGTCTAAAATATTCATTCTTATTCCTTTAATTAATAGATATGCAATAAATTAATTCCAACGGTTGCTATTAAACTGATTTTTTTCCAATACCACATAATCAAAAAACCAAACAATGCCCCACCAACATGCGCAAAATGAGCAATTCCTGCTCCTCCAAAAATTGATTGTCCAGATACACCCAAATATAAATCTACTAAGACCAAACCAGGCACAAAATATTTTGCCTTAATTGGAACAGGAATAAACATCAAAGCCAATTCTGCATTCGGGAACATAAATGCAAAAGCAACAACAATTCCGTATATAGCACCAGAAGCACCAACTACAGTACCTGCAAAAGCTTCTACAAAATTTTGATATTCTGATGGTGATAATATGGTTTGCCAAGCTGTATTAATCTGCCCTTGATTTAATAGCTTCAATATTTCCGTTTTTTGAAAACCATTTTCTTCTAATATTTTTATAGCATCATTAAAATAATAATAATTGATTCCAGTATGTAACAAAGCCGCACCTAAACCACAAGAAATATAAAAGAACAAAAACTTTTGACTTCCCCAAAAGTGCTCTAATGCCGAACCAAATGAAAAAAGAGCAAACATATTAAAGAAAATATGCATGAATCCTCCATGCATAAACATGTGAGATAGGATTTGCCAACCATGAAAATTTTGATTTTCTGGAAAATACATTGCCAACATTTGATAAGCAGGATCTCCTACTATCAATGTGCCAACAAAAAATAGAATATTAATTATTATCAGTTGTTTTACCGTTTCGGTTACATTCATCATATCGCAAATTTTTTATCTATATCTTCCACACGCATCGTAATGAAAGTAGGTTTCTGAAAAGGAGAAACATTAGGATCTTTGCAAGCAAAAAGTCCATTAACTAAATTCTCTTGTTCTTTTATTGTTAAACTCGTTCCTGTTTTTACCGCTAAACTCTTTGCCATCGACTTAGCAATACTATCATTTTGACTAAAGCTATTTTCAGGAATTCCTTCTTGTAAATCACTTAATAATTGTTCTAAAACCATCGAAACTTCACTTTCGGTAACATTCACTGGTATTCCTGAAATCACGACATGTTCATCTGTCGTTTCTTCAAAAACAAAACCTGTATTGGCTAACGATAATTTCAATTCGGCTATTAATTCCATTTCGCTCGACGAAAAATACAAATTAAGAGGGAACAACAATTGCTGGCTCGAGGCTTGATGAACCGTCATATTAGCTAAAAATTGCTCATACAACACCCTTTGATGCGCTCGCTGTTGATCCACAATAACCATTCCTGATTTTATAGGCGAAACAATATATTTTTTATGAATTTGATATACCTGTTGTACACTGTGTTCTACGTCTTCATCATTAAACAATGAAGCCGTGACTTCTTCGCTTTCAAAAGAAATTTCGGCACTTTCTATAGGAAATGCTTCTTGCTCTTGTTTCAATCCCACATACAAACTTTCCCAACTGGCAGTTGCTGCTGGTTTTTTATAATTGGAATAAGAACCGGAACTTGAACTTCCAGAACTTGAAGCCGCATAATGCTTGTTACCCTTATCATCTGCAAAAGGATTAAATGTACTATCTACCTGAATGGTAGGTGTTACGGCATCCATATCTTTATCCTTGTAATGATAAGGAGTATCTAAATTAGCATCACGATCAAAATCTAAAACAGGAGCTACATTAAATTGCCCCAAACTATGTTTGATAGAAGCCCTTAAAATAGCATACAAAGCACTTTCGTCATCAAATTTAATTTCTGTTTTAGTGGGATGGATATTAATATCAATCGTATTCGCAGGAACAGTTAAATATAAGAAATAACTGGGTTGTGTACCTTCTTTCAATAATCCGTCATAAGCAGCTATAACCGCATGATGCAAATAGCCACTTTTTATAAATCGGTCATTGACAAAGAAAAACTGCTCTCCTCTATTCTTTTTAGCAAATTCTGGTTTGCTTACAAATCCTTGAATGGAAACAATCTCCGTATCTTCTTGTACAGGTACTAATTTTTCATTGGTTTTACCCGAAAAAACATTAACCACACGTTGTCTTAAGGTCGAAATGGGCAAATTAAACATTTCGCTTCCATTATGATAAAACGTAAAATGAATATTCGGATGTGCCAAAGCCACACGCTGAAATTCATCAATAATATGACGGTATTCCACCGTATCTGATTTCAGGAAATTGCGTCGGGCTGGTATATTGAAAAACAAATTTTTAACCGCAAATGAAGTGCCTTGTGGTAATACTGCCGATTCTTGAGAAACAAATTTACTTCCTTCAATAACAATTTGCGTTCCCAGTTCTTCCTGAGCTTGTTTGGTTTTCATTTCTACATGAGCAATCGCAGCAATAGATGCTAACGCTTCTCCACGAAAACCTTTCGTATGCAAGCTAAACAAGTCTTCAGCATGACGAATTTTTGAAGTTGCATGACGGGCAAAACACAAACGGGCGTCAGTTACATTCATTCCTACTCCATTATCAATTACCTGAACCAAAGATTTGCCAGCATCTTTGATAATCAATTTGATATCTGTTGATTTAGCATCTACTGCGTTTTCAAGTAACTCTTTCACCACCGAAGCAGGTCTTTGAACCACTTCTCCAGCAGCAATTTGGTTAGCAACATGATCAGGAAGTAATTGGATGATACTCGACATTTTTTTTGTATTCGGTTTAGCGTAATTAGCAATTCAGAAGATAACTAACACGAGCAAATTTAATAAAATTCTATCGGCTTTTACGCCTTTACCAATCATAAATAAAACAAAAAACCTATACTATTTTCTACAAACAGCATAGGTTTCATTATGAATTATTTAGTATTTATTCTTTTAATTCTAAAGGTGTTCCTTCCCCTAATTGAGCAGCACCAGAGGTCAATAAATTTTTATTTGCAAAATCATGTACTAATGTAGCCTGCTCACGAATATAAGCCATTTTGATGGCTGCAATTGCCGCTTCAGTTCCTTTGTTTCCATGAATTCCTCCACTTCTATCAATAGATTGTTGCATCGTATTATCGGTCAAGACGCAAAAGATAACTGGAATATCGGTTTGAACATTCAAATCTTTTATTCCTTGCGTCACCCCTTCGCACACAAAATCAAAATGCTTTGTTTGCCCTTGAATAACACATCCAATCGCGATAACAGCATCTACTTTTTGAGTTTGCAACATTTTTTTACAACCATAAATCAACTCAAAACTTCCAGGAACATTCCATCTAATAATATTTTGAGCTGGAACTTCATTGTCTAACAAGGCATCTTCAGCCCCTTTGTACAAACCTTCTGTGATGTTGTCATTCCACTCCGAAACCACAATTCCAAAACGAAAATTCTTTGCATTAGGAAGTGAACTTTTGTCGTAAACTGATAAATTTTTATTAATCGTTGCCATATTAAATATATTTATTAAGTCTTTCAATTTATAAATAAAAATTGGTGATTACAAGTAGTTCCTTGCAATCACCAATCCTTATATTTTTATCTGTCTTATTGAGATAATCCAATCAAAGCATCTACTGAAGCTGCTTCTGGAGTATTCTCATAGTTTTCTTTAATTTGTGTAAAATATTTCAATGCTTCTTCTTTGTTTCCAATAGCTAAAGCTGTTTTACCCGCTTTCAACAAGAAACGAGGTGTAGTGAAATCATTTTTATTAGACTCAGCCGCTTTTACATAATAGTCAAAAGCTTCTTTGTCTTGTTTCTTTTCAGAATAAGCATCACCAATGGCTCCTTTTGCCAAAGCATTTAAAACAATATCATCAGAGCTAAATTTGTTTAAATACTCGATAGCTTCATCAAATTTCCCTGTATTCAAATAAGCCAAACCTGCATAATAATTAGCCAAATTACCTGCTGAAGTTCCTGCGTATTCATCGGCAATTTTAACGAATCCAAATTTACCCTCAGAACCATTCAAAGCTAATTTGTATAAAGAGTCACTTGCTACTCCATTCACAGCTTGTTGAAAGTTTTGTTGTGCCACAAACATTTCACTCGCTGCTTCATCCTCTTTTGGTTCTGCAACTAATTTTTGGTATCCTAAATAACCTACTGTTAGTAAAGCAATCGCTCCTACTACACCAATAATAATTTTTTGGTTTTTAGCAACCCAGTCTTCCGTTTTTGATGCAGTTTCATCTAATTTAGAAAAAACCTCAGCAGTTGTACTGTTTTTTTCATCAATTACTACTTCTTCTACTACCTCTTTTACTTCTTTTTCTTTTGGTGCTTTATATCCTCTTTTATTGTACGTAGCCATTTATAAATAATTTAGTGAACCGCAAAAATAAAATTTTTATTCAAACCCACGCAAAAAATCCTATTTTTTATAACTAAAAGGAAAATATTTTCTATTTATTGAAATAACGGCGATTTAAGCTTGCTTTTTTTCAACAGATTAAATCAAATAGCCCATTATATCGATATTTTTCAATAATTTGCAGCCTTATTTAAGAGCAAAACTAAAACTAGTAATTCCCTCAATAGCAGCCTAGCCTACAATGTATTTAAAAAAAATTTCTTTATTCAACTATAAAAATTTTTCAGAAGCCAGTTTCGAATTCGATGGTAAAATTATTTGTTTTGTGGGTAAAAATGGTATTGGAAAAACCAATGTTCTAGACGCTATTTACCATTTATCTTATGGTAAAAGTTACTTTAATCCGCTGGCGGTTCAAAATATCAAACACGGAGAAGAGTTTTTTGTTATTGATGCCGAATTCATCAAAAATGACCGAACCGAACAACTCGTTTGCAGCTTAAAAAAAGGACAAAAGAAAATATTAAAACGTAACGGCAAAGCCTACGAAAAATTTTCAGATCATATTGGTTTTATTCCGCTGGTAATTATATCGCCAGCCGACAGGGATTTAATCATCGAAGGTAGTGAAACCCGCCGAAAGTTCATTGACAGTATTATTTCGCAACTCGATTCTTTGTACCTCCAACAATTAATTCAATATCAAAAAGTAATGAGTCAGCGAAATGCTTTGTTGAAATACTTTGCCTTGAACCATGTTTTTGACAATGATACCTTATCGATATACAACGAACAGCTTAACGAATTTGGAAAATATATTTTCGAAAAAAGAAAAGAATTCGTAGCCGAATTTATACCTATTTTCAGTAAGCACCATCATGCGATTACAGGTTCGGAAGAATCGGTACAATTAGTCTATGAAAGTCATTTGTTTGAAAAAGATTTATTGAGCCTTTTACAAGAAAACATCAATAAAGATCGCGCTTTACACTATACCAGCAACGGAATCCACAAAGACGATTTGTCCTTTGAAATCGATAATCATCCTATTAAAAAATTTGGTTCACAAGGACAGCAAAAGTCCTTTTTGATTGCCTTAAAATTAGCACAGTTTGAATTTCTTAAAAAACAAAGTGGCGTAAAACCAATTTTATTATTTGATGATATTTTTGACAAACTAGACGAAACTCGCGTTGCCAAAATTGTCGAAATGGTGAATTCAGACACTTTTGGACAACTTTTCATTTCAGATACTCATCCGGAAAGAACTGAAGCCATCGTAAA
The DNA here is from genome assembly GCF_029625335.1 of Flavobacterium nitratireducens. Lineage (NCBI taxonomy): Bacteria > Pseudomonadati > Bacteroidota > Flavobacteriia > Flavobacteriales > Flavobacteriaceae > Flavobacterium > Flavobacterium nitratireducens. The sequence continues at coordinate 1,043,654 of NZ_CP121111.1, forward strand.
ATCAACGCATCAATCATATAAGATATTCAACTTATAATTTTTTTTACCACAGAGTATAAAAAGATTTTCGCAAAGTACACCAAGTTTTTCTAGCTAAGAAAAAAGGAAAAATCCATTTAAATCAGTAAAATCCGTGGCAAAAAAAATCACAAACTAAAGAAAACCTATCCTTTTTGATTATTTTTGATATTATTAAAATTCAAATTCCATGAAATTCAAGCCCTTACTAACACTCGTTATTTTATTCACCATAATTTCTTGCCAAAGTCAAACTTCAGAATCCATTAAAACAATTGAAGTCAAAGCTTTCGCAAAAGAAATAAAGAGTTCAAAAAAGCCACAACTATTAGATGTACGAACTCCTACTGAATATACAGAAGGACACATTGATAACGCCTTAAACATCGATTGGCAAGGAAGTCATTTTGAACACGAAGTACAAAAGCTAGACAAAAACAAAGCCGTTTATGTGTATTGTCGAAGTGGAAAAAGAAGTTTAAAAGCATCTGAAAAACTAGCCGAATTAGGTTTTAAAAAAATCTATAATCTTGATGGCGGTTTTCTACAATGGACTTCAGAAAACCAAAAAAAATAATTTAAAAAAACTTCTCAATGCTTAGCAAAGAATCAATACAATTCCTTGACGATTTAAGGAACAATAACAACCGTGAATGGTTTCAAGAAAATAAAAAAAGATACGAAGTATTCAAAAAAGACTACCATCAATTAGTAGCTGCTTTTTTAGATGTAATGAAACCTATGGATCCGGCTTTGGAAATGCTTGAAATCAAAGATTGCACCTTTAGAATCAATCGTGATATTCGTTTTTCTAAAGATAAATCTCCCTACAAAGCGCATTTGGGTGTTTGGTTATCTTCGGGCTCTAAGAACCTCAATCGTTCTGGATATTATATTCATATTGAAAGAGGTGGCAGTTTTATTGCTGGTGGTTTCTACGCTCCTGAAGCTGATGATTTAAAAAAAATACGCAAAGAAATTGCGTTTTTCTATGATGATTTGGAAGCCATTTTAGCGGAACCCAATTTCAAAAAAGAATTTGGCGATTTTTCACGCAACGAAAAGTACCTACTCAAAACTCCTCCAAGAGGCTACGAAAAAGACCATCCTGCGATAGAATTTTTAAAATTGAAAAGTTTTGAAACTCTTCAAAAATTTGATATAAGCGAAGTAACTCAAAAAGATTTTGTTGCCAAAATGAGTCAGAAATTAATAGTGTTAAAACCTTTGAACGAATTCATGAATCGTGCTGTAACAGTCGACGAATAATACGGAATGAAAAAAAGAAAAATACTTTTTCTGGGAGAAAGCTACCGTGCCGATGCCATTACCTGGATGAACGGCTTGAAGGAATTTGGGAATTTTGAAATCATCATCTGGGAATTACAAACATCAAACGATACTTTTTTCAACAGAATCCTAAGAACCCTGGAATTTATTTTCGCCCCTTTTTCTATTCGAAAAAATATCCGTGAGGAAAAGCCTGATATGGTTATTGCCGAACGAACCACTAGTTATGGATTTTTGGCGGCAATTTCCGGAATGAAAGTCATAGCTATTGCCCAACAAGGCAAAACCGATTTATGGCCCGAAGGTGCTATCACTATTCCGTTTAAGAGAATTTTACAAAACTACGCCTTTCAAAAAGCTACGCTTATTCATGCGTGGGGTCCAATTATGGCGGAACACATGAAAAATTCGAATGTGGATATGCAAAAAGTTTTGGTTTTACCCAAAGGTATTGATTTAGAAAAATTCGAATATAAAAATACGGCTTCAGCCGAAAAAATAAGAGCCATTGTGACTCGCTCTCTTTTACCAGAATACAAACATGAAGTTATTTTACAAGCTTTTTCCTTTATAAATCAAAAAGGAATTGCTTTTCATTTAAGCATTGTTGGCGATGGAAATAGGCTAGAATACTTGAAAGATTTGGCTAAAAAATTGCAAATCGAAGACAAGGTAACTTTCAAAGGAAGGATCCCAAACAGCAAACTTCCGGAATTATTACATCAATCCAACATTTACATCAGTATGCCCATAACCGAAGGCGTTTCTGCTTCGTTATTCGAGGCCATGGCTTGCGGTTGCTACCCAATAGTTTCTAACATTGCCGGGAACCAGAGTTGGATTCGTCATCGGGAAAATGGACAATTGATTACCGTTGATAATACTGAAATGCTCGCTGATGAAATCCTATGGGCGTTTGAAAATCCAATTATTCGAAATAAAGCCGTCTTGGAAAACCGACAATTTATCGAAACCCATACAAACTACAATATCAATATGAAAATCATTGCTGATAAATACCATGAATTGATTGACAGCAGGAATCCATTTTAAACCATTAAGAAATTAAGAAACATTAAGTTTCCCTAAAATCCTGTTTAATCTGAAGCTTTTTTCAACCATATAAGACGTATAAGTTTTTGCATCTTAGAAAAGCAAAAAAAAGAAGTTCAGATAAATTTATTTTCATTTATTAAAATTTGTGGCAATTTTAAAAACAAAGATTTTAAACAAATAATTTGCGACTCAAGCGGTAGCGAACAGGTGTAACAATTTGCGGTTGACTTTAACCACAAAGTTCGCTAAGATTTTCGCAAAGAACATAAAGCTTAGCGAACTTTGCGCAAACTTTGTGCCTTTGTGGTAAAACCAAAAATTATAATTATTACTTTTGAGCCTTCAATTGACGACTTAAAAAGCACTTTCTTTTATGGAAATTCAACATAACTTTTCTTTAAAAAACTATAACACTTTTGGCATTGAGGCCAAAGCCAAACAATTTGTGGCAGTTCAATCATTAGCCGAATTAAAAAGCATTTTAGAACAACACAAAGCCGAAAAGAAATTCATTCTTGGTGGTGGGAGCAATATGCTATTAACTCAGGATATAAATGCTTTGGTGATTCATATTGATTTGAAAGGAAAAAAAGTCATCAATGAAGACGATGATTATGTGTGGATTGAAAGTCAGGCGGGCGAAAATTGGCATGAATTTGTACTTTGGAACATTGAACAAAACTATGGCGGACTAGAAAATATGTCTTTAATTCCAGGAAATGTGGGAACAACTCCCGTTCAAAACATTGGTGCATATGGTGCCGAAATCAAAGACACTTTTGTTTCCTGTCAAGCGATAAATATTGACACTCAAGAAATAAAAAGCTTTACTAATGCCGAATGTAAATTTGGTTATCGTGAAAGCATTTTTAAAAATGAAGTAAAAGGACAATACATTATCACTTCGGTGGTGTTTAAATTGACCAAACGCAATCACAAAATCAATACCTCTTACGGCGATATTTTAGGCGAATTAGCCAAAAATAACATTTCGAATCCAGGATTAAAAGACGTAAGCAATGCTGTAATTGCCATAAGACAAAGCAAATTACCCGATCCTAAAGAACTGGGAAACAGCGGTAGCTTTTTCAAAAACCCAATCGTTTTGAAAAGTGATTTTGAAAAAATCCATCAAAAATTCCCTGAAATGAAATTCTATGAAGTTTCGGCTACCGAAGTGAAAGTGCCAGCAGGTTGGTTAATTGAACAGGCCGGTTTAAAAGGCAAACGTTTTGGCGATGCAGGAATTCATAAAAACCAAGCCTTAGTGTTAGTAAATTACGGAACAGCAACAGGACAAGACATCCTAGAAGTATCCAGAATAGTGCAACGAACTGTTTTTGAAACTTTTGGCATCCAAATCGAAGCAGAAGTAAACATCATTTAAATCAAAAATTAGGATTGAAAATTTTCTTTTAAAATTCCTATTCTACCATTTTCAAATCCTAATTCTATTTATACCTTTGCACTCTCTCGTACCGAGGTTTCGGTACAGGAATTACTAACCCATTAATCGCTGATGCTTATACTAATTCTTTACTTTTTATTGCTATAGTTGCTATTCAAATTGCGTATTATTTAGGTGTTTTTGGGAAATTTGCTTTTGCAAAAGCTCAAAAAATAACCCCTAAAAGAGTACCTATTTCTGTCATTGTTTGTGCCAAAAATGAAGAAGAAAATGTAGCAAAATATGTTCCGCTATTAGCCGAACAAAACTATCCTGATTATGAGATTGTTTTAATCGACGACGCTTCGAGTGATAACACTTTAGAATTATTTGAAGCCTTCGAAAAACAATATTCTAACATTCGTCTCGTTAAGGTAGAAAACAACGAAGCCTTTTGGGGCAATAAAAAATACGCTTTAACCTTAGGAATCAAAGCGGCAAAGAAAGAATATTTATTGTTTACTGATGCCGATTGTTACCCAACATCAAAAGATTGGATTACTGCTATGAGTTCGCAATTTACCTTACATAAAACGATTGTTTTAGGTTATGGAGGCTATGAAAAAATAGCCAATTCCTTCCTGAACAAACTAATCCGTTTTGAAACGGTAATGACGGCTATTCAATATTTTTCTTGGGCAAAATTAGGATATCCTTATATGGGTGTAGGGCGAAATTTGGCCTACAAAAAAGAAGAATTTTTCAAAGTAAATGGATTCATCAATCATATTCAGGTACGTTCAGGCGATGATGATTTATTCATTAACGAAGCGGCTAATGGCGGTAACACCACAGTAGCCTTTATGCCCGAAAGTTTCACTTACTCGGCACCAAAGAAAAGCTTCAAAGAATGGTTTACCCAAAAAAGAAGACACGTAGCTACTGCTAAACATTATAAAACGATTGACCAATTGCAATTGGGTTTCTTTTTCAGCACCCAATTGTTATTTATCATTTTAGCATCTGTTTTATTATCCTTCCAATTTCAATGGATTTTAGTGTTGAGTTTAGTAGGTCTTAGGTACTTATGTGCATGGATTTGCATCGGATTCGCTGCAGGAAAACTAAAAGAAAAGGACATTAAGTTTTGGTTTCCAATATTCGAATTAGCGCTTGTTTTTACTCAACTCAACGTATTTTTTACTAATATTTTTTCAAAACCAGTCAATTGGAAATAAGTAAACAAATCGAAAAAGCAAAACAAGGAGACCAAACGGCCTTTACCTTTCTATTAAATCAATATTGGAATGAGGTGTATAGCTTTATGCTAAAACGCACCGAAAACGAAACCAATGCCGAAGACATTACCATAGAAACTTTTTCGAAAGCCTTTGACAAAATTGACACTTACAACCCTGAATTCCAATTCAACACTTGGCTGATTTCGATTGCAAAGAATGTTTATATTGACATGCTACGCAAAAGAAAAAGCAGTCTTTTTGTAGAAATCACAGAGCAAGAAGATCAAAAAGCCTATAATATTGCCGACACTACTCCATCCAAAGAAGACGAGTTGATTACCGAGCAAAACCTGTCCCTTTTACTCCAATACATCAAGGAACTGAAACCTCATTATCAGGAAGTGATTCAGCTGCGTTATTTTCAGGAAATGAGCTATCAGGAAATAGCCGATAAAATTGACGAACCGCTAAACAACGTCAAAGTAAAACTCCTTAGAGCTAAGAAACTTTTAGCCGAAATTATCAATAATCGTAGGTAGATTTGTTTTTTAAACCATTGAGGGATTAAGAAAATTAAGATTTTTCAGCTAAGAGCTGTCAGGTTTTAAAAACCTGACAGCTCTTAATTGTTTAAATAAATTATCACCATTACAAGTAAGAAAAGTTTTTATCTTTGTAAGACATGTACAAAATGTCATTGTAAAAACAATTTAAACAAAGCATTCAATGAAACAGAATTGGCGAATATTTGAAAAAGTGCTGTCTGGAGTTCAAATAATTTTGGGTTTTCTTTTATTATACGTCATAGCAACTACAATCACAGAATACTATACATTTTTATGGAAAAATCCCTTATTCGACCATAAAAGCATTATTGAAATAAGTTTCAAAAAAACTATATCCTTTTCATTCTCTCCATTATATCTATTTCTTCTGGATGTCAATTAATCAATAATTCCCAAAATGGTTGGATTGCAAGTATAGTGACGTGGACAATTTTTATAATTCTACTAGCATTCAGTTTTTATAGAATCACTATAAACTATCCAAGCGATTTGAATTTGTCTTCAAAAATTGTAATGTATTTTGTCGAAATAATATTTATTATAATTCTAGTCATTTTAAATAATTCGGAATTCAGAAAAAAATATGCCCCTACCAAGAGAAGTTGGATAATAATTGGCTCTGCTGTTGGTATACTTACATTAGCAAAGTTTATTTAGTCATAAAACCAGATAGTCGGATTTGCAATCAGTGCCTACTACAGTGATTAACTTTCCAGAATTACTTAATGAGACTTCTCCTTCGTCGAAATGACAAGATTGAGGGTAAAACCGTTTGAAAAATATTCTTTCACACAAACCAAAAACATCCCGTTTGTCATTCCGAAGAATGAGGAATCCCACGATGCTTTTTCCTCAAAGCTAAGCAAATTCTGCAACCAAGGCCGCTCTATATATAACACAACGATAGCATGAAAATGCTTTCCGTGCCTGCAACTACAATCAAATAGTTTTATACTTTCTTGAATTACTTAATGAGATTTCTCCCTCGTCGAAATGACAGGATTGAGGGTAAAACCGTTTGAAAAATATTCTTTCACACAAACCAAAAACACCCCGTTTGTCATTCCGAAGAATGAGGAATCTCACGATGCTTTTCCTCAAAGCTAAGCAAATTCTGTAACCAAGACCGCTCTATATATAACACAACGATAGCATGAAAAAACTTTCCGTGCTTTCAACTACAATCAAATAGTTTTATACTTTCTTGAATTACTTAATGAGATTTCTCCTTCGTCGAAATGACAAGATTGTGAGAAATAAAACATAATTCTTTTAAACTCTTGATGATTGAAGACCAAACAAATCGTAAAATACCTGAAAAATTTAAAAATATTATCTGTACTTAATTTTTTCTCTAAGAAAATAAAATTTAATGATCCACAGCCTTACACCCCTTGTACGCTGTGGATTATTTTATACCCATAAAACTCATTTAAGTATAATTATTAAAACTACTTACGTATAAATACGTAATTAATTTCTAAAAACTGCGTTTTCGCAAGTTTTAATCAAAAAAAAGCCTCTAATTTTGTCTTGTAAATAAGTAAAACACTTAGAAAAAGTTTTCTACTTAGACAAAACAAAACAAACAAACGATAATTTTTTTTTGATATGAGTTCAATTTCAACAAATCAACCGCTTTCTAGTCTAAACATTTTTAGTGGCAAAGGTGTTCAAATGCGCACCTTCCACATTACATGGCTAACATTTTTCTTTTCCTTTTTTGCTTGGTTCGGAATGGCATCACTTATGCCACTTGCTAAAGAGCAATTGCACCTTACAAAAGATCAATTGGGTAACATTCAAATTGCAGCTGTTTCGGCAACGATCATCGCTCGATTATTAATAGGACGTTTGGTAGATAAATTTGGGCCAAGATTAACTTATACTTGGTTATTAATAATTTGTTCGATACCGGTATTTTTAATTGGTACTTCGCAATCTTATGAAAGTTTCCTTTTATTCAGATTAGCTATCGGAGTTATTGGGGCTTCATTTGTAATCACTCAATTCCATACTTCAGTAATGTTTGCACCTTCAATTAAAGGAACTGCCAATGCTACTGCAGGTGGTTTTGGTAACGCTGGAGCAGGTTTAGCTAATATTATGATGCCACTTATTGCTGCAGGATTCGTAGGATTAGGGGTTTGTACAAAAGAAGACAGCTGGAGATATGCCATGATTGTTCCGGGAATACTATTATTATTATTTGCTTTCATCTATTTCAGATATACGAAAGATTTACCAAATGGTAACTACAAAGAACTTGGAATTGAAAATGAGACCAAAGAAAACACTTTCATGCTGGCTGTAAAAGATTACCGTACATGGGTTTTAACTGTGGCTTATGCAGCTTGTTTTGGTGTTGAAATCACCATTGACAACTTTGCTCCTATTTATTTCACCGATACTTTTGGAGCAACATTAAAAACAGCTGGATTATGTGCGGGCCTTTTTGGATTAATCAATCTTTTTGCAAGACCTTTAGGAGGTATCGTTGCTGATAAAGTAGGTAAAAGCTACGGATTTTCAGGTAAAAATTTATTACTAGCATTATTACTTGTTGTTGAAGGTATTGGAATTATTTTCTTCGGAATGACCAATCAATTAGGAGTAGCTATCTTCTTAATGTTTATGTTCGGAATGAGTTTAAAAATGGCAAACGGTGCTACTTACAGTCTTGTACCTTTCGTAAATCCAAAAGCGGTGGGAAGTGTAGCCGGAATCGTAGGAGCTGGTGGAAATATTGGAGCGATGTTGATTGCTTTCTTATTCAAAGCCAAAGCAATAAAATTCTCTAAAGACGTAATCAACGAAACAGGAGTATCTCAAACTAAAGATTTAATAGATTACACCAATGCTTTTTACATCCTAGGAATTATCATTCTAATCACGGGAGTTATTGTTTTAGCTGTAAAATTTGCAGTTAAAGACAAAGAAGATGAAATCGAAGTAAAAGGCGAAGTAATGCCTGCTGTCGCTTTTGCAAAATCAAAATAATACCGAACAATTTAAAATCAAATATATTCTCACTCGAATATTATGGTATAAATAAAATCAAAATCAAATCAACAAATATAAAACGCCACAAGAGAGTTTCTTTTGTGGCGTTTTCAATTACTTTAAAATCTGAGCAGCGTGTTCTTTGGTTTTTACATTTTCAATGACCTCGTCAATGATTCCGTTTTCATCAATTACAAAAGTTGTCCTGTGAATCCCATCGTACTCTTTACCCATGAATTTTTTTGGTCCCCAAACACCAAAGGCTTGTATAACTTCTTTCTCTTCATCGGCTAATAATGGAAAAGGAAATTCGTATTTGTCCTTGAATTTTGCTTGGGCTTTCGCCGAATCGGCACTAACGCCCAGCAACGCATAATTATTGGCTTGAAAACGCTCGTAATTATCTCTTAAATCACAAGCTTCGGCAGTACAACCTGGCGTACTTGCTTTTGGATAAAAGAAAACTACTAATTTCTTTCCTTTGTAATCTTCTAATTGATGTGGTTTCCCATCTTGGTCTACGCCAAAAAATTCGGGTGCTTTATCGCCTTTTTTTAATGTTGTCATGTTTGTGAGATATTAAGTTATGAGTTATGAGTTATAGAGTATAAAATTGATTCATTAAAATTACTAATGACAATGATTTTTGCAATTGTTATTGCCATTGAAATTTCTTTTCTTTACATCTCAAAATTAAACCAAAATGACCAAACAAGAACGGGTTACATTTGTTATAAATACGTTAAAAGAACTTTATCCTAGCATCCCTATTCCATTAGACCATAAAGACCCTTATACCCTATTGATTGCCGTTTTGCTTTCGGCGCAATGCACTGATGTACGAGTAAACCAAATTACACCGCTATTATTTGCAAAGGCCGACAATCCCTATGATATGGTCAAATTATCAGTAGAAGAAATCAAGGAAATTATTCGCCCTTGTGGATTATCGCCTATGAAATCAAAAGGAATTCATGGTTTATCCCAAATTTTAATCGAAAAACACAACGGACAAGTACCTGATAATTACGAAGACCTTGAAGCGCTTCCGGCTGTAGGTCATAAAACAGCGAGTGTAGTGATGTCACAAGGTTTTGGTTATCCTGCTTTTCCGGTAGACACACATATTCATCGCCTTATGTACCGCTGGAATTTATCCAATGGAAAAAATGTAGTACAAACCGAAAAAGATGCCAAACGCTTATTTCCGGAAAAATGTTGGAATGATTTGCATTTGCAAATGATTTGGTACGGAAGAGAATATTCCCCAGCCCGAGGCATGGATTTAGAAAAAGATATTATCACTCGAACGATTGGTCGAAAAACAAATCTGGAGGGTTATAAAAAGTAAATCTCACTAATTTTCAATTAACTAGTGAGATTTACAAAACAGCTTATACAAGCTCGATTAGATTAATTTACTATCATTTCAAAGCATTTATCCTCCACTTTTACAACGTGAAGCGCTTTGGAATAATTTAAAAGAAAAGCTATTACTTCTTTTTTGGGTTTCATGTTTGTGTTGACTTGTTTTTTTTGAGAGTAAATTTTTGCCATATTGTGCCTTTTAACATTTTCTTCCGATACAACGCCACAACAAGTCAAATATTGTTTAATTAGTCAAAATAATTTGGTGCTTATCAATTACTTTTCTCAAATTCATTAGTGCATAACGCATTCTTCCCAGTGACGTATTAATACTTACTCCTGTAACTTCCGAAATTTCTTTGAAGCTCATGTCTTTATACATTCGCATCACCAAAACTTCTTTTTGGTCTTCCGGAAGTTCTTCAATTAATTTTTGCAAATCCATTTCTACCTGATTTGCAATTAACTGATTTTCTATCGTTAAAGACTCATCCGTCATGATTGAAAAAACCGAAAACTCTTCGGTTTCTCGATACATAGGCATTTTTTTATTTTTTCTAAAATAATCAATGACCAAATTATGTGCGATTCGCATTACCCAAGGTAAAAATTTTCCTTCTTCGTTATACGAATTCGATTTTAAAGTCTTGATTACTTTAATGAAGGTATCCTGAAAAATATCATTTGAAACATCTCTATCTGATACTTTAGAATATATAAAACCATAAATTTTAGATTCATGTCTTTTGATTAAGGTAACTAAGGCTTCTTCGTTACCTGCCACATAATCCTTTACCAACAGAGCGTCTGGAATTTGAATATTAGCTATCATAGTAATACTTTTTAGTTGAGTTAAATTGGGGGTATGTTTCTAAAAAGTAGTTTTTTACTATAGGCGCTTTTATTTTTAATATGAATTGATTTCCAAATTTAACAAATATTTGTCTTGCTTCGCAAATAAAAACCACAAAAATTAAACCAAAACAAAATTTAATTCATCTTTAACGTATTTACTCTCAATTTTATGACCAACTATTTATCACACTAAAAGCCTTACTCAATATCAGACAATGATTTAATCAAGCTTAATTCTCAGTTATAAAATGTTTACTTTTGTACAAATTGCATTTTTTATATGAAAGTTGACTTTTCTAAAATAGATCCCAAAAAAAATATAATAATCAAAGGAGCTCAGGTTCACAATTTAAAAAACCTTGATGTTGTCATTCCCCGCAACAAATTAGTTGTAATTACAGGACTTTCCGGTTCAGGGAAATCAAGTTTAGCATTCGACACTTTGTATGCTGAAGGTCAACGCCGTTATGTAGAAAGTTTGTCTTCTTATGCTAGACAATTCCTTGGAAGATTAGACAAACCAAAAGTAGAATACATCAAAGGAATTGCTCCTGCCATTGCTATTGAACAAAAAGTAAACACCACCAATGCGCGTTCTACCGTAGGAACTTCTACAGAGATTTACGATTATATCAAATTATTATATGCCCGAATTGGAAGAACCTTTTCTCCGGTTTCGGGGCGTGAAGTCAAAAAAAACACCGTTACTGATGTAATTAATGATGTAAAAAATCTTGAACTCAACAGCAAATGGTTACTTCTTGCTCCTATCCATCTGGAAGAAGGAAGACAACTCGAAGACAAATTAAAAGTATTGCTTCAACAGGGTTTTTCCCGAATATTGGTCAATAATGAAACGGTGCGTCTCGATGACTTCTCGACTTCGCTCGAAGTGACAGACCAACATTCGTTAGACAATAAAGATGTTCTTTTAATTGTTGACCGAATTGTAGTTAAAGACGAAGAAGAATTCTACAACCGTCTTGCTGATGCAGTACAAACTACTTTTTATGAAGGAAAAGGAATCTGTTATTTGCAAGAACTAAATACGGATAATCGATTGGATTATTCGAATAATTTCGAATTGGACGGAATTACTTTTTTAGAACCAAATTTGCATTTATTTAGTTTTAACAACCCTTATGGTGCTTGTCCTGTTTGCGAAGGTTATGGAAATATCATAGGGATTGATGCCGAATTAGTAATTCCAAACACAAGTTTATCAATATATGAAAACGCCATTTTTCCTTGGAGAGGCGAAAGCATGGGTTGGTACCGTGACCAATTAGTCAATAATGCTTACAAATTTGACTTTCCTATTCACAAACCCTATTTTCAGTTAACGGATGAACAAAAAGAACTCATTTGGACTGGAAATGAATATTTTCAAGGATTAAATGATTTTTTCCAAGAACTGGAAGAGAAAAATTATAAGATACAAAATCGCGTTATGTTATCGCGATACCGAGGAAAAACCAAATGTCAGGCTTGCAAAGGGAAACGTTTACGTCCAGAAGCTTCCTATATTAAAATTAATGACAAAACGGTTTCGGAATTAGTCGACTTACCTATTCGTCATTTAATTGATTTTTTCAAAAGCATTGAGCTTAACGAATACGAAAAGCAAATTGCCAAAAGATTATTAGTCGAAATCAATAACCGTCTATCCTTTCTAAGCAATGTTGGTTTGGACTACCTTACATTGAACCGAAATTCAGCCACACTTTCCGGGGGAGAATCGCAGCGTATCAACTTAGCCACTTCACTGGGAAGTAGCTTGGTAGGTTCGATGTATATCCTTGACGAACCCAGTATTGGTTTACACCCAAAAGACAGTGAACGACTGATAAAAGTATTGTTATCTCTACGTGATTTAGGCAATACCGTGATTGTGGTAGAACACGATGAAGACATTATGAAAGCCGCCGATATGATTATCGATATCGGACCTGAAGCAGGAACTTTTGGAGGAAATTTGGTTGCACAAGGGAGTTTTAACGAAATTCTACAATCGACTTCATTAACTGCAAAATATTTAAACGGAGATATAGAAATATCCGTTCCGAAAAAACGTCGCCCATTTAAAAATTTCATCGAAATAAAAGGAGCCAGAGAAAACAATTTACAAAATATTGATGTTCAATTCCCACTGGATGTACTTTCTGTAATCACAGGAGTTTCCGGAAGTGGCAAAAGTACATTGGTTAAAAAAATTCTGTTTCCTGCCTTACAAAAAAAATTAGACCATGCAGGCGAAAAAGCAGGACAGTTTAGCGAAATCTCAGGTTCATTTTCTCATATCAAACACATCGAGTATGTCGATCAAAACCCAATTGGCAGAAGTTCACGTTCCAATCCGGTAACTTACATCAAAGCTTACGATGACATCAGAGATTTATTTGCAAAAGAAAAATTGTCTAAAATAAGAGGCTATCAGGCCAAACATTTCTCTTTTAATGTTGACGGAGGACGTTGTGAAACCTGTAGCGGTGAAGGAACCATCAATGTAGAAATGGTTTTCATGGCAGATGTTCAATTACCATGTGAAACCTGCAACGGCAAACGCTTTAAAAAAGAAGTTTTAGAAGTTGCCTACGAAGGCAAAAACATCAATGATATTTTGACAATGACTATTGATGATGCAGTACACTTTTTTGGCGAACACAAGCAAAATAAAATCTCGCAAAAATTAAAACCTTTACAGGATGTGGGTCTCGGTTATGTACAATTAGGTCAATCCTCTTCAACGCTATCGGGTGGAGAAGCGCAACGTATCAAACTGGCTTCTTTCTTAGTTAAAGGTGCGACTAAAGACAAGGCTTTATTTGTATTTGATGAACCTACTACTGGATTACATTTTCATGACATAAAAAAACTTTTAGCTTCCTTTGATGCATTAATTGAAAAAGGACATTCGCTTTTAGTTATTGAACACAATCTCGATTTAATAAAATGTGCCGATTGGATTATTGATTTGGGTCCTGAAGGAGGAGAAAATGGTGGACAGTTATTAGCAGTAGGAACTCCTGAAGAAATCATTAAAAACAAAAAATCTATTACAGCTCAATATCTGAAAGAAAAACTCAAATAACAAAAAAACAACTCTTCAGATTAATCTATAGAGTTGTTTTTTTTATACTTCTAACTGTAACATTCTTCTTCAAAAAGTTTTCCATCTTCATCTATAGCGATGATTATCTTCTTTTCTTTTTTTGCTTTGTACGATTTATATATCCAGGGAATCGACCACAAACCAAAAGTAGCACAGGATATCCAAAAATTCAAATTATGATTGACTTTCCTTGGTTTTTTTGAAAGCACAACAAATGGCAACTTGTTATTAACCTCTTCAACTACAAAACCTTTCTTAACTTTTTGATCTAAAACACGAGATAACAATTTTGAGTTCTCATTTAAAATAAGTGTATTGCTTTCCATAATTAGAGGATTAAATTGAAAAAATTAAGTTTTAAATTAATAATACAAAACTTACCACAAAAATAATTCCTTTATTATAAAAAATCAATACCCACTTTTGGTGATTAACATTTAAAAAAACATCCTCTAACTATTTTCTAAATATTTTTTTAACAACACCATCCAAGGCTTCGTTAATTTGTGGAGAAATAAGCAGTTTATAATTCAAATAAACATAAACCACACTAACAATAACCGACTTTAAAAGTATCGCAATAATACCATTTACAGGAAAATCCCAAAAATAAAAACCTACAAATAAAACAAGGGTTAAAACAAGAGAATAAAAACTTTCTTTAGTAAAAGGATATAAATCCAATCTTTTTTGGACGAAAATTAATTTGGCCAGACTATACAAAATAACAGATAAAAGTATTGCTATTGCCGAGCCTAATATTCCATACAGTGGAATAAAAATCATATTAAGTCCTACGGTTAATAATACGAGAACTACTCCTAAAAACAATACTGTTTTATAGTATTTTGTATTAAAAATAATAGCCAAATTATTTCCTAAAATTAAATCAATGTATTTAGAAAATCCTACTAAGAAAACTACCCATAATCCACCACTGTATTCTTCAGGAATCATTTCATACAATTTGTTAATGTTCACAAAAATACAAAGCATTACATAGCCACCTACGATTTGTAAATTGATAGATGTTTTTTTATACAAATCAACCAACTCATCGTGCTTTTCCTCGTGCATTAATTTAGCCGTAATGGGATAAGTAATTTGGTACATGGCCTTACTAGGAACTGAAATCACCAATGCAATATAAGTCGCAACAGAATAATAAGCGATATTTTCAATTTTAATGTACTGGTTCAACATCAATTTATCGATATCCAATAACAATGTAGCCACTCCACCCGATAAAATAATATAAAAAGTGTACTCGGCAATGGCTTTAACATTATGAGGGATAGCTAATTGAAAATGAGGTTTTTTTAAGTAAAAAGCATAAAACATAGTTATTATACAAGCCAAAAAATAGGTAAAAGCTGTAATATAAATAAACTGTAGCGGACTAATATAATCGTAATACACACCCACTAAAGTAAGTAAAGACAAAAAGCGTAAACCTACCTCTTTGATAAAATTTCCAAAAACCGAATGCATATGCACCCTTGCCCAGGCGTAAAATATCTCAAAATAAGCCATACAAATTCCAATAAATGGAATAAACCACAAAAATTCTTTAACAATAGGATTAACCTTCGATAAATAATCGGAAATATCTCCGTAAAAGAATAAAAAAAGAAGCAACAAAGGAATAGATAACACTAAAGGTAGTAAGACTACAAACGACAAAAATGTAGACTCTTCTTTTTCATTTTGACATTGAGAAAAGAATTTTACCAAAGTATTCTGCATCCCAAAAGCCAATAAAGGCATAATGATAGCCGACGCCGATAAAAGATAAGTGGTTAATGCATAGTAAGTACTTCCTAAAAAATGAGGATAAAAATAGATGGTATTGATTCCTCCTATGGCAAAACCAATATAAGTAACTATAGTATTTTTTAAAGACTGATTTAAAACAAGCCCCATATTTTTTTTAGGATTTAAGAAGTAATGAAGTAAGCTCCTGTGTCAAGTTCTTTCTCGAATATTTTTGTAAACCTACTCCATGAGATTGCAATTTACCCTCTAAAAATTGGGTGTAATATCCAAAAATTACCTTTTTTAATTTTTCCTTTTCAGAATAATCAAAAAACACTCCAGTGTTAGTCCCTGTGATAATCTCATCAAAATCCGAACCTTTTGGCCCTAGGGCAATAATAGGACGATTTGAAACCATGTATTCAAACAGTTTACCTGGTAGGATACTCTTAGTCTCTTCGGAATCTATTTCTATCAGCAATAAAACTTGAGATTTTCTTTGCTGAACAATAGCTTCTTCATGGGATACATAACCTACATTATTCAAATAATCATTCAAATCAAATGCAGTAATACTTTCCAAAATTTCTTGACTAACTGCTCCTATCAATTTGATTTCTAAATGTGATTTGAATTCAGGAATTTCAGCTATTAATTCTACTAAAGCTTGCCATAAAATTTTTGGATTTCTAGCTGAAAGAAATGAACCTATGTGCGCCAAACTAAATCGTGTATCAAGAGGTTGTTTTTCGACATTCTCTACATCATAACCATTCGTAATTACTTCAATTGGTTTAGTAGTCAAGGCTTCAAACTCCTTCTTAGTAGTCTTACTGGTAACGATAATAGTATCGGCAGTATTTAAAACTTCCGATTCTAATTGTTTGTGTTTGTGAGCCGCAAAATCTGACAAACGCAAGGATTTATGATAACCTATCGTTGTCCATGGATCTCTAAAATCGGCAAACCATTTCAGATTTAATTTATTTTTTAATTCTAACCCTATTAAATGTAAGCTATGTGGCGGTCCTGAAGTTACTATGGTGTCAATATTATGCTCCAAAATGTATTTTTCCAAATAAGCCACAGAAGGTTTTACCCAAAAAAACCGAGCGTCAGGGATGAATAAATTACCACGAATCCACAACAATAGTTTGTCTAAAAAAGATTGTTTTTTTTGATTCGGAATAATACCTGAATTCATTTTCTTGGTTTTATTCTTTGACAAAAAAGAAGCCAATTGATAGGGTTCAAATATTTTTTGTTTTAAGATAATCACCTTGTCCGATACATCCTTTACTAAATTCTCATCTACAATAGGATAGGTTGGATTCTCAGGAATATAAACAATGGGTTGGATACCAAAATCGGGTAAATATTTCACAAATTTTAACCAGCGTTGTACACCTGGCCCTCCAGCTGGTGGCCAATAATACGTGATAATAAGAACTTTTTTTGGTTCCAATACTCTTACTTTTATTTTTTTAAAGGGAAAAAGGCATACAAAATTTTAAATCTTCTTTTTTCGCTCGTAATAAATTCCAGCTGCAAAAAAGATTAACATTGTCACACTACTTATAAGTGTAATTGTACTTCCAGTTTCAATTACTTCTGGTTCAAATTTAAATTCAACCGTATGAGATCCTTTAGGAAGCATCATTGCTCTTAGCACATAATTAACTGGGAAATGTTCTGTTTTAACACCATCAACATAGGCATTCCATCCGTATGGATAGTATATTTCGGAAAAAACAGCCAATCCTTCATTTTTACTCTCTGAAAAATATTTAATATAATTCGGTTTGTAAACTCGCAATTGAATCGTACCTGTTGTATCTAAATTATGTTTCAAACTTGCGTTTTTAAACTTAGATCTATTAGCTTGAATATTGAAAACCGCCACTTTTCTGGTATTAATATTATCCAAGGCTTTCATTTCAGCATTAGCATTATTAACTAATTTAACATCATTAACAAACCATGCGTTTCCATTAGCGTCAGGATTTACAGTTGGAAATTCCTTCCCTTCCTTATCAGTTTGAATTACATATTTTACATTCAACATGTTTAAAATTTCCATGTTGTTTTTTGCAATTTGGTAATCAAACAATTGTTGCATTCTACGAGGTTTTGCAGCATGATAACCTCCAATTGATTTATGAAAATACGAAGCTCTAGCACTAGAAAAGTTTCCATTAACTTCAAATACACGGTAATGTGTGGTATCTCTTAAAATTTGAGCGTCAGAAGCTGTTTCTTGAAAAGGCATATCCACTTCCCTACTACTCACAAAATCCTTATCTGAAACGTATTTTTTATCTACTAAGAATAAATCAGATATCATGATTAATCCAATCAAAATGATAGCTGTTTTTTGTGCCCATTTTTCTTTAAATAGCATCCATAATACTCCAGCAGTTAAAATGATAAAGAATCCCGAACGCAACAAATCGGCGCTGTACATTGTTTTTCGATCACTCTTAATGGCATCTACAAAACCAGGACCATAACTTTGAGCCATGTAACTATCTCCAGCCCCAGAAAAACTAAACATTCCTTTGCATAAAAATAAAATTACAATAGTCCCCAAACCTATAGCTGCCGACTGCCATAATCCTTCCCATTGCTTTGCTTTATCAGCCTTGCAAAAAGAATGTAACCCCATAACAGCCAAAATAGGAAAGCATAACTCTAATACAACTTGAATTGACGAAACCGCTCTAAACTTGTTATACATTGGTACGTAATCGATAAAGAAATCAGTTAAAACTGGAAAATTTTTACCCCAAGAAAGCAATAAAGCAACTCCCGCTCCTATAGCAAAAACATACTTTATTTTTCTTTCGTCTATCAGTAAGCCCAATATAGCTAAGAAGAAAACTACCGCACCTATATAAGCAGGAGCAGCCACAATAGGCTGGTCTCCCCAATATGTAGGCATCCCTTGTTTAGCATAATCAATAGCTTGTGCTTCCGTAATATATTGTCCTTCGGAAATTTGTTGCTGTTGAAGAAACTGAACAATTGCTGATTCTTTGCTTAAACTCTCATTATTAGAACCTCCAAAAAGACGAGGTGCTATCAAA
Organism: Flavobacterium nitratireducens; assembly: GCF_029625335.1. Lineage (NCBI taxonomy): Bacteria > Pseudomonadati > Bacteroidota > Flavobacteriia > Flavobacteriales > Flavobacteriaceae > Flavobacterium > Flavobacterium nitratireducens. The sequence goes on from NZ_CP121111.1 coordinate 1,062,391, forward strand.
TTAAAACTTTCAGCGATACCGTAACTATATTCGGTAATATAATCACGCGTCATGGCACTGGTATCCGTATTTTTAGAACCATCAGGATTAAAAGTCAATTCGTTTTTCCCACGAGTACTAAACTTTGCATATTCTGCAGTAGCCATTAAATTAGTAGCGTTAACTCCAATAGCTAAAATTCCTGCTATTGCTAATACGCCAACAGAAGTTAAAAGCGCTTTATATTCTTTTTCTTTTATAAATTGGAATGTATAATAGGCAGAAAGAATCAATAACAAAATCAACAAATAATAGGTCATTTGAAAGTGATTCGCATTGATTTCTAGAGCCGTTGCAATCATTGTAAGCAATCCACCAGCAATATATCTCTTATTATAAACCCAAATAAAACCTGCAACTACCAATGGCATATAAGCAATTGCATGTGCCTTAGCATTGTGTCCTACTCCTAAAATAATGATTAAATATGTTGAAAATCCAAAAGCAATTGCTCCAAAAAAAGCTTTTAAAGGATCCGTTTTTAAAACTAAAAGCAGTCCATAAAATCCCAAGAAATACAAAAATAAATAATCAGCTGGACGCGGTAAAAAACGTAAAAAATCATCAATTGCTCCAATAAAATCATATGGATATTTAGCCCCTAATTGATAAGTTGGCATTCCGCCAAAAGCAGAATTAGTCCAATATGGCTCCGCATTTTCAATGGTTCGAAAATCATTTTGCTCTTTAGCCATACCGGTATATTGAGCAATATCCGATTGAAAAATTTGTTTCCCTTGAAGTACAGGATAAAAATAAATTAGAGAAACTAGAACAAAACCAAGAATGGCAATAGCGTGCGGATAAAACTTATTTATTATTTTCAATTTTCGAGAATTTTATTAAAAGTATGAATCGTATGTGGGACAAATTTAATCTATTTCTTCGTAATCCACATAATCTCCTACTTTTTTAGTCTCTCGTGGTTTTTTTACATTATCCGTATTATAAATAATGGTTTCACCATCATTCTTTCTTTGCCAAGTATTCTGATATTGATACTGGCGTTGTTGTTGCTGATGCATATTCTCACTTGCCTTCTCTACCACTTTTTTGATTACGACTGGCAAAAACAATTTTGCCAAAAATCTAAAAATGTAATAGAAAGATATAATGATAAATAGTGTTCTTAAAAATCCTGAAAAAGACGCAAGTTGCATAATCAAATGTTTTTTTAGCAAATTTAACAAATACTAGATTCAAAAATGGATTATCATTCTTAAATAAATAATAAAATATAGTACTTTTGGAAAGCTTAATACTTATAAAATCCAAATCACCATGCCTAAATTCAAAATTTTATTAGTTACAGCTTTTAGCCTAGTTACAAATTATAACTTCGCACAACATACCGACGAAATCAATTCGAACAGACCTGGTGAATCCATGTCAGCTTACGCAGTCGGTAAATCAGTAATCCAAGTAGAAACAGGTATTTACGGTATTAATGAAAACCATCGTTTATTAGGCTATGATGCCAATGGTTATGGACTAGATCTTGATTTACGCTATGGGTTTTTGATGGAAAAACTCGAAGTAATTGCAAATATTCAATATCAAAAACAAGATTTTGTTTCCGCTTTTGATCAATACTCAAAATCCAATTTAAAACAAACGGTTTTAGGTGCTAAATATCTTCTTTATGACCCTTTCAAAAATTATGAAAAAAATAAATGTATACAGCTGGAAAGCGAATCATTCCTTTGACTGGCATCAATTAATTCCTGCTGTATCTGTTTATGCGGGAGCAAATTTTACGATGAAAGACAATCCGTATGCATTTTCTCCTGAAGCTATGATTTCACCAAAGGTAATGTTAATAACCCAAAATCATCTTGGTGATGGTTCATGGGTTTTTGTTACAAATATTATCGCTGATTACCTCACTACAGACTATCCTAGCTATGGTTATATCATTACGCTAACAAAAGGTATAAGTAAAAAATGGTCGGGATTTATTGAAAATCAAGGTTACAAAAGCGATTTTTACAGCGATGCCATTTTTCGAGGTGGCGCAGCCTTTTTACTAGGCAAAAACATGCAAATTGATGCTTCAATAAGCCATAATTTAATTAAAGATACTCCAACCGTATTTTATGGAGGAGTAGGATTTTCATGGCGATACGATGCAGGATACAAAGAAGTCAAAGTCGATTTAGACGACAGCCCATCAAAACCGAGATCGGTAAGAAAAGCAGCCCGAAAAGATCAAAAACGAAGAGACGCTATACAATAAATGATAAAAATTAAAGATGATAACAATAAAAGAAGCTAAAACTAAAAAAGAACTAACCGAATACATAAAATTCCCTTTTTCGTTATACAAAGACAATGAATTTTGGGTACCACCAATAATAGCTGACGAATTAGCCTCTTTTGACAAAACTAAAAATCCCGCTTTTGAAAATGCCGAAGCTTATTTTTACATTGCATACAAAGACGGAAAAATTGCAGGACGCATAACAGCAATCATAAATTGGGCAGAAGTTAATGACCAACAAAAAAGAAAAGTTCGTTTTGGATGGTTTGACGTCATCAACGATATCGAGGTAACGAAAGCCTTACTAGAAAAAGTATACAAATTAGGAAGAAAACATAATCTGGAATACGTAGAAGGCCCTATGGGTTTTTCAAACCTTGACAAAGTAGGCGTTCTTACTGAAGGCTTCGACCAACTAGGAACTATGATTACATGGTACAATCATCCGTATTATGCTACTCATTTTGAACAACTAGGTTATGTTGTAGAAAAAGAATATATTGAGAGTAAATTCCCTTTCTCAAATGTAAATCCAGAGTTTTTTCAAAAAGCAAACGAACTGATTAAAAAAAGATATCAATTAACGCCATTAAACTTTAAAACTACAAAAGAAGTAATGCCTTATGTAGATAAAATGTTTGATCTTTTCAATGAAAGCTATTCTAAATTATCTTCATTTGTTGCAATTTCTGATGTACAAAAAGAATATTTCAAAAAGAAATACATCAGTTTTATTAATCCTGAATACATTAAATTTATTGAAGACAAGGACAAAAATATAATCGCTTTTGGAATTGTAATGCCTTCTTTTTCTAGAGCTTTACAAAAAGCAAATGGCAAACTATTTCCTTTTGGTATATTCCATTTATTGAAAGCTAAAAAACAAAGCAAAGACATGATCTTTTACTTAATTGGCATCCATCCTGAATACCAAAACAAAGCAGTGACAGCAGTAATTTTTAACGAATATTACGAAACTTTTAAAGAAAAAGGAGTGGAAAACTGTTCTCAGAACACCAGAATTAATAGACAACCATGCAATTCATAACATTTGGAAACATTTTAACCCAAAAGTGCATTGTCGAAGAAAAACATACAAAAAAGACTTATAAAAATATCCTCAAATCACTTGAGAAAAAAATAGGCTATCAGAAAATGATAGCCTATTTTTTATATAAATATGATTTTATTTATTTAACTAGAATAAATTCAACTCTACGGTTCTTAACTCTTCCTTCAGCTGTTTTATTTGAATCTATCGGTTTAGTGATACCATATCCTTCAGAAGAAAGTCGATCAGCACTAATACCTTTAGCGATTAAATAATTTTTAACTGCAGCGGCTCTATCTTTAGACAACTGAAGATTTTTAGCAGCAATACCAGTACTATCCGTATGACCTTCTAATTTAAAATTAGCATTAGAATACTCGTTCATAACTTTTACAATTTCATCTAACTGAACATTTGATTCTGGTTTAATAGTCGCCTTTGAAGTATCAAACAAAATTGATTTAGAGAAATCGTTTAATTTCTTTATAACTTCTTTGGTAACCTCAGGACAACCATTATTTGCAACGGTTCCTTTTACTTTTGGACATTTATCATCTTTGTCTAACACTCCATCTGCATCAGTATCAGCCCAAGGACATCCAGCGTTTTCTTTTGGACCAGCAACAGTTGGACATTTATCTGCGTTATCTAAAACACCATCGTTATCTTTATCTCCCCAAGGACAACCTGAATTTTCTTTAGGTCCAGCAACAGTTGGGCACTTATCTTCTTTATCTAACACACCATCTCCATCTTTATCTTCCCATGGACAACCTTTATTTTCGGCAGGACCAGCAATAGTAGGACATTTATCATCTTTATCTAATACGCCGTCTCAATCTTTATCTTCCCATGGACAACCTTTATTTTCAACTGGACCAGCCACTTCTGGACAAGCATCCTCCTTGTCTACAATTCCATCGCCATCTTTATCTTTAGCCTTTTTTTGATAAACAGGAATTTTTACTCCAAAATATACATCTGCCGCTTTTGAACTTTTCGAAAAAGCATTAGTTACTATAGAACCCGAACCAACAAATAAGATTCCTGTTCTTAATCCAAATCCAACCAGTGCTTGTTTACTATAATCCATATACGAAATAGGAACATAAGCACTGAACCATCTTGATTCAAAACGAGGAGTTAAACTTAAACGATTTGCAATACTATTTTGATTCAATTTGGATTTATTCACTACACTTATATCAGCATTAGCATTCAAATAAAATTTATGATGAATATTCCAATCTAAATCTGTATGTAAAGCTGTTGGCAAAAACGATTTCAATGTTCCATTGACAAGAGTATGATTAAAATTATCTTTCATAAACTCATCAAAATTGTCTGCATTGTCAAAATCAGCCACGGTAATTGGAGTTGGACGTGACAAAGACGGTCTATTTAAATCATAAATATTACGAACCCCTTTATCATAATTCATAGTACCAATATCAGTTACCGAAATACCAAAACGCAATTTGTATTTATTTAATTCTTTTAAATCGTTGATATCTGCTCTGTCAGCTGTATATTCCGGTCTCCATTCGTAAACCAAACCTAAATCAACCCCAAAACCTTTTGAATTAGAATCAATTTCAATATCCGAATTAGTAGCAAAATCCTGACTTGAACCATAAATAGCATTACCGGTTGTAGTATAAGTACTTGTAACATCTGAACCTGTATCATTATAAGCTACAGTAACATTAGTTCCCTGAAAATGATAATTAGCAACACCTTGTAAATATTTAGCAGTAATACCTCCTTTCAAAAAATGTTGTCCTCTTTGAAACAATACGGCTGCATAAGTAAGTCCTAATTCTCCCCATGAATTTCCAACAGCATTTGGACTTCCTAAATTAGCTGAAGGAAAACTTGCAGAATTATCTTTGGTTAAATCATTAATTACTTTTCCATTTACATCAATTACATTTAAAAAAGACCTACCTCTTGTAAATAAAGCTATCGAATGTTTTGGGGTAATATTAAGCATAAATGAAGGCCCCATAACATCAGTATTAAAATAAACATTGTTTGCTGTACTAAAATCTTTCTTAGCTTCTAAATCAAAATCATAACCACTTTTAAAAGCATCAAAGACATTCACCCCATACATATCATTACCTACCGCAGCGCTCAACGAAAACAAATTAATATCTGTTTTAAAACGAGAATCAACTATAGATGCAGGATTAAACAAAGCACCATGAACACCCGCATAATTATCATGGGTAAAACCAAGATAGGACTGAGCATTTAAATTAGAAAAACCAACCAATGCCAATAATGAAAGATAAAAACTTTTCTTTTTCATAAATTCAATTCATTTTTTATTAATAATTTAGAGCAAAAAAAACACCTAATTTACAAATGCAAATTAAGTGCTTTTCAAATAAATCTTACTAAATAAATTAGTCTTTTTTTAACAAATAATAATAAATTAACGTTTAGAAAACTTCACTGGCTTCCTTTAACTTTTCGGTATTGTTAACTAGCTGTAACTCATCAACTATCTTCTGAATATCACCATTCATAATATTTCCTAAATCATACAAAGTCAAACCTATCCTGTGATCAGTTACACGACCTTGAGCATAATTATAGGTTCTAATTTTAGCCGAACGGTCTCCCGAACTTACTTGTGAACTACGTTTTTTAGCATCTTCTTCTTGTTTTTTTGCTAATTCCATTTCATACAAACGAGAACGCAACACGGTAAACGCCTTATCTTTATTTTTATGTTGTGACTTTTCGTCCTGACATTGAGCAACTAATCCAGTAGGAATATGTGTCAAACGAACTGCCGACTTAGTAGTATTTACCGATTGTCCTCCAGGTCCAGATGAACAAAAGAAATCAATACGAACATCATTCATATCTAGTTGCACATCAAACTCTTCTGCTTCTGGCAAGACCATAACGGTTGCTGCAGATGTATGAACTCTTCCTTGTGTTTCTGTTTGAGGAACACGTTGCACACGGTGAACACCAGCTTCAAACTTCAAAGTTCCATAAACATCCTCTCCCGTTACTTCAAAAATAATCTCTTTGAAACCTCCAGAAGTTCCTTCATTCATATCTACAACCGAAGTTCTCCAGCCTTTACTCTCACAATATTTAGTATACATTCTAAATAAATCGCCGGCAAAAATACTCGCTTCATCACCTCCAGTACCAGCACGAATTTCAACCATCACATTTTTAGCATCTTCAGGATCTTTAGGAATCAACATAAATTTGATTTCATCCTCAAGCAGTGGCAATCGCTCTTTGGCTTCATCTAGTTGCATTTTAGCCATTTCAACCATATCTGCATCACTGCCATCAGCAATAATTTCATTAGCTTCGTCAATATTAGCCATCAAAAGAACATATTCATCTCTTTTTTCAGCCAAAGCCTTAAGATCTTTATATTCTTTATTCAACTGCACATAACGTTTCTGATCGGCAATAACATCTGGTTGGATAATCAAATCCGAAATCTCATCAAAACGCTGCTTTACTATTTGAAGTCTGTCTAACATAATTGTATGTCCTTATAATTGGAGTGCAAAAATACAAAAAAGATTGTACAATTTAGATTCACTAATTCAGATTTTTCTGGAGCATTTTCCTGCTGTCCGCTATATCCCTTATTAAAAAAAATACGGCTAAAAAGCCTTGTTTTTCTAAATAAGGAGATGCTGCTTCCATCAGGGCTAGGCAATAGTTTTCAAACTATTACTAATCTTCAAAATACAACTTATCTAAAATCATTTTTAAACGAAAAAACTAAAAATAATAAAGCTAAGCTGTATTTTTATTAATTTTGTTTAACCATATAATTAATAACTCCAATATGAAAAAAATTCCCACCATAGTCTCTATATTCCTTATTACATCAGCTTGTCAAAAAAAGACAGATAATGAAAAACTTTTAATAAAAAATTCTAGTTGGCTATTAGGAAGCTGGGAATACAAATCAAATACTGGCACACTTACTGAAAATTGGACAAAAGTAAATGATAGTACATACAAAGCTTTATCTCTTTTTATTAAAGATAAAGACACTATCCATTATGAATCAATAATTTTACAAGAAAAAGAAGAGACACTTACCTACACTACAACTATAAAAGGACAAAATAACGAAAAACCTATTAGCTTTAAAATGAAAGAAGAAGTAGAAAAGGGACTTGTATTTGAAAATTTAAAACATGATTATCCTCAAAAAATCAGTTATCAAAAAACAAACAACGGTATAATTGCAGAAATCTCAGGAGTACAATCTGGTAAAGCTTCATCAGAAAAATTTATTCTTCACAAAAAAAACTAAGTTCTTAACAAAAACTAACTATGTTTTTGTATATGGTATTTCAGAACGGAATATAATAGCATAAAAAAACCTCAATTAGAAAACTAATTGAGGTTTTGTACTCAGAGCGGGACTTGAACCCGCACGAACATTGCTGTTCACTGGATTTTAAGTCCAGCGTGTCTACCAATTTCACCATCCGAGCAGTAATGTGGTACCTCCAGGGATCGAACCAGGGACACATGGATTTTCAGTCCATTGCTCTACCATCTGAGCTAAGGTACCTCATACTTTTATGAAAACTAAAAGTTTGAATAAAAAACCCTATTCAAAGAATAGGGTTTTCAAAGAAAGGCGACGACATACTCTCCCACAAAATGCAGTACCATCTGCGCAGGCGGGCTTAACTTCTCTGTTCGGAATGGGAAGAGGTGAGCCCCGCCGCAATAACCACCTTAAGGTTGTTCGTTGCTTGGGCAACTTTTAATCATTAATTATCAATTATAAATTGTTAATTATCAATTAAACAATATTTTAACATACTGAGATAAAGAATTTTAATTCATTTAGAAAGTTTCCTCCCCGATTTACATCGGGGGAAAAGCGTACATAAGCTTACGGATTATTAGTACTACTTGACTATGACATTACTGCCTTTACATCTATAGCCTATCAACGTGGTCATCTCCCACGATCCTTAAAAGAAATCTCATCTTGTGGTGGGTTTCGCGCTTATATGCTTTCAGCGCTTATCCCTTCCAAACGTAGCTACTCTGCAGTGCCCCTGGCGGGACAACAGATACACTAGAGGTTTGTCCAATTCGGTCCTCTCGTACTAGAATCAGATCCACTCAAATTTCTAACGCCCACAGTAGATAGAGACCGAACTGTCTCACGACGTTCTGAACCCAGCTCGCGTGCCACTTTAATGGGCGAACAGCCCAACCCTTGGGACCTTCTCCAGCCCCAGGATGTGACGAGCCGACATCGAGGTGCCAAACCCCCCGTCGATATGAGCTCTTGGGGGAGATCAGCCTGTTATCCCCGGCGTACCTTTTATCCTTTGAGCGATGGCCCTTCCATGCGGAACCACCGGATCACTATGCTCTACTTTCGTACCTGATCGACCTGTATGTCTCTCAGTCAAGCTCCCTTATGCCATTGCACTCTTCGCACGGTTACCAAGCGTACTGAGGGAACCTTTAGAAGCCTCCGTTACTCTTTTGGAGGCGACCACCCCAGTCAAACTACCCACCAAGCAATGTCCCCCGCAGTGCGGGGTTAGGCCTCAGATAAACAAAGGGTTGTATTTCAACAATGACTCCACAACGCCTGGCGACGCCACTTCACAGTCTCCAACCTATCCTACACATCATTTATCCAAGGTCAATACTAAGCTATAGTAAAGGTGCACAGGGTCTTTTCGTCCCACTGCGGGTAAACGGCATCTTCACCGTTACTACAATTTCACCGAGCTCATGGCTGAGACAGTGTCCAGATCGTTACACCATTCGTGCAGGTCGGAACTTACCCGACAAGGAATTTCGCTACCTTAGGACCGTTATAGTTACGGCCGCCGTTTACTGGGGCTTCAATTCAATGCTTCTCCGAAGATAACATCTCCTCTTAACCTTCCAGCACCGGGCAGGTGTCAGGCCCTATACTTCATCTTACGATTTTGCAGAGCCCTGTGTTTTTGATAAACAGTCGCCTGGACCTCTTCACTGCGGCCCTGATTACTCAGGGCGACCCTTCTCCCGAAGTTACGGGTCTATTTTGCCTAATTCCTTAGCCATGAATCTCTCGAGCACCTTAGAATTCTCATCCCAACTACCTGTGTCGGTTTACGGTACGGGTACTAAATACCTGAAGTTTAGAGGTTTTTCTTGGAAGCCCTTAGGCGCACTATCACTTCAACCGAAGTCTCTGTGTACTATCGTATTTCACCAGTTCCTGCGCATTTAACTACAGGACCTATAGCTAGGTACTTTAACGAACTATTCCGTCAGTTCGCGGCGCTTTCATCACTCCGTCACCCCATCACAGTATTTAGTAGTACGGGAATATTAACCCGTTGGCCATCGACTATCCCCTTCGGGTTCACCTTAGGTCCCGACTAACCCACAGCTGATTAGCATAGCTGTGGAAACCTTAGTCTTTCGGTGTGCGGGTTTCTCGCCCGCATTATCGTTACTTATGCCTACATTTTCTTTTCTAACCAGTCCAGCATGCTTTACAACACACCTTCAACCCTGTTAGAATGCTCCCCTACCACTTTGTATTACTACAAAATCCATAGCTTCGGTAATATGCTTATGCCCGATTATTATCCATGCTCGTCCGCTCGACTAGTGAGCTGTTACGCACTCTTTAAATGAATGGCTGCTTCCAAGCCAACATCCTAGCTGTCTGGGCAGACAAACCGCGTTCTTTCAACTTAGCATATATTTGGGGACCTTAGCTGATGGTCTGGGTTCTTTCCCTCTCGGACTTGGACCTTAGCACCCAAGCCCTCACTGCTGAGAAACATTATATAGCATTCGGAGTTTGTCAGGAATTGGTAGGCGGTGAAGCCCCCGCATCCAATCAGTAGCTCTACCTCTATATAACTTTATGCTCAGCGCTGCACCTAAATGCATTTCGGGGAGTACGAGCTATTTCCGAGTTTGATTGGCCTTTCACCCCTACCCACAGGTCATCCGAAGACTTTTCAACGTCAACCGGTTCGGTCCTCCACTGTGTGTTACCACAGCTTCAACCTGCCCATGGGTAGATCACACGGTTTCGCGTCTAACACTACTGACTAAAGCGCCCTATTCAGACTCGCTTTCGCTACGGATCCATACCTGAAGTACTTATCCTTGCCAGCAACGTTAACTCGTAGGCTCATTATGCAAAAGGCACGCCGTCACTTCACGAAGAAGCTCCGACCGCTTGTAAGCGTATGGTTTCAGGATCTATTTCACTCCGTTATTCACGGTTCTTTTCACCTTTCCTTCACAGTACTGGTTCACTATCGGTCTCTCAGGAGTATTTAGCCTTAGCGGATGGTCCCGCCAAATTCAGACAGGGTTTCACGTGCCCCGCCCTACTCAGGATACCACTATTCTTTACATTCATTACTTATACGAGGCTATCACTCTCTATGGCTCTACTTTCCAGTAAATTCTAATTCTTCATGCAAGAAATGTCGTGGTCCTACAACCCCAACATTGCCGTAACAACATTGGTTTGGGCTAATCCGCGTTCGCTCGCCACTACTTACGGAATCACTTTTGTTTTCTTCTCCTCCGCCTACTTAGATGTTTCAGTTCAGCGGGTTTGCCCACCTATCGGTGTACTATGTCTTCAACATAGTGGGTTGCCCCATTCGGATATCTACGGATCAAGTCTTGTGTGCAGATCCCCGTAGCTTTTCGCAGCTTATCACGTCCTTCTTCGCCTCTGAGAGCCTAGGCATCCCCCATACGCCCTTATTTTGCTTATTGTACTTATAATTATGCCTAATGATAAACATAATTACGTGTTCTTTCTACTTTTTTAATATTTTTATCTCAATATGTCAATGAACTTTAATCAGTATTAAGATTTTTGTATTAAGTATTAAGACTTATCCTAATACTTTGTACTCTTATCTTTGTACTTCTTGGTGGAGAATAACGGAGTCGAACCGTTGACCTCCTGCGTGCAAGGCAGGCGCTCTAGCCAGCTGAGCTAATCCCCCGTATCTAGTTGTCAGTTAACAGTTATAAGTTAACAGTTTTTTGAAACGGTTCACTTTAAGTGTAACTCAACCTCTAAAATTTCCTATTTAAGTTTAAAAAGTAGTCCCGGGCAGACTCGAACTGCCGACCCCTACATTATCAGTGTAGTACTCTAACCAGCTGAGCTACGAGACTCTGTTTTTTACTTAAATTCTTTATTCTTTTTTTTAAATTAACAGCAAGAGTAATACAATCTTAATTTTTGACCTTTAGTACCTTTTCATCTTTATCCTTAGCCTGCACTTGGCTAAAACTAAGGCTCTAGAAAGGAGGTGTTCCAGCCGCACCTTCCGGTACGGCTACCTTGTTACGACTTAGCCCTAGTTACCAGTTTTACCCTAGGCAGCTCCTTGCGGTCACCGACTTCAGGCACCCCCAGCTTCCATGGCTTGACGGGCGGTGTGTACAAGGCCCGGGAACGTATTCACCGGATCATGGCTGATATCCGATTACTAGCGATTCCAGCTTCACGGAGTCGAGTTGCAGACTCCGATCCGAACTGTGACCGGCTTTATAGATTCGCTCCTGGTCGCCCAGTGGCTGCTCTCTGTACCGGCCATTGTAGCACGTGTGTAGCCCAAGGCGTAAGGGCCGTGATGATTTGACGTCATCCCCACCTTCCTCACAGTTTGCACTGGCAGTCTCGTTAGAGTTCCCGACATGACTCGCTGGCAACTAACAACAGGGGTTGCGCTCGTTATAGGACTTAACCTGACACCTCACGGCACGAGCTGACGACAACCATGCAGCACCTTGTAAATTGTCTTGCGAAAGTTCTGTTTCCAAAACGGTCAATCTACATTTAAGCCTTGGTAAGGTTCCTCGCGTATCATCGAATTAAACCACATGCTCCACCGCTTGTGCGGGCCCCCGTCAATTCCTTTGAGTTTCAGGCTTGCGCCCGTACTCCCCAGGTGGGATACTTATCACTTTCGCTTAGCCACTGAAGTTGCCCCCAACAGCTAGTATCCATCGTTTACGGCGTGGACTACCAGGGTATCTAATCCTGTTCGCTCCCCACGCTTTCGTCCATCAGCGTCAATCAATTAGTAGTAACCTGCCTTCGCAATTGGTATTCCATGTAATCTCTAAGCATTTCACCGCTACACTACATATTCTAGTTACTTCCTAATAATTCAAGTCTAGCAGTATCAATGGCCGTTCCACCGTTGAGCGATGGGCTTTCACCACTGACTTACTAAACCGCCTACGGACCCTTTAAACCCAATGATTCCGGATAACGCTTGGATCCTCCGTATTACCGCGGCTGCTGGCACGGAGTTAGCCGATCCTTATTCTTACGATACCGTCAAGACATTACACGTAATGTTGTTTCTTCTCGTACAAAAGCAGTTTACAATCCATAGGACCGTCATCCTGCACGCGGCATGGCTGGTTCAGACTTGCGTCCATTGACCAATATTCCTCACTGCTGCCTCCCGTAGGAGTCTGGTCCGTGTCTCAGTACCAGTGTGGGGGATCTCCCTCTCAGGACCCCTACCCATCGTAGCCATGGTAAGCCGTTACCTTACCATCTAGCTAATGGGACGCATGCTCATCTTTCACCGTTGGAACTTTAATAGTGGTTTCATGCGAAACTGCTATACTATGAGGTATTAATCCAAATTTCTCTGGGCTATCCCTCTGTGAAAGGTAGATTGCATACGCGTTACGCACCCGTGCGCCGGTCTCTGCCGATAAATCGGCATACCCCTCGACTTGCATGTGTTAAGCCTGCCGCTAGCGTTCATCCTGAGCCAGGATCAAACTCTTCATCGTATATTGTTTGAACTTATAAAAGTTCTTGTTTTATATTGACTCCAAGTTACTATCGGTTTATTCAAATCTCGCGATTCTATTACTCTTATTTTTTTTGTCCCGTTTTTAAAACGAGACGGCTGTCAATTCAATATGTCTAGGAACGTGTCTTTTTGTTTTTCGCTTGTCTCTCAAAGCGGCTGCAAAACTACAACTTATTTCTTTACTCACAAGTAAAATTTAAAGTTTTTTTTTCGATTTATTTACCGAAACTTAACTCCTTTTCTCTTGTCAATATCTCAAATAACTTTGCGTGTTTTGCGGGGTGCAAATGTAAATCGCTTTTTCAAATCTCACAAGCTTTTTTCAAACTTTTTTTTCAAACTTTCGTCCGAATCATTCTTCTTAGCCTGCCAGTATTTAATAGAACGTTTTCGCTGTTGCGGGTGCAAAAGTAGAACCTTTATTCGATTAAACAAGTACTTTTCAAAACTATTTTGGGTTTATTTTTTAATCAACTGATAACATGAAGTTTAATTTTTAAGAAATTTTCGGTTTTGTAGGAATTTGGAGTTTTAGACATTATTTTAACCGCAAAGGACACAAAGGAAGCACTAAGAACACTAAGGTTTTTGTACTATTAAATATAGTAAAAAAGGCTTTTTAACCGCAAAGAACACAAAGGAAGCACTAAGAACACTAAGGTTTTTACTCAATATATAATGACATAAAAGTGAAATTTACCGCAAAGAGCACAAAGGAAGCACGAAGTTTACTAAGGATTTTACATTATATATATAGTAGAGATATTATTTCTAGCAATCACCCTAGCCCTGACCTGCCTGCCGGCAAGGCATGTAGCAGTGAAAATCCTTGCTTGCCAGTGTTTGGCAAGCAAGATTGAAGCGGATAGCAGGAAAGAGCTCCTGAAAAAACAAATAAAAAACCCGCCACAACGAATTGAGACGGGTTGTAATGATAAAAAAACTACTCTTTATTATTTAGTAGAAAATTTGAAAGCCGTTTTTGTTTTATATGTTTCCCCAGGATTTAAAACCGTCGTTGGGAAATCTTTTTGGTTTGGAGAATCTGGATAATGTTGCGTTTCTAAACAAAGACCTGTTCTGTGTGCATACGTTTTACCATCTCTTGTAGGCAAAGTACCATCTAAGAAATTACCTGTGTACAACTGGATTCCAGGTTCGTCTGTGTAAACCTCCATAACTCTACCGCTTGTTGGTTCGTAAACTGAAGCTGCAAAACGGAAACCTTTGTCTTGATTGTTCAACACCCAGCAGTGGTCATAACCTTTACCTCTTTTTAATTGCTCATTAGCAACTCCTATTTCTTTACCAATCGCTTTTGGTTTTCTAAAGTCAAATGGCGTATTAGCTACATCGTCTAATTTTCCTGTTGGAATCAATGTTTCATAAACTGGAACCAATTTATCAGCATCAATAGTGATTACATTATCCAAAATAGTTTTTGTAAAATCGCCTGAAAGGTTGAAATAAGAATGTTGCGTTAAGTTCAATACTGTTTTTTTATCTGTAGTAGCTTCGTAATCTACTTCCAAAGTATTATCTGCTTTTAAAGTATAGGTAACAAAAACCGTTAAGTTTCCAGGAAAACCTTCTTCCATATCTTTTGAAAGGTATTTTAATTTCAAAACTCCATAAGTTCCTCCTTTTGCTTCAACAGCAGTCCAAATCACTTTATGAAACCCTAATGGTCCACCATGCAAACTATTTGGCCCGTCATTAGCCGCTAATTTATACTCTTTTCCATCCAAAGTAAATTTAGCTTTACCAATACGATTACCATATCTACCAATTAAAGCCCCGAAATAAGGATTATCTGGACGTGCTAACTTAGCCATCACATAAAGTTAAGAAATAATCTTAATTTTAACCTATGAAACAAGTCCTCAAAATTTATGACAAAGCTTTTAAAGAAAAAGCCGTTCAATTGAGTTATGAGAGAACAAATGTATCAGAACTCGCCAGAGAGTTGGGAATCACAGCACCACAGTTGTATAAATGGCGTAAAGAGTTCGAGGAATTTGGAGAAGGAAGTTTTCCTGGGAAAGGAAATTTAAAACTCACTCCCGAGCAAGAAAAAATTCACGAACTAAAGAAAAAACTCAAAGATGCCGAGTTAGAACGTGATATATTAAAAAAAGCAATCGGCATTTTTTCCAAGAGCGGTCGATGATTTATAGTTTCATAAAAAGCAATGAACAACTATTCCCGATCGAAAAAATGTGCAAAGTTCTAAAAGTGAGCAGCGGAAGTTATTACCGATGGAAAAAACAAGCAGTCACAGCAAGACAACAACTAAAAATTGCCATAAAAGAACAGATAACATTGATTTATTTTGGAGCCAAACAAAGATATGGAAGTCCTAGAATAGCATTGGAACTGCAGTATTTAGGTTATAAAGTTTCACGAATTACAGTTGCAAAATATATAAAAGAACTTGGCTTACGAAGCAAATTAAGCAAGAAGTTCAAAGTTACAACCAACTCAAATCATAATTATTTAGTTGTCGAAAATGTATTAAACAGAGAGTTTATTGTAAAAATGCCTTCAAAAGTTTGGGTTTCGGATATTACATATATCCAAACTAAAGAGGGTTTTGTATACCTGACCACTATTATGGATTTATACGACAGAAAAATTATCGGTTGGAGTTTGAGTGACGGAATGAATACAGAAGAAACTACGCTTGGAGCTTGGAAAATGGCGGTTAAAAACCGAGATATTGATCAAGGTTTGATTTTTCATTCTGACAGAGGTGTTCAATATGCCAGTAAAAAGTTTGTAAATGTTCTTGATTCCTATAAAAAAATAACCCGCAGTATGAGTCGTAAAGGAAATTGCTGGGATAATGCTGTGGCGGAAAGCTTCTTCAAATCTTTGAAAACGGAATTAATTTAGGGGAACAAACTGATTTCTAAAGAACAGATGAAACTGGAAATCTTTGAATATATTGAAATTTGGTACAACAGAAAAAGGAGACATTCCACTTTGAATTATGCAACTATTGAAGAATTTAACAATCAAATTAATTACAAAAATGTAGCTTAACTTAATGTGCCGTTTTTGTTTGCATATCCACAGAATGTTTTTATGCGTATTTGGAATAAAAGAGAAAATCTTAAAGATGATTTTGTACTAACAAATTTGTTGTATAAATCTGTTTACAATGAATTCATAGATCATTATCGCACACAAAAATCATTTTATCCACTAGAAAAAAAATATATTGATGCATTGAATACTATTGTAGAAACGGATGACGAACATTCGTTAGAAAGAATCATCAAATTAGTTAAGCGGGAGATTCAAAATTTGCCACCTAAATGCCGTGAGATATTCTTGCTCAGTAAAGAAGAGGGACTTACTAATATTGAAATTGCTGAATACAAAAATGTTTCCATAAAATCAGTTGAAGCCCATATAACAAAGGCCTTCACAATTTTACGTAATTCAATTGGTGATAAAACCGATATTTATCTATTCTTAGCCTTTAGATAATTCATATTATTGAATTTTTACAAAACCAAACTAATCAATAAAAATTCTACACTTAAATTGTTCAAAAACAAAAATGTTTTCAAAACACTAATTAATTATGATACTTTTTAATAAGTGTTTATATTTACACCAAAATAATCTAACAAGATGCTAAACAGTTATAGTTCTGAAGACAAAGTGCTACTTTCAGTAGATTGTATCATTTTTGGATTTGATAATGAAGGACTTAAGATTCTTCTCATCAAAAGAGATTTTGAACCCGAAAAAGGCAAATTGTCTTTGATGGGTGGTTTCCTAAAAAAAGAAGAATCCCTAAATGACGCTGCTACCCGTGTTTTAAATCATTATACAGGTTTACAAAACATATACATGGAGCAGTTATATTCTTATAGTGAAGTAGATCGTGACCCTGTAGAAAGAACCATTTCTGTTGCTTACTATGCCCTAATTAATATTGAAAATCATAATACAGAATTAATCAAAAATTATCACGCTGAATGGTTCAATATTTCCCATATGCCAAAATTAATTTTTGACCATAACGAAATGGTTGCGCATGCCATGCGTAGACTACGTTATAGAACTTCCACTAAACCAGTAAGTTTTGAACTCTTACCAGAAAAATTCACTATGCGTCAATTGCTAGAATTATACGAAGCCATCTTAGACAAAGAACTGGACAAAAGAAATTTTATTAGTAAGATTAATTCACTTGACATATTAGTGAAACTCAACGAAAAAGATATGTTATCGTCCAGAAAAGGCTCTTATCTTTATAAATTTGATAAAGAAAAATACGATGCAAAATCACTTAATAACTTTGCATTAAACTTATAAAAGATCTTTTTTTCTAAAATAATAAAAACCGTCCCAATAGCTATCAGGACGGTTTTTTCGTTTTTGTTTTTGTTTTTAGTTAACTACTACAAGATATAATCAGTATTAATAAAATTAGATTCTTTATTATTTAACAATTCTTGTAATATTTCGTTATTGTAAGCATTATCTTTAGAAGCCACAAAGGTTCTAATAGAAAATGAACGTAAAGCGTCAAAAACACTAAGGGTACCTACCGCAGAATCCTTGCGACCTGTAAATGGGTACACGTCTGGTCCACGTTGGCAAGAACTATTTAAGTTAACTCTACACACTAAATTCACTAGCACATCAATAAGTGGAGCTAATGTTTTACTGTCTTTTCCAAATAAACTCACTTGCTGACCATAATTTGATTCAGCCATATCGTTTAATGGTTCTTGAATATCCTTAAAAGTCATAATTGGAACCACTGGCCCAAATTGTTCTTCGTGATACACTCTCATTTCTTTATTCACAGGGAACAAAACAGCAGGAAAAATATAATTTTCAGATACTTGTCCACCTTTGGCATTAATAATCGTAGCACCTTTGCTAGTTGCATCATCGATTAAGCCTTGTATATATCCTGGTTTTTCTACCTCTGGTAGTGGGGTTAATGAAACTGATTTGTCCCAAGGATTTCCATAAACCAACTCATCAACAGCCTTAGAAAATCTTTTATTAAATTCTTCAGCTATTGATTCATGAACGTATAAAACTTTTAAAGCTGTACAACGCTGACCGTTGAAAGACAATGTTCCCGTAATACATTCAGATATAGTTAAATCTAAATCGGCATCTGGTAAAATAATCGCTGGATTTTTAGCTTCTAATCCTAATACCAAACGCAATCTGTTTTTATTAGGGTGTTGATCTTGTAAAGCAATGGCGGATTTACTATTTCCAATTAATGCCAGAATATCAATTTTTCCTGATTTCATAATTGGAGAGGCAATTTCCCTACCTCTACCGTAAACAATGTTTATTGCTCCTTTTGGGAAACTAGTTTGAAAAGCTTCTAATAAAGGAGAAATTAATAAAACTCCGTTTTTAGCTGGCTTAAATATTACTGGATTCCCCATAATTAAAGCCGGAATCAATAATGAAAAAGTTTCATTTAACGGATAATTGTAAGGACCTAAACACAATACAACTCCTATTGGACCTCTACGAATCATTGCATTTACACCTTGACTTTTGGTAAAATGCGCATTGCTTCGGTCTAATTGTTTGTAATGTTCAATCGTATCGTAGATATAATCAACTGTTCTATCGAATTCTTTTTGAGAATCACCTAATGATTTCCCAATTTCCCACATCAACAACTTAACTACTTCTTCACGAGTCGTTTTCATTTTTGACACGAAATTTTCCATACATTTAATGCGATCAGCCACTTTCATTGTAGGCCATAATCCTTGCCCTTTATTAAAAGCATTGCTCGCAGATTCCACCACTTCTTGTGCTTCTGCTTCACCCATAAAAGGAATTGTCCCTAATAAAGTAGGTGCATATTCTTCTGTTGAAGATATCGTAGAATAAACCTCTGTAGTTTTTCCGGTCCATTTTTTCAATTCGCCGTTTACTAAATAGGTATCTTGATGTAATAATGTTTTTATCTTAAATTCTTCCGGGATTGAATTCATCTAAATTTTGTTTTGTTGTTGTTAGTTCGTTAACTTATTTATGTGTTTTTTTAGATTACTTCACCTTCCCATTCAAGCATACCGCCTAATAAATTGTAGGTATTATCAAATCCTAATTCATTCATTATTTCGCAAGCTTTTGCACTTCTAGCACCTGAACGACAATAGATATAATAATTTTTACTCTTATCTAATTTTTCAATTTCAGAAATAAATCCTTGCCCTTGATGAATATCAATATTAATGGCATTAGGAATAATTCCTTCATCGCATTCAGCTTCTGTTCTTACGTCTAATATTACTGCATTCCCATCTTCCTCGAGTTGAGCAATCCAATCTTCTTGTGTTAAATTCATAATACTGTTCTGTTTTTTTGTAAAATTACGATGTTTTTGCTATAAATTAGCCTTTGAAATTTGAAATAGCAAATATTTTAAAGAAAACGTTTTAGTGAAGAACTTATACCAACAAAACTAAGAATACCCTATAATTTTATTAAAAACTAACTCGATATTATCATTTTGAATAGAATATTCTCAATTTAACTTTTTCCTAACACACAGAAAACATTGAATAACTACCATCAAATTTTAACTACTTTTACAAAAGTCTTAGCTTTTTTAGAAAAATAACGAAATATCGACAAGATTTAGCTTCTACAAACACAATACACATGGCAACAGAAACACCAAATATTAAAAACGCATTTCCCAATTTTTCGAATGAATTAATACAGGAAATTGAAGCCAACTCCTCTTTACAATACTTCAAAGCGGGTGATGTTATCATGCGAACAGGCCAATACATCAAAAGTACCATGCTAATCCTTAAAGGACAATTAAAAATCTATCGAGAAGGAGATGATGGCGAAGAGTTTTTAATGTATTATTTACAACCCGGACAAGCTTGTGCCATCTCTTTAATTTGTTCAACAAAAAACCAAACGAGTCAAATTACAGCAAAGGTTGTTGAAGATGTTGAGGCCGTTACTTTTCCCCTATCCTTAATGGATAAATGGATGATGAATCATCGCTCTTGGTATGAATTTGTAATTTACACCTATAGAACCCGATTTGAAGAAGTACTAGAAGTAATTGATAACATCGCTTTTAGAGCAATGGACGAACGATTAGAATTTTATTTAAAGCGACATGCAAAAGCGTGCGGTTGCAAAGAAATCAATCTTTCACACCAAGAAATTGCTATCGAATTAAACACTTCCAGAGAGGTAGTTTCCCGCCTTTTAAAAAAAATGGAACAACGCGGTTTATTGCGATTACATCGAAACCAAATTGAACTTTTTATATAAAAAAGCTTCGTGTGACAAATGTTACTGTAATCAACCGAAATACATCCAACCTTTGTAAAAAATTACAAGATGGAATATTTCGGATATATTGCTTCAATCATAATTGGACTTTCATTAGGATTAATTGGCGGAGGAGGTTCAATACTCACGATTCCTATTTTAGTTTACTTATTTAAAGTCGACCCTGAATTAGCCACCAGTTATTCCCTATTCATTGTAGGTACTACCGCATTATACGGAGGATTCAGTCACTACAAACTTGGTAATCTAAAATTAAAAACGGCGCTATACTTTGCGATTCCTTCTGTGTTTTCCATATTGATAATCAGAGAAGTAATTTTTCCTAAAATTGCCAATACGCTATTTACCATCGCATCTTATGCTGTGTCTAAAAACTTATTAATCATGATTGTGTTTGCCATACTCATGATTAGCGCTTCCATTTCGATGATTAAGAAAACTAAAAATGAAGATCGTCCAAATAAAACAAATTATCCTCAACTTGCCTTTATAGGCTTTCTAGTAGGCATTGTAACCGGTTTCTTAGGAGCTGGAGGTGGTTTTTTAATTATTCCTGCATTGTTATTCTTTGCTAATTTGCCCATGAAACAAGCAGTTGGAACTTCGCTGCTCATTATCTTTATCAACTCTGCAATAGGTTTTGTAGGTGACTTATACATCAATACCCCAATAGACTATCGTTTTTTGTTTTCAATAACCGCCATGGCTTTTATTGGAATGTTCGTTGGAATTTTACTATCTAAAAGAATTGACGGCACAAAACTAAAACCGATTTTTGGTTGGTTTGTATTAGTAATGGGAATTTATATTATACTCAAAGAAATCATTCTATAATCGTAAAGGATTTATATAAAAGTAAACAACAAACCCTAATATTTCCCAAAAGAGCCAATCTAACTACGGTTAAAATTGGCTCTTTTACTTTTACATTTAATGCTAATGTTCTCCATATCCTACATCATCCATTTTTCCACTAAATACTTTATACTGAATAAAAAAATAGCCAATAACTAACAATATAGCAACTGCAAACCAATACACACCTACTGATAAAGCATAATCACCATTGGCAACATTATAAATAGTTAACGATGGATTCACTTTATTAGTCGAAGGCAAAACTTCGGGAAAAATAGAAGCCGTTGTAGAAGTAAATCCTCCAACAAGGAAAAGACTCGAAAACAGGAATCCTGTTCCGTCTTTTTTGAATGTTCTCACTTTAAAAAGTCCAAACAAACCCACAAATGTGATTATTGGAAAAATAAAAAGCAATGGATTATTGATAAAATTATGGAAAGGTTCTTTCTCAATAATATGCCAAACAGATATTGACACAACTACCAAAACTAGTAGTACAAAATTCAATTTGTAAACCAATTGTCTTAATTGTTCATTTAAAGAAGAATTGGTTTTATAGATAATCCAATTGGCCCCATGAATCATTAATGACACCACACTTACAACGCCCAGAAAGAGTGTAAACCAATCTATAATTCCAAGTTCGGCCGCTTCAGGACTAAAACTAGGATTCCACAAAGGCAAAAAGAAAAAATGAGGTTCCTGCGTAGAAACACCATTTACAACCATTCCTAGATTTACCCCACGAACAACATTTCCCAACGCCATCCCAAAAAACAAAGCCAATAACAAACTGGCTATCCCAAAAGCTTTATCCCAAACTGCTTCCCACATTGCATTGTGAATTTGCCCACGCAATTCTAATCCTACGGCTCTAAAAATTAACAGCCATAAAATCATCATCAAAGGCAAATAAAACCCGCTAAAAGAAGCAGCATATAATGTTGGAAAGGCATAAAACAAAACCCCTCCGCCTGCAATCAACCAAACTTCATTGGCATCCCAAAAAGGACCAATAGCATTGGTAATTGCTTTTTTATCTTTTTCAGTTTTAGCAAAAAACAAATGAATAATCCCAGCTCCAAAATCGTAGCCATCTAATACTAAATAGGTTGCTAAAATGCCTATCAATACAATATACCAAAAGAATTCCATCGTTTATTTTTTTACTGGTTCTGGACCGTGATAAATAATTTTTCCAACTAAAATTGCAAATAACATTCCTAACAAAGCATATAAACCTACAAAGCCCATTAAGGTAAATAAAGTATTCCCAGAGGAGACTGTTGGCGATGCACCATCCGCAGTACGCAACAAATCATATACTAACCAAGGTTGTCTTCCTAACTCAGCTGTATACCAACCTGTGGTATTCGCAATATAAGGAAAGGGCATTAGAAACATAAATGCCCACAAAAGCCATTTGGTTTCAAACAATTTTTTTTGGCTTAATTGAAAAGCTGCCAATACCATCACTCCAATAAAAAGTGTCCCTAAACCTACCATAATATGATAAGCATAATACAATCCTGAAATATTGGTGGGATGAACATCTACAGGAAATTGATCCAAGCCTTTTACCTCTGTATCCCAATTCCCATAAGTCAAAAAACTCAGCACATTAGGAACAGCAATCTTGTTATCTAATTTTTTATCTTTTACATCGGGTTGCCCGATTAATACAATCTCGGCTCCTTTTTTTCTGTATGAAAAATTCCCTCCATGGCTGCAAATGTTACGGGTTGATGTTTCACAACATTTTTAGCCAATAAATCACCTGTAGGCATTGCTACAATGAGACTAGAAATCAATCCAAAGACAACTCCTGTTTTCAAGAACAATTTTCCATAGGAAACATTCTTATTCCATAAAATGTAAAATGCTCCAATACCTGCCACTACAAATGAACTGGTCACTAACGAAGCTGCCTGATTGTGCAAGTAGGATGGCCATAGCCAAACATTGGTAAACAAAGCTTCAAAGTTATTGAGTACAAATTTTCCATTTTCTAGAACTTCATAACCCACAGGGTGTTGCATCCAGGAATGCGTTGCAATGATTAAAAAACCACTAGCCCATGATCCTAAACAAATCAATAATCCGGTTACAAAATGCCATCGATGCCCGAGAATCTTTTCTCCAAATAAAAACATCCCTAAGAAGGACGATTCTAAAAAGAAAGAAAACATACCTTCCATAGCAAGGGTTTGTCCAATAATCCCTCCTGTAAGTTCTGAAAATTTAGCCCAATTTGTTCCAAATTGAAATTCCATTGGAATTCCTGTCACAACCCCCATTGCAAAATTTAGAGCGAAGACTTTCATCCAAAAATGAGTGGCTTTGTTATAATGTGGGTCGTTAGTTTTTAGATACTTCCATTTGAAATAAACAACAATTAACGAAAGTCCCATTGTTAACTGTGGAAATAAGTAGTGAAAGGTAATCGTAAATGCAAATTGCATGCGATCATAAAAGAGCATTTCTTCCATAGGAAAGACATTTTTTGATACCACAAATTTAACCTAAACGCCCCAAAATTTGCATAAAAAAAGACTCAAAATTCGGATTTTAACTTTTTATAACAAAAAATGCAAAATAGCCCTTTTGTGTAACTTTAGTCACCAGATGGACTAAGCAGAAGCTTTACCTTTGTATGTATAATTAAAAATAAAATTGCTATGAAAATAGAACAAATATACACTGGATGTCTTGCTCAAGGAGCCTATTACATCACTTCTAATGGCGAAGCGGCCATAATTGACCCCTTACGTGAAGTTCAACCTTATTTAGATCGTTTAGAACGTGATAATGTAAAACTAAAATACATTTTTGAAACGCATTTCCATGCCGATTTCGTTTCTGGACATTTAGACTTAAGTAAAGCAACTGGTGCTCCTATTGTTTATGGCCCCACTGCTCAACCTGAATTTGAAGCGGTAATCGCGACTGATGGTCAGGAATTTCAAATAGGTACAATCAAAATAAAAGTGTTACACACTCCAGGACACACAATGGAAAGTGCTACATTTTTACTACTTGATGAAAAAGGAAAAGAATATGCTATTTTCTCTGGAGACACATTGTTTATTGGTGATGTTGGTCGTCCTGACTTGGCTCAAAAGGCAGCACATATGACTCAGGAACAATTAGCAGCCACTTTATACCATTCGTTAAGAGATAAAATCATGACTTTACCTGATGAAGTGATTGTATATCCTGCTCACGGTGCAGGAAGTGCTTGTGGCAAAAACATGAGCAAAGAAACGGTTTCTACCATTGGCAATCAAAAAGCTACGAATTATGCTTTAAGAGCTAATATGACAGAGGCCGAATTCATTAAAGAAGTAACCGACGGCTTATTGCCTCCTCCAGCCTATTTCGGGATGAATGTTGCCATGAACAAACAAGGTTATGAAAGTTTTGAAAATGTTCTCAATCAAGGAATGGTTGCTATTCCTGTAGCTGATTTTGAAGCGATTGCTGATGAAAGTGGCGCTTTAATTTTAGATACCCGTAAAAATGCTGTATTTGCGAAAGGTTTTATACCCCAGTCAATCAATATTGGAATCGAAGGCGATTTTGCTCCTTGGGTAGGTGCTTTAATTGCTGATGTAAGACAACCTATTATTCTAGTAACCGAAATTGATCAAGAAGAAGAAACAGTTACGCGTTTGAGCCGCGTAGGTTTTGACAATATCCTTGGGCATCTTGACGGAGGATTTGAAGCTTGGAAAAAAGCAGGCAAAGAAATTGATACGGTTCACAGAATTACAGCGGATGAATTTGCTAATGAAGTAAATATAGGAGAAAACACCATCATTGATGTACGAAAAGAAAGCGAATATGCCGCCGAACACGTTGAAGATGCCTATTCTAAACCTTTGGCTTACATCAACGATTGGATTAAAGATATTAATCCGAAAGAACCGTTTTATTTACATTGTGCTGGTGGTTATCGTAGTATGATAGCTGCATCTATTTTGCAAGCAAGAGGTTTTAGAAATTTCACCGAAATTGAAGGTGGTTTTAATGCTATCGCTAAAACTTCAATCCCAAAAACAGATTTTGTTTGCCAAAGTAAAACATTAAACACATAAATACTTGATTTAAAACGGATTAATCCGTAAATTTATAGTAATCGGTTTTGCATTTTAACCCTAAAATTATAGAAATCATGAAAAAGAATATAGGTAAAACAGATAAGACTATTCGCCTTACTGTTGCAGTAATTTTAGCTAGTTTGTATTTTACACAAACAGTAACAGGTAATTTTGGTATATTTTTAATAGCCTTTGCGGTTATATTAGTGATTACAAGTTTTATTAATTTTTGTCCTTTGTATACACCTTGGGGAATTAATACAAATAAGAAAAATAAAGTCGTTTAAATTTGATTATGAAAGATTCTTGCTGCAGTGTTGTATGTGATAAACCTCTCGATCAAAATTATTGGGATGCACAATACATAGCCAATTCAACAGGTTGGGATTTAGGACAAATTGCTCCTCCAATCCAAAAATTTATTGATCGATTAGACAATAAACAATATCGCATACTGATACCCGGTTGTGGGAATACTTACGAAGCCGAATATCTATTGGATAAGGGTTTTACAAACATTACAATTATCGATATAGCTCCAACTTTGGTAGCAAACTTGAAGCAAAAATTTGCTCAAAAGACAGGAATTACGATTATTCAAGGCGATTTTTTTGACCTCAACGGAAAATACGATGTAATCATTGAACAAACTTTCTTTTGTGCCTTACCTCCAATACTGCGTCAAAAATATGTTTGGAAAATGCATCAGCTTTTAAGCACTAATGGAAAACTAGCGGGTTTACTTTTCAATCGCGAATTTGAGGTAAGTCCCCCCTTTGGTGGAAACCAAAAAGAATATGAAAAGCTCTTTAAAGATGCTTTTCACTTTGATACATTAACACTGGCAAAGGATTCTGTTGTACCAAGAAACAACAGTGAATTATTTTTTGAATTTATTAAAAACGAAAAGGTAAATGTTGCATTGTATACTTTTGAGGGTATTACATGTAGTGGTTGCATGGAAAAGGTTTCAGAAAAATTTGCTGCCGTAGAAATTGTTCTAAATGTAAGTATGAATTCGAATTTTAACGAAGTTTTAATGGTGAGTAAAACCGAAATACCGCTTCATTTACTACAACAGATAGTGTCTTATGATGAAAACTATAAAATACAATTAATGCAGCCATGAAGAAACTACTTTTTACAAACTGGCATGTTATGCGTTGGATTCGTTTAGCTTTTGGTTTATTTTCACTCCAACAAGCTTTTCAATACCATGAAATACTATTTGGTGTAATGGCTGTTTTCTTTCTTTTCCAAGCTCTATTTAATACTGGATGTGGTTTAAATGGATGTACAATTCCTAAAAATAAAACAAATAGCAATGAACAGTAATTTTGATCAACTCATACAATCGGAAAAACCAATTCTAGTAGATTTTTTTGCCACTTGGTGCGGCCCTTGCCAAATGTTGGGTCCTATTTTAAAGGAAGTAAAAGACAACCTTGGCGAAGAAATTTCAATTATTAAAATTGATGTTGACAAAAACCAGCAAATTGCTGCACAATATCAAGTTCGTGGAGTTCCCACTATGATTTTGTTTCAAAAAGGAAAACAATTATGGAGACAGTCAGGTGTGATGGACAAAAACGCAATTATCGCAACTATCAAAGAAAAAGAATCTAATGAACCTAAAAGCTGTCATAGTAACAATTATAGGAGTGATTCTAGGAGCAGTTGCAGGCTATCTGTATTATAAATATGTAGGTTGTATTACTGGAACTTGTGTTATTACTTCCAAACCTTTGAATGCTACTCTTTACGGCGCTTTAATTGGCGGATTATTAAGTAGTTCATTCATAAAAAAAGAAAAAAAGTAATTTCGATTACTTTTTTTTCTAACTTTGTTAACCAAATGGTTAAACCAAATAGTTAGATGACTACTGAAGAAAAAATATTTAATGCCGCCCGAATAGTATTTCAGAAGAAAGGCTATTCTGGTGCGCGTATGCAGGAAATCGCAGATGAAGCCGGTATTAATAAAGCTATGCTTCATTATTGCTTTAAAAACAAACAACAGCTTTTTGAAGCCGTTTTTATGAAAGCTTTTAGTCAGTTGGCACCACAAATCAATATGATCTTTAATTCGAAAAAAACCGTTTTTGAAAAGATACAACAGTTTACACAGGAGTATATTTCATTTGTTATTGACAATCCGTTTTTGCCGCAATTTGTCATTCAGGAAATGAATAATAACCCGGAGTTTGTAATGAATATTTTGCATCATGCCAACAAACCTAATCCTGATTTTTTTATCTCTCAAATCGAATCGGAAATCGCAAATGGTACTTTAAAAGCAGTTAATCCAAAACAATTACTGTTGAATATCTTTTCGATGACCGTATTTCCTTTTGCAGCTCAGGTTATGGTAAAAGGAATTTTGCAACTTTCAGATGAGGATTTTAGACTAATGATGGAAGAAAGAAAAACAACGATTGCACAAGACATCATAAATTCGATAAAAATATGAGAACCCTCAACATCATATTGCTGTTCCTATTTCCTTTGTTAGGCTTTGGCCAACAAAAAATATCCTTAGAAGATTGCTACAATTGGGTGGACAAGAATTATCCTTTGGCCAAACAAAATGAATTAATTACAAAAAAAACTACTTTAGAAATTGAAAACAGCGATAAAGACTATCTTCCAAAAGTAGATTTGAATGCCCAGGCAACCTATCAATCGGATGTAACACAAGTTCCGATAAAAATTCCAAATTCAACAATTAATCCACTTAACAAAGACCAATATAGAGCGACTTTGGACGTTAATCAGATTATTTATAATGGCGGATTGCACGGGTTAAACAACAAACTCAAAAACACTCAAAACCAATTACAACAGCAACAAATAGCTGTTTCCTTATATCAGTTAAAACTAAAAATAAACCAACTCTATTTTTCAATTTTCCTTTTACAGGAACGAAAAGCTATTTTATTGGCCAAACAAAAGCAATTACAATCAAAAATTGCAGAAGTAAAATCGGGAGTGAAATTTGGAGCCCTACTTCCCATCATCTGAAAAAGTTTTAGAAGCCGAAAATTTGAAAATTCAGCAACAGCTTAGCGAAATAAAATTTGACAGAAAAAAAGCTTTTGAAAGCCTGTCTTTACTGACCAATACATCTTTTGACGAAGCTGTCAGTCTTTCTAAACCTGAAATCCATTGGACACAAAACAAAGAAATCAGTCGTCCTGAGTTAAAAGTTTACGATTTACAAAACGAACAAATCGAACTTTCAAAAAATGCCATTGCCAAAAACCAGCTTCCTAAACTAAAGGCATTTGGTCAGGCAGGTTACGGAAATCCAGGATTGAATATGCTCGACAATTCGTTTCAAACTTTTTATATCGTTGGTTTAAAAGCCAACTGGAATGTTTTTGACTGGAACAAAGCAAAAACAGACAAAGAAATATTAAGCGTTTCTGAAAATATGGTTTCCAATGAAAAAGAGACTTTTTTGCTTAACAACAATTTGCAATTACAGGAAATGCAAAATGAAATTGAAAAACTGGAGGAAATCAAAACCAGCGATACGGATATCATCGCTTTGCGAGAAAAGGTTTTGCAATCATCGGATGCCCAACTCAAAAACGGAGTGATAACAGCTTCGGATTATCTGGTGGAATTTACCCAATTATACGAAGCAAAAACCAATTTTAGCCTACATGAAATTCAATTGCTTTTGGCGCAGGCCAATTATAAAACGATTCAAGGAAATTAAAAATAGTAGCATGAAAAATATAATCGCACTCTTAGTCATCACCAGTCTGATTTCCTGTAACAAAGACAATGAAAAAAGCGGATGGTTACGGCAATTTTGAAGCTACCGAAGTTACCATTTCGGCAGAAGCCAACGGAAAATTACTTGCTTTTAATGTTGAAGAAGGCAACCAATTGGAAGCAAACACTTCTATCGGAATCATTGACACTACACAACTGTATTTGAGCAAACTGCAATTACTGGCTTCCAAAAAAACCATAGCCTCCAAATCAGCAAATGTATTATCACAAAACAGCATTTTGCAGGAACAACTGAAAACAACTTTGATTGAACAAAAAAGAATCAAAAATATGTTTGCCGAAAATGCCGCAACACAAAGACAAGTGGATGAAATCAATGGCAAGGTCAATGTTCTAAAACAACAAATCAACAGTGTGGGCACCCAAAATGCACCAATCAGTAACGAAGCCAAATCCATCGATGCCCAGGTTGCCAAAATCAATGACCAAATACAAAAAAGCTACATCATCAATCCGATAAAAGGAACAGTTCTGGCCAAATATGCCCAGACTAATGAGATTACCTCATTTGGAAAACCATTATATAAAATCGCCGATATTTCGGAAATGACATTGCGTGTGTATGTGAGTGAAACCCAATTACCACAACTTAAAATCGGACAGAAAGTAAGCGTAAAAATTGATAATGGCAACGAAATGAAAAACTTTGATGGACTTGTTTCCTGGATTTCTTCATCAGCCGAATTTACCCCAAAAGTCATTCAAACCAAAGAAGAACGTGTCAACTTAGTCTATGCTGTAAAAGTCAAGGTTAAAAATGATGGCAGTTTAAAAATTGGAATGCCTGCTGAAATGTGGATGAATTAAGTTTATGGTTTGTTGTTTGTTGTTTGTTGTTTGTAGTTTGTAGTTGATGGTTAGATATTGAAATTGTTATTAAAAAATGAGTATTCAAGTCGAAAATATTTCCAAATCTTATAAGAACACAATTGCTGTTTCTAATATTTCTTTTGAAGTAAAAGAAGGCGAATTATTTGGTCTTATTGGTCCTGATGGAGCTGGAAAAACGACTATTTTCAGAATATTAACAACCGTTTTATTAGCTAATGAAGGTAAAGCAACGGTTGCAGATTTTGATGTCGTAAAAGATTATAAGTCTATTCGAAATTGTATCGGTTATATGCCTGGCAAATTTTCCTTGTATCAGGATTTGACAATTGCTGAAAACCTGAACTTTTTCGCTACTATTTTTGGCACCACTCTCGAAGAAAACAACGACTTAATCAAAGAAATCTATATTCAAATAGAGCCTTTCAAAGACCGAAGAGCAGGTGCTTTATCAGGCGGAATGAAACAAAAACTGGCTTTATGCTGTGCTTTGATTCACAAACCTAAAGTGTTGTTTTTGGATGAACCAACAACCGGTGTGGATCCGGTTTCCAGAAAGGAATTTTGGGAAATGCTCAAGCGCTTACAAAGCAAAGGAATTACCATCTTGGTTTCTACACCCTATATGGATGAAGCTGCCTTATGCGACAGGATTGCGCTGATTCAAAAGGGAGAAATTCTAAAAATTGACAGTCCTGAAAATATTGTGACCACTTACGACAAAAAGATTTATAACATAAGAACCAAAAACATGCATCAGTTGATTTTGGATCTAAAAAAATATCCAAATCAGTATAGTGTCTTTGCTTTTGGAGAACACATTCATTATATCGATCAAAATAAAGATTTTGATACGAAAGCATTAGAAAATTATTTAAGTGAAAAACAGCATTCTGATATTACTATTTCAATTGCAAAAACCAGTATTGAAGATGTTTTTATGGATTTGACCACTCTAAATCAATAAAGCTTGGAAAAAGAGAAAATCATAGCAGTTGCAAACCTCAGCAAGAAATTCGGCAATTTCACTGCTGTAAACAATATTTCTTTTGAGGTGCACAAAGGAGAAATTTTTGGCTTTCTGGGAGCAAACGGAGCTGGAAAAACCACTGCCATGAAAATGCTCATTGGAATTTCAAAGCCTACTTCCGGAGATGCTTTAGTGGCTGGTTTTGATGTAAAAAGCAACACCGAAATGGTCAAAAAAAGCATTGGCTATATGAGTCAGAAATTCTCCATGTACGATGATTTGACAATCAAAGAAAACATTACTTTTTTTGGAGGAATCTATGGTTTAAGTCAGAATCAAATTAAAGAAAAAACAGCCCGATTAATTAGTGATTTAGGACTTGAAAACGAATTGAACAAACTTGTAGGCGATTTACCCTTAGGCTGGAAACAAAAACTTTCTTTTTCGGTTGCCTTGTTACACGAACCCAAAATTGTTTTTCTGGATGAACCTACCGGCGGCGTTGACCCAATTACGAGAAGACAATTCTGGGAAATGATTTATGCCGAAGCCCACAAAGGAACTACCATTTTTGTCACGACCCATTACATGGATGAAGCCGAATACTGTGACCGTGTTTCCATTATGGTCGAAGGAAAAATTGAAGCATTGGATTCGCCCAAAAATTTAAAACAGCAATACAACGTAACTTCCATGAACGAAGTATTTTTAAAATTGGCTCGAAATGTTGAATAAAAATGAAGTAGTATGAAACGGTTTCTTGGCTTTATAAAAAAAGAATTTTATCACATCTTTAGAGACAAACGCTCGATGTTTATTCTCTTTGGGATGCCTATTGCCCAGATTATGCTGTTTGGTTTTGCCATTACCAATGAAATCAACAATGTGAATATTGCTGTTTTGGACAAGTCCAAAGATACAGAAACCCAAAAAATTATCAATAAAATTAATGCTTCGAAGTATTTTCATATTGAAGAAACCATCAACAGCGAATCGGAAATACAATCCATATTCGAAAAAGGGAAAGTCAAAGCTGTTGTTATTTTCGAAAACAATTTTATCAAAAACCTGCAAACTTCAAAACAGGGAAAAGTTCAAATCATTACTGACGCCACCGATCCTAATATTGCTAATACAATTACAAATTATACCAATGCCATATTGCAAAATTATATTCAGCAAAAAAATCGAACAACTGCTCCTAATTTTCAAATTGAAACCCAAACCCAATTGTATTACAATCCCGAATTAAAAGGTGTTTTCACTTTTGTACCCGGTGTAATGACAATTATACTAATGTTGGTTTCTGCAATGATGACATCCATTTCAATAACCAAAGAAAAAGAATTAGGAACCATGGAAGTCTTATTGGTATCTCCATTGAATCCTTTACAAGTAATCCTGGGAAAAGTGTTTCCTTATATTTTCTTATCCATAATTAACGCAACAGTTATTGTTATTCTGGGAGTTTTTGTCTTTGGAATGCCTATTCAGGGAAGTCTGTTTTTACTCGCTTTTGAAAGTATTCTATTTATTGTTACTGCGCTGTCTCTTGGGATTCTGATTTCAACAATAGCACAATCCCAACAAACCGCCATGATGATTTCTTTAATGGGATTAATGCTTCCGGTAATCATTTTGTCTGGATTTATATTTCCTATTTCGAGCATGCCCATACCCTTACAAATCATCAGTAATATTATACCGGCCAAATGGTTCATTATAATAATCAAAGCCATTATGCTCAAAGGGGCAAGCCTTACTATTGTTTGGAAAGAAACTTTGATTCTTATTGGAATGACTTTATTTTTTATTCTGTTAAGTATCAAAAAATATAAAATCAGACTGGAGTAAAATGAGATTGCAGTCCCGATAGCTATCGGGATAGATTGCAGATTTTAGATTTTGAAAAAATTAAATTTTAAACCGACTATTTTGAAAACAATAGTATTCATTATACAAAAAGAGTTTCGACAAATCTTTAGAAATAAAGCTATGTTGCCTATCATCTTTGTGTTACCTTTTGTTCAATTACTGATTTTATCCAATGCTGCCAGTTTTGAAGTAAAAGACATCCGATTTTCTTATATCGATCAGGATCACTCCAAAGCCTCGAGAGAATTAATCAGTAAGTTTCAATCGTCTGATTATTTCAACATTATTGAAAATTTTGATTCCAAAAAAGAAGCCAACCTACAAATGCAAAAGGGAAAAGTAGATGTCATTCTGGAAATACCTTATCATTTTGAACGCAATCTCCTAACCGAAAAAAAAACAAATTTATCAGTAAGTATTAACGCGATTGACGGTGCTGCCGCTGGCATTGAAAATGTGTATATCAATCAAATCATCAATAGTTACAATCAAAAAATTAGAAGCCAACTTTATCAATACAACGATGCTTCTTATGTTCAGCCACAAAGTATTATCAGTATTCCTTCTTTTTGGTACAACAATACCTTAAATTACAAAACACTGATGGTTCCGGGGATTCTCGTTTTATTGGTTACCATGCTTTCGTTATTTTTATCAGCTATGAATATTGTTCGGGAAAAAGAAATAGGAACATTGGAACAAATTAATGTTACACCTATACAAAAACACCAATTCATCATTGGTAAATTATTTCCGTTTTGGGTATTGGGATTGGTTATTCTGACCGTCGGCTTGCTTATTGCCAGATTGGTCTTCAGTATTCCAATTTTAGGAAACGTTGGTCTGATTTATCTGTTTACTTCGGTTTATTTATTAGTCGTTCTGGGCATTGGCTTATTAGTATCCAATTATACCGAAACCCAACAACAAGCCATGTTTATTGCCTGGTTTTTTATGGTTATTTTTATTTTGATGAGCGGATTATTCACTCCTATTGAAAGCATGCCTAACTGGGCGCAACAAATTACTTTGTTTAATCCTATTCGGTATTTTGTGGAAATCATTCGAATGGTGATGCTCAAAGGCGCTACCTTCTCTGATATTAGCCAACCTTTTTCTATAATTGCTTTTTACGCTTTTATAATTAATGGTTTAGCCGTTTGGAGTTATAAAAAAACAAATTAATCTTTTAACCATTTATACATAATAGTTTCTAAATCTGTAAAACTAAAAGGCTTAGTTACATAGTCGTTCATTCCAGAATTTAGATATTCTTCTTTTTCTTCCACAAAAATTCCAGCCGTAAGAGCGATAATAGGAGTTAGTTTTGTTTTTTCAATTTTTCGTATATCATAAGTAGCTTCAAATCCATTTTTATTAGGCATTTGAATATCCATCAAAACAATATCTGGCTGGTGTTTTTTAAATTGTTCAACAGCCTCTATACCATCACCTGCTTCAATAATTACAGCTTTAGGAATTATTTTTGATATTAATGTTTTCGCCAAAAACATATTAATTTTGTTATCCTCAACAATCAAAATTTTCTTGGCCTCAAATGTCTCATTTGTATACAATACCTTATTTTCAATAGGTTCATGACTATGAGTTTCACTTCCTTTTTTCAAACAAAGTGAAAAATAAAATCTACTTCCTTCTCCATAATTACTTTCTAATTCTAATTTAGAATCCATTAGAGCCAAAAGTTGGTTAGAAATAGCCAAGCCTAATCCTGTACCTCCAAACCGACGACTTATTGAATTATCTTCTTGAACAAAAGAATGAAATATCTTAGCTTGATTTTGTTCTTTGATTCCTATTCCGGTATCTATTACTGAAAAAAGCATATTTACATGAGATTCATCTATATTAGATACAACTCGTACATCTAAGGTAACACTTCCTATTTGCGTAAACTTAATAGCATTACCTATTAAATTTATAATGATTTGTTTTAAGCGTAATGAATCAGCATAGATAAAATGAGGTACCTGTTCATCAATATGCAATACTAAATCTATTTTCTTTTGATTAGCCTGAAATTTAAACAAAGAAACAATCTGATTTATCAATGATAAAAGATCAATTTCTTCTATTTTAAGTTCTAATTTACCAGCTTCAATTTTAGAAAAATCCAAAATATCATTTACAATATCCATTAAAGTTGCCGCCGATTCATTAATGGTAATCATGTACTCTTTTTGTATTTCATCTAATTTTGATTCCATTAACAACGAGGTAAATCCAATAATACCATTTAGTGGAGTTCGAATTTCGTGACTCATATTAGCTAAGAAATCTGTTTTAGATTTATTTGCTTTTTCAGCCAATTCTTTAGCTTTTTGAATTTCTAAATTCATTTTGCGTTCTACAGATACATCGATAAAACTAATTACAACTTCCTGTATGTTTCCCTCTTCATCAAGCATTGGAAAACCGCTTACTAAAACCCAAATTACATTATCCGTCTTAGAATCTACAATACCCAAAGGAAAATTCTTGATGGCCGATTTACTTTTAATAATCTGATAAACCGGAAATTGTTCTGGTTGCATTTTTGAATCATCATCATTCAAAAAATTCCATTGCAATAACGCTTCATCGTTAGCCAGCAATTGTTCTATTCTAAAGCCTAACAATTCTGATGTCTTACTATTACAACTTATTATTTTTCCTTCATTATTAAGAACTACAATTCCTGCTTCTAAATTAGTTAATAAGCCATGATAACGTTCTTCATTTTTAACAAGTGCATTTTCAATATTTTTTTGTTCAGTGATATTTCTAGAAATAACAATAAAATGCTGCTCTTTAGTATCATCTTCTTTCATTGGCACTAATGATAATTCAAACCAGTGCAAGACATTAGACAGGTACAATGTATACTGTTTTCCTCTAGAAAATCCATTCTCATAAGCTTCTTCTAATCCAGAAAGACATACATCCGCAGCTTGTTTTGGTAAGACCTCAACAACGTTCTTTCCTATAAAAGCAGAAGGAGGCATGATCAACAAATCCTCAATAGAAGAATGATAATTATGAATTACACCCTGTAAATCTACTTCAAACATTAAATCAGGGATAGCCTGTATGATGGCTTCCATTTTCTTTGATGCCTTGATAAAATTATCTTCAGCTTCTTTACGTTTTGTAATATCTGTTATGGTACCTATGTAACCAATTATTTTATTTTCTGAATTTGTCTCTGGAGTTGCCTGTCCTATAACCCAAATTATCGACCCATCTGGCTTTACAAATCGATATTCAATTAACGAACATAATTTTTTATTGATAACTTTATCCCTCTCATTAAACAATTGTACTCTATCTTCAGGATGAATAGCAAAATACCAGCCGTTACCCAATGATTCTTCATAACTTAAACCCACAATTTGGGTCCATTGCTGATTGACATATGTAGTAGCGCCATTTAAGTCTGCACGATAAATTCCTACTGGTGATACTTCGGTAAGCGTATGAAATCTTTGTTCGCTTTCTGCCACTGCCTGCTCTGCTTTTTTTCGCATTTCTTCTTTTTCAAAAAATTCCAAAGCAAAAGTAACATCAGTTGTAGCCTTCACTAGTAAATCAATTTCTTCATCATCAAAAAAATGCTTTTCTCCAGAATAAATAACAAAAACACCTATTATTTTCCCAAAGAATTTAATTGGAATGGAGACCAAAGAACGAAATCCACTTTTCAAAGCCTCTTCTTTCCTTGGCTTCATACACGAATCATCTTCTAAATCATTACAGACATGATGCATCCCTGTTTTTATAGCTAAACCACTTGGACCATTTCCGGTTTCGGAATTTAAATTAATAGATAGTGTTTTTAAAATTTGCATATAATCTTGTGCATCCTCACCATGAGCACTAACAGGATCTACATTTAGAGTTTCATAATTTAATATACCAATCCATGCCATCTTGAATTTACCTATATCGACAGCAACTTTACAAATTTCTTTAAATAATTCTTCCTTAGTAGTTGAACGAACAATAATCTGATTAATACGGCTTATAAAATGAAACAAACGAATTGCTTTATTCATTTTTTGTTCTAAAAACTTACTTTCGGTTATATCTTTTACAACCCCTTGATAAGAAGCTTTCCCATTTAAAATGCCATCACACAAAACATTAAATTCATGCCATATCAATCCTTTTTCAGGATGATTATATTGGTATTGAATAACAAGGGGATCCAACTTTGATTGCGCCTTTTGTATCCCTTTCAAGAAATTAGCCTTATGTTTTTCGTGTATTCGGCTCATGATTAATGCCGGAACAGCATTAGAATCCGTAAAATCAATTCCGTAAAGTTTATCCCTACAGCCTAGTACATAATTACAAGCCAAATTAGCGCTGTTATCGATCGTAAAAGAACAAACAACAATAGACGAAACATAAAGGTTATTTTTTAAGTCATTAAAAATAACATTCTGAGTTACTAATTCTTTTTGAAGCTCTTCAATTCTTAACTCTTGCTCTTGAATTTTAATTTTCAAAGCTTCATTTTCCAATTTTGATTCTCCCATACAATCAAGTATAAACACTGCATTTCTACACGTAAATATAAAAAATTTAGATTTACATATCACACTTTTGAAAAAATTAAAATAGTCTCCAAAAGTAATTTCACCTAGATTTGAGTATTAATAACGTAAATTATTATGGTAGTTGTAACCATCAATGCCTGGAACCGAATCGCTGAAAGTACTCAATTAGAACCTACAGTATAAGCCCACAAACAAAAAGCCGCTCGATGAGCGGCTTTTTGTTCTATAGCATGGATTCATTTTATTCTTCTTCGTCGGTGTGGTGTGATTTCGAATAATTACGCCATTTTTCGATACAATCCTGAAAATCCTGTGGCAATTCGGTATCAAAACGCATCATTTCTCCAGTATTTGGATGCACAAAACCTAAGGTTTTAGCATGAAGTGCCTGCCTAGGCAAAGCTTTGAAACAATTTTCAATAAACTGCTTGTATTTAGTAAACGTAGTACCTTTTAAAATCAAGTGACCACCATAACGCTCATCATTAAACAATGGATGACCAATGTGTTTCATGTGCGCTCTAATTTGGTGCGTTCTTCCCGTTTCCAAAATGCAGGAAACCAAAGTCACATAACCTAAACGCTCCAAAACCTTATAATGAGTAATCGCAGGTTTTCCTATTTCCGGATCATCAAAAACCGCCATTTGCATACGGTCTTTTAAGTGACGGGCTAAATTCCCTTCGATAGTTCCACTCTCTTCAGCCACATTTCCCCAAACCAAAGCAACATACTCCCTTTCGGTAGTTTTAGCTTCAAATTGTTTAGCCAAATGCGTCATCGCAGCTTCAGTCTTAGCAATAACTAACAAGCCCGAAGTATCCTTATCAATGCGGTGTACTAATCCCGGACGCTCGCTGCTGTTCATGGGTAAATTTTCAAAATGAAACGCCAATGCATTTACCAATGTTCCAGTATAATTTCCGTGTCCTGGGTGCACCACTAAACCGGGTTCTTTATTTACTAACAACAAAGCATCATCTTCATACACAATATTCAACGGAATATTCTCAGGAAGAACATGGTTTTCAAACGGCGGATGGGATAACATCACCGTTACAATATCAAATGGTTTTACTTTGTAATTTGATTTTACCTTGACATTATTCACAAAAATATTGCCTTCGGTTGCGGCATTCTGAATCTTATTACGAGTCGCATTAGGGATCAATCCCATCAGATATTTGTCAATTCGCAATAAAGCCTGCCCCTTAGGAACTTCAAATTTAAAATGTTCAAATAATTCCTCTTCGTCTAAATCAATCGGCTCAATATTATTGTTCATTTGGTGCTTCTTCTGTTGGGGTTGTTGTTGGATTTGCAATTGTATCTGTAGCAATATCTTCCTCATAACTCGCTTTTCCGTCTCCTAAAACCAAGTCAATTTTAGACGATTTCAAAACCCGGTCACCCGGTTTTATATTTCTTCCTTTGTAACGCATTTCAAGAACCATATCCTTTCCTAAATTAGGGATATAAGTAATTGTTCCTTCTTCTAATCCTAACGCTTTCAAGGTAGGCACAGCCTCACGGTAGGTTTTCTCAATCAAATCAGGCACTTTAATCGACGAGAATCCAGAACTATTAATTTTCAAATATACTTTTCTACCCTCTTTTACCTTTTCACCCGGTAAAGGATCCTGCTGAACCACACTGTATTTTGGATAATCTCCACGGTAATCCACACTATCAAGGATTACATAGTCCAAGTCTAACTCATCTAACTTTTCCTCTACTTGTTCTTCGGTTAATTTTCTCAAATCAGGAACCATAATTTCATGTCCATGATCTGTAGTAAAAGTTAACCAATGCATAAAAAGATAACCCAAAACGGCAATAATTAAAGCAGCAAGAAATACTTGCCCAAAGAACACTCGGCTAGTAAGATATTTACGTAAACTCATATATTTATTTTTATAGGTGGCAAAGATAAAGCTATTTCGTTTCAAAAAAAATGATAATTTTGTTTTATGCGTCCTAACCTCAGCTACAGCCAAGTTTAGGAGCTATTTCCCGCTATCCGTTGCAATCTTTTTATCCCTAAAGAGTCGGGATAAATAAGATTTCCACTACTATCGGGGCTAAAAAAAATCGATATTTATCATACAAACGCAACTAAATGAAAAACATTGCCATCATCATGGGCGGCTATTCCAGTGAGTACAAAATTTCACTCATTAGCGGTAACGTAGTTTACAAATTTTTAGATCAAAACCTATTCAAAGGCTATCGCATCCATATTTTCAAAGAAAAATGGGTGTATGTTGACGATGCCGACAACGAATTCCCAATTGACCGAAACGATTTTTCGGTTACTGTCAACGGAAACAAAATTACATTTGACTGTGTTTTCAACGCCATTCACGGAACGCCGGGAGAAGATGGCTTAATGCAGGCCTATTTTGAATTATTAGGTATTCCTCAAACTTCTTGCGATTATTACCAAGCCTCTTTGACTTTCAACAAAAGAGATTTATTGTCTGTTCTAAAACCATACGGAATTAAAACAGCCGTTTCTTATTACCTAAATCAAGGCGATGTGATTAATACTACCGAAATCATTAACAAAGTAGGTTTGCCTTGTTTCGTAAAACCAAACAAAGCAGGTTCCAGTTTCGGAATTTCAAAAGTAAAAACCGAAGCCGAATTACCAATTGCAATCGAAACCGCTTACAAAGAAGACAACGAAATTATCATTGAAAGTTTCTTGGACGGAACTGAAGTATCTGTAGGTGTTATCAATTACAAAGGCGAAATCATCGTATTGCCAATTACAGAAATCGTTTCTGAAAATGATTTCTTTGATTACGAAGCCAAATACCAAGGGAAATCTCAGGAAATCACCCCTGCCCGCCTTTCAGACGAAATGACTCAAAAAGTAGGCGCTATTGCTAAACGCGCTTACGAAGTATTAAAAATGAAAGGATTCTCTCGTTCAGAATTCATCATTGTTAACGACGAACCACACATGCTCGAAATGAATACCATTCCAGGCTTAACTACCGAAAGCTTGATTCCGCAACAAGCTGCCGCAGCCGGAATTTCACTAGAAGACTTGTTTACTAATGCGATTGAGTTGGCTTTGGCTAATTAAAAACATACATAATTATTTTTGCCACAGCTTTAAAAGATTAGCACAGATTAATCTTTTAAAGCTGTGGCTTTATTTTTAACACCTCAATATGTTATTGCGAGTCCCGACACTTCGGGACGTGGCAATCTCATCCAGTAACTCGACAAAGGAGAAATCTCATTCAGTAACTCGACAAAATATTCAAGTTGCTTACCCGAACCTTCGGGAGCAGGAAGAAGATCCTAAAAACCAAACTCTCCTAAAAACTTTGTAACTTAGCCACTCAGAAACTTAGTTACTCAACAATGAGAAAAGCCATATTTCCGGGATCATTTGATCCTATTACCTTAGGTCATGAAGACATTATCAAAAGAGGGATTCCTCTTTTTGATGAAATTGTAATTGCTATCGGAGTTAATGCCGAGAAAAAATACATGTTTCCGCTTGAAGAACGCAAACGCTTTATTGAGGAAACTTTCAAACACGAACCTAAGGTTTCAGTGATTACCTACGAAGGCTTAACCATTGACTTGTGCAAAAAGATTGGTGCTAATTTCATTCTGCGTGGTTTGCGTAATCCGGCAGATTTTGAATTCGAAAAAGCCATTGCACATACTAACAGGCATCTTTCTAAAATTGAAACGGTATTCTTATTGACTGCTGCAAGTACTTCGTATATCAGTTCGAGTATTGTTCGCGATGTTTTGCGTCATGGTGGAGAATATGAAAAACTAGTTCCGAAAGCAGTTAGAGTAAAATAGTTGTCAGTTTTCGGTTGTCAGTTGACAGATAGCAGACTGCAACACTATGGACTAATTACTATACATCAAATTTGCAGAAAGTCCTCAATAAATGTACATTCGCCAAAAAAATAAAAATCAATAATGAGCTTAGACAGAGAATTAAATAAACGTAGTGGAGGAAAATGTGAACTTTGTGGCACAACGGAAAACCTAAAAGTGTATGAAGTACTTCCAACAAAAAAAGGTGGAATTGACGAAGCTATTTTCACTTGTCCAACCTGTAAAGACCAAATCGAAAACCCAGGTAACGAAGATTTAAATCACTGGAGATGTTTAAATGACAGTATGTGGAGCGAGCACACTCCGGTACAAGTGGTAGCATGGAGAATGTTAAGCCGTTTGCGTGCTGCGGGTTGGCCTCAGGAATTACTGGATATGATGTATCTGGAAGAAGATACCTTAGAATGGGCAAAAGCGACTGGCGAAGGTGAAGACGACGAAAACAAAATCATTCACCGTGATAGTAACGGAGTGATTTTAGAACACGGAGATTCAGTGGTTTTAATCAAAGACTTGAAAGTAAAAGGTTCGAGTATGGTGGCAAAACAAGGAACTGCAGTGAGAAACATCCGTTTAGACCATGAAAACGCCGAATACATTGAAGGAAAAGTTGACGGTCAGATGATTGTAATCATTACACAATACGTGAAGAAAATATAATCATCAGTTTACAGTGATCAGTTTTTTAGTGGTCAGTAAACTTAGTGCATAAAAAAACGTTAGCAATATATTTCTGCTAACGTTTTTTTTATTCGAATTTTATAAATCAGTTATCATTTCTTTAGTGGAATTACAAACTGTTCACTAAAAAACGGAACACTGAACACTACTCCTCTACTTTCTTAATCACGTTTCGGGCGACCTGAATTTTATATTTTTTACCTTTCATTTTTTCATCCTGAATATTTTGCAACAAACTTTTTACTTTAGGGAATTTTACAGCTGCAAATGAGATAAAATCTTTGACTTCAATCAAACCTAAATCGCCTTTTTCTAATTTGCCTTTTTGAGAAAAGAAACCAACGATATCAATTTTATTCAATTTATTTTTCTTTCCACCACTAATATAAATGGTTTGAAACTGTGGCGCTTTTGGCAATGATTTAGCATACTCCACGGACAAAATATCAATGTTTTCATAATCTACATACTCCATTTTTTTCTCCGATTCATGTGCAATGATGTATGCTGTACCTGTCGCCGTCATACGGGCAGTACGTCCGTTTCTATGGGTAAATTCATCTTCTTTTAATGGCAAATGATAATGAATTACGTGATTCATTTCGGGAATATCGAGTCCGCGAGCGGCTAAATCGGTAGTGATTAAATAACTAACACTGCCATTTCGAAATTGAATCAACGCGCGTTCACGTTCTTCCTGATCCATTCCGCCATGATAATAGGTTGAGTAAATCCCTTTTTCATTTAAAGTATCACTAATACGCTCGGCCGCATCACGATGATTACAAAATACAATTGCCGATTCCGATTGAATGAAACAAAGTAATTGGAATAAGGTATTGAGTTTATCTTTTTCTTTCGAAAAAACCAATTTAGTCGAAAGATTCGATGCTGTTTCTTCTTCTGGAATGAAATCCAAAACGGTTGGATTAACTACTCTGGTATATTTTGGAATCTCAATATCAGAAGTAGCCGAAACCAAAACTCGTTTGTTGACTTTCGATAATTTCCCAATAATAAAAGACATTTGTTCATGGAATCCAAGCTGTAAGGATTTGTCAAACTCGTCTAAGATTAGGGTCTGAATTTTATCCAAACGGAAACTTCCTCTTTCAATATGATCGGCAATTCGACCAGGAGTACCAATCAAAACAGCTGGTGGATTACTCAAATTTTTGATTTCCGTTTCCATCGAATGTCCGCCGTAGCAAACATTTACCTTGTAAGCTGTACCCATTTTTTTCCAAACCTGCTCAATTTGCAAACCTAATTCACGTGAAGGCACGATAATTAAACATTGAACCGAAAGAATCTCAGGCAAGAGCATTTCTAAAACAGGCATCAGGAAAGCCAGCGTTTTACCAGAACCTGTTGGCGATAATAACAATACATTATTATCATTCAAAATGGCATCATGAGCAGCAAGCTGCATTTCATTTAGGCTATCTATACCTAAATTCAAAAGAATATTATTGGATTGGTGTTTTTTATTCATTCGGCAAAGGTACTTAAAAAAAAGTAGTGGGAAGTTAGAAGAGGGAAGTGAACCTCTACAAAAAAACAGATTTTAGACTAAGAACATAAACTTCTAATCTAAAATCTGTTATCTAACTTCCTACCTCTAACTTCTAACTTCGAATAATATTTTCTTCCTCGAATAATAATTTGATGTTCTCATAAGAATTTTTCAATACTTCCGGAATATCATTAGGATGAATCCAAGATACTTTTTCAATTCCTTCCTCTAATTGTCCTTGTGGCGTACCATCAAAATCAGAATACATTTCAAACCAATGTGTAATTTTTAATTTGTACACTCCGTTACGTTTAAAAACGTGATAGGTTTTTTGGAGTTTATTGGTAATTCTCAATTGATTTACACCTGTTTCTTCTTCTACTTCGCGAATGGCTGTTTGCTCAATTTCTTCCTTTTTTTCCACACCTCCTTTTGGCAAATCCCATTTTCCATTTCTAAAAATAAATAAAACCTCCCCTTTCTTA
Source organism: Flavobacterium nitratireducens (assembly GCF_029625335.1). Lineage (NCBI taxonomy): Bacteria > Pseudomonadati > Bacteroidota > Flavobacteriia > Flavobacteriales > Flavobacteriaceae > Flavobacterium > Flavobacterium nitratireducens. Next base: position 1,106,485 of record NZ_CP121111.1, read on the forward strand.
TTGTAAACTAATCCTCCGCCCGCTTTATTTACTGGAATTTTAGCTTTCAAGGTTTTCATAATCTCTTTTTCATCAGGATGATAGAGATAGGCTTTCTGAATTTTATTTTGAAAAATTTTAACTATAATCTGCTTAATATCAATACTTTCCAATAAAAACAACTGAAAATCCGTCTCTTTAGAGATTTTATTTGTCAAAAAAAGTGGTTTGTCGTTCACAAAAACTTTATACATTTGTACTATGATTTTTAATAAAGATACAGCCGAAAAAACAGCCGAATTGCTTTTACAAATAAATGCAATTAAATTGAATCCTGAAAATTCTTTTACATGGGCTTCTGGATGGAAATCACCTATATATTGTGACAACCGTCTGATACTATCATTTCCTGCCATAAGAAATTATGTGCGAGATGAATTTGCAAAACATATTGAGAAACAATTTGGGAAACCAGATGTAATTGCTGGAGTAGCAACAGGTGCTATAGGCATTGGTATGCTTGTTGCTGAAAGCATGGGATTACCATTTGTTTATGTACGTCCTGAAGCTAAAAAACACGGTCGTCAAAACCAGGTGGAAGGCTTCTTGCAAAAAGGACAAAATGTAGTTGTTGTTGAAGATTTAATTAGTACTGGAAACAGTAGTTTGCTTGCTGTTGAAGCATTGAAAAATGCAGGTGCCAATATTAAAGGAATGGCCGCTATATTTACATACGGTTTTGATGTTGCCGAAGAAAACTTCAAAAATGCCAAGGTAGACTTATACACTTTGAGCAATTACCAAAATCTTTTAAATTTAGCAGTAGCTAAAAAATACATTACTGAAAAAGAACAAAGTACTTTAAGAGAATGGAGTGTTACTCCTTCAACTTGGGGGCAAGAAGCTACTAAATAAATACATCATGAACTTAGAAAGTCCAAAGGTTAACGTTGAAAAATCTGCACAAGAATTATTTGATTTATTGACAAAGATGAAAAACTTTGAAAAACTAATGCCTGAAAACATTGCTAAGTTTGAAGTTATTGGAGATGATTCGTTCCTGTTTGGTTTAAAAGGAATGCCCGAGATTCAACTAAAACTTAAAGAAAAATTATCTCCTAATAAAATTGTTTTGGGTGCAGCTACAGACAAGGTTCCTTTTACTTTAATTACTAATATCGAACCTATTTCAGCTTCTTCTTGCAGTTTAAAATTTGATTTTGAAGGTAGTTTCAACCCAATGATGGCCATGATGGTCAAAGGTCCAATCAGTAAATTTATTGAAACATTGGCTACGAACATGTCCAAACTATAAAAACGACTACCAATTACCGAATATTGATACCTCTTTGAATTTAAAATTCTTAGAGGTATTTTTTTTAGCCTATAATTACTACTTATCAATATTTATCGTAATATTGCAATATAAATATATAACTATGGGAATCACAAAAACATCTAGTTTCACTGACGAACAAAACGAACTAGCCACATTAGCAAAGGCGATAGGTCATCCTGCTCGTATTGCCATCATACAACACCTCATCAAAGTAAACAGTTGTATTTGTGGAGATATAGTAAATGAATTACCATTAGCACAACCAACCGTTTCTCAGCATTTAAAAGAATTGAAAAATGCAGGATTAATCAAGGGAAATCTTGAAGGAAATGCCATTTGCTATTGTATTGATGAGAATGGATTTGAAAAAATAAAAGCCTTCTTCCAACACGTAAATAGCTATTTAGAAAATAAAAAAGACCAATGTTGTTAACTTTAAAAGTAGAAAATCATGAAACTATCCGAAATTAAAAAGATATTGAGCAATGTTGACACTGTTTCTTTTGTATTAGAAAACGGAACTGCTGTTCCAGAGCATTTCCATGTTACTGAAGTGGGTTTAATTACCAAAAATTTCATCGACTGTGGAGGAACAATACGAAATGAAAAAGTGGTTAATTTTCAATTATGGAATGCCAACGATTTTGATCATCGTTTAAAACCAAAGAAACTTTTAGACATCATTGAGTTGTCTGAAAAAGCGCTTGAAATAGGAGATTACGAAATTGAAGTTGAATACCAATATGAAACGATTGGCAAATACGAACTAGGTTTTAACGGAAAAGAATTTCTCTTATTAAACAAAAAAACAGCTTGCTTAGCCGAGGACCAATGCGGTATTCCTGCCACAAAACCAAAAATTAGATTATCACAAATTAACACTCAAAATAACAGTTGCACTCCAGGTGGAGGTTGTTGCTAAATCTAAAACCAGTAAAATGAAAATAGTTAAAACAGAATTATTTGAAAACATTGAAGCTAAAATTCAATCTTTAGAAACTACTTCAATATCAGAAGAACGAAAAATCATTCTACAACCATTGATTGATTTTATCCAAAGTAAATATGACAATAATGATGAAATCAGATTAAACTTTATCTGTACTCACAATTCAAGAAGAAGTCATTTATCTCAAATTTGGGCACAAACAATGGCTACTTATTTTGACATTAAAAATGTTTTTAGCTACTCAGGAGGCACTGAAGCAACTGCGCTATTCCCAGTTGTAGCTCAAACTTTAGAAAAAACAGGGTTTCAAATAAACACTATAGCCGAAGGGAAAAATCCAATTTACAGCATTAAATACAGTGAAAACTCCCACCCTATTATTGGTTTTTCTAAAACTTTTGATAACGATTTCAATCCACAAGCTGCATTTGCTGCTATACTAACTTGTTCGAGTGCCGATCAAGGTTGTCCATTTATCGCTGGAGCCGAAAAACGCATTCCAATTACTTTTGAAGACCCAAAAGCATTTGACAACACACCCCAACAAGCTGAAAAATACGAAGAAAGAAGCACACAAATTGCAACGGAATTATTTTACGTATTTTCTCAAATTCAAAAATAACTATGTCTACTAATCATTGTACACCCGCCGTTAACCGAAAAAAATTAAGTTTTTTAGATCGTTACCTTACACTTTGGATTTTCTTAGCTATGGTTATTGGTCTAGCCATTGGAAACTTTATACCATCAAGTGGTAATTTCATCAATTCTTTTTCATCAGGAACCACTAATATTCCCTTAGCAATCGGACTAATATTAATGATGTACCCGCCACTAGCGAAAGTGAAATACGAACAAATGGGTTCTGTTTTTAAAAACACTAAAGTACTAGGTGCTTCATTACTGTTAAATTGGATTATCGGACCTATATTAATGTTTTTTCTGGCTTTAACTTTTCTTAGTGATTATCCTGAATACATGATTGGGGTTATCCTAATTGGATTGGCTAGATGTATTGCTATGGTAGTCGTTTGGAACGATCTTGCGGATGGAAATAGAGAATATGCAGCCGGACTTATTGCCCTAAACAGTATCTTCCAAGTGCTTTTATATAGTGTTTATGCGTATTTCTTCATCACAATACTTCCTCCTTATTTTGGATACACAGGTTTTGAAGTAAATATTAGCATCGCTCAAATAGCGGAAAGTGTGGGTATTTATCTCGGAATTCCATTTGCTTTAAGCATAATTACTCGATACACTTTGATTTATTTTAAGGGCGAAGTATGGTTCCAAAAAAATACGTTCCTATTATTTCTCCAATTACTTTAATCGCTTTATTATTTACGATTATTGTAATGTTTAGTTTAAAAGGGGCTTTAATAGTCAAAATTCCAATGGATGTTATCCGAATTGCTATTCCATTAGTTATTTACTTTGGTATTATGTTTATCGTTAGTTTTTTTATTGGAAAATATTTCGGAGCTGACTATTCAAAAAGTACTGCTATCGCATTCACAGCTACAGGTAATAATTTCGAACTAGCTATTGCTGTAGCTATCGGAGTATTTGGCATTAATAGCGGACAGGCCTTTGCAGGCGTCATTGGCCCTCTAGTAGAAGTCCCGGCTCTAATCGCCTTAGTAAACCTTGCCTTTTGGTTTCAAAAAAAATACTACACAAAAAATTAAGTAGTTGTACTTAATAAAAAAATTGAAATTTTTTATTACCAAAGCATCAAAATAAGTACTTTTTACGCACTTATTTTGGTGCTTTTTTTCGTTTATAATCCACAAACACTTCTTTTTCAATATAATTTCAACTTAAAAAAAGACAAAAAAGCACCAAAAATGTTCAGTAAAAGCTATCATTTACCAAAAAAACAAAAAAAACTTCAACACTTTTTTACATAATATCCATTTTAACCCTCTCCTTTTCATAATATCTCAATTTACATCAAAAAAACAAAAATTAAGTACAATACATAAGTATTTATACGTATATTTGCTTTGTAATACTTAATAATGATATTATGATTAAAATAATTGTAGTCGGAAACGGCATGGTGGGTTATAAATTTTGCGAAAAATTTATTTCTAAGTCTGGGCAGGAAAAATATCAAATTACCGTATTTGGTGAAGAACCAAGACGAGCGTATGACCGTGTTCACTTAAGTGAATACTTTGCTGGTAAAACTGCTGACGATTTATCTTTATCAACAGCAAATTGGTACGAAGAAAATAATATCATATTAAATACTTCTGAATTAGTAACAGATATTCACAAAGAAAACAAAACAATATCCACTCATTTAGAAAATTCTTATTCATACGACTATTTAGTTTTAGCTACAGGTTCCGCAGCTTTCGTCCCTCCAATTGAAGGAGTGGAAAAAGAAGGAGTATTTGTATATAGAACCATAGAAGACCTAGACGCTATTATGGCTTATGCAGCCAAAATAAAACAAAACGGAGCAACCGAAGCTGCTGTTTTAGGAGGTGGATTACTAGGTCTAGAAGCCGCAAAAGCCGTTCGTGATTTAGGACTAAATCCACATGTTGTTGAATTTGCTCCTCGTTTAATGCCGAGACAATTAGACAAAGGAGCAAGCGATATGCTTCGTTCAAAAATAGAAGAACTAAACATCAAAATACATCTAAGTAAATCAACACAATTTATTGACGGTGATAAGGCTATCACCGGAATGATGTTTGAAGAAGAAGAACTGCTTAAAGTAGACATGCTTGTCATTTCTGCAGGTATCAAACCAAGGGACGAACTAGGAAGAGGTGCAGGACTGGAAGTTGGTGTTCGCGGAGGAATTGTGGTAAACAACCAGATGCAAACTTCTGACCCTTCCATTTACGCTATCGGAGAGGTTGCCCTATACAACCACATGATTTACGGTTTGGTTGCGCCAGGTTATGAAATGGCTGATGTTGCCGCTGAACAGATTTTAGGAAACGAAAAAACAATGCGTGAAAGCATTGACATGTCTACTCAATTGAAATTAATTGGTGTTGAAGTAGCCAGTTTTGGAGACCCTTTTATTGAGCACCAAGACGGAACTCCAATTGTTTATGAAAATAAATTCACTGGTATCTACAAAAGAATCAACGTTTCTAAAGACGGAACTAAATTACTTGGAGGTATCCTAGTAGGAGATTCAAGTGATTACAATAGTCTATTCCAAATTTACATCAACGGAATGGCAGTGCCTAAAAACCCAGAAGATTTAATCCTGGGAGCTAGGGGCGGTGAAAGTTCTACGATGGGTAGTGCCATGGATTTACCTGATTCGGCTGTAATTTGTTCTTGTGAAAATGTAACTAAAGGAAGTATCTGTTGTTCTATAACTGATGGAAGTTGCGAAACATTATCGGATGTTGTAAAAGCAACTAAAGCAACTTCTGGTTGTGGTGGTTGTAAACCAATGGTTTCTGATTTAGTAAAAGCAGCCCAAAAATCACTTGGAAAAGAAGTAAAAGATGTCGTTTGTGAGCACTTTACGTATAGTCGTCAAGAATTATACGACATTGTAAAAATAAATAAATTCACGAATCACAACGAAGTACTAGGAACTGTTGGTAAAGGTGATGGTTGCGAAATTTGCAGACCAGTACTATCTTCCATCTTCTCTAGTATTTACAATGATACAGCTAACAAACATGTGACTTCTCAAGATTCAAACGACCGTTTCTTAGCTAATATTCAACGTAACGGAACCTACTCTGTCGTGCCTCGAATGGCTGGTGGTGAAGTAACCGCAGAAAAATTAATCGCCATTGGAGAAGTTGCAAAAGAATACAACTTATATACAAAAATCACCGGAGCACAACGTGTAGATTTATTTGGAGCTGAATTAAACGACTTACCTTCTATTTGGAAAAAACTGATTGACAAAGGTTTCGAAAGTGGCCATGCTTACGGAAAATCTTTAAGAGCCGTAAAAAGCTGTGTAGGTAATGCTTGGTGTCGATACGGAATGGACGACAGTACAACATTAGCAATAGAATTAGAAAACCGTTACAGAGGAATCCGTTCTCCACACAAACTAAAAGGTGGTGTTTCGGCTTGTATCCGTGAGTGTGCTGAAGCCAGAGGAAAAGATTTTGGAGTTATCGCTGTGGAAGGCGGATGGAACTTATACATCTGTGGAAACGGTGGAGCAAATCCAAAACACGCAGTACTTTTGGCCGAACAAATTGATAAAGATACCGTATTCAAATACATGGATCGTTTCCTTATGTACTATATCCGTACGGCTGGTCCATTAGTTCGTACATCAACATGGTTGGAAAAACTAGAAGGCGGAATCGATTATTTGAAAAATGTAATCATCAATGACAGCTTAGGAATCAATGCCGCGCTGGAAGAAGAAATGCAAGGTTTAGTTGATACTTTCGAGTGCGAATGGAAACAAGCTATCGAAGACCCTGAAATGATGAAACGATTCAAACATTTCTCTAACTCAGATGACCGCGATGACAACCTAGAGTACATCCCATTAAGAGAGCAAAAAATGCCTAAACATTGGTAATCTTAAAAGCTAAAAAAACACAACAATCAGTAAATTAATTACAATTTCTAATCCTGTCTCTTCTTCTTAAAAAAAGAGACAGGGTAAAATAAAAATTAAATATCATGGAAAACGTATTAAACAAATATAATAGTGTAACCCTAAACGATGTTACCGTTTGGTTTAAAGCAGGTAAAACCTCTGACTTTCCTGCTGATGGAGGAAATTGCGTTAAATACAAGGACAAACAAATTGCTGTAATTAACTTTGAAAGAAGAGGAGAATGGTATGCTTGCCAAAATGTATGCCCTCACAAATTAGAAATGGTACTTTCTAGAGGCATGATTGGTTCTGCTGAAGAAACACCAAAAATTGCCTGTCCAATCCACAAAAAAACCTTTTCCCTTAAGGATGGAAGCAATTTAAATGGCGAAGATTATACCATTGCTACCTACCCTGTAAAAATTGTTGAAGGCGAAGTATTCATTGGGTTTATGGAATAAATATGTATATTTGAAGTAAAATTGACTCCAAATGACATACAACAAATTCCAACAAGCAAGCGAATGGATTGATGCCGAAAATGCACAAGATCCTAATATAGAAATACACGAATCCATAAGTTTCCCTAAAGAACTTCTATACTCTAATAGAATGTATGAGAAACTTATAGTTTTTTTTCCTAATGCATCTGAAGAAGTACAAATTGCTGCTAAAGCACAGCATATCTGTCGCTGGAAAATTGCCCGTGAATCGTACCCAATGGATCGTGTGGGTTATTTAAAATGGCGTGAAGACCTGAAAAAATTCCACGCTAAACTTACTGCTGAAATCTTAGAAAAAGCAGGATACAGTACTGAATTTATTGCCAGAGTTTCATTCTTAATTGAAAAAAAACTACTTAAAAAAGACGAAGAAACCCAACTGTTAGAAGATGTAATTTGTTTGGTATTCTTAGAATACTACTTAGCTCCCTTTGTAGAAAAACACGATACCGAAAAGCTTAAAAACATTATTCTGAAAACCTGGAATAAAATGTCTGAAAAAGGACATCAAGCTGCTCTGCAAATCAACTACAGTCCTGAAAATCTACAATTAATTAAAGACAGCTTTAGGATTGTAATTCGACCCATTATGATAAAAGAAGCCAAAGCGTTTTCTGAAAATCTTAATTTTAAACAATTAAAGCAAATGTATCTATTTGCTTTAATTACTATTGCCATTACGATTCTGCTGAGTCAGTTATTGATTCAGCATAACATAAGCAGTCAACTCAATGACTCCCGTTTGATTAACATATCGGGAAAACAAAGAATGTTAAGTCAGCGGTTAGCTAAAGAAATTCTTATTCTAAATTCTTCTTCTATAAATTCTAACATTGATGAAGAAGTGGCTAACATCAAAAAGACACTTGAACTATGGAAATCTACTCATATTGCTCTTGAAAAAGGAAACGATAGTTTAAATTTTCCAAGTGAAAAAAGTACCACTCTTTCTTCTTTATATACAGACATAAAGCCCAATGTTAACAAAATAGATTTTGCAGTTCAAAAATTTTTGTCGCACAATAAAGAAACACTTTCTAGAGACAATTATCCAAAAGAAATAAAAACAATCTTAGACAATGTAGCCATTTTTCTAACCAAAATGAATCGCATTGTAAGTCAATACGAATATGAAGCTTCCGAAAAAGTAACCCGTCAACGTAATATTGAATATGGTATTCTAACTTTCACTTTACTAGTGTTACTATTAGAATTCCAATACATTTTTAAGCCTACCAATAAAAAAATAGAAGTCTTAATCTCAAAACTTATCCTCTCTGAAAAAAGGGCAATCAAACTTGCTAGAGACACAGAAACGATAAGCATTGCAAAGGAAAATTCAGTAAAAGAACTAAAATCATTGAATTTTGCAATGGAGAACACTCTTTTATATTGCCGTATAAGTCCGCAAGGTAAAATCATACACATGGGGGAGAAATTCTCTAAATTGTTACAATACAATCCCTCTTTTGATAATGACAAAAGCTTTTCCAAGGCATTAACTAAAGTTGCCAAGGAACAACAGGAAATTGAACAAATTATTGCCGACAAACAAAGAAGCGGTTGGCAAGGCGAAATCAATACAACCGACAGAAATGGTAACAAACTTTGGCTTGATATGTCGATGATTCCTGTTCGCATCCGCAAAGAAGAATCCGAATTATTAGTCATTTGTTTCAACATCACCATTCGTAAAAATGCCGAACTTGAAGTAGAGCGATTAAATCGTGAAAATATTATTGAAAAAATAAATCAACAAAAGATTATTTCTAGTAAAATTGTTGAAAATCAAGAAAATGAACAAAACCGAATTGCGCGAGAAATCCACGACGGAATTGGACAAATGCTTACGGGACTAAAATTTAGTTTGGAAAGTATTAACCTCGATGACAAGGAGAAATCGGCTCAAAAAATAGAACACCTTAAAAAATTATCTTTAGATATTATCAAAGGCGTTCGAACTGCTACTTTTAACCTAATGCCACCCGAATTAAGTGATCACGGTATTGTTTCTTCGATTGCTAAACTTACCTTGGAATTAGCCAAACTTACTGGAAAGAACGTCCTGTTTTACAATAAAACCGATTTTGACCAAAGATTAGATTCATTAATCGAAATCAATATTTATCGCCTTACGCAAGAAGCCATCAATAATGCTATCAAATATGCCGATTCATCCCATATTATCGTGCAACTTTCACATAGCAATAACATACTTAGCATTACCGTTGACGATAACGGAAAAAGTTTTGATATTAATACAGTAGAAAAAAAACGCAATAGTGAATCGGGAATGGGATTACTATTCATGAAAGAACGCGTTCAATACATTAATGGCAGGGTTTTTATCAATTCGATACCTGGAGAAGGCACCCGAATTACATTTAATATTCCTATATAATTTTTGCAAAGAAAATACGTAAAAAATACGTATATTGCACGACTTTAAAATAAGTAAATTTTTTATATCCTTTAAAAAAACGTACGTTATGAACCAAATGATTAAAGTTGTCCTTGCTGATGATCATTTCTTTGTAAGAGATGGTATAAAATCACTTTTAGAAAGCGAAAAAAATATTGAAGTAGTTGGAGAAGCTACAGATGGACAAGAAGCATTAGACGTTGTAACGACTACCAATCCCGACTTATTGATTGTAGATATTAGAATGCCTCAATATACAGGAATAGAAGTAGTTGAAAAATTACGAAACCAAAACAATCCTGTAAAAATTATTGTGCTGTCAATGCATGAATCTGAAGAATATGTCTTAAAATCAATTAAAGCGGGTGCCGATGGTTATTTGCTAAAAGGATCTAGCAAAGAAGAATTCATGAAAGCCCTGCACGCTGTAGCTAACGGAGGAAAATACTTTACAGGAGACATTTCGTCTATCTTAATTAATCAATTGACTAATTCCTCAACTTCTTTGGATCCAAAGCCGGCTCTTACCGAAGATTTAACCATTACCAAAAGAGAAAAAGAAATTTTAACCTTATTATTATCGGGTAAAGGAAACAAAGAAATTGCCGAAGCCTTAGAGATTAGCAAACGTACTGCGGAAGTACACCGTTTTAACCTAATGAAAAAACTGAAAGTCAAAAATCTAATGGAACTTTCAAACAAAGCTACCGAGTATTCATTGATATAATAAGCTTAATCTTATCCAAATCCTGTTTTTTAGTTTAGACTAGAAAACAGGATTTTTTATTTGTACATAATCCTGAATAAAAAACTTATTCCATAATTCTCTGCCATATCCCAACACTAAACTTAACTTTAAACAATCAATAAAACTAAAAAAAATAATAAACCAAAATTTAGAAATAAACGACAGGAAACTGACTACTTACTTGCAGCAAACACATAAATACGTATAAAAATAAGTATTTTTACGTATTTATTTTTCAAAACCTGCGTTTTCGCAGCTTTTTACTAGTCTATACTACATAAATTTGCTTAAAAACACAAGTATCATGAAAAATACAAATTCTCTTTCAAAGTCGCACAGAATGTTATTTCTTAATACATTGGCTTTTACTGTTTGTTTTGCTTGCTGGACACTTAATGGTGTATTAGTAACTTACTTAGTTGACAAAGGTATTTTCAATTGGAGTGTTGTACAAGTAGGATGGTTACTTGGAATACCAATTTTAACAGGATCAATAATGCGTTTACCAATGGGTATTCTAACAGATAAATTTGGTGGAAAATACGTATTCTCTTTTTTACTATTACTATGTTCGATTCCTTTATTTTTACTTCCAACAGCAGATAGCTTTTCTATGTTTGCTATTTTAAGTTTTTTATTTGGAATGGTAGGAACAGGATTTGCTGTCGGTGTTGGTTATACTTCTATATGGTATCCTAAAGAATGGCAGGGAAGAGCTTTAGGTATTTTCGGAATGGGAAATGCAGGAGCGGCTATCACTACTTTTATTGCTCCTTCTTTATTGAACCAATTTTCAGCTAGTGACCCGGAAAACGGATGGAAAATCCTGCCGCTTATCTACGGAGCTGTCTTATTAATAATTGGTATTATTTTTTTGATATTTGCCGAAAACAAAAAATTAGAAAAATCGACTAAAACTATCCCACAAATGTTAAGTACGTTGAAAAATGTTCGGGTATGGCGTTTTGGAGCTTACTACTTCTTAGTATTTGGATGTTTTGTAGCTTACTCTCAATGGTTATTGCCAAATTTCATGAACGTGTACCAAACCAGTTTAGTTATGGGAGGTATGTTTGCCACGATGTTTAGCTTACCATCAGGTGTAATTCGTGCCTTTGGAGGTTATTTATCCGATAAATACGGAGCCAGAAAAGTAATGTACTGGGTACTGGGTTCATCAGTACTATTAAGTGCTTTGTTAATGGTGCCAAAAATGGAAATCACCACAGCAGGAGCAGGAATCATGGCTAAAAAAGCAGGTAGGGTTACCGAAGTTTCAACAACAAATATAAAAGTAGGTGAAACTAATATTCCATTGGAAGCTAAAAAAGAACTAAGTACTGATGGTTCTAATATTTTCCCAACTAAAACATCCTGGCAGGAAGTAATTGTAAAAGAAAACCAAGAGGTTGTCAAAAAAGAATTATTAGCTAAAGGAATCACTAAAATCAACTTTGATGCTAACATGTGGGTTTATCTGGTTTTGGTAATCCTGATTGGTATTTCATGGGGAATTGGAAAAGCGGCCGTTTACAAACACATTCCTGAGTATTTCCCTTCTGAAGTGGGTGTTGTAGGTGGAATGGTAGGACTATTAGGCGGTTTAGGTGGATTCTGCGGTCCAATTATCTTCAGCTACTTATTGACCGCTACCGGATTATGGTCCAGTTCCTGGATATTCATTTTACTATTCTCTATCATCTGTTTGGTTTGGATGCACATCACTATCACAAATATGATGAACAAAAACCAACCTGAATTATCTAAGCAAATAGATGTTGTAAAATAATATTATTATTTCCATCAAATTAAAAAATGCAGCACCCTTAAGTTTAAGAGTGTTGCATTCTTTTTTTACTCACAAGACACTTAACCAATTGTCTTTATCATTAACTTAGTAGAACTAAACGTTATGATTATGAAAAACTTATCTCTTTTCATTATCCTGTTAATGATACCATCTTGTGTTTCAAAAAAATATACTACGATAAAACAACTACCTGATGGAATACAACTAGCAACCGAGGAAAAATATTTACTGGAAAACAACCAGAAGAAACTATTGTATAAAAAACAAATGATCTTTACCCGCAATGGCCGCATCAAATCGTCACAAACTGTGGATTCCTTAGACAAGGTATTGCAGCAAACCGAAAAAAAATTATGGTTTATTGTAGAAAGATATCCTGATAAAGAACCTTATTACTGTAAAACCCGCTGGAAACCAAATCAGCGTGAACGCATCAGTTGTTACACCAGAAAACAATACAAACAAAATGAATCCATTTATCATTATAATTCAGATGGAAGTATTACTAAAATAGTAGATAATTTTAATCCGTTCTACACTCAGTATTTTTATTATACCAACAAAGAACTTTCTAAAATCATCATCAAAGATAAAAATGACACGCTCATTGACGAAGTTTTGGTGCATTGTGAAACCAAAGATGAAAAAGGAAGCTGTTTAAAAGAAATTAGAATTTCGACCAAAACCAACCGAACAGAAGAATTCCTCTTCGTTCCTAAATACAATTAATTAAAAAATTAAACGTATTGAATGCAAAAATAAAATATCAATTTTCAGCTGAAACCTGGCAACACCCTTCGCCTGGAGGTTGGTATTTTATTTCTTTGCCTACAACTATAGCTACAGAAATACGAACAGGCCTGCAATCAGAAGAAGAAGGTTGGGGAAGATTAAAAGCGGTGGCCAAAACTGGAAAAACCGAATGGAAAACGGCAATTTGGTTTGATACTAAAATGAAAACTTACCTTCTTCCTTTAAAAGCCGAAATCCGTAAAAAAGAGAGAATCATTGTTGGAAAAAAACTCCAAATTACACTTTGGCTATAAACTATTTTTAAATTGAACTCATAAATAACAATTCAAAATTATATATTCGTACTTATTTCTATCAATCTGATTTTAAATTCATTATTAAAAAAAGGAGTCCAGAAACCAATAAACGGGGCGTAAACGAAAAGCCATACGAGTAGTACAATTTAATAATTAATTATGGGATTATTTTCGGCAATACTTGGTAACGCAGGAACTGTAAGCCAAGAGGAGTTACAAAAAGATTATGGCAAACTACTTATTAGCAGCGAAGAAATAGAACTGGGCTTCAAACTTATTCGAGATGTATTTATCTTCACTAACAAAAGACTTATTCTAATTGACAAACAAGGTGTTACAGGAAGTAAAACAGAATACAAATCAATCACTTATAAAAGCATTAGTCGCTTCAGTATTGAAACTGCTGGCACCTTTGACTTGGAAGCGGAATTAAAAATTTGGGTTTCAAGCGAACAAACGCCTAGTATCCGAAAACAATTTAATAAATCGGTTAATGTTTATGATGTTCATAATGTTTTAGCCACACATGTTTTGAAATAATATTTTATAAAACGAAAGGCTGTCTAATCAAAGACAGCCTTTCGTTTTTTATAATTATAAGCGTAGAATTATCTAGAATAATTTGGAGCTTCTTTCGTTATTGTAACATTGTGAGGGTGACTTTCAGAAATTCCGCTTGAAGTTAAACGCACAAAACGTCCAGTAGCTTGTAAGGTAGCAATATCTTTTGCTCCACAATATCCCATACCTGCACGTAATCCTCCTATGAATTGTAACATACTTTCATTTAATTCCCCTTTGTAAGGAACACGACCTACAATTCCTTCTGGAACTAATTTCTTAACATCATCTTCAACATCTTGGAAATAACGATCTTTTGAACCTGTTTGCATTGCTTCTACAGACCCCATTCCTCTATAGGATTTGAATTTTCTTCCTTCGAAAATGATAGTTTCTCCAGGAGATTCTTTTGTTCCTGCTAATAATGAACCCAACATTACACAATCAGCACCGGCAGCAATAGCTTTAGGAATATCTCCTGTGTAGCGAATACCTCCATCAGCAATAACTGGAACACCCGAACCTTTAATAGCAGCGGCTACTTCTAATACAGCTGAGAATTGAGGAAAACCAACACCTGCCACCACACGTGTAGTACAAATTGAACCAGGTCCAATACCTACTTTTACTCCATCAGCACCATTTTCTACTAAATATTGAGCAGCTTCTGGTGTAGCAATATTTCCAACCACAACATCTAAATCTGGAAATTGTGCTTTAACCGCTTTTAAAACATCAACCACTCCTTTAGTATGTCCGTGAGCGGTATCAATAATAACAGCATCTACTCCAGCATTTACTAAAGCAGTCGCTCTTTCTACAGCATCAGCAGTAACCCCTAATGCAGCAGCTACTCGCAAACGACCGTACTTATCTTTATTAGCATTTGGCTTTTGATTCAATTTAGTAATATCTCTAAATGTAATCAAACCTACTAATTTATTATCTTGATCTACTACTGGTAATTTTTCAATTTTATGTCCTTGCAAAACTACTTCAGCTTCAGCTAATGAAGTACCTTCGGCAACGGTTACTAAGTTTTCCTTAGTCATTACCTCAACGATAGGACGTGTACTGTTTTTTTCGAAACGCAAATCACGGTTGGTTACAATTCCTTTTAATGTTTGATTTTCATCAACTACTGGAATTCCACCAATTCCGTATTCTTTCATCGCAGCTTTAGCATCAGCTACTGTAGCTGTAAGTGGTAAAGTTACTGGATCGATAATCATACCTGACTCAGCACGTTTTACTTTACGTACTTTAGCAGCTTGCTGCTCTATAGTCATGTTTTTATGTAAAACACCTATTCCACCTTCTTGTGCCATAGCAATAGCCATAGAACTTTCGGTTACTGTATCCATAGCAGCAGATACAATAGGAACATTAAGTGTTATGTTTCTTGAGAATTTTGTTTTGATACTCACTTCGCGAGGAAGCACTTGTGAGTAATTAGGAACTAATAATACATCATCGTAAGTTAAACCTTCACCGATAATCTTTGAATTGTGTGCTATCATGTTGCAATTTCTAGTTGAATTGCGTGCAAATATAGCAAATTATTTTGATTTATTAAATTTGTATTCCAATTAAATTTTAGAGTCCAATTCGAGCTATTTGTTAATATTATTTAAGCTACAAAACATTCTTAACTTAATATCGACTAGGTGGTTCATTACTATCTTTAAAAATAAAATTAAACCCAAATTGAAAAGAAAGACTTTGTGATTTTGACAAATCACGATAGCCTAATAAATTATCCCCCATAAAATACATATTGAAGGCTCCCAATCTAGCAGACAACCCCAATCCAATATTGGTATAGGAATAAGAATCCAATGTATAGGTAGCTTTTAATTGTAACTTATTTGATATATTTCTTTGATAGAATCCCGTTAAAGCGGTAATAGGAAGCCTTGGCGTACTCATTATAAAAAGTTGCGCACCAACTGCATTCTTGAATGGTTTTTCTCCTGCTTCACACACGCAGTCTTCGTCCTTGCTTACCCCATATGAATATTGATAAGACGCATTTAATTTTACAGGACGCCAAGTAGTATATTTATTGTACAAAGTATCTCTTTTAATTGCCTCATTAAAATCACTATAAACACCATCTGGATCATCTGTGCTCGTAAAACTAGGATTAATCCCTTCGTATTTGTAGATACCACTATACGTATAATTTGCAACATCCTTTGTATGTTTAACAAAACCAACATCAAGAATACTAGCGGTAATTTGAGTATTTTTTTTAGGATAATAAGTAAAACCTAAATCAAATCCCAAGCCCATATCTCCACCAAATAAAAGTTGATTTTGTACATCCGAAGCTGTATCTCCATTATAATCGTCTTCTAAATATTTTGAAACTCCAGAAGTATTTAAAGTCAAATTAGACCTTACAATTTGTTCGTACATAGTGGTACTAGATGGTCGGGTAAGGATATAACCCGAATTTTGGGTTGATGAAGCATTAAATCCACTGAAGTAAATTTTCCCTCTTGCTCCAACAATAAAATTATCAGCTATGTTTTTGTGATAACCTAGATGCAATACCGTAAGCACTTCTGCTTTAACACTTATATCCGATAAATCAAATGATTTTCCTATGTAATTTTGATTACCATATAATGCCAAAACGAGCGGATCCTTAGGAACATAATTCCAAAAATCAAATTCTTGATACAATCCAAAAGACAAATACCCTTTGTCTTCAAGCCAATCTCCTAATTTAAAGCCTCCATTAAGTAATTCAATTTGTTCATTGATTGCAGCATGATCATTTCTGGTAGTCGAATTTACCACTTTTCGCAATTTCTGATTAAAATCGACTCCATCATTAGCAAACAAATCATAAGCTGAAAAACCACTAGACCCTACTTTAAAAGAAAAACCTGAAAGCATAGGAACCCCAAAATAATAGCTGTATTTAAAATCTGCTCCTGGGTTTAACATCAGAGATTGTGGAACCGAAGTAAGATTGTACAACACTTGCTTATTCTGAGAAAAACAATTAACTACAAATAGTACCATTAAAAATATAAAACCCTTTCTCATTAGATTTCTAAATAAACTGTGGCACTTGAACGTAAAACTAAATTTCCAGTACTATTTGCATTCAAAGCAGAGCCAGAACCTATTGTTATTAAAAAGCCCATTTTCACCGTTTTTTTCAACAATTCTAATCTATTGTTTTCAAAAATTTCAGTACTGGTAACAATAGTAGCTGTTCCTGAATAGGCTGGAATATCTTTTTTTATTGTAGTTAATGCTCTATTATTTGCATCAAGCAAAACAATATTTAAGAAAAAAGATCTTTTTATTGTATTGTTGATTTCGAAATGAAAATCAACTTTTCGTAAATAACTATTCAGATATTTATCTCTAAAAACATCAAAATCATATTCATCACCCCCCCAAGGAATTTCCATTCCAGTATCCGACACTAAACTTTTTGCTGGCACATCAAAATAGCTAAAATTTGCTTCATAAACAGGAGTGAGTTTTAAATCATTGGCCTGATCAAAGTTCAAATCACTTGTACAAGAAAAACTACTTCCCATAAGAAGGAGTATGCAAATGATTTTATAAAAACAATACTTTTTCATTCTCTTAGAATTAATTAGCTATCTTTTAACGCATTACTTACCAAAATAGTATCTCCTAAACATGCTAAAAATAAGAATTAAACACTTTGGATGCTTCATTGTAAGCACTTTCAAAACTCAATGGATTTAAATTCAACTGTTCTTTATTAGCTGTAAAATACGATAGTAATTTCTCAGTGGGCATGTTTCCCGTTAATTCATCTTTTGCCATAGGACAACCTCCAAAACCTTGAATTGCGCCATCGTATCTACGACAACCGGATTGGTATGCGGCTTCTATTTTTTCAAACCATTTATCGTATGTGGTATGCAAGTGAGCGCCAAACTCTATTTGAGGATATTTAGGAATCAAATTACTAAACAAATACCGAATTGCATCAGGAGTTGAACTTCCAATAGTATCCGAAAGCGATAGGATTTTAACTCCCATTGTTGCTAATTTCTCGGTCCATTCGCCTACAATTTCAACATTCCATGGATCTCCATACGGATTACCAAAACCCATAGATAAGTAAGCCACAACTTCTTTATTATTTTTATAGGCTATCTCCAATATTTCTTGCATGCTCACAATCGATTCGGCGATTGTTTTGTGGGTATTACGCATTTGAAAATTTTCAGAAATTGAGAAAGGGAAACCTAAATAGTGAATGGTTTCAAATTGAGAAGCTGTTTCAGCACCTTTAGTATTAGCAATTATAGCTAATATTTTACTCTTGGTTGTTGACAAATCCAATTGTTCTAAAACAGCTGCTGTATCCTGCATTTGAGGTACTGCTTTTGGCGAAACAAAACTCCCAACATCAATCGTATCAAAGCCTACACGCAATAAAGCCTGAATGTACGAGACTTTCTTCTCAGTAGGAATAAAACTTTTGATACCTTGCATGGCATCACGAGGGCATTCGATAATTTTAATTGGCTCCATAGCATCCAAAGATACTAAAAGTTGCAAACTGGCAAAATTTAGAAAGCACAAAAAAAAGCGCAATCGAAATACGAATTACGCTTTTATCATTTTGTATTTCAACAAGATTAATTCTTGCTCAAAATCTTTTTATTTATTGCTTTCACCAAGGCTGGACCTTCATAAATAAAGCCCGTATACAATTGCACTAAACTTGCTCCAGCTTCTAATTTTTCAATAGCATCTTCTGCCGAATGAATTCCTCCCACTCCAATGATTGGAAAAGCCTTGTTACTTTTTTCAGAAAGAAAACGAATCACTTCTGTAGCGCGCTTGGTTAATGGTTTCCCTGATAAGCCGCCCACTTCGGTTTTGTTTTCTGATTGTAAACCTTCACGTGAAATAGTCGTATTGGTAGCAATTACACCTGAAATCTGAGTCTCTTTTACAATATCAATAATATCTAACAATTGCTCATCTGTCAAATCTGGAGCAATTTTTAATAAAATTGGCTTTTGTTTTGGCTTAGCCAAATTTTTATTTTGCAAGGTTTGCAACAACTGTGTCAACGGTTCTTTATCTTGCAATTCACGAAGATTAGGCGTATTTGGCGAACTTACATTTACCACAAAATAATCGACATAATCGTATAAAGCATCAAAACAAATTTCATAATCAGAAGTAGCCTCTTCGTTAGGAGTCACCTTATTTTTACCTATGTTTCCACCTATTAATACACCTGGATTTGATTTTAGTCGTTCCACCGCTTCCATGACACCTCCATTATTAAATCCCATTCGATTAATAATCGCCGAATCTTCTTTTAAACGAAACAAACGTTTTTTTGGATTCCCATCTTGTCCTTTTGGAGTTAAAGTCCCTATTTCGATGAAC
Organism: Flavobacterium nitratireducens; assembly: GCF_029625335.1. Classification (NCBI taxonomy): domain Bacteria; kingdom Pseudomonadati; phylum Bacteroidota; class Flavobacteriia; order Flavobacteriales; family Flavobacteriaceae; genus Flavobacterium; species Flavobacterium nitratireducens. Next base: position 1,125,818 of record NZ_CP121111.1, read on the forward strand.
CCGAAACCAAAGTTGGATAATTCCTTATATAATTTAGCATCCTTATCAAAACCCGCCGCTAAGCCTACTGGATTTTTAAATTTCAATCCAAAAACTTCTCTTTCTAATCTTTTATCATTGACTAAATAAAGTGATTTATAGATTGATGAAAAACCAGGGATTTTAGAAGTTACACGGACTAATGCAAAGGTAAAATGATGAATTTTTTCAGGATCAAAACAAAAAAACAATGGTCGGATAAGCTGTTTGTACATAGGTTTTTAATTTGAGTGCAAAAATAGAATTATCTAATGGATAAAAAAATTATAAATAAGAACTTTAAAGAAATAACCTCATAAACAACCTAATAAACTTACGTTAAATAAAACCCAAAAAAAACAAAAACACCTTCATACAAAAAGCTAAAATACAACTACTTACGATAAAAAAAATGATTTACCAACAATTTTAACAGTTCTAAAATACTTCCGTTTTATACTGATTTTTCTTAATTTGTCGTTATCAAATCAATGATAACCTACTTATTATTAACTTAAAAATGAATCATTATGAGACTAAAAACATTATTTACCTTAGGTATGATTTCTAGTTTTCAATTCTTTTGGGCTCAGAATGTCACAAATGACTCCATAAAACTAGTCACTAAAACGACTACAACTACTGTCACTACAGTAAAAGACACTATCATGAAAATGAATATGCAAGACAATTCTAAAGCTTTAAATGATGCCGAAAAAATAGCGATAAAAGAAGAAGCTAAACTTCTTAAAACAAAAATGAGAGAAGAAAAACGAGCATTAAAAGAGGCTAGAAGAGCTGAAAAAAATGAACGGAATTTTGAAAAAAAACTGAACGATTTAGAGAAAAAACAAGACAAAATTCTTTCAGGGGAGAAAGCAATCAATAAGCTGAAAGCTAAAATTGTTAATGAAGAAAAAACGCTCGCTAACGAAAAGAAAAAATTCGAAAACAAAAAAACAAGAGGAAAACTTAGCCCTACTGAAATTGAAAAAGAAAACATCAAAATCAGCAAACAGCAAATTAAAATTAACAAACTCAACGAGGACTTGATTAAAACACAAGAAAAAGTGAACAAATTGAGAGAATAATTTTTAATGTAAATACCAAATTAAAATTCATCGCAAAGGCAATGATTTATGCATCAATAGAAAGCAGAATCAATCATTGTCTTTGCGATTTTTTTATACCTTCATACTAATTTTAAAAACACTAAATATGAATTTATCAAAAAACTGGCACCAACGACACTATGACAGCCTAGAATTTGGAAGCCGTATAGCCGACTCCGTTGCCAAAGGAATGGGATCTTGGCGTTTTATCATTTTGCAAACTGTTTTTGTAATCGTTTGGATGGGACTAAATCTTATTGGCTTTTGCTATCATTGGGATGCTTATCCGTTTATTTTACTCAACCTATTATTTTCTACCCAAGCTGCCTATGCTGCTCCAATTATTATGATGGCGCAAAATCGACAAAATGAAAGAGATCGAATTCAGGCGCAAGATGATTATAATACCAATAAGGAAGCAAAACTAGAAATTGAAGCCTTGGCAGCAAAATTGAATTCGCTAGAGGTTGAAAAACTAGATAAAATAATCCAAATTTTAGAAAATATGCAATAAAGCATACTTTATTTTAGTTCAAATTAATACTACCTTTGCAAACCAACAAAAAAACACCATTATATGCAAAATATTATTGATCGTTTTATCAGCTACGTAACTGTTGATACTGAATCGGATCCTAATTCTAATACTACTCCAAGTTCAAAAAAACAATGGGATTTAGCTAATCAATTAGTAGAAGAACTAAAAGCAATAGGAATGCAAGAGGTTACTATTGATGACAAAGCTTATATCATGGCTACGCTTCCTAGTAATGTTGAAGAAAAGATTCCTACTATTGGATTCGTTTCTCACTTTGACACTACTCCTGATTTTACCGGGGCTAATGTAAAACCGCAAATTATAGAAAACTACGATGGAAAAGACATCGTTCTAAATGCAGAACAAAACATCGTTTTATCTCCAGATTATTTCAAAGACTTGTTACAATACAAAGGACAAACGATTATTACCACTGACGGTACAACACTTTTAGGCGCTGATGACAAAGCTGGAATTACTGAAATTATTACAGCAATGGAATACCTAATTAACCATCCTGAAATTAAACACGGTAAAATTAGAGTAGGTTTCACTCCTGATGAAGAAATCGGGAGAGGTGCTCATTTTTTTGATGTGGAAAAATTTGGTTGCGACTGGGCTTATACCATGGACGGAAGCCAAATTGGTGAACTTGAATATGAAAATTTTAATGCGGCTGGAGCCAAAATCACTTTCAAAGGAAAAAGTGTACACCCAGGTTATGCCAAAGGAAAAATGATTAACTCGATGTTAATTGCTAATGCTTTTATTAACGAATTACCCGCCGATGAAGTTCCTGAAAGAACTAAAGGTTATGAAGGTTTTTACCATATTCATAATGTTTCAGGTACAATTGAAGAAAGCACAGTATCCCTTATCATTAGAGATCACAACAAAAAGAAATTCGAAAAAAGAAAAGAAAAAATTGAAAAAATAGTACGCAAAATCAATAAAAAATATGCCAAACAATTTGGCGAAGACATTGCTGTTGCCGAAATCAAAGATCAATATTACAATATGAAGGAAAAAGTGCTTCCGGTAAAACATATTGTAGATATTGCCGAAAAAGCAATGAAAACTTTGAATATCAAACCTATTATTAAACCCATTCGTGGGGGAACAGATGGCTGCCAATTATCTTACATGGGACTACCTTGCCCAAATATCTTTGCAGGCGGACACAACTTTCATGGTAAATACGAGTATGTCCCAGTAGAAAGCATGCAAAAAGCAGTTGAAGTAATTGTAAAAATTGCCGAGCTTACTGCATTACCAAACTTTGGTTTAGAAAAGGAACTGACAAAAAAGAAAAATAAATAAAAGTTAAACCTTTAAAATCTAGCTCTATAAAATCTGGAAGAAAATCTCAGAGATTCACCCAAAAAAAAGAAGTCGTTTCGAATTAAAGTTGAAACGACTTCTTTATAATTTTCTCTAAATTGAATCTTATTTCTTAGCCAATGAAGCACTCATTTCCATAGAAATTGCCGAACGCTCCATTTTTAATTTTCCTGCCATTGTTTCAAGAACTACGGTTGTTTCAGCTAATTCAGCGACTTTACCATGAAGACCACTTTTAGTGATTACTTTATCTCCTACTTTCAAGTTGTTTTCAAATTCTTTTTCTTGTTTTGCTCTTTTTTGTTGTGGTCTAATCATAAAGAAATAGATAACTACAAACATTAAAATAAACGGCAAAAACTGATTTAATTGACCCATGATATTTAATTCTTTTTAATTGATTACTATACTATTACATTAAACCGCGACCGGTTTTAATCATTTTTTTACTACTTTCTAATTCTTTAACCAAATTATCTAAAATTCCATTGATAAAAATACTACTTTTTGGAGTAGAATATTCTTTGGCTAATTCTAAATATTCATTCAAAGTCACTTTTACTGGAATGGATGGGAATTTCAAAAATTCGCAAATAGCCATTTTCAAAATAATGGTATCAACCTCAGCAATTCGATCACTATCCCAGTTAGGTGTTTTGTCTACAAACTCTTTAGCTAACTCTTTTTCGTTTAAAATTGTTTTACGAAACAAATCTCTAGCAAAATCTTTATCCTCAATGTCCTTATACAATTTTGGCACTTTAAAATTATCATTTTCAATAGGCTTCATCGCTTTCAATTGTTTGATAATTTGCGTATTTACCATTGGGATATCATCAATCCAAGTCAATTTATCATCTTCTAAGAACTCGTATAATTTTTCATTTGGAACAATCACTTCGGTAAACAAATCTACAATTAACTGTCTATCTTCCTCAAATGAACGTTCCGGATTACTCATGTATTTTTGATAATACGAACTTTCTTTAATAGCCTGCAACAACAAGGCTATATAATCCTCATGCAAATGCCATGCATTGATTTTTCTTGTTTCTAAAGCGATACTTAAAGAATTGTTTTCGGAAAGGATTTCAAAAATACTGTTCTTAATAAATTTCTCGTTAGGATTACGTTCGGCAGCAGTTGCTAAATGTTTTTGACTTGATAGATGCAAAAATTGAGATTCTTTTTTACAAATTTCAAGCAGAGAAGAAATCATTGTAAGGTATAAATCTTGAATATTATCGATACTGTAAAAAAGGAATTTCTCTTCCTTTTCCATGTTATCTGAGCCGTTTTGATGCATCGCATAAATGGTTTGCATAACTTTAACGCGGATGTGTCGTCTATTTACCACCTTATAAGAACTTTTAAAAAATTAGTTTGCAAAAATAAGGATTTCCTTTTTTATAATAAAATTAAAATTCATGAATCAGGCTTTAATTCTTAAATAAAAAAGTCATGGTTTTCATTTGATTTGAAAACCATGACTACTACCTGAATTATAACAACCTTATTTACTATTTTCTAATTTTCGTTGATCAATGCGTTTTTGTGCCACATTTAAAGCTGCTTGATGCGTAGTAATTCCGTTTTGTGCTGCAAAATCGAGAATTTCTAAAGTGGTATTATAAATATTTTCAGTTCTGCTCATAATTTCATTTTTATCATATTTAGCCAATTCTGCATAAACATTGATAATCCCTCCAGCATTAATCAAGAAATCAGGAGCATAGGTTATACCTCTTTCTTGCAAAATAGCCCCATGAATATTCTCTTCAGCCAATTGATTATTAGCCGCACCAGCAATTACTTTTGCATTAATTTTATAAACTGTATCATTGTTTATAGTGGCTCCCATAGCGCATGGTGCATATATATCCATATCAGTTGTAAATAAATCAGAACCTGTAAAAATTTGAGCTCCGTATTTAGCACCTACAGCATTCAATCTTTCATAATTGATATCGGCAATAGTAACAATTGCCTCTTCTTTTGTCAAATAATCAACAAGCGCCTCTCCTACGTGACCAATTCCTTGAACTACAACTTTTTTACCTGCTAGATTATCTGAACCAAATTGTGATTTGGCAGCTGCTTTCATCCCCATATACACACCGTAAGCAGTTACAGGTGATGGATTTCCAGCTCCACCTCTTGATTCAGAAATACCAGTTACATATGGCGTTACATCTCTTACTAAATCCATATCACTTGTTTCCATACCCACATCTTCGGCAGTAATATATTTTCCGCTCAATGAATGAACAAACTCGCCAAATCTTCGCATTAATTCAGGTGTTTTTTGTGTTTTTGCATCGCCTATAATTACCGCTTTTCCTCCCCCAATATTCAAACCTGTAATAGCTGATTTGAAAGTCATACCACGCGACAGACGCAAAACATCATTCAAAGCATCCCATTCACTAGCGTAATTAAACATTCGAGTCCCTCCTAGAGCAGGTCCCATAACCGTGTTATGAATACCAATAATTGCTTTTAAACCTGTATCTTTGTCATTACAAAATACAACTTGTTCATGATCATTAAACGATAATTGTCCAAAAACAGGATCCATTTTTTTTAGTTCCTTTTCTGTTATGAAAGTAGCATCCATTTGTATCAGTTTTTAAAATAATATTTACGAATTCATCAAAATAACTATTCAAAACTATATAAAAAAAACAAATAATTCATTTTTAAAACACAAAATCGAAAATTAATTTAAAAATATCAATTATTTTTAAGAATTCAAAAATCAACTAAAGACAAAAATCAACTAAAAATAATAGCAATTCTATATAGAATCTCTTAAAAAAATGAAAGAATTACTCTATTTAAATAAATACTTCATCAAATACAAATACCATTTTTTACTTGGTATTTTATTCACCATAATCGCACAAATCTTCATGCTATTCACTCCTAAACTGATTAGTAAGTCGTTCTTGGCGATTGAAAACTTTGCAAAAGACACAAATATCCCTAAAGCTGTTCTTCAGCAAGAGCTAATTTCAAATATTCTTTTAATTATTGCTACTGCAATTATTGCTGGATTTTTAACTTTTTTAATGCGCCAAACATTAATTGTAATGTCACGTCGTATCGAATTTGATTTAAAAAATGAAGTTTTTCAACAATACGAAAACCTATCTCAAAATTTCTACAAAAAAAATCGCACAGGTGATTTGATGAATCGTATTAGCGAAGATGTTTCCAAAGTAAGAATGTATGTTGGCCCTGCGGTTATGTATACTATCAACACCTTTATCCGTTTTGCCATTGTAATAATGTATATGTACAAAGTATCACCACTACTAACCTTATATACGTTACTTCCGCTGCCAATACTGTCGTATGCTATTTTTAAACTAAGTACAGAAATCAATACAAGGAGCACTACTTTTCAACAATACTTATCCAAAGTCTCTAGCTTTACTCAGGAAATCTTTTCTGGCGTACGAGTGATCAAAGCCTATTCTATAGAAGCTCAACATCAAAATAACATGCAGGCTCTCGCCCTAGAAAGCAAAAGCAAAAGCATGGATTTGGCTAAAGTACAATCGCTATTTGGACCATTAATGTTAGCATTAATAGGAATTAGCAACTTGGTCGTTGTGTATGTAGGAGGTTCTATGTACATCAATGGGACTTTAAAAAGCATTGGAACGATTGCCGAATTTATTCTCTACATTAACATGCTTACCTGGCCAGTAGCCTCTCTGGGATGGGTTTCTTCTATGGTTCAAGAGGCCGAAGCTTCTCAAAAAAGAATTAACGAATTCCTAAAAATCGAACCTGAAATAAAGAACAACAATCCTAAACCTTCTACTATCGAAGGTACAATTAGCTTCGAAAATGTGAGTTATACTTATGAAGACACAAATATTACTGCACTTCAAAACATTTCGTTCACTATTCATAAAGGAGAAACACTAGCCATCTTAGGAAAAACAGGTTCGGGAAAATCTACTGTACTTTCATTAATTTCAAGAATGTATGATGTAACCGAAGGAAAAATTAAAATTGACCAAGAAGAAATTAGCAAACTCAATTTATTCGATTTGAGAAATAGCATTGGAATTGTCCCTCAGGATGCTTTTTTGTTCTCTGACAGTATTAAAAACAATATTAAATTTGGGAAAGAAGATGCCAGTATGGAAGAGGTGATGACTGCAGCTAAAAATGCGGTAGTACATGACAACATTATGGGATTTAATAAACAATACGACACCGTACTAGGTGAAAGAGGAATCACACTTTCTGGAGGACAAAAACAACGTGTTTCCATTGCAAGAGCAATCATTAAAAACCCACCCATTTTATTGTTTGACGACTGTTTATCTGCGGTTGACACCGAAACAGAAGAAGCGATTTTAAATAATCTTAGCACCATTTGCAAAGACAAAACAACCATCATTGTGAGTCACCGTGTTTCTTCTGCTAAAAATGCCGATAAAATAATTATCCTTGAAGATGGTAAAATCATTCAACAAGGTTCTCATAACCAGCTTATAAATCAAGAAGGCTATTATGCCTCATTATATTTAAAACAACTTTCTGAAAAAGAATTACTATAAATCTTGCTTTATACATATATTTTTATCATTTTTGGTTTCAATTAACAACCATATTATTGTACAGAACGGATTATGAGAGAAAATGACATGTTAGAAAAAGAAGAAATCTTTTCTAAAGTTTTACGTGCAGGAAGAAGAACTTATTTCTTCGATGTGAGAGCTACCAAAGCTGATGATTATTATATTACCATTACAGAAAGTAAAAAATTCACAGAAGAAGACGGTTCGTTTCATTTCAAAAAACACAAAATATATTTGTACAAAGAGGACTTTACTGCCTTTACAGAAATCCTTGGAGAAATGACATCTTATGTATTAAACCACAAAGGAGAAGAAGTAATTTCAGAAAGACATCAAAAAGATTTTAAAAAGGAATACACTACTGACAAAGTAAACATTGAAGATGGTGATACCTCAAATATCTAATTTCACCGATATTGATTTTGACGATATTTAATTTAATATTCATCAAGCTTTATAAGGTTAAACATTTGTAAGTCCAAAAATCAAATATCTGATTTTTGGACTTTTTTTATTGATTAAAAAGAGAAAACATGAACTTAACAACTATTAATTGGCAAGACATCTTGAGTAAAAACTTAATTCAGTACACCGAATTAATTATTCCTTGGTTATTGACAAGCGGTGTAAAAATTATCTTCATCGTAAGTATTGCTTTTTTACTAAACAAAATTTTAATCCGCTTTATCCAAAAAGCTATACGTATAGCAATACGACCGGATAAATACTCTTCAAAAGAAGCGGAAGAAAAAAGAGAAACAACGCTTATTCAAATATTTTCTACCACCACAAAAATTGCTATTCTATGCATTACCATATTGATGGTATTGAATGAATTTGGGATCGAAATTGGCCCTATCCTTGCAGCTGCTGGAATTGTAGGTTTAGCATTCGGTTTTGGAGGTCAATATCTCATTCGTGATATTATTTCTGGACTTTTTATTATTTTGGAAAATCAATATCGTGTAGGCGATGTTGTCAATTTAGATTCAGCCAGCGGAAAAGTCGAACAAATTACGCTACGTAAAACAACCCTTAGAGATCTGGACGGTACCGTACATCATATCCCACATGGTGAAATCAAAAGGGTTTCTAACCTTTCTAATGAATTCTCCAGAATCAATATCAATATTGGAGTAGCTTACAACTGTGACATTGAAAGAGTCATTAATATCATAAACCAAATAGGAAATGAACTTGCCAATGATCCTTTATGGAAAGAATATATAATCCAAGCACCACAATTTCTTCGAATTGATGAATTTGCCGACTCTTCCATAGTTTTAAAAATACTAGGAGAAAGTTTTCCTGATAAAAAATGGGACATTACTGGCGAACTCAGAAAAAGAATCAAAATCACTTTTGACAAAGAAGGAATTGAAATTCCATTCCCTCAATTAGTTATCCATAAAGCTGCCGAAACCTTAGAAACCAAATAACTTTTATGCCTGAAAATAGTTTTCAGGCTTTTTTATTTACCATCGCTTTATCACACAAGCCCATTCTTTTTTGTAACTTAGTGTAACAATAACCACAAAAAGAATCATCAAATGAAAACTCCTATCGTATCTGTTAGTTGGCTTAAAGACAATCTTGACAACCCCGAATTAATAATTTTAGATGCTGTCTTGGATAGTCCCCCACATGAATTACAAATCATAGGCGCTCGTACCTTTGATATTAAAAACAAATTTAGCGACACCACTATACCTTTACCAAACACCTTACCGCAACCAGAAGCTTTTACCGAAGAAGCAAGAAAGCTAGGGATTAGCAAGCATAGCAAAATTGTTGTTTATGATACCAAAGGAATCTATTCTAGCCCTCGGGCATGGTATTTATTCAAAAGCATGGGACATGAAAATGTTTGGGTTTTAGATGGTGGATTTCCAGCTTGGGAAAAAGAGGGAGGCGCATTACAAAAAGTAAATCCTCAATCTTATCCTAAAGGCGATTTTGAAGCTCGTTTCAAACCAGAAATGTTCAAAAATAAATTTCAAATTTTAAACAATCTCACTTCTAAAGAAGCTGTAGTGATTGATGCCCGTTCATCGGACCGATTTCATGCAGAAACTGAAGAACCTCGTGAAGGCTTACGAAGCGGACATATTCCAAATGCCGTGAACCTCCCTTTTACAAAAGTTTTAAAAGACGGACATTATTTACCTAAAGAAGAATTAAAACAAATCCTGCCACATCAGGATCAAAACTTATATTTTTCCTGCGGTTCTGGTATTACAGCCTGTATTAATCTCATTGCTTACGAATTAATCTTAAACAATTCTCCAAAAGCGGTATATGATGGTTCTTGGACAGAATGGGGACTAGACCACAATTTACCAATCGAAAAATAATAAATAGTTATCCTATTCGTAAACCATTTTCAACTTTAAAATCGGGAGCTAGTAGGATAACATCACCTTCTTGTCCAACGGCTCCCAAAACCAAACATTCGCTCATAAATTTACCTATTTGCTTTTTTGGAAAATTTACAACTGCAACAATCTGCCGGTTTAACAATTGCTCTTTGGTATAACGTTTAGTTATTTGAGCCGATGTTTTTCTAACACCTATCTCTTTTCCAAAATCAATCGTAAGCTGATAAGCAGGTTTTCGGGCTTCTGGAAAATCATTTACTGCGATAATTGTTCCTACATGCATCGCTACTTTTTCAAATTCAGACCAAGTCAGATTCGTTTCCATAAAAATTCTAAAGTATTATTTTTCTCCAAAATTAGTTTTTACATTTTAAACACTTTCAATTTTAGTAACTTTATACCTCAAATTAACGTATTTGCATAATGGCACGCACACCTTCTAACATGATTGATCTAGGAACTATAGCTCCAGAATTTTATTTAAAAGATACAATACCAAACAATTTCTTCTCTTTTTCTGATTTAAAAGGAGAGAAAGGAACTTTAGTGTTTTTTATTTGCAATCACTGTCCTTTTGTGCATCATGTAATTGATGAGATTATAAGAATCGCCAATGATTACCGAGTACAAGGAATAGGTATTATTGCTATTTCAAGCAATGACGTAATTAATTATCCTCAAGACGGACCTGAATTAATGGCAGAATATGGTTTCCAAAACAATTTTGAATTCCCATACCTTTATGACGAAACTCAGGAAGTAGCCAAAGCGTACAACGCCGCCTGCACACCTGATTTTTATTTATTTGACAATCAAAACAAATTAGTCTATCGTGGTCAACTAGACGACAGTCGTCCCGGAAACGGAATCCCTTTAAGCGGAAGTGATTTACGTGGTGCCATTGACGGCATTTTATACAATCGAAGCATCAATCCCAATCAAAAACCAAGTATAGGCTGTAATATTAAATGGAAAACAGTTTAACAGAAAGCAGAAGAAAGAAGAAAGAAGAAAGAAGCAGATATAAAAAAAGAGGTTTTCGATTTGAAAACCCCTTTTGTATTTTAATCAAGCTGATCATTAAAAACTGATCACTGAATACTAAAATTATTTCACGTCCATTAATTCAACGTCAAAAATCAAAGTAGCATTTGGTGGAATCACACCTCCTGCTCCACGAGAACCATATCCTAAATGAGCTGGAATTACAAAACGAGCTTTATCTCCTACTTGTAACAAAGCAATACCTTCGTCCCATCCCTCAATTACATTACCTTGTCCTAATGGAAATTCGATTGGTTTTTTACGTGGGTAAGAACTATCAAAAACTTTTCCGTCAGGCAATTGTCCTGTGTAATGTACAGAAACCGTTTTTCCATTTTCCGCTTTTTTACCCTCACCTCTTTGAATAAATTGGTAACGCAATCCACTTTCTGTTTTTTGGAATCCGGCAGCTAATTTTTCTAAAGCTTCTTCAGCAGCCGCTTTTTCAGCCTCTAAACGTTTTTTTCTGTTTCCTTCAAAAACTCTAAATGCCTCAACAGCATTCCATTTTTTAGCTTCTTCACCTACACGAATAATTTCTAAAGTTTCTAAAACATCACCTTGAGCAACAGCATCAACAACCTCTTGTCCTTCTACAACATGTCCAAAAACAGTGTGTTTTCCATCTAACCAAGAAGTTGGCACGTGAGTAATAAAAAATTGAGAACCATTTGTTCCAGGACCAGCATTAGCCATAGAAAGCACTCCTGGTTTATCATGTTTTAAACTTGGGTGAAATTCATCATCAAATTTATATCCAGGATCTCCAGTTCCCGAACCTAAAGGACATCCTCCTTGAATCATAAAATCAGGAATTACTCTGTGAAAAGTTAATCCGTCATAATATTTTACCCCTTGAGGTTTTTTATTATTTTCTAAATTTCCCTCAGCTAAGGCTACAAAGTTACCTACCGTTCCTGGAGTTAAATCGTGGGTTAATTTTACTAAAACCGAACCTTTAGCGGTATTGAATTTAGCATATATTCCGTTTTCCATTTTTTAAAATTTTTATTGAAGCGCAAATTTACTAATTAAATTATAGAATGTATCCATGTACAAAACAGAAAATTATTTTCACTTTAAAAACAACAAAATAAATATAGGCTAACATTAATTACTAAATAAAAAAAACGCCGCAACCACACTAGATTACTTCTGAAAAAAAACTTTGTACCTTTGCAGCATTCAAACTTAGAATTACAATCATGCGCATTGACATTATTACTGTTTTACCAGAACTATTACGCAGTCCATTTGAAGCTTCTATCATGAAAAGAGCAATAGATAAAGGCCTTGTAGAAGTTCATATTCATAATTTAAGAGATTACACCACAAACAAACAAAAAAGTGTAGACGATTATCCTTATGGTGGCGGAGCAGGAATGGTAATGACGGTCCAACCTATTGACGATTGCATCACCTATTTAAAAAGTCAAAGAACCTATGACGAAATCATTTATATGTCGCCTGATGGAGAAACTTTGAATCAAAAAATGGCAAATACCATGTCGATGTATGAAAACATCATCATTCTTTGTGGTCATTACAAAGGAGTTGACCAAAGAGTTCGTGACCATTTTATTACCAAAGAAATTTCAATTGGAGATTATGTACTAAGCGGCGGAGAGTTAGGAGCATTAGTCTTATCAGACGCCTTAATTCGATTAATACCAGGTGTTTTAAGCGATGAAACCTCTGCGCTTACAGATAGTTTTCAGGACAATTTATTATCAGGACCTATCTATACCAGACCTGCTGATTACAAAGGCTGGAAAGTCCCGGAAGTATTAACTAGCGGAAACTTTGCTAAAATTGACAAATGGAGAGAAGATATGGCTTACGAGCACACTAAAAATAGAAGACCGGATTTATTAGAATAAATTTCCTTTAAAATTCTACTATTTTAAATTCCAAATTCCAATTGATTAAGCAGTTGAAAAACGGCATTTGGGATATGATTTTATTTAGAGTTTAATTTTTTTTATTGGAATTTGTAATTTCTTTTATTGGAATTTAATTTTTTTAACTACTTTTGCAGCCACATTTGATTAACCTCTGGCGATACCCGTGAATGTTAGTCCGATATTAATCCAAAATTAGCATTAAAATGGCAAATTTAGTAGATTTCGTTAATAGCGAATTTGTTGCAAAAAAAGATTTCCCTGATTTCGGAGCTGGAGACACAATCACAGTTTACTACGAAATTAAAGAGGGTGAAAAAACAAGAACTCAGTTCTTTAAAGGAGTTGTAATCCAAAGAAGAGGTACTGGAAGTACTGAAACTTTTACAATTCGTAAAATGTCTGGAGCAGTAGGTGTTGAGCGTATCTTCCCTATCAACTTACCAGCTTTACAAAAAATTGAAATCAATAAGAAAGGTGCTGTACGTAGAGCTAGAATTTTCTACTTCAGAGAACTTACTGGTAAAAAAGCAAAAATCAAAGACAAAAGAAGATAATCTTTTATCTCTTTATCATAAAAGTCCCGATTATCATCGGGACTTTTTTTGCTATAACAACCCCTTAACATTCAACAAAACTATCCGAACATTCTTTAAAAAAATAACATTTTATAACAATGTCGTTAGTATTCCCATAATTCACTCAAAACTATAACAAAGCAGAGGATATTTTAGTCTGATTTCCATATCTTTGCACCGCTTTATTCAAAGCAAACAATACATTTCACATTCTTTCACAGAGAATTACGATTATAAAACAAAAAAAATGACACAAAAATCAAAGATTGTTTACACATTAACTGACGAAGCACCTTTGTTAGCTACTTATTCGTTTTTACCAATTGTACAAGCTTTTACAGCTACAGCAGGCATCGAAATTGAAACTGAAGACATTTCAGTTGCAGCTCGTATTCTTGCTAATTTCCCTGAGTTTTTAACTGAGGAGCAAAGAGTAAAAGATTCATTAACGGAATTAGGAAAATTAGCTACTGCTCCAGAAGCAAACATTATTAAATTACCAAACGTTTCTGCATCTGTTCCTCAATTAAAAGGAGCTATTGCTGAATTACAAGCTCATGGCTATAACGTTCCTGACTACCCAGAAACACCACAAAATGACGCTGAAGCAGCTATTAAAGCTAAATATGCAAAAGTATTAGGTTCTGCAGTAAACCCAGTTTTACGTGAAGGAAACTCTGATCGTAGAGCTCCAAAAGCGGTAAAAAATTATGCTAAAGCAAATCCACATTCAATGGGAGCTTGGTCAGCTGATTCTAAAACAGCAGTTGCTTCTATGGAAAGCGGTGATTTCTACGGAAGTGAGCAATCACTTACTGTAGCTGAAGCTACTGATGTAAAAATCGAATTCATTGCACAAGACGGTACTGCTACTGTTCTTAAAGCAAGTACTCCATTGAAGGCTGGTGAAATTATCGATAGTTCAGTAATGCACTTGAGCGCTTTGAAATCTTTTGTTGCTAAAACAATCGCTGAAGCTAAAGAACAAGGCGTTTTACTTTCTGTTCACTTAAAAGCTACTATGATGAAGGTTTCTGACCCAATCATCTTTGGAGCTATCGTTGAAGTTTACTTTAAAGATGTATTCGAAAAATATGCCGCTTTATTCGCTGAACTTGGCGTAAATACTAAAAATGGTTTAGGTGATGTTTATGCTAAAATCGCAGGACACTCACAACAAGCAGAAGTTGAAGCTGCCATCAATCAAGCGATTGAAAACGGACCAGCTCTTGCAATGGTAAATTCAGACAAAGGAATTACAAACCTTCACGTTCCTTCAGATGTAATTGTTGACGCTTCTATGCCAGCAATGATTCGTACTTCTGGTCAAATGTGGAACAAAGAAGGAAAACTACAAGATACTATTGCAATCATTCCAGACCGTTCTTACGCTGGAGTATATACAGCTACAATCGATTTTTGTAAAAAACACGGTGCTTTTGACCCAACTACAATGGGATCTGTTCCAAACGTAGGTTTGATGGCTCAAAAAGCAGAAGAATACGGATCTCATGATAAAACATTCCAAATATCTACTAACGGAGTTGTTCGTGTAGTAGATGTTAACGGAAACGTATTGATGGAACAAGCCGTTGAAGCTAATGATATTTTCAGAATGTGTCAGGCAAAAGATGCTCCTATTCAAGACTGGGTAAAACTAGCCGTAAATAGAGCTCGTTTATCGAACACTCCTGCTGTTTTCTGGTTAGACGAAAACAGAGCACACGACAGACAATTAATCGAAAAAGTAAACACATACCTAAAAGATCACGACACAACAGGATTAGATATTCGTATTTTAAACCCAGTTGCTGCAACTGAATTTACTCTAGAGAGAATCATCGAAGGTTTAGATACTATCTCTGTAACTGGAAACGTATTACGTGATTACTTAACAGATTTATTCCCAATCTTAGAGGTTGGAACTTCTGCTAAAATGCTATCTATCGTTCCATTAATGAACGGAGGAGGATTGTTTGAAACAGGTGCAGGTGGTTCAGCTCCAAAACACGTTGAGCAATTCATCACTGAAGGTTATTTACGTTGGGATTCATTAGGAGAATTTTTAGCTCTAGGCGCTTCATTAGAGCACTTAGGACAAACTTTAAATAATGAAAAAGCAATCGTTCTTTCTGAAACTTTAGATCAAGCTAACGATGCTTTCTTGAAAAACGATAAATCTCCAGCTAGAAAAGTAGGTCAAATTGACAACCGTGGTTCTCACTTCTACTTAGCTTTATACTGGGCTCAAGCTTTAGCTGCTCAAGATAAAGATGCTGAACTGAAAGCTATTTTTACTCCAATTGCGAAAGAATTGACTGAAAACGAAGCCGCAATTGATGCTGAATTAATTGGTGCTCAAGGTAAAGCTCAGGAAATTGGTGGTTACTACCAACCAAATCCTGCTTTAGTAAGCAAAGCAATGCGTCCAAGCACTACTTTCAATACAATTTTAGATAAAATTTCTGTATTAGCTTAATTTTATTTATTCATAAACAAACTAAAGACAACTCGAAAGGGTTGTCTTTTTTTTTATTTAAAACATTAAAAAACACCGCTTTTAGACAAAAATCTAATCTCTAAATTAACCCTCTATATTAATCAATAATTAACAGTTTTCCTCTTGTCTTTTCTAGTATAATGATTGAAATTTGTAATTCAAACTTCAAAAAATGATTACAAAAAAAATTAGTTTTCTATTTTCAGCACTATTGATTTGTTTCCACTTTTTTGGGCAAAACGATACAGAATCGGTTAAGCAAAAAATCACCCTAAGCGGTATTATCACAGATTCTAAAAACAACGAAACCTTAATTGGTGTCTCTATTTATTTTCCAGAGTTAAAAATCGGAACCACAACCAATGAATATGGTTTTTATTCTATAAGTATTCCTTCTGGAACACAAAAAATAAACATCAGTTACATTGGTTATCAAAACATTACAAAAGACATCATTATTACAAAAAGCAACAAGTTAAATTGGGCACTTACTGAAAATAGCGAGCAACTTGAAGAAGTAGTCATAACCAACAATCAAGGCAGAGCTAATATTAGAACACCCGAAATGAGTGTGAACAAACTCTCTATTTCCTCAATCAAAAAAATGCCAGTTGTTCTTGGCGAAGTTGATGTAATCAAATCCATTTTACTTTTACCAGGAGTAACAAATGCAGGAGAAGGCGCTTCAGGATTTAATGTTCGCGGTGGCGGTGCAGACCAGAATTTAATTCTACTTGACGAAGCTACAATTTATAATTCTTCGCATGTTTTTGGTTTTTTCTCGGTCTTCAATCCCGATGCTATCAAGGATTTAAAACTATATAAAGGCGGAATTCCAGCTCGCTTTGGAGGAAGAGCTTCTTCCGTTTTGGATATTTATCAAAAAGACGGAAACAGTAAAGATTTCCACGTGAATGGTGGAATTGGTTTAATTTCAAGTCGAATACTTGCTGAAGGTCCAATTGTTAAAGACAAAGGCTCTTTCTTAATTGGAGGAAGATCATCTTATGCCCATTTATTCTTAAAACTTTCGGAAGATCAAAAAAACAACTCGGCTTACTTTTATGATTTAAATACCAAATTAAATTTTAAAATTAACGACAACAACAACCTTTATTTATCGGGTTATTTTGGTCGCGATGTTTTTGCCATTAATAAAAGTTTCAGCAATACTTACGGTAACACCACGCTCAATTTGCGATGGAATCATCTGTATTCTGATAAATTATTTTCAAATCTTTCCCTTATTTACAGCGATTATTACTATGGTTTGGATTTAGATTTCGTAGGCTTTAACTGGAAATCTGGAATTAAAAACTACAACATAAAATACGATTTTAAAAACTATATTTCGGATGACTTTAAATTAAATTATGGGATAAACGGAATTTACTATGAATTTAATCCTGGAACAATTAAACCTTCTAGCCCAGAATCAGGAATTAATGCAGACCAATTAGACAAAAAATACGCCTTTGAACCCGCCGTATATATTGAAGCCGAAAATAAATTAAACAATAAATTCAGTGTTGCTTATGGTTTACGTTATAGCTTGTTTTATCGTTTAGGAAATTCGACTATTAATTTATACGAGAACAACAATCCTGTAGTTTTTAATCCTGATTTTCAAATTTATGAAAAAGCAACACCTACAGGCAGTAAATTCTATGGTAAAAACAAAACCATCCAAAGTTACAATTACCTAGAGCCTCGTATGTCAATTTCCTATCAAATCAACGATAATGAAGCTGTAAAAACCAGCTACAATCGTATGGTTCAATATTTACAATTAGTATCTAACACTTCCTCTCCCACTCCATTGGATGTTTGGATGCCAAGTGATAACTACATCAAACCACAAATTGCTGATCAAGTAGCTATAGGTTACTTTAAAAACATTAAAAATGGCGATTATTCGATAGAAATTGAAAGTTTTTATAAAAAAATTCAAAACCGCCTTGACTATATTGACGGTGCCATTTTAATTGCTAATAAGGCTATAGAACAAGTCGTTCTCAATGGAAAAATGCGTTCCTATGGATTAGAATTGATGTTTAAAAAAAATGAAGGTCGATTGAATGGATGGCTTTCCTATACCCTCTCACTATCTGAACAACAAACCCCTGGAAGAACACCTGAAGAAATAGGGATTAATTACGGTAAATGGTATAGTTCAGCCTACGACAAAACACACAATTTAGCCATTACTACCGCATATCACTTGAATGAAAAATGGGATTTTGGAGCTAATTTCATCTTACAATCCGGGCAACCCGCAACTTACCCAGATGGTAAATACAATTATGCAGGTGTAGATGTACCAAATTATGGTTTCCGAAATAGAAATCGTTTACCTGCCTATCATCACTTAGACATTTCAGCGACCTTAACACCTTATAAAAACAAAAACAGAAACTGGAAAGGCGAATGGGTTTTTAGTATTTACAATTTATACAATCGCCAGAATGCGGCATCAATGACGTTTAGACAAAACACAGATACCGGCATTAACGAAGCCGTTAAAACATCCATTTTTGGAATCGTACCTGCGGTTAGTTATAATTTTAAATTCTAATTTCTAAAAAATCAACAAATGAAAAAGATATTATTTCCATTATTAACTCTTGTAAGCGCTATTCTAAGTAGTTGCGAAGAAGTTGTCGATTTAAAATTAGACACCGCAGCACCCCGATTAGTTATCGAAGCAACCATTGTATGGGCAAAAGGAACTACCGGAAGTACCCAAAAAATAAAATTAACCACCACTACAGGATATTATGACACTGAAATTCCAGTGGTAAGTGGAGCCCAAATTTCCATAAAAAACAGCACAAACACTACTTTTAATTTCGTTGAAATTCCAAATACAGGAGAGTATTCCTGTTCGAATTTTGTTCCAAAAATTGGAGATACATATACCCTTACTATTGTTTACAAAGGTGAAACCTATACAGGAACAGAAATTTTTCAGTCCTTAACACCTATAACTCGCGTTGAACAAAACAACGAAGGCGGAATTACAGGAAAAGATATTGAGGTTAAAGCCTACTTTAACGACCCGGAAAACGTAAATAATTACTATTTATATCGCTATAAATATACAAATGAAGCAACCATAAGCTACAGTATCGATGAAGACATCTACTTTCAGGGTAATGAATTTTTCAGTAATTCAAGTAATGACGATTTAAAAACTGGGGATGTCGTAGAATTGCTACACATGGGGATATCTAAACAATATTACAATTACATGAATATCTTAATTGGCAATACTGGAACCAATTCAGGTGGTCCATTCCAAACCCCACCGACCACTGTTAGAGGAAATATCAAAAATATAAGTAATCCTAATAATTTCCCTCTGGGTTATTTTACTTTGGGAGAAACAGACAGCTAGAACCTATACTATTCAATGATTTGAAAAAGAAAAATTTAATCTATAGATAAATTCTTCTGATTAAATCAACTCTAAAAAAATAAATAGGAACGCAAAACTATAACTATCTTTGCTTTCTAAAATTAGCCATATTAAATCCTAAATCCTTTGTCATCACATCATATAGTTCGCGACGATCAAGAACCTGCACTAATTATTGCCAATGGTGCGGCCTGTAACCCTGAATTATTAGGTCAGTTATTGGAATGGTCTCCACTTGTAATCGTGCTCGACTCTGCTATGGAACGTGTCATGGAACTCGATATCAAAGTAGATGTTTTGCTAGGCGATTTTGACAGAGATTTCGATCCAAACTACTATAAAGAAAAGCAATATCCTATAGAAATAGTCCACACACCTGACCAAGATAAAACCGACTTGGAAAAAGCTTTCGATTATTTGTACGAAAGAAATATTCCTGCGGTTAATGTAGTTTGGGCAACTGGAAAAAGGGCTGATCATACTATAACTAACCTAACCAATATTGTCCGTTACAGAGAAAAACTAAAAATTGTAATTCTTGACGATCATTCAAAGGTTTTTCTTTTACCTCGAAGATTTGAAAAATGGTATACTGCAAATACTCCGATTTCGTTAATTCCGATAGGCCATGTTACAGGTATACATTCCGAAAATTTATTCTACCCTCTCAAAGATGATAGCCTCACTATAGGTTATCGCACTGGAAGCAGTAATCATGTTGCTCAAGATGGTTTAGTAATTATTGAACATCAAGAAGGTGATTTACTTCTGATGGAATGCATGGATTAATTGTATATATAATATTCCCAAAAGTAATCCTGAATATCGAAATCGATTCAATTTTTATTTTTATGACTGTCCGCTATGCGGAATAAATAAAAAATAAGCCACAGACCTGTCTGCCGACAGGCAGGTAACACTGATTAAACAGATAAAAACGGATCTTTATAGCTCTTTGCGAATCACAATCTGTGATAATCCATCCATTAAAATCCGTTTCATCTGTGTGCCGTTCTCAACGATTGGTATAAGAAACGGATAGTCATATTTATTTTTTTTCGAAATTCTACTCAAAAACCCTTATCAAATTCAAAATCAAAGAACTAAGTATTAGTCATTACCAAATTAAAAGCTTAATTTTGCGCAAAATTTAAGCGCTCCTAAAATGACTGCAATTACTGAAAAATCAAACTTACATCCACGCAATTTACACCGTTCTCGTTATGATTTCAAGCAACTTTTTCCAGTTTGCCCAGAATTAAAAAACTATGTTTTTACTAATGAGTATCAAATTGAAAGTATTGATTTCAGCAATCCTAGTGCCGTAAAATGCTTAAATAAAGCACTGTTAATAAGTCATTACAACATTAAGGACTGGGACATTCCTAAAAATTATCTTTGCCCTCCTATTCCTGGCAGAGCCGATTACATCCATTACATAGCTGATTTGCTTGCAGAAAGCAATAATGGTGAAATACCAACAGGTATGGAAATCGAAGGTTTGGATATTGGCACTGGAGCAAACTGTATCTACCCAATCATCGGGAATTCGGTTTACGAATGGAGTTTTGTAGGAACCGATATCGACGAAAAAGCATTAAAAAACTGCGCAAAAATTATCGAAGCCAATCCCCATTTAATAGATGCCATTAGTTTGCAATTGCAACTCGAACCGCGTTATATTTTTAAAAATATCATTACTCCCGAAGATCGATTTGCATTCACGATATGCAATCCACCTTTTCACAAATCGGCAGAAGAAGCAAACGAAGGAAGCCTAAGAAAAGTAAGTAATTTAAAAGGTCAAAAACAAACTAAAGCCGTTTTGAACTTCGGCGGACAAAACCATGAATTATGGTGTGAAGGTGGTGAGTTAGGATTTGTTACACAAATGATTTTTGAAAGTGCCCGTTACCCGATGCAATGCTTGTGGTTTACTACACTTGTATCTAAACAATCCCATTTGAAAAGTTTATACAAAACACTAAACAAAGTCAACGCGGCTCAAATTCGCACTATAGATATGGCTCAAGGCCAAAAAACCAGTCGTATTCTTGCTTGGTCTTTCCTGACTGAAAACCAACAACAAGATTGGGAATTTGAAATAAAGCAACCGCGATTTTAATAACTTTTTTATCCTTAAAAACGGAATGTGTAAATTCTCAACTTTACGGATTTCCATCATTAAAAAACTATCGGTTTTTAAACAATAGTTTTTTAAATTTTCAGTACATTGCTTGAGTGTAATATTTATATTAGTAACTAAACCATAAATAGATGCGAATATTTAAATCACTTCGAATAAGCTTTTTTTGATTATTCTCATTGCCAGTTGTCAAAACAAAAACAATAAAGGAATAGAACCAAATAATATTTTGGATACAAACAATTCTACAAAAATTGAAAAAACATCCAAACAAATAAGAAGCGTGAACGCAAGCAATGTCAATTATCAAAAAGAAACCACTGATGCAATCACTGCGAATAGAATAATAAAATTTCTTCGAGAAATTACAAAGAAAACCTCACAATCCTAACTTCTATAGATAGAACCTTCAGTTTTTACCAAATTGACTTAAATGACGATGGAAAAAACGAATATTTTATCAGTCTTTTAGGTAGGTATTTTTGCGGAAGTGGTGGTTGTTTTTTTATTTATTAAATAGTGACTTTACTGTTAACACTTATTTTTCTGTAACAAATCCTCCTATTTTCATAAGTTCACAAAAAACTGATGGTTGGCATGATTTAATTCTAAAAGGAAGTTATGATGAAAACGGAGGTGTAATTAGCTTTATTCACTTAAAGTTCGACAAAAAAAAGAGGCATATCCTAGCAATCCTTCATTAATAAAAAAGACAAAAATAGCGCCAAGCGGAGAGGATTTTATCATGTGGGATGACAATTTTAGTCGAGCTAAATCATTTGTATTTTAAAATTCAATCACTTATTGTGTGAGATAAGAAAATTTGGTTTACAAATTAAAAAAATAAAAAACTATCCCAGTTCCCAGCCTATTAATTTACTTTGCCGATAAACTTTGTACCTTTGCAACTTCCAACTTTGCAACAAAAAACAAATGAAATTCCAAGTCGTATCGGATTACCAACCAAAAGGAGATCAACCTCTAGCAATCGAAAAATTAGCACAAGGTATCGTTGATGGTGAACAATTTCAAACATTGCTAGGAGTTACAGGTTCTGGTAAAACGTTTACAGTGGCTAATGTGATTCAGGAAGTACAACGCCCCACCTTAGTTTTGGCACACAACAAAACCTTAGCGGCTCAATTGTATTCGGAATTCAAGCAGTTTTTCCCTAATAATGCAGTAGAATATTTCGTTTCTTATTACGATTATTACCAGCCGGAAGCTTTTATCCCTGTTACAGGAGTCTATATTGAGAAAGACTTATCTATCAATGAAGAGTTAGAAAAAATGCGCTTGAGCACTACTTCTTCCCTACTTTCAGGACGAAGAGACATTATTGTGGTTGCTTCTGTTTCTTGTTTATATGGTATTGGAAACCCAATAGAATTTCAAAAAAATGTGATCGCTATCGAAAGAGATCAAGAAATCTCTCGAACTAAATTATTACACTCTTTAGTGCAGAGTTTGTACTCTAGAACGGAAGCCGACTTTAATCCTGGAAATTTCAGAATTAAAGGTGATACAGTGGAAGTTTTCCCTAGTTACGCCGATGACGCCTATCGCATTCATTTTTTTGGCGATGAAATTGAAGAAATAGAAAGTTTTGATATTAAAACTTCTAAAGTTATTGAACGATTTGACAAGTTGACGATTTATCCAGCCAATATGTTTGTGACTTCGCCCGATGTATTGCAAAATGCGATTTGGCAAATCCAGCAAGATTTAGTCAAACAAGTCGATTATTTCAAGGAAATAGGCAAGCATCTCGAAGCAAAACGTTTGGAAGAACGCACCAATTTCGATTTGGAAATGATTCGGGAATTAGGTTATTGTTCTGGTATCGAAAACTATTCGCGCTACCTTGATGGCCGTGAAGCAGGAACACGTCCTTTCTGTTTATTGGATTATTTCCCAAAAGATTATTTAATGGTTGTTGACGAAAGTCACGTAACACTTTCACAAGTTCACGCCATGTACGGAGGCGACAGAAGCCGCAAAGAAAACTTAGTTGAGTACGGTTTTAGACTTCCTGCAGCCATGGACAACCGACCATTAAAATTTGAGGAATTTGAAGCCATGCAAAACCAAGTCATTTATGTTTCAGCAACTCCAGCGGATTATGAATTACAAAAATCAGGTGGTGTGGTCGTAGAACAAGTTATTCGCCCAACAGGTTTAGTTGATCCTGTTATCGAAATACGTCCTAGTTTGAATCAAATTGATGATTTAATTGAGGAAATCCAACAACGTTGCGAATTAGACGAACGTGTTTTAGTTACCACTTTAACTAAAAGAATGGCAGAAGAATTAGCGAAATACTTAGCAAAAGTAAGCATTCGTTGTCGTTACATTCACTCAGATGTAGATACTTTAGAGCGTATTGAAATCATGCAAGATTTGCGAAAAGGACTATTTGATGTATTGATTGGAGTAAACTTGTTACGTGAAGGTTTAGATTTACCAGAAGTTTCTCTTGTAGCTATTTTAGATGCGGATAAAGAAGGTTTTTTGCGTTCGCATCGTTCCTTAACGCAAACTATTGGTCGTGCCGCCCGAAACTTAAATGGTAAAGCCATCATGTATGCCGATAAAATTACCGATAGTATGCAAAAAACAATCGACGAGACCAATTATCGAAGAACAAAACAAATCAATTTTAACACGGCTAACAATATTGTCCCTCAAGCTTTAAATAAAAAAATTGATAGTGCTTTTACCAAAAGCCCTTCAATTGAATACGAAATGGGACATACAATAAATTCAGCAGCAGAGGCGATAACAGAATACTTATCGAAAGAGGAAATTGAAAAACGCATTCGCGAAAAGCGTAAAGCAATGGAAAAGGCAGCAAAAGAACTTGACTTTATCCAAGCCGCTAAATTGAGAGACGAAGTAAAAAAATTACAAGAACAACTGCCTTAATATTCATAATCTGCGTAAAACATATTCCACAAAACATCGTCAGGAATAACAGAATTAGGCATGTTTTTCATTTTTTTGACTAGAATTTTGATCGCTTCAATATCTAGTCCCATACTTATTGCTATATGAATTATTAATTCTGGATCTTGTTTGTGCAAAATACCATCATTCTGAAAAAAGAGCAATAATTGATAAAATTGTTTAATTCTTGTAAGTTTCAAATTACCCGATAAAACAGGTAATTCTTCTCCAAAAAGGTCTAAAAAAACTCCTTTCTCGAAATTTAATTCATTAGCAATTAAAAATAAAAAATCATAGCTTTTTTTACTCAGTTGACCATCGATTGTCGCATAAGCAATCATTTCTAAAAGCAATTTCTTTTTTTCTACGCTAGTACTCATATCATAAATAATTTTAGCTAAAATATCATTTTTTAAGATAAAAACCCAATCAAACACTCAAAATCATCGGTTTTGATTTAAAAATCGCATTTTAAAACCACTTAAAAAAGGACAAAAATCATCATTTTTTGCTATTCGTCGATAGTAAATCACATGGTAAAAACCCTCTTTTTAAACTATTTGTTTTTCCGACTATACTTTTTTATCATTTAAGCAAAATGTGGTTCAAAAAATCAGAATTTAAAAATTCTTCATATCGGGCAAAAATTATTCATTTTTAAAGCTTAATTTTATAATAAAACCAGACTATTATGGAATTGATTATTAGAGAATACGAGCTACAACTAAAGCACACATTCACAATCTCTAGAGAATCAATAGATACCCAACCCTCTTTAATAGTACAATTAAAAAGTGGTGGATTCTCAGGATATGGCGAAGCAACTTCAAATCCTTATTACAATATCACCGTACCCATGATGAAACAGGATTTAGAAGCAGTACAAATACTCATCGAATCAACAATTGATGAAACACCTGAAGATTTCTGGGCAAAAATGTATCCACAGCTTAAACATAATATGTTTGCCCTTTGTGCATTAGATATGGCTTACAACGATTTGTATGCACGTCAACAAGGAAAAAAACTACATGAACTTTGGCACTATAATATCGAAAGAAACCCTTTGACTAACTATACCATTGGGATTGATACGATAGACAAGATGGTGTCGAAAATGAAAGAGCTACCTTGGCCTATCTATAAAATCAAATTAGGAACGAGTAATGATATCGAAATTGTCAAAGCTTTAAGAGCACATACTAATGCTATTTTTAGAATTGATGCAAATTGTGGCTGGGGAATTGAAGAAACGCTAAACAACGCCATCGAACTAAAAAAATTAGGTGTTGAATTCCTAGAACAACCCTTAAAAGCGGATGATTGGGCAGGTCATGAATTCATTTACAAACATTCGGTGCTTCCTATAATTGCTGATGAAAGCTGTATTGTAGAACAAGATGTTGCCAAATGCTATAATCATTTTCATGGTATCAACATCAAACTAGTAAAATGTGGCGGATTAACTCCAGCACGCAGAATGATTGAACAAGCCAAAAGACTAGGATTAAAAACGATGGTGGGCTGCATGACGGAATCATCAGTTGGAATTTCAGCAATAGCCCATTTATTGCCTCAACTGGATTATGTGGATATGGATGGTGCTTTACTTTTATCGGAAGATATTGCCAAAGGAGTAAAAATAGCTCATGGAAAAATTGATTATTCAGAATTGAATGGAACCGGTGTTGTTTTAAAATAACTAAAATGACAGTAGAGGAATTCCCAAATCGAATTATAAAAATCGACAACGAAAAATACATATACTTTGGCGGGACAGCTTATTTAGGCTTACCGCCAAATAAAAAATTCCAAAAAATAGCAGCCAAAAACATCAAGCATTGGGGAACAGCTTATGGAAGTTCTCGAAATGCCAATATAAAACTTTCGGCTTATGAGAAAGGTGAAACTTTTTTAGCTGAATTTATTCAATCACAAGCCGCTCTTACTGTCTCTTCAGGTATGTTAGCAGCACAATTGGTTTTGAAACATTTGGAATTTGAAAACTTTCTTTTTTATCATTTTCCAAATAATCATAAAGCAATTTCACACAATAATAGTTCTCCTTTTTTCATAAATGGAAAAATCAACCCGAGGATATTAGATAATACAACAGAAAAAATAGCCATCCTCACAGACGCAGTTCCTTCTAATTCTGTTAATGCAGTTGATCTTAGCGTTTTAGAGCAAATCCCAAATCATAAAGAAATTGCCTTAGTAATTGACGAATCTCATTCTTTAGGAATAGTAGGTAAAGAGGGTTGTGGTTTGTATTCTTCTATACAATATAGCAATATCCAACATAAGATATTAGTATCTTCTTTAGGTAAAGCTTTAGGTGTATCAGGGGGTGTTGTTGCTGGAAGTAGTGTTTTTATTGAAAAACTAAAAAACAATGATATTTTTGTGTCGAGTGCAGGAATGAATCCTGCGTTTGTAAATACAATTGCCGAAGCAAAAAAAATAATCAAGAAACAACAAAAAAAACTTCAAGAAAATCTAACCTATTTAGGTTTAAAACTGGCGACTAATAATAAGATTCTCTTTGAACAAAATTATCCTGTTATTTACCCCAAGATTGAAAACATCAATACAATCCTGGCATCAAAAAAAATAATCATTACAAATTTCAAATATAATTCTGATAACGAATATCTGAATAGAATCATTATAACTGCGAATCACAAAAAAAAGGATTTAAATAAAATAATTAAAATCCTCAACGAATATCAAAATAAGCAGACTAGCTAACATGATAATAATGTACCTTTGTAAAAAATAAAACAAAATGACAAACAACGATATTTTTAAAAAATTACGTGTAGCCCTAATGCTTCGCGATGATCAAATAGTTGAAATTTTAGAATTGGTAGATTTTAGAATTTCTAAATCCGAATTGGGTGCATTTTTTCGTGATGAAAAACATCCTAACTATGTAGAATGTGGCGATCAAGTTTTACGTAATTTTTTAAATGGCCTTGTAATTCACTTAAGAGGGACTAAGGAAAACCCTAAAAACCCTAAGGAAGTTTTAGCTAAACATAAGTCCGAAATCCCTGCCAAAGCTAAAGAATCAGCTACTGGCGAACCTAATCAAGCTAAAACAAATTTTAAGAAAAAAACCAACTTTAAAAAACCAACTCCAAAAATTCAAGTGGTAGAAAAAGTAAAATTCAATAACGGAAAAAACAAAAAATCCTAAACTAGATAGCTAATTAAGATTTCTATTAAAATATAAATCCCGAGTACATACTCGGGATTTATTTGTTTAATTCATTCATCTTATTTTGTAAATTTTACTAGGAAAACAAGTCCTTTTCCTGTTTCTAAATCATCTGCTGAAATCTTTTTGTAGTTCAAGGTATTCTTGATAAAATAGTTTAAATCACTATTTGTAGTGTTTGTACTCATAACTACAATTTCACGATTTTCATTAAGTGCAATTCTCACTTTAACCAAAACTTCTTCTCCTAAACCGTCAAAACTTGGATAACTATTTAACATCTTACTGATCTCTTTGTAAGTGTCATCATAATCATTTGTTCCTTTAGTAGGATTCTCTTTTGCAAATGCTGTTGTTAAAAATAAAGTAGCAACAACTGATAATAATAATTTTTTCATGATTTCTAAATTTTAAATTAAACTTAAGTGTTTTTAGATTTCATTACTAAATTATTAAAAAATCTCAATCAAAAACTTAAATTATTATCAATACTACAAGTTTTGAGAGTTGTAAAAAATTACCAATTAAAAAATGAAACTATAATAAAAAAAAATACTTTAATTTTCATTATTCACATAAATAATAGAAATAACCTCGATAAAAAACACCAAAACACATCAAAACGAAGCTTATTTTGCATTATATTCAACAAAAAAAGCAACAAAATAAAGTCTCAAATCGACAATTTCATCGAAATGAGACTTTTTTACGATTGTAATGCTATTAAAAACTACTTCATAAATTTGACTAAAAACACCAGTCCGTTTCCAGAAGCCAACTCATTAGCCTCTAATTTTTGATAATTTAAAGTAGTTTTAATATAATTATTCAAAAAATCATCATCTGTACTTGTACTCATTACTACAATTTCATGATTTTCATTAATAACAATTCTAACTTTAACAACTGTATCCTCACCTATACCATCCAGCTGAGTATATGCATTTAACAGTTTTGACAATTCCTTATACGTCTCTGCGTAATTACTTTTTGTATTTGGAGTATCAGTAGCAGCAAATGCTGAAGTCATAAATAACGCTACTACAATAGATAAAAATAATTTTTTCATAATCTTTTTGTTTTTAATTACAGTTCAAAATTAGTACTGATTTTTAATCAAAAAACACAAAAACAATTACTTAACCCAATGATAAAAAACATAATCAATTACCTATTATAAGTAATAAAAATATTCTTTTCAAAAATTTCACAGCTTACAATAAAAGGAAACCAAAAATTAAATAAACACACAATAAACTTAAAAACTATAAAAAAAACTCAATAATTTACTCATTAATAATAGATTAACATAAGTATAGATAATCCTAAATTGATTTGTGAAAATAAAAAAAGCCCGTCTCAAATAAAGACGGGCCATTGTATATAACTAAGCTTTTTAACTAAGAAAGTGCAGCTTGTACTTGATCAGCAGCTTCTTGGAACTGAACAGCCGATAAAATTGGCATACCTGAATTATCAATTAATTCTTTTGCAATTTCAGCGTTAGTTCCTTGCAAACGAACAATGATTGGCACATTAATAGCATCACCCATGTTTTTGTATGCATCAACAACTCCTTGAGCAACACGGTCACAACGAACGATTCCACCAAAGATATTGATTAAGATTGCTTTTACGTTTGGATCTTTCAAAATGATACGGAAAGCTGTTTCAACACGTTTAGCATCAGCAGTTCCTCCTACATCAAGGAAGTTAGCTGGCTCAAAACCTGCATATTTAATCAAATCCATAGTTGCCATAGCAAGACCTGCACCGTTTACCATACACCCTACAGTACCATCAAGGTCCACATAGTTCAATCCTACTTCTTTAGCTTCTACTTCAATTGGATTTTCTTCACGTACATCACGCATGTCTGCATACACTTTTTGTCTGAACAATGCGTTATCGTCAATATTTACTTTAGCATCAACAGCTAAAATTTTATTATCAGATGTTTTTAAAACTGGATTGATTTCAAACATAGAAGCATCTGAACCAATATAAGCTTTATATAAAGCATCGATAAATTTCACCATTTCTTTGAATGCATTACCTGTAACACCTAAGTTAAATGCAATTCTTCTAGCTTGAAAACCTTGTAAACCAACAGCTGGGTCAATTTCTTCAGTAAAGATTAAGTGCGGAGTATGCTCAGCAACTTCCTCAATATCCATTCCACCTTCTGTAGAATACATAATCATATTACGTCCTGTAGCTCTGTTTAACAATACAGACACATAAAATTCTGAAGTTTCAGATTCTCCTGGATAGTAAACATCCTCTGCAATTAAAACTTTGTGAACTGTTTTACCTTCTGCAGATGTTTGAGGAGTAACTAATTGCATTCCGATGATTTCTTCTGCAATTCCTTCTACTTTGTCAATACCTTTAGCCAGTTTAACACCTCCACCTTTACCACGACCACCTGCGTGAATTTGTGCTTTAACTACGTACCAGCTCGTTCCTGTTTCGTTAGTTAATTGTTTTGCAGCAGCAACTGCTTCTACTGGACTATTTGCAACGATTCCGCGTTGAACGCGAACGCCATAGCTAGCTAAAATCTCTTTTCCTTGATATTCGTGTATGTTCATAATATAGAATTTGTCTGAATCTGATTTTATTTCAGAAAATAAGTCCGACAAAAGTAGAAAAAACGAACTTAAATGAGAAATCTTTTTATCGATTTAAAATATCTTATTGAGAAAGTTAAAAAAAAACGTCTTTTGCTTCTATATTTCTACCAAAAAAATGATTTCATAGCAAATAAAGAGAACAAACAAGCATTTTTACACAAAATTTCTCAATTTTGTTTTTAAAAAAACCAGAAATAATTGTCAATATATAAGGTCAAAATACAGTGAATATTAATAATTTGTTAATACTTAGCCTAAATAATGCAATTATTATTATAATTAATACATTTTTCTATTATTCCTGTAAAAGTAAGCTCGAATAGTCCAAATCAATGGATTATATTTAATGAAATATCTATTTTTGTAAAAAAAATTATCAAGCATGAAAGTTAAAGAACAAGGCCTTTATTTGCCAGAATTCGAGCATGAAAACTGTGGAGCTGGTTTTATCTGCAACCTTAAAGGTGAGAAAACAAATCAAATTATTCACGACGCATTAGAGATTCTAGTAAAGCTAGAACACCGTGGAGGTGTAAGTGCTGACGGGAAAACGGGAGATGGAGCTGGACTTTTAATTGACATTCCTCATGAATATTTCAATAGAGTTTGTGATTTCAAATTACCTGCCCCTAGAGAGTATGCTGTCGGGATGGTATTTTTACCAAAAATCAAAAATCAATACGTTTTTTGTAAAGACATATTTGAAAAAGAAATCAAAGCACAAGGACTTTCTGTTTTAGGATGGAGAGAAGTTCCTGTTGATTCTAGTCAATTAGGAGAAATTGCTTTAGCTTCTGAACCTACAATTGAACAATTGTTCGTAGGTAAAAATGAAGCCATTGATGAAGCAACCTTCAAAGCTAAATTGTACGCCGCTCGTAAGATTACAGAACACACTATTGCCAATTCTAAAATATCGCAAAGTTCTTATTTTTATGTTCCTAGTTTATCAACTACTACCTTAATATATAAAGGTATCATTATGCCTGAAGATATCGGGCCATATTATACGGACTTACAACAAACGGATTTAGTAACTCGTTTGGCTTTAGTTCACCAACGTTTCTCAACAAATACAATGCCTACATGGGAGTTAGCTCAGCCATTTAGATACATGTGTCAAAACGGTGAGATCAACACTTTGAGAGGAAACGTAAGTAGAATGCGTGTTCGCGAAGAAATCATGAAAAGTGATGTCTTTGGTCCACAAATAGAGAAATTATTCCCTATTATCTTACCTGGAAAATCGGATTCAGCTTCTATGGATATGGTTGTTGAATTACTTACACATACGGGACGTTCATTGCCTGAAGTTATGATGATGATGATTCCTGAAGCATGGGAGAAACACAAAACCATGTCTGAGGAAAGAAAAGCTTTCTACGAATACAATGCTTGCATCATGGAACCATGGGATGGACCTGCATCTGTACCATTCTCTGACGGTGATTATGTAGGAGCTTTATTAGACCGTAATGGTTTAAGACCTTCTCGTTATACAGTTACAAAGAGCGGAAAATTAATCATGGCATCTGAAATTGGTGTAGTAAACGTTGATCCAGAAGACGTAGAAAGCCATGGAAGATTAGAGCCAGGAAAAATGTTCTTAGTAGACATGAACGAAGGACGCATCGTAAATGATGAAGAAATCAAAAACAAAATCGTTTCTGAAAGACCATACCAAGAATGGTTAAAACAATACCGTTTACACCTAAGAGACGTACCTACTACAACTAAGGCTTGCCCAATCGAAACTATCGATTTAAAAACTAGAGAGCGTTTATTTAATTATACATTAGAGGACATTCAAGATGTTATCACTCCAATGGCTCAATCTGGAAAAGAAGCATTAGGCTCCATGGGTACTGATACTCCTCTTGCTGTATTATCAGATAGACCACAATTAATTCCCAACTATTTCAAACAATTATTCGCACAGGTTACTAACCCTCCATTAGATGGTATCCGTGAGGAAATTGTAACTGATATCAGCTTAGCATTGGGTCAGGACAGAAATATTTTTGATATTTCTAGTAAACAATGTAGAAAATTAAGAATTCAAAACCCGGTTATTTCTAACGATGATTTAGAAAAAATCAGAAATATTGATATCGATCATTTCAAAGCAGAAACTATTGAAATCTTATACAAAAAAGATAAAGGTTTAAATGGTTTAGAAAATGCTTTAGAAGATATCATCATTCAAATTACTAAAGCAGTAGATAGAGGAACTAATATTATTATCTTATCAGACAGAGGGGTTAATAAAGATTTCGCTCCAATTCCTGCATTATTAGCTTGTTCTTATGTTCACCACCAAATGAACCGTTTACGTAAGCGTTCTTATTTTGATATCATTATCGAATCTGCAGAACCACGTGAACCGCACCACTTCGCTACTTTATTCGGTTACGGAGCAAGTGCAATTAACCCATATATGGTGAACGAAATCATTCGTGTTCAAGTACAAGAAGGATTTATCACTGGAATCAGCGAGCAGAAAGCAGTTGACAACTTCAACAAAGCAATCGGTTCTGGTTTATTAAAAATCATGAACAAAATTGGAATCTCTACATTACACTCATACAGAGGTTCTCAAATTTTCGAAATTGTTGGTTTCAACTCTAAATTTGTTGAAAAATACTTCCCATACACTGCTTCAAGAATTGAAGGTATCGGACTGTATGAAATTGAAAAAGAAATCAACGAAAGATATTTATACGCTTATCCAGATGTATTAATCCCTAACCGTTTAGGATTAAACATTGGTGGAGAATACAGATGGAGAAGAAACGGAGAAAGACACTTATTCAACCCAACTACTATCGCTAAATTACAGCAAGCAGTACGTTTAAGTGATCAAGCTAGTTATGATGTGTATGCTAAAACAGTAAACGATCAGGCTAAAAATTTAATGACAATTCGTGGTCTTTTTGAATTTGACAACTTAGACCCAATTCCATTAGACGAAGTAGAACCATGGACAGCTATCGTAAAACGTTTCAAAACGGGTGCGATGTCTTACGGATCTATCTCTAGAGAAGCACACGAGAACTTAGCAATCGCAATGAACCGTATTGGAGGAAAATCCAATTCAGGTGAAGGTGGTGAGGACAGAACTCGTTTCCAACCAGATATTAATGGTGACAGTCGTAACTCGGCTATCAAACAAGTAGCTTCTGGACGTTTTGGAGTAACTTCTCACTACTTATCAAGTGCAAAAGAGATTCAAATTAAAATGGCTCAAGGTGCTAAACCTGGAGAAGGTGGTCAATTACCTGGTGAAAAAGTATTACCTTGGATTGCATCGGCTCGTAACTCAACTCCTTTCGTAGGATTGATTTCACCTCCACCACACCACGATATTTATTCAATTGAAGATTTAGCACAATTAATTTTCGACTTGAAAAATGCAAATAGAGAAGCACGCATCAACGTAAAATTAGTTTCTGAAGTTGGTGTTGGAACAATTGCAGCGGGTGTTGCAAAAGCAAAAGCGGATGTTGTATTGATCGCTGGTTATGACGGTGGAACTGGAGCTTCTCCATTAACATCATTAAAACACGCAGGTCTTCCTTGGGAACTTGGATTAGCGGAAGCACAACAAACTTTAGTACTAAATAACTTAAGAAGTCGTATTGTTGTAGAATGTGATGGTCAGTTAAAAACGGGACGTGACGTAGCTATCGCCGCTTTATTAGGTGCTGAAGAATTTGGTTTCGCTACTGCTCCACTAGTTGCTTCTGGATGTATTATGATGCGTAAATGTCACTTGAATACTTGCCCTGTAGGTATTGCTACTCAAGATAAAGAATTACGTAAAAACTTTAAAGGAACTCCTGAACACGTAATTAACTTCTTCTACTATGTAGCAGAAGAATTAAGAGGTATCATGGCTTCATTAGGTTTCAGAACAATGGAAGAAATGATTGGGCAAACACACAAAATCAATTCTAACAAAGCTATCACACACTACAAAGCCAGAGGTTTAGATTTATCATCAATCTTACATCGTCCAGCTGCGTATAAAAATATGGTAGTTCGTAATACTGAAAAACAAGATCATGGTCTAGACAACGTATTGGATTTCCAAATATTAAGAGATTCTCACCGTGCTTTATACAGAAAAGAAAAAATGACTCTAGATTATCCTATCAAGAACACAGATCGTTCTGTAGGTGCTATTGTTAGTAACGAAATTTCTAAAATCTACGGACACTTAGGTCTGCCAGAAGACACTTTAAACATTAATTTCACTGGTTCAGCAGGACAAAGTTTAGGAGCATTTAGTGCACACGGATTAACTTTTACTGTAGAAGGAAACACCAATGACTATTTAGGTAAAGGTTTATCTGGAGCTAAATTAATCATCAAGAAACCAGCAAAAGCTACTTTTGTTGCTTCAGAAAACATTATCGTAGGTAACGTTTGTTTATTTGGAGCTATTGAAGGAGAAGCATTCATCAACGGTATTGCAGGAGAGCGTTTTGCAGTACGTAACTCAGGAGCTGTAGCAGTTGTTGAGGGTGTGGGTGACCACGGTTGTGAGTACATGACTGGAGGAAAAGTAGTTGTTCTGGGTAAAACTGGAAGAAACTTTGCTGCAGGTATGAGTGGTGGTATCGCTTATATCTATGATCCTCAAAACAAATTCAAAAACGGATTGTGTAACACTGAAACAATCGAGTTTGAAACAGTTGAAGGAAAAGAAGCTGATGAATTAAAACACTTAATTGAAAGACACGTTCAGTACACTAACAGTACTAAAGGAGCTGAATTGTTAAGTGACTGGAACACTAGCTTAGAGAATTTTGTAAAAGTAATGCCTACAGAATACAAAAAAGCGTTAAAACGCTTAGAAACTGAGGAACAAATGGTAGAAGAATTAACAGCATAATACAATGGGAAAAGTAACAGGTTTTAAAGAATTCGAAAGACAAGATGAATCATACACAGCAGTAGAAGAGCGTGTTGGACATTATAAAGAATTTACAGTTCCTTTGAGTGAAGCTGAAATTACAAAACAAGGATCTCGTTGTATGGATTGTGGTATTCCATTTTGTCACAGTGGATGTCCTTTAGGGAATTTAATCCCTGATTTCAACCACATGGTTCACCAAGGTGAATGGCAAAAAGCTTCTTGGATATTACATTCAACAAATAACTTCCCTGAATTTACAGGGCGTTTATGTCCAGCTCCATGTGAAAAAGCATGTGTACTAGGAATTATCAATGATCCTATTTCTATTGAAAACATAGAAAAAAATATTGTGGAGCGTGCATTCCAAGAAGGTTGGATTAAACCACAACCACCAAAAACAAGAACTGGTAAAACAGTTGCTGTTGTTGGTTCGGGACCTGCAGGTTTAGCAGCTGCACAACAATTAAACAGAGCAGGTCATACTGTAACTGTTTTTGAAAGAGACAATGCTATTGGAGGATTATTACGTTATGGAATTCCTAATTTCAAATTAGAAAAAGAAATTATCGACAGACGTATAGCTATTCTTGAAGCAGAAGGTATCACTTTCAAAGTAAACACTAATGTAGGTGTTAACTACTCTATTGAAGACTTAAAAGCATTTGATTCTATCGTACTTTGTGGTGGAGCAACTGAAAGAAGAGGTTTACCTACTCCTGGTGCTGATGCTGATGGTGTAGTTCAGGCAATGGATTTCTTAACACAACAAACAAAAGTGGTTTGGGGTGAAAAAATCGAAAACCAAGTTTTAGCAACTGGTAAAGATGTTATCGTAATCGGTGGTGGAGATACAGGTTCTGACTGTGTGGGAACATCAAACCGTCAAGGTGCAAAATCAGTTACAAACTTTGAGATTATGCCAAAACCACCTGTTGGAAGAAGTGAGTCTACACCATGGCCATTCTGGCCTTTACAGTTAAAAACATCAACTTCTCACAAAGAAGGATGTAATAGAAACTGGTTAATTAATACTAAAGAATTCATCAAAGATGCTAATGGTAAATTAACTGCTCTTAAAACTGTAAATGTTGAATGGAAAATGGTTCCAGGACAACGTCCAGAATTAATCGAGATTGAAGGTTCTGAACAAATCTGGCCATGTGACTTAGCTTTATTAGCTTTAGGATTTACAGGACCCGAGAAAAATTTAGCAGAACAATTAGGTCTTGAAACTGATTTTAGAAGTAACTATAAAGCAAACAATTACCAAACTAATGTTCCAAATATATTTACTGCAGGAGATATGAGAAGAGGACAATCATTAATCGTTTGGGCAATCTCTGAAGGTCGTGAGGCAGCAAGAGAAGTTGATTTGTTTTTAATGGGAACTACAAACCTTCCTACTAAAGAAGGTGGAGATTTACCTCCATTGTAGTATATCTATAAAGTATATAAAAGGCTATCTGAGAGCAATTTCAGATAGCCTTTTTGCTTTTATAGTTTCTTGAAAATATATTATGTGATAAAAATACATAAAAAAATCACTTAAGGTTATTTATGTAACTTATTGTTAGAATTTGTTAGAAATAACTATATCTATTGTAGTATCAATAAAGAATAATAAATTTGTACAAAATTCACACCAATGCAATCTAAAGACTTACTTCAATTAGCAGAACAATTTGGCACACCACTATATGTATACGATGCCGAAAAAATAAAATCACAATATAACAGACTAACTAAAGCTTTTTCTAAAGTAGAAAAACTACGCATTAACTATGCAATGAAAGCCCTGTCTAATATATCTATCCTACAACTATTAAAAGATATGGGATCTGGACTAGACACGGTATCAATTCAAGAAGTACAATTAGGACTTCATGCAGGATATGCACCAGATAGAATTTTCTATACACCAAATGGAGTTTCCTTAGAAGAAATTGAAGAGGTACACGCTTTAGGAGTTCAAATCAATATTGACAACCTATCCATTTTGGAACAATTTGGTGCAAAACATCCAACGGTTCCAGTTTGTATTCGTATCAATCCACACGTTATGGCTGGAGGAAACGAAAACATTTCAGTAGGTCATATCGATAGTAAATTTGGTATTTCCGTACACCAATTGCCTCACTTAGTTCGTATTGTTGAAAACACTAAAATGAACATTGTAGGTATCCACATGCACACAGGTTCTGATATTTTAGACATCGAAGTATTCTTGTATGCTGCTGAAATCTTATTTGACGCTGCTAGAAACTTCAAAAATCTGGAATTCTTAGACTTTGGAAGTGGATTTAAAGTACCTTACAAAAAAGATGATATTGAAACTGACATTGAAGAATTAGGTAAAAAGTTATCAAAAAGATTCAATGCTTTTTGCGACGAATATGGTAAAGAATTGACATTAATTTTTGAACCAGGTAAATTCTTGGTGAGTGAAGCCGGTTTCTTCTTAGCAAAAGTTAATGTGGTAAAACAAACCACTTCGACTGTTTTTGCAGGAATCGATTCTGGATTCAATCATTTAATTCGTCCTATGTTTTATGGTTCACAACACCATATCGAAAACATTTCAAATCCGAAAGGGAAAGAGCGTTTTTACTCTATCGTTGGGTACATCTGTGAAACAGATACGTTTGCAAGCAACCGTAGAATTCAAGAAATTGCAGAAGGAGATATTCTATGCTTTAGAAATGCTGGTGCTTACTGCTATTCTATGTCTTCGAACTATAATTCAAGATACAAACCAGCAGAAGTATTATGGATTAACGGAGAAGGGCATTTAATTAGAGCTCACGAAACTTTCGAAGATTTATTAAAAAATCAAATTCCATTACCTGCTACAGTAACACTATAGTAGAATACAATGATAAAAAAAGGGACTTTAAACAGTCCCTTTTTTAGTATTATTTAGTTTCCAAAACCTCTGTCAAAACCTCAGCTTCTGTTCCGTTAGGAAAATCAATTCTTATTTTCTGAGCGATCGTAGGAGCAATCTGTGTAATAACTTTTCGATCAAAAGACTCCCCTTTTTTGATATTCCATCCGTAAAATAATAAAGGCACATGTGTATCATAATTGAATGGTGTTCCGTGAGAAGTTCCTTTTCCTTCATGTGCACTATACCCTGCTTTTTCTAAAAGAACTAAATCTCCGTTTTGTTTAGGATCATAACCTCTAAAAACAGCGTTCAAATAAAAATCAGTACTATTTGCTGACAAAATTTCTTCCTCTGAATAGACACGTTTTATATGAGAAAAACTCATTACATACTCTTTAAACTTATTTTTTAAAATGTCTAAATCCAAGTTGCTTTCCTTAATTTTCTTTTTATCAAAAAACAAATTATAGTTGGAATAGTCTAACACAAAATCCGCCCCAAAATTAGCTTTCGAAAAATCACGCAACTTATTTACAAACAATGAATAATCAACAGGTTCTATAGGATACTTACTATCCTTTAAAAATTGTTGATTCTCAGCAGCGGCATGATCTGAAGTTAAAAACAACAAATAATTACCCTTACCTACTTTTTTATCCAAGAACTCTAAAAAATGAGCGATGGTCTCGTCTAATCGCAAATAAGTATCCTGAACCTCTCTAGAACGTGGCCCTGTCAAATGTCCTATATAATCTGTTGATGAAAAACTAAGCGTTAAAAAATCGGTCACTTCATCAGCCCCTAAACCTTCATTAATGATAGTTTCTTTCGCAAAATCAGCTATGAAATCATTCCCATACGGTGTTCTCTTTATGACTTTAGCTCCATATTTTGCATACATAGATTTTAAATCATAGGGAAAAACAGGCTTTTTACTACCAAACAACAAACCCTCATAATCATTATCATCCGCTAAACTTTCATTATAAACAGATTCTGATTTCAACAAAGTCCAATCTTTACTTAAATAGGTTTCATAATTTTTCTTTGCATTAAAATCGTCCACCCATTTTGGTAATTCTTTCCCATAAAAAGTACTTGAAATAAAATTTCCCGAATCACTCAACCAAAAAGCCCAATTAGCAAAATGTCCTGCTGGAAGTATCGAACCACGATCTTTTACGCTTACACCTATTACTTTTCCTTTAAAATTAGTTGCTAAACGTAACTCATCTGTTACAGTTGAAGTTTCTAAATTAACAGGAGACATTTTTCCCTCTTCTACCTTCCCCTTACCCAATATACTAACCGATGCATCATCAGTGCAATATTTATCTTTTGCTATCGACTTATCAAACCAAGTATTACCTACAATTCCATGTACTGCTGGTATAGTCCCTGTATAAATAGAAGCATGTCCAGGACCAGTATAAGTAGGCATATAATTGTATTGTGTGTTATGAAAAACATAACCTTCACCCATTAGCTTTCGGAATCCATTTGCTGAAAAGTCATCAGCGTAACGATATAAATATTCCATTTTCATTTGATCGACCACAACTCCCACAACTAACTTTGGTCTTTGTTGGGCGTAAGAATTAAAAATTGCTATAGAAGCAAAAAGTAAGGTTATTTTTTTCATGCTTAAATTATGTTTTCGGACAAAAATACAAATTAAATAGCGAGCTTAAGATTATCAAAAAGTTAAATATACTTGACTCAAACTATCCAGAAATATGAATCTACACTATTTTATAAACCATAATATCCTATTTTTGTACTATACCATTTAATCCTTCCAATTAAAAAAACAATGAAATTAAATCCTATTGTTTTTTACAAAGCATTACTAAAAAATATAGCATTTCGGTAATCCTTTTTATTTTATTCATTGTTAATTCATACGCAACAAAAGGAAAATGGACTAGTAAAACTACGGGAACCAGTATTGAATACAAAACTTTTAAATCGAACCAACCCATCAAAGATTATGCAGGTAATTATCTAACGGTTGTTTATCTAGAAAATTTGTCTTTTAAAAAAATTGGTCGTTATAGTAATAAGAAAAATGTAAATTGGTTACTCTCCCAAGGGTACAGAGTTATTGAATTGGATTATAAAAAAAACAAAAATGCCAAAGCATTAAAAATAAATGAAGACATCATAGCTATCAATGATTCGATTGCTTCAGGCAGATTTTGTGGTTTAAAAAACTGCTCCTTATACAAATCTTATATTTTGTTTGAAGGTTACCGCATTGCTAGAAATCTAAGTTATTTTGTTGATAAGCCAAAAATATACAACACCCCAGAGGAATACATTGTAGGCGATTCATTGCATATGGACATCATATATCCTGTTAAGCCTAAAATCAAAATTCCTACCCTTCTCTCTTTCTCGTATAGCAATAGTTATGCATTTTATGATAATAAAAAAGGGAAACTTACAGATACCTACAAAGATCAAAGACTCAAACTTTTCTATACTCTTGCAGGTTTTAACGATTCCTTTTTAGAAGGTGCTCCTGCAAATGGCATGGCATGGGCAATCGCCGATCATCCAAAATATTGCCAATGGGGAAAAGGAAAACCAGAAAATGGTCCAAATGACGCCTACAAATCGTTTCTAACCAATCCTGATGCTGCCCAAAAAGTAAAATCAGCGATTAGAACCTTACGTGCTTTTGGAGCAAATATTGGGCTTTCAGATAAAATAGGTCTTTTTGGATTTTCCAGAGGTTCAACAGCTGGTTCGTTAGCTATTGGCGATAAAAAAATTAAAGAAATAGAGAACGCAGGTTTTAATCATACTATTTCTGATGACATACAAGCAGCTGCTTTAGGTCCAGGCGTATTTGATTACACCCTAATTTACAACACCCTCGATGATGGAGATAAAAATTTAGAACAAAGATGCCCTTTGGTTTGGGGACCTTTAGAACAAAATCGAAAACTTTGGGAAACCATGGGGGCTTCTTTTTTGGTGGAAAAAACTGCTGCTCCTACGCTATTCTTCTATAATACGGATGATGATCGCTATTATGAAGATCAAATCAACCATTTTAAAAACAAATTAGACAAATTAGGAGTTACAACAGCCACACTTATCAATTATGGCAAAGGACATGCTATTCCGCAAACAGAGACAAGTCTAAATACGCTTTATAGCTTCTTAAAAACCACCTTAATCCTCCAAAATTGAATAAATAGAATCACAACAATCAAGATTTGAATTGACAAAAATCAAATGTGATATCTAGTAAGAAAATTTAGTTTCATTACTCATCTTGTCTTTTTCGGTTCCTAAAACCCTCTAAAAAACTAAAAAACAATACTTTAAAAACAAAACACAGTTGACTGACTGAACACCAAAATGTATTTATAAACTTGCTTAAAAAAAATACCAACAACTTATAAAACTTTTGTTGATTTTTATTTTTATTTATTCTAAATAATTCTTGCGTAAACCATTTTTTGATTTTACATTTGCACTGTTATTTTAAATAAATCCAAATAAAGAACAAAATGAAAAGAATTTTACTGCCTACAATAGCATTATTATTTTCAATATCTAATCAAGCTCAAGAGATTGCTTCCGCTTTAAATTATAATACATCTGAAGTTACTGCAGATCCTCTTGACACCATCAAGAACAAAAAAGGACAAATCCTTAGAGAAGTTACCGTAACCGGAAACAAACCTCAAAAACCGGTTTCTGTTTCTAGAGCAGGAATAAAACCAATGGATTTACCACAAAGTGTTCAGGTTATCGATAATGAAATTATCACGCAACAACAAGCTATTCGTTTAAGTGAAGTAATCAAAAATG
Organism: Flavobacterium nitratireducens; assembly: GCF_029625335.1. Lineage (NCBI taxonomy): Bacteria > Pseudomonadati > Bacteroidota > Flavobacteriia > Flavobacteriales > Flavobacteriaceae > Flavobacterium > Flavobacterium nitratireducens. Next base: position 1,167,834 of record NZ_CP121111.1, read on the forward strand.
CAAACGGTGTTTATGTAGGTTCTGCTCGTGGTGGTGCTCAGGAATCATTCTGGTCCAGAGGTTATGATATGTCTGCCAACAATATGTTTAAAAACGGATTCAGATATAATGCCGGTTCCATCCCTGAGGTTTCTGGTTTAGAAAGAGTAGAATTCTTAAAAGGAGGTTCTGCCTTATTATTCGGAAATGTTGCCCCCGGAGGAATAATGAATTTAGTTACTAAAACTCCGAAATTTACTAGAGGTGGAGAAATCAATATGCAAATAGGAAGTTATGATTACTACAAACCTTCAGTAGATTTTTACGGCCCTCTAAATAAATATATTGCCTATCGTTTTAATGGTTCGTATGAAAATGCAAAAAGCTTTAGAGATTATGTAAAAAACGAGCGTATATACTTTAACCCTTCGTTTTTATTTAATATTAGTGAAAAAACAAATATTACGGTTCAGGGAGATTACTTAAATGCTGATTGGACACCAGATTTTGGAACAGGAATTATTGGAGAAACTATCTTAGATATGCCTAGAAATATTTACTTTGGTGCACTTTGGTCAACAGGTAACACAAAATCGTCTAGTGCTTCTATTTTATTCAATCATGATTTTAATAAAAATTGGAAATTAGCATTTAATTCTTCATACCAATCGTACAGAAGAACTCAAAAATCTACTGCTCAATTAAACACTGTTGCCACTAATGGTGACTGGAAACGTGGTTTAACTCAGGCAGATGCTGCTGAAAACATCTTTGGTGACCAATTGAGTTTACAAGGAACTTTTAACACCGGAAAAATTAAACATCAAATTTTTACAGGTGTAGATTACGAATATTCATTAGCACCAAGTTATACTTTTGCTTTCTATGCAAGTCCAACTTCTTCAACGGTTATTACTACTGAAAGTACAGCAATTAATCTATTTAACTACGATTACGGTACTCAAAGTACCGTAGCACCATTTTCGAAAGCAACTCAATTAGGAACTACAAATACGCAACGTTTTGGAGCTTATGCTCAAGATTTAATTTCTATTAATGAATACATTAAAGTATTAGGAGGAATCCGTTGGTCATGGCAAGAAGCAGAAGTTGATACAAAAGTGTTATCTACAGGAATTACAACCACTTCGGCTAAAACATTAAACAGAGCCTATTCTCCAAAAGGAGGTATCGTAATCCAACCAAACAGAGACATGTCTATTTTTGCGAGTTATTCAAATTCATTTACTCCAAATACTGGAACTACAGTTGATTTAAAAACATTAGCACCTTCAATCATTGATCAATATGAAGTAGGTATCAAAAAAGATTTCTGGAGAGGGATTTTAAGTACGAATGTTACTTTATACCAAATAAACAATAACAATTTAGCTCAAACAGCACAATTCCTAGCTGATGGAGTGACACAAAACGTTAATGCTAATTTAAAAGAATTAGTAGGTGCTACTAAAGGAAAAGGTATAGAAATTGATATTACAGCTAAACCTGCTGAGGGTTTAAACATCATGGCTGGTTATAGTTTTAATGAGACAAAAATCTCTAAATCTTCAGGAACACATGGAAGTCTTATTGTAGGTGATATTCTTACCAGAACTCCAAGACATACGGCAAACTTGAGTTTCTTTTATAAATTACCTAGTGGTAAATTAAAAGGATTAAGTTTTGGAGCTATTGCAAACTATATGGGGGATCGCACAGGAGGTTGGAACAATGACTACCAATGGGCTCTTAATACAGATACACCGGAACCAAATGACTATAAAGTAACAATAAGAAATCGTGATTTTCCAATAGAAGGTTATGCTACAGTTGATGCTTCTGTAGGTTATGAGTGGAAAAAATTCTCTATCTTATGTAAACTATCAAACATTACAAACGAATTGAATTACACTGTACACGAAAACTATAGTACAAATCCAATTGCTCCTCGTCAAATTATGACAAGCCTTAAGTACAAATTCTAAAAACAATATTTGATATATTTTTTTCAAAAGCTCCTCTAAGGAGCTTTTTTTATTTTAAATCATTTGAACAAAATTAATTATCTTTAAAAACCATTGAAAACCAATCCTTTTTATCATGAAAAAAATCGCAAAGGAAGATATCAGTCAGGAAATATTTGACTTATACGACGACTACGCCCATAATAAAATTGAACGTCGACAATTTATCGAAAAACTTTCTGTTTTTGCAGTTGGCACACTTACGCTACCTTCGCTATTAAGTTTTATTACTCCCGATTATGTAAATTCAATCACCATTAAAAAAGATGATCCAAGAATTATTTCGGAATATTTGACTTATGATTCTCCCAAAGGAGGTGGAAAAATCAAAGGTTTACTTTCCAAACCGAGCAAAATCCGTAAAAAAATCCCAGCTGTTATTGTAGTGCATGAAAACCGTGGTCTAAATCCGTATATTGAGGATGTAGGTCGTCGATTAGCTGTGGATGGATTTATCAGTTTAGCTCCAGACGCTTTAACTCCACTTGGAGGTTACCCAGGCAACGACGATGCAGGACGAGAACTTCAGAAAAAAAGAGACCGTTATGAAATGCTAGAAGATTTTATTGCTGCCTACTATTCCTTAAAAAATAATCCAGATTGTAATGGACATATAGGTGTTGTTGGATTTTGTTTTGGAGGATGGATAGCTAATCTAATGGCTGTAAAAATACCAACTTTAGGAGCTGCTGTCCCTTTTTATGGCGGACAACCTACCGCCGAAGAAGCCGAACAAATCAAAACGCCTTTATTATTACAATATGCAGGATTAGATACTCGAGTAAATGAAGGATGGCCAGCATTTGAAGCTGTTTTAAAGAAAAACAATGTTCCAAACACCGCTCACATTTATCCAAATGTAAATCATGGTTTTCACAATAACACCACTCCTCGTTATGATGAAAAAGCAGCCACATTAGCCTGGACTAGAACTATTGATTTTTTTATAGAGAAATTAAAATAAAAAGAATAGGCAAATTTTATTTTTTTTACCGCAAATTTGAAAATAAGTAATTCAAATTTGCGGTATTTTTTTAAAAATTCAATCCAATAGGAAACTCAATTTTTCTCGTAAAATAAATCATTTTCGCAGATTTAAAAAATAAATTTACTTTCAAATCATTTAGTAGTACCTTTGCAGCTCAAATTATTAAAATGAGATTACACAGAAACTTAGTATATACTACCATTGATTCTCTAAATGCGATATTTAACGAAGGAGAATATGCCGATAAAGTAGTAGCAAGAGCACTAAAAAAAGACAAACGTTGGGGAAGTTCCGATAGAAAATTTGTCGCAGAAACCATCTACGAAATAGTTCGTTGGAAAAGACTATATGCCGAGATTGCCGAAGTTAAAGAACCATTTGACAGAGACAATCTTTGGAGAATGTTTGCTGTTTGGGCTGTTTTAAGAGGTTACCCAATTCCTGATTGGCGTCAACTAGAAGGCACACCTGAAAGAAAAATTAAAGGCCGTTTTGACGAATTATCAAGAAACCGAGTTTTCAAAGAATCTATTCCAGACTGGATGGATGAGATAGGAGTGAAAGAATTAGGCGAAAAAGTGTGGGCAAAAGAAATTGCAGCTCAAAATCAACCCGCCAAAGTAATTCTTAGAACCAATACTCTAAAAACTACTAAAGAAAAACTAAGAGCCATTCTAATGGACTTAGACATTGAAACCGAATATCTGGAAGAACAAGCAGATGCTTTGGTCTTAAAAGAACGTGCGAATGTTTTTTTAACAGATGCTTTCAAAGAAGGTTTGTTTGAAGTTCAGGATGCCAGTTCACAATTAGTTGCTCCTTTCCTAGATGTAAAACCTGGAATGCGCGTTGTTGATACTTGTGCTGGTGCTGGTGGAAAAACCTTGCACATTGCTTCATTAATGGAAAATAAAGGCCAATTGATTGCAATGGATTTATATGAAAGTAAATTAAAACAATTAAAACTAAGAGCTAAAAGAAACGGCGTTTTCAATGTTGAGTACCGAATCATTGATACCACCAAAGTAATTAAAAAATTACACGAAAAAGCAGACCGTGTATTGATTGATGCTCCTTGTAGTGGTTTAGGTGTTTTGAAAAGAAATCCAGATGCCAAATGGAAATTGCAACCTGAGTTTATTGACAACATCCGTAAAGTTCAGGCAGAAGTTTTGGAAAACTATTCTAAAATTGTAAAACCAGGAGGAAAATTAGTTTACGCTACCTGTTCAGTACTTCCATCAGAAAATCAAGAACAAGTAGAACGTTTCTTAAAAACGGATATTGGAAAACAATTTACTTTTATCAAAGATCACAAAATATTAACTTCGGAATCTGGTTTTGATGGATTCTATATGGCTTTGTTGGAGAGAAAGATATAGTTTTCAGTCGCAGAAGACAGAAGGCAATAAAAAAGGGATTTTCAGTTTGAAAATCCCTTTTTTTATCTTTATTTTAGGTAATGTGGTCAAAAATGGTTGGTGATTTTTCATTTTGGATTAGTTAAATTAGGCTGTCAAATTGAAGAGGAAGTTGGCTCTGCTGAGGAGCAACCAACCAGCAATAAATTTGATGATTATACGATAATTAAAAGGATAGTTTTTAGCTATCCTTTTTTTGTTTAATTATCGGCAATCTGATATGGCTTAGAAAAACCTATTTCAGATTTGGTTTTTATAATATAAATACCATTTCAAGAAGTTCTTCCTATTGGCTAAACTTAATCCTCTATGGATATTCAAGTTGCCTTTTAAGTGTCCAAAAAAGGATTCTAGAGAGTTTGTTGAGTTGGGTATTTTATCATCCTTCAAGTACAGGAACATATTAGGTATAGCTTTTTTGATTACATTAAATGATCTTCTAACCATTTTATGAGTATACCAATATCTTCCTGTTTCAATATTATATGATTTTTGGTTAATAAAATCTCTATATCGTTCTTCCCATTGAATGAGTTCTATTAGCCATAATTGTCGTTTGTATTCAGAATCAATATGATGGATTTTTATTGCTATTTGTTTGAGTTCAAAACCTGATTTATGTTTAGGGTTCTGTGTAAGCCATATTCTACACATTCTTGAAATATGGACTAAACATCGTTGAAAAGGTACTCTTGGACAAACTTTTTTAATGGCCTTTATAGATGATTTATCTCCATCAGATGTAATGCTTTTTATTTTGATTCCTAGACTTAATAAATTTTGCAAGTCTTCTGCTATTTCTTCAAAATGCTCTCCATTAGTCATTCTATAAAGCTGTGTCGACTTTAAATGAAAGTTTCTATAAACCACCAGACAAATATCGTTAGGAAAATAAGTTCCATCAATTACCAGGTAAATTTCATCTGTTGAACTAAATTCTAAAATTGGAGCTTTGGATAGCATTTTAGAAAAATAACGTTGTAATGTACTTTTGCTATACCCTGATTCGACCGATATTTTATCAAATGTATCTTTCCCTATTACCCAGTTTCTAAACCAAATTTCTTTATTAGAATCCGAAACTGATTTATTATTTGATGTAAATAATTGTCCGCAATCTTTGCACTTAAATCGTTGTTTATTTTCTCTTTTTCCCCATTTAATAGTTTGAAGACTTTTACATGTGGGACAGCGCTTTTTTTTGAGTTATTCATAAATAAAAAAAGTTTATTGAAACGAATTTCAATAAACTTTCGGAAACATCATATTTCACAATGCTTTGCAGCGTTTTTACCAACCATTTTTGACTATTAAACCTTATTAAAATTCCGAAATCTAAATTCTAAAATCTGAATTCTAAAAATTAGTCGTTCATAGAAATTAAAAACTCCTCGTTGTTTCTTGTTTTCTTGAATCTATCATTGATAAATTCCATTGCTTCAACTGGATTCATATCAGAAAGGTATTTTCTCATAATCCACATTCTTTGTAGTGTATCTTTATCCAATAATAAATCATCTCTACGAGTACTTGATGAAGTCAAATCGATAGCTGGAAAAATACGTTTATTAGCAATTTTTCTATCCAATTGCAATTCCATATTACCAGTTCCTTTGAACTCTTCGAAAATAACCTCATCCATTTTCGAACCTGTTTCTGTCAACGCAGTAGCAATAATACTTAACGAACCTCCTTTTTCAACATTACGAGCCGCTCCAAAGAAACGTTTTGGTTTTTGCAATGCATTAGCATCTACCCCACCACTTAATACTTTACCAGAAGCTGGCTGTACTGTATTATAAGCTCTTGCTAAACGCGTAATCGAGTCCAATAAGATTACTACATCATGACCACATTCTACCAATCGTTTAGATTTTTCAAGTACAATATTCGCAATTTTTACGTGTTCTTGTGGTTCTCTGTCAAAAGTGGAAGCAATTACTTCTCCACGTACCGAACGTTGCATATCTGTAACCTCCTCAGGACGCTCGTCAATCAATAAAACAATTAGATATACTTCAGGATGATTAGCCGCAATAGCATTTGCTATCTCTTTCAACAACATGGTTTTACCAGTTTTAGGTTGCGCCACAATCATACCACGTTGTCCTTTCCCTATTGGAGAAAACAAATCAATAATACGGGTTGAAATGGTACTTTGTCTTTCGGCTAATTTGAATTTTTCAGAAGGGAAAATTGGAGTTAAATGCTCGAATGAAATTCTGTCTCTAACCACTTGTGGATCATGTCCGTTGATTTTTAATACACGAACTAACGGGAAAAACTTCTCACCTTCTTTTGGAGGTCTTACCACTCCTTTTACGGTGTCACCTGTTTTTAATCCAAATAATCTAATTTGTGAAGTAGACAAATAAATATCATCGGGAGAAGCTAAATAATTATAATCGGAAGAACGTAAAAATCCGTAACCGTCAGGCATCATTTCCAGTACACCTTCACTTTCAATGATTCCATCAAATTCAAAGTCGGCGTCTCTAAAATTATTGTTCTTTTTATTTTTAAAATTCTGATTTTGATTTGGATTAGAATTCTGGTTTTGATTTGGGTTTTGGTTAGAATTCTGATTCTGTTTATTCTGGTTAGGATTAATTTTCTTTTGTGGTGTTGGAGCAGAAACCTCTGCATTTGTAACTACCTGAACAGCATCATCTGTTGAAGTTGATTCTGCAGCAACAGGCGTTTCGGTTGAAACTTCTTTGTGTTCTTTATTCTTTTTTAAAGCAATTTTCTTTTCATAGTTGGCTTTATTAAACTTTACAACCTTGGTTTTGCCAGTACTTTCACCTCCATTATTTTTTTCTTCTGCTTTTGGTTCTTGTACAATTTCGTTTTCGGTTGTTTCTGAAGGAAAATCAATTTTTCCCTCATTTATTTCCACTGCCGCTGCTTCTGGCGCTACAGCAGCTAAGGTCTTATCTTTAGCAACTGTTTGTTTTTTTACAGGAGCAATACGAGTACGTTTAGGCTTATCTTCTGTTTCAGCAGCTATTGGTTTTTCATCAGCAACAGTAGTAGCTTCTAACGATTTTTGAAAATCCAAAATACTTGTAATTAAGGCTTCTTTTTTAACACCGTTGTATTTTATTGTTTTAGCAGCTTTAGCTATTTGTTGAAGCTCAGAAAGCTTCATTTCTTTTAATGCCGAAATATCAAACATGAATGTTTTATGAATTTAATTTAAAATGGGGAACCTTGAAAAATTAATAGGTGTATTTTTTTCTTTGAATTGACCGCAGTATGAAGTGCTTACGGTATTGTATTGCAATAATACGAATAAAAATTTAGCATACAATAGTATTTTAAAAAAAGAAAATATATTTTTGTAGAGCAATATTGATACTATGTTACAGAGAATCCAAACCGTATATTTACTTTTAGCTTTTGTTATCACAGGAGTACTTAGTATTGTTTTTCCATTATGGACTTTAGAAAACAATATCGATTTCTTTGCAAGAAATAATACTCTTTACACAATTTTGTTTGGGTTAAGTACCACTTTGTCACTATTAAGCATTTTATCCTATAAAAAAAGACAGAATCAATTTGTTCTTGGCAGATTGAATATGATATTAAATTTGATTTTATTAGGATTGTTTTTATATCATTCACTAAATTTATCTGGAGAAACGCCAAAAGTTTCTGAGAAAGGTATTGGGATGTTTCTACCTATTTTTGCAATTGTTGCATTAGTTTTAGCTAATAAAGCAATCAAAAAGGATGAAGATCTTGTAAAATCTGTGGATCGATTGAGGTAAACCTATAAATTTTAATTTATTAGTGCGAAGGAAACCCGAATTTATATTCGGGTTTTTTTGTTTTATTTTTTTTACATTTGACTATAAGAAACTTATTATGAAAAAAACAATACGAATTCATCTTGCCGACGACCACAAAGTACTAATTGATGGTATGCGAACTTTATTGAATTCGACTCCTAATTTCAATGTTGTTGGTTTTTCATTGAAAGGCACTACCCTTTATGAAGAGGTAACCAATAACGCTACTGATATATTAGTATTAGACATTAATATGCCTGAAAAAGATGGTATTGAAGTACTCAAAGAATTTTCTAAAAAAGGCTATCCTTGCAAAGTAATTGTTCTTTCTTCCTATGAGGACGTCAAAATAATCCAAGAAGTCATGAAATTAGGAGCTAGCGGTTATTTGACAAAACAATGCGCTGGTGAAAATATTGTTGAAGCCATACAAGTTGTCAATACTGGTGAAGAATACTTCTCTAATCAAGTTCGTGAAATCATATTCAATTCGGCAACCAAAAAAACCCAAAATTAAATTCAACAACAATAAGCCCAGAATACCAATTAACGGGACGTGAAATAGAAATCATAACGTTAATTGCATTGGAATATAGTGGAAAAGAAATTTCAGAAAAACTTTTTATTAGCTCCAATACAGTTGAAACACATCGTAAAAACATACTCAAAAAACTTAACGCTAAAAACACAATTAGTTTGGTCAAATTTGCGCTGAAAAACAACCTAATCAAACCTTAACTTCTAGCCTCCTTATCGTTTATGACGTTTAAAAAATGTTTTTATAGCTTTCTATTAGTACTCATTTGCTGCAGTACTAATTTACTGTATTCAAATACAGAAATAGAAGCTAAAAATGACATTAAGAACTTAATAAAAAAAGCAACCGACTTAATGAGGAATGAAAAATATGAAGAATCATTATTGTTAAGTCGTAAAATACTGAGTGATGCAATCGCAAAAAAAGATAATAATCTAATTGCTCTGAATTATAACACTATTGCAGCCAATTTTGACCAATTAGGTGAATATGAAAAAGCATTATTTTATTACAGAAAATCACTAATTTTTGCCAATAAAACCAACAACTCAGAACTTAAGAGCTGGCTTTATAACAACTTAGGAAACATTCATTGTTTTGACAAGAAAGAATTTGGTAAAGGAATCTATTACTACAAAAAATCATTACTATACAGCACTAGACTTGGTGATTCCTCGGAAATTTTCCTAACTAAATTCAACATCACTTGGGCTTATTTTGACATACGCAAATTCGAGCTTGGACAACCCTATTTAAATTATATCAATAAACACCATAAAAAAGATAGTGATTCATCGACACTAGTTATAATCAACATGCTTAATGGTATGTATCAATCACATCTTAACAATATCGAAGCTGCTGAATCCTATTTTAAAAAAGCAATTGAACTTGGCCTAAAAGACAAAGACAAATCAGATCTATCTTATGCGCATCAAGAATATGCTACTTTTTTACTTAAAACAAAAAAATTCAAACAAGCCTATGAAAATTTAGATACCTATAATAGCATCACAACTCAACTTAAAAACGAAGAGCGATTAAAAAAATTGAATATTATAGGTGTTAATTTAGAAATTGACGAGTACAAAAGAGAAATTGACAACATTAAAATCGAATACAAAACCAATCACGAACTCCTAATAGAAAAACAATCCAAAAACAAAATCATAAGTATCGTAATTATATCCATTTTACTTACCATAATTATTCTTTCTTATTTGTATTTTCAAAACGTTCAACTCAAACAAAAAAATAAAATTCGAGATATAGAAAATAAAATTCAAGAAAACATTATTACTGCCACTATAAACGGACAAGAAATGGAAAGAAAAAAAATTGCTTCTTTCCTACATGACAACATCAGCGCATTACTCTCTTCTGCTTCCTTACATCTTAAGATCTTTTCAACAAAAAACAACACTAATAGTGAAGAGATAACTAAAACAAAATCAATACTAATTCAAACGCATTATAAAATTCGTGATTTATCTCACCAACTTTTACCATCTCTCTTAGCGCGTTTTGGTCTATTTCATGCGTTGAATGATTTGTGCGAAACCAACTCAAACTCTTCTTTACAATTTAATTTCAGCAATAATATTCCTGACGAAACACGATATAATGATGAATTTGAAATGAAAATGTATTTCATTGTTAGTGAATTAATAAACAACATCATTAAACATAGCCAAGCATCACGAGCCAAAATTGATCTAAAAGAAATCGATTCAAATCTGCATATTTTAGTAAAAGACAACGGAATTGGATTTGAAATCAAAAATTTCAGAACCATCGAAGGCTTTGGATTAAATCAAATTAGAGCAAGAATCAATACAATGGGAGGAAAATTTAGAATCATTTCTGAACCGACTAAGGAAACTACCATAAAAATTATAGTTCCTATCGAATATAATTTGTAATCAAACTCTTTTGCCTAGTTCAACAATTTCTAAATCCTTGATTTTATCAGTATCAATAGTAAATCGCAACATAGTTCGAACTTGATGAAAACCACTTTTACCACAGGCACCGGGATTCATGTGCAATAAATTGTGTTTTTTATCAAACATTACTTTTAAAATATGCGAATGCCCGCATATAAACAATTGTGGAGGATTACTGGCAATTTCCATTTTTATGGCGGGATTATATTTACCTGGATAACCACCAATATGGGTTATCCAAACAGAAACCCCTTCGCACATAAAACGATTATGTAATGGAAATTCTAATCGTGCCTGAGCATTATCAATGTTTCCATAAACAGCTCGCAGTGGTTTGAGTTTTTTAAGAGTATCTGTAACATTCAAATCACCTATATCGCCTGCATGCCAAACTTCATCTGCTTGTGCTACATATTTTAAAATTGCATCATCTATATGGCTGTGAGTATCCGAAAGTAAAAGAATTTTTTTCATTAAAAAATAAATAAAAGGTCCCGAAAAAAAACAAAGATACAGGACAGTATAAAACTTTTAAGCTTTTTACAACATAAAAACTTTGTACCTTTGAAATTCTGAAACTTTGAGATAAAAAACTTGAGATATTTTATAAAATTAGCCTACAAAGGAAGTCTTTATCATGGCTGGCAAATACAGCCAAATGCCGCATCAGTTCAAGAAACCTTGAACAAAGCGTTATCTGTATTATTGCATTCGGATATAAGTTTGATGGGAGCCGGACGAACGGACACGGGTGTTCATGCTCGAGAAATGTATGCCCATTTTGATTTTGAGACCGTTTTTGACATCCCAAAATTAATTCACAAACTCAATTCTTATCTTCCTAAAGACATTGTAATATATACTATTTTCCAGGTAAATGAAGGAGCACACTGCCGTTTTGATGCAACTAAAAGAACTTATGAATATCACATCCATCTTTTTAAAGATGCTTTTTTACATGAACAAAGTTGGTATGTCAATCAATCTCTCGATATAGATTTGATGAACGAAGCAGCACAACTCCTTTTGAATTATACCGATTTTCAATGTTTTTCCAAAGTAAATACCGATGTAAACACATTTGATTGCAGTATTTATGAAGCCTATTGGAAAAAAGAGGACAACAAATTAATTTTCACCATTTCGGCCAATCGATTTTTAAGAAACATGGTTCGTGCCATCGTAGGCACTCTCGTAAATATAGGTTTACACAAAATTAATATAGCCGATTTTATTCGTATTATTGAAAGTAAAAACAGAGAAAAAGCAGGATTTTCGGTCCCTGCACACGGATTGTATTTAACAAAAATAGTATATCCTTACATAGAGGATTAGTTCTTAGTTCATAGTCCTTAGCTTTCATTAGCAAAATAGAAAACAAGGACTATGAACTAAAAACGATGGACTAAGCACTAAAATAAAAAAATGAAAGCAAAAGCATTCGATACACGATTATTCAAAAGAATATTACACTATACAAAACCTTATCAATGGCGTTTTAATGGCGTGGTGGTATTTGCCATTTCGTTATCTCTTTTTTCCGCTTTAAGACCTTATTTATTAAAGCAAACAGTGGATAGTTATATCCAAAAAGAAGATGCTTCTGGACTTTTACTTTACATCACATTGATGGGAATTGTATTGCTATTGGAGGTTTTCTCTCAATTTTATTTTGTGTATTGGGCTAACTGGTTAGGACAAGACATTGTAAAAGATATTCGTGTCAAATTGTTCAAACACATCCTGAGTTTTAGAATGAAATATTTTGACTTGGTTCCAGTGGGACAATTGGTAACCCGTTCGGTATCAGACATCGAATCAATTGCTCGAATTTTCAGTCAAGGTTTATTCATGATTATAAGTGACCTAATGAAAATGGTAGTTGTACTTATTTTTATGTTCTACATGAACTGGAAACTCACTTGGATTGTTATTGTTGCTATGCCTATTCTTGTATATGTTACCCGTATTTTCCAACGCAAAATGCAAGTTGCTTTTGAGGAAGTACGCGCACAAATTGCCAATATGAATACCTTCGTACAAGAACGTGTTACAGGAATGAAAATCGTTCAATTATTTAATCGAGAAGAAATTGAATCGGAAAAATTTAAAATTATCAACGAAAAGCATCAAAACGCTTGGATTAAAACCATTCTTTACAACTCCATCTTCTTCCCTATTGCCGATATTATTTCGTCGTTAACCTTAGGATGTGTGGTTTTGTATGGTGGTATCAAAATCATAAATGGCGATCATTTTACCACCTTTGGGGATTTGTTTTCATACACTATGTTTATCAGTTTACTTTTCAATCCTTTACGCCAAATTGCAGATAAATTCAATGAGATGCAACTCGGAATGATATCGGCAAATCGTGTTTTTGAAATCATCGATACCCAGGACCAAATTCAGGATAATGGAACAATTGAAGCACCTGTATTTGATGGAAATATTACTTTCAAAGATGTTCGCTTTAGTTATATTGACAACGAAGAAGTCATTAAAGGCATAGATTTAAAAGTCAATTCGGGCGAAACAATTGCCATTGTAGGGTCTACCGGTGCCGGAAAATCGACCATTATCAATTTATTGAATCGTTTTTACGAAATAAAAAGTGGTACCATTTGTATTGATAATGTCAACATCGAAGATTATACGTTGAGTTCACTCAGAAAACAAATTGCTATTGTACTGCAAGATGTATTTCTTTTTGCCGATACCATTTACAACAATATCACATTAAACAATCCCGACATTAGTAGAGAAGATGTTTATGCTGCCGCAAAAGAAATAGGCGTTCATGATTTTATTATGAGCTTACCTGACAATTATGATTTTGATGTAAAAGAACGCGGTGTGATGCTTTCTTCTGGTCAACGCCAATTGATCGCGTTTTTGAGAGCCTACGTAAGCAATCCAAGCATCTTAATTTTGGACGAAGCGACTTCTTCGATTGATACTTACTCAGAAGAATTAATTCAACGCGCTACCGAAACCATTACCAAAGGAAGAACTTCTATTGTTATTGCGCATAGACTGGCTACTATTGTAAATGCCGATAAAATTGTAGTAATGGACAAAGGTTTAATTGTTGAAGAAGGAACACATCAAGAACTAATTAATAAAGAATCTGGTTATTATAAAAACCTTTACGACTCTCAATTTTCATTAGCCGAATAATTCAAAATGAGTAATTCTAATCCCTTATTACAAGCAAAGCAAATTAGCATAGGTTATACCCATAAAAAAGGGACAAACCTTATCGCTGCTGATATAAACTTAACTTTAGAAAAAGGGAAACTCGTGTCTTTAATTGGTGCAAATGGGATTGGAAAATCAACTTTATTACGAACATTAACAGCTATTCAAAAACCAATTTCTGGAACTGTCTCATTAAACGGAAAAGACATCCATCATATGAATGCTTTGACTTTAGCCCAAAATCTAAGTGTGGTTTTAACCGAAAAATTACCGCCCAGCAATCTTAGCGTATTCGAGCTGGTAGCACTGGGTAGACAACCCTATACAAACTGGATTGGGACTTTATCAGAGGAAGACATAAAAAAAGTAAATGACGCATTAACGCTTACGCAAATTGAACACTTAGCAACTAAAAGACATTTTGAAATTAGCGATGGTCAATTGCAAAAGGTTTTGGTAGCGAGAGCATTGGCTCAGGATACGCCACTAATTATCCTTGACGAACCAACAACCCATTTGGATTTACTCCATAAGGTAGCGCTGTTCAAACTGCTAAAAAAACTTAGCAATGAAACCCAAAAGTGCATTCTTTTTTCTACTCACGATATTGATTTGGCTATTCAATTGAGTGACGAAATGATCATTATGACTCCCGAAACCATCGTTCAGGATCAACCTTGTAATTTAATCTCTAAAGGTGTTTTTGCTACGCTTTTCAAAGATGAACATATTTTATTTGATGCGGAAAAAGGGCGCTTTATATTTTCCTAAAACAAAAAATTAAAAAATACTGTTTTTCAACGATTTACAAAAAATAAATCGTACTTTTAATACTCTTTTTTTACCGCTCCAAAGCTAAACTTATCTACATCATTAAATAATTTAAAACTTTTAATCATGGAAAAATTGTTTACTCTGCCCAAAAAAATGATTATCTTAGGAGCTCTTTTCTTTGTTTTTGCCTGTAGTTCAGACAATACAACAAATGATGATTTACAAAGTGATGCTTACTTTAGACTATTTACTTTCTAATGTAGATAGCAGCACAAGCTATTCTCAACCTGAACATTTCCAAAAACCTGGAAATTACCCAACAAAATATAACATCTATCATAATCCTAACAACGGCAACACTTATATCACACTGAGTGAGTTTGTTTCCCGTGAATAGTAGAAAATAAACGAGGAAGCAAAAACACTTCCTCGTTTATTAAATTGTATTGTTCAATCCTAATTGTCTTTTCGCTTCCCCTACAACAAAGGCGACTGAATTTGCGATATTAAAACTTCTGATTTTAGTAGACATTGGAATCTTCAATTGATTTTCTTTTGCAAATAAACTCAAAAATTCTTTGCTCAAACCCACACTTTCTTTTCCAAAAACTAACCAATCTTCATCTTGAAATTCAATATCCAAATACGAATTCTCAGCATGGGAACTCATTAGGAAAACTCTGGATTTATCTGGAATTTGCTGCATCCATTCGGCGACATTTTGATATTCAGTTACGTCGAGATGCACCCAATAATCCAAGCCTGAACGCTTTAAATTTTTATCATTAATCACAAAACCAAAAGGATGAATTAAGTGTAACCTACTTTCGGTCCCTACACACAATCGTCCAATATTACCTGTATTATTTGGTATTTCGGGTTCTACTAATACAATGTTTAACATCTCTTTATGGGTATTATATCTGATTACTATTATTTGTTTTTCAAATTGCCTTTGTAATTTTCAGCATTATTAAGACCAAAGTGATCTACTTCTCGTACTTCTCCTGCTTGTAAATTTCCTAATAGCACATTTCCTACCCTAACGCGTACTAATCGCAAAGTAGGAAATCCAACGGCTGCGGTCATTTTTCGCACCTGACGAAATTTACCTTCATTCACTGTAATGGAAGCCCAAGAAGTTGGACCATGACGTTCGTCTCGTATTTTTCTTCCTCGGAGACCAAAATCAGGAATTTCAGAAATCAATCTAGCTTCACAAGGTTTGGTTTTGTATTTTCCGCCCTTAACACCTATCATTACTCCTTTTTTTAGTTCGTCTAGTGCTTCCTGAGTTATTATGCCATCAACCTGAACATAATATTCCTTATCTACTTTTTTAGAACGAACTAATTCGCTCATCATTCCATCTGTAGTGAGTAATAATAAGCCTTCCGAATCTTCATCAAGCCGACCAATTGCCATTGTTCCTTCTGGAAAATCATACAATTCACCCAAAAGTCGCTTTTTACGTTTCAACTCGTAAATAAATTGACTTAAATAACCGTAGGGTTTATGAAGTATAAAATGTTGATGCAACATGTTTTGAAGAAAAATTTGCGCAAAAATACACAAATCAAAACAGTCTTAAGCGCTATTGAAAGAATTAAAAAGAAATATTAAAACCAAAATTTAAAAGCATTTGAAACTGGTTAAAATTTTGATTTTGAACTGGCTGAGTATAAAAATTCATTCCAGGCTCTACAAAAACTCTGGTCTTCTTGTATAATTCATATTGTAATGTACTGCTTAATACCGTTCCAAAAACCGTTTCATTTACATCCGAATTTTTACCAATCGTAGTATTATCCAATGCCACTTTATTCGAAATTACTCTACCTACAAATCCACCCGTGTTTAGATTCAAACGAGCTTTCCCTTTGTTTAAAATTGAATACGAAATCTCCATTGGCATTTCAATGTATTGAACTCTTTGAGATAAATTACCGCTTTCATAAAATGTAGGACTAACATTCGATTTCTCATAATTAGTATTAGCTGATACAAATATATAATTAGAGTTGGTAGTGATTCCTTGGTTATCATGCGAAGCAGCAGCATACGATAACTGATTGACATTTACTAGACTTTGAGAAGCGTTCAGATAGGATACGTTAGCGACTTGCTGCCCTAATTCACTTACTTTTAATCCCGTACTTACCGCCCATCTTTTATTCAGTTTATAATTGGTTTTCACACCATAATTATAACCTTTTTGAGACTCAATCGAATTCCCTAAGCTCTTTTGATTTTTTAAATTCTGCGAATTATTAATTCCTGCAAATAACTGGAGCGACCATCTATCCTCAACAGTGGATTTTTTCTCTTTCTTTTGGTTTTCATTGGCTAAAGCAGCCAAAGCATTTTGTTTCAAATCCTCTTTAGGGTTAATGGCGTTATTCGGATTTTCAGTTGCTGATTTTTCAACGACTGAATTTGGATTTTCTTGCACTAAAACTGGATTAGTATTCGTATTTATCTCCGAATGATTTTGCTGTTCTTTTTCAGCATTCAAAACTTTAGAACTTGTTGTTGCTGCCACTAATTGATGATGTGAATTAGGCGAAGTTATACTTCTAGACCCTTTTGGGGTTGATGAATGCGTTAGGCCTTCTTCAGCTTGATTATTATTTTCTTTGTTCGATTTTGGATAAACTATTTGATTATTTTGATTCTTATCTTCAGCTTGGATTTCTTGTTTTGGGCTATTTTCTTCCAAAGATCTGGATTGATTAACTATCCCACTTTGAGGAGTAACTGGTAAAGGCATGCCATTAGTATGCTTTTCATTAGAAGATTGAAAATAAAAAGCACCCAACAAACCAAGACCAACGATCAAACTTGCTGCCACTGACCACCAATAAGCAAAAGCCCTTTTCTTCTTTGGTTCCTCTAATTTTTCCTCAATTGCTTCCCGTAAATCGATTTGAAGTCCCTTCTGAAATATTTAAAGTAACTGCAATTTCTTTATGCTTCATTTTTTCAAAATAATACAGATTGAAAACCAATCGGTATTGATCTGGCAATTGCTGAATACATTCTAATAATTGTTCTTGAGGAATCGCATTACTGTCAAAATCATCTTCTTCCTCTATAACATCTTCTTGATACATTTCCTCTGCAAAAAGCACGTCTCTTTTTCTTTTGTTAAGCGTTTCTATTAATTTATTGATAAAAATACGTTTTAACCAACCTTCAAAACTCCCTTCAAATCGGTACTGCCCCATTTTTTGAAAAACGACCACAAAAGCTTCCTGAAAAACATCCTTTGCATCATCTTCATTTTTCATGTATTTTAAGCATAGACCATACAATACAGGAGCAAACAACTGATAAATTTTCTGTTGTCCTCCTCTATCATTTTCGATACATTTCTGAATATAATGGTCTATAGATTCTTTCAAAGAAAACGAATTAAAATAATTTAACGTAAACAAAATTAAGCATTCCTACCTATTTAATCATTTAGTATAGTTCAAAACATAACCGTCTACAAAATTGTCATGAATCCTCATTTCTGTATCATTTATTTTTTCAATAACATAATTCATAGCATTAAAACTTAATATAGGTTGGGGCTCACTATCAAATATACTTTTTCCTAGTTGGATGGTATAATCATAAGTTCCTGTTTCAATATTATCGGTAAAAACTGTTACCTTTTTATTCGTCCCAAAGACCAATTTGATTGTGACTCCAGTATTTTCCGGGTTAATAATTTCATTACCCGTAATACCTCCTCTTGATTCCTTCCAATGCCAAGTACCCACAATAGACTGCTGGTTTAAAGCACCTTCCTCATTTCTTATCGTACAATAAGAAAATAAAAAGAAAAAAAAGAAACCTAAAAACAGACTAACTCCTCTCATACAACTACAGACTTGACATCATTAAGAGTAACAAATATGAAAAAGGTTGCGCAGCAAATTGTGAAAAAAATTCATGCATAGCCACCATAAAAAAAGACTATAAATCAGTAGTATTCTTTATTTTTGCTTACTTTACCTATAAAACTTACTTATGTTCAATATGCTCCCCCTTTTAGTATCTTTTGTAATTGCACTTGCAATAGGAATTTACATTGGAAAATTACTTTTTTCTGCTCGTTTTCAATCCGAAAAAACAAGTTTAGAAGAAAAATTAATTGCACTCCATTCGCAAATTGAACAACTAAAAGAGCAATTCTCGAATGAAAAAATCAATTTCGAAAAACAATTAGCAGCAAGCAATCAAGAAAAAGAAGCAATCCGAACTGAAAAAGACAGTCTGGCAATCCAACTTTCTAAAAAAGAAGTTGATTTTGATAATCTTTGGGAACGAAACAAAGAGCAAAAAGAAGAAGTAGAAAAACTTCAAGAAAAATTCACCAAAGAATTTGAAAATTTAGCCAACAAGATTCTAGACGAAAAGTCAAATAAATTTACCGAGCAGAATAAAGAAAACCTGAAAAACATCCTGACTCCGCTTCAGGATAAAATTCAATTATTTGAAAAGAAAGTCGAAGACACCCACAAAGAAAGTATTGATTATCATGCGGCTTTACGCCAACAAATTTTAGGCTTACGCGAAATGAATATTCAAATGAGTAAAGAAACCCTGAATTTGACAAAAGCGTTAAAAGGCGATAGTAAAATGCAGGGAAATTGGGGCGAATTAGTCTTAGAACGTGTATTAGAAAAATCAGGTCTGGAAAAAGGACGTGAATACGAGGTACAACAAAGTTTTATGACTGAAGAAGGAAACCGTGTTATGCCCGATGTAGTTATCAATTTACCCGACGGCAAAAAAATGATAGTCGATTCTAAGGTTTCGTTAACAGCTTATGAAAAATACATCAATGAAGAGGAAGACGAAATTAAAAATTCGTACCTAAAAGAACACGTTAATTCCATCAAACGCCATGTGGAGCAATTAGGCAACAAGAATTATCAGGATTTGTACCAAATTGAAAGTCCAGATTTTGTATTGCTTTTTATTCCAATTGAACCTGCATTTGCCATTGCTTTGAACGAAGATACTTCATTGTACAATAAAGCTTTTGAAAAAAACATTGTTATTGTAACGCCTGCTACCCTCTTAGCTACTTTACGTACAATTGATAGCATGTGGACCAATCAAAAACAACAGGAAAATGCCTTAGAAATTGCCCGTCAAGCAGGTGCTTTATATGATAAATTTGAAGGATTTGTTGCCGATTTAATCAAGATAGGCAAAAAAATAGACGAAACTAAAGTCGAATATACAGGCGCTATGAACAAACTAGTTGATGGAAGTGGAAATCTAATTATCCGTGTTGAAAAACTAAAAAAAATGGGTGCCAAAGCAAAAAAAGCACTTCCTGAAAGTATCATCGCTAGAGCCAAAAAAGACGATAATTTCATCGAATAAAAGAAAGACTTTTTATTAATGGATCAGACTTTAATTGGTTCTACTTTTTAATTATAGGTGTTTACTTGTATTAACTTTTATGACTATCCGTTTCATACCAATCATTCAGAATGGCACACAGATGAAACGGATTGAACAGATTATCGCAGATTGTAATTCGCAAAGAGTTATAAAAACCGTGTTTATCTGTTCAATCAGTGTCGTCTGTACTGTATTTTTTATTAGTCTGAATAACGGATAGTAATATTAACTTTTCATTCATAGATAAAAAACACTAAAACCCGACATCTAACTTCAAATTAAGCTAGGTTTTATTAGGATTTTTTGACTTTTTTTTCTAACTTTAAGTAGAAAAGATAGACTAATCATGAAAAAAAATCTACTCCTTTTTTTGCTTTTTTTCAGTATTTCAATAGTAGCTCAAAATAAAAAAGTAGCAACTAATGGCACTATCTTTTTTGAGGCATCCGTACCTTTTTTTGAAGCCGTAGAAGCCAAAAACAATAAAGTCTACAGCGCAATTAACACCAAAAATGGAAGCATTTATTTTGAAGTCTACATCAGTCTTTTTCAATTTGAAAGAAGCTTAATGCAGGATCATTTCAATACTAATTATATGGAAAGTCATAAATTTCCTAAAGCCTATTTTAAAGGTGTCATAGAAAACTTTTCAATTAATGACTTAAGTACTTCACCAAACCAATATTACATTAAAGGACGGATTTCAATACATGGTGTATCCAAAAATATCCGAGTAACTGCTAGTGTATTCAAAACTGTTCAAAACGCAATTGTAATTCAATCCAAATTTGCTTTGAACACAGACGATTTCAAAATTGAAATTCCGTCATTAGTGAGTAACAAAATTTCTAAAACGGTAAATGTTACCTTATATACAAATTTTCACTAAATCATTTTGAGAGACAATCCTTTAGTGCTTCCTCAAGATTCGTATGAGTAAACTCAAAACCTAAGGCACGAATTTTAGCATTTAAAACTCTTCGGCCTGTTAATAGCAATTTAGACATTTCACCTAATCCTAATTGAATTAAGAAAGCAGGTACATTAGGCAACCAAATCGAATACCCCAAAACTTTTGCCAATGTTTTGGAAAAAACTTCATTCGTGGTATCATCAGTAATAGCTGCATTGTAAGGTCCAGACATATTTGGATTTTTAATCGCTTCTAAATACATTTTACACAAATCATCTATGTGTATCCACGGCATATATTGCTTACCTGAACCTAATGGAGCACCTAATTTCAATTTGAAAACAGGTGTTAATTTAGCCAATAAACCTTCGTTAGCTCCTAAAACTAAACCAGTTCGTAACATCACTGTTCTGATGCCATTTTTTTCGAAAGGCTCAGCTGCGGCTTCCCATTTCTGACAAGTTAAACCTAAAAAGTCATAGGCCGCTTGCATCTCCTCATTACAAATAGCTCGACCATTAATAGCTCCATAAATTCCCACTGCCGAAGCAGTAATAAAAGCTTCAATTTTTGTATTACTTTGCTGCAAAATATCAAAAATCAATCGGGCAGAAAGCTCTCTACTAGACAAAATAGCTTCTTTCCTTTTATTCGTCCAACGTTTTCCAGCAATATTCTCACCAGCTAGATGAATAATATAATCCGCTTTTAAGACAGCCTCTTTTTCAATTATTTGTTTTTCAACATCCCAAGTATAATAAGTAATATCTGTTGATGATTGCTTTTTATTCCTACTCAAAACAGAAACAGAATACCCATTAGCAATTAATAATTGGGTCAATTGTTTACCTACAAAACCGGTTCCTCCGGTTATTAAAACATTTTTTTTCATGCTAAAGTTTGCTATATATCAAATATACAAAATATTTTGTTTAACATTAACACAAAATAGTTAAACAATTTACTATCTTTATAATCGAATTTATAAACAGCATGACATGGCAACTAAGAAAACAAAAATTACAAGGGACAGTATTGTTTCAATGTATATGAATTACACCTTAGATCACAATGAAAAACCAAAATCGGTTTATCATTTTACAAAGCTGAATGGTTTCTCGGAAACTGAATTTTACAATTTCTTTGGCACACTAGAAAGTATCGAGAAAGACATTTACACTCTTTTTTTGAAAAAACCATAGAATTATTGAATAAGGATGCTAATTATGAATCGTATGATATGAAAAGCAAATTGTTGAGTTTTTATTTTACATTTTTTGAATTATTAGCAGCAAACCGCAGTTATGTAAACATTAGTTTAAAAGAAAACAAAAACCAGTTAAAAAACCTTGTACAATTATCCAGTTTTAGAACCCATTTCAAGCAATTCATTGCTGAAATCACAACGGATGATGTTAGAATTAAACAAGAAAAAATCCAAGATATTCAGGATAAAGCGATTCAAGAAACGGCTTGGGTACAATTTTTATTTACTTTAAAATTTTGGTTAGAAGACGGCTCTCCAAATTTTGAGAAAACCGATATTTATATTGAAAAATCAGTCAGCCTTAGTTTTGAATTAATGAATACAGGTCCTATCAATAGTTTGATTGACTTTGGGAAATTTATTTTTAAAGAAAAAATACAAAAAAACTAATGAAGACAATTGATTATATTCCAACTTCGAAAATTGAACGCGCCACAAAACTCGTTCAAACGGGAGCAAAAGTAGGGGTGAATTACCTGAAATACTACGGTGAAAAAATAGTAAATTCTGACTTAAGTCGGGATAAACTTAACGAAAGTAACGCCGAAGATATTTATGACGGACTAAAAAGCTTAAAAGGAAGCGCTCTAAAAGTGGCTCAAATGCTGAGTATGGATAAAAATTTCCTGCCTCAGGCTTATGTCGAAAAGTTTTCTTTGTCGCAATTTTCTGTTCCACCACTATCGGCACCATTGGTACTTAAAACTTTCAAATCTAATTTTGGTAAAACACCCTACGAAATCTTTGACGAATTCAATCCTAATTCGGTAAATGCGGCAAGTATTGGTCAGGTTCATTTGGCTGTAAAAAACAAGAAAAAACTAGCTGTCAAAATTCAATATCCAGGAGTTGCTAATAGTATTTCATCTGATTTGGCTTTAGTAAAACCCATAGCCATCCGAATGTTTAATTTACAAGGAAAGGATTCTGATAAATATTTTAAAGAAGTTGAAGATAAATTAATTGAAGAAACCAATTATTTATTAGAACTCCAACAAAGTCAAGAAGTTGCCGAAGCCTGCAAAAAAATCAAGAACTTGGTTTTCCCAGCATACTACCCCGAATTTTCATCCGAAAAAATCATCACTATGGATTGGATGACGGGCGTACATTTATCAGAATTTAAAAATTCAGACCCAAAAATTGCGAACCAAATTGGTCAAGCCTTATGGGATTTTTATATGTACCAAATTCATATTTTACGAAAAGTACACGCGGATCCGCATCCAGGCAATTTTTTGATAAATGTTCAAAACCAATTGGTAGCACTTGATTTTGGCTGTATGAAAAGCATACCAAATGATTTCTACATTCCTTATTTCGAATTGGTTAACCCAGAAGTAATAGAAAACAAGGAACTATTTAGAAAAAAATTATTTGAATTAGAAATTCTAAGAAACGATGACACTAAAGCTGAAATAAACTATTTCACGCAAATGTTTTACGACTTATTATCCTTATTCACTAAACCTTTTCAATCAGAATCATTCGATTTTTCAGATGAAGCATTTTTTCAAAATATTGCTCAATTAGGAGAGCGTTTTGCGAAAGACACCAATCTGAAAAAAATGAATGGGAATCGAGGTTCCAAACATTTTATTTATATGAATAGAACCTTTTTTGGGTTGTACCAACTCCTATTTGATTTGAAAGCCAATATTATTGTAAACCAATATCAAAAATATTAATCTTGAAAACAGCACTTAGCAATTTAGACAAAGACCGAATCATCGAAATGGCATGGGAAGACCGAACTACTTTTGAAGCCATACAGTTCCAGTTTGGGTTAAAAGAACAAGAAGTGATTGATTTGATGCGAACTGAAATGAAACCTTCAAGCTTTAAAATGTGGCGCGAACGAGTGCAAGGTCGCAAAACAAAACATGAAAAGCTAAGAAATTTTAGTGAAGGGCGTTTCAAATGTAGCCGACAAAGACAAATAAACAACAATAAAATTTCAAAACGATAATTCAAACTAAAGCGCTTACAACATGAAAAACATTGTTATTATTGGTGGAAGTAAAGGAATTGGAAATGCGATTTTAAAACAACAATTAGAGCATAATTACATTTACAATATTAGCAGAAATGCGCCTGAAATCACGCATCCTCATTTAAAACATTTTTCGGTAGATGTATTGCAAGATACACTACCTGAAATAGAAAATATTGATTCGCTTATCTATTGTCCTGGTTCAATTAATCTAAAACCCATTAGCAGCATAAGTCTAGATGATTTTAGAAAAGATTTTGAAATCAATGTAATTGGAGC
The DNA here is from genome assembly GCF_029625335.1 of Flavobacterium nitratireducens. Classification (NCBI taxonomy): domain Bacteria; kingdom Pseudomonadati; phylum Bacteroidota; class Flavobacteriia; order Flavobacteriales; family Flavobacteriaceae; genus Flavobacterium; species Flavobacterium nitratireducens. The sequence continues at coordinate 1,192,363 of NZ_CP121111.1, forward strand.
CGTAAAATGCATTCAACACTATTTACCAACTCTTAAAAAAGGGAACAAGCCTTCTATTGTATTATTTAGTACCGTAGCTGCAAAATTAGGAATGCCTTTTCATGCCAGTATTGCTACTGCAAAATCAGCGGTAGAAGGATTAGTAAAAAGTCTTGGAGCTGAATTTGCTTCCTCTATACGCATCAACGCCATTGCTCCTACCATTACTGAAACTACCCTTGCAGCATCCATTCTTAGAAATGATCGAATGAGAGAAAATATGATTGAACGTCACCCAATGAAAGGCTACTTGCAAGCTCAGGAAGTTGCCGAAATGGCTGATTTTTTACTATCAGATAAAGCAAAATCCATCTCTGGACAAGTCTTTGAAATGGATTATGGAATTGTATCAATGAAACTATAAATTCACCTATCAATAATCAAAAACATGATTGAAGAAATAAAAAGTTACCAGAAAAAAGAAGAATACGATACTGAACTTACAGCATCAATCGCTCAAAACTACAAAGTAATCATCGATAGTTTAGGTGAAGATGTTACAAGAGAGGGACTAGAAAAAACACCGGAACGCGCGGCCAAAGCGATGCAGTTTTTGACTCACGGCTATGCTATAGACCCTTTAGAAATATTGAAATCAGCTTTGTTTACGGAAGATCACAACCAAATGATTGTGGTAAAAAATATCGAAATATATTCGATGTGCGAACACCACATGCTTCCTTTTTTGGTAGAGCACATGTTGCCTATATTCCTAACGGAAAAATTGTAGGATTGAGTAAAATTCCAAGAATTGTAGATGCCTATGCCCGAAGAATGCAAGTACAAGAACGCTTAACGGATCAAATAAAAAATTGTTTGCAAGAAGCACTACAACCTTTGGGTGTTGCAGTAGTAATTGAAGCACAGCATATGTGCATGCAAATGCGTGGTATTGAAAAACAAAATTCCTTTACCACTACCTCCTCTTTTACTGGAGCATTTGAAAAAAACAAAACCAGAAAAGAATTTATTAGCCTAATTTCAAATAAATTAAGTTAAAAAAAACAATACGATGACTATTCTCTTAACAGGTGCTACAGGTTACATTGGAAAACGACTTTTGCCTATTTTAGTTGCCAAGGGTCACCATGTAGTATGCTGTGTAAGGGACAAAAATCGTTTTTTTGTACCCACTGAATACCGAAACCAAGTGGAAGTCGTCGAAATTGATTTTTTAAAAAAAGAAAGCCTATTAAAAATCCCCGAATCCATTGATGCGGCTTATTATTTAATACACTCCATGTCTAGTTCAATTGCTAATTATGATGAACTAGAACGTATTTCGGCCGAAAATTTCGTAGAGAGAGCAAACCAAACCCAAGTAAAACAAGTAATTTATCTAAGCGGAATTGTTAATGACCAATCATTATCCAAACATTTATCCTCTAGAAAAAGGGTAGAAACAATTCTTAGTACTGGAAATTTTGCCGCTACGACTTTAAGAGCAGGAATTATTGTAGGTTCAGGAAGTGCCTCGTTTGAAATCATTCGAGACTTAGTTAACAGACTACCCGTGATGGTAACGCCAAAATGGCTTAATACTAAATGCCAACCCATTGCTATTAATGATGTTTTAGAATTTTTATCAAAATCATTATTAAATCCAGTAACGTACAATCAGAGTTTTGATATTGGCGGACCCGATATTCTTACTTATAAAGAAATGCTTTTGGGTTTTGCTAAAGCTAAAAAACTAAAACGCTGGATTTTTACAGTTCCGGTCATGACACCCAAATTATCTTCGTACTGGTTGTATTTTGTAACTGCTACCTCTTACAAACTAGCGACTGCTCTTGTAAGTAGTATGAAAGTAGAAGTAGTATGCAAAGACACTCATATCAATCAATTATTAGCTGTTACACCAATGTCCTATGAAATGGCTTTATCTAAAGCTTTGCTCAAAGTAGAAGAAGATCAGGTTGCTTCAAGCTGGAAAGACTCTCTTGTTAGTGGACGTTTTAAAAATAACATATCCGAATTTCTAAAAGTTCCTAAAAAAGGTTGTTTCATTGACCGCCGAAAAAAAGAAATCATCAACCGAGAATTAACCATTGAACGCATTTGGTCCATTGGCGGCGAAACAGGTTGGTATTATGGTAATTGGCTATGGAATATTAGAGGTTTTATCGATAAATTAGTGGGCGGTGTGGGTTTAAGAAGAGGTCGCACAAACAAACATTCTATCCATGCTGGAGATGTTTTAGACTTTTGGCGTGTTTTATATGCCGACAAAGAGAAAGGAAAATTGATTCTTTTTGCCGAAATGAAACTTCCAGGAGAAGCCTGGCTTGAATTCAAAATCATTGGAAACACTCTTTATCAATCGGCGACTTTTAAACCTAGAGGCATTTGGGGAAAATTGTATTGGTATTCGGTTTTCCCTTTTCACGGGTTTATTTTTGAAGGGATGTTGAATCGATTGATTAGATAATTATTTATAAACAAATTAGGCATATGTTTTTTACCTTAAGAAATTAAGTTCAGTTGAGATACTAACTTAATTGAGCTTAATTTCAAAAAGCTTTCCATTTCTTCAGTAGCTTATATGACTTATATGTTTTTAATAAAATTAGTTAAGAATCCCCGCTTTATAAGTAGCAATGGCTCTGTCTCTAGCCATAGCATGATCGACCATTGGTTTGCCATAACCTAAATCAAATTCAGGAATCCATTTACGAATGTAAATCCCTTTTTCATCAAACTTTTTTAATTGGATATCGGGATTAAAAACTCGAAAATAAGGTGCTGCATCACATCCTGTACCAGCTGCCCATTGCCAGTTACCAACATTGGCTGACAAATCATAATCCAATAATTTCTGCGCAAAATAAGCTTCGCCCCATTGCCATTGAATTAATAAATGCTTACATAAAAAACTAGCAACAACCATACGAACACGGTTGTGCATATAGCCCGTTTCATTGAGTTGTCGCATGCCGGCATCGACCATAGGATAACCTGTTCGGCCTTCGCACCAACGCTTAAAATCTTCTTCGTTATTGCGCCATTGAATTCCATCATAAGCCGATTTGAAATTATGGGTAACTACTTTAGGGAAATGATACAAAATTTGCATAAAAAACTCCCTCCAAATCAATTCGCTCAAAAAAGCTGCATTCGTTTTCACTGCAAAATTGACCATTTTACGAATACTCACCGTTCCAAAACGCAAATGAGGTGACAAATAAGAAGTAGCATCGACAGCAGGAAAATCTCTGGTATCCTGATAATTGGCTAATGTGTTTAAAGTATATGGTTTTACTTTGATAGCACTTCGCACAAAACCTATTTGTTCCAATGATGGAAAATCAAAATTAGACTGGTAAAAATTAGTATAAAATTCCGTGGTATCGTACTCGAGAAGTGGCTTCAATTGATTGAAATGTTCTAACCATTTATTTTTATAAGGTGTATAAACCGTATAAGGCAATCCATCGGCTTTTGTGATTTCTTTTTCTTCAAAAATGACTTGGTCTTTAAAAGAATAAGTTAAAGAATTATTTTGTTCTAATAATTCACAAATGGTCTCGTCACGCTGAATAGCATACGGCTCATAATCCTTATTAAAAAAGACTTTTTTAACTTCAAATTCTTTAATAAGAGTTTGCCAAACTTCCTGAGTGTTGCCTTTTTTAATTAAAAGGGAACTTTGAAATGTATTTAATTCCTTATTGATTTCAGAGAGAGAGTCATAAATAAAAGCAACTCTTGCATCATCTTTAGGCAAGGAATTCAATATAGCTTCATCAAATATAAACAAGGGAATTACAGGATATTCAGATTGTAAAGCATAGAATAAACCTATATTATCTTCAAGTCTTAAATCGCGTCGAAACCAAAAAAAGAAACAGCCGTTTTAACCATTATTTAGCATTAAAAATTTCGTTTACTCTTTTAGCTCTGAATTCAAAGATTTCATTGAGTTTATTTTTAACAACTAAAGCATTCATAATACGACCTATAAAACCCAATGGTAGCGCATAATGCACTAAGTCTGTCATTAGAACCCCATTTTCAGAAGGCTCAAAAAAATGTTTGTGATGCCACAAAGTATAAGGACCAAATCGTTGTTCGTCTATAAAATAGCGTTGCTCTTTCACCATCGTAATTTCAGTAACCCAAGTAAGTTTTATTCCTAAAAGAGGCGAAACTTTGTATTGAATAATTTGCCCCGCGTACATGTTTTTTTCATCAAAATCGGTAATAGTAAAACCCATAGATGGAGGCGTAATTTTTTGCAAATTACGTGGACTTGAAAAAAATGCCCAACATTCTTCCAGAGATGCATTTACTTTTTGTTCGCTCTTTTTTGAATAGACTTTCATGATAATTAAGATTTTGATATGTTGCGTAAGGGATAGAAGTGAAAATCCTTTATGTTTTTTCTTTAAAAACATAAAGATTGTAACGAATAGCCCGACCTTTTTGAAAAACATTTTTCTTGTTTTTTCAAAAAGGGTACGCACTAAATGATGTTACATTTTATAGTATTTGAAAGGCACGAATAACATTCCGAAACATTCTCCTTCTTCCTTTCCTAAATGTTTATGATGGACTTTGTGTGCTTTTCGTAAACCAATTAAGTATTTATTTTTAGTATGCTTGAACCATTTAAAACGCTGATGAATTAAAACATCATGAATCATAAAGTAACAAAAACCATACAGTGTAATACCCAGACCGATGAAAAACAAATAATTAAAATCGGCCTTTGCTCCTAAGTAAAACAGAACGATACTAGGAAGAGCAAAAATGACAAAGAAAATATCGTTTCGTTCAAATACATGGTTGTATTTAGGCTGATGATGGTCGGCATGAAAATACCACATAAAACCATGCATTACGTATTTATGGGTGAGCCAAGTGACACATTCCATTAAAAGAAAAACAACTATTGTAATTAAAAATGAAATCATTTTAAAAGATTTATGCGTTTTTATTATTCGACTAAGCGCAATTTATAGGTAACAAAAGATTGCGCTAACAACGTTGCTTTAGTGTAATTAGACACTCTGATTCGGGTATTGCCAATTTCTTTACAAGGAGTATTTTCTAGTTTACGCAATAATTTTTTGTAATAAACATAGGCTGTATATACTCCAAATTTAGCTTCTATAGGCAACTTTACAATTCCTTGATAAGCCACTCTAAAATCTTCATTTATCTCTTCAATAATGGCTTTTTTTGACTCTTCATCAAATGATTTCAAATCAACACCTGGAAAATAATTTCGATTCAGAATTAAATTATCATCTCTTAAATCTCTAAGAAAATTTACTTTTTGAAATGCCGAACCCAATCGCATCGCTTCATCCTTTAACTGCTCGTATTTTTGATCGTTTCCTTTTACAAAAACTTTCAAACACATCAAACCTACTACATCTGCCGAACCATAAATGTATTCGTCATATTCTGCCTTAGAATGATAGTCTTGCTTGATTAAATCCATTTTCATACTTTTTAAGAAAGCTTGAATTAAATCATCCGAGATATTGAATTGCTTAACGGTATGCTGAAAAGAATTTAAAATAGGATTCAAACTAATTCCATATTGACAGGCTTTGTAATATTCTTTTTCAAATTCATTGATGAGACTTTCTTTATCAAAACCATGAAAAGAATCGACAATTTCGTCTGCAAAACGTACAAAACCATAAATACTATAAATAGCATCTCTAATACTTGGCGAAAGCATATAAACCGCCAAAGAAAATGAAGTACTGTAATCTTTAGTAACTAACTTACTGCATTTAAAAGAAACTTCATCAAATAACTGCTTCATAACTATTCATTTAGAAATTGTTTGTCAATCAAATTAGATACTAACTTCCCTGAAATCAAAGCAGGAGGAACTCCTGGACCAGGAACTGTTAGTTGTCCCGTAAAATATAAATTACGAACTTTTTGACTTTTCAGTTTTGGTCTTAAAAAAGCCGTCTGTAATAAAGTATTTGCCATCCCATAAGCATTGCCTTTGTAGGAGTTGTATTGCTCCACAAAATCATTCTTACAAAAAGACTCCTTAAATATAATATTTTTCTTGATACTTTGTCCTGTAAGTTGCTCAAAACGAAGCATGATTTTTTCAAAATATGTTTCTCTTAATTCAGGCGTATCTTCGATTCCAGGTGCTAAAGGAACCAAGAAAAAAGCCGATTCCATGCCTTCTGGTGCTGCCGTTGGGTCAGTTATTGATGGAAAATTAGCATAAAACAAAGGTGCTGCAGGCCAATGCGGTTCATCATAGATTGCTTTTGCGTGAGCGTTAAAATCGGTATCAAAGAACAACATGTGATGCGAAATGTTTTCTAGTTTTTTATTAAAACCAATATAAAACAACAAGGAAGAAGGAGCAAAAACTCTTGATTCCCAATATTTTTCAGAATACATTCGGTGTTCTGCTTGCAACAGCGTTTCAGTGTGATGATAATCGGCACCACTCAATACTATATCCGAATCGATTCGGTTACCATTTACAACGATGGCTTTAGCAATTTTATTTTCTACGATTATTTTTTCAACATTCGAGTTGAAATAAAACTGAATACCTAATTCTTTGGCCAAATCTTCCATAGCTTGCACCACATCAAACATCCCTGTTTTAGGATGCCACGTTCCCAAACCAAAATCGGCAAAATTCATAAAACTGTAAAATGAAGGTGTATCAGAAGGTTTAGCACCCAAAAACAAAACAGGAAATTCTAAAATCTGAATCAACTTTTCATTTTTGAATTGCTTCCTAACATCACGGCTTATATTACTAAAAAACTGACCGATTTTCTTTGCCGTTTCCACAGTAATTAATTCCAAAGGTGATACTCCAGGACGGTAAACCAAATCTTTTATAGCAATATCATAATTACTCTTGGCTTTTGCCATAAATTGGCGAAGTGCTGTCCCACTTCCTTTTTCTACAGACTCAAAAGTAGCAACGATTTCATCTAAATTATCTGCAATGGCAATAAAATCGTTCACTCCAAAATAAACTTGATAAGCCGGACTTAATTTGATTAACTCATAATAATCGCTAGGTTTTTTATCAAAGTCGGCAAAAAAACGTTCAAAAACATCCGGCATCCAATACCAACTAGGACCCATATCAAAGGTAAAACCTTCTTTTTTTAATTGCCTAGCTCTACCTCCTATTGAGGCATTTTTTTCATATACCGAAACCTCATGCCCGCTTTTTGCTAAATAACAAGCCGCTGACAATGCCGAAAAACCAGATCCTATTATTGTAATTTTCTTTTTCATTTGTTCAACAAATATATAAAAACATTAAACAAATAACTATAACTTTTCAATTAATTCTTGCGGTGTATTAAAAACCAGTATTTGATCTGCAAAAAAAGATTGATCTATTAGCGAAACTAATCTTCCAGTAAACCACAACTCATTAGAAACACCTGATAACTCCGCCACCATCTCCTTCACATATTGATTTACATGATCCCTATCAGGCATTACTGTTAAACAGCTTACAAAAACTATAGAATTAAAATGTTTTTTCATTTCGCTCAAAAAATTAACCGGCATACTTTCGCCTAGATAAATACTTTTATAGCCAGCTAACAAAATTTCATAATGCAAATACATCAATCCTAGTTCGTGAATTTCATCAACAGGCAATGACAAAACAAACACTTTATCCGTTTTGGTAGGACTTAAAACTTGAAGTTTTTCTGAATTTAAAATTATTTTCTGACGAATCAAATAGCTCATAAAATGCTCATGAGCAGGGGATATCGTATCTGTTTGCCACAACAAACCAATTTCTTCAAACAAAGGAATAAAGACTTCTTGAAAAATTTCCCTAAACGATTTCTCCTCAGCTAACCAATCGTAGGTATTGAAAAACAATTGCTGATCAAAATGCATCATCGCCATTTTCATAGCATTAATAGCATGATTTTTAGCATTTTTTGTGGATATAATTTGCCTAACTAAAGTAGGTACTTCTTCTTCAGAATATTTGGCTATCTTGGAAATTTTATAACCATAATCATTTAAAAAACAAATATTTAGTAATTTTTGCAAACTGTGCAAGTCATACAAGCGAATGTTAGTATCCGTTCGCATAGGTTCAAGAATTTGATATCTTTTTTCCCAAATACGTATAGTATGCGCCTTAACCCCAGATAGATTTTCTAAATCTTTTATACTAAAAACAGTCTTAACATTGTTCATCTTATTCTAAATAACGTTAAACAAATATACGTTATTATTTTAAGATTAAAAGAATATTTTTGATAGTTTTTAAACCTCAACTATTTCATAATGATTTAATTTATCCAAATCTAAAATTGTTTTGGTTTTATCTCCACTCCTTTCATACATCGAAACAAACTTTGCTCCATAAACAATTTCATCAAAAGTATAAGAAGTTCGTGCAGCTACTGTATTCGAAAATAGCTCATCAAAAGTTTTTACAAATACTAAAATCTCACCAACAGTATTCTCAAAATCTTCTTTAGTAAAGTCATACAAAGGACTCTGATCATCAATAGGATGCACTAAAGTCCAACTCAAAGTCAACAAATTAATCTTAGAAAGTTCTAAGTCTAATGAATAAAATTTATTAACCTTTACTCCATTTTCTTCAACGCTCATCCCTAACGTTATTTTTGCCTCCGCATCAGTAAAATTTGTATTCTTAAAAGGAGTCATCCTTACCATTAAAGCACGCCCTTCTTTATACGGAGCAATAAGAGCATTGTGCGAAAATTTTAAAAATGCAGTGGGCTTGCTAAATCTTCCAAAAAACAATCCTGTTGCGATTGCAAATGTCAACAAACCTATCAAAGCCTCCGTTGCTGCTATAAAACTAGTTACAAAGCCTTGCGGACTAATATGCCCATAACCAACAGTAGTAAAGGTCTGCGCACTAAAAAAATAAGCCTGCCCAAATTGCACTAATTGACTATAAGTCAAAGGAATACCATCCAAATGTTCCATTCCTATAACAAAATAAATAGAAGCAAAGACAAAATTTATCAGTAAATAAAAAGAGAAAATAATTCCAAAAAACTTCCATGATGGCATATCAATCATAGTGTGGTACCAACTAATACGATGCAAAAAATGCATACCTCTTTTTTCTACATTGGCCACCCCGTTTTTATTAATAAAACGCCCACCATAACTGTTAGCATTGGTTCCAAAACCTGTATTACGGTCTAAAACCGCTTTCAAATTTATCTTATCTAAAAAGGACATCGAAGTACATTGTATTGTTTTGAAAGTAAAAGTAATTAAAGTATTGATAAAAAAGTAGTAATAGCAGCTAGCAGCTTTAAATAAAAAAAACAAATTCATTTAATTGAATTAAATAGTATTTTTGACCTGACTTGAAAAAAATACAATGAAAATAGAATCATCATGAAAAAAGCAATCGCTTTATTATTCGTTTGTAGCCTATGGGGTTGCGCCGAAATGCAGCAAGTACTCAATCAACTCCCACAAACATCGGGACCAATAGGAACTATCGATATTGCAGGAGGATTGAAAGAAGCCTTAAACAATGGAATAAGCAAACAAGTTAGTAAACTAACGGCTACTGATGGATTTTTCAGAAATGAAGCTGTCAAAATACTTTTACCTGAAGAATTACGAAAAGTAGATGCTGGATTAAGACGAGCTGGACTGAGTTCTCTTGCCGATGAGGGGCTAAAAGTAATGAATCGAGCAGCAGAAGATGCCGTAAGAGAAGCTACTCCTATATTCGTTAGCGCAGTAAAAAACATGAGCTTTACCGATGCTAAAGGCATTTTATTAGGAAATGACACTTCAGCAACAACTTACTTGGAAAATTCAACTTCAATAGCCTTGTATGGAAAATTCAATCCGGTAATAAAAAACTCTTTTACCAAAGTAGGTGCCGATAAAGTTTGGTCAAACATCATCACAAAATACAATAGCCTTCCATTGGTTACAAAAGTAAACCCCGACTTAACCGATTATGTAACAAAACAAGCCATGAGTGGCGTTTTTAAAATGATTGCTGTTGAAGAAAAAAACATTCGTACTAACATCAGCGCCCGAACTTCACCACTGCTACTTAAAGTTTTTGCGATGCAAGACAACCAATAATAGTATTTGCTGAATCAAAAAAATAAAACTAGTTTTGATTAAAAGTACACCATTATCTAAAAACTATTTCAATATTCTTTTTTGAATTATACTCTGGTAATTCTCAAAAAATATTGAAAATCTGAACTAAACAATAATGCACAAAATAACGATACTAATCCACTGCGAAGACCAAAAAGCAATTATTTCCTCTGTAACCAATTATATCGCAGGAATTGAAGGAAATATTATTTATCTTGACCAACATGTAGATGCGCACGAAAATGTTTTCTTCATGCGTTTAGAATGCGAGTTCAATACTCCTAATTGGGATTTAGAAGCTATAAAAAAAGATTTTCAAACAAATTTAGCCGATAAATTCAATATGTCTTGGGAAATTTATACCCAAGAATACAAACCAAGAATGGCGCTTTTTATATCTAAATACGATCACTGTTTATATGATATCCTAGGACGTTACAGCGCTGGTGAATTACCATTAGAAATACCACTTATTATCAGCAACCATGAAGATTTAAGAGGTGTCGCTGAACGTTTTGAAATTCCTTTCCACCATGTACCTTTTACTAAAACCATTAAAGAAGAAGGTGAGAAACAACAAATTGCTTTACTAAAACAATACGATATTAACTTTATTGTATTAGCGCGTTACATGCAAATCATTACACCTAAATTGATTGAATTATACAAAAACAAAATCATTAATATCCATCATTCATTTTTACCTGCTTTCCCAGGAGCAAAACCTTACCATTCCGCATTTGCAAGAGGAGTTAAAATTATTGGTGCGACAAGCCATTATGTAACAGAAGAATTAGATGAAGGACCAATTATTGAACAAGATATTACTAGAGTGACTCACAGCCATTCTATAGAAGATTTCATTGTTAAAGGTCGTGATTTAGAAAGAAGTGTCTTAGCAAGAGCCATAAAATTACACGCCGAACGCAAAACAATGGTCTACAATAACAAAACGGTTATTTTCTCTTAAGCGTTAAAATTAGTTAAACAAGTGTTTAAAACTTAACTTATAACCAACAAAGTAATAACAAAACCTTAACAGCCTTTTCGTTCATAAAGTAGCATCTTTGCAATGTAATGAACTGGTTATTTATTATATTTGGTTTTGGTTAGTTAAAACAAGTGCTAGTATTAAAAAAATACTAGCACTTTTTTGTTTTCCACATTTTATATCCTGCAAATTAAATTCCAAAAGACCTTTTTAGATTAAAACAGACACTCAAAACACCAACTTTAATTTTAGTATTATTCTTAAAAAACACCGATAAAACACTTTAAAAAGTAAGACTTAACATTGTAAAGTAGGTTTTTAATATTAAGTTTGTGTAAATTCGGCGAAAATTTTCTGCTATGAATGGTCTACTAAAAGAGAAAAGTGAAATAGAAAAATTACAACAAGAGTTCAAAATTCTAACAGGACAAATACAAAAAGACACTAATTCATCTTCAAATAACGAAGAAGAAATGATACTTGAAGATTGCGAAATCTAATTTAGTGCAAACTCATAAAATATTCAAATGCTTTCAATAATCGGCTACCGTGCCATGAAAACATTTCACCATCAACCAATATTACTTTTGCCGATGGGCTTATAGCCGCCATTTCTACGGCATCTTTTTCTTTGAAAGGATAAGGCTCGGAGGACAACAATAGATAATCTATTTTTTTTACAGCTCTTATTTCCTCAGGAGTCACTACAGGATATCTGGATTGATTGTCAAAAACATTTTCAAAACGGTTCAATTGCAATAAAGCATTAATATAATTAGCCGAACCAGCAACCATATAGGGATTTTTCCAGATAAAATAAGCAACTTTTCTAAAAGGCTTTTCTGCGATAAACGACGTAAATGTATTTAAAGAAAACCGAATTTTAGCATTCAATGTTTCAGCCTCTGGAATACAATGAAACAATTGCCCAAAATCACTTATCATCTTAAAATTATCTTCAACACACTTAATATCAGTAACCCAAACAGGACATAAGGTTCTAAGCGTTTCGACAATTTCCCGAGTGTTCTCTTCTTTGTTTGCTATAACAATATCAGGCGCCAAACTTTTTATTTTTTCAAAATCAACTTGTTTAGTTCCTCCTACCACAACTTTCTCTTTACGTAAATGCGTAGGATGGATACAAAACTTAGTAATTCCTAGCAGCTTAGACTCCAAACCTAAATCGACTAACAACTCTGTTTGAGAAGGAACTAAAGAAACAATTCTTTGAGGCACTTTATCAAAAACATGCTCCGTTCCTAAATCGTCAATTAATGTATATTTTTCCAAATTAAATCTTTAAACAAAAATAAATAACCATAAAAAAACCACTAAAAACAGCGTTTTTAATGGTTTCTTTCCTATCGTACTCAACTAATTTAATTAATAGCTGCCATAATATTTTGCATTTCTTGTTGCATTTTTACAGCTTCCTGTCTTGCCTTTTCGGCAAAATCAGCTCCTTTTGATGCATAAATAATAGCTCTTGACGAATTCACTAATAGTCCAACATTCGTATTCATTCCGTATTTACAAACTTCAGACAAACTACCTCCTTGCGCTCCTACTCCTGGAACAAGCAAAAAGCTATCTGGAACAATTTTTCTAATTTCAGTAAAATATTCTGCCTTTGTAGCACCAACCACATACATCAAATTCTCTGAATTTTTCCAAGTCTTAGATGTTTCTAAAACCTTTTTGTATAATTCTTTTCCCTCTACTTCTAATGTTTGAAAATCAAAGGCTCCCTCATTAGAGGTTAATGCTAACATGATGGTATGTTTATCTTCAAAAGCTAGAAATGGCTCTACTGAATCCTTCCCCATATAAGGAGCTACTGTAATACTATCAAAATTCAAATCCTCAAAAAAAGCTTTGGCATACATTGAAGAAGTATTACCTATATCACCGCGTTTGGCATCGGCAATGGTAAAAATTTCAGGATAGTTTGAATTAATATAATCAATTGTTTTTTGTAAAGACATCCATCCTTTTAAACCATAAGCCTCAAAAAAAGCAATATTAGGTTTGTAAGCAACTGCTACATCATGAGTCGCATCAATAATTGCTTTATTAAATTCAAAAATAGGATCTTCTAATTCTAAAAAACTTTCAGGGATTTTATTTAAATCGACATCTAAACCTACGCATAGAAACGATTTTTTCAAGTTAATTTGCTCAATTAATTCCTTTGTAGTCATGCATTTTGTTTTACAGTTTGCAAAGTTACAAAGCCAAAGCTAAATTATAGAAGAATTATATAAGTTTCTCAAAAAATTCTATAACAGCTCCAGAAAAAGACTCCTGTAAATTTGAAAAAACATCTAATTTTAGCAACTGTTTCATTACTTTTACTAAAAACCTAAATCAATAGACTTGAAACTATTTTTAAAAACAGACACCAATTTTCTAATTAAGAAGATTTTAGAAGAGAAATTAGATGTATTTAACATCAAATATTCTATTGTAAACAGTAATGAAATTTTATTTTTAGAAAACATAGAAACAGCCACCTATGAAAAAATAACTGCGGTGCTTAACGACTATGGATTTGAAATCATAGAAAATCAAAAAAACATTATCGTTCAAAAAATCAAAGAAACGATTATTGAAATGATTTTTAACGAAAATGCTCCTGCTGTTAAAAGTTCTGTGTACTTAGCCGAAAAACTAGACCATAGTTACGGCTATCTTTCCAATCTTTTCTCGGAGGTTACCTATACATCAATTGAGAATTTTATCATTATTCAAAAAATTGAATATGTCAAAAAACTCATCACACAACAAGATTTGACACTCACTGAAATAGCTTTTAAACTCAATTACTCAAGTGTAGCTCATTTGAGTTCGCAATTTAAAAACACCACAGGAATTACGCCATCGGCATTCCAACGCATTATCAAAAAAAGAAGCGAAATAAGCACTCAAAACATAAACTAAACCTCATAAGGATATGCAAAAAGATTTCATCATAATTACACTTGCTGATGACGACGAAGACGACAGAATGTTCTTTACAGACGCCTTCGAAGAATTAAAAATCAACACGGTTGTTAATACAGTAAATGACGGAGTTGCACTAATGGACTTTCTAAACCATCCTGAGACGGTTTTACCTAACATTATTTTCTTAGACTTAAATATGCCTTTAAAATCAGGTATCGAATGTTTAAAAGAAATCAAAGCCAATCCCAAATTTAAAGATATTGTTATTGCCATCTATTCGACATCATCTTCCGAAGAGGACATCGAAAACACTTTTGTTTTGGGAGCCAATATTTACATTAAGAAACCCAATAATTTTGGCAAACTAAAAGAAGTTTTATCCGAAGTAGTTACCATAAACTGGCAATATATTACTTCGGGATTAGATAAAGACAATTTTTTATTACGCATGTAAACTATGTTCAAACCTAAGTTTTTAGATTCGATAAGCTTTATTAGAGCATTATTTTTAGTCGCCTTTTTTATTTTAATTTTTTTAGCATCTGTCACTTATAGACACATTAAAGAATTAGATAAAATAAGTGACTCCATCTCTAATACTTATGAAATTTCTTTAGAATTAGGCAATCTTATCTCTTATATTAAAGATGCCGAAACAGGCCATCGTGGTTATATCATCACTAAAGATTCGCTTTACTTAGAACCGTTTATCAATGCCAGAAAAAACGTAAATCAGTCCTTCCAAAACCTAAACATCATAATAGAAAAAAATCCTAAAAAGCAGGAAGAACTCAATCGAATTTACGATTTAGTAGACAAACGTTTTTCGTATTTTAAAAATCGTTTTATTGATAAAACCGAATTCAATAACGATTTTAGAGAAGGCAAGTTAGTAATGGATTCGTTGAGAATTGAACTCAATAACATGCTCAGCGAAGAAAACAAATTACTTGATTCTAAAGGCAAACTTTATAAATACAATAACTCCAATACGCCTTTGATTGTGTTTTCGACCTTCTTGATTTCGATTCTAATTTTAGGTTTAGGTTATTTACGAATTATAAAAAACTACAAAGACTTAATTAACCAAAATATCCAACTAAAGATATTTGATGAATCTAGTAAACAAGCCGAAATCCTTGGTAAATACGGCAGTTGGCTACTAAATATTGAAGACAAAACCTTTAATTATTCGGATAATCAATTTCGATTATTAGGCTGTTTACCTACGTCTTACAATCCTACTTTTGAAAACCTGTTAGAGTACATTCACCCGGAAGATAAAGAATTACTTAATCAGGCTTTTAACCAAGTAGAAAAAACGGAGTTACTACCTTTAATTCATTATCGTATCATCAAAAAAGACACACAAGAAATACGTCATTTTAGAACGACTGCAAAAATTTTTACCGATCATTTAGGCAATAAAAAAATGATTGGAACCACACAAGACATTACCGATGATTACCACAAAACAGAATTAATCGAACTTAGAAATAAAGAATTAGAGCAAAACAACAAAGAGCTAATGGAGTTTAACCATGTGGCTAGTCATGACTTGCAGGAACCACTTAGAAAAATTCAAACTTTCATTTCTAGAATTGAAGACAAAGAAAAAGCGTCACTTTCTACCAGTGCCCAAAATTACTTTGAAAGAATACAAGAAGCATCTAACAGAATGCGTATTCTAATTGACGATTTATTGCAATACTCTAGAACGAGTCGTTCCGAAAAAATATTTGAAAACACTGATTTGAACACTATTGCCTCAAATGCAACAAGTGAACTATCGGAAAACATCATGGAGAAAAAGGCACAAATAAACTTTGAAAAATTACATAAAGTTCAAGGGATTCCATTTCAGTTGGAACAATTGTTTATCAACCTCATTGGGAATTCCTTAAAATATGCTAAAGAGGAAGTAGCCCCAATAATTACAATTACTACCAAAAAAGTTAAAGCTTCTAAAACACCTAAACTAAATGATAGCTCTAAAAAAGAATACATCAAAATTGTTTTTAAAGACAATGGTTTGGGCTTTGAACAAATATATGCCGATAAAATATTTTTACTTTTCAATAGACTACATGGCAAAAAAGACTATCCAGGTACTGGTGTAGGACTTGCAATATGTAAAAAAATTGTAGAGAATCATAAAGGACAAATTTTCGCGAAAGGAAAGCCAAACGAAGGAGCAGTTTTTGAAGTCTATTTGCCTGCTTAAATGAAATTATATAACAATCTCAAATAATGATATAAAATAAATAGCATACTAATTTTTACTTTTACACAAAACTCAAGAAATGAGCGCATTACACAACATAAAACAACTTCTTTTTTTACTGCTGTTTTACACTTGTTGCCTTTTAATAGTCTCTTGCGAACAAAAAGCAAAAGAAGCCCCAGCAACTGATACAACCGAAGAATTAAGAAGCGAACCAAAAACCAAAGAGTATACTCAAGTAAGCGAACTGGTACTCACACAAATGGCTGAATCTAATTTGAAAGTGGTAGCAATAACACAAAAAGCACTGGAATTAAAAGTACCTAAAAATACAAGAATGATTCTTCAAGAGATTGAAAAAGAACATAATCAACTTAAAAATCAAATTAGAAAAATAGCAAAAGAAAACTTCATCATCATTCCTAACATCTTATATGACACAAATACATTGAAGGATTTCATTAGCGAAAGTAGCATCGATAAGTACTTACAAAAAATAAACAATTCCCTAACTGCCGAATTAGAACTTTTTAAAAAAATTGCCTCTTCAACCTATAATAAAGACTTACTAGATTTAACCAATAAAGGCATTATTAGCATCGAAAAAAATATTGATACTATTCAAAAAGAACAAAAATAGGCCCCAATAAACCCTACATATATATCCACTTAAAACACCCGTAATGGGTGTTTTTTTTGCTCAAAAAAACGAAATGGCAATTCTATAAAAGTCTCAAAATATCCTGTAACATTTTTAATATAAAGCAGTTGCATCTTTGTAATGTAGAATTAGAACTACTAATAAAGCACATTAAATAACTTAAAATAGACAGCCATGAAAAGATTATTATTTGCAGGAATACTAAGCCTATCTTTGATACATTTTGCAAAAGCGCAAACCCTAACTCCTTCAGCAGGTATTAAAGGAGGACTCAATTTTACGAATCTATACACTGAAGATGTAAACGACAACAATGTATTAAGCAGTTTTAATGCCGGTCTTTATGCTAATCTTCCCGTTTCATCCTCCGTTTCAATTCAACCTGAAATTAATTTCTCCCGAAAAGGTTCTGAATTAGTGTATGACAATGCATTTGCAACAGGAACAACAAAATTAAAACTGAATTACCTGGAAATGCCCGTTTTGTTAAAACTAAATGTCACCCCTAATTTCAACATTCATTTTGGTCCTTACGCTGCTTATTTAATTGACGGACAAGCTACAAACGAAAGCTCTGATGGTTCCTTCAATTTTGAAGAAAACATCAACAATGATGACTTAAACAAATGGGATTATGGACTTTCTGGAGGGATTGGATTTGACTTTGACTCAACTACTTTAGGAATTCGATATAATTATGGTTTACAAACCATTGGTAAAGAACGAAATTTTGGAGGAAGCACCTATACTTTCCCTGACTCCAAAAATAGCGCATTGAGTTTGTATGTAGGTTTCAGACTCTAAATAACAATTTAAAAAACGACAATCATGGGAAACATACTCTATCTCGCCGCAGTATTATTAGTAATATTTTGGGCACTAGGATTTTTTATATACAGCATCGGAAGTTTAATACACATCTTATTATTAATTGCTGCAATCGCAGTCCTGATGTGCATTATAAAAGGAAAAGAACTTTAAAATAATAATAACCCTTAAATCTATAAAATTATGAAACCGAACAAAGTAATATTAGGAACAATTGGAGGTTTAGCCGCAGGAGCCATTTTAGGAATTTTATTTGCTCCAAGTAGCGGAAAGAAAACAAGAAGAAGAATTGCCGAAAAATCAAAAGCTTTGAAAGAAAGCGCAAAAGAAGACTTTGACAACTTGATTCAAAAAATCGATAGCAAATACAAATCGATTTCTGATGATACGCACAAATTTCTTCAAGATGGAAAAACAAAATTAGAAAACGAAGTAGCAAAGAAAAACTAAGGCTAATTCGAAAAACCACTATTGGTTAACGTAAAACTCAAAAAAGAAATCATGAAAAAAACAATTCTAACGGGAGCTATCCTAGCTTTTTTAACCCTAGGTGCTACCTCAGCAATGGCTCAAGATATTAAAGGCGATGATTACGAACAAAAATTCAAAATGGGAATAGGTGCCAATGTAGGTTACCCTTTTGAAGATCCCTACAATCTAAATGTAGGTGGAGATGTTCGTTTACAATACGACTTATCAAAAAAATACTCTCTTACAGCAACTACTGGATTCAACAATTTATTTGTTAGCGGAGACAATAATGACCTAGGATATATTCCTGCTAAATTAGGTTTCAAAGCCTTTGTTTTAAAAGACAAATTTTACCTTATGGGGGAAGCAGGAGCAGCGTTTGCGGTAACGAACAATTACAATGACAAATCACTTTTGTTAAGTCCAAGTATAGGTTATGCCACTAAATATATTGATCTAAGCTTACGATACGAATACTTACCCGATTTCCCTTCCATACGAAACAATGCAGCAGATAAAGGGCTAGGACAAGTTTCATTGCGTTTAGCATATGGTTTCGACCTTTAGATTAAAAAGGAGGCTGTTTCTTACAAAAGACAGCCTCCAAATTAAACTCCATCAATTTAAAATCAATTACGTATGAAAAACTGGAACTTACCTCTTGTTTTAGGCGCTATAGCGGTAACACTCGCCTCTTGCAAAAATGAAGAACAAAAAATGGCCGATGAAAAAGTGGAACAATTCAAAGTGTTTGTAGACTCCATTAGTGATATCGCAATGGACAATGCAACCGTAAATTGGGTAAATATTCAAAACGAATACGAACATAGTAAAAACGAAGCGAAACAAACCCTAGCAAAACTAGACAACAAAGTAAACCTAGATTCCATACTTAAAAAAGCAGATAGCAAATACGAAATATTCAAAGCCAAAGTAATTGCGAAAAGAGATATCATGTTGCGTGAAAATTTCAGAAATAGTCTTTTTACCGAAAAAGTAGGCGAAGACATGAAATTTGAATGGGTTAACAAAAGCAATATTGCCGCAGTTTACGAACATTTTGTAGCTACTGTTGACCAAAATAAATCCGTATACAGTAGAGAAGATTGGGATGAAATCAAACTCATCTACGAAGCCTTAGATAGCCGAAAAAATGCAGTTGAAAAAGAAGGCATAACTACTAAAGACAATATTAAAATTGCAGGTTTAAAAATTAAATTCACCACAATATACCAAATCAATAGAGCGACTGCAAAATACCGAGAAAATGCAGAAGCGAAACAATAAACCCATATCTAACTATCTATATATAACAGGGAAATTCTAAAAATCAATCCTTTTTAAAATTTCGCCTCCCTTTTATTGTAAACAAAAAAAATAGGCTATCCGTAAAAAGATAGCCTATTTTTGTTTTTATAAGTAACTGTAAACAATTACGCTTGCGCTTCCATATCTACAGTAGTTTTTTCAGCGATAGCTTTGTAAGTTCCATTTACTAATTTCTCACGGATTGCTTCAAAAGCAGTTAATGTTTCCTCGATATCAGCTAAGGTATGAGAAGCCGTAGGAATCATCCTTAGCAAGATAATCCCTTTAGGAATTACAGGATAAACTACGATTGACAAGAAAATACCATAGTTCTCTCTCAAGTCGTTTACCATCACCATTGCTTCTGGAATACTTCCTTGAAGATATACCGGAGTAATACAAGTATTCGTATCTCCAATATCAAAACCTTTCTCTTTCAATCCGTTTTGTAATGCATTTACGTTTTCCCACAATTTATCTTTTATTGCCGATGATTGACGCAATAACTCTAAACGTTTCAAAGAACCAATAGTTTGGATCATTGGCAACGCCTTAGCAAACATTTGTGAACGTAAGTTGTATTTTAAATAATCAATAACATCTTTATCAGCAGCTACAAAAGCTCCAATGTTAGCCATCGATTTTGCAAAAGTCGAGAAATAAACATCAATTCCGTCCTGACAACCTTGCTCCTCACCTGCTCCAGCTCCTGTTTTTCCAAGAGTACCAAAACCGTGAGCATCATCAACCAAAAGACGGAAATTGTATTTCTCTTTCAAGGCTACAATTTCTTTCAATTTACCTTGTTGCCCACGCATTCCAAAAACACCTTCAGTGATGAATAAAATTCCACCACCTGTTTCAGTAGCCATTTTTGTAGCACGTTGCAAGTTTTTCTCCATGCTTTCTAAATCATTGTGCTTGTATGTAAAACGCTTACCCATGTGCAAACGAACACCGTCAATAATACAAGCATGCGAATCCACATCATACACAATAATATCATTCTTAGTCACCAAAGCATCAATGATAGACACCATTCCTTGGTATCCAAAATTCAATAAATAAGCTGATTCTTTCATTACAAAAGCAGCCAATTCATTCTCTAATTGCTCGTGGTAAGTAGTGTGTCCACTCATCATACGAGCACCCATTGGGTAAGCTGCACCAAATTGAATTGCTGCATCCGTATCGGCTTTACGCACCTCAGGGTGATTCGCTAAACCTAAATAGTCATTCAAACTCCAGTTCAAAATATCTTTTCCACCAAACTTCATTCTAGGTCCTAGTTCACCTTCTAACTTAGGAAACACATAATATCCTTCTGCTTGTGAAGCCCATTTTCCTAAAGGTCCTTTATTGCTTTGAATCCTTTCGAATAAATCTTTTACCATAATATATCCAGTAATAATTTTAATTTTAAGAGGTTGCAAAAATAATTATTTAAATTTTATAAAGGGCTGGAAAGCACAATTATTTTCAGAGGTCAAGCTAGCTGTTAGCCCTATCTTAGGGTTTTAATCTGAAAAAATTTCAAATTCTAAGAAAAACCACAAGGATGCCTCTCTTACCCACTGTCTATCAGCAGACAACTCAGGGTTAAAAAATTCCTGCTCTAAAGAATAGTCATTTTTAAGTACCATAAATTATTTATAAGAAAAATAAGTATATTTGAAAAAGAAACAAAACTTCGCATATACATCCTGATTCGGGTAGATTGGCGAAAGTTTGTTTCGTATGTAAACAAGTTATAGGCTATACTACCAAAAATCGTAAAAAGAAAAATATGAAAATTTACTGTTTGCTTTTCTTAACTATTTCAACTTTGAGTTTTTCACAAAACAATTCAGAATCTGACGTTTTTAAAAAAATCATTGATGAGCAAATTGGAAAGGGTACATTAGGAATGTATGTTCAATGTGAAAAATATAAAACTTATTTTGACCCAGCAAGATTTAAAGAAGAAACCGGACTTGAAGTCCCTGAAAATATACTAAAAGAAATTGAAACAAACGTTGTAAAAAGTAGTAATGGAATTTGGAATTCAGAATTAATAAAAGAATTGAATTACGGCTCTAGTACAATAAAAAGCGAAAAATGTTTGACTAAAAAAGAAGCTGAAGAAATATTTATAAAAACAAAGAAAAGACAAAAAGTAATTTCTATAAGTGAACCTATTTTTGACAATAATTACGAAAATTGCATTGTTTCTGTTATTTACTCGACATTTACACACAGCGCTAGTGGATATAGTTATTTTCTTAAAAAAGTTTACGGAAGTTGGACAGTAATCGCTGTATATGAAATTTGGATGACCTAAAAAAGTACAGCCTATAACAGCTACTACAACGGATTTGGGCAATAGGCTTAATGGAAAAATGGTTTTGTATCTGGGATGATTTGGCAAATCCGAAGAATGGGTTTAATTTAGTCCCAAACCCGCTGTAGTAGCGGGACGTTGTGCGTCAATGTAAAAAAATCAACTCGCAAACAACACATCTGGTTTTTTACCCACACAAACGCTAGAAAAAGCAAAAGATTTGTTTTTTCTAAAGCTTCTGTATAAAAACGAACGGAATAAATTAACTTAGCTGAAAATTTATAAAAACAATAATGATCAAAATATTTAAAGACTACCTAACTGACTTTGATGTAAAATTTAAAGACTTAGATTTTATTGATAAATCCTTTCACGAAAAAGAACTTGGAGTAGTTTCTTTTGCTTCTAAAGCAAATTGCAAAGACACAAACTGAAATTTCAGCGAAGAATACATTAGAACAAGATTTGTTTACGCATTAGTAAACAGTGGTTTTTTCCTCTTAAACGGTGGCGGACTTGGAAACGATTTAGGAAAAATATATTATTTAGCACCAGATAGTTTAGAATTTGAACCACTTGATTTGAGTTACTCCGAATTCTTACTCTTCTGCTTCAATAATGATTTGGATGATTTTTACAAAGGCCTTAGATGGAAGAACTGGAAAAGCGAAGTTTCAAAATTAAACGGAGATACTGTTTTTAATTTTTTCCCTATTTATGGACTAAAGAAGGCAAGAACATCGAAAAAAATTCAAAAAAGAAATCCCAATTGAGGAACAGTATAATTTTATCATGGGATTTATAAAAAAATAAAAACATCAGGCTTGCGCAAGCGTCACGCACTCGCAAAAAACACAACAATGAATCCAACAACAAAACATACTTTACGAACTTGTAAAAAAGGTCATCAATACTACAAGAGTAGCGACTGTCCGGTGTGCCCTGTTTGTGAAACAGATAGTAAACCTCAACAAGGCTTTTTATCTTTGTTATCGGCTCCTGCCAGAAGGGCTTTAGAAAACAAAGAAATTACCACTATAGAAAAATTAGCAGCGTATAGCGAAAAAGAACTTTTAGCGCTTCATGGTTTGGGCAAAAGCTCCATTCCTAAATTACAATCGGCATTAGAAAAAGAAAATTTAGCTTTAAAGAAAGAAAATGAACAACCACAAAGTTTTTAAAATGGCTTTTGCTTCGGTCTATCCACATTATATTGCCAAGGCGGAGAAAAAAGCAGAACCAAAGAAGAAGTCCACACTATCATTTTTTGGTTAACAGGCTACAACGAAACAAGCCTAGCCCAAATACTGGAAAACAAAACCGACTTCGAAAGCTTTTTTGCGGAAGCACCACAACTCAACCCGAATGTTACTAAAATTACAGGCGTTATTTGCGGTTATCGTGTAGAAGAAATCGAAAACCCACTGATGCAGCAAATTCGCTATCTAGACAAACTCATTGACGAATTAGCCAAAGGAAAAACAATGGAGAAAATTTTGAGGAAATAATAGGGTTCCCTTCTTCAAAAATCAAAGATAGTTTCTTTCAACGGCTTATACTTTATATCGGCACCGCATGGTTTTGCTTGATAACCCCAATAACAAAAGTACTGTGCGCACTTCCAATATTTTTTACCGAGCCTAAATCGTTAATCACAAAAGACTGATAATGCTTCATGTCTTTAACCATAATCTTCAGTAAAAAATCATAATCGCCCGAAATATTGTAACATTCCACCACTTCTTTAATCGAAACGATATCCTTTACAAACTTATTTCCTATCTCTTTGGTATGTTCCTTTAAAGTGATATTACAAAATACGGTTAATTGTAAGCCCAATTTTTCAGCATTTACAATAGCAGCGTACTTTTCTATAAAACCCTCTTTTTCCAATCGTTTAATTCTTTCATAAACGGGTGATAGGAGATAAATTTACTCGTGTAGCGATTTCTTTGGTCGTCAATTTTGCATCTTTTTGAAGCACTTTTAACAACTCCAGGTCGATCATATCTATGTTTTCTAAAGAGAAATTATCTGTTTTTTTCATTATTACAAGCACTAAAAGATTAATTATCTACAAAAATAATAAAAATAGATATATTATCTAATTTTAAACAGTAATTAAAAAAATACATCTTTTATATCAAACTTTGCAAGACAAAAAATCTAAATCCTACTACCATAATGAAAACAGTCGTACAAGAAGATTCCGGAATAAAAAATAAAAACACACAGCATGCTATCAAGAATGATTTTGCATTTACCCTAAAGAGCACTTGTTTAGATGAAAACTACCATCCCTCAAGTAAAACGCGTTTAACAACCAATTTTGCAAACCTGGCTAGAGGAGCCAATCGCCAGCAAAACTTACGTAATGCATTGAATATGATTAACAATCGATTCAATTCATTAGCCCATTTGGATAACCCAAAAGGGGATCGTTACCATGTAACACTTGAAATTCTCACTGTCACGATGAGTATCGATGATAAAGGCGGCACTAATGACCTGCCGATGATTGAGGTTTTAAAAACGAATATTTTTGACCGTAAGACGGGTCAGCAAATTGAAGGTGTTGCCGGAAATAATTATTCCTCTTATGTTCGTGATTATGATTTCAGTATTTTATTAACCGATTACAATAAGGATAAATCTAGTATTAGTGTTCCTGAAAATTATGGTGATTTGCACGGAAAATTATACAAATGCTTTGTGAATTCAACCACTTATAAAGAGCACTTTAAGAAATCTCCAATCATTTGTTTAAGTGTATCGAGTAACAAAACCTATACTCGCACGGAATATCAACACCCTGTTCTGGGTTATGAATATCAGCAGGATCATTATTCGCTCACTGATGAATATTTCTTTAAAATGGGCTTAAAAGTTCGTTTTTTCATGCCTCCGAACAGTGTAGCACCGATGGCTTTTTACCATTCTGGAGACCTACTTAATGATTATACTGATCTTGGACTAATCAGTTCCATCAGTACGATGGAGACTTTTCAGAAGATTTATCGTCCTGAAATTTACAATGCCAATTCAGTGGCTGGAAAAATCTATCAACCTAGTCTTAAACACGAAGATTATTCACTTACTCGCGTGGAGTATGACCGTGAAGAGCGCAGTCGACTAGCTGTTGAACAGGGTAAATATGCTGAAGAACATTTCATTAAGCCCTACAAAAACATCCTGGAAAACTGGTCTGCAAATTTCAATCTTTAATTAACCTTATACACTAAAATTATTCGAACATGAAAAAAATAGTATTACCCACCTCAATTGTTGGAAGTTTACCAAAACCTGCTTGGTTGGCACCACCCGAAAAACTTTGGTCGCCTTGGAAATTAGAAGGCGATCAGTTACTGGAAGGAAAACAAGATGCTTTGCGTATTTCTTTGCAAGAACAACTTTTGGCTGGAGTTGATATCATTAGTGATGGCGAACAAACACGCCAACATTTTGTAACCACTTTTATCGAACATTTAGGCGGTGTCGATTTTGAAAATCGTAAAACCGTAAAAATTCGCAACCGTTATGATGCGAGTGTTCCTATTGTAGTGGACGAGATTACGCGCCAAAAATCCGTTTTTGTTGAAGATGCTAAATTTTTACGCAAACAAACTAATAAACCCATTAAATGGGCATTACCAGGCCCACTAACAATGGTAGATACCTTGTACGATGACCATTATAAAAGTAGGGAAAAATTGGCTTGGGAATTTGCAAAAGCACTCAATGAAGAAGCTAGAGAACTGCAAGATGCTGGGGTTGATATTATCCAGTTTGACGAACCTGCTTTCAATGTATTTTTTGATGAGGTAAACGATTGGGGAATGGCAGCATTAGAGCGAGCGATAGAAGGTTTGCATTGCGAAACAGCTGTACATATTTGCTACGGTTATGGTATTCAAGCGAATAATGATTGGAAAAAAACATTGGGTTCAGAGTGGCGTCAATACGAAGAAATTTTCCCAAAAATTCAAAAATCTAAAATTGATGTGGTCTCATTAGAATGTCACAACTCCAATGTTCCTTTGCATTTAATGGAATTGGTTAGTGGCAAAAAAGTAATGGTGGGTGCTATTGATGTTGCAACTAACACTATCGAGACACCCGAAGAAGTCGCTGATACTTTACGTAAAGCTTTGGAGTTTGTAAACATTGAAAATCTTTATCCTTCTACCAATTGCGGAATGGCGCCATTGTCTCGAAACGTAGCCAGAGGCAAGTTAAACGCTTTAAGTGCAGGAGCTGAAATTATTCGCAAAGAACTTGGAATTTAAAACTAATTTAAAAATCGGATAGCGTTGAAATTTCCGTTAATAACACAGCTATCCCATTTAAGGATATTTTATAATAGCAAATTTATCTGCTCGTTATTTTTTTTGTAATCTTGCCTCATCGGAGGAATAATAGCAAAACACATTGAAAAAATTATTAGAAACATTAAGTAAAGTAGGTTTAGACGGTTTCCTATTAATGATCGCCAGCATGATACTACTGGCTTATTTTTTGCCGCAGCCAGGAATGATTAAAGAACCTGTTTCATTAGAAGAAATTGCCAATGTAGGTGTTTCATTTATTTTTTTGTTTTATGGCTTACGCCTAAGTGTTGAAAAACTAAAAGCCGGGCTTGCCAATTGGAAAATGCACATTATCGTCCAGTTAACAACCTTTTTGTTTTTTCCGTTGCTTGTTTTGGCATTTCGCCCCTTGTTTATCAACGCCGGCTTTGAATTGCTTTGGCTAGGAATTTTTTTCTAGCAGCCTTACCGTCTACGGTATCTTCTTCTGTGGTTATGGTTTCCATTGCCAAAGGCAACATTCCAGCCGCGATTTTTAATGCGAGCATTTCCAGTTTAATCGGAGTAGTGGTCACGCCACTTTGGGTGGGGCTGTTTATCGCCTCTGCGACTGGCAATTTTGATATCAGCACCATTGTTATAAAGTTGATTGTTCAAGTCCTGTTACCTGTTATTATTGGTATAAGCCTCAATTCTCGTTTTGGTGCTATCGCTGAAAAATATAAGAAGCAGCTCAAATATTTCGATCAGGCAATCATCCTTACGATCATTTATACCTCGTTTTGTAAGTCATTCTCCGAACATCTTTTTGAAGGCTTCTCCGCCCTTGAACTTGCCGGACTCACTACAGGAATGATAGTTTTATTTTTTGCCGTATTCCTTTGTGTGGGACTTCTCAGCCGTCTATTTGGCTTTTCAGACGAAGACCGAATTACAGTCTTGTTTTGTGGTTCTAAAAAGTCATTGGTTCACGGAACTGTCATGTCTAAAGTACTGTTTCAACAAAGTACTATCACTGGTATCGTGTTGTTGCCACTCATGCTTTATCATGCTTTGCAATTGATTGCCGCCAGTATCATTGCTCAGAATATGGCTCGAAGAAAAAAAGCATAATTGATTATATACAACTTGTATGTCTCGCTTGTAGCCAACTCTTAAATAGTTACAAGCGAGACTCTAGCTTGTCATGAAATCAATAATAACGGCTACGCCACTATTCCAACTCGCTCAAAAATTAATAATCGTGATTCTAATATTCTCACTATTAACAAAACATTAAAGCCATTTTAAAAGCATTTCACGCCAAAGAATTACTACCTTTAGCTTTCAAATGAAAATGCTATGTCACAAAACAATAAAGAACTCAAATTAGCGGTTCTTATAGATGCCGATAATGTTCCGTACAGCAATGTAAAAGGAATGATGGAAGAAATTGCCAAATACGGCACTCCTACCACCAAACGTATTTATGCCGATTGGACCAAACCAAACGCTAACGGATGGAAAGGTGTTTTACTGGAACACGCCATTACTCCTATTCAGCAATACGGTTATACCACTGGAAAAAATTCTTCAGATTCGGCATTGATTATTGATGCGATGGATTTGTTGTATTCTGGAAAACTAGACGGTTTTTGTATTGTTTCCAGTGACAGTGATTTCACCCGTTTAGCTATTCGTTTGAGAGAATCAGGAATGAAAGTCATTGGAATTGGCGAACAAAAAACACCAAAACCCTTTATTAGTGCCTGCGACAGATTTATTTTCCTCGAAGTCCTAGATGGTGCTATTAAGAAAAAAGCGGTCAAAACTGTAATTGAAACCAAAAAACCAGTTGAAAAAACCACTACAACTAAAACTACTGAAAAAGCAACTCAAAAACCGCTGAATAAAATCGACGAACCAACAATTGAACTGATTGAATCGACCATTGAAGACTTAGCCGATGATGCAGGTTGGGCATTCCTAGGTGATGTAGGAAACCTAGTAGTAAAGAAAAAACCCGAATTTGACCCGAGAAACTATGGTTTTTCTAAACTCACGCCTATGCTCAAATCACTTACCGACATTTTAGAAATAGACGAAAGAGATTCGGATAAAAAAGGAATTAAACACGTATATGTGCGTTTACTTTTTAGTTAAACATACTGCTTAATCGTTTGATATAAAACCTCTTTATTGATTGGTTTGGTTAAATAATGATTCATTCCTATTTCGGCAACACGCTGTTTTGTACTTTCCATTACATCCGCAGTAACGGCTATAATAGGAATCCTAGCATTTTGTTCTCCTACTTGTCCGTTTCGAATGGCAATAGTGGCTTCATAACCGTCCATCACTGGCATTTGCAAATCCATCAAAACTAAATCTATTCTATTCGCAGCAAATGCGTCCAAGCCTTCTTGACCATTATTAGCAAATATAACAACCGTATTCAACCATTTTTTAGTAATCATTTTA
This sequence comes from Flavobacterium nitratireducens, assembly GCF_029625335.1. Lineage (NCBI taxonomy): Bacteria > Pseudomonadati > Bacteroidota > Flavobacteriia > Flavobacteriales > Flavobacteriaceae > Flavobacterium > Flavobacterium nitratireducens. Next base: position 1,221,031 of record NZ_CP121111.1, read on the forward strand.
ATGACCATTTGGTTCATTGCGTTATCTTCTACAACTAAAATGGTTTTTCCACCTAAATCACATACTGCTGCTTCGGTAACCACTGGGGCTACTACTGTTTTTTTCTCAGGAATTTCATAATCCAATATTATAGTACACACTGTTCCTTTTCCTAATTCACTATCAATAGCGATATGTCCACCTTGCATATCAACCAGTGTTTTTACAATGTACAATCCTAACCCAAGTCCGCCAAACTTTCGTTTGTTATCAATGCTATGTTGTGAAAAAGAATCAAACAAACTGTCTTTCTTTTCCTTAGCAATCCCCACACCTGTATCGGAAACAATCATTTTAATACTGGCCAAATTATCCGATTTCATTTCGATTTCTACTTTGAATTCTACCGATCCTTCTGTAGTAAATTTGATGGCATTATTTAACACATTATTCAAAATCTGAAACAACCTATTCTCATCACCAATAATCACAAGGCTTTGCAATTCAGGCTTTTTAAATTTGAATTTCAAACCCTTATCTTTCGATTTAAGTTTGGCATTGTAGCGTACATTTCTAAAAATATTCAGTACATCGAACTCCTTTTTCTCTAGTCTTAATTCATTTTTTTCAATCTTAGAAAAATCCAAAATATCATTTACGGATCCCAATAAACTCTGTGCCGAATAGGTAATTACTTCGCAATTTTTCTTTGTCTTTTTGTCCTTCACCTCAGCTGAAGCACTTTCAACTAAATTGGTAATAACATTTAATGGTGTACGTAACTCATGACTAATATTAGACAAAAAATACGATTTCAACTCGTTCATTTCTTCCGATTTCACTAAGGCTATTCGGTTGAATTCTTCTTTTTCATTTTTTAATTTCCTAATCAAATTTGCCATTGAAAGTGATAAGAAAATAACTTCTAAACCAGTACCTATTTTGGAACTATTTTGTGTTACAAATGTATTAGGAATTACTCCCACATTATTAAGAATGAATACTCCAAAACCGATGATTAAAAAGAAAATCCCCAACACATACAGGATATCTACTTCTTTTTTTGAATACAATAAATAACTAATGGAATACAACACTATTATAAAAAAGATTAGGGCAAGAAAATTGACAATTTGATACGAATAAAACAATGCCGCAGGCACAAATACAGTTACCAAAAAAAGAGCAACAAAGGAAATATAACTTATTTTATAAACCAAATACAAGCGCTCACTGTTCTTTTTTATTTGCAAAAACAATTCACTATAACGTCCTAAAATAAAAGCTCCTACAATTGCTAGCAGCAAGACAGCATGTTTTGAAAACCAACCTCCGCTTGGCGTTATATATTGATAAAAATAACCATCTAGAGCAAATTGCAACAGCCCTACAGACACAACATACAAGCTGTAATACAAAAACGTTAATTCCTTCAAGCTAATAAACAAGAAAAAACAAACGATTGCTACAAAAAACAATAATCCATAAAAAAACCCAAATACAAATTGTTCAGTTGAGTTAACATTAACAAAAGCCTCCGTTGAATATAAAATTAATGGTAATTTTAAAACGTCTCCATCGCTTTTTACATGCAGGACTAACTTTAATTGGGAATTTGGAGGAATAACTAAATAAAATAAACATTTTCGATGTGGATAACTTCGTTGTGAAAACTTCTTTTCATCTCCACTAATATGTTTAATAATTTTTCCTGTTTGCTGATTTACAACATACAATTCAACAATATTGGTAATAGGACGTGCTGTTTCAAAATAATATTTTAACTCTCCATTTGTAGTGTTAACAATGGTTGTAGAAGACCAAAAATTATTTTCAGTAAATCCTAAATAATCTCCTTTGGTTTTTAATGAAACCGGTTTTAATGAATCGAAATTTTTTAATACAAACTGAATATCTAGTTTTTTGTGACCTACATCAGCAATGGAAGTATAATTTTCAAGAGAGACTTTATAAGGTAATTGATCTTTTTTAAAAAATATTGTGAGTAACCAATTATAGAAAAAAATAGGAAAAAAAGGCTTACTACAATTTGTTTTACATTTAAAATTCTCGCTATCTTCATGTTCTAAAATTTAAGACTGCGTAAAAATAAAAAACATATTGATAGTTACTGATTAATATTGTGTTTCTTTTACCGTTTTGACAAAAAAACCAATGATTTATTAATGTTTTCTAAATTATTTTAAAAGATTACAGATTCTTTTTACATTTAAACAAAACTATCTTAAAAACTATGAGAAAAGAATTTTATATTATTGGATTTGGACTTTTGTTATTAAGTCTTGCCGCTCATTTTTTATTTAAAACAAGCCTTTTAATAGCCCTCACCATTTTGATTCTATTGATTATCGGGATTTTTAACAGTTTACAACACAAACATGCTATTCTTAGAAATTTTCCAGTTTTGGGATATTTCAGGTATGCTTTTGAAGAAATTGCCCCTGAAATTCAACAATACTTTATTGAAAGAACTACAGATGGTAAACCATTTTCCAGAAACGAAAGAGCACTAGCCTATCAACGTGCTAAAAATATTAGTGCCAACACACCATTTGGAACACAATTAGATATTAACACTTCTTCATACGAAGGCGTAAAACACTCCATTTTTCCGGCACACGTTAACGACGAATTACCGAGAGTTACAATAGGTGGTCCCGATTGTACCCAACCCTATTCCGCGTCCTTATTGAATATCTCTGCCATGAGTTTTGGGTCGCTAAGCGAAAATGCAATTATAGCACTCAACAAAGGCGCACAAAAAGGCAACTTCTACCACAATACGGGCGAAGGAGGTTTAACAGAATACCATTTGCAAGGTGGTGATATCACTTGGCAAATTGGAACAGGATATTTTGGATGTCGCAACGAGGAAGGTAATTTTGATGCCGAAAAATTCAAAGAAAAAGCCAATCTTCCATCTGTAAAAATGATTGAAATCAAACTATCTCAGGGTGCCAAACCAGGACATGGAGGGGTTTTGCCGGCAGCAAAAAACACCGAAGAAATTGCCAAAATTCGTGGTGTAAAACCGCACACTACTATTCTTTCTCCACCTTGCCATACTGCTTTTAACGATCCCAAAGGCCTCGTAAAGTTTGTAGCACATCTGAGAGAATTAGCCAACGGAAAACCAATAGGATTTAAATTATGTATTGGGAAAACCGAAGAATTTGAAGCCATTTGCCACGAAATGATCCAACAAAATTGCTACCCTGATTTCATTACTGTTGATGGCGCCGAAGGCGGAACAGGAGCCGCTCCATTAGAATTTGCTGACGGTGTAGGAATGCCATTGGAACCTTCATTGATTTTTGTAAACAAAACTTTAATTCGTTTAAATATCCGAGATAAAATTCGCATCATTTGCAGTGGAAAAATTATTTCTGGTCATGCAATTCTAAAAGCGATTGCCCTGGGTGCCGACTTGTGCAACAGCGCTCGTGGTTTTATGTTTTCGCTCGGTTGTATCCAAGCCTTGCGTTGCAATACAAATAACTGCCCTGTAGGTGTTGCCACTCAAGACAAAATGCTAATGAAAGGATTATCCGTTACCGATAAATTTAAACGTGTATATCATTTTCACAAAAATACCTTATATGCTGCAAATGAATTATTGGCTGCGGCAGGAAAAACATCTTATAAAGAGGTTGATGTTTCCATTTTTATGAGAGGAGATGAATTTACCCATCTTTCAGATTTGTATTTTCCAGATAACTTATCGAATGTTATCAAGCATTAAAAAAACAAGGAGGGCAATAAAGCCCTCCTCTACTTGGTTTTGATTTTCTATCTCAACTTATAATTAACTAAATGCTGCTGATGATTGTTGTGTTTTCTTTTTCTACCCAAATTAACATACACAAGTAATGAATCAAAACCACATATTAAAGGTACAAAATAATTCTAAATTTATTTCAAAAAACTGATTTTTAACATATTACAAAAATATTATTAATATCAAATTACGCTATCCTAATCGAATTTTATGGTATATACTGCAAGAAACCACAAACAGTATACATCAAAGAAAGAGCATAAAAATTGTACATTTGCAGCAATCGTTAAAACCATTACTATGCAACTTGTATTTGCCTCTAATAACAAAAACAAAATCAAAGAAATCCAACAGTTACTACCTAATACTATTGAAATTTTAAGTTTGGAATCCATTGGATGTCTAGAAGAAATTCCTGAAACAGCAGCCACTATTGAAGGAAATGCTATTCTTAAAGCAAATTATGTAACAGAAAAATATGGTTATAATTGTTTTGCCGATGACACAGGTTTAGAAATTGAGGCTCTCAACGGCGAACCTGGAGTGTACTCAGCAAGATACGCTGGCGAACAAAAAAATGCCGAAGATAACATGAACAAAGTACTGAACGCCTTAGCCAATTCAACAAATAGAAAAGGACAATTCAAAACGGTAATTGCCCTTAATATGAATGGTGAACAACTTTTGTTTACTGGAATTGCCAAAGGCGAAATCACCACCGAAAAATCAGGAAATCAAGGATTTGGCTACGACCCTATTTTTCAACCTGAAGGATATCAAGAAACATTTGCTGATTTACCTTTAGAAATTAAAAACCAAATTAGTCATCGCGGAAAAGCAACCCAATTGCTTCTAAACTATTTAAATCAAATGAAATAATGTTTTAAATCTAACTTTTTTATTTGTTTTTTTTATAAAATTCCTCAGCAAAATGGCTTGAAAATCAAAAAAACCTAAGTGTAATTTTGTTAGAAAACCATAACTTTCTGATAATCAAATAAATTAAATTCATTAAATCTTAGTAATGCATTAGTTTATATCGATTATTAGCAGTAATTTTGCACCCTATTTTAAAAATACATATGAATAAATTTGAACAATTAGGATTGAGTGAATCGTTACTGAAGGCGATCAAAGATCTAGGATTTGAGAATCCGTCGGAAGTACAGGAGAAAGCGATTCCCCTATTATTGGAAAAAGATACAGATTTAGTTGCGTTGGCTCAGACTGGGACAGGGAAAACGGCAGCTTTTGGTTTTCCAGTTATCCAAAAAATTGATGCTGACAACAGAAATACACAGGCGTTAATTTTATCTCCAACGCGCGAGCTTTGCTTACAGATTGCCAACGAACTTAAAAACTACTCAAAATACGAAAAAGGTATTAATGTGGTAGCAGTTTACGGAGGGGCTAGTATTACAGAACAAGCTAGAGAAATTAAAAGAGGAGCACAAATTATTGTGGCTACTCCAGGTAGAATGCAAGACATGATTAACCGAGGATTGGTAAACATTACTCAAATTAACTATTGTATTCTTGACGAGGCAGACGAAATGTTGAACATGGGATTTTATGATGATATCGTAAACATCCTTTCAACTACCCCAGACGAAAAAAGCACATGGTTGTTTTCTGCTACTATGCCAGCAGAGGTTGCTAGAATTGGAAAACAATTCATGAGTAATCCTGAAGAAATTACAGTTGGTACTAAAAACTCAGGTTCAGCAACGGTTTCTCACGAATTTTACTTAGTAAATGCTCGTGACCGTTACGAAGCTTTAAAACGTTTAGCGGATGCTAATCCAGACATTTTCTCGGTAGTTTTTTGTAGAACAAAACGTGATACACAAGCTATTGCCGAAAAATTAATCGAAGACGGATACAGCGCTGCTGCTTTACACGGTGATTTATCTCAAGCACAACGTGATGGGGTAATGAAATCTTTTAGAGGAAGACAAATCCAAATGTTGGTAGCAACTGATGTTGCAGCTCGTGGTATTGACGTAGACAACGTAACTCACGTAGTAAACTATCAATTACCTGACGAAATCGAAACTTACAACCACCGTTCAGGTCGTACAGGACGTGCAGGTAAATTAGGAACTTCGATTGTAATTGTTACTAAAAGTGAATTGCGTAAAATTTCTTCTATCGAAAGAATCATCAAACAAAAATTTGAAGAAAAAACAATTCCTTCTGGAATCGAAATTTGCGAAATTCAATTATTACACCTAGCTAACAAAATCAAAGATACTGAAGTTGATCACGAAATTGACAACTACTTACCAGCTATCAATGATGTTCTTGAAGGTTTATCGAAAGAAGAATTGATTAAGAAAATGGTTTCGGTAGAATTTAACCGTTTTATCAATTATTACAAGAAAACAAGAGATATTTCAGCTTCAGGTTCAGAAAGACGCTGAACGTGGAGATGATCGTGCACCAAGAGAAAACAACAACGGTGGCGCTACTAGATATTTTGTAAATATTGGATCTAGAGACAACTTTGATTGGATGACATTGAAAGACTATCTAAAAGAAACCTTAGAATTAGGTCGTGATGATGTTTTCAAAGTTGATGTAAAAGAAGGATTCTCTTTCTTTAATACTGATGCTGAACACACTGAAAGAGTAATGGAAGTATTAAACAACGTTCAATTAGAAGGACGTCGTATTAATGTGGAAATTTCTAAAAATGACGGTGGTGGAAGACGTGACCACAACGGAAGAAATTCTGGTGGAAGACGTGAAGGTGGAAGACGCGAAGGAAGTTTTACTCCAAGAAGAGAAGGTGGTTTTAGAAGCGAAAGAGCGCCAAGAGAAGGTGGTTTCCGTAGCGAAAGAAGCAGTTCTTTAAGAAGAGAAGGTTCTCCTGAAAGAGCACCAAGACGTTCTGAGAGCTTTGGTGACTCGTCTAGACCAAGAAGACCAAGAAGAGACTAACAGCCTACTGTTAATTTTCTTATAATAATAAATAAAAACTACAAAATATTCAAAGCTGTTTTAGTACTTTTAGAGTTTTAATTCAGTCTATGAAATATTTTGTAGTTTTCTTTTTTCTATTCCTAACCGCAAATACTTTTGCACAAACAGGAACTATTTCTCAAAAAGTAACGGGTTACGTATACAACGACAATACCAAAAGCCCTTTGATGGGAGCCAACATTATCAATATCAACAAAGTAAGAGGAGCCGTTACAGATTCCAATGGCTATTTTGAAATCGATGTTCAACCTACCGACACCCTACACTTTACGCTTTTAGGCTTTCAATCCTTACGAGTAAAAGTAACCAATGACTGGATCAAAAATAAAGTAGCCAAAATTTTCCTGACCGAAAAAGCAATAGCCCTAGAAGAAGTTGTCATTAGACCTTTTAATCTTACAGGCTATTTAGAGGTTGATTCCAAAACAATTCCGATTAATCAAAACCATCGTTACAATATTAAAGGACTTAATTTAGGCTATGAAGCAGGAGAATATTCCTCAGGCGCTTTTGGCAAAGTATTAGGATCCATTTTTAATCCTGCCGATATGCTGTATAATTTCTTTGGAAAAAAATCCGGAGAACTCAAAAAACTCCGAGAAATGAAAAAGGACGATACAGTTAGAACATTATTAGAATCTAAATTTGACCGTGAAACTTTAGCTGTTTTACTTGGGATTGACAAAAAAGAAATTCCAGAAATCCTACAAAGATGTAATTATTCGGAATCTTTCATACAAACCGCAAACGACCTCCAAGTTATGGATGCAATAAGTAGCTGTTACGAACAATATAAAGTCCTTAAAAAGAAATAAGATATATTCGAAACCAAATCCTCAATCTCATTGAGGATTTTTTTATACAGCACAACTGAAATTTCAATAATTTCTTATATTTGAAAAAATTCAATTAAAAACTACAAAATGAAAGCAGGCAACATTTTTCTTCCTTTATTCTTATTATTAACTTCTATTAGTTTTGGACAAACTAAATTCAACAAACAAATAGCTGGGCATGTTTTTTACCTAGACATACCCGATTACATGACAAAAACAGTGGGCCTTAATGATGTAGCTTCTATCCAATACAAAAGCACCGTAAAGGACGTTTATACTATAGCCATAGAAGACAGCAAAGAAGATCTTGCTATTTTAGAAATACATTATTCAACCATAAAAGATTTTCAAGAAGAATTTGCCAAAGATTTTTTAAAAGACGAAGATAAGAGAACTATCTCCAAAGCTCTCTTTAAAACCAAAGACAATATTAATTTTGCCGAATTTGAAGCGAGCTACTTTGACAAAGATTCCCAACTTGAAATCTATTACCTAATAGGAATCGTAGAGACTAAAACCCATTTTTACAAAGTACTTTCTTGGACCACGCTTGAAAACAAAGACAAATACAAAGCCGATTTTCAAAAAATAATTTACAGTCTAAAAGACTAAACGTTAGCTACCCAAAAACAAAACCGCCTCAACTAAAACTTAGATGAGGCGGTTTTGTTTTGTTAATTGATCTCAACAAAATTACTTAACTGGAATATTTGCTAAAATTTCGACTAAAAATTTCCAGAATTTTTGAGAAGAAACAATACTAGCTCTTTCATCCGGAGAATGCGCTCCCTGAATGGTTGGTCCAAAAGAAATCATATCCATATCAGGATAATTAGCACCTAAAATACCACATTCTAAACCAGCGTGACAAGCAACTACTTTTGGCTTTTCCGAGAATAAATTTTCATAAACAGGTACTAAAACCTTCAAAATAGCCGAATCTGGATTAGGAGCCCAACCTGGATAAGAACCTGACAATTCCACTTCGCAACCCATTAATTCGAAAGCCGATCGTAAATCATTAGCCAAATCAAACTTAGCTGATTCAACTGAAGAACGCGTTAAACACTGCACTACCAACTTTCCATTCCCAACCATTACTTTGGCAATATTATTTGATGTTTCAACCAAATTATCAAAATCGGCACTCATTCTATGCACTCCATTAGTTGCAGTTGCCATGGAACGTACAAAATAGTATTGCGCCATTGGAGGCATTACTTTAGCTGGTAGTTTTTCTAATTTTTCAAAAACAATCTCTAAATTGGGTTCTGTAGTTTTCAACTCAGCTTTGATTTCGTTTACAATTTGCTGCATATCAAAAACAAAAGCCTCATCATATACCGAAGCGATAATTACCTTAGCTACACTTTCTCGTGGGATTGCATTACGCAAACTTCCACCTTGAATTTCCGAAATTTGTAAACCAAAATTATCAAAACCATCAAACAGCAAACGGTTCATGATTTTATTGGCATTTCCTAATCCTTTGTGGATATCCATTCCGGAATGACCTCCTTTTAGTCCTTTAACCGTAATGGAATAACCTACTGAATGTTCAGGTGTTTCCTCTTCATCATATTCTGCTTCGGCAGTAACATCAATTCCACCCGCACAACCAATATCGATTTCATCGTCTTCTTCGGTATCTAAATTCAATAAAATTTCACCTTTCAATACACCTCCTTGCAAATTCATTGCCCCTGTCATACCTGTTTCCTCATCAATGGTAAACAGAGCCTCGATAGCTGGATGTGCTATATCCGTGCTTTCTAGTACTGCCATAATAGCTGCTACTCCTAAACCATTGTCAGCACCAAGAGTGGTTCCTTTTGCACGTACCCAGTCACCATCTACATACATTTCGATTCCCTGAGTATCAAAATCAAACACAGTATCGGCATTTTTTTGATGAACCATATCCAAATGCCCTTGCAAAACAATTGGTTTACGATTTTCCATCCCTGCAGTAGCCGGTTTACGGATGATTACGTTTTGAACTTCGTCCTCAATAACTTCTAAACCTAAATTATTACCAAAATCCTTTATAAAGGCTACAACACGTTCTTCTTTTTTAGAGGGACGCGGAACCGCATTCAAATTGGCAAACTTATTCCATAATGCCTTTGGCTCTATATTTCGTATCTCTTGACTCATATCTATTATTTGCAATTTTTAGGTCTCAAAGTTACAAAGTTTAAAATCTTTTTGCTGTTATTGAACCAAATATTATGATATATTTACATCACAATAAAAAATGCTGTTTTGAAAAGAAAATACCTGCTGCCTTTTTTACTAATTATTCAGATTATCATTCTTAAAATAATAGCTTTTTATCCGGAATGGATAGAACGCTATTACAGTAATTTAGTTTACTCCCAAATTGCTGCATTTTCAAGAATTATTTTTGGAAAAATCTCTTTTTCAATAGGTGACTGTCTTTACATTCTTTTAATTCTGCTTATCGCAAAATGGTTTTGGAACAAAAGAAAATCTTGGAAACTTCATTGGAAAACCAACGTACTCCATATTTTTAGTTTTCTATCCGTCTTTTATTTTAGTTTTCATCTACTTTGGGGACTGAATTATTACCGTATGCCTCTATTTGAAAAAATGAATATTAAACGCGAATATTCGGATGCTGATTTGTATGACTTCACCAAAAAAATCATCGCTAAGGCAAATGCAATTCAGATACAAATTACAAAAAACAAAAATCTAAAAGTAGTTTATCCATACAGTCATGAAGAAACGTTCCAGAAAGACTTGAATGGTTATCAAAACCTATCGAAAAGCTACGCTTACTTTGGTTACCAAAATAGCAGCATCAAAAAGTCTCTTATCAGTTTACCATTAACCTATATGGGGTTTGGCGGTTATTTAAATCCTTTTACCAATGAAGCTCAGGTAAATGATTTAATGCCCAAATACAATTTACCTACTACAAGTTGTCACGAAATGGCGCATCAAATGGGCTATGCCAGCGAGAGCGAATGTAATTTCATCGGTTTTTTGGCTTCGGTCAATAACGAGGATTTGTATTTTCAATACTCGGGTTACAGTTTTGCGCTTCGTTATTGTTTAAACAATTGGTATTTGAAGAATGAAAAAATATACCAACGACTATTACAAACTGTACATCATGGTATTATAGCAAATTATAAAGAGAGTGAAATTTTCTGGAGGAAATATGAAACCCCTATCGAAAAAGGATTTCATGCTTTTTATGACCGCTATTTAAAAATTAACCAACAAAAAGAAGGAATGGATAGCTATAGCAAATTTGTAGATTTATTAGTCAATTTTTATAAAAATAAAAATTTGTAAACTAGTCAACTTCCCATTGACGCAATTTATTCAATTCTTCTTGTTCTTCTAATTCTTCGGCAGGAATTACCTTCAAAAAAGAAGGATGTTGCTCAATGGCATATTCAATTTTCTCTACAATTTCATCGATGGTATCATTATCATAATCCACATCTAAAGGCTCTTTGATAATAAACGATTGCAGAATTCCTTTTTTCTTCATTCGGATACCTTTTCTATCAAAGGAACGTCTAAATCCATCAATCACTATTGGAACCACAATAGGACGATGCTGTTTAATAATATGTGCCGTCCCTTTTCTAACAGGTTTAAAAGAACGTGTGGTTCCTTGTGGAAAAGTAATAACCCAGCCATCATCGAGTGCTTTTTTAATATTCTCAGTGTCATTAGGATTCACAGGTCTTTTCTCTGCAACATCTACTCCTTCAGAGCGCCAAGTACGCTCTACTGGAATAGCACCAGCATAGGACAATATCTTTGGTAATAATCCAGAACGCATAGTTTCCTTAGCCGCCACATAATAAATATTTAATTTGGGATGCCATAAATAACCAATATTTTTTATAGAATCTATTCTACCACTTAAACTAGCATTAAATACATGAAACATAGCTACTACATCCGCAAAATACGTTTGATGATTAGAAATAAAAAGCACGTTCGTATCGGGTAAATTTCTAATAATTTCTGAACCTTCAATTTGTAACTCATTAAAGCCTCGATAACGTCTATGAGTACAACTTCCAAAAATACGGATCAACCATTTTTTTAGAAATAAAATATGTCCAAAAGGATTTCTTTGAAAGAGTCTCATAAATTGTTTTCTTATTTTTTGAAATTGGTTTGCAAAACTACAAAAATTATAACTGAGCTTTCAAACAGAATAGCAATCAATTATATATTTTTTTCAATAAAAATACCATCTAAAACATCTCTTAATTCACTCAACAACATTGCAGTGGCTCCCCAAACAATATGCCCTTCAATTTTAAAAGCAGGTACTTCAATACTTGTTGCGTAAGAGGTGGTTAATGTCTCGGTCACAATGATTGTATCATCTCTGAAAACAGCCAACGGTAATTCGATTACAGCAGCTACTTCAACTGGATCCGGTTTAAAATGTATTTCTTCTTTACAAATTCCTAAAAAAGGATGCACCATAAAATTACTTGGTGGAATATACAAGGATGTAAACGCTTTTATAATTTCTATTTTACTTCGATCTACTCCTATTTCCTCTTCTGTTTCTCGTAATGCAGTTGTTTTAAAATCAACATCAGCTGACTCAAATTTTCCTCCTGGAAAAGCAATTTGGGCCGAATGTACCCCCTTGTAAGAATTGCGTACAATTAAAACCAAGTGTGTTTCCTTATTTTTAGGATAAAACAACATCGTTACCGCAGCTTCTTTAGGTTTTATATCTTTTACATCCATTTTAGCCAAAAGAGCTTTACGCTCAAGTGGCATCATCTTTTCATGTGAAAAAGAGGCTGAAAGTTGCGTTTGAACTAAAGCAGGTATAAATTGTAAAAAATATTGAAAATCCATATTCAAAAGCTATTTTTGCAAATAATTATATAAATATACTTTAGAAAAGAGGTTTGCACAAGTTTTCTAAAGCCAAAGCCTATAAAATGTATAGTAAAGAAGAAACACAGCGATTAAAAAGAGAATTTTGGGTAACATTTGCGGAGAAATACCCAAGAAAATGGATACTGTATGATACAAAAATCAAAGATTTCTCTTTTAAATTTTTTGTGGATAACAAAAAAGCGCAGGTTCTAATTGATATTGAACATCGCAGCAATGAAAAACGAATCGCTTACTTTGAAAAACTAGAGGCCTTAAAAAGTATTTTAGAAGAAGAATTTATCACTGATTTGGTTTTTGAAAAAGACTATGTCTTAGAAAACGGAAAAACCATCAGCCGAATTTGGGTAGAAAAACAAGGAGTAGGTTTCAGTAATCGAAACAATTGGGATGCTATTTTTGATTTTTACAACGAAAAAATGGATGCTCTGGAGCGCTTTTATTTGGAGTATGACGAATTTATAAAGGATATTGAAATTGAATAAAGCCTTCTTTTACATCGAAAAAATATTATACACAATCACATGATCTGGATAGGTAATGTAAAGTTGCTTACGATTGTCCTGTTTTTTTCTCGTTATGATAGATAGCGTACAGTCTACTCCATCATTATCCTTACAAAGGAAAGAATAAACCAAATCACTTTCCGACTCTGATTCGGGCTGATAGGTTTGAATATCATACAACTGAATATTTCTGGAATAGATTAAGATTCTGTTTTTATTAGTATCCAGAGTAACGGTAATATTTACCAAACTCAGATCCGACCATTTTCCCCATTTTCCTCTTTCATTTTTTTCCAACACACTATATCCAGAAGTACGAAATCTATAGGTTTGACTGTACGATTGTTGAATACCAATTCCTAAAAAAAGCAGGACTATATATAAAAACTTTAATTTTGTCATTTGAAATCTATTTTTCATAAAAAATGGGCAATCCTAGCTTTGGCTAATTGATATTCCTCCATCATATCTTTTACAATTGATTCAGCTGATTTTATTTCGTGAATTAAGCCTGCAATCTGACCTATTTCTAACTCTCCTTCTTCCAAATCACCTTCAAAAATACCTTTTTTAGCACGAGCTTTCCCTAACAATTTTGCCAAATCCTCTTTGGTCGCACATTGGTTATACAATTCCTGAATGTCTTCAAAAAATTTATTCTTGATCAAGCGCACCGGAGTGAGTTCTTTTAATGTTAATTGGGTTTCGCCTTCCTTGGTATTTAAAATTGCTTGTTTAAAATTTTCATGTGCCGACGATTCGATAGAAGCAGCAAATCTGCTACCTAGCTGAACTCCATCAGCTCCTAAAACCATCGATGCCAGCATTCCGTTTCCATTGGCTATACCACCGGCTGCAATAATAGGAATTTTTATTTGTTCTTTCATCATTGGAATTAAAGTAAAAGTAGTAGTTTCCTCCCGACCGTTATGACCACCCGCTTCAAAGCCTTCAGCAACTATTGCATCTACACCTGCCTCCTGAGCTTTCAGTGCAAATTTGCTACTACTCACCACATGTACTACTGTTATTCCTTTTTCCTTTAAATAGGAAGTCCAAGTCAAAGGATTTCCTGCCGAAGTGAAAACAATTTTCACTTCTTCTTCAATAATGATTTTCATTATTTCCTCGATATTGGGATACAACATCGGAATATTTACTCCAAAAGGTTTTGAAGTAGCTTTTTTACATTTTTGGATATGTGCTCTTAAAACTTCCGGGTACATTGAACCCGCACCGATTACCCCCAAACCACCAGCATTACTAACAGCACTGGCTAATTTATAACCACTTACCCAAACCATTCCTGCCTGAATTATGGGGTATTTAATATTGAAAAGTGCTGTTACTTTATTCATATCAATTGCCTTTTTAAATCTATTTTATAAAAAAAGTGATTAACTCCATCAGAAATTAATCACTTAAATATATTGCTTATTTTTTAAAAGTACAACTTCTAGGAAATAACTCCAGAGCCTATCAATTCTTCATCATTGTACCAAGCCACAAATTGTCCTTCAGTAATGGCAGATTGTGGCGCTTCAAATGAAACAAAAAGTCCTTTTTCATATTGATGCAACGTAGCCTCTTGCAATTCTTGTCGGTATCGAATTCTGGCCTTTACTTTCATCGTTTCCCCATTGGATAAAGCCATATCAGTTCGAATCCAATGTACTTCGGATTGGTCTACAAACAAAGCTTTTCGAAACAAACCTGGATGATGATTCCCCATGCCTGTATAAATAACATTAGAAACGACATCAGTTGCAATAACAAATAAAGCTTCAGGAGTTCCGCCTACATTTAGTCCTTTTCGCTGTCCAACAGTAAAATAATGAGCTCCTTGATGTGTACCCACTTGTTTTCCCATTTCTGGAGTATATTTAATAGGACTTGCTTGCCTTGTCAGAATTTCTTCTTGCGTTAATCCTTGTGGTGTTTCAACAGAATAGATGGAGTTGTCTTTGTCAATTTGAACTATTACACCCGCTTTTGGTTGTAATTTTTGTTGCAAAAATTCAGGAAGACGAACTTTCCCGATGAAACACAAGCCCTGAGAATCTTTCTTTTCAGCAGTTACCAATTCCATTTCGGCAGCAATTTCACGAACCTGAGGTTTGGTTAATTCACCTATAGGAAAAAGAGCTTTAGCCAATTGTTCTTGTGATAATTGACAAAGAAAATAAGACTGGTCTTTATTGTTATCTACCCCAGCCAATAATCGATAAACGGTTTTACCATTAACCTCCGTTTCACTTTTACGACAATAATGTCCTGTAGCCACATAATCGGCTCCCAGACTTAAGGCGATTTTCATGAAAACGTCAAATTTTATTTCGCGATTACACAATACATCTGGATTAGGAGTTCTTCCTTTTTCGTATTCGTTGAACATATAATCAACGATTTTCTCTTTATATTGTTCACTCAAATCAACCGTTTGAAAAGGAATCCCTAACTTTTCAGCAACTAACAAAGCATCATTACTGTCTTCTAACCAAGGACATTCATTAGATATCGTTACCGAATCATCATGCCAGTTTTTCATAAAAAGACCTATCACTTCATAGCCTTGTTGCTGCAACAAATAAGCTGCAACACTTGAATCAACTCCACCAGAAAGCCCAACTACAACACGTTTCATTCTAAAAATTTATTTTTTATGAGTGCAAAGGTACAAAGTTTTGAACCGATTCTGTTTATTATAACATTTCGTTCACAAGTTGACCCTACAAATTATCACTTCGTTTTAACTGCTGTTTTAGGTTTTGGATTATTCTGATTTATTTCATCCTTTATTTTTCCATTTTCATAAAATTGCCAAACACCCACTTTCTTTCCGTTTAGAAATTTCCCCTTAGAAACAATATTATTATCTACATCTCTAAAAATTGCCTCTCCATCGTATTGATTGTTTTTAAAAGTAGCTTCTTCTAAAACATATCCTTTTTCGGAATATTTTTTAGAAAGACCATTCTTTAAATTATTTTTATAAAAGGTCTCTTCGGCAATTTTTCCACTTGGAAAGAAAACAGAACGCAAACCTTCTAATTTTCCATTTTTATAATTTTCGATTGTCATTATCGTAGTCGATGCATGGTGATAATACTTCCATTCTCCTTCAAACATTTTATTGACAACCTTACCTTCGCTTACTTTATTTTTATTTTGATCATAAAAAACAGTGTAAGCTACATTATCATTTGGATTAAACGTTCGAGTGGCAATAACCGCTCCAGCCTTAGTATCATCAAAAAACTTAAACTCTCCCACTTCTTTACCGTGAGAAAAAGTTCCTTCATAACGAAGTCTTTTGGATTCAGGATAGTAACCTTTCCAAAGTCCATCTTTTTTTCCGTTGGAATCTAGTTTATTGAAATCTGTTTGCGCCTGAAGGACACAAAAATTACAACTAAAAAAAGAACTAAACTTATTTTATATATTACTTTCATTGAACTGTTTTTTTCTTTTAAAACGAAAATATGAAACACTAAATTATCTCTAAAACCAAAAAATCTCGCTAAACGAGATTTTTTGATACTGAATTATTTCTTTTTGTTTTGTTGTGCTTTCATTGCTTCTTGTTGCGCCATCGCTTCTTGAAGCTTTTGTTGAAACTTACTTTGTTTCTTAGGTTCTTTCTTTTTATTTTCTTGAATTTCGGCGTGAATTTTATCACTATCGATGATGTAATTTTTAATCACTAACATGATTCCAATAGTAATGGTGTTAGAAATAAAATAATACAAACTCAATCCAGAAGCATAACTATTAAAGAAAAACAACATCATTAATGGAGAAATATACACCATCGCTTTCATCATTTTAGCCATATCAGGCATTCCTTCTTGCTGTGGCGTCGCCATTTGCTGGTCACCAGTTGTCATTTTCATATAGAAGAAAATTGCAATAGAAGCTAAAATTGGGAACAAACTCACGTGGTCACCATAAGCTGGAATATGGAATGGCAATTTGTAAACGGAGTCAAATGATGATAAATCATCTGCCCATAAGAATCCTTCATGCCTCAATTGGATTAAAGCTGGAAATAATTGAAATAAAGCATAGAAAACTGGCATTTGCAATAACCCAGGAACACAACCCGCCATAGGATTTACTCCAGCTTTACTATAAAGCTTCATCGTTTCTTGTTGCTTTTTCATTGGTTCATCCTTATACTTCTCACTAATTTCTGTGATTTCAGGACGTAAAACTTTCATCTTTGCCTGCGATAAGAACGATTTATAGGTAACAGGCGACATTACTAATTTTACTAAAATAGTAAACAAAACAATAGCCCATCCTTGAGATATAAACATACTTAAGAATCCATAAGCTGGAATGAAAAGATATTTATTAATCCATCCAAAAATACCCCATCCTAAAGCTACAATATCTTCTAAATCTCTATCATAGGACTTTAAAAGTTTATAATCTGTAGGTCCATAGAACCAATTCATTTTTTGATCAATCTCCCCATTGCTGAAAGCAATTGGCATTATCGCTTTGAACTGTTTCGTAAAAGTAGTATCAACATTATCATCTTTAACTAAATTATTAGAATGCAATTCTGTTGTCTTGAACGGTGTTGATGTTAATAAAATAGAAGAGAAAAAATGTTGTTTGAAAGCAACATAAGAAACATCCTCAGCCGTTTCTGATTTATCTTCACCCTGACCTAAATAATCTTTTTTTCCATCTTCATATTCAAAATACAATTCTGTATAACGATTTTCATATGATATACTTTTTTCATTTGCAAAAGTTTTGAAATCCCACTCTAATTGTAAAGGTTTATTGGTTTTCAAAATAGTATTCAATCCTTGCGACTGAATATCAAAATCCAACATGTAATCATCAGCTTTCAATACGTATTTATAGGCTAAATAGGCATTTTCAGAAGCTTTTAATTTCATTGTCAAAATTTGGTCTTCCCCATTTTTTGTCAAAGTAGGTTCAAAATAAAGATCTTTTGTATTTAAAGTATGATTATCAACAGTAGGTAATTGTAAATTAAACTGCGCATTGTTATCCTTAACCAATTGTACTAACTGGCCAGAACCTTTTTTTGTGCGTTCAAAATTCTTTAATGTAACATCTACCACATATCCTCCTTTATTAGCAATAGTAAGTTTTACTAATTTGTTTTCAATTGTAGTAAATTCCTCTTTTGCAGAAGGTAAAGTAGCTGAATAAGCAAAGCTTCCTAAAGTTTTTTGTAATTGTGCTAATTGCAAAGTATCATTTGCTGATGTACTTAATTTAGCAACATTTTCTTGTGCTTTTGAGCCTTTAACAACCAATTCTTTTTTGGCTTTTCCTGCTGCAATTTCTGCCTCAGAAGGTTTGTTTTGATACATTATCCAAAGTAATATACCGAAAATCAATACAAAACCAATCAGCGAATTGGGGTCAAACTTTTTTTCTTCCATTTTTAATACAAATTATTTATCTCGACTTTTTTTGTCAAATGAGTTGATTCTATTTCTAGAAATTAATTATTTCTTTCTTGCCTTTACAGCAGCAGCTACAAATTTCACAAAAATAGGATGTGGATTAGCTACTGTACTCTTATATTCTGGATGGTATTGAACTCCAATAAAGAATGGATGATCTTCGATTTCCACAATTTCTACTAATCCTGTATCAGGGTTAACACCAGAGGCTTTTAAACCGGCTTTGTCTAATTCATCAGCATAAGCACTATTAAACTCATAACGGTGACGGTGACGCTCAAAAATTGTAGTTTCGCCATAAATTTGGTGCGCTAATGTGTCAGGTTTAATTTCGCATTTCCAAGCACCAAGACGCATTGTTCCTCCTTTGTCGGTAACATTCTTTTGTTCTTCCATTAAGTTCACAACAGGATGAGGCGTTTTATCGTTCATTTCTGTTGAATTTGCCTCAGCATATCCTAAAACATTTCTAGAATATTCAATAACCGACATTTGCATACCCAAACAAATACCGAAGAATGGCATTTTATTTTCACGAGCATAACGAACAGCTGTAATTTTTCCTTCGATACCTCTTTCACCAAAACCTGGCGCTACTAAGATCGCATCAATATCTTTGAATTTTTCTTCAATATTTTCACTATCGATGTATTCAGAGTGAATAGAAACCACATTTACTTTAGTTTCATTGGCCGCTCCTGCATGAATAAAAGCCTCTAAAATAGACTTATAACAATCTTGCATTTCAACATATTTACCAATCAAACCAATGTTTACAGTATGTTTTGGGCTTTTTAATCTTTTCAAGAAAGTATTCCAGTTTTTCAAATCTGGAGCGGCTTTCTTTGGTAAATCTAATTTTTTCAAAGCAACCACATCAAGACCTTCTTCCAGCATTAAATTAGGTACTTCATAAATCGTAGACGCATCGATAGATTGAATAACGGCTTCTCTCTTAACATTACAGAATAATGCTAATTTACCTCTTAAGTCATTTGAAAGTTCGTGCTCTGTTCTACAAACTAAGATATCCGCTTTGATTCCGCTTTCCATCAATGTTTTTACAGAGTGTTGTGTAGGTTTTGTTTTCAACTCTCCCGCAGCAGCCAAATAAGGCACCAAAGTTAAGTGAATCACAATTCCGTTATTTTCTCCTAATTCCCAAACTAATTGACGAACAGATTCGATATAAGGTAACGATTCGATATCCCCCACAGTTCCTCCAATCTCAGTAATTACGATATCATAATCACCTGATTCTCCTAAAATTTGGATTCTATCTTTAATTTCATTTGTAATATGAGGTACAACTTGAACTGTTTTCCCTAGAAACTCCCCTCTTCTTTCTTTTTCAATAACCGAAAGATAAATTCTACCTGTAGTAACGTTATTAGCCTGAGAAGTTGGAACATTTAAAAAACGCTCATAGTGACCTAAATCCAAGTCTGTTTCTGCTCCATCATCTGTCACGTAACATTCACCGTGCTCATAAGGATTTAATGTTCCTGGATCAACATTAATGTACGGATCAAATTTTTGAATAGTTGTTCTATACCCTCTTGCCTGTAATAATTTTGCTAAAGATGCTGCTATAATTCCCTTTCCCAAAGAAGAAGTAACCCCTCCAGTAACAAAAATATATTTTGTTTGATTCATGCTGTTCTAGTTTGTATTGTAGTTGTATAAAAAACGTGGCAAAAATACGATTATAAATTTAGATTATGCTAATTTGGAAATGAGATAATTTCTAAAATCAACATTTGTTAATGCAAAAATAAAAACACCATTAATTTGAGAAATCAATGAGGTTTTGGGTATCTTTTTTTAATATTTCGTATCAATTCTTCTAAACCATTTAATTTTAGTTCGTAAACCAATTGTAATTGCTCCCCTAATTCGCCTTTTGGAAAGCCTTTATTATGATACCAAACCACATAATGTTCCGGTAAATCGATCAAAAAACGACCTTCATATTTCCCAAAAGGCATTTGAGTATACGCTAATTTGACTAATTTTTTTTGATAAATATCCATTAACAATCTAACTAAATCAATTCGCTACTTTTAGTGTTAAATCACTATCGTAATACAAAATATAAACTCCTTTATTTAAATAGCCATCACCCTCTTTTTTAGCATATTCAAATTTATTTGCATACTGCTGAGTGCCTATTGTATTAACCGTTTCTTCAAATGATTTATTTTGCATCAAACGCATCATCGTATCAAAAGTCACATCAAAACCTCTTGAGGCATAATCACTTGGTAAGATTGAATTCATTTTTTTGAATTTATTTTCAAAAGCAACTCCTTCTGGAGTTAAATTACTTCTTGTAACCGAAGGAAACATCAATTTTAGCTTAACTAAATTTGAAAAATTTATCTCATCCGAATCCAAAGTTTCATTTGGTTCTAATACAACTAATTGAATTTGAAAACTTGACAAAGAAGCTACCAAAGCCGTAATTGTTGTTTTTACCATCCAGGTATTAGCCGATTCTATCACCACATAATTGATTTTATTAGGAACCAACATCCCCTTTAAACCTTCCGCAGAAACAGTGCCGTTAGGATTTAAAGGAACCAAACGAACGTCTTTTTGATTTTGCTGCAAATATTGGATTACTGACAATTTCTTTTTTATCAACTACCGCAATTATATTTCCATTTTTAGCCCTCATAAAATCAAACATTTTCGTTCTTAACAAATCATTACTTGGAACCGTTTGATACAAATTAGCAATAGCTCCGCCCTCGTCTTTTGACAATGGCGAAATTACAGGCACATGATTAGCACTCAATAAACGCGCAGTTTCTTCTGCATTACTTTGATAAAATGGACCAATAACTGCGTCCATATTTTGCAAATTATTGGCAGTTATTAAAGCCGCTACATTCGAACTACTTTTCGTTTCTTCCGAATCAAAAATACTAACATCAATTGGCAAACTCAATGTCTTAGCCGAATCGATTGCCATTAAGACACCCGCATAAAAATCCAAAGTCATATTTAAAAACTTGTCTTTTTTTAAGCGTTCTGTACTATTTCCCATTTGTTCTCCTAGCATTTTATCTACATTAAAAGGCAACAACAAGGCGATTTTTTTTCTTTCAGAAGTGTTTTTTGGGGCTAAAACGGTGGTAACCTTATTTTCTAAAACAGCTGTTAAAGTCACATTAGCTGGCAATTTTACTAACATCCCAATTTCAACACCTTCTTTAAGTTCAGGATTCAACACTAAAAATTCTTCTTGAGACATTCCAGCCATTTTAGACAAACTGTAAAGCGTTTCTTTTGGCTTCACCTCATACGTAATATATTTTGTAGCAACAGTCGTTTTAGATGAAACAACACCTGCTTGCTGTTCTGGATTCCCTTTAATTAATAAACGATATCCCTCTGGCAAATTTGAAACAATTGCCGGATTCTTCTTTTCTAATTCCTCAACAGTAATACCATACAATTTAGCAATAGAATACTTCGTTTCCTTTGGTAACACATCATGATAAACGACTTTCTCTGGAGTTTTCAAGGCATTTTTAGACGGAATTACTAAGAGCTGACCTATTTGCAGTCCATCTGTTTCTAAAAATGGATTTGCTTTTTTTAAATCTGCTTCCGAAACATTGTATTTTTTTTGAATACCAAACAAAGTCTCCTTTGAAATTACTTTATGGGCAACTTCATCTGAATTATTGGTAGCTACTTTTGCAGAAATCCCTTTTTTAGAAGGTATCAAAAGAACCATTCTAGGTTTTAATTTTGATTGAGCATCAGGATTAAGCTTATAGATATCATATGGTGTCACTTGGTACTTTTGAGCAATATCAGTAATCGTCTCACCCTTTTCTACCTTATGTGCAATTGTTTCTTGAGCAAAAAGAGTTTGAACAAAAAGCAAAACCGGTATCCAAATCGCAAAAAAATATTTCATTCTATTATTTAATTAAAAAATTAATACTCCTAATGAAAAACGGTACCAAATTTTATTCCAAAATCTGATACCGTTTTTATAATATAAGAAACTACGATTAAGTTGTTTCTATTATTCCCACTCAATTGTTGCTGGTGGTTTTGAACTAATATCATACACAACTCTGTTCACCCCTCTTACCTTGTTGATAATATCATTAGATACTTTCATCAAGAAATCATACGGCAAGTGAACCCAGTCAGCAGTCATACCATCGGTAGATTCTACAGCACGTAGCGCAACTACTTTTTCATAAGTACGCTCGTCTCCCATAACCCCAACACTATTTACTGGAAGCAAAATAGCTCCAGCCTGCCAAACTTTATCATATAATCCCCAAGATTTTAATCCTTCGATAAATACCGAATCAACTTCTTGTAAGATTCTAACTTTCTCAGGTGTAATATCTCCTAAAATACGAATTGACAATCCTGGTCCCGGGAAAGGATGTCTTCCTAATAATTCCGGATCAATACCTAAACTAGCACCTACTCTACGCACCTCATCCTTGAAAAGCATACGCAAAGGCTCTACTACTTTCAATTTCATAAAATCAGGTAATCCACCCACATTGTGATGAGATTTGATTGTTGCAGAAGGTCCTTTTACAGAAACCGACTCAATTACATCAGGATAAATAGTTCCCTGAGCCAACCATTTTACATCGTCTAACAAATGAGATTCATCGTCAAAAACTTCGATAAATACTCTACCAATAATTTTACGTTTTGTTTCTGGATCACTCACTCCTGCTAATTCCGACAAGAAACGCTCACCAGCATCTACTCCTTTTACATTGAGTCCCATTCCTTTGTATTGATTCAATACATTTTCGAACTCATTTTTACGAAGTAAACCGTTATTAACAAAAATACAATATAAGTTTTTACCAATAGCTTTATTCAATAAAACTGCCGCTACAGTAGAATCTACACCTCCTGAAAGTCCAAGAACAACTTTATCATCTTGAATTTTCTCTTTCATTTCTGCTACAATTTCTTCCACAAAAGCATTAGGCGTAAAGTTTTGAGGAACATGAGCAATCTTCACTAAGAAGTTTTCCAACATTTGTTTCCCATCTGTTGAATGATATACTTCTGGGTGGTATTGAATTGCATAAGTAGTTTCTCCTTCAATTTTGTAAGCTGCAAATTCTACATCATGTGTACTTGCAAGCTTCACTCCATTTGTAGGCAATGCTTTTATACTATCACTATGACTCATCCAAACTTGACTATTTGGAGAAACTCCTTCAAAGAAAATTTCATCTTCTTTGATATAAGATAAATTAGCTCTACCATATTCTCTTGTGTTAGATGCTGCAACTTTACCTCCACTAAAGTGAGATAAATATTGCGCTCCATAACACACAGCAAGCATTGGCAATTTTCCTCTAATTTGAGACAAATCAGGATGTGGAGCATCTTCTGCACGAACAGAAAAAGGACTACCTCCTAAAATTACAGCCTTGTAGCTTGATAAATCCGATGGAATATTATTATATGGAAAAATTTCGCAGAATATATTTAATTCGCGAACTCTACGCGCAATCAACTGAGTGTATTGCGAACCGAAATCTAAAATAAGTACGTTGTGTTGCATGGGCGCAAAATTACTTTTTAAATTTGGATTGCAAAAGTGGAATTTTGAAATTTTTTATTTTTTTTACATCCATAATTTACAACGAGAATTTTGTCCTATTACACTCCACCAACTCGGCAATTTACTATTCTTTAATAATAACAAATTTACCTTTCACACCCTTATCCCAGTTATCCCAAAACTCCGAGCGTACTAAAGCACCTTTATCATCATAGATTTTAAATTCGCAGGTATTTCCTCCAGAACTTCCTTTGCTAAAAGCTTCCATTTCGAAAGTATTAATACCGTCACTCAAATCAAAAACAAACTGTCCGTAATTTGAAAACAACTCCATTATTCCTCCAACCATCTGATTATTAAGAGTTGCTTTAATTAAATCACCGTCTATATAAATGTAATCACGATATTGAACAACAAAATATTTTGACTTTGTACGAATCTCCCCGAAATTTTTATCGATTTTAACCAACATTCGGTCGTCTTCTTTTAAACCTTCCCTAACCAAAGTTTTATCTAAATCCTTAGTCATCTTATCCTTAATTCTATCTCCCGGATTCGCAAAATCATTGGTTTGTATCATCGAAAAAGATTTAGGCTGACCAATTTGGTATTTTGAAAATGAAGGCAAAGTAGTTTCTGGTTTTTTTAAAATATCCGGAGCTTTAATTACTGGAGCATCTGTTGTAGCTTTTGGAGTTACTTTCTTAGGAGTAGCAGGTTTGTTCATCGGAGCAATTGGCTTAAACTTCTTGCCAAACTCTGCTTGAGCAAAAACGTTTATTCCAAAACAAAGCATTACAACTAATAAAAACTGCTTCATATAATGTAAATTTTGTTTTAATTAATTATCATAAGGATAGCAACAAATATACCAAGCTTTAATTTTATAAAACAAAACAACCCTAGAACATTAAAAAAAATTTAACCTATTAGTTATTAAACTTATTCCTTTTCAATGATAATTGTAGCTTTATAACCTTGGGCTATATTCCATTGGTTTGAAGAAATCACCGCACCTTTATCATCATAAATTTTAAATTCGGCTGTATTTGGCGCGGCATATCCATCGTTTAACGCCTCGATATCAATACGATTTACCCCTTTTTTTAAGGTGATATCAAAACCCTGTGCCTCTCCATTTAGCAAAACTTCTTGCTCTACTATTTCATAATTCAAATACACACGTACTTTATCTCCATCAACATAAGCGGCATCACGATATCTTACTTTTGCAACACCCGAAGTTGTTTTAACCACACCTAAATCCTGATTTCTTTTGGCTAATTTTTCAGGATCTTTTTCCTCCCCTTGAGGTACTTTATAAGTATTATTATTCAAACCACCTACTTCATAAGCTTTGATTTTCTCATAATCAGCAGTATTAAACTTAACATCTTTTACAGCAGTTTCCTTTTTCTCTTTCTTTGGTTTTGGGGCGGGCTTAATTTTAAACTCAGTTCCAATTCCCTCTTGAGAAAACGCAGTCGTAAAACCACCCAAAACAAGAGCGACAACCAAAAACAAACCTTTGAAATTTAAATATTGATTCATCATTTATCTATTTAATTAAAAATCTATTCAAAAAAACGACTTTTATAAAGTTATTCCAAATACTTAACACTAAACTTTTGATTTTATTATATAAATATACAAAATTCCAAACTTGAACTTCTTTATTAGTTTCACAAAATGACTGTTTTTTATTATGGTATTTTTTATAAATTGCACAAAAATTTAAATTTTCAAATCGAGGAACATCCCTCTAAAAATCAAACAAATACATCAAAATGAAAAGAGAAAACATCTTAACAGGATCTCCATGGGAAGACAAAATGGGATATTGTCGTGCAGTACGTATTGGAAACATTATTGAAGTTTCAGGAACAGTAGCAATTGTTGACGGCGATAAAGTAAAAGCTGATGACGCACATGCGCAAACTTTAAACATTTTAGAACGCGTTGAAAAAGTTCTTGAAGATCTAAATGCTAGCATGAAAGATGTTATTCGTACTCGTATTTTCACAACAGATGTTAGTACTTTTGAAGCCGTTGCTACTGCTCATGCTACTTTTTTCAAAGATATCAAGCCTACAACTGGTTTTTATGGAATCAACCAATTAGTAGCTCCTGAATACTTAGTTGAAATCGAACTTACAGCTGTTTTGCCTGAGTAATTCTTCTTCAAAATTATATTCTTCGAGCGCACAAAGGCTAAACCAATATGCTTTTGCTGCGCTCGAAAAATTTTAAAAAAACAAGTCTAAAGATTCAAATGAATATAGTAAAGAATTTGCCAAATGCAGTAAAATGGATAGTGATCTGTGCCTTGATTGGTTTCTTATCAGGTTCAGCCTCGGCATTTTTTTTAATTTCATTAGAATGGGTAGGAAAGCTTAGAGACCACAACCTTTGGTTACTTTGGTTCTTACCCGTAGGCGGATTGATCATTGGTTTATTGTATCATTATTACGGAAAAGAGGTAGTTAAAGGCAATAATCTTTTGTTAGAAGAATACAAAACTCCTCAAAAAGTAATTCCACTTAAAATGGCTCCTTTTGTACTTTTAGGAACCCTGATTACTCATCTTTTTGGAGGTTCGGCAGGTCGAGAAGGTACTGCGGTACAAATGGGCGGAGCGATTGCTGACCAATTCAGCCGTATTTTCAACCTTGACGCAAACGAACGAAAAACACTAATCATTCTAGGAATTAGCTCAGGATTTGCCTCTGTTTTCGGTACACCTTTAGCGGGTGCTGTTTTTGCCCTTGAAGTTGTCTATTTTTGCAAAATAAATTTAAAAAGCTGTATTCTTTCATTCGTAGTTGCTTATTTTTCTTATTACACCGTTGAACTTTGGCCTGTTCACCATACGCATTACAGCATCAATACAATCCCCGATTACAATCTTGAAAATCTACTTTGGATCATTCCTGTCAGTGTGTTATTTGGACTAGCGGCCATGCTATTTTCAAGAAGCACTCATTTTTGGGGATCTATATTTTCAAAAACCATCTCATACCCTCCGTTACGTCCTTACGTAGGCGGAATACTATTCTCAGTGGTAATCTATTATTTTGGTGCAACAAAATTTATAGGATTAGGCATTCCTAGTATTGTAGATGCATTTACAAAACCAAGTGAAAATTTCGACTTTTTACTCAAAATCCTTTTTACAGGATTCACCTTAGGGGCAGGATTCAAAGGAGGCGAGGTTACACCCTTATTTTTCGTAGGCGCAACATTAGGAAGTGCCCTATCCCTCTATGTTCCGCTTCCTATTTCACTTTTAGCAGGCATGGGATTTGTTGCCGTTTTTTCGGGAGCAACACATACACCTATTGCTTGTACAATTATGGGCATAGAACTTTTTGGAATTGAAAGTACATTATTCATTGGCCTTTCTTGTTTCATTGCCTATATTTCATCAGGTTCTATCGGAATCTATCATTCTCAAACCGTTAGAGGAATAAAACATCAATTGTACGAAAAATTTAAAATCAACAAACTGGACGATTTTTAAATAAATTCTGAAATAAATTTTATATCATTGTAATACTAATCGTATGTAAAATTTATTCCGATAGCTTTTGGTTTTCCTGCTTCCCACATTCAGTATATCCCCTTCAATCATCTTACAAGACAAGAATTTCTTTATTATTCCATCAAGGCATGTCAAGAATTAAATTGGAATGTCACAGAAATAAATGATTCGGAAATAATTGCAGAAACAATCCCTGAACAAGAAACTTGGAACGAAAAAATAGTAATCAACTTTGAAAATGAAGATGGTTACATCTATAGCGCTAGTAAGGGCTATCAAATATATGACCGAGGCAGAAATTTTAAAAACACCGACCTCTTTTTTGAAGTCTTTAATAACATAAAAAAAAACAGCCAAGTTCCTCTCTTGAAGCAGAAAAGCTAATCGAAGAAATTAGTTCTGCCAAAGAATCAGCACTAAATTCAACCGAAAAAGAACTTTCGATAAACAGTTTTTACTCCTTTTTATCCTTTTTTGTACCCGCCAAAGGATACATGATAACACCAATATTAATTTATTTGAATTTCTTTATCTTCTTATTAATGGTATTTTCTGGAGTTAACTTTTTTAAACCTCAAATTTCAGATGTTATCAATTGGGGAGCCAATTATAATTTACTAACTGTAGAGAATCAATGGTGGCGACTATTTACTTGTCTTTTTATCCATTATGGCATTATGCATCTATTGCTAAATTGTATTGCGCTTGGCTATGTAGGGCTTTTAATTGAATCGTATCTAACACGGATAGGATTTCTTGTTTGCTATCTATCAAGTGGTTTACTAGCCAGTTTATCAACTATTTATTGGTATGACAAAATCATAAGTGCAGGTGCTTCAGGAGCGATTTTTGGGATGTATGGCATTTTGCTTATCATCACTTTAACCAAAGCCATAAATCGCAAACTAACATCAAAAACAGTTGGTTTTATAATTGTATTTATTTTACTCAACATCATGGAGAGTTTCAAAGAAGGTGTAGATGGCGCGGCGCACATTGGCGGATTACTTTCTGGAATTTGCCTTGGAATAATCTTAGCCATATTGAATTCAAAAAGAAATGTGGCCCTAATTACAATTAGTGGTTTGTCAATACTTATTATCCCATTACTTTCTTACAACGTCATTTCACAAAAAATCTCTGTTTATCAGCATTTCGAATTCGAAGAAAAAATGAGAGAATTCATAGATATGGAAAAAATGGCTCTTGAGGCCTATAATGTATATGTCACGGATGAAGAATCTAAAAAAGAACTTCTCTACATGATTGAGTCGAGAGGTATCTATTATTGGGAAGAAAACATCAAACTGATGAAAAAAGCCGATTTATTGTATTTACCACAAGAAACCCACCAACAAATTAAATTACTTATTAAGTACTGCCAATTAAGGATTAAACTATACCGAACAGCCTATCTTAAAATAAAATACAATTCAAATGCTTATTATGAAGAACTAGCTAATTTGAATAATCAAATCATCGAAATATTGAACAATATCGACAAAGACAAAAAAGAATAAAATCCTGTTAACGAATTCATAGTTTACATTAAAAAATGTAAATTCGCAAACTATGAAAATACAAGATATACAAGCAATCCAGACTTTATTGGCTACGCCAAAAAAATAGCAATAATTCCCCATCGCAATCCTGACGGAGACGCTATGGGTTCAACTCTAGGACTTTACCATTTTTTAAGAAAAAACAACCACGAAGCCATCGTAATTTCACCTAATGAATTTCCTGATTTTTTAGCATGGCTCCCTGGCTCAGAAACAGTTAAAGTCTTTGAAAAAGACAAAGAAAATTGTACTACTCTTTTACAAGAAGCCGAAATTATTTTCACTCTCGATTTTAATGCTTTTCATCGTACAGGTGAGATGGAAAAAGTACTTGAGGTACTGGACACCACTTACATCATGATTGATCACCATCAAAAACCAGATGACTACGCCAAGTATATGTTCTCAAATACATCATTTGGTTCCACTTGCGAGATGATTTATCATTTTATTAATTATTTAGAACAAAAAGACCAAATTGATAAAACTATAGGAACCTGTATTTATACCGGAATCCTAACCGATTCTGGCTCATTTCGATTCCCAAATACAACTGGAAACACGCATCGAATTGTAGCCGAACTAATTGATTTAGGTGTCGAAAACACCATAATCCCTAATTTACTTTTTGACAATAGCTCCTACAATCGTTTACAATTATTAGGTCAGGCATTACAAAACCTAAAAGTAATTCCAGATCATAAAACTTCGTACATAACCCTAACACAAGAAGAATTAGACAATTTCAACCATACAAAAGGCGATACAGAAGGAATTGTAAATTATGGTTTAAGCATTAAAGGGATTCTGTTTACAGCCATCTTTATTGAAAATAGAGACGAGAATATCATCAAGATTTCTTTCCGTTCTCAAGGTGATTTTGATGTAAATGAATTTGCAAGAGCTCATTTTAATGGTGGTGGTCACCGCAATGCTGCAGGAGGAAAATCAACGGTATCGATGGAGCAAACTGTAGCCAAATTTATAAGTCTTGTGGAAAATCTAAATCTATAACCCTATGAAAGCAAATCCATTCATTGCCTTAAGTTTTATCTTATGTCTTGCTTTCGCAGACTGCAAACAACATCAAGATGCTAGACGCCCTATTTCTAGAGCCTCTGGAGTTTTTATGAAAAGATCAGTCGAAAGAAACAAAAAATTAAATGCATCCGAAGAAGATTTAATAAAAGCTTTGATGAAAAAAATCCAAAGCTTAGCTATTTTTCATCACCTAAAGGCTATTGGTATTATTACATAACTCGAAATGAAACCGATAGTTTAACGCCTAAAAAAGGAGACGTTGCCTTCTTTAATTATGAACTAAAAGATTTAAAAGGAAAAATTATTTATTCGGAAGTAGAATTAAGACCACAGGTTTATCGAATAGATAAGCAAGAAATTATGACCGGAATTAGAGAAGGAATTAAATTGATGCGCAAAAATGAAAAAGTAAATTTCTTCTTCCCTTCTCATATTGCTTATGGCTATCATGGTGACAATAAAAAAATTGGACCTAACACTCCTCTAATTTGTACGGTTACCTTACATGATTTTAAGCCTGAAGCGGTTTACAAAAAAGAATTGGAACAAGGTATCACTATGAGTTTATCTTCGTCGCAAGACAGTATAAAAAAACCAAAAAAAGCGACTGTAAAAGCTAAACCTAGGACTCAGGACACCTTAGAACAATAAAATACAACCTATGAAAAGAAACATTCTATTTATAGTACTTTTTGTTAGCTTATTTTATTCTTGTAAAAACGAAGAAGATTACCTTCCAGATGGTTTGTATGCCAAAATTGAAACTAACAAAGGAAATATTTTACTTGAATTAGATTATAAAAGAGCACCTATAACAGTTGCTAATTTTATTACGCTGGCCGAAGGCAATAACAGCTTTATTTCTACAGAATACAAAAAAAAACGTCCTTTTTATGATGGCGCAAAATTCTATCGTGTGATTAAAGGCTTTGTTATTCAAACTGGAGATCCCGAAGGTACTGGATTTGGAAATGCAGGTTATCTGTTTAAAGACGAAATTAACGATCAAATTTTTGACAAAGAAGGCGTTTTGGCTATGGCTAATAATGGTCCTGGAACCAATAGCAGTCAGTTTTTCATAACTCGAAACCCTACACCATGGCTCAATGGAAAACACACTGTTTTTGGACATGTGATTAATGAAGGCATGAAAGTTGTCAATATGATTGAACAGGGCGATGTTTTGAATTCCGTTACTATTTTGCGCAAAGGAGAAGCGGCAAAAAAATTCAATGCCATAAAAACATTCGATGATTATTTTGTTATCGAATCTAAAAATCAAAAAAAACAAGAGAAGATTGAATTACTCAACGAGCAAAAGTATTTTGAAAAATACGGCAAAATTATTGTTACTAAAATCAACTATTTTGACACTTTAAAAAGAAAAGCAAGAAAAACTGTGTCAGGATTAAAATACGTAATTACTCAAAAAGGAAGTGGTAGAAAACCCGCTGTAGGAACCAAAGTAAATGTCAATTACACGGTTTTTTCTGAGAGTGGTTATCTGTACGATACTTCACTAGGAACTGTAGCAATCTCTTTTGGAAAATACAATTCGCTCCGCGCTTCTCAAAATGGTTACCAACCTATTACTTTTGAAGTGGGAAAAAGAGACGGTATTATCCCTGGAGTAATAGAAGGACTTGATAAGATGTCTTATGGAGACAAGGCGGTGCTATTTATTCCTTCTCATCTTGGCTATGCCTCTGGAGGAGCCGGAGACATCATTCCTCCCCATACCAATCTTATTTTTGAAATTGAATTAATTGATAACAGTACAGAAATACAACCTTAGATAAAAAACAAAACCAGATGAAAACGAAATTATTAGCCTTATTAACTTTCTTTACGCTTACTACTTTTCAAGCACAGGAAACATCTAAAAAAATTGTAAAAAAACCCGCTCCTACAAAAAAGTTGGAAGAAGGTATTTTTGCCACTATCAATACAAACAAAGGAACAATTATTTTAGACCTAGAATATCAAAAGGCACCAATTACAGTTGCCAATTTTATTAGTCTAGCTCAAGGAAAAAATGAATTTGTAAGCGACGCAAAACTAAAAAACAAACCGTTTTTTGATGGTTTAAAATTCCACCGTGTAATTAGTGATTTTATGATTCAAGGTGGAGATCCACAAGGAACAGGAAATGGTGGTCCTGGTTATGCTTTTAAAGACGAATTCGTTTCAGATTTAAAATTTGACAAAGGAGGTATTTTGGCAATGGCCAATGCTGGTCCAAAAACAAATGGAAGTCAATTTTTCATTACCCATAAAGAAACACCATGGTTAAACAATAAGCACACCATCTTTGGTCATGTAGTTAAAGGAATGGATGTAGTGAACAATATCGCAAAAGATGATATAATCAAAAACATAATTATTACGCAAAAAGGTTCGTTAGCAAAAAAATTCAATGCTACTAAAGTTTTTGCAAACTATTACAACAACAAAGCTGTTGAAGAAAAAAAGAAGCAGAAGCCAAAGCAGCTGCTGAAAAAATTCAGCAAGAAAAAATGGCTGCTTTAAACGCTGAAAAACTAGCCTATTTAAACACCCAAAAAACAAGCGCTACAACTACAGCTTCTGGATTAGTTTATAAAATAGTTCAAAAAGGAACAGGTGCTAAACCAGCTACTGGAACAACAGTTTACTTCCATTATTCAGGCTTTTTTGAAGACGGAAAATTATTTGATAGTAGTCGTGAAGAAGTAGCTAAAACATACAACCAATTCAACGAAATGAGAGCTACTCAAGGAGGATACAATCCTTTCCCTTTTGAAATTGGAAAAAAAGACGGAATGATTCCAGGGTTTATTGAAGCAATCAACATGCTTTCTTTTGGCGACAAAATAATTGCTTATATCCCATCTAAACTAGCTTATGGAGAAGCTGGTGCTGGGGGCGTTATACCACCCAATGCTACTTTAATTTTCGAAATAGAAATTTTTGAAAAGCAGAAATAAAATACAATATTATAAAAAAGAATGCCCTTTCATCGATAATGAAAGGGCATTCTTTTTAATATTGAAACAAGTTTTATTTCTTACCAAATTTCCACTCAAACTCGTCTTTATCATTAATGATGGCGCCAACTTCTAATTTCACTACTTCGTCAAATTCGGTTTGAAACAACAACCAATTATCTTCATTGAAATAATTTTCAAAAGTATCAAATTCTTCCTGAGTGAATTTAGTAATATTCTTTTTAGCTAATTCATTCTTAACATCCTTGATATTCTTTCCAATTAACGTATTGCCAAATAACTCTAAATCTGGACTAGAAGCTACAATATAACCCATTTTAAAATCTTCGTCTTTATAAAAAGTCAAACGCATTTTAAACTTATTGTAGGTAAAAATCACATTATCATCTTCGTCTTTGTAATTTCTATCAGGCGCACCGTAAACAGCTGAAACATCTTTTTGTTTCATCCCAAAAATAAGCTTATCAATTCCGTTCTTAAGGTTTATTTTCATATGTAAAATATTTTGGTACAAAGTTCGAAAACTTTTTCACATCTCGAACATTTTAAGCATTTATAATCTTAAGATTTTATTAAAGCAAAAGTAGTTACAATAAATTTTGAGTAAATTTAAGATGCAATGCTAATACTAGCTCACAAAAAGCAGAAACATTTTACTATATATAGTACAAACAAAATCCCATTCTTATGAACCTACCATTTAAAGATAGAAAATTTGTTTTTTTACTCCTTTCAGTCAGTATTGTAGTTATTTTAGAAATACTTTCCCTTATAGGTATTCATTTACCAATGCCTTATGCTCCTTTTATTTTTGTATCCTTTATCGTGATTATTGGACACGATGTGATCTTAAAAGGAATTAAAGCGCTTTTAAAATTAAACTTCAGTAGTATTAATCTATTAATGACAATTGCGGTTATTGCCGCCTTATATTTAGGCGAATATCCCGAAGCTGCTGTGGTTATTGTTTTATATGTTTTAGGCGAAAGATTAGAAGATATAGGAATTGAAAATTCAAAATCAGCTTTGGATCAATTGATTAAAAGTACGCCAAAAACGGCATTTGTAAAAAAAACAAATCAGGAAATACCTATTGAGCAAATAGAAGTTGGAACAATTATTCAAATTAAACCCGGAGAAGTAATTCCTTTGGATGGAAAAATCATTTTTGGGGAAACTTTGATTGACGAATCGGCCATAACTGGGGAACCTATCGCTAAAGAAAAACAAATAGGTGATTCAGTTTTCGCAGGAACCTTGAACGGAAATGGTTTTATAGAAATAAAAACTAGTAAACTATCAACCGACACCACATTTGCTAAAATCATCCAACTCACTTTTGAAGCGAATGCTGCAAAAAGCAAAACACAAAAATTTATTCAACGTTTTTCAAAATTGTACACTCCCACAATTATTGGGCTCGCGATAATCATTTTTGTTGTTCCTGTTTTTATACTTCATCAAGATTTTAATCATTGGCTCAAACAAGCGATTACGCTCCTTGTAATTGCTTGCCCATGTGCATTAGTCATTTCGACACCTGTAGCCATATATGCGGCAATTGGTAATGCTTCCGCAAAAGGGGCTCTGGTAAAAGGAGGGAAATACATTGAAATTTTAGCCGAAATTCAGGCAGTAGCCGTTGATAAAACCCGAACCATTACTTACGGAACGCCTGTAGTATCTGATGTTTTCCCCTTAATTGGCACCAGCCGAGAAGAATTACTTTCCTGTACAGCAGGTGCCGAGATGTTTTCAGAACATCCTTTAGCTCAAGCAATCATTGCTGCGAGTAAAGCAGAAGGTTACGAACCTCATAAAGCTAAAAATTTTAAAAGCATTTTAGGTAAAGGAGCTACCGCCAATTGTATTGTTTGCCAAATTGATACGGTTCTGGTAGGAAAATTAGAATTCATTCGAGAATACCATGAAATTTCCGAAGAAGTGGAAAAAATTGTGGCGCAACTAGCCAGCGAAGGAAAAACAAGTGTGGTAGTCAGTTTTGGAAAAGGTGTTGTCGGGATTATTGGTTTAACCGATAAAATCAAGCCTGACAGTAGTAAAGCTATTGCAGAGCTTCAAGAACAAAATATTGATGTAATAATGCTAACAGGTGATACTGAAAAAACCGCTCATTATGTTGCTCGACAAGTAGGAATCACAAAAGTT
This sequence comes from Flavobacterium nitratireducens, assembly GCF_029625335.1. Lineage (NCBI taxonomy): Bacteria > Pseudomonadati > Bacteroidota > Flavobacteriia > Flavobacteriales > Flavobacteriaceae > Flavobacterium > Flavobacterium nitratireducens. The sequence goes on from NZ_CP121111.1 coordinate 1,256,384, forward strand.
TTTGGTGGTTTACTCCCAGAACAAAAAGCAGCAGAAATGAAAGCGTTGTTACAACAATACGATAAAGTAGCCATGGTAGGTGATGGCATCAATGATGCTCCTGCATTAGCCCTAAGTACTGTGGGGATTGCTATGGGAGCTGCTGGTAGTGATACGGCAATAGAAACAGCTAACATCGCTTTGATGAATGACAAATTATCATTAATTCCGTTTTTGATTCGTTTGAGTAAAAAGACTATGAAACAAATAAAAATCAATACTTATGGTGCCATTATCACAAAATTCATTTTCATTCTACTAGCCATTTTTGGTTTCAGCAACTTAGCGCTAGCGATTGCCGCCGATGTGGGTGTAACTCTTATTGTGATTTTATTTAGTTTGAATCTAATGCGTTTTGAAAAATAAAGATCAATAGCAGCTAATTTCAAATCCGTATTCACTAACTTTAATAGTAGGAAGCATTAAAAACGCCATTCTCTTGAACTAAAACAGAAAACCATGAACCTCTCCTTTGAAAAAAAATATTACTAGGATTCATTATTAATATTGCTGTAATAATTGCAGCTACATGGATTTTTTTGATACAGTCAAATCAAAACCCCACAAATCAGTTAGACTCGAATCTATACACATTAGAACTATTTTTATTTATGCTTTCGATACTTCTGCTTATTGTTGTCTATTTTATTATCCGAACCCAATTTAAAGCAAAGGAAAAAGCGCAAAAACTATTAGAGGAAAACAAACAATTACTCCAATCCATTATTGACAATACGTCAAGTCCAATTTCTATAAAAAAACTAAATGGCGAATATCTTTTAATTAATAAGAATTTCGGAGAATTATTCGGAACTACTAATGAGCAAATTATTGGTAAAACGGATTATGACTTTTTACCCAAAGAAATTGCGGAAGCCTATAGAAATTCGGATTTAGAAGTGGCTAAAAAACTAATCGAAATTAAATCAGAGGAAACCATTACTCAAAAAGACGGTGTACATACCTACATCGCGGTTAAATACCCATTGTATGATGCTTCTGGCCGAATTTATGCCATTGGTGGTATTTCGACAGATATAACTGAAAGAAAAAAATTAGAAGAATCACTCAAAGCCACCGACGCTTTTTTCAATATGTCTTTTGATATTTTTACTGTGGCTAAAAATGATCATTTTATCAAAATAAATGCTGCTTTTACTAATACTTTAGGCTATACTCAAGAAGATATGGATAAAATAAAATTTATGGACTTGACTCATCCTGAAGACCGCTCTACTTCTGATAAGGTTTTAAGCGAAATTCTCAAAGGGAAAACGGTGATTAGTTTTAAAAACCGAGTGCGTCATAAAAATGGCACTTATCGTTGGTTAGACTGGAACAGTAATATTGACTTAAAAGAAGGCATCATTTATTCGGCGGCACGTGATATCACTGAAACCATTGAATTGGAATTAGAACAACAAAAAGCTGTTGACGAACTCTATGAAAACGAAGAAAAACTTAGAGTAATTGTTGAAAATATTGGCGAAGGAGTTATTGTTGCCAATGCCGATAAAAAAGTGATTCTAGCCAACGATATGGCGAATGATATTTTTGGTATTGAAGAAGATGATAAAATTTCAACAGATTTGACGGCGCATTTCGAATTGTATTTTCCTGACGAAAAAACGGTTTTCCCTGCTCAAAATTTACCCATGGAACGCGCCTTTAATGGTGAAGTTACTGATGATATCGATTTGGTCCTATACAATCCCATGTCTCGCGAAAAAGAAGGGTTTTAATTAGCGGCCGTCCTTTAGTAGATCAGGATAACAAAATCGTTGCGGCTGTAATCACTATCAAAGATATTAGCCAATATAAAAAAATGGAAGAAGAATTAGAAGAAACCGAAAACAAATACCGAAAACTCATTGGTTTCAAAAACGAAGATAAAAAAGACAAGAAAAACCCATAAAAAAAAGCGTTAAGATAAATTCTTAACGCTTTAATATTTTAGTTACTCTTCTTCTTCATACATTTCGTCGTAACGGGCAGGAATTTGCGGATCAAACAACGGACATTTGAATTCTTCCATAATATCCACCAACTTGTCCATGGTTTTACCCTCTGTACCGTAACAATCTATTTGAACAATTTGAGAAGTTGTTTTCACCTGAAAAGCTCCAACTCCCTCTTTGTTTTTCCAGCTGTTCTCATCTACTCTTTCCCATTTAGAAAAAACCGATGCGATTCTATTTAAAATTACTGTAACCGGAAGTTCCTCTAAACCTTCGATGGTTTCCAGTTCGTCCATGGCTTCATAAACCTCCTGGTGGTTCAAATAAACGTCTTCTAAATATTTCCAGAAAAGTAGTTCGTACATCTTTTTATTTTTTAGCCCCGATAGCAGCGACATCCTTTATCTTTTTTCTTTAAAAAGATAAAGATATAGCGGATAGCGGGATTAGCTTCAAATTCAATTAATATTCAAAAGTTCCGTATTCACTTGTAATAGTCAGTTTTTTAGCGTCGGAAGCTTCTACACGACCTACAATTTGAGCATTAACATTGAATGATTTTGAAATAGCGATGATATCTTCAGCAACTTCAGCTGGAACATAAAGCTCCATACGGTGACCGCAGTTGAATACCTGATACATTTCTTTCCAATCTGTTTTTGATTGCTCCTGAATTAATTGGAACAATGGTGGAACTGGGAATAAATTGTCTTTTATAATATGTAAATTATCTACAAAATGTAAAATCTTAGTTTGTGCTCCACCACTACAGTGAACCATACCGTGAATTTCATTCGAAGAATATTTATCTAAAATTTGCTTGATAATTGGTGCATAGGTACGTGTTGGCGAAAGCACTAATTTTCCGGCATCGATTGGAGAATTTGCTACAGCATCTGTCAATTTTACCTGACCTGAATAAATTAATTCCTCTGGAACGGCAGCATCGTAACTTTCAGGGTATTTTGTTGCCAAATATTTAGCAAAAACATCATGACGAGCCGAAGTCAATCCGTTACTTCCCATTCCTCCGTTATAGCTTTTTTCATAAGTAGCCTGACCGAAAGACTCTAATCCAACGATTACATCTCCCGCCTTGATATTTGCATTATCAATTACTTTAGAACGTTTCATTCTCGCTGTAACTGTCGAGTCAACAATTATGGTACGAACAATATCACCCACATCGGCAGTTTCTCCTCCTGTTGAATGAATACTCACTCCAAAAGAAGCCAACTCTTGGATTAATTCTTCTGTTCCATTGATTATTGCTGAAATTACTTCGGCAGGAATTAAATTTTTGTTTCTTCCAATAGTTGAAGAAAGTAAAATATTATCCGTTGCTCCTACACATAATAAATCATCAATATTCATGATTAAAGCATCCTGTGCTATTCCTTTCCAAACCGAAAGATCTCCAGTTTCTTTCCAGTACATATATGCCAATGAGGATTTTGTACCTGCACCATCAGCATGCATAATAAGACAATATTCATCGTCTTGTGTTAGATAATCAGGAACAATTTTACAAAATGCCTGTGGAAACAATCCTTTGTCAATATTTTTTATTGCATTGTGAACATCTTCTTTGGATGCCGAAACACCACGTTGTGCGTATCTTTTTGAAGTATCTGAACTCATATTCTATTTGTGTAATTGCAAAAGCAACTTGATTTTGCGACAAAGATAATTATTTTTTAGAAGTTAGAGATTAAAAGTTAGGAGTTAAAAGACCATACCGCTTAACCCATAACTCCTAACTATTAACTTATAATTACTTAGTAAACAACAACTCTCTGTACTTAGTTAATGTCCACAATTCATTATCTACTAACAACTCCAGTTTATCACAATGATTTCGGATAATTTCAAAATATGGCTTCACTTTATTACAATAAGCTTCGGCTGTTTTTTGAGCGTCATTCAACAAATTAGCTTTCTTTCTTTCGTTTCGCATCTCTTCCTCTTTGGCATTAATACCTTCGATATGAAGCGAAATTTCTTTAATCAATCCAATTTGTTCTTTGGCGATGGATTCAAATTCTTTTCCAAAAATATCTTTCAATCCTTTTACATTTTCAATCAAAGTATTTTGGTAACGAATCGCTGTTGGGATCACATGATTCTTAGAAATATCTCCTAACACACGACTTTCGATTTGAATTTTCTTCGTATACTCTTCCAATTCAATTTCGTAACGCGCTTCTACCTCAATATGATTCATAATTCCTAATTCGGCAAATAATTCCAATGCACGCTTAGAAACTTTAGCTTTCAAAGCTTCCGGAGTAGTTTTAAAATTACTTAACCCTCTCTTTTTAGCTTCTTTTTCCCAAGCCTCACTATAACCATCTCCTTCAAAAAGAATATCTTTAGAAACCTTGATATATTCTCTTAAAACATTAAAGATAGCATCGTCTTTTTTCATTGCTTTAGATTCAATCAAAGAGTCAACTTCTACTTTAAAATCCCTTAATTGTTTTGCCACAATCGTATTTAAAGTAGTCATCGCATTCGAACAGTTAGCCGAAGAACCCACTGCTCTAAACTCAAATTTATTTCCTGTAAAAGCAAATGGAGAAGTTCTGTTTCTATCGGTATTATCCAAAATTACCTCTGGAATTTTACCTACTACATTTAGTTTCAAATCCGTTTTTTCTTCTGGAGATAATTTTCCTGTTGTTACACTTTCTAATTCAGCCAAAACCTTAGTCAATTGTTCTCCAATAAACACTGAAATAATCGCCGGTGGCGCTTCATTAGCTCCTAAACGATGATCATTACTTGCTGTTGCAATCGATGCGCGCAATAACTCTTCGTAATCATTTACCGCCTTAATCGTATTAATAAAGAAAGTAAGGAATTGCAAATTACTCATTGGCGTTTTACTCGGACTTAAAAGATTCACTCCAGTATCTGTTGCTAATGACCAGTTATTATGCTTTCCGGAACCATTTACCCCTTGAAAAGGCTTTTCATGCAATAAGACTTTGAAATCATGACGCTCTGCTACTTTTTGCATAATATCCATCAACAGACAGTTATGATCTACCGCCAAATTGGTCTCTTCAAAAATAGGCGCTAACTCAAATTGATTAGGAGCCACTTCATTATGACGGGTTTTAACCGGAATCCCAAGTAGCATACATTCCTGTTCCAAATCACGCATATATGTCAAAGCGCGAGTAGGAATAGAACCAAAATAGTGGTCGTCTAATTGTTGTCCTTTAGCCGAAGTATGCCCTAACAAGGTTCTTCCTGTCATCATCAAATCAGGACGAGAATGTGCTAAAGCTTTATCTACTAAAAAGTACTCCTGTTCCCATCCTAAGGTTGCTGTTACTTTTTTTACATTTTTATCAAAATAACGACAAACCTCTGTAGCCGCCTCATCCATAGCTGCTAATGCTCTTAGCAATGGAATTTTATTATCTAAAGCTTCACCTGTATACGAAATAAAAACAGTAGGAATACATAAAGTTGTACCATATATAAAAGCAGGCGAAGTAGGATCCCAAGCAGTATAACCTCTTGCTTCAAAAGTATTTCTAATACCACCATTTGGAAAACTAGAAGCATCCGGTTCTTGTTGCACTAATTGTGCTCCACCAAATTTTTCTACAGGATCACTTCCATCAAAGGACGTTTCAAAAAATGCATCGTGTTTTTCGGCCGTTGTTCCTGTCAAAGGTTGAAACCAGTGTGTGTAATGTGTAACTCCTTTAGACAAAGCCCATTCTTTCATGCCCATGGCAATATAATCGGCTAATTTTCGATCAATTTTAGTTCCACTTTCTATTGCTCCTTGAACCGCTTTAAAAGCATCCGAAGTCAAATATTGCTTCATCGCTTTCTCATTAAAAACATTTGAACCAAAAATATTTGATTTTTTATTCGTTTCATCAAAATGAATTACTTTTCTATTTGAGGCTTCCCTTAATGCTTGAAAACGTATTGTTGACATTATAAGCTGTTATTTAGTTGATTAATAAAAATTTGTAAATTAAATCACAAAGGTAACTAATCCCGAAATAAAAACACAAAGACACACATTGCTAAATTGTTTTTAATTGGGTATTAAAATTGCTTTTTTTTAAATATACCCCCTGCCAAAATACGGTAATGTGAAAAATACAAAGCATTCTAAACAAAAGCCCCCCGAAGTTTATAGCACTAAAAAAAATATTCTATATTTGCACTTCAAAATAAAACAAGAAAATTAATTTATATTACTATGGCAAAAATAAAGTTAGAGTACATTTGGCTAGACGGATATGAGCCAACTCAAAATCTTAGAAGTAAAACTAAAGTTGAAGAGCACGAAAATTTCCAAGGGACTTTAGAAGAATTAGGAAAATGGTCATTTGATGGTTCATCTACAAGACAAGCTGAAGGAGGATCTTCTGACTGTTCATTAGTACCTGTAGCTATTTATCCAGATCCAGACCGTTTAAATGGATATTTAGTAATGTGTGAAGTTATGAATGCTGATGGAACACCACACCCTTCTAACGGTAGAGCTACTATTGATGATGAGGATGACGATTTCTGGTTTGGTTTCGAACAAGAATATTTCATCATGGATACTAAAACACAATTGCCATTAGGATTCCCTGTAGGAGGTTACCCAGCTCCACAAGGTATGTACTACTGTTCAGTTGGTGGAAAAAATACTCACGGAAGAAAATTAGTTGAAGAGCACGCTGACTTATGTATCGCTGCTGGAATCAACTTTGAAGGAATCAACCAAGAGGTTGCTTGCGGACAATGGGAATTCCAATTATTTGCTAAAGGAGCTAAAAAAGCAGGAGATGAAATCTGGGTTGCTAGATATTTATTAGACCGTTTGACTGAGAAATATGGTTACTATATTGAGTACCACCCAAAACCTCTAGGAAAAGACATGGACTGGAATGGTTCAGGTATGCACGCTAACTTCTCTAACTCTGTATTGAGAACATGTGGAGACAAAGCTACTTATGAAAAAATCTGTGAGGCTTTCCGTCCAGTTGTTGAAGAACACATCGCTGTTTACGGAGCTTACAATGACCAACGTTTAACTGGTAAGCACGAAACTGCTTCTATCAATGATTTCTCTTATGGAATCTCTGACAGAGGATGTTCTATCCGTATTCCATTAATTACTGTTCAAAAAGGATGGAAAGGATGGTTAGAAGACAGAAGACCTGCTTCAAACGGTGACCCATACAAAATTGCTGCTAGAATTATCAAAACTGTTAAATCTGCTTTGTAATAATTCTCGATTTATAACACTAAAAATGCCTCCAGAAATGGGGGCATTTTTTTATTGATCAAATTCCGATGAGTAATTCAAAAACAACCAACAAAGAACTATCTTTGTTAAAACATAAAATCAATAGTCATGATAGTTTGGATTAGTTTTATTACTGCCATTTTTATATTCCTTGCACTGGACTTAGGAATATTCAACAAAACACCTCACGAAATCAGTTCTAAGGAAGCTGGAAAATGGACTGGAATTTGGGTTTCATTATCTTTCCTTTTTTCAGCAGTCGTATATTGGTTGTACCAAAACAACTATGTTCAAAACCCCGACCAATTAAAACCAATAGCTGCTTCAATGAAATACATTACAGGTTATCTCATTGAACTTTCGCTTAGCATTGATAATATTTTCATCATCGCAATCATCTTTTCTTCATTTAAAATACCAAAAAAATACCAACATAGAATTTTGTTCTGGGGAATACTTGGAGCCATAACTTTCAGAGGTATTATGATTTACTTTGGGGTAATGATTATTAATAAATTTGCTTGGACAACTTATGTTTTTGGCGCTTTTTTAATTTATACCGCTGTTAAAATGTTCTTGACCAAAGAAGACCACGAATATGATCCTCACAATTCGGTTATCTATAAGTATTTACGAAAACTCACCCCAATCACAACAAAAATTGAAAGTGAACATTTTTTTGTAAAAATCAACAATACTAACACCGCTACTCCTTTATTTGTAGCTTTAATTTTGATTGAAGTAATGGATATTGTATTTGCACTGGATAGTGTTCCCGCTATTCTTGCCATTACATCCGATCCATTTTTAGTTTTTAGCTCCAATATATTTGCTATCCTGGGACTGCGTTCTATGTATTTTTTCTTAGCCAATATGCTCGAAAAATTCAGCTATCTTGAATATAGCTTAATTGCTATTTTATGCTTCGTAGGATTTAAAATGATATTCCATAAATTTATTCATTTACCCGAATGGGCTTCATTAGCATTCATAGCAGTTGCGCTATTATCAGGAATCATAGCCTCAATACAAAAAGACAAACAAAGTAAAAAAGCATAAAACAAAAAAAGGAAATCTCACGATTTCCTTTTTTATATTATTAATCTTAAAAATTACAATTTCACTTTTTGCACCTGACTTTCAGAAATTTTTAATGTTTTCATCACTTCTATATAGTTAGTTGTGTCCATTGAAGCTGCTAAATCAGATGGAATTATGACAACTCTAAACGTTTGATCTCTGATATATGCAGGCGTATTTTGTAAAACATAATTACCTCTAGCTGTAATTATAAAATCAACTTTACTAAAATCATAATCATAATCCAATTCATCACCATTCGTAAAATAGATTGTTCTTGGAATTAATTGCCAAACAGGCGTAGTAGAATTAATCGTTGATGTTAATCGATAAATTAAAACCGTTTCATCATCATATAAATTTCCTCCTATTTCATATTGAAAGGTACTTTTTAGATTGTACTCGTTATCAGCAACCTTTGAAAGATTAACATTTTTAATTTCAAAAGCTTCTGGATAAGTATCATTGTCTTCTACATTATATTCTTCTGTTGTAGTACAACTTGAGAAAGCAACTAAGCTTACAAAGGCAAAAAGTGTAACTATTTTTTTCATGACTCAATTTTTTAAATGTTAAGGTTAAAAACTATAATTCATGAATTGTGCCAAAATTTAATTTCATCACAATTTTTTCCAAAAAAACAATTTCAATGTATTAATAAAAACAAAAAAAGAAGCCGTCTCAATACTAAATTTGAGGCGGTTTTTTATTTGTCCCTTCTTTTTAAGGAATAACTAAATATTATAATGAGGGAAGTTTGATTTTTGATTATGCTACTAATTTCTTTCTAAGATTGTGTGCTAAAGCCATTAATCCGAACTCTAATTCTACTTTTTCAAGACCTTTTAATGAAAATCGTCTAAATCCATGATTATGCTTGAGTTGTGCAAATACAGGCTCCACATCGGCAGTGCGTTGTTTTCGTTTTTGGATTCCTTTTGCACTAAGCAGTAGTTCTCTAATTTTTTCTTTATGTCTTTCTAGGTTATGGTTTCTTTCAATACTTCGATTGCCTTTTCCTTTAAAACATTGCCCTCGTAATGGACAACCTTCGCAATTTTGAGCTTGGTAATGTGATAGGTTTTGGGTGTAGCTAGCTTCTGTTATTCGTTTACTCCAAATACAGGAACTACAGTAGATTTAAGACCAATCGCCGCATCCATTATTGATCAATATGAAATAGGTGTTAAAAAAGATTTTTGGAACGGAATATTGAGTACCAATGTTACGGTGTATCAAATAACCAATAGTAATTTAGCACAAACCGCCGAATTCAAAGCCGTTGGAATTACACCAAATACCGACACTACTATAAAAGTTTTAAACGGTGAAACCAAGAGTAAAGGAATCGAAATTGACATTGCCGCAAAACCTATTGAAGGATTGAACATCACTGCAGGTTACAGTTATAATGATAGCCGTTACAGCAAGACTGACAAGGTAAATGGTGGTTTTATAGAAGGCGACAGATTGGTAAGAACTCCAGCCAACACAGCCAATTTGAGTTTCTTTTATAACATTCCTACAGGAAAACTAAAAGGACTTTCTATTGGAGCTATTGGAAACTATATTGGAGATCGTTTTGGTGGTTGGAACGATCAATATGTGGTTAATGCTACAACGGGTGCAGTAACCATCAATGACAGAGATATTCCGTTGCAAGGATATACCACTATCGATATATCTACAGGTTATACTTGGGAAAAATGGAGTATTTTATGTAAACTTTCTAATATCACAAACGAACTAAACTATACTGTTCACGAAAATTATAGCGTTAATCCAATTGCTCCTCGCCAAATTATGACTAGCATTAAATACAAATTCTGTTTAAACCTTTTTATATTCGCTTAGTCTATATATAAACCAAAAAACTAAACAACATGAAAAAAATCAATTGGAGAAACTTACACCGTGACTTAGGTTATTTTTATATCTGACTAATTGTTTGCTTTGCCTTTTCTGGACTTCTAATGAATCACCGTGAAATGTGGCACCCTGAAAAATATACTATTGAAACTAAAGCCATTGAAGTTAAATTACCCGCAGAAAGTGACATCAACGAAAAATATGCCGAAGATTTAGGCAAACAACTAGGTATAGAGGGTAAAATGAGACGTCATATGGTTAAAAAAGGAGAATTTAGAATGTCTTTCGAAAACCAAGATGTAGAAATTGACCTCAAAACAGGTAAGGGTGAAATTATCTCATTCTTAAAAACACCACTTATCAGTCAAACCATACAATTGCATAAGAACACCTCAAATTTTTGGATTTACTATTCAGATATATTTGCAATAAGCCTAATCATTATTGCCTTAACTGGAACTATTATGATCAAAGCAGGTAAATTCAGCTGGAAACAGCGCGGTTGGAAACTAGCCGTTGCAGGAATTATTTTTCCATTGCTATTCTTGTTTTTATTGAGGTAGTGTTAACTAGAATTCATTAAAAAACCTGTTCTAAATTAATTTAGAACAGGTTTTTTAATGAATATAATGTCTAGTCCTAAAAAACCGATACATATTTATTAGTACTAGTCAATTAATTAATAATTAAAAAAAAAGATTTTACTAAAAATAATATCTTTGTGAGATATTTATTAAAAAATAATATTAATTAAATAAATTATGAAAAAAACCTTATACATAATACTCTCTTCATGTCTATTTATCAATTGTACTTCAAAAGAAAATGAAATTCCTGACACTCCAAAAAATTCAGAGCAAGTAAAAAATACGGCAAACTATGCTTTTAACTTAGCTTCAGAACCTGAATTTCAAGTTGGAGCTAACTTAGGAATTAATTATTTCAATGATATAACTGTTGGCGTACTAAATTACAACTCCTCAAATATTAAATTAATCACATCTGCAGGGGTTGAAACGATAACAATTGAAGGTTCTGATTTAAAAAACATGACCTCAACTAGTTCTTTGTTAAAACCTTCTGTGGTTGATAATAATACTAACAAAAATGCAATAGACTATAACTATATAGGATTAGGTCAAATAATTAAAGCAAAAGACAATAAAATATACGGTCTATATCATGGTGAATGGCATGATGGCACTATTTTACCTGGAAATGTACCTGGTTTTTTCGCTTCAATCGGATTAAGTATTTCAAACGATGGTGGAAAAACATTTTCAAAAAGTAGTACTGCAGTGATTCCAAATATATATGATAAAAATTACAATAATGGTTATGCTGATGGAGGATACGGAGAACCTTCATTAACGTTTAACTCCGACTCAACTGCCGTTTATTCCTATTTTGTAGATCATAATAGAACTGGGAAAGGAGTTAATATTTGTATGGCTAAATTTAATGTTTCAAGTACAGGAACCCCTGACTTTGGAAATTGTTTTTTCTTAGATGAATCAAATAATTTCACACAAACATTATTCGCCCTAAACAAGTAGTAAGTGGTTCAATGGGAAGTTCTGACGCAATATTTCCTCATGTTACCTATAACAAAACCACAAAAAAATACTATATGGTATATACTTTAAATGCATATACTGATTTCTTTACCTCAGGAACTCCAGTACAATCTGGGATTTATTTACGGACATCAACAGATGGAATCAATTGGACTAATGAACCTCAAAAACTTATTACAGATTTTGGAATACCATTTAATACTACTTTAAGTTTTACTTGGCATCCAACTTTGATTTATACAAAAAATGATCAAACTGAAGGATATTTGATTTATTCAAAATCAACAAGAGGTATCGCCCAAGAGTCACATAAAATGTGGGCTAAAAAATTTACTATAGATAAACTTTAATTGCAATTATTGTTGGTGTATTTTATTAACTATTATAAAAACATTAATTAAAATAGTATCCATTTTTATAAACAGAGGTTTTAAACAAAAAATCCCGTTCTAAGTTTAGAACGGGATTTTTTTTATTCAAAAGACAGCACTTATTTCAATCCTGCCAAACTTTGCTCAATTGTCGCAATTTTAGCCAAAGCATCAGCTTCTTTTTTACGCTCCATATTGATTACTTTTTCAGGAGCTCCGGCCACAAACTTTTCATTAGATAATTTTGCCTGAACTGATTTTAAAAATCCTTGCGTATATTTTAATTCTTCTTCCAGTTTACTTATCTCAGCTTCAATATCAATATTTCCGGTAATAGGAATAAAATACTCATTCGATTTCACACGGAAAGACAAAGCACCATCTACTTTTTCTTCAACATATTCAAAAGAGGAAACATTTCCTAATTTAGATACAATCGAATCAAAATAATTAGAAACATTTTCGTTATTGATCGCTTTCAAATCAATAGCAACTTTAAATGGAATGTTCTTATCCTTACGAATGGTTCTGATTCCCGAAATCACTTCAATAGTATTTTCAAAATCAGAAATTAAACTTGCATTGAATGGTTTCATTTCCGGCCATGTTGAAACTATCAAAGCTTCATCAATAGTTCGTTCAGCAATATGTTGCCAAATTTCCTCTGTCAAGAATGGCATAAATGGGTGCAATAATTTCAAATTATTTTCCAACATTTCGATAGCCTTGTCAAAAGTTAATTTATCGATTGGCTGTTGGTAAGCTGGCTTAATCATTTCTAAGAACCAAGAACAGAAATCATCCCAAACCAATTTATAAATAGCCATCAAAGCATCTGAAATTCTGTATTTTTCAAAATTATCTTCAATTTCAACTAAGGTTTGCTGCAACTTCGCTTCGTACCATTCAATTGCCACTTTTGAAGATTCTGGCTGAGTAATGGTTTCTGAAACTTCCCAACCTTTGATTAATTTGAAAGCATTCCAAATTTTGTTCGAGAATCCTTTTCCTTGATTACATAATTCTTCATCAAACATGATATCATTTCCTGCCGAAGCACTCAACAACAATCCAACACGCACCCCATCAGCACCAAATTTTTCAATTAATTCCAATGGCTCTGGTGAATTACCTAACGATTTTGACATCTTACGACGTTGTTTGTCACGAACCAATCCTGTTAAATAAACATTTGTAAAGGGCTTATCACCAGCATATTCATAACCTGCAATAATCATTCTCGCTACCCAGAAAAACAAAATATCCGGACCTGTCACCAAGTCATTAGTTGGATAATAATATTTAAAATCTTCACTTTCCGGATTCATAATCCCCCCAAAAACAGACATTGGCCACAGCCAAGAAGAAAACCAAGTATCTAATGCATCAGCATCTTGTACTAAGTCCTTAGTTGTTAGTCCTAAGTTCTTAGTTTTCTGTTGAGCCAACACTAAAGCCTCTTCAATAGTTTCAGCAACTACAAAATCTTCTTTTCCATCTCCATAATAATATGCCGGAATTTGTTGGCCCCACCACAATTGACGAGAAATATTCCAATCACGAATATTATTCAACCAATGGGCGTAAGTATTATTAAAACGAGATGGATGTAATTTAATAGTTCCTTCTTCTAAAACCGCTTTGATTGCCGGTTTTACCAATTCGTCCATTTTCAAAAACCACTGATCAGATAATCTTGGCTCAATTACAGCTTTGGTTCTTTCAGAAGTCCCTACTTTGTTCAGGTGAATTTCTGTTTTTGCTAAAGCTCCGATGGTTTCTAATTCTTTTTCAATTTCTTTTCGAACTACAAAACGGTCATTTCCTTGGTAGTGCAAACCAAAACTATTCAAAGTAGCATCTTCATTGAAAATATCAATAATTTCAAGATTATGTTTTTCACCTAAGGTTTTATCGTTCATATCGTGTGCAGGTGTTACTTTCAAACATCCTGTACCAAATTCTACATCTACATATTCATCTTCGATAATTGGAATTACTCTTCCACAAATAGGAACAATCGCTTTTTTACCTTTTAAATGTGTAAAACGCTCATCATTTGGATTGATACAAATAGCCGTATCTCCAAAAATAGTTTCCGGACGAGTCGTTGCTACCGTTAAAAAGTCTTCTGAACCTTCAATTTTATATTTTAAGAAAAATAATTTTCCTTGTTGTTCTTCATAAATAACTTCTTCGTCAGACAAAGTTGTTTTAGCCTCTGGATCCCAGTTTACCATACGGTACCCACGGTAAATCATTCCTTTGTTATACAAATCAACAAAAGAACGAATTACAGATGCTGACATATCAGGATCCATTGTAAATTTGGTTCTTTCCCAATCACAAGAAGCACCTAATTTTTTAAGTTGCTCTAAAATGGTTCCGCCATATTTATCCGTCCATTCCCAAGCATGTTTCAAAAACTCTTCACGGGTTAAATCATTTTTATTGATTCCCTCTTCTTTTAATTTAGCCACAACCTTTGCTTCAGTGGCGATAGAAGCATGATCTGTACCAGGAACCCAACATGCGTTGAATCCTTTCAAACGAGCTCTTCTTATTAAAACATCCTGAATAGTATTATTTAACATATGCCCCATATGCAAAACTCCAGTTACGTTAGGTGGAGGAATTACGATGGTGTAAGGTGTTCTATGGTCTGGCACTGAGTGAAAATAATTGTTTTTCATCCAGAAGTCATACCATTTTTGTTCTATCGTTTTAGCGTCAAATTGTGCGGGAATTGCCATAAAAATAATCGTTAACAACCAATAACTAATCTTGGTTTTAATTTTTGTAAATTATATCGGGAACAAAAGTAAATAATAAAGTACACTATAAAAAGGGAAATAATAATTTGTGGACTAATTAAAACAAAGTATATTTACTTTATATAAAGCCACAATGATGAAAAACTTTACTCCTATAATAATTTGCCTGTTTTTTTGTTTCGTAGGATATGCACAAAAAGGGGCTAAAATTGAATTCAAAGCCAAAAATAACACGATCGATTTTGGAACGATCAATAAGAAAAATGACAATGGCATACGCTCATTCGAATACACAAATACAGGCGATGCGCCCTTGATTATTTATTCAATTCAATCAACATCAAATTGTACTATCTTATCCAAACAAAACGAAACCATACTGCCTGGCAAATCGAGTAAAATTGACATCAAATATGACATGACTCCCGGACCTATTAGAAAAACAATTACAGTTGAATCTAATGCTATCAATTATACTGAAGGTAGAATTCCTTTAAAAATAAGAGGTGAGGTAATTGCTTTATAGTTTCAAATCGAGATAACAAAAAAATATTCTACAAAACATCAATAAGTTTAAATTTAAACCGTAATAATTTTCCCTCTCGTTTTACAACTACCTCTATCCAAATTTCATTTTCTGACCATAAAAGTGCATTTAGTTCCTGAAGTGATAATGTAAAAGCTTGTTTGTCATTAACTGAAACAATCTCATCACCTACTCGTAACCCGCATTGTTCAGCGTTAGAATTTTTTCTTAGATACCCAATCTCATAGACTGGCTTTAATGCTAATTTATACTTTACTCTCGGATTAACATTATCTAATTTCACATCTTCTGAACGTAAAACCATAGAATTATCGGGAATAACAACTAATTGTTTGATTAACTGAACCCCAGTATGCCAAACCTCAATACCACTTTTATTATAAAAAAAGTGCTTTTAAAATATTTATTCTTTTTTAAATACAACCATCCGTTTTTATAATCAAAAACCGTTGTAAATCGCCTCAAAATCTCGCCTCCTAAGGATCCCAAGCGATTTGACTGTATATTGATATTTTTTAAAGAAACCGAATCAGGAAAAGCCACAATCGTTTCATTAAATTGAAAACTTCCTAACGAAAATTGTGGAATCTTTGCTCTTTTACCCTCTACAGAACCACTTAATCCTTGCCCTAAGTAATCTTGGTAATGTTTTTCTGGTACTGTAATTTTATCTGAAAATCGTTCAAAAAGCCAAACCGCATCACTGTTCCCACTATCTACAAGAAGCTTAACCACAACATCTTCTTCATTCATTTTTACTTTTGCTTGTAAATATGGTTTGTTTTTTTCGAGCACAAGCGGTATTCGTTCATACGTTTTTTGAATCTTGTTTTGAAAATTAGCCTCTTCTTTATGGAAAGTGACTATTTTTTTTGTATAATCCACCGCTACCAACTGATTTTTAAAAGCTGCTGATCCAATTATACCATTGACAGTTACCCCAACATAATTTGATAAATTAAAGGAAGGATCTAAAATTAAATACAACAAATGATTACGGGATTGCAAAGTCCCTATGGTCAATAAATTACCCGAGGATTTAAGTCCTTCAACAGCCTGATTATCACCTAGACCTTGGATATTAATTTTAAGTACATTATTAAGATTTAGTTTTTGTGGATCTTCAAAACCAAAGAGAATAGTTTCCTCCACTCCAGAATCAAGTAAAAAAAGTAATTCAACCCCATTAACTTTAACTGGAATAAAAACGAGATTATTAATTAACCGAATTGGGACTTTGACTTTTTCACTTTTGTCATTATGAAATTCAAACCCCTGTTGAGAAAATACAGGAATTGCAAAAAAGACTAGAAAAAAAATAAAATTATTTTTTTCATGATTCACAATTTTCATAAAGTTAACAAAAATCCTTATTTTTAAAACGTTTTAACTCCAATTTGTAAAACTATCCATAGCTTAGTTCTAAAAAAAATTGCAAATTTGCATCAAATTTTTATCAAGATGCCTGAGATTTCAATAAGAGGAAGAAGAATGCCTGAATCGCCAATACGAAAATTGGCGCCATTTGCTGATATCGCAAATAAAAAAGGCCTTAAAGTTTATCACCTAAACATAGGACAACCCGACATAAAAAGCCCAGAAATAGCCATTCAAGCCATCAAGAATATCGACAAAGATATTATTGAGTACGGCCCTTCAGCTGGATACGAAAGTTATAGAAGAAAATTAGCCGATTTTTACACCAATCAAAATGTAAGAGTTGACTTTGCCGATATTATGATCACAACAGGTGGTTCAGAAGCTTTACTATTTGCCTTAGGAAGTATCATGGATCCTGAAGATGAAGTTATTATTCCAGAACCTTTTTATGCTAACTACCATGCTTTTTCGGAAGAATCGAGTGCTAGAGTAGTTCCCGTAAATTCAGATTTCGAAGGAGGTTTTACCCTGCCTTCAATCGAAGCTTTTGAAAAATTGATTACTCCAAAAACGAAAGCAATTATCATTTGCAATCCTAGCAATCCAACAGGTAATCTATATACCGAAACTGAAATTCAACAATTGGGCGAATTAGTAAAAAAACACGATTTGTTTTTAATTGCTGATGAAGTGTATCGCGAATTTATTTATGACGAAAAAGACCGTCATTACTCTGTAATGAATCTTATTGGCTTAGAACAAAATGTGATCATGATTGATTCGGTTTCTAAACGTTATAGTATGTGCGGCGCTAGAATTGGCTGCATGGTCACTAAAAACAAAGAGGTATTTGCTACCGCAATGAAATTTGCACAAGCGCGTTTGTGCCCTCCAACAATTGAACAAATTGCTTGTGAGGCTGCAATTGACACTCCTCAAAGTTATTTTGATGAAGTAATCAAAGAATACAAAGACCGAAGAGATACCTTAATAGCTGAATTATTAAAAATTGAAGGAGTAAAAGTAACCCCACCTAAAGCAGCTTTTTATTGTATTGCGGAACTTCCTGTAGACAATACAGAAGATTTTGCTCAATGGCTTTTAGAAAGCTACAATTTAAACGGCGAAACCGTAATGGTAGCTCCAGCAGCTGGATTTTATTCAACTCCAGGCATGGGTTTAAAACAAGTACGTATTGCTTATGTACTTAACAAAGAAGACTTAACAAAAGCAGTCCACATACTTAAAGAGGCAATTAACACCTATAATGCGCTTTAAAAAAATACTTCGTTTTTAAAAACACCAACAAAGGCAATAACATTTTTTAAGTTATTGCCTTTCTTTTTAGAAGACTAAATCTTATTTACCCTTTAAAACAGGCTATTTTTTATCAAAAGCTATAGAAATTCTTTAGTTTTTATTAATTATCTTTACAGCCTTAAAATTAACACACACTATTAATAGTCGTATTTAATGATACAAAACGAAGAAATGCACGACGAAATCGGAGACAATCACATTGGTTCGAGTGCAAAAAATCCTATGCGAGACGATGCTTTCGCTATTTCGGATGATGAAAAAATTACAAGAATAAAAAAAGATGTCGAAAACATTTTGATTACTTTAGGAATGGATTTGACAGACGACAGTTTGAAAGGCACACCTAATCGTGTCGCTAAAATGTTTGTTAAAGAGATTTTTGGAGGATTAAATCCTAACAAGAAACCAAAAGCATCCACTTTTGACAACAACTACAAATACGGTGAAATGCTAGTAGAAAAAAACATTATCGTTTACTCTACTTGCGAACATCATTTACTACCGATCATTGGTAGAGCTCACGTAGCTTATATCTCGAATGGTACCGTAATTGGTTTATCAAAAATGAACCGAATTGTTGAATATTATGCTAAAAGACCTCAAGTTCAAGAGCGTCTTACAATGCAAATTGTACAAGAATTGCAACAAGCTTTAGGAACAGAAGATGTTGCCTGCGTGATCGACGCTGAAACACCTTTGTGTCAACTCAAGAGGAGTTAGTGATATCGAAAGTAGCACAGTAACTTCAGAATTTGGAGGAAAGTTCAAAGAAGAAAAATGCAGAAGAGAATTTTTAGACTATATCAAACTAGACACAAAATTCTAACAGCCAGCTCTTTGTAGTCAAGCTCTATCAAACGAAGCAAAACAAACAAATAGCATCCAAAAACTAAAAACATGTCAATTTATAACACTCAAACACTAAAAATATACAATTCACTTTCAGGAGAAAAAGAAACATTTGTACCTATTAATGATGGTTCTATTGGGATGTATGTTTGCGGACCAACAGTTTACAGCAATGTACACCTTGGTAATCTAAGAACATTTATGTCTTTTGATGTGATTTTTAGATATTTCATTCATTTAGGTTATAAAGTTAGGTATGTTAGAAACATCACCGATGTGGGTCATATTGTTGATGATGTAGATGAAGGTGAAGACAAAATCGCTAAAAAAGCACGTCTAGAACAACTAGAACCAATGGAAGTAGTACAGCGCTATACTGTTGACTTCCATGACATTCTTAAAGCATTTAACTTTTTACCGCCAAGTATAGAACCAACAGCTACCGGTCATATTATCGAGCAAATTGAAATTATCAAAAAAATAATTGATGCTGGAATAGGCTATGAAGCAAATGGCTCCGTTTATTTTGACGTTGTAAAATTTAATGAAACCAATAATTACGGAAAATTAAGCGGTCGCAACATCGAAGACATGCTTGCAAACACCAGAGATCTTGACGGACAATCTGATAAAAGAAACCCTCAGGATTTTGCACTTTGGAAAAAAGCCGAACCAGAACATATCATGCGATGGCCTTCACCTTGGAGCGATGGTTTCCCAGGATGGCATTTGGAATGTACTGCCATGAGCACCAAATACCTTGGCAATCATTTTGATATTCATGGTGGTGGAATGGATTTAAAATTCCCGCACCATGAATGTGAAATTGCTCAAAATGAAGCTTGCACTGGACACACTCCTGTTAATTATTGGATGCATGCCAATATGCTTACCTTAAACGGTAAAAAAATGGCAAAATCTACCGGTAACAACATCTTACCTAGAGAAATATTAACTGGCGAAAACAGCATTTTAAGCAAAGCTTTCCCCGCTTCTGTTGCTCGTTTTTTTATGCTACAAGCTCACTACAGAAGCATTCTTGATTTCTCTGACGAAGCCATTGTAGCTGCCGAAAAAGGATACAAAAGATTAATGGAAGCCGTCGATTCATTACCTCAAATCAAAACGAGCTCAAGTAGCTCCTTAGATATTGCTAGCTGGAAACAACTATGCTATGACGCCATGAATGATGATTTCAACACTCCTATTTTGATTGCACATTTATTTGAAGGTGTACGATATATCAATTTATTAAAGGACAACAAAGAGACTATCAGCGTTGCCGATTTAGAAATCCTTACAAACACCATCAACGCTTTTGTATTTAATGTGTTAGGTCTTGAAAATCAAAAAGCAGCCGATAGCAGTAATGCTAAATTAGAAGGAACCATCAACATGCTAATCAACATGAGAAACAAAGCTCGTGCGGATAAAGATTTTGCTATGTCTGACCATATTAGAGATCAGTTACTAGCGCTAGGAATCCAGTTGAAAGACAGTAAAGAAGGAACCACTTTCAGTATTTAGTTAATCAGGAATATTGAAAATATTTTCTTTTAAGCATTCTAAAATTATTGCAAAAAATAAAAAAATGTTTTCAAAAATCATCCTATTTCCCTTTATAGCTTTGGTTCGATTTTACCAATTGGTAATCTCACCACTAACTCCTGCAACTTGTCGATTTACACCTAGTTGTTCGGCTTATATGATTGAAGCCTTAAAAACACATGGATTATTTTATGGTGGCTTTTTAGGAATTAAACGAATATTGCGTTGCCATCCTTGGGGAAAAAGCGGCTACGATCCAGTACCTCAAAAAAAAGAGTGCTACAAACATTAACCTTTAATTAGTACTCGTTTTACTTTAAATATTTAATTTTACAACTATATATAAAAAAGGATATTACATGACACAAGCTTTAAACATCGTATGGAATCCATCCGAAGGTATAGATTTAGGTTTTTTTGTAATTAGATATTACAGCTTAATGTTTGTGATTGCATTTGGATTAGGTTGGTATCTCATGAAAAACATTTTCGAACGCGAAAATGAATCTTTAGAAAAATTAGACTCTTTATTCGTATGGAGTGTACTCGCCACCTTAATTGGAGCGCGTTTAGGACATGTTTTCTTTTACGATTGGGAATATTTCAGAAACCATTTATCTGAAATTATCTTACCATTTAGATTTACACCAAAATTTGAATTTACAGGCTTCCAGGGATTAGCAAGTCACGGAGCTGCCATATCCATTATTGTAGCAATGTATTTCTACAGTAAAAACATCCTTAAAAGACCATTATTATGGATTTTAGACCGTATTGTTATTCCTGTAGCTAGTGGCGCAATATTTGTGCGTTTGGGTAATTTCTTCAATTCAGAAATCGTAGGTAAAGTAACCAATTCAACTTTTGGAATACGTTTTATTCAAGATTATTACAGCAAAGCTGACGCTGTAAATGCCACACAAATTGCAAAACCAAAAGAAGCATATTCAGCAATTGCTACAAATCCAAAATATGCCGACTTACTGGCACAAGTTCCAGCAAAACACCCAACACAGTTGTACGAAGCATTTTGCTATATCTTTGTTTTTGCAATATTATTTTTCTTGTACTGGAAAACGGAAGCTAGAAAAAAATCAGGTTACCTATTTGGACTTTTCCTAGTTTTACTATTTTCTGTACGAATGGTTGTAGAATCAGTAAAAGAAAGCCAGGGTGGATTTGAAAGCGCATTAGGCTTACTTTCAACAGGACAATGGTTAAGTATTCCATTTATCCTAATAGGCTTTTACTTCGTTTTTACAGCCGAAAAACCAATCAAAATATAAATTCTTCCCCAAGATCAAAATCCAAAATGCCGTCTACAAAATAGACGGTATTTTTTTTTGATATATATTGGGACCTTTTAAAAACAAAAAAACCACCTAACAAACGTTAGATGGTTTTACTTAAGAGCCGATAGAGGGACTCGAACCCACGACCTGCTGATTACAAATCAGCTGCTCTAGCCAGCTGAGCTACATCGGCAATTGTGTAATAATGATTATCGAATTTCAATAACAAACTTCTACAATTTAGAAGTTTTGAGCCGATAGAGGGACTCGAACCCACGACCTGCTGATTACAAATCAGCTGCTCTAGCCAGCTGAGCTACATCGGCGTCATTATTACGGGTGCAAAGATACATCTGTAATTTAATTTTCCAAACTAAATTTGCACTTTTTTTCGCTTTTTACTGACTACAATTCGTTGATTTTAGCAATCAATTGATTAGCAACTTGTTCCAATTCTACATTGATTTGTTTGAAGTGTGCTTTTTTATTTTCAACATTCTTAGCATTTACTTTTGTTATCAAATTATCAAAAGCAACAATGGCTTCATCAATAATATTGTTAGTCGCTTCTGTAGGTTTTCCTGAAGTTGAAAGTTCAAATAAGTAAACTGCTTCAATAATATCTCCTAAAACGTAGTTGATGTCTTTCTTTAAATTCTTAACGTTTGCCATTTTTTTAAATTTTAATTTGCGCTTGCAAAAGTACACATAAACTTTCTATTAGTCACTATGAAATGTATATTTCTAAAACAGAAGCTTTTCCACTTAAAACAAATGCTTTAATTTCTGCCGGAATCAACACAGTATCTCCTTTTTTATAGCTGTATTTCATACCATTATAATCTAATTCGAAACTTCCTTCTACACACATATACACTGTAAAAGTTTCTCCATTTTTATTCACTTTTACTTCGCCATCTAATGGAATTAAATTAGTGGTAAAATAAGGACAATCTACTACTGTATTTGATTTATTAGGTTCTTTACTATAGTTTTTATACGTATCTACTTTATCATAATTAATTGCATCCAATGCTAAATCTATATGCAATTCCCTTCCATTACCCTGAGCATCAACTCTATCAAAATCATAAATACGATAGGTAATATCAGAGGTTTGCTGAATTTCGGCAACTACTAAGCCCGCTCCAATTGCATGAACCGTTCCTGTTTCAAGAAAAAACACATCTCCGGATTTTACTTTCACATCATCCAAAATAGATAGTAAGGTTTTATTTTTAAGATTTGCCACATATTCCTCTGCATTTGATTTTTCTTTGAAACCAACTATTATACGTGCATCTTCATCGGCTTGCATGATATACCACATTTCCGTTTTACCAAACGAATTGTGACGCTCTTTAGCTAAAGCATCATTTGGATGAACTTGTATTGACAAATCTTCGCGAGCATCTAAATATTTAAATAATAATGGAAATTGTTTTCCAAATCGTGCATAAACAGCAGTACCTAAAATCTCATTTGGACTCTCATCAATAAGTATCATTAAAGAGGTTCCTTTCAATTCGCCATTAGCCACAACACTAACGTCACCTTCAACGGTAGAAAGTTCCCAACTTTCCCCAACTGTTGAAGACTGAATTGGTTTACCTAAAACTGTTTTTAATTTTTCACCACCCCAAATTCTTTCTTTTAAAATAGGTTCAAACTGTAATGGATAGATACTCTTCATTAGTAATTGTTATTTTTAAAGATTGTAATTGTTTATAATAAAAAAGTAGCCTAACATTTACTTTGAAAAGCTACTTTGTACTTAATATTCGATTTATTTTTTTATTGTTTCCAACATTTTAGTGACATGCTTCATCCCTAAAACACTATCAAAAACCTTTTGAATGATTCCGTCACTATCTACTAAATAGGTCACTCTACCCGGAAGCAAACCAAATATTTTAGATGGAACACCAAAAAGCTTACGAATTGAATTATCGGTATCAGCTAAAAGTGTGAAAGGCAAATTAAATTTTTGGATAAACTTTTGGTGAGAAGCCACATCATCAACACTAATTCCGATGACATCAACACCTAAATTTAAAAATCCCGAATAATTATCCCGAAAACCACAAGCCTGAACAGTACATTGAGGTGTATTATCCTTTGGATAAAAATAAATAATAACTGCTTTTTTTCCAAACACAGTGTGGCTTTCAAACAACTGACCACTGGCATCTTTAGCGGTAAAATGAGGTATCTTATCCCCTTCCTTCAATGGCATCATAATCCTTTATAGCTTACAAAATTTCGAGGTGTTTCGTATAACACTACCTCTAGTTCAAATTGACTTTCTACTTGCTTTCTTATCTTATTCCAAATTACCACCACAATGTTTTCAGCTGTTGGATTTAGATTTTCAAACTCAGATACATCTAAATTGAGATTTTTATGATCAAATGCATCTTCAACCTCAGCCTTAATAATATCAGCTAAAATCTTAGCATCCATTACGTAACCTGTTTCGGGATTAATTGGACCCGTAACACTCACAATCAGTTCATAGTTATGCCCATGAAAATTTGGATTATTACATTTCCCAAAAACAGCATCATTCTGTTCGAAACTCCAGTCTTTGCGATACAAACGATGAGCAGCATTAAAATGTGCTTTTCTACTTATTGTTACTTTCATAATCCTATATAAATCAAAAGTGTTTAAACTTTATGTTCATCTAAATAATGATAGAATTCATCAAAAATAATCTTAAACCAAATGGTATAAATCTCTGGATTTAAAGTAATATCCTGTTTCACAGCTTCAATATCCATCCATTTCCACGCTTCAACCTCGTCCAAATTAATTATAGGCTCCTCATTATAATAGCCAATCATCACATGATCCAATTCATGCTCTGTCAAGCCATTATCAAAAGGGGCTTTATAAATAAAATGAAACAATTCTTTTAAATCGGTTTTAAAACCCATTTCTTCCATCAATCTTCTGTTTCCAGCCTGAAGATTTGTTTCGCCTTCGCGCTGATGACTACAACAAGTATTAGTCCACAACAATGGAGAATGGTATTTATGATGCGCACGTTGCTGCAACATCAATTGGTTTTTATCATTTAAAACAAAAACCGAAAAAGCACGGTGTAATACCGCTTTTTCATGAGCTTCTAATTTAGGCATCAAGCCAATAGGCTCATCATTTTCGTTAACCAGTATTACGTTTTCTTCTAACATATATTTTTATAGGTAAACAAAAATACAAAAAAGATAAGGAAACAAGCCGTCTTTAACGTTCTCTTTGAATTATATTACAAAAAATTCTTAGAAAAGAAACACTTGCTTACATCCTTATCCGATTAAAAAACCAAAGAAAGTGCGATTACGTAAATACAATTGTTAAACAAGCCCCAAATAGCTGTTAAAAATAGCCTTCGTTGTAGTAAACAAAACCAATTGACAGCTATCTTTGTCTATACAAAAGACTCATTAACAGCCCTAAACTTTAAAAACGAATAAGCAATCCATTTATGAAAACAAATTCTTTAATAAATCTGATATTCATTATTCCTTTATTTGTTCTTTCAGCCTGTGGACAAAACAAAAAAAATACAGTTGCAGAAACGGCAATAAAAGAAAATAAAATCACTAAACCATCTAATCCTTATTATTCCAATTCAGACACCACAAAACTTAAATTGAGCGATGCACAATGGAAAAAAGTTTTACCCGAAGATGTGTATTTAGTGATGCGAAAAGCCGAAACCGAAAGAGCATTTACAGGCAAATATTGGAACACTGACGAAAAAGGAACATACTATTGCGCATCTTGTGGAAATATGCTTTTTCGCTCTACATCCAAATTTTCCAGCAGTTGTGGATGGCCCAGTTTTTTTGAACAAGAAAATAAAAAAAGTATCGTATTCAAAAACGACTACTCCTACAATATGGAACGAATTGAAGCTCTTTGTGGAAGATGTGATGGTCATTTAGGGCATCTATTTGATGATGGTCCTGCACCCACTGGAAAAAGATATTGTATGAATTCAATTGCACTAGACTTCATTCCAGACAACAATTTACTTATCGAAAACACTCAAAATTAAACTATGAAAAAGTTTTTATTATTAATTCTGTTATTTGCTTTAAATATAGATGCTCAAACTAAGCCAAATAAAAACAACACTCATCTAGAAACAATCACTCTAGGCGGTGGCTGCTATTGGTGTATTGAAGCCATTTTTGAAAATTTAGAAGGTGTAAAAACAGTAGTTTCTGGATTTTCAGGAGGAAAATTAGCCAATCCTAGTTACGAAGACGTTTGTACAGGAAAAACAGGACATGCCGAAGTTGTTCAAATTACATTTGATAAAACCAAAACCAATCTGGATGAAATCCTAAAAGTTTTTTTCACGGTACACGATCCTACCACCCTGAATCGTCAAGGAGCCGATGTGGGAACACAATACCGTTCGGCTATTTTTTACCATAATGAATTACAAAGAAAAACAGCTCTAGAAATCATCAATCAATTAAACAAAAACAAAGTTTACAACAATCCCATTGTTACAAAAGTTGAACCTTTCAAAAATTTCTATGAAGCAGAAGACTATCATCAAGACTATTTTATCAACAATGCAAATAAACCCTATTGTCGTTTGGTCATCCAACCTAAATTAGAAAAGTTTGAAAAGGTCTTTAAAAACAGATTGAAAAAATAATACGAACACAAATTGCACAAATTGCACAAATTAGCACAAAAACAAATTTCCCTTAATTTCATAAACCAATACACAAAGTAAAAATCAGTGAAATATGTTTTTCGGTTTCGAATTTGTGTATTGGTGTAATTCGTGGCAACTTCGAAACTAAGTAATAATTCGGGCTTTTTTACCTAATGCTTCACCAATCATCAAAGCACATTTTTCGCCATCAATGGCAGCTGAGATAATTCCACCTGCATAACCCGCTCCTTCACCGCAAGGATACAAACCTTTTATTTGCAAATGCTCTAAAGTCATTGTATCTCTAGGAATACGAACAGGTGAAGAGGTTCGGGATTCCGGCGCATGCAATACCGCTTCGTTAGTTAAATAACCTTTCATAGACTTCCCGAAAGCAGTAAATCCTTCGCGTAATATTTGTGTTAAAAACCCAGGAAAAACTTGCCCTAATTCAACCGGAGTAGTTCCCGGTACATAAGAAGTTTTCGGAATATCTTTTGAAACTTTGGATTGGGTAAAATCAATCATTTTTTGTGCAGGAACTTTTTGAGTTTCACCTGCCAAATGCCATGCTTTTTGTTCGATGCTTTTTTGGAATTCCATTCCTGCCAAGGCACCAAATTTGGCAAAAGGCTTAAAATCTTCCAATTTCAATTCGATAACAATACCCGAATTAGCAGTAGCTTGATCCCTTTTAGAAGGCGACCAGCCATTTGTCACGACTTCACCAGGACTGGTAGCACAAGGCGCAATGACACCTCCGGGACACATACAAAAAGAATACATCCCTCGCCCTCCTACTTGCTTCACAATACTATATGGCGCTGGTGGCAACAACTCACCACGATAATCACAGCTATACTGAATACTATCTATCAAAGATTGCGGATGCTCAGCGCGAACGCCTAGAGCAAAAGGTTTAGCTTCAATCAATATTTTTTTTCTGTCTAATAATTCAAAAATATCTCGAGCCGAATGTCCGGTAGCTAAAATCAACTTATTCGCCAAAATTTTGTCTCCGTTTTGTATCACCACTCCTTCTACCTCATTATTTTTAACCAAAATATCCGTAACTCGTGTTTCAAACAAAACCTGACCGCCACATTCCTTGATTTTCTCACGGATATCTTCAATAATTTTTGGCAATTTATTCGTTCCAATATGCGGATGTGCATCCACTAAAATATCAGGTGTAGCACCAAAAGCCACTAATAATTCTAAAATCCGATTCACATCGCCACGCTTTTTAGAACGCGTATACAATTTCCCATCCGAATAAGTTCCTGCTCCACCTTCGCCAAAACAATAATTAGAATCCTCATTTACAATATGATCGCGATTGATAGCTTTCAAATCTCGACGACGACCACGAACATCTTTTCCGCGCTCAATCAAAATTGGTTTTAAACCCAATTCAATCAACTGTAATGCTGCAAAAAGTCCCGCAGGACCAGCCCCTACCACAATTACTTCCTGTGCATTAGCTACATTTGGATAATCCGGTAGTTGTAATGGTTTTTCCTGAAAAGCTTCCCCTTTTAAATAAATAAGCACTTTCAAATTGATTTTAACTACTTTTTGGCGGGCATCAATTGAACGCTTTAGAATCACAACATGCTGAATTTCAGAAACAGCTACTTTTATTTGTTTGGACAAATGATCTTTAAGCAAAGATTCGTTGGCAGCAATTTCCGGAGTTACCTGAAGTAAAAGTTCTTTGGGCATGATGATGTATTTATTTTATTGGCTTTTCTTTCTATGAAAAGAAGTTGCAAAAATACAATTTTGAAATGAGATTTTATCTTTACTCCAAAATTTGCACGCAGATTTACACAGATTGAAGCAGATTTACATAATAGTAAAAACGCATCGTAGTGAGGCTCTATCGAAAAAAAACCAGCACCTTAACCTCTTACAAACTTAGCCCTTTTAAGAAAGACTTTGTACCTTTGTCACTTAAAATCTTTGAAACTATTATCAATGTCTAGAAAAATAAAATTGATTTGGGATTTTCGCGGCCCTGCTTCTGCAAAAACTGCCGAACATCACGAAATCCACTTAAAAGAATACATCACTATTGAAAAATTACCTATAAATATTACTGGTTTTAAAGTTTATGACGAAATGCACGCTATCGCATTTATGGTGGTAACTGACGAAAATATGATTCAGGTCAGAGATGCTTTGAAACCGCATCGAGGGGAACTTTACATAGAGTAAATTACAAATAACTTAAAAAAATCCAATAAAAAAATTCCAAATCCCAATATTATAGCACTTGGAATTTGGAATTTAAAATATTGGAATTTATTCTCTAATTTGCTACCTCGCTTATAAATTTAATGCGCATCAAACGCAATTCGTCGATATCGTAATCGCCATCAAATTCCTTTAATGCTTCTTCAATTTTATCGGTTGCTGATTCCATGAAATAATCATGAATTTCTTCCTGCTGATCTTCATCAAGCATATCATCAATCCAATATTTAATATTTAGCTTGGTTCCAGAATAAACAATTTGCTCCATTTCTTTAATCAATGCATCCATCGTTAATCCTTTTGCTTTAGCGATATCATCTAATGGCAATTTTCTATCAATATTTTGAATGATATATAATTTGTTCGCCGAATTAGTTCCCGTAGATTTCACTACCAAATCATCTGGTCTGATAATATCATTATCCTCTACATATCGATTAATTAAAGCCACAAAATCTGCTCCGTATTTTTTAGCCTTACCTTCACCTACACCGTGAATATTAGTTAATTCTGCTAAAGTTACTGGATATTTCAAAGCCATATCTTCTAAAGAAGGTTCTTGGAAAACAACAAAAGGAGGCACTCCTAATTTCTTAGCTACTTTTTTACGCAAGTCACGCAACATTTCCATTAATGCTTCATCAGCAGTACCTGCCGATTTAGAAGCCGTAACTACTGCCTCATCATCAGCCTCACTGTATTCATGATCCTCAGACATCATGAAAGAAGTTGGATTAGCAATAAAATCCAATCCCTTTTGAGTGATTTTCACAATTCCGTATGTTTCAATATCTTTAGACAAATAACCTTCAACTAAAATCTGTCGTAACAAAGCCATCCAGTATTTTTCGTCGTGATCGGCACCACAACCAAAGAAAGACTGCGAATCAGTACGATGCGCCTTGATGACAGCATTCACACGACCTATCAAGGTGAAGACAATTTCTTTCGACTTATACAAATGTTTGGTATCGCGAACCACTTCCAGAAGCTTAACCACTTCGTTTTTAGCTTCCACTTTGGTTTTTGGATTCCTTACATTGTCATCCATATCAGCTCCCTCGCCTGTTTCGCTATCAAATTCTTCACCAAAATAGTGTAGCAAGAATTTTCTTCTTGACATCGAAGTTTCGGCATAAGCCACCACTTCTTGTAACAAAGCAAATCCAATTTCCTGCTCTGCTACAGGCTTACCTGACATGAATTTCTCTAACTTTTCAACGTCTTTATAGGAGTAATAGGCTAAACAATGTCCTTCTCCTCCATCACGACCAGCACGACCCGTTTCTTGGTAATAACTTTCTAATGATTTTGGAATATCGTGGTGTATTACAAAACGTACATCTGGTTTGTCAATTCCCATACCAAATGCAATTGTTGCCACTACCACCTCTACATCTTCCATCAAAAACATATCTTGGTGCTTGGCTCTGGTCTTCGCATCCAATCCTGCATGATACGGAACTGCACTAATACCGTTTACTTTCAATACCTCGGCAATAGCCTCTACTTTTTTACGACTCAAACAATAGATTACTCCCGACTTCCCTTTATGCTGACGAATAAAACGAATAATATCTGATTCGACATTCTTGGTTTTCGTGCGTACTTCATAAAATAAATTAGGTCTATTAAACGATGCCTTAAAAGTAACTGCATTAGACATATCCAAGTTCTTAAGGATATCTTCCTGTACTTTTGGAGTAGCAGTTGCGGTAAGTCCAATCACAGGAACATCACCTATTTGCTTAATAATATTTTTTAGATTTCGATATTCAGGTCTAAAATCATGTCCCCATTCCGATATACAATGCGCCTCATCAATAGCAACAAAGGAAATAGGCACACTTCTTAAAAAACTAACATTCTCTTCTTTGGTTAAAGACTCTGGAGCAACATATAATAATTTAGTTAAACCAGAAGTAATATCCTTTTTAACCTGAGCTATTTCGGTTTTAGTAAGTGAAGAATTTAACACATGAGCGATGCCATTTTCAGAAGACAAACTCCGTATAGCATCTACCTGATTTTTCATTAAAGCAATTAATGGAGAAACTACTACTGCAGTCCCTTCTTGAATTAAAGCTGGTAGTTGATAACACAAAGATTTTCCCCCACCTGTAGGCATTATCACAAATGTATTTTGCTTCTTCATTAAGCTTGTTATCACTTGCTCTTGTAATCCCTTAAATTGACTAAAGCCAAAATATTTCTTTAATTCTTTATGGATATCAATTTCGTTTGAATTCATTCTTTATTATCTGGTATTTTGTATAAATTTGCATCACATAAAGATACAAATTTCTTTTACACACACAAATTTTAAACATTCTGTTTTGATATCCAAAGAAAATATATTGGCTGTTGCCAAAAAAACCATTTTATCTGAAAGTGAAGCAATTGTAAAATTAATTGATTATTTAGATGATAATTTTTCAAAAGCTGTAGAACTAATCTTTCAATCTAAAGGTCGTTTAGTAGTTACCGGGATCGGAAAAAGCGCCATTATTGGTCAAAAAATGGTTGCCTCTTTTAACTCAACTGGAACCCCATCTATGTTCCTACACGCAGCCGAAGCTATCCACGGTGATTTAGGTATGATTCAAAAAGACGATGTTATCATTTGTATTTCTAAGAGTGGAAACAGCCCCGAAATCAAAGCGCTTATTCCTTTATTAAAAAGAGATGGGAATCCACTAATTGGAATTTGTGGAAACACCAGTTCGGCATTAGCTAAAGGTTCTGATTATGTTTTAAACACTACTGTAGATGCAGAAGCTTGCCCAATTAACCTCGCCCCTACGAATAGTACCACTGCTCAATTAGTAATGGGAGACGCTTTAGCCATCTGCTTAATGGAAATGCGCGATTTTAAAGCAGAAGATTTTGCTAAATACCATCCAGGTGGCGCTTTAGGGAAAAAACTTTTACTCAAAGTGAAAGACTTGATTGAGCACAATCAAAAACCAATAGTAGGTCCTGAGACTCCAGTAAAAAAAGTAATTTTTGAAATTTCTGAAAAAAGATTGGGAGTAACTGCCGTTATAGAAAACAACAAAGTTGTAGGTATTGTAACCGATGGTGATATTCGAAGAATGCTAAACGATATAGATAGTTTTACCGACTTGACAGCTAAAGACATCATGACCAAAAATCCAAAATGGACTTCATCTAATACGATGGCAATTGATGCTTTGCAAATATTGGAAAAC
This sequence comes from Flavobacterium nitratireducens, assembly GCF_029625335.1. Classification (NCBI taxonomy): domain Bacteria; kingdom Pseudomonadati; phylum Bacteroidota; class Flavobacteriia; order Flavobacteriales; family Flavobacteriaceae; genus Flavobacterium; species Flavobacterium nitratireducens. Next base: position 1,288,418 of record NZ_CP121111.1, read on the forward strand.
CACTCCATAACCCAACTTATTGTTATAGACAATGAAGAATACAAAGGAGTTTTACATTTACATGATATTTTAAAAGAAGGAATCCTATAATGGCAAATAAAAACGTAAATGAGATGTCTTTTTTAGATCATCTTGAAGACTTAAGATGGTTATTAGTTCGAAGTACAATTGCTATCATTATCATGGCATTTGTTGCTTATTGCTTTAGTGATTTTTTATTCGACTCGGTTATATTTGGTCCTACAAGAGCAAACTTTTTCACCTATGTTTACTTTTGTGAATTATCGCACTCTCTCGGTTTTGCCGAAAGCATTTGCATTACCGAAATGCCTTTTATTATCCAAAATACAACAATGGAAGGACAGGTAAATGTATTCATATGGATGTGTATTCTTTTCGGTTTCATCCTTAGTTTTCCTTATATATTATGGGAAGTTTGGAAATTTATCAGTCCTGCATTATACCAAAATGAAAAAAAGCATGCTAAAATATTCATCTTTTTCTCCTCGTTATTATTCTTTTTAGGTGTTGTATTTGGTTATTATGTGGTGATACCCATGTCTGTGAATTTTGTGGCGACTTTCACCATTAGCCCAACAGTTTTAAACCAATTCACACTGGATTCTTACATTGGGATGGTAAAAACCTCCCTACTTGCTAGCGGATTGTTTTTTGAATTACCCATAATTATCTATTTCTTAACTAAACTAGGACTAGTAACGCCTAATTTCTTAAGAACCTATAGAAAATATTCCATAGTGCTTGTATTAATCATTGCCGCAATTGTAACACCTCCTGATGTAGTGAGCCAAACTATAGTTGCCATCCCGATGCTATTAATTTACGAAGCAAGTATTTTTATTTCTGTTTTTGTTGCCAAAAAAGAAAAGAATAATTAATTGTTAATTTCACTATTTGTTTATTGGGTTATTCGTTAATTTGTCTAATAATCTAACAAGCAAAAATTCAAATAATTGAATACAAATGATTTTAAGAGCCGATAATTTAGTAAAAACATACAAAGGAAGAAGTGTTGTAAAAGGCATTTCGGTTGAAGTAAATCAAGGGGAAATTGTTGGTTTATTAGGCCCTAATGGTGCTGGAAAAACCACTTCATTTTACATGATTGTTGGCTTAGTAAAACCAAATGCTGGAAGCATTCACCTTGACGATACTGATATTACAAATTTCCCAATGTACCGAAGAGCACAGCAAGGAATTGGATATTTGGCACAAGAAGCTTCTGTATTTAGAAAATTAAGTATTGAGGATAACATCCTGAGTGTTTTGCAACTAACTAAGCTTTCCAAAGAAGCTCAAATCGCCAAAATGGAAAGTTTAATTGCCGAATTTAGCTTAGAACACATTCGTACAAATCGTGGTGATTTATTATCAGGAGGAGAGCGCCGTAGAACTGAAATTGCACGTTGCCTTGCTACGGATCCAAAATTCATTTTGCTAGACGAACCATTTGCAGGAGTTGACCCTGTTGCAGTTGAAGATATCCAAAGAATTGTTGCGCAATTAAAAAACAAAAACATCGGAATTCTAATTACAGACCACAACGTACAGGAAACCCTTGCTATTACCGATAAAACCTACCTGATGTTTGAAGGAGGAATTCTTAAAGCTGGAAAACCAGAAGAATTGGTAGAAGACGAAATGGTACGAAGAGTGTATCTAGGACAAAATTTCGAATTAAGAAAGAAGAAATTAGAGTTTTAAGAAAGTATTCAGTGTACAGTTTTTAGTGAGCAGCTTTAAAACTAATTCTATAAAAAATGGAAGATCCAAACAATCCAAGTAAAGAAACATTAGAAAAATGGTCTAAAGACCCGAACAATTGGATTTGGGGAATGTTTTATTACAATCCAAAAGACAAACGCATCTTTCCTCCCAAGAAAATTGAATGGATGGGATTTACCACTAATTTCGCCAATACAAAATCGATTTTAGCAATGATAGGCATACTTTTATTTGCCGCTTTAGTCATCTTGACCATAGAAACCCAAAAAACACGATAACTATTCCTTTGTAATAAATCGTAGTTGCTCTACATCTCCATTAAAGATATTGACATCAACATTGCCTTTTATTCCTGAAATGGAAGCTTTTTCGGTGAATTGCCAGAAGAGCCAGTCTTCATCCATTTTTTCTCTGTAGAAATTATAATTAGCAATCCAAAATAGATAATCCGAGAATTCCTTTTTTAAGAAATCATCATAATAGCGTTCGCCAGTATAAATAATCGGTTTCATTTTGTAATGCGCTTCCACCATAGTCAACCATCGTTTTAAACCAATTTTCAAGCGCTCCATAGATTGATTCTCAGAAAGACGTTCAATATCTAAAACAGGGGGTAAATCACCTTTTTGCAATTGAACCGTTTTAATAAAAAGTTCGGCTTGTTCCAATGAATTTTCATCAGGACGGTAATAATGATACGCCCCACGAATAAAATGATTTTCTTTGGCTTTGCGCCAATTTTCATTGAATTTTTTATCCAATCGATCTTTACCAACAGTCGCACGAATAAAAACAAAAGACAATTCATAATCATCGTCTAAAGTCTTAACCTCTTTCCACTCAATATCCTCTTGGTATTCTGAAACATCAAAACCGGTAGCCTTGTTGCCTTTTTTCTCTAAAACTTGATAATTACGAACATCTGAAATATGCTTCTCTCTAGCCGCTTTATCCAAGAGCTTATCCGTTTTAAAACTAAAATAATAAGCCAGCCCGTTGCGGTAATGGTAGACAATTCCAAAGAAAATTAGTATTGAAAAAACAACAATAGCAATCTGAACAAGCTTCTTCTTCAGTGTTTTAGTAGACGATTTCTTTGGGGATTTTCGGGTAGTTATAACACGCCGCCTATGATTTTGCTTTGCCATCTAAAGAAAACTTATTATTCAATACCGACAACAACACATAACTTATAATCACAAGCGGTACTCCAGCGTATTTAAAAAACAGCACTAACAATAGTGCTAGGGTTATAAAACTAACTTGCAACAGATTATCTTTCAAGGTGAACTTCTTGATTTTTAATGAAAATAAAGGTATTTCGGCATTTAGAATATAAGCACTAAATGCTGTAATCAGTACTAAAACCCATTGATTTGTTAGCAATTCAAAAATAAAAAACGAATCCGAATTTTCAATTACTAAGGGCAAGCTTAACATAAACAAAGAATTAGCTGGTGTAGGTAATCCGATAAAAGATTCCGACTGACGGGTATCAATATTAAAAAAGGCCAAACGATAACATGACCCCATAGTAATTACAAATCCTACAAATGGAAAATAATTCCAACTCGTAATTTCATGCTGACCGTTTAATAGTAAATAATACATTACATAACCGGGAACCACTCCACTAGTAACCATATCGGCAAGAGAATCCAATTGTAAACCTAATTCGCCTGTAACCTTAAATAAACGGGCAAAAAAACCATCAAAGAAATCAAAAAATATTCCCAGAAAAACAAAGAAAAATGCCATTTGAAAATCCTGTTGGCTCACAAAAACAAGGGCAATACAACCACAAAAAAGATTTAATAATGTAATTGTATTCGGGACGTGTTTTTTAATATTCATTTCTTTAGCATTTTTGAGTATAGCCACAAATTTAATATAATTAGTGAATGCCTGCACTTATCTTAAACATCAATTATCAACAGAAAGAAATATTGATTATATATTTAAATGCATAAATACATTAGCTCATTAAAAAATGATACTTTTGAAAAAAATAACAAAGACAAATACTATGGCGGCTATTTTCACACCTAAAAAAACGGTATTCCTTTTATTCTTTTTTCTTTTTTTCAATGCCTTTTGGGCTCAAAACATCCAATTATCAAAAGATGCCAAAGTGAGCGTGATTACATGTGGCCTAGGAAATGAATCCTATTCACTCTTTGGTCATACCGCTATCCGAATTAAAGACGATGCCAATTTTATAGATGCTGTTTATAATTATGGTGCATTTGATTTTAACACTCCTAATTTCGTTCCTAAATTTGCCAAAGGGGACTTAGAATATTTTGCTGTGGTCCATCGCTATACTGATTTTATTAACCAATATACCTATGAAAATCGTTCAGTTGATGAACAAGAATTACAAATTCCACTCCAATTAAAACAACAACTTTTCGAGAACCTCAATACTTCACTAGCCTCTGGAGACAGTCATTACACCTATAAATTTATTGACAAAAACTGTACTTCGATGGTTGTCGATATTATCAATAAAACCCTAGGAAGCAACATAATCACTAAAAAAGTAGATACTGATTTGACTTATCGAAGTATTTTATTCCCTTATTTTGATTATCATTTTTACGAGAAATTAGGCACTAGCATTATTTTTGGTTCGAAAGTAGACCAATTGGGAACCAAACTATTTTTGCCTCAAGAATTACAAAAAAGCTTAAAACTTATTCAGTACAAGAATCAGCCATTAGCACCTGAAAACCAAACCCTGTTACATTTTGAAGAATCACATCTTAGTTCTTGGTGGAATAACATTTATACTTATATCCTTGTAATTGCTTTATTAGTAATTTTAAACAAAAAAGGGATTCATTATGGCTATTTTACTTTAATGGGAATAGTAGGCTTATTTTTCCTTTTTATGGGTTTCTATTCTGATCATTTGGAATTAACAAACAATTACAATGTCCTTCTATTTAATCCCTTACTGCTAGTTTTAGTTGTTTTTTATGCCCAAAAAAACCGCGTGTGGAGCTATCGCTTTTCGCTATTGAATTTAATTGCTCTGGCTGTTTATTTGGGAATACTGATTAATAAAGCGCATTTATTAATTGTAATGCCAATGGTATTGACTTCGGCATATTTTTTAATTCAAATTGCTTTAAAAAACAAAAAACCGATTCCACTCATCATATAGAAGTTACTGTCCTCTATAAAAAAGGATCGTTGTTATTGTTTTTAAGCTAATATTGAAATCCAAGTAAAAACTCCTGTGTTTGATATAATACAAATCGTATTGCAGTTTAATTAAACTATCGTCTATACTTTCTCCATAAGAGTAGTTTACTTGTGCCCAACCAGTAAGACCTGGTTTTATAATATGACGGGTTTCATAAAAAGGCATTATTTGTGTAATTTCTTTAACAAAAAAAGGACGCTCGGGTCGTGGACCAATTACTGCCATTTCCCCTTTTAAAATATTGACAAATTGTGGAAATTCGTCCATTCTGGTTTTTCGCATAAATCGCCCAAAAGCAGTTATCCTACTATCGTTATTGGTTGCAAAAACAGCATTTTGGGATTCAGCATTTACTACCATTGTGCGAAATTTTAAAATATTAAATATCACACCGTCTTTCCCCACACGCTCTTGGGTATAAAACAAACTACCTCTATTCGCAATGGTATTCATTAGAAATATAAATGGAATAAGAAGTATCATAATTACAATTCCAACTACCGATAAAACAATTTCTAACAACCTCACAATAGACAGATACAATCTGTTTTGATTGCTGCGGCTAAAAGGAAAAAAAAGATAAAAATCACGTTCAACATGCTTGACTGGTATGCGTTGCGTTTTTGTTTCATACAGCTGAGAATATTCTCTAATTACTTTGCCAGATTCTAGTAATTTTAATAACTGTTGGTATAAATCGGCTGTAATAGCTGCTTTTTTTTGAGTGGCTACCACTATTTCTTTAATTTTTGCTTTTCGAACAAAATTGACCAAATCAGTGGATGAAACTTTTTTAAGACTCGCTTGTTGAGTCGAAAAATTCTCCTCAGAATCACTCCAATAGGCCACAATTTTATAATGTGGATCGATACTCTCGATTCCCGAAACCAATTCGTTTAACTGTTCTTCATCACATATCAACAATGCATTTTGATGAAATCGTTTGGAGGCTAAAAAACGAACATAAAAAAGTCGCCAAAGCACTAAAGACAGAAAAATAACGACTAAAAAAGTAAAGATTTGTAGTCGGTTAGTAGGTAAAGAAGCGGCATAGAAAGGAGTTAAAAAATAGGCCAGAACCGTCGTTGTAACTGTTAGTATTGCACTTCTACCTATTAAAAACTCATTACTCGAAACCTGAAGATTGTACAGTTCAAAAATAGCACCAATAACTTTCAAATAGAAAATCAGCACTACTAAATGCGTTACATTGGAAACTGTAGTTTTTAAATAACTTAAATCAAAAAAAGAACCCACTGCATATAACGAAAACACAATACAAAGCACATCTACAAGATGTAGCATCATTTTCCTTTCAGAAATTTCAAAATGTATTTTGTCTTTTGGCATTCGTTTTTATCTCACTTCAATTTAAATTGCGTAGCACAGCTATTGAGATAGTTGCACTTATCGATACAAAAATATTATTTAAGTTGAAAAAAGCGCTACAATTTGCCGTTTATCTGTTTAAATGCAAACTATCCCTCCTGAACCTCTTCTTGTTGGACTTTAGGAGCAGGTTCTATAACCAGTTTTAATAAGGTTAAGGCATACACAAATGCTGGTGCAGCTATACGCATTGCGGCATGATTGATTGTAAGTAACCAAAAAAAATAAAACGAAAAAAAGTAAATATTTTGATAATTCAGAACATATAAAATAATCGGGGTAACTAACAGTATTAGAAGTATTAGAACCCCAAACATGCCATGCTCTGCTAACAATCTCGTCATTTCATTATGAGTTGCCACTTCTTCTCCTAACATTTCACCTCGATAAGACTTTCCCATACCTACACCCACACCCATAATTGGATTTTCTTTAAACAGTTCTAGTTCGGTACCAAGTATTTGTTCCCTTCCTCCCAATCGATCCTCTTTTACCCTACCTGCGGCATCTTGATTCGCATATCTTTTGGCAATTAAACCACTTGTTTGAATGACACTATAAGTCCAAATACTCAAAGCCAAAATACCCGTCACAAAAACAATCCAACTTACTTTCCTTTTTCCTGATGTATTCGCTAAAAAATAAGTCGCCAGAATCACACAAACTATCATTGCTACTCCTGAAATAACTCCTCCACGTGAAAAGGTAACAATGGCTCTGTAACTACAGGTTACTAACAAAAACCCGTTTAACAACATCATCCTTTTTGATTTCGATAAAAAAACCAATTGGCAAAAAAACACAAACATTCCTATGCCCAAAATGGTTGCCACTTGATTAGGACCAAAACCACCTGAGGTAGCAAAGTTAGACTGGGTTCCCGTAACCACCTCCCTTACCGAAGGATTGTACAACAATAAATAAGTTAGGGTACTTACTATGGGTAAACCTAAAAAAATCAAGCCATTATGCAATTGATTATACGTTATTTTTCTTTGATAACAATACAAAGCGCTCAAACCCAAACAAACTGGTCCCGAGATATTAAAGGTTATTGCCTTACGGATTTCTAAATCCAAATTTTGATTACTCATCGTCACAATAATCCCTGGTATTAGTAGCAAAAAATACAACCAATAAACGATACTATTTTTTGAAAAACCGCTCAATACAAAACCCAACAACATTAACAATGAAACGATTGTTTTCACGTATTCATTATTTAAATTCCCTCCTGTCATTCTTAAAAACACTTCGGCTCCCACTAAATAGGCCGAAACATAAAACACTTCATTATTTTGGTTGTTTTTACTAATGATATAATACACCCCAATAACGGCTATGAGTAAGGCATAGATTTTAGACAAAAAAGGAATAAAAAACAGGACTACCGCTAAACCTACATGAAGCGCAAGGAGTTGGATATAATTAATTTCCGATTTATTCATTAATAATTGTTTTTTGTACCCAACAAATATATTTCTTTATAGTGGATGTTGCCGAAAAATAGTGCTCTACTTTATCATTTAGCCTTTCTGAAAAGGTATCTCTTAGTGATGGATTCTCTATTAACTGAACCAATCGATTGTAAAACATTTCAACATCATTAGAAGGCACCAAAAAACCATTTTTATTATCTTCAATAAGAGCCGCTATTTGCCCAACATTGGTGGCTAGAACCACTTTTTTACCCAAAGCATATTCCAAAACAGCTACAGGAAGTCCTTCTGAAATGGATGTTAAAATTCCAATTTCAACTTGAGCTATAATGGCTTCAACATCCAAGCATGTATCATACATATAAAGCTGTTGGGACAAATTGTGTTCTTGTATACTGTTCTTTATCATCCTAGAATAGTCATCTTGTAAATCTTTGCCCAGCAAATGCAAACTCCAATCAGGATGGGACTCTTTGAGTTTAGCAGCCACTTTTACTAACATTAAATGATTTTTTTGCTCTCGCAAATTGGCCAAACATAAAATTCGTTTCCCCGCTTGACCTTTCAATTGTGTTGGTTCGCTAACAGCCTGATTGACTACTGCGAAATTGGGCAAATAGATCGTATTTTGACATTTCAAATATTCTTTTACCCAAAGATGTAACTTTTCATTCACTACGATCACAGCACTAAAAAACATACTTGCCAGTTGCAAAGCTCGTTTGGGACGTTCGGACAAAAAATCACTATTCCCATAATGGTCGTGCCAAATAATTTTAATTTTCGGGTAGCACAATTTAACCAATACTGCTAAAAAGAAAGACGAGCTGTGTGCCTGAATCACTTGCATTTTATTGTCACGAATGAATTTTCGTAATTTTAGAACTGCATTAACATCCCAGGTTCTTTTTTTATTCAAAAACAAGTAGGCGACATTGCGATTTAATTGCGCTTTGAGCAGTCCCTCTTTGCGTGTAGTCACTAGTGCAGAGAAAGCACAATTTTCCGCCAAAGTGTTGGCATAATTTACCGCCATTCGTTCGGCTCCGCCTGCCTCCAAGGAATCTATTAGTTGCACTACTCTCATCTGATTAGTTTTTGAATTTCTAATTCAAAACGTTCTAAGGTATACTTTCTTGACCAATGTATCGCTGCCGCACTTTTATTTTCATAATCTGCAGCATTATTTATTAGCCTCAGCACAGCCTCAGCATCCTTGTCCAGCTTTTTTTGCAATATAATCCCTCGATTCCCATCATCCAACATAAAAGGAATACAGGAAACTGAAGTAGCGATAGGAACAGAACCCCAAAACATAGCTTCGGCAATGGCTTTAGGCCAACCTTCACTTTTAGAAGCTAATACCACAAAATGACTCTCCTGATAAGCTTTTTTTAGCACTTCCTGATTTTGATTCCCATGTAAAATAACATATTCTTGAAGTTGGTTTTCTACAATGTAATGTTCTAAAGACGAACGCAAAACCCCCTCACCATAGATATCCAGCACTGCATTTATTTGCTTTGCTCTCAATTGTTCCAAAAGTTGTATGGTATATAAGGGATTTTTTCCTTCTACTAAACTCCCTACAAATAGCAGTCGAATGGTTTTATTAGCTTGTATTTTCTTTGGCTCGACTACTATTTCTTTCTCTGAATAACTGGCGGTAAAAAAAGGTGTAATGTTAACCGATTGATTACTCCATTCGCCATAGACCAAGACTTTCATGTTTCGAGTCAAAAAAGTATTCGCTAACAACCATTTTTGTAAACGATACGACCAAGGTTGCTTTGCTTTTGGATCCCAATTTCCGGCATATTTAGCCGTTTTAGGTTTGGATGGAAAAAGTATTTGTAAAAAGCAAGCTAACAATCCCACGTTGCCAGGACAACGCAAATGAATATGATCGGCTTGTTGCATGACTTTGAAAATAATTAAAACATTTTTCAATACTTTAGCTATGGATTGAAATGCCAACTTGATACTTTTAATACTGAATTCAGAGAGTGGAATAAGCCTTGAAGTTGAAAAATTTAATTCCGAAATCAATAGGTCTCTATCTTCATTCCATACAGGGCAACAAAAAATAATTTCATCTACAAATTTAGCCCATAGCTGCATTTCTTTTTCATAAGGAGCATACATATGTAATTTCCCTTCAAGCTTTATAATTGGTGCAGATGAAAACACTATTAATTTCATAATTTATATATATCCTTTAGAACCTTTAGATGAAATGATAACTGCAGGAACTCCGGATACTACATGATGCGATTCAACATTTTTAACCACTAGTGAACAAGCGCTTACTAAAACATCATCTCCTATATCAATAGCTCCGACAACAACACTATTAGCTCCTAAATACACATTATTACCAATTCTTGGAACGCCTCTACTTTCATTTAAACCTGATACACCAATAGTTACTCCTTGAGAAATATTGCAATTGTTACCAATAATTGCTTTTGCATTTATGATTACTCCTCCAAAATGACCAACATAAAAAGAATGTCCAATTGCCGCAGAAGATGGAATTGAAATACCTGTACTTATTTCAATCATTTTTTGCCATAGTAAACATACAACTTGACAAAATTGTTTTAAAATTGGAATCTTTAATTGATAAACAAAATGGGCAATTCTATATTGAAAAACAGCCCAAAAACCTTGAGTAAAAAAAAGTATGGAAAAAAATTCCCTCCATACTTTTTATATTTTTTATAATCTGAATAAATCAATTGAAATAAATTCATAAAATCTATTTTGGTTTATTAAAAAATAAACTGCACCAACCCACAAAACGCCCAAGGGCTTCTGTAAAAGCCTCTTTTTTATTCGCAGTTGTTACTGTATTTAAAAAACGAATTGACATCAAAAGTATCGTTATTGCATGCCATTTAAATTTATCTCTAAAAACAGGTTCTGGATTTTTTACTCTCCATACATACCAACCGTTCCGCACCACCATTTTACCGTAATGATATTGATTAGGTCTACCTGAGCTTTCATGGAAATGACTTATTTTGGCTCTTGTATTTACATACAATTTTCCTGTTTTTGCCAATCGTAAACTAAAATCGGCATCTTCATATAGTCCATATCCTTCAAAATATGTTGAAAATGAAAACGTCTCAAAAACGGACTTCTTAAAAGACGAAACGCCTCCCATAAGTTGTTCTACTTCATATATTTTTTGACTTGGAGGAAGAAAACCAACACTTCTACCGTGAGAATACAACGGAGAATAACCTGGAGGACAATTACTATCTAAAGCTAATTTTTTCCGCAACACAAAACGACTTCCGTCTTTACGTTTCCAGCCATCAAAATAGAATTCATTACTATTTGGAATATAATTAGCTTCTACTTTTTCCCACTTAATTTCATTTACAATATAACCTCCTACGCCTAAAGCATCAGGAAAAATAGTATAGGTTTTTATTAATTGCTCAAAATAATCATTCTCTAAAACGGTATCATCATCTAAAAAACACACTATCTCAGAATCTATAGCAGCTTTTGAAATCCCAAAATTTCGTTGTCTTGTCAATCCTCTATTGTCATCTTCGACCAAAAAATACTGCAAATTTAGAATTGCCTTTTCTTTTAAAATAAATTCTGTATCTCGATTTAAAGAACCATCAATAATTATAATTTCATCAGGATAAACGGTTTGCTCTTGAACGGATTGCAATAATCGCAACAAGGGTTCCGGACGCATATAAGTACATACGATTAATGTAAATTTCATTTTCTAGCTACCTTAAATAGGGAATAAACTTTTAAAAAATAGGCTTTACGTTCTAAATGGCTTTGCCATAATTTTCTATTATTCTGCTGCATAATTTCAAAATCTTCTTCACTTATTCTTTGATGAAAATCAATTAAAGACGCAACCATTTTATCTGCTTTTACAATAACACAATGCTTATCCCAGTTAATATCTTGGTTTAAAGGTAAACTAAAATCGGTATCAACAACAAATGGAATTCTACCCATTGCAAGCGCTTCGTAAAAACGAACCGAAAAATTTCCAACTCCACGCATACAAAAAGTATAAGGATGAGATTCCATATTTTCAAAAAACTCCAGCCTAGTTACTCTCTTTTCTTCAGTTGTTTTTACTCCCGCTCTGTATTTATCTCTAAATATAAAATGGGTTTCAACTTCTGGACTTTTCTCTAATTGTTTTAAATACTTGTACCTTTTACTACTAGATGAATAAAAGGGTTGAAAATCCGTTTGTATTTTACCTATCCAACGTTTAAAATTATAGTTCAAAAAAAGCAAATACTCTTTTATTCGTTTTACAAATGAATTATTAGCATGACCTACAAAACCAATTTGAGCCTGTGGTGATTTATCCAAAGTTCTAAATTCTTTTGCTAAAATAACATACGGATCATTTATAAAGGAAGGTAAAATAAATGTTTGCGAATCCAATAGAGTAGCAAAACCACCTAAGCGAAAAGTATACGCATTTGTAGATACACTTTTTCCATAATCGCCCCCTGAATACAGCCAAACTTTTTTATCTAAATCCGATGCTTTTTTGATAAAATCATTTAATTTTTGCTGCCTTTTAGAACTATCATAACGGGCAATATCAATAGGAACTACTGCAATATCACAATCAGCAATTTCAGAAACTATTTGGTATTTTTCTAATAACTCAGTATTTGGCACATACCATAAATCAAACAATAACGGAAAAACAAATCTTCTGTTTTCCGGTGTTAAATAAATTTGTTCTGTGTATACTTTTAGCATAAATTTATTTTTCCCTGTAATTTCTATAAGTTTTTAATCCTCTGTTAGATTTTTGATACAACAAGCATTCTATATACAACCTCAAAGCTCTGACCATTTTAATTAAAGATTTATTGAGTGGTTTACTGTTATTTCTTCTAGTTGTATCAGACTCATTAGCCAGTACAGATTTACTTCCCTCAATTGAAAAAGCCATAAATCTATTAGTTATCCCTATTTTTGCATTAGATTTTAAAATTCGAATTGCATATTCTGTTTCACCATATCTTCCAGAAGTTTCTTCTTGATAGTAACCATATTGATCATGAAAACCACTTTTAATAATAAAGGGATGGTCACTGTATTGATAAAAATTATAAAAAAAATTGTTCCAAGAAAATTTTGGTATTCTACTTATCGAAGAACTTAGTGGTATCGTTTCTTTAAAATAAAAATTTGAAGTAAAACGAATTAGATCTAAACTATTATTTTCTAATAATTCATAACATTCTTCCATTACATTTGATATTTCAGGGCTAATCATAAAATCTTCCTGACAATAAATAATATATTGCCCTTTACAAACTTTCAAGCCTTTATTGATATTAGCAGCCAATCCCTGATTAACTGTAGCTAAAACTAATTGATCTATTTCATATGATTGAATAGTTTTAATATTTTGAGGAGAACTTCCATCATCACTCACAACAATTTCATAGTTTGTAAGTGGAATTTTTCTTATTCCATTAATACATTGAGCTAAATCATAAGGTCTATTATAATGTGTAATTAAAAAACTTATTTTTAGTACATCCTCCATCCTTATATATTATTTGCCCAATAAACACTTCTTATCCATCTTTGTTTGAAGTTTTTATAAAAAGTAACATAATTACGAACTGATTCGTGTTTTAGTAATTTTAAAAAAGGACTAATTTATAACTTTTCAATTGTTCTCTTGTATAATACTTTTGGAGTACATACAAAATGGTAGGTGACGGTTTGGGCTGAATTTTATCTGCATCCCATTTTTTTTGGGTTTGAATCCTAAATCCTCCCATTGGTGCTTTTAGATGGGTAATTTTCAAATCGGGAAAATAAATAACATCAAATCCTTGATTGCGTAATTGCATTCCAAAATCGGTATCTTCACCATAACCAAATTCTAAGGCTTTATCAAATCGTACATTTTTAAGACAGCTATTTTTCACAAAACTATTACCGGAGCCAAAAATCCCCGATTGATGAATAGTATTATAGTGTTGGATTTCGTTCTGCTGTAAACAGGAAGTAGTTAAAGCCAATACCTTGTATTGTTCTATCTTTTCAAATGTTTTTTCAAAAAATATTGCATCAAATCGAATATCATCATCAGCTAAAAACACCCACTTACTACTTACCTCAGCCAAAGCCATATTTCTAGCATTACAAGCCCCTGCCTGATGTGTAAAAAAATGCTGAATTTGAAACGGCCAATTTCCATTCTTTATATAATCTAATTCTGGCAGGCTTTCTGGAATAGGATTCTGTTCCACAATGATTACTTTTTTAGGCAAATGGGTTTGTACCGCCAAATCCTTCAGGACATCATAAAGGTATTCTTTTCTTCCAATGGTTGGAATAATGACATCTATCGAAAAATCGCTTTCAAACTCTTTCGTTGATTGTACCAGAATAGAATCTAAATTCAATGGGATTTTTTTCTACTCTTAAAAAATAAAGCATAACAAAAAGGAGCCACTGGAAATCGTTTCTCAAAAAGCATTAGGTTTAAAAACAATAACAACAACCACCTTTTTTTATAATGCTGTCTTACGAAACGGAAAAGAGTGAAAAAACCAGCAGTAATTTTCGTATTACGCTCTTGATTAATCGTAGTTAGCAATCGAGGTTCGGAATAACAAAAAAGGCCTGCTATCATTCCTAACTTAGCCATTGAATTTAAAAAATATTCAAAATCTGCCCCATTAGGTATAAGTCTCCCCATTTTAAGTACAACCGAAGCATGTATACCACCTGCATCAGCACTCATTAACCAGGTAGGATATGATACTTGCTTATTGACCTTGATAAAGGGGGACTCTTCCACATAGCCAATAGCGGCTGGAATATAAAACTGCTTTGCCATCGTATAAGAGGCCATAATTTTATAATGATGGAAAATTTTTTCCAAATTATCACAATTCAAATATGAAGCAACTTCTTCACTGCACCAAATCAACCAATCTTGAGGATAATTCTCGGCTAAACGAACTAAAGCAGTAGCCATAGAAAACTGAGGAAAATCTAAGTTTTCACCATTTCTTACTACCTGAACTAATTTGTTATTGTTATGGTAAAGGATTATCACTTGCTATTTTTTTTATCTATCAATTGCTGATAAAAGCTTATATTTTGTTGCACTATTTTCTTCGTATCAAATTGTAACTCTACTCGCTGGCGAGCATTAGCACCTATTACTAAACACTGCTTTTTATTTTGTAATAGTTGTACAATTCTATGAGCAAATGTAATAGGGTCTTTTGGTGAAACCAAATAACCACTTTTACCATCTGTTATTAACTCCTGAGCCCAACCAAAATTAGAATTCACCACTGCTTTCTGCATTGCCATCGCTTCAATAGTCACCATGCCTAAGGTTTCTGCAAAAGTAGGAAACACGCAAACATTAGCTTTTTTGATGTAGTGCTGCACTTCCTCATAAGGTATTTTACCTAAATAATGCACCTTTTCGATATCCGAAGCCTTAAATTCTTTCCGTAGCAATTCCCAAGTTGAATGCGATTGTGAGTATACATCAGCAGCGTCACCTCCTATCAGAAGTAATTTCGCCTCAGGGAATTGTTCGCATACTTTGTTAAAAATAGCAGGCAATTCAAAAACTCCTTTTTTTCTAATTAGCGTTCCTACATACAAGATTAAACCTTCTTCAAATAAGGCTGGAGCCTTATTTTCAAATCGAGCCAAATCCAAACCATAATTAATAATTTGAATTTCTTTGTCTTTTAAGTTGAAAAGCTGTTTCGATAATTCACCTGCAAAAGAAGTTGGGGCTATAAAAGCATCTGCTTTTGAAATAGCATTTTTTTCAAAAAGAAATTCTTCCACTTTTGTTTTCGTTTTTCCAAATGACAAAAATAAGTATCACTTCCATGAAAACGAATTAGCAAAGGAATTTTGAATTTCATAAAGGCAGTAATCCCTGTCCAATCGGCTGCTTCAATTAAATCAATCTTTTGTTGTTTAATAACCGAATTGCAATAGTTCTCAATATATTTTCGATGAAAAAACCAAGTTAAAAATTGGAACTTTTTATACTTTATACTGTGAATTTGAATTTCATTATCGGTGAAAACTTTTTGTTCTTTTTGACCATACACCAATATTGTCACCTTAACTCCTTGATGGACTAAAGCTTTTGCTAAGTTTTGAATACTCGTGCCTATCCCAGCTGCATGAGCTAGCTTAGTATGAGGATATTCGGGAGTCAAGAAGGCAATATGCATCTATTTTATTTTAAAAAAATCATTGATAATTCTGGCTGTAAAGATTCTGGCACCGGCATCATTCATATGTCCACAGGAAGAAAAATATTGGTCTTCCTCTACTACCTTTTCGTAGTTATGAATTTCTGGATAAGCTTTTTTTACTTTTTCAAAATAGTCAATCCCTTTTGTATTTTCACACATGGGTGTCATTACAGCAATGAACTTAATATTATTGGCAGCGCAAATATTCTTTATTTCTTCGTAATATTTGTTTTTCAATGGCTTTAATGTTCTAATATCATTCTTCATCCTGCCTTTTTTATTTCCTAAAGCATGATATCCTCCTTTATCTAAAATATTCGTTGGCTGCTTACTAAAAGTCTTATACATTTCCCTGAAACCAATTAAAGCATCAAAATTAATATATCGATAAAAGGGAATGAAATAGATTTGCATATAATCAGGCTCAGGTGCAAAATGATTTTTGATTGTTTCAGAGTCGTGAAGGTAAGGCAAAAATTTGGCTGCAACTGTTTCGGAACGCTTTTCGTTAGACAAATTCAAATCGGCTTCCAGCATCAGTGTTTTAATTTTGTAGCCTCGTTCCATCATTAATTTTAACATCAACGAAGCTTCAAACAAATGCCCTCCACTGATTCCATAATTGAAGGTTTTCAAGCCTTTTTGCTCAAACATTTCGGTCACAAAATGGTTATTGGCTCTGGAAGACCCTAAAATGACTACATCATAATTTGTAGCTTTGGAATTGTAAACATAGTCTATTTTATTTCGATTATTCGAATGCAAATAAACTGAGGTATAGCTATAGTCTAATACTACTGCAATTAGCAATAGTATGATTATTGTTTTTATGGTGAATTGTAGAAATTGTTTCATTATTTTTTTTAACTGTATCTGTAAGAACTAATAAAGCTTTTCTTTATAGCTACTTTATGCGCTTTTTTCAACTTTTCGCAATCACTCGAGTTTGGCAGTTGCGACGAGATAAAAAAATGTGCGTTTGATTGTGTCATTCCTCCAGAGGAGAAATCTCATCTCGTTTATTACTTTTTCTTTACTCACTTTGTAGACTTTCTCTATGTGATTTCTCCCTTTGGTCGAAATGACAAAACAATCTGTGTAAGTGTGTCATTCCGACGAAGGAGGAATCACATCCCCATTTTTAAATCTTTCATTCAAGAACTCAAATTCCGGATTGAAAGAACGAATTAATTCTATTTTTTTAGTTCTATTCCATCTTTTTAATTCTTTTTCTCTTGTGATTGCCAAATGTACCCAACTGTGTTTTTCATAATATACCAAAAACTCAATTCCATATTTTGCTGCAAACGTTTTATTAGCTTCTTCAATATTTTTATGATGTTGTTGTAATCGTAGCTGTAAATTATTAGTCATACCAATACAATAAGTTGACCGATATTTATTGGTAATAATATAAACATAATAAGTATGACTTCCTTCTGTATAATCAAACATACTTTTTTATTCAACTTAATTTAGGTGATGACAAAATACGATTAATTTTCTTTATTGAGTTTCTTTATGTGATCTGCTTCGCCTGTTCACTATAGCTCGAGTCTCCTTCGTCGAGATGACAAAATGCAGCTAGTGTGTCATTCCGACGAAGGAGGAATCACATCCTAAAATTATATATCAATCTTAAAAGTTTATACAAAATCCTAAAACTGAAAATAAATAAACTCTTTGTAATCCGAATAGGTTCCTAAAGCCATGATAGCGGCCAAACATAAAGCTAATTTTACTGTTTGATATTTACCCGAAATGGGTTCTTCTTTGGTGCGATTGTTCCATTCGACAGTGATAAACAGCAGCAGCAAGAGGATAATTTCATAGTTGTATCTTTCGTTAGCCAAATATTGGGTTTCGAAATGCCCATTGGTAAACATTTTTTTTAAATACAAAAAGGCATCTGTGATTGTTTTAGCTCTAAAAAACACCCAAGCCAAACAACTTAGTGCAAAGGTGAGTACGATTTTGGCAACCGTTCTTACCGATTCCCAACTTCGATCTAAAACAACTGTATCCAAATTGTTTCGATTGGATTTCCGTATAAGAAGTGGTAAAAAGTACAAGGCATTAATCAGCCCCCAAACTACATACGTCCAATTGGCACCATGCCAAAAACCACTGACCAAAAAGATGATAAAGGTATTGCGGATTTTCATCCACATTCCGCCTTTGCTACCTCCTAACGGAATGTATAAATAGTCGCGAAACCAAGAGGATAGCGAAATATGCCAACGACGCCAAAACTCGGCTATATCTCTTGAAAAATAAGGGTAATTAAAGTTACGTAATAACTCTAATCCGAACAATTTGGACATCCCCAATGCCATATCGGAATAACCGGAAAAATCGCCGTAGATTTGGAAAGCAAAATAAACAGCTCCTAATACTAACGAGAATGAATTCATTGAGCCATAATGGTCAAAGATGGCATTAGCATAAGTCGCACAGGTATCGGCAATGACTACTTTTTTTAGTAATCCCCATAGCATTTGGTAGATTCCTGCTTTAGCCTGTTCGAAATTAAAACTTCGTTTTTCTTTGATCTCTGGCAATAAATGGGTTGCTCTTTCGATAGGTCCTGCCACCAAAAGCGGAAAATAACTCACAAACAGGGAATAATCGACAAAGTTGTATTCGGCTTTAATTCTTTTGTAATAAATATCAATTACATAGGATAGGCCGTGGAAGGTATAAAAAGAAATCCCCACAGGTAAGACTACATCTAAAAGAAAAGGTGACGTTTTTAAACCAAATCCTTGCATTAGCTCCGCAAAAGAAGCCGCAAAGAAGTTATAATACTTAAACAAGCCCAGAAATCCTAAATTGACTCCGATACTCAACCAAAACCAAAATTTTCGACTGCTTTCTTTCTGGCTTTTTTCAATTCGAATACCCGTATAATAATCTAAAAAAGTCGAAAATACTAAAAGAAATAGGAAGCGCCAATCCCAACAGGAATAGAAATAATAACTGGCAATAATTAATAAACTATTTTGAGTGGTTTTGTTTTTGTTAAACACAAACCAATACAAAATAAAAACGAGGGGTAAAAAAATCGCAAAAGCGAAAGAGTTGAAAAACATTTTTTGAGTTAAAAGTTATGAGTTAGAAGTTATGAGTTCTCTTCTTCCCTTATCTCAAAGTGGGGCAAATTCTCATTAACTAATTAAGCAGCAAATCTAGGATAAAATTTTCAAAATCTAATTTCATTTTACAATACTATCAATTGCATTCCAAATTTTCTCCGAGGCCTGTGTTGGCGTTTCACCTGCTACAATAGCATACCATTTTTTTCCTTCGGCAACATTAGATAAATTCCCTTTCAATATCGCTTCGATTTGATCTGCCAATTGCTTTTTATCTGTACAAAAAACAGCAGCTTGCTGACTTGGCATTGATCTAAAATGAACGTATTTATAGTTTTGCCCAATGTCACGAATTCCTTTTTTCAATTGAGGCTGTTCATAATTATAATAAATACATGGCTTATTATGAGCTACAAAATCGAAAACTGTGGAAGAACACACATTGGTTACCAATTCAGAATGTGCACAAACATTATGCAATAATCCTAAATCGGCCTTAGTAGGAAATACTTCGTTCCAATTTTTCCCTAAAGCCTTCCATAATGGATCTATTACTGCGATGATATCTTTATTAGCCTCAATTACTGCATTGTATCGGGAAGTAGTGTCAACAGGACATTTACGATAGATAATCCCCAAATTATATCCTTTAGCGTTTAAAGTACGAACAGCATGAGCTAAATCTTCTAAATAATACTGATCTAATGGTGATGTGGTTTCATCATCTCCTGAAAAACAAATGTATTTTTTTTGGATATCCAACTGATATTCGGCAAAAAAAGCTTCTCTACTTTGCGTTAGAGCAGTATCGTAATGCGGTTCAAATTGAGGTGTTCCCGTAACTATTAATTGGTTTTCCTTAACAAAAGGGTAATATTGTAGCATTTCCTTTTTCATCAAATCACTCCACACACAATAATAATCGGTTTCTACCAATTGCATCGCTTTAGGCACATTATCCCAAGAATACACAAACGTTAAAGTAGGAATCCCTAAATCCTGTGCAGCCAATAAAGCGCCAATAGATTGAGTAGCTCTTTGGGTAGTACAAAAAACCAAATCGGGTTTTATTTCTTCCAATTGTTTTTTGCAATACTGATACTTTTCGGTAGCACGTTCTAAAGCATTAATTCTTTTTCGAATTCGTACTATCCCTTTTTCAGAAGAATTCAAACCAATAAGCACTTTGATAAAAAGTGTCATCAAAGTATTCTTTAATCCATTGTAATTAAAGGGAAATTTATAAGTTTGATATACTTGATCTTTGAACTTTTTGGTAGCAACATTCAGTTCAATATGTTTTCTAACACGACAATAGTAAGAAGTTAAAGGATGAATCTTTTGTGTCTTGATTTTTACTTCTTCATACCCTAATTCTTCTTGTAAAGGATAAACGGTATTGTTCCAATATATTATTTGGTTTCCACGCTCTTCACCAATTTCTTTAAATTGGGTAAAGGCAAAATTGCGAAGCCCTACACCATCCGGGAAAAAAACAAGGATTTTTTTATTGTTCATTGATTATTTTTATGAGTGCAAACCTAATGCTTATTTCTTTTTGCTTAAACAAAAAATCAGCCTTTCTTATTCTTCAACTTCTCTCGTTGCACAACTTCAATTGGTAAAATATCACTGCTTTTAAATGTCAACGCCGAATGAACTGCATTTAAATCACGACTTAATTTTCGTAAGCCCATAGGTTCTAATGAAGCGGCATGATCGGTTCCTTTCCAGGTACGATCCAGTGTATAATGTCTTTCGATAATATTGGCTCCTAAAGTATAAGCTGCTATATCAACTGCTATCCCTAAATGATGCCCTGAAAAACCAATGTGTTTGACCTTTTCTCCATATTTAGCTATTAGCAAATTAATATCTAGCAAGCAAACATCTTCAAATGGTACCGGATATCCAGATGTACAGTTGTACAAAACCAAATCCTGATTACGCCCTTTTTCAATAAAGAAATTGACTAGTTCTTCAGTTTCATTTTTAGTTGTCATTCCTGTCGAAATATGAATCTCACCTTGGTAATTTTCGCATAACCAAGATAACATCGCATAATTATTATTACAAGCAGAAGGAATTTTAATAAAATCAGGATGTAATGTAGCAATTTCTTTAGCGGAAGTCAAATCCCAAACCGAAGTAGAATATGTAATACCAACCGATTCACAGTAATTTTTCAATTCGGCATGTTGGTTTAGACCAAATTCCAAATACTCTCTATGCGCGCCATAGGTATCCCCATACGCATTGGAACTATTGGGATGTGGAGCATTGTATTGCTCTTCCGTTAGTAATTCTTTATTATTTCTTTTCTGAAATTTGACTGCATCGGCATTACAAAATATTTTAGCAATTTTGATGAGCTCCTTAGCAATTTCCATTTCCCCCTTATGATTGCAACCTATTTCGGCAATTACATAGGGTTTTTTATAGTTATTCATTTACGTTTCGTTTTATAATTTTCACACACCCCTAACCCCTCTCAAGAGGGGAATATAATAGTGCTAATCAACAAATTTTATCTTTACACACATCATATCTCACACCCCTAACCCATCTCCAGAGGGGAATATAATAGAGCTAATTGATAACTTCTATTTTACATTTTAACTACCTCAAATACTTTTACTTGATTTTTTTTTCTTTCACAACCTTATTACACTAATGCCCTTATTATTTTTTATGGAATCGTTACATCTTCGATTTCAAGAGAGGAACTCCTTAGTGCTAATTATAACTGATTTTACAATTTCAAATCTGGACTTTATCTAAAATAAAATACAAGACGAAAATATTATTAGGGACTTAACTTCCCTCTTGAGAGGGGTTGGGGTGTGTTTTTTAAACTCTTCAATAAAAAATTCAATCATCCTAATTACATTCTCCAAATCTATAGTCACTTGACTCTTACCACACCTTACAACAATCCCCTGATTCAGCCCTGAATCTTTTTAATAGTCGTCATTCATTTACGAAAACTAACTCCCCTCTTGAGAGGGGTTGGGGGTGTGTTTTTCAAACTCTTCAATAAAAAATTCTATTGCTCTAATTACGTTTTCGATATCCTTTGTGACTTGCTCATCTGTAAATCGTAATATGGTCACACCTAATTCCATCATTCTTTTTTCTTTTTTCAAATCTTTATTATGCACTTCAATTAATTGATGCGAATAACCATCTAATTCTATACCTAGCATTAATTCGTGACAAAAGAAATCTAAAATATAGTTATCTATAGGTTTTTGTCTGTGAAAATCATAACCATACATTTGTTTTCCTTTTAACTTCATCCAGAGGAATATCTCTGATTGTGTCGAATTATTTCTAAGTTCCCGAGCGTATTCTTTTAGTTTAGGATTTTAGGGGATGATTTTTCGTTTAGACATGATGAAATATTTTATCTTTTTACACACCCCTAACCCCTCTAACTCCCTTTATTAATTTTTTATGGAATCGTTACATCTTCGATTTCAAGAGGGGAATACGATGACACTAATTACATCTACTACTATATCTTTACAACTTCTCTCTTTCTCACCTCCCTTGTCTCCCTCAAGAAGGGAATACGATGACGTTAATTATAAATTAGTCGCTCCAAAAATAGATTTTTCAATTGCTTTTTATAATATTTCAAAGCAAAATGGAATTATTTTCCGAAAACTAACTCCCCTCTTGATAGAGGTTGGGGGTTTGTATTTTGAATTCTTCTACTTTCCCTTTTAGTCTAAAACCGTTCGTTATAAGCAATTATTTTTTCACAAGCTTCGCGAATTGCACCCTCAGCAGAAGCTTTCGTTAATAAATAATCGGCATTAAGTTTTACTATTGTTGTGGCATTGGCCGGTGAAAATGACCATCCTGCTGCGCATATATTCGCTAAGTCATTTACATCATCGCCTATGTAGGCAAAAGAATTAAAATTAGTATTTTTGGTTTTAGCAAATTGTTGCAAAAAGGCATATTTATCTTTTACCCCTAAAAATGTATTTTCAATTTGGAGTTTTTTCATGCGTTGCGCCACTAAGGCTGAATTCTCAGATGTTATTACGACCACCTCAACCTGATTTTGACGTAATATCTCCAATCCCATTCCGTCACGCATATCAAAGGCTTTAGTCAATTCTCCTTCTGCCGAATAAAACACCTGTCCGTTAGTGAACACACCGTCAACATCTAACACTAAATAATCAATCCGTTGCTGTTGTTTTGCTTTTTTCAATCGGCTGGCTAAAAGTTCTTCTACAATTTTCCAATCGGTCATAGTGTCTATTTCAACCAACGTATTTTCAGGCATTGTCACTAAACCGATTTTACCACTCACTCTGTTTTTAGATTCTAAAAAAGCCTGTTTTGTAGTAGCATAAACCGCTCCATTTTCTATTAACAAACCTTCAAAATCCTGACGCCTTGGACGATGGAACACATCATAATTTTGAGGTGTTCCATTGGCATTCCAAGTAAAACGATGCGTATTAACTACGGTGAGAGCTGAATCGTAATTCTCTATTTCAATTTTAGCTAAAGTGGTATTAATATCTCTAGCGGTAGTCATAGGCGAAGTCGCCTGCAACAAACACAGTACATCAAAATCGTATTGAATTTGTTGCGCAAATTCCAACATAGCACTTTCGGTAGAAGCGGTATCCGTTGCATTTTCTTTGGAACGCAAAAGTGCTTTTACTTTTGGAGTCCAATGGTATTCTTTTGCGATATAATCGATAATTTCCTCTTCATCGGTAAAGACAAAGACTTCATCCAAATCAGAAAAAATAGCTTCGCCTAAGACCCAAGAAAAAAGGGGGCGTCCCAGCATTTTCTTTTTGTTCTTTCCAGGAATCCCTTTGGAATCTTTACGTAAGGGTATAATGGCTGTTTTTTTCATTTTCTATATTCTAAAAATCAAATATACTGTTTTATGTTTTTTGAGTTTCTTTTTTAAATGGACAAACTTCAATTAAACCATTCCTAAGAGATTCTATTATTTCGACTTTGGGCAAACTGGGATAAGTTACAAATAGTTGCTCCAATTGTAAATCAGAATAACAATCTATTTGCAATTCTGGCTTATAAAATTCTATTGCTACCGATTCTAAATAATCCTGATACTTGATATCATCTCCAAAAACCATGTTAGAAAACTTTTGCCAAACTGCAGGAATTCCATAAGCATGAGCCACAATAATTCCATGTAAAGAAGAAGATATTATCTTTTCACATTGCAAAAATTCAATTGTTTTAGATTCTATATCTGTAGTCATCATATCGATAAGTATTACCTCTGAATTATTCCTAAACCAATTGGACACCAATTTATAATCATTGTAATGAGGGACAATTCCATACTTGTATTTTTTTTGAACTGGTGGATTAAAATAACGAGGTAACAACAAGGCTGGATCTCCATAAATTTCGGGCACTTCATAGCCAAGTTTCAAAAGAAAATTTCTAGTTTGAGGCCCACGTACGGCTAAAAATCGAGCATTTTTAATTGAATATTCTTTGCTAATAATACCGCTACCCCACACAATACATTTATGATTGACATGGGTTAAAATACTTCCTACCGTTACGTAAATAGGCAAAAAATAATCCAATATAGACCATTTTTTAGGCCAGGCAAAAGCAACCGTTTTTCCTGATATTTTTGCTACCAGATAAGCCCCTAAGACATCGCCATAATTTTCTTTAGCTTTGCCTTGAATTATTTTTTCGTTCCACCAAAAAAGGCGGATTTTGGTTGAAAATTTCATTATTTTAAATCTTTGTTCTTGCACATAATTATAATTGCATTTTTTCAAAAAAATGTTAATTTGATAAATCTGTCCTGCTCCAACCAAGCACCCTCAATACAATTAAATCATACTTTTTTACTTCTTGATTCCTCAAATAATGATATTCTAAGTTAGACTTAATCGTTTTATTGTTATGATTTATTCCATTTTCAATTAAAGATACATCACTAATAACTTTTAAAAAAAGTTGTTTCATATCCTCAGAATCTTCTGGATTTTCAATCAACATTCCATTCATTCCATCTTTAATAATTTCGGCTGTTGCTCCTCCCTGATTAGATTGAATAGGAAATACTTCCATACAAATGGCTTCTAACAAAGTATTGGGAATTCCATCGGAGTTGCTATTTCCAATATAAACCAACGATTTCCCCATAAGCTTGATAACTTCTTCATGTAATATCTTTCCTTTTATTTCAAAATTTCCCCAATGTTGTAGTGGTGATTTTTCTACAAAATCAAAAACTGCTGCATCCGCTCCAAAAACTACAACTTCAAAACCAACAAGTACCTCTTGCAACTGTTCTATAGCTTTTAAAACTGGAATTGCCCGCCCTGAACGCCCTTGAAATCCTTTAATTAGAATCGTTTTTCGCTCTTTGACAGGGCTTTTATAGTGCTGTATTTTTTCCATATCAAATCCACCACCACCAGGAAAAACCCCAAGAAACTCCCCAACAAAACCATGTTGTTTTGCAATTTTATAATCGCGTTGGCAATCCGTAAACAAATAATTCACTCTTGGCAAAACACGTTTGATGTCTTGTAAATATTTATACTCATTTTGAAAATAAAACAAATCACTTCCCCAGGAAGAATAGACCCACTTTTGGTTAGGGTATTTTTCCATAACTGTAATAATGGGCGTACAGGAAACATACAAAGCAAAACTATGTACCACATCCGGTTTGATTTCGTTGAGATAGGCTTCAAAAACAGCGGCAGTATCCCGTTCATTTATTTTTTGAATCCATGCATAAGTTTTGGGAAAATTAGATTTTACAAAAACACGACCCGGATAATTCCATCGTAATTTCCATGCCGTTTTTTGCTCTACCCAAGCTATTCTTTCCGCTTGCTGACTCATTCCTGTGATATCAAACCAGTAGACTTCATGACCGGAGTCCTGAAGTTGGCTTGTCCATCTAAAGAAATGAAGTGATGGCATAGAAACCATTAGTATTTTCATATATAGCTGCTAATTGTTGTTTTTTGATAAAATAGTTCTAAATAAATTTTCTAAAACCCCACTGGAACTAAAGCCTGAACAATAATACTTTTGTACCTTCCTTTCAGGATTGAAAATACATTTTGAATTGAATAATATTTTTTTGACGATTAAAACTATAGTCATAGGGATTATTTCTGTACTGTTTGATAATGGTTTCTAATAACAGATTATTCACTGTATCCATATCATAAACAGGCTGATATTTCTTTCCTACTATTCTTTTTAATTGGTTTTTTACTTTTTCCACTCCTGACACGGCTTTTATTTCTATTGCTATTACTTCATTTGTAAAATTAGCCATTTGGGCTAAAACCGCATTAATTTCTAATATTGTTGCTTTCAATTGCAACACATAAGCTTCTTTAGTTAGTTTTTCGTAATCGCTCAAAAGCGGTACTTTACCCCACTCAAGATTTTGATTCACTATTATTCGGTTGGTTTTTTGAGTTTGAATCATATAAGAATGATTGATTCGTTCAAGGAGCGAATGAAAAGGATGTATACTAGACTTAGAACGATACACTTTTGGGTGCCACTGATGCTTTAGTAAAATTTCTTTATCGTAGAAAAACAACTTCAAGCCCGCATTTTTCATTCGGATGTGAATATCAGTATCTTCTGCTCCCCAACCGTGGTAAAACTCGTCGTAACCATTGAGAGATTGTAAAACTGAAGTAGGAAACATGGTTGTTCCTGTTACTTCTTTATTCCCTTTAAAAATGACTTTATATTCATTAAAATCCTTGCTTAACAAAGACTCTTGTTGAGATAAAAATCCATATTGAAAATAATGTACTTCATCATTATTCCCTAGTCCCAAAGCCACCTCTATAAAAGTAGGAGCAAAAATCAAATCGATATCTCCTACTACAAAATAGGCTGT
Organism: Flavobacterium nitratireducens; assembly: GCF_029625335.1. Lineage (NCBI taxonomy): Bacteria > Pseudomonadati > Bacteroidota > Flavobacteriia > Flavobacteriales > Flavobacteriaceae > Flavobacterium > Flavobacterium nitratireducens. The sequence continues at coordinate 1,315,495 of NZ_CP121111.1, forward strand.
GGTTGTTTGTTGTAAAGCCATATTAATAGCTCTACATTTATGCCAAAGTTGGCCTTGAGTAGGACAATTAATCAATCTAATCTTTGGATATTGTTGCAGTAAATTACCTAATTCTAATTGATAGGCAAAATCTGAACCATAATCCACCACCACACAATCAAAATCCTGACAATTTTGTTGACTTAAAGATTGCAAGCAGTTTTTCACGATTTGTAAATCACGGTTACGATTGGTTAGGACAAGCGTTATCATTTAAAACTTTTATATAAAGAATAAAAATACATTTTTGTAACAGCATTTTGCTGTAAATCGTATTGTAAATTATAAAAAAATAATTTTAAAGCACGCCAATATGATCCTTCTCTATTGTATCGAACCATTAAACTAATTTTTCTTTTGATTAAAGCCTCCTCGACTATTTTTTGCTTATGTGCAAAATTCAAATCTATTAAAATATCTTTTGTTATAAGCAAATCCGTTTTAACAATGGCACTTACTTTTTTTCTAATTTTAAAAGACTCCCCAATATCCACTCTATAAACAGCCGTAACTTCGTCTAAAAAATAAATTTTTCCACTTTCTTTTATGGTCCATAAATAGGTTGGCCAATCTCCATAAGGGTATTTTAAAATCCATTTAGGAAGCTGGTTCTGATTGTTTTGAATATTCTTAAAAAGGGTAGTAACTGAAGGTATATAATTATCAAAAATTAAGTCATCAAAATTAGTAGTTCTCCCTTTTGTATTTGCTACTGATTCTTTAAATTCTCCATTAGGAAAAAGTTTTCGAACACGAGTATAAACAATTGAAAAATCAGGATTTGATTCTAAAAAATCAACTTGCTTTTGTAGTTTGTATTTATCAATCCAATAATCATCTCCATCACAAATAGCAATGTATTTACCATCACATTCCTTAATGGTACGCATATAATTAGCGATCAAACCAATATTTTTATCTAAAGCTGGAAGCAATTTTATATTATTAGGATACTGTGAAGCAAAATTTTCACATATTTGCCTAGTAGAATCAGTACTACAATCTTCTCCTATGACTAATTGGTATGCAAAATCCGTTTGTTGCATTAAAACACTTTCAATAGTCTGAGTTATAAATTGTTCTTGATTATAGGTTAAAATAAAGACACTGACAGTAATCTTAGTCATTTAATGTATTTCTATTTAAAAAGACGAAAGCCGAAAAAAGTCTCACAAAATAAATTCAACACCTTTTTCCTTCCTTTAATAATTCTCATTTTTTTTAATTTCTCCATTTCAGAATTTAAAGCAATAAATGACCCCAGATGCTTTACATAAAAATCAGCATGTTTTACTGATAAATAGTTATATAATTCTTCTTTATCTGAAATTTTCAAGTCCACATGTCTAGATTTTTCTTTTATTCTATAATAAAAACCTATTTTATTTAGTTGGCATACATTACCTCCATTTTTTAATAAAGCAATCCAAAACTCCCAATCTTCTAGTCCCAAAACCATATTAACATCATAGCCTCCCACTCTTTGCCAGTCGGCTTTTCTATATAATGCAGAACAAAAAATCATATTGTACAAGCCTAATTTTGAAATATCAAATGGAGGTAAATACCATAGACCTGATTCCTCTCCAAATTTCTCAGCCCTGGCATAAACTACTTTAAGACTTGGATCTTTTTGAAATTCATTAATAGCTAATTCTAAATAATCATTTGCTATTTTATCATCAGCATCTAAGGCTAATATAAATTCAGCTTTTGCTTGATTAATACCAAAGTTTCTTGCACTAGCTATTCCTCCATTATCTTTATACCTATATTTAAATCGACTGTCTTTTGCTATCCATTCCTTAGCAATTTGAGCTGTCTTATCTGGACTACCATCATCAACAATGATACATTCCCAGTCTTGATACCTTTGATCTATTACTGATTGTAATGCTTCTCCCAAGTATTGTGCTTGTTTGTAACATGGAACGATTATTGAAATTAATGGATAAATAATCATATTTCTAGTTTTGTTAATTTTAATTTCAACGCTTTTTTCTCAATCAAGTGCCATGAAAAATAACCCAGAATAACAGAAAGCGGTATTGAAGAAATCATTAAGGCATATGAATCCAATTTAAAGAACCACATTAAACTTTGTTGAATTGGAAAACTGTAAATGTAAATACCATAAGAAGCATCACCAAAATTCCCAAAATCTTTAATCCCAGGAATTGTAGAAAAACCTAATAATAGAATAAAAAATGGCAACAAAACATGTTTTGTCAAATCATAAAAATTAAAATAAATCGAGAAAGTTAAGAGTATTAATGACAAGAACAAAAACCATTTCTTATACTTAATTTTTTCAAATTCCAATGAAGCCAAAACGCTTCCGGCAATAAAAAAAGCACCTAAATTTAGTACATGAATACCTAACAAGTTAAATAAACTAAAGCCTGCTAATTTTGGTAGAAGAAAAAGATACAACATATAAAAAATAAAAAATGCTAAACTTAACAAAAAAGTTAAAGCTTTCTTTTTATTTTTCATACAATAAAGTATTGATAAGGCAACATATAAAGTAAATTCATACCTAATAGTCCATAAAGAACCATTAATGGAATGATAGCTATTTGTATCAAAAATTCCTTTTATACCTGACTGAAATCCATATAAACTTAAATTGTAGGGTAAATAAGTCAACGCTTCAATATTTTGTAAAAAAGGAGTTTTATTTACATATATAATTGGAGCTAAAAACAACGTTAGTATCAATACAATTATAAGTGCTGGAAAAAGTCTTAAAAATCGTTTCTTATAATAGTCTAAAAGACTTTTACTTCTTTGTAAACTTTTAAAAATAAAATAACCACTTATAATAAAAAACCCATTTAAACCAATTTGGGAAAATGTTAATTGTCCATTTGAAATCTTATAAATCCCAACATTATCCTCAGTACTTCCAGATAAAGCATACGCATGAGAAATAACCACCAAAAGAGCAAATAGGAATCGTAGGAAATCAAAATTATTATTTGTTAATCTTAGCTCCATCTTCAAAACTGTTTCGGTTTATTCCTTATAAACTTAATTAAGTAAAAAAAGCGTAAAAAAGCGTATTTGATTTCAATAAAAAAGTTTTTACAGGCGTTCCATATATTCCCTAAAAGACCTTTCAAAGTTTGAATAAAAGTAATATCCTGATGCCATAATTGATAATTTCCCACTACATCATTTTTAAAACGGAAAAACTGTTGTTTAGGTGTTCTGTACATTTCATAATGAAAAATAGATGGAACAAAATCAATTTCGTAACCCGCTTTTAAAACTCGTACAGTCCATTCTTTGTCTTCAAAAGTAGCTACATCATTTCTAAAAGAGTGCTTTTCCCAAACACTTCTTCTAAAAGCAGATCCTGAAAATATCAAACCCGATTTATTAGGGTCTGTTGTAGCCCTAACTTTGTTTATGTAATTACGGTAATCATTGGTAGAATGCAAACAACGTAATCCTGCTAAATTTGGATTGGATTCAAACTTTTCACGAATTAATTTAAAAAAATCATGGCTTACAGGGTAAGAATGCGCACTAAAAATCACTACAATAGGCTCTTTTGCTTCCTGAGCCGCAACATTAGCACTTCCTCCATAGGAAAATTGCTCAATAGTTATGAATCTTGCTCCAAATTGTTGGCTTATAGCTGCACTTTCATCAGTAGAACAATTATCAATAACAATGATTTCGGCTATATCCTCCGAATACCTTTCTGTCAGATTCTTTAACAAAAATGACAAGGCGTGTACTTGGTTTTTATTTCGGATAACTACTGAAATCATTTGCTATTTCTTTTATTGGAAAACAATTGAGAGACTATTTTAAAAGGTTTCAACACCAATTTCCCAATTTTATATTCAATTGAATTCTTAATTTGCATTTTCCCTATACGATGCGTTTTGATATAGTAAAAAAGTACCTCAGCTGTGTTATCAAAATGCCTGCAATAGATATCCTGGTGTTTTCTAAAAATATATTCCATATTGGCTTCTGCATGATTAGTAATAGTATCCACCAGCATCGATTTTTTAGACTTCCGATAATAGAACAAAAATGCTGGTACAAACTGAAACTCCCAGCCTCTCTTGGTCACATTTAACCAAAACTCCCAATCTTCAAAACCTTTTACCATGCTTTCATCATAGCCTCCTACTTGCTCCCAACATTGTTTTCTAAATAATGATGAAGGCATCAATTTATTTTCAAACATTAAATCACAATAATTGCTACCCGAAGCCTTATATTCTTTTATAATGTTTGTTCTATTTTTTATAAAAAAATAGCGGTAACAAGAAACTATTGCAAGTCTATCATTTGATTCTAAAACTGGAACTATTTTATTTAAATAATCCGAGTGCAAAATATCATCGGCATCTAAGGGCAAAATAAATTCTCCATTCGCGGCTTTGATACCGGCATTTCGTGCAGCAGACAAACCTCCATTTTGTTGATATATATATTGAAAACGATTGTCTTTTTCCAGCCATTGCTGCGCTACTAAATCGGTATTATCTGGGCTTCCATCGTTGACAATAACACATTCCCAGTTGGTGTAAGTCTGTTCTAATACTGATTGCAAAGCTTCACTTAAAAGTGAGCCTGCTTGTAACAGGGAACAATTATGGATACTAATGCACTCATCAATTTGTAAAAATCTTTTTAATAATACGCAAAGGTTGCAAAAAAAACTCCCCAAGGATATACTCCTTCGATTTTTTAGCTTTGTGAATGCTATTTCTTAAAAGTGAATTTTGACGTAATAATTGAAAAACATAAAAATCCATATACCTTTCATACACTTCTTTATGTTTCAAGTAAATATACTGCCTTAATTCAAAATCATTATTTTTCAATGCTATTTGGTCTCTGGATACTTTCTTAATACGATAATGTGATAAAACTTCTTTTATTATATGAATGCTTCCTCCTTGTTTTAAAATTGCAATCCAAAATTCCCAATCTTCATAACCCGCTTGCATTTTTTCATCAAATCCTCCTACTATTTCCCATGATTGTTTACGAAACATGGTACTGGCTCTTCCATTATTAATTACAATGAAATCTTTCAAATTACCTCCTAAAGGTTTTATAATTTCAATAGTTTTATGCTCTTTAAATGTTCTACAGTAACTACTTACCGCAATAGCGTTATTGTCTTGAATTAATATTGCAACCGCTTTTTCTATAAAAGAAGGTTCGTAGTAATCATCGGCATCGAGATTAACAATATAATCCGTTTTAGCTAGACTTACAGCATGATTCCTAGCAGCGCTTACCCCTCTATTTTCCTGAAAAACAACTTCCAGTAAAGGATGTGTTATACTTTTTAATGTTTTTTGAGTTTTGGCATCAGAACCGTCATCTACAACTATAATCTTTTCTGGTAAAAGTGTTTGTTTGTATAGGGATTGTAATGCTTCCATGATGTATTGCCCATCATTATAACAGGGAATAATTGCCGTTACATTACTACTCTTGCCTTTCATTATTTATAAATTATTCTATATTTTTCTTTGAGTACAAAAATGGGAAAAGCATTTGTCTATACCTAATAATAGGAAAATATTTAATGCTGAAAAGAGTAAAAAGCAATTGGGGCTGTGAGAAAAAAAATTGTGCCCAAGCTTTAATGTTTATATACATTTTGTTATGCTCTTGGTATCTTAGCATCCAAATCCATTTTAAAATATCATCGATAGTGGCAGCTTTAACTTGATTTTTGCTACACCAGACAGCAAGCGTTTCATGCATTTTAATATTATATATTTTGTACAAGTCTTCTTTATCAAAAATATTATTATCATGGACTCCTCGAATAGCGACTGCTCTATCAATAATTCCAGTTTCTAAACGGCATTTAATAGCCATTTTCCAAAACATTTCCGAATCCTCTGCCACTACTAATTCTTCATTAAATAATCCTGTAGCTTGAAAAACGGATTTTTTTACTGTTAATCCATCAATTTGAAAATGACCACATCTTCCATACAACAAATTCTTAAACAAGTTTTCTGGTGTTATTTTTTGACTAACCGTATAGAGTTGGTGCGTTTTTAATTCTTGCTCTGTTGCAGTCCTATAAAAATGAAAGCCTACAGCATTATACACCCCATCACAATCAGGAACTTCTTGAAACAACTTGAAATCATTGGTAAATCGATTGGGTAAAAAATAATCATCAGCATCCAGAAAGGCTATATAATCCCCTGTAGCTTTTTGAATCCCAATGTTTCGAGTAGCAGAGCGTCCTTTGTTAAGCTTATTGGGATGATGACATAATTTAATTTTAGGATACTTAGACTGAAGTTCTTTAACTATTTGTATTGTAGTATCGGTACTTCCATCATCTACTACAATAATCTCGCTTACTTCAATTTGTTCTAAGCAGGATTCAATCGCTTTATTAATAAAACGTTCTGCATTGTAAGTTGGGATTATTATTGATAGAGAATATTGCATATACTATTATTTTAAAATAAATTCTCTATTCTAATTTGTTTTTTTGAAAGCATAAATCATACCTGTTAATTCATCATAAGTTCTTGAAAAATAATCAAAACCAGATTTAATTAACATTTGTTCTATGACTTCAGCCCCTTTATCATGCCACTCCAATAGTAATACATCAATTTTATGAATCATCCCAGATTGACAAAGATCTTCTAAGATTTCATATTCTCCTCCCTCACAATCCATTTTTACAATCAGTTTTTTATCCCTATTCTCAGACACTATTTTAGTTAATTCTAAAGTTGCTGATTCTATTTGAACTTCAATTTTTTTTGCATTAGTATTATTTTCATAACTAGGACTCGATTTACCTCGAAGTCCTGTATTTCCTTTGCAATTTTTATCAAATAAAAATAATTCCTTGCGACTATTGTTACCTAATCCTATATTTTTTATAGTTGTTATTTTCTGGATTTTATTATTCAAACTAAAATTATATTGTGCCTGTTCAAACGTATCTTTTACGGGTTCAAATGCATAAATCTTATCTACATAATCCAATCGTGAAAAAAAGAGATGTAATACCAATATTGGCTCCAATATCTATTACAACGGATTGAGAGCTTGAAATAAAATCATAATCATTCCTAACAAATATTTCATTTAAAATATGAAATTCCTCCTCACTTTCTATATAAATACTAAGATCTAAAAAACCTACTAAAAACCCCTCTCTATGATTAACAATAGAAAGTTCTTTAAACTTATTTTCTAAATTTTGAATATAATATTTGGATTGGAATAGCGTATTAAAATTCTCGTTCACATGATATTTTTTTAGAGGAAACATTAATTGCTCTCTTTCTTTATCCTTATTTATTATTCTATAACCCAACTTATTGATAACCGTATATAAAAGATTCCTCATTTTTAAATAAAATAGTATTAATTATATCGCTAGATTTTTTGTTTCGCGCTACAAAAGTGATTTTAATTTATGCTTCAAATTATAACTTGGAAATGCAATAATTGCTTTTAACAAAAAATAACGCTTTACACAATGCTTTTTATTTTTTTAGCCCTTGCAAAACGAGACATGTAATAATTAGATTGAAAAATTTTCATCTCTGTTTTTGTAAAATTATCAATGTCAATTTGATTTTTTTCTTCTCTTATAAGTATTTAACATAGCATAAAAATGCCAATATTTTGCCTTATATTCATTTTCATTTGCTGAAATGCTATTGTTATGTTTCCTATATTGATATAAAACTTCATTCAAAAATACAACCACTCCAACCTCTTCCATTTTAAAATACAAATCTTGATCTACAGCCCTTTTCATCTTTTTATCAATACCAATAGTTAAATTGTATTTTTCCTTTTTGAAAGTTGCAAAAGCTGTCATAGCACCTGCTCCATAAGTCAAATAGGATTTACCAATAGGAATTGCTGCTCCATGTTTTCCCTCTTCAATCTGATTCAAATTGAAATCAACCAATTTATATTTTGAGGTAACAATACTAATATTTGTATTTTCCTGATGAAGCTGAATCATTTTCTCAATAGCAACAGGAGATAAAGCATCATCAGGGTCTAAAAACCCACAAATTATTCCTTCTGCTAGACTTACACATTTATTTTTGGTAAAACCACAACCTTCATTCTCTTCGTTTAAAAATAATTTAAAACGTGAATCCCCCTCTATAAGTTTCTTAATCATAAATACTGAATCATCCGTAGAACCATCATCTACAATAATTACTTCCCAGTTCGTATAGGTTTGTTCAAGAATACTATGATAACAGTCTTTAAAAAAATGACCATTATTATAATTAGCCACTAATATGGAAACTAGGGGATTATTCATTTCTATAAATTGCTTTTTCAATTAATTCATCGATGGTTCTCAAATGTCTTTCTAATGTAAAACATTCTCTAATCCTATTTTTACCTTTAGCCCCAATTTGCAGTGCAAGAGATGTATTCTCCAAAAGTAACATCATTTTTTGAGCCATCGCATCCACATCATGTTCAGGAACTAAAAAACCTGTTTCTCCATCAATAATTACATCAGGAATTCCTGCATGAAAAGTTGAAATTACTGGTAAACCTGCTGCCGAAGCTTCTAAAATAGCCACTGGAGTCCCTTCCTGATCTCCATTAATAGCTGTAATTGAATGTTGTACAAAAGCTAAACTTTTACTTAGATAAGCTTCAAAATCTTTAGGCGATAATACTCCTGGAAGTATAACATTATTTTCTAATTGATAATAGCTAACCAAATTTTTACATACTTCATACAATTCCCCATTTCCTCCAATAACTAATTGGGCTTTAGGGAATTTTTCTACTACTTGCTTAAAGGCTAAAATAGTATAATAGGGTGCTTTTTTATTAACAAATCGTCCTAACCCTATAAAAATTGGTTCCAAAAACTTTGGTACAATTTCTAAAAAAAGATTATTGGGACCATACGTATTATAGATTACCTTTTCCTGTGGACAACCCAACTCAATAAGTTTATCCTTCATTGAAAGAGAAACCGCAATCACATAGGTACTGTAATCAAAAACCTCTTTGTAATTGTTACATGATTTTATAACCGAATCTACTGAGGCATCATAACCATGAAAATGAGTAATTAGTGGTATCTTTAAACACTTACAAATAGAAACAATGCGATAAGCTGTTGTACCATATTGAGCAAAAACTAACTGAATTTTATTCTTCTTTAATGAAGAAATAAAAGCATGTTCAGCACTAGTAAGTAAGGTTAATCTTAATTTTCTTTTAATCTTTATGATTACTTTATTAAAATCACTATTTAGACTTCCTTTACCCTCTAAATAACTAGGCAAATGTCCTCCATAATAATAATAAATATTATCTCTTAATCCTTTTTTTGAGCCTGAATAAAGGTTTCAGAATAAGCATTTTGAGATGGAGAAACCATCGCTATTCTGTTTTTTTGCAGTTCCATAAATTCAATTATTATCCCTTTTTAAACAATCGTATCTAAAACATAAATAATTCCAAATAAAAAAATGAATTGTTCTATTCTCTAATTTCACATTATAAAATGTTTTTAATAAAACTTCTGTAACAGAATGCAAACGAAACCACTTCTTATACAAATTTAATTCTGCTCTTACATTTTTTATTTTAGCCTCTAACATAAAAAAGCGTATATCTTTTTCTTCAAGCAACCTCTTTTTTTCTCGTGAATACTGTTATGATTTCTAGTAACACTATGATGATTTCTAAAACAATTCAGCTTTTTTTTACAAAAAAAAACTTTCGATTTTAAAGCTATTTTAATCCAAAAATACCAATCCCCACACATTTTCATTTGTAATAACGATTCTGAGAAAAAAAAGTTATCAACTAAATTTCTCCTAAAAATTACCGCACTTGCATTAGGTATCACATTAAAAAAACTTAAATATAACTGTATAAATTGCCTTCCATCCATTTCAAAATTATCGACCCAAATATTCGGTTGAAAATATTTAGTATAATTGATTCTATGATATATTTGGTGACAATTTACATCAACATCAATTGTTTGACAATAGCCCAAACCAATAGTTGAATCTTTAATCATTGCATCTATTATATTGTCAATAAAATCCAACTCGCAATAATCATCACTCTCTGCAATCCAGATGTATTCTCCTTTTGCAAAAGCAATCCCATTTTCCCATTGTTTAAATGGACTACCTGAATTTACTTCATTAAAAACACAACAACTTACTTTAGGATGCTTTGCATATTCTAAAAGAATTTCTCGGCTATTATCTGTACTACAATCGTCTAACAAAATTACCTCAAAATTAGAATAGCTTTGATTAAAAACACTCTCTAAACGCTGTTTTAAAAAACGTTCGTGATTGTAATTGGGAACTATTATAGAAATTAATGGTGGAGATTCATTCATATTTTACTCATTCAAACCTAAATTTAAAAATCATTCAAAAAATTACCAGTAATTAATTTTTAAACATTTTTTTTAATAATTTGACGGGATATAAAATAAAATTACCTACTCTATAAGAATTACAATTCCTTAATATTTGAATAAACTTTTCTTCTTGCTGAAAATTCAATATTTGAGAACCATTAAAAAAAGAACAAGGTTGACTATTAAAATCCCTATTAGAAGCAATAGCTATTAAATATATTGATTCTATAGGGTCTCCTTTCTTTATTATCGAAAAATCTCCACTATAAGTAAAAATTTCATTTTTATTAAATTGACTATTTATATATGAATTCCCGTTTATATAAGATTGACCTAAAAACTGTTGTTTAGAAAAAAATTTTTTAACTAGGTTAAAAAAATCTTCCTTATAAAGTTCTTTCACATGATATTTATTTTTGTAACCCCTTCTGTCAGTATAATAATATTTATCAGGTGTTGAAATAATTAAAAGCCCATCTGGTTTTAAAATACGTTTAATTTCCATCATCATTTCATCATGTTTATCATGATGCTCTATAGTTTCAAAGCTCACTACTACATCAATAGATTTATCTTCGATTGGAATTGAATCTGCTGCTCCTATCTTAAAACTTAAGTTCTCACTAACATATTTCTCTTTAGCATTAAAAATAGTGTCGGAATCAATATCTATTCCAATTACAGAATGAGCTATTTTACTCATTAAAAAACTACCGTATCCTTCACCACAAGCAATATCTACAACAACCTTATTTGTAAGATAATCAAGTACTATAGCATATCTGTGTAAATGCTCTATTGAATTATTAGTATTTACGAATGTTTCTAATCTTTCCCCCGTCCAATCTTTTTTCATTTTTTATTCCCAATTTAATAGTGGTCTAATTAGACCTGGTATATTATGAGTATATTCTCCTCTAATTGTTTTATCATTTTTATTCTCAAGAGACATTAAATCCAACTATATCCATTTCATGAAACTCAACAAAAAATGGATTATATCGTAAAATTGCAAAACTACAAGTATAATTCCCCTCAGCTAGCAAATTTTTAGGTATAATAATAGTTTTTTTATACGAATTAATTGGAAAAGGCTTAACTAAAGTTAATGAGTTAGAATCGTGAGAACTTAATATGTGTACTCCTTGTGAATTAAATAAATTAAAACCATGTGTAAACAATTGATTTTCTTTTAATATATCATACGTGAATTCAATTTTAATATCCTGTGTAGTTAAATGATTCAAACCTTGTTGATTATAAGCATCAATTACTTTTACTTCTTTCATTTTAATAAAATCCGAACCTGGAGGTATCTCATTATCCCAATTCCTATAAGAATGAAAATTTGATTTTTTTAAATAAGTATTAATACAATTATCAATCTCTCCTTCAAAAACCACTTTCCCATGTTCTAAAACAATTCCCCTAGTACACAAACTCTTCACTGCCGCCATATTATGACTCACAAACAATACGGTTCTTCCTTCGCCTCTGGAAATATCCTGCATTTTACCAATGGCTTTTTTTGGAATTCGGCATCGCCTACGGCTAACACCTCATCAACAACCAAAATTTCAGGTTCGAGAAAGGCAGCTACAGCAAAAGCCAAACGAACGGTCATTCCGCTACTGTAGCGTTTTACAGGAGTGTCAATATAACGCTCACAGCCTGAAAATTCGATAATCTCATCGAGTTTGGTTGTGATTTCGCTCTTGGTCATTCCTAAAATAGCACCATTGAGATAGATGTTTTCCCTGCCTGTTAATTCGCCATTAAAACCGGTACCTACTTCTAATAAAGAAGCGATACGACCACGGGATTTAATAGTTCCTGTTGTGGGAGCTGTAACCTTTGAAAGAATTTTTAAGAGCGTTGATTTTCCTGCTCCGTTTTTACCAATGATTCCTAAAACTTCTCCTCGCTCCACTTCAAAATTGATATCCTGTAACGCCCATACATAATCGGAACTTCCCTTTGTGGAACGATCATTCACATCGCCTATTTTTAAATACGGATCTTCTTTTCCCCGAATACGGTGCCACCAACGATTAATGTCATGACTAAGCGTACCGGTTCCTACCGTACCTAATCGGTATTGCTTGGAGATGTTTTCGGCTTTTAGAATAATATTCTTGTTGTGAGTTCTGGGTTCTGGGTTGTCGGGCATTGTTTGAGTTGTGAGTTCTGGGTTCTGGGTTGTGAGTTGTGAGTTCTGGGTTCTGGGTTCTGGATTCTAAAACCTCTAAAACTCATAACTCAATACTCACAACTGATGCTATTTCCAATTTTGTTCTACATACTTTATAAAGTTAAAAATTTTTCCACCTAAATTTTCATAACGCTGTATTAATGATTCAAAATCCGGTTTCAAATTAGGATATAGTACTACTATTTTATAAATATGACCAATTGTCTCTAAACAACTAGAATGAGAAAAAACCAAAAACCGAATAAAATCAGCTTTATATTTTCTTCTTCCATATCCTTCTACTATATTAGACACTACACTATCTGAAGAGCGCCGCAACTGACTTCCTAACTCATACAATTCGTACTTGGGTAACTTTAGACTATTAGGATGTACCGTTAAAAACAAATCCAAACCAATATTGTAAATGTCTAAATCTTTATAACTTTTAAAATCGCTCATGTTTTTTTGTTGTGGGTTATCAGTTGTGGGTTATCAGTTGTGGGTTATCAGTTGGACTATCTCATAACTGACAACTCACAACTCATAACTGCTTAAACCGTATCAATAAAACTCTTTTCTACCTTATTAAAAACTAATAAACCTAAAATAAAAACGATGATCGTAATCGACGCTGTATACATAATGCCATAAACAGAAATTTCCCCCACATTCAGTAACATGACTCGGGATGTTTCAATGATATAGGCCAATGGATTGTATTGTACTAACCAGCTGTATTGTGGCATTTTCTTTTCAATAAGTGCCATAGGATAAACTACTGCCGAAAGGTACATTAACAATTGTACTCCAAAACCAATAAGGTAATTTAAATCACGGTATTTAGTCACCATTGAAGAAATAATCATTCCTAAGCCTAAGCCCAAAATCCCCATTAAAACGATTAACAAAGGAAAAAACAAAACCCAAATGGTGAGTCCTATTGCTGCTCCATTCCAATAGAAATAAAGATAAAAACAAATGAAAATTATAAATTGGATACCAAATTTCAATAAGTTAGATATCACCACCGAAAGCGGCGTTATTATCCTAGGGAAATATACCTTACCAAAGATCCCTGCGTTGGCCGCAAAGGTATTGGAAGTTCCATTCAAACAAGTGGTAAAATAATTCCAAACGGTAATTCCTGCCATATTAAATAAAAAAGGAGGTACTGCTCCTGTTTCGATACCTGCAACGGTATTAAAAATAATGGTAAAGGTAATGGATGTAAATAAGGGTTGAATGAGATACCAAAGTGGCCCTAAAACGGTTTGCTTGTACACGGTTACTACATCTCTTTTGACAAAAAGAAATAATAAATCACGATAGCGCCAAACTTCATTTAGATTCAGAGAAAAAAACTGTTTTTGGGTTTGATTTCAAACAGCCAATCTTCATCAACAGTATCTTTTGGTTTCATTATTTTTAATTCAATAATTCTTTGTTGTAAATATAAATCTCATTCTCTAAACCCACCAAAAATAACCGACTAATAACCTAAAAAGACTAAAAACTACCCGTTTTAAAAGAAAATCCTTGTTTGTTGTGGGGTTGTGGGTTGTGAGTTGTGAGTTGTGGGTTGTGAGTTGTGGGTTGTGAGTTCTGAGTTCTGAGTTCTGAGTTGTGGGTTGTGGGGTATTTTTTTTCTGCCCCTAAAGGGGAAAAGAAATTTATAAAATTCCAATACCTAACTCATAACTCACAACCCAGAACTCATCATTTCAATCTCATCACTTTTTCCTTATCTTTGCACTATGTTTACACTTTTTAAATCCAAGCCGGTTTTGAAGGATTTAATTCCGGACAACCATGTTGATATTCATTCCCATCTTCTTCCTGGTATTGATGATGGCGCTAAAAATTTTGAAGATTCCTTACGTTTAACGCAAGCTTTGAAAAGTTTTGGCGTTTCTCAATTCATTACCACACCTCACGTTATTCAACATGTTTGGGAAAACAGTCATGAACAGATTCTAGCCAATAAAAACAGTACTGTTGAGGCACTTCGTAAAAACAACATTAGTGTACCATTTCAAGCAGCTGCCGAATATTTAATGGATGACCAATTTGTTCGTTTGTTCCAATCGGAAGCATTATTGACTTTGAAAGATAATTATGTTTTGGTTGAAATGTCATACATCAATGCACCTATTCAGTTGTATTCTATTTTATTTGATTTAAGAGTGGCCGGATATACTCCTGTTCTTGCCCATCCAGAACGCTATTTGTTTTACCATAAAAATATAAACGAATACGAGAAATTAAAAAAGGCGGGCTGTTTGTTTCAATTAAATTTATTAGCTGTTACTGGCTATTACGGGGAGAACATCACCAAAGTGGCTGAAAACTTGCTTCAAAAAGGCCTGTATGATTTTGTAGGTTCCGATGTACATCACAACAATCATATTGCTGCTTTTGATCAAAAGGTCAAATTAAAAGACTTGAATCCTCTGAAAGAGGTTATAGGAAACAATCAGTTTTTTAAGGTTTAATTTTTTATTTTTTACCCTAGAAATCATGTCGGTTTTTCAGTTGTGGGGTGTGGGTTGTCGGTTATCAGTTGTCGGTACAGTTCTCAAGTGAATTTCTTTTCTTCCCCCTGCCCCTTTAAAAAAGTTATGGGTTATCAGTTGTGGGTTGTGGGTTGTGGGTTGTCAAATGAATTTCTTTTCTTTCCCCTGCCCCTAAAGGGGAAAAGAAATTTACATGTAATTGCTAATCCTATACGTTATAATTTTCGGCTCCCTTTAGGGCTGGGGAAAAGCGAAAATTTTTCTACTTCTAACTCCTAACTTCCCTCTTCTAACTTCCCTCTCCTAACTTCCCACTTAGCATCATTTATCCAACACCTCATAAGTAGAGTTCATACTTTTGAACTCAGGAACTATTCGTTTCATTTTTGCCACGATGGCTTCCTTATTATGAAAATTTGCGATGGTAATTAGTTCTTCTATTTCGTCATGCAAAATTTCAAATTCTTCCTGAATTTCTTCAGCAATCATAATTTTTTGGTGATGAGTTGGGATGGTTTTAGAAGTATCGTTGAGTAATTCTTCATACAACTTTTCACCTGGACGCAAACCAACTATCTTGATTTTAATGTCTTGATCCGGAACAAAGCCTGCTAATTTGATCATTTTTCGAGCTAAATCAATAATTTTCACGGGTTTGCCCATATCAAAGATATAAATTTCTCCTCCTTTGCCCATTGCTCCTGCTTCTAATACCAACTGACAAGCTTCAGGAATGGTCATAAAATACCGAATAATATCTGGATGTGTAATGGTTATAGGTCCTCCTTCGGCAATTTGTTTAGTAAACAATGGTACAACTGAACCGTTAGAACCCAAGACATTACCAAATCGAGTAGTAATAAATTTGGTACTCATAGCGGTTTTATTAGCAACTGATTTTAACTGTAAGGATTGTACATATTTTTCAGCAATTCGCTTACTAGCTCCCATGACATTACTAGGATTTACTGCTTTATCTGTAGAAACCATAACAAAACTTTTCACTTTGTATTGGCAAGATAAATTGGCTACATTTAGAGTTCCCTCCACGTTAGTCAAGATCGCCTGAGAAGGATTTTCTTCCATAAGCGGAACGTGTTTATAAGCTGCCGCATGGTATACCACTTCTGGACGATAGTCTTTAAAAATGCGTTCAATAGTGTCTTTGTTTCTAATATCCGCTACTATTGTCTGAATGATTGAATTTGTATTTAAAGCCATGAGTTCTAAAGACAGATTATGCAAAGGTGTTTCGGCCTGATCCACAGCAATAATCTTTGTGGGTTTAAAAAACAATACCTGTCTAACAATTTCACTACCGATAGAACCAGCTGCACCAGTTATCAATATTGTACACTCCTTAATTTGTTTTGAGATCGATTTACTATCTAAAACTATTGGTTTTCTATCCAGTAAGTCTTCAATCTGTATACTTTTTACTTTTTGAGAAATCTCTTTTTGATTTTCCCAATCTGTAATGGCAGGTACAACATAAACCTTATAATTGAGTTCTAAACATTGTTCTACGATAACCAATCGCTCTTCTTTAGACAAACTTTTATCCGCAATAATAACCCCCTCTGCTCCCACAGAACGCATTAAAGTAGGCAACTTTTTCTTTTGAATTAAAATAGGTAAGTCCATCATTCGTTTAGACGAATTTTGACTGTTCCTGTCTACAAAACCAACGATTTTAAAACGGGTTGGGATCTCAAGTTTTAATGATTTAGCTACAGCTAGAGCATTAGCATCGGTACCATAAATAAGGGTCCTTGGTAAATTGATACGATTTTTTTCTGAAAAAACTTGTTCAAAAACTTGTTTCACTACCACACGATACATGAATAAACCACAAAAAGAGAGAATCATGTATATAAATAAAGCGGTGTTTAAATATATTTTAGTAGCATAAAAAAATTCATAAACTGCATTTCCTGAAACAAAAATGAAAAAGACCGAAACTTGAGAAAATAATAATTTAATAGCATCGGTATAGGAAGAATACCTAATAATACCAGCATATGTTCTGAAAATCCAAAAAAAGTAAAGGTTAACACCTACTAATAAACAAATAAATTTAAGCTTGTTCTCAAAAGAAATAAAATGCAAGCCTATACCATTAATTATTAACTTTGTGAAGAAAAAACTAGCAATTAAGACTGCTAAATCGATAGCTAAAACTATCCATCTGGGCAAATAACTTAAATTTCTTATATTAAGAATTAAATTATTTCCAGAAGAAAAAGGCAATATTAACCTTTTAAAATCTTGTTTCGTATAATTATTCAAGAATACTCTATTTTATTATATTAACAATAACAAATATAAACATTAACGATTAAAACATCTAAAGTAATAAATTTCAACCTATTATAGATTTACTAAACCTACAAACATTCATTTCAAACAAAAAAAATGTAATTAATCAAAATTTATGTTTTAATAATCCTAGCAAATACTCTCCATAACCTGATTTTTTTAAAGGTTCGGCCAAACTTTGTAATTGAATGTCGGATATAAAACCTTGACGCCAAGCTATCTCTTCAATACATCCTACTTTTAATCCTTGTCGTTCTTCAATAACTTGTACAAATTGTCCTGCTTGCATCAAACTATTAAATGTTCCTGTATCTAGCCAAGCGGTTCCTCTACTCAAGATACCTACTTTTAATTTGCCTTGTTCTAAATAGGCTTTGTTCACATCGGTTATTTCATACTCGCCTCTGGCACTAGGTTGAATATTTTTGGCAATCTCCACTACCGAATTATCATAAAAATACAAACCTGGTACGGCATAATTCGATTTAGGCTGTAATGGTTTTTCTTCGATTGAAATGGCTTTTAGTTCTTTGTCAAATTCAACTACACCATATCGTTCAGGATCCGAAACATGATAAGCAAAAACGACTCCACCATCTGGATTGGTATTGGATTGTAACAATTCATCCATATTGGAGCCAAAGAAAATATTATCACCCAAAACCAAAGCAACACTATCCTTACCTATAAATTCTTCTCCAATCACAAAAGCCTGAGCTAAACCATTTGGGATTGCTTGTTCGGCATAACTAAATTGACAGCCAATAGCAGATCCATCCCCTAACAACTTTTTAAAATTAGGTAAATCGTGGGGTGTTGAAATAATTAAAATCTCATTAATTCCCGCAGTCATTAAAGTGGACAATGGATAATAAATCATTGGCTTGTCATACACAGGCATCATTTGCTTACTCACCGCTAAAGTAAGTGGATGCAAACGTGTACCTGAACCTCCGGCTAGTATAATTCCTTTCATTTCTTAAAGTTATGAGATATGGGTTATGAGTTATAAGTTTGTACCCTACAAAGACAAATAACCCATAAGATTATTAAAAATCAAGAATACTGTTTTTGATAATAAGAAGCATAGGCTCCCGAAGTCACATTATCTAACCACTCTTGGTTGTTCATGTACCAGTTAACCGTTTTTTCTAAGCCTTCTTCAAAAGTTACTGAGGGTTTCCATCCTAATTCTTTATTGATTTTCGTGGCATCAATCGCATAACGAAGGTCATGACCAGGACGATCTTTTACATAAGTAATTAATCGCTCTGAAGTTCCAGCAACTCTACCTAATTTTTCGTCCATGATTTTGCAAAGTAACTTTACCAAATCAATATTCTGCCATTCGTTAAAACCACCAATATTATAGGTGTCATGATTTTTACCTTCATGAAAAACCAAATCAATAGCCACCGCATGGTCTTCTACAAAAAGCCAGTCACGGGTATATTTTCCATCACCATAAACTGGTAGAGCTTTATTATTAATGATGTTATTAATAAACAATGGAATTAATTTTTCTGGAAAATGATTCGGTCCATAATTATTAGAACAATTAGTCAACACATAAGGCAAACCATAGGTTTCTCCATAGGCACGCACAAAATGGTCCGAACTCGCTTTAGAAGCCGAATAAGGGGAATTAGGATCATAGGCTGTGGTTTCTGTGAATAAGCCTTCTGCTCCTAAACTTCCATACACCTCATCAGTACTGATATGATAAAAGCGTTTTCCTTTTTGATTATCTTTCCAACAATTTTTTGCAGCATTCAATAAATTAACGGTTCCAATTACATTGGTTTTTACAAATGCCATCGGATCGGTTATGGAACGATCTACATGCGATTCGGCGGCTAAATGCAACACTCCATCAAATTGATGTTCATCAAAAAGAGCGTTGATGAAATTTTCATCTACAATATCTCCTTTTATAAAAGTATAATTGGGCGCTTTTTCAATATCGGCAATATTCTCTAAATTTCCCGCATAGGTTAAAGCATCCAAATTAAAAATTTGGTATTCAGGATACCTCGTTACAAATCGTCTTACAACATGAGAACCAATAAATCCAGCCCCACCGGTAATTAGTATTTTTTTCATTTCTATTTTTTCTCGCGAATTAAATCGAATTTTATACGAATTAATCCAAATTTTTGAAATTAAATATTCTTTTTTGTTTACTCCGTTTAAAAGGAGCAAAGATTTAGTACATTATTATTAAATTTTCGGCTCCCTTTAGGGCTGGGGAAAGCGAAAATTTATGTTTTCTTTCGGAGACTCAGTCACTAAAATTTCTTTTTCTTTCCCCTCCCTAAAGGGTGGAAAAAGAAATTTGCTAACTCCTAACTTCCAGCTTCTAACTTCTAACTTTCAATAATTCCATACACTTCCTCAAACTTTCTTTATAATCCGGAACTACCACCCCAAAAGTATTTTTAATCTTAGTTTTATCTAATAAAGAATAAGCAGGTCGTTTTGCTGGTGTTGGATAAGCTGAAGAAGGTATTCCGTTAACCTCACAATCAAAATTACCTATTTCTTGAATCGCTAAAGCAAATTCGTACCAGCTAATTTCACCTTCATTGGAGAAATTATAAATTCCGGCTTGCCAATTTGAATGATTGATAATAGTCAAAATAGCTTGGGCTAAATCGGCGGCGTAAGTTGGACTACCTATTTGGTCATTTACCACATTTAGAGTATCTCTTTCCTGCATTAAACGAGACATAGTTTTCACAAAATTATTCCCAAAACTGGAATACACCCATGAAGTTCGAATAATGACTGCATCTGGATTTTGTTTTTGACAAGCTTTTTCTCCAGCTAGTTTGGTAAGACCATATACATTGATAGGAGCAGTTGGCTCATCTTCAGTCAATGCCACAGCCGAATTTCCATCAAAAACATAATCAGTAGAAATATGGATAATTTTACAGCTATTTGTATAACTCCATTGGGCCATAATAGAAACTGCCTTATGATTTAGAACATCTGACAATTCGAATTCAGATTCCGCCTTATCAACAGCTGTGTGTGCAGCACAATTAATTAAAATTTGAGGATTAATTTTGGCAATTGCAAGCGTTAAATTTTCTAAATCACATAAGTCTAATTCCTGATAATCTGTAAAAAACCATTCAAAATCAGTATTTTTTGAAAGTACTCTTAACTCAGAACCCAACTGGCCATTAGCACCAGTAACTAATATTTTACTCATCTAATATTCCTAATTAATACGTATTTCACAAATTATTCTAATCACCAACCTATCACTCATCACTGACTATTCATTATTAAAATCCCAAATCAATATCTTTAAAGGCCGGAAGTATTAAATCTTTTTCTGAAACAATTACTTTATTGGAATCCATTTGCCAGTCAATATTTAATGTAGGATCATCAAAACGAATTCCTCTTTCACTTTCTTTATGATAGACCTGATCTACTTTATACATAACTGAAGCAGTTTCGCTTAATACCGAAAATCCATGTGCAAAACCATGTGGAATCATTAATTGCTTCTTGTTCTCGGCGCTTAAAACAATAGAAAAATGTTGACCGTAAGTGGGTGAATTTTTTCGCAAATCAACCGCTACATCCAGAATTTCTCCTTGCAAAACCCGAACTAATTTAGCCTGAGCAAAAGGATTGATTTGCAGATGTAACCCTCTAATAACCCCGCGTGTGGAAAATGATTGATTGTCCTGAATGAAATTGTAATGAATTCCATTTTCCTGAAATTTCGCCTGATTATAGGCTTCAAAAAAATAACCTCTTTCATCTTTAAAGACAGCAGGTTGAATAACTAATAAATCCTTGATTGTTGTTTCTTCGATGATCATTATTTCTATTAAAAATAAAAAACATAAAAACATTATAAAATCAAATCCTATAACTTTTTGATGTTTTTGTAATGTAATTTCTAATTATATTTTAAAGATTTTTTTATACCAAGGTGTTTTCTCTACTTTCACACCGTAACCATAACCATAACCATAACCTTTCGTAGAGTCGGTATCGTTTAACAACATACACATATTTGGTAATTTTTGATCCTTGTGTAAACCGTTTGGTATATCCAACATGCGTTTTTCTAAGAAATTAGCACGGGCTACATAAATAAAAGTATCAGCATGCTTAGCTATTAAAAGAGTATCCGTTACTAAACTTACAGGAGCGGTATCCACAATAATATAATCATACTGCTTTTTTAATGTTTCAAATAAAACATCTACTTTTTTACTCATCAATAATTCGGCTGGATTAGGTGGAATTACCCCTGCTGGCAACACATGAAAATCCTCATAGCCTTTTTGTTGAATAATCAAATCCTCTAAACTCAATTCTTTTGAAGACAAATAATTAGTCACCCCTCTATCTGGCAAGGTTAAATACTCATCAAGTCTCGGATTTCTAATATCCATCCCTATCAATAATACTTTCTTGCCCGACAATGCAAAAGTAGCAGCCAAATTCACAGAGACAAAAGTTTTTCCTTCTTTAGGAAAAGTCGAAGTCAGGAAAATAGTTTTGGCAATGCCTTCTGGCACTTTAGCCAACATGAATTCTAGATTAGTCCTAATAATACGCAAAGCTTCAGCCGAACTCGATCTACTTTCTGACTGCATAATGGAGGAAGCATCTTCAGATGTAGGTACATCCCCAATAAATGGTATTTGTGTTTTCCCCTCTAAATCCAGACGACTTTTAATTTTTGTATCAAATAAATCCATCAGATAAATAATTCCAAATGGAATCAAAAGACCTAATAATAAAGCTGCCAAATAAATAATAGCCTTTTTAGGAGACACCGGCTTTTTAGACCCCATGGCCGCATCAATTACTCTGGCATTCGCCTCGGTGGATGCAAGAGAAATAGCGGTCTCTTCGCGTTTCTGTAATAAATACAAATACAATTGTTCCTTTACTTTTTGCTGACGGTCAATAATACGAAACTGACGCTCCTGTGTAGGGATCTTTTGGATTTTAGAAGCGATCATACCCTCATGAGCATCTAACTTTCTTTTTTGGATATTCAGACTCGATTGCAAACGCCCCAAACTGGATGATACGCTGGCTTTTAACGCACTGATTTGTTCGTCCAGTTTTATTACTGCAGGATTGCTTTCTGTGGCCGATTTCAGGATTCTGTTTCGTTCCAATACCAATTGATTATAGGAATTTATCAATCCGGAAGCATTGGTATCTGAAATTAAATTTACCGGCAATAAATCAGCATTACGACTTTTTTTCATAAAATCCAGCATATTTGCCACCACCTGCAATTGAATATCAACCTCAGCAATTTTTTTATTGTATTCATCTGAACCTTCAATAAAAAGAGCCGCTTCGGATGGAATATCGGTCAGTTTATTGGATCGCTTAAACGATTCCACATCCTGCTCAACTCCCGCTAACTCTTTGGTAATCAAATTCAGACGCTCCGCTATAAATTCAGAGGTATGCTCCGATATGATGTTTTTATCCTGAACGGCATTTTCATTATAGTTTTGAACCAAAGTATTTAAAAAATCTTCCTCTCGTTCCACTACAGGACTAACCATAGCTAATTCTACCACACTGGAGGTCTTACTCAGAGGAGTCACCTTAAGCCTCCCTCTGAAATCTTCCGTTGCGCTTTGTAAAGGAGCAATTATTACATTCAGTTTCAGTTTTTCTGCATTCGATAAAAAGGCTGTTTTGTTAATCGTCAATTCACCAAAAAGCGTTTCTATCGCTCTTCCATAATGAAACTGCTCTTTCCCCTGCAAAGGATCTTCCTGATCTTCAACCAGGTTTTTTAAGGTAAATGTATCAGTTGATAGCGACTCAAATTGAAACACAAAAGTATCTTGTAACAAATCCTGAGTTTGTCTTCCTAAAGTTACAACAATTGGTCTCTTCTTGTAGATAACTGTACTTTTGATCTTACCTTCTGATACTAAAGTAACATTCAAATGTAATTTTTGAATAGTACTTTCCACCAAGGTACGTGACTTGAGAATCTCCACTTCATTATCCAGATTATTTTTAAGACCAGTGGTAATCCCCATATCCGCAAAAGCTGAAAGCTCTGAAAGCCCCCCACCTTTTTTCTCATCTTTTACCAGTATCGTAGTACTTACCTGGTATTGAGGAACGGCATATCTCAAATATACAAAAGCAATCAAAACTGCCACCAAAACAACCAGTACAAACCATTTCCAGTGTACCAAATATTTATCTAATTCTGCCCGTAAATGAAATTCCTGTTCCTGACTCTCTTTTGATATATAATTTTCCATTAAAAATTGTATTAAAAAGTCCTTAGTAAAATAGCGGCTAATGTCATTAACAAAGAACTAATCGAAATTATAACACCGGTATTAGGCCCCACCGCTGAGCCATTAACTTTCACTTTATTAGGTTCAACATAAACAACATCATTTTGAGCCAGATAATAAAAAGGCGAATGAATAAAATCGGCTTTGGTAATATCGACACGGTTATAGGATTTTACCCCATCAATTTCCCTTATTATCAAAACATTATCCCTTCTGCCATAAATAGTCAAATCTCTTGCTTTACTTATCGCTTCGATCAAAGTAATACGTTCTGACTCTATCTGATAAGTTCCCGGTGAATTAACCTCTCCCTGAACCGATACCTTAAAATTGGTAATTCGGAGATTAATAATCGGATTTTTGACATACGTCCCAATTTTATTTTCTAATAAATGGATCACTTCGGTACGGCTTAATCCCCCCACTTTCAGTTTTCCCAAAACCGGAAACTGAATATAACCATAGGCATCTACCAAATAGGTTTGAAGTGTTCTTTGTCCCGTAGATAACAAGGGGTTGGCTGCTGTGGTCACTGACTCAGAAGTCAAATTAAAAGGAGCAGCGATTTCTGGATCTTCTGCAGAAACAATAATCATCAACACATCGTCCGGTTGCAGCTTAATTTCATAAGACTCCGCTTTCTCACTCACATTGGTCGTATCTATATTCTGATAGTAAACCACCGAGTTTCGGGAGGCACAGGAAACAAACAAAGCGACTACAAAAAAAGAAGCGCTTTAGGAAGTAAATATTTCATTATAATTATTTTTTTTGCGAAAGTAAGCATTTTATAGAAACATCGAAAATTAGAGTGTTTATCTTACAACAAAAACGAACCCTTATTTTAAACTAAAAGGCAGAAACAAACACATTAACAACATTTTAGTCGACAGAATTTATTTATCAAAATTTCAAATAAAAACAAGTTTAAAACTTGATAAACATTAGTTTTCTTCTTTTTATCTCTTTTTAATATAAAAAGAGGATTAATGAATCCTGTAATAGATATTAATATTTAAGCCGTTGGGTGAAATTATCATAAACGTCAGTTCAGGTGTTTTTTTGCGTAATGAAATGAAGCCATAAATGTTCCGATAGCTATCGGCACCAGAACCGTTTTTTATTATAATTTTTCTTGTTTTCGATACTATTTTCTTCCAGAAGCTTCGGGAGAAAATCACTCGAACTGACGAAATTTAATAATCAAAAACAAATTCGCCTGACGGATTATAGTTAACTTTTTTAGCTTTCAGTGTACTTAAAAAAATCTTCTAAAACCATTTTAATTCTGGTACGGTCTGCTTCTGACAAATTAGATCCCGAAGGCAGGCAAAGTCCTTTTTCAAACAGCTTTTCTGCTACTTTTTCTCCATAATAGGGAGCCTCTCTAAAAACAGGCTGCAAATGCATCGGTTTCCACAATGGCCGGCTTTCGATATTAGCCGTTTCCAATGCCAGGCGAAGATCTTCTCTGGTTTTTCCACCACATAAATCCGGTTCCATAACGATAGCGGTAAGCCAATGATTGGAATGATAATCAGTATTGGGTTCGCTCAAGACACTTACTCCTTTAATTGTTGCAAAATAATCCGCGTACCACTTATTCATATCTCGACGCAAATTCACGTGCTTGTCCAACACTTCCATCTGACCACGACCAATACCCGCACAAATATTACTCATACGGTAATTATATCCTATTTCCGAATGTTGGTAATGCGGTGCATTGTCTCTGGCTTGTGTTGACAAAAAAACCGCTTTATCTTTGATTTCTTTGTTTTTACAAACAATAGCTCCTCCACCTGAAGTGGTGATGATTTTATTTCCATTGAAAGACAAAATAGCCATATCTCCCAAAGTCCCACATTTACGACCTTTATAAGTACTTCCTAAGGCTTCTGCACTATCTTCCACCAAAGGAATATCATACTTTTTACAGATTTCAATAATTTCATCCGTTTTAAAAGGCATTCCGTACAAATGCACACCAATCACGGCCTTAGGTTTCTTTCCTTTTGCTATGCGGTCAACAATAGCTTCTTCCAAAGCCTTAGGATTTAAATTCCAGGTATCGATTTCGCTGTCCACAAAAACCGGAATCGCCCCCATATAAGCAATTGGATTCGCTGAGGCAGCAAAAGTCATAGACTGACAAATCACCTCATCACCTTCCTTAACCCCCAGCAGAATTAAAGCCAAATGCAAAGCTGCTGTTCCGGAACTTAAAGCTCCCACATGAACATTTTCTTTCAAATAGTTTTCCAAATCAGCTTCAAAACCATTTACATTCGGTCCTAAAGGGGCTACCCAATTCGTTTCAAAAGCCTCATCAACATAGTTTTTTTCAGTTCCTCCCATATGCGGAGAAGAAAGCCATATTTTATTATTCATAATTGTATTTACAAATTACTAATTTCCTTTATTTTGATAACCCTTCCCGGATTTCCTACAACAGTTGCCCCGTCAGGTACATCTTTAGTAATAACACTACCGGCACCTATCATACACCATTTACCAATTTTGACACCTTGAATAACAACTGCACCAATACCAACCTGAGTTCCTTCACCTACTTTCACATCTCCAGCCAAACCAGCATTAGGCGAAATATGTACATAATCTTCTAACACACAATCATGATCAACTGTTGCATTGGTGTTAATGATACAGTGCTGCCCAACTATAGTATCTGAATTAATTATTGCACCAGCCATAATAACTGTTCCTTTTCCTATTGTTGCTCTTTTAGATATTTTACTCTTAAGGTGGCAAAGAGTTTGGTAATCAAAATCATGTTCTTGAACCACTCTTTTCCTTACAGCATTATTCCCAATTGATATAATAGCTCTAACAGCTTCTACTGGAACATGATGTATTACTTCATAATCTAACAATTCCTTCTTAGATTGGTCTGCATCAATAAAAGCATTAATGGCTATATTGTTTTCTTCAGCGATTTCAGCTACTACTTTGCCATGCCCGCTAGCTCCGTATAAATACATCTGTAATTTTAAAATTTAATTATGTCCGTTAAAAGCGTCTGTAGTAACATGTCCCTGTTGCGAAATTCCTTCACTTTTGAATACCTTCTTAAAAGTCAAAAAAAACACTTTCAAATCTACTAACAACGAAAGATTATCTACATACCACACATCCAGTTCCAACTTTTTTTGCCAACTGATGGCATTTCGACCATTTACCTGAGCCCAACCGGTAATTCCAGGACGGACATCATGACGTCGTTTTTGCGTTTCATTATACAAAGACAAATATTGTGGCAATAGAGGTCGTGGCCCTATCAGGCTCATATCCCCTTTCAATACATTAATCAACTGCGGAATTTCATCCAAAGAGGTTTTACGAACAAAAGCTCCAATAGGTGTCAAACGATCAGAATCTGACAATAAATTCCCTTGAGAATCTGTTTTATCGTTCATAGTCTTGAACTTGATGATCTTAAAAATTTTTTCATTCAACCCCGGACGTGCCTGAAAGAAAAAAGGTTTTCCGTCATTCGCAAAAAACAGTCCGATAATTACCAATAAAAATATCGGTAACAACACAATCAGTCCGATTAATGCAACTAAAAAATCCAAAGGTCGTTTTAGATAGCTCTTATACATTTTTTTCAAGCGATTTATATTCTTCGAGCAATGCTTCCCAAACTAATTGTTGTTCGTATCGTGAAGTAATCATTTTTCTTGAATTGGATTGTAGTTCCTTATAGAATAAATTATCATCGATTAATCGCCTCATTGCAATCTCTATAGCCTTTGCATCTTTTACCGGAATAATTATCCCATTCAGTCCTTCTTTTATAATTTCATTACAACCGTTTATATCTGTTACAATTGATGGTAATTCCATAGCCCCGGCCTGCATCACCACATTAGGATAACCTTCACGATATGAAGGAAAAACAAGAGCATTGCTTATTGCAAAATAAGGGCGTACGTCTTCTTGGAAACCTACTGAAATAATATTGGAATTAGATTCTATTTGTTGTAAAGTTATAGGTTTTAAGGGATCCAACTCAGATTCCAAAGGACC
Organism: Flavobacterium nitratireducens; assembly: GCF_029625335.1. Lineage (NCBI taxonomy): Bacteria > Pseudomonadati > Bacteroidota > Flavobacteriia > Flavobacteriales > Flavobacteriaceae > Flavobacterium > Flavobacterium nitratireducens. The sequence continues at coordinate 1,343,350 of NZ_CP121111.1, forward strand.
GACTAATAAAAGTTTATGAGTTGTGAGTCGTGAGTCGTGAGTCGTAATTTGAGAAAAAGTATCTACTAATTCATTAATCCCTTTATCCCCAACTAAACGCCCCACAAAAACGAATACAAAATCCCCTTCGTTGATATTCAATGATTCTTTAAGATTTTTTTCTCAATTACCGTTATCTGCTCTGGTGAAAAAAAATCGCAGTCTATTCCATTAACATTGCCATTTGCCAAAACCTTCAATGGTTTTTTAGTAATACCGTAAGTTATCAAATCATTTTTCACTCCCTGACCTTCCGGATATACATTGGTGGCAGCCCAGCACAGGAGCTGATCCATCTTAATCAAGAGTTGTTGCATCAAGCCCTTCTTGGTGGGGAATATTAAACCCGTGAAAGTATGTATCCTTATCGGAACCCCTGCCATTTTACCAGCCAACATAGTCAGCAAACCAGCTTTTGGGGTGATGGAATGCACTATAGACGGTTTTTCCTTGCAAAATAGAAGATACAATTTCCATAAAGAAACTAAATCCACAAAAGGTGAAATTGATCTTTCCATATTTACACTTACTGTACGAACCTTTTCGCGGTCAGAAACCACTTTCAAATTATCATCATCCCCAGATACGGCAATTACTTCATACTGATTTTTTAAAAAAGACAACTGACCTCTTAGTAGATAATTTAGAGACATCGATACTGTCGCAGTTCGAATTAGTTTAACTTTAGTAGACACTTTTGTACAATTCTATATGTTGAGTTACCATTTTCTTAATATCATATTGTTCAGATTTAATCATACATCTTTTCACGGTATCTTCATACAGAGTCTCATTTCCTAAAAATTCCTGGATTCGAGATGCTAATTCTTCCGAATTACCACATTCAAAAAGAACTCCAGCCCCATCTACAATATCAGATAACCCAGGTACATTTGACGCTATAAATGGTTTTCCTGAAGCCATCCCCTCTATACTGGACAAAGACATTCCCTCATATTTAGAAGATAAAACGACAACATCTACAGTCCTTAAAAGTTGAGGTATATCCATTCTTTGTCCCAAGAAAAAAACTCTATCTGTAAGAGATAATTCTGAAACTAACAATTCACATTCTTTTCTGGTTTCTCCATCACCTACTAAAAGCAAAACAACATTTTTAGGCAATAAGGCCATAGCTTTTATCAAAGTCTTCTGATCTTTTTGAGGTCTAAAAGCTGACACCTGTAAAATTAACGAATCCGATTTTTTAATAATTGGATATATTTCTGTTTTATTATGAATAGGCATTGCCGATCGAATTGCATCCAAATTCACTCCGTTATTGATAGTTACAAATCTACTCTCAAACTTTGGAATATAATTCCTATATATTCCGTATATTTCATCAGAAATAAAAACCAATCTTTTATAGTGGGAGTAAACAATTTTTTCCACAGCCTTGAAATAGTTCTTCTGAATCCTTCTGTTGGTAGTGTTGTGCTCAGTAAATATCAATTTACACTTTCCTCCAATTAATAAATTTGCAAAAACGGTATAATATTGAGCAGGAAACAAATGCACATGAGCAATATCATATCGCCTTAAATAAGGCATTAGTTTTAAAATATTCAACGGATTATAAATATCTTTATAATTTCCTGATTCTTTCAACACAAACACCTTACAACATCCAAGAGACTTCAAGGCATTGATAAACTGATGATTATTATTCCAAAGCACCAATATATCCATTTCTATCCCAGACTTTCTATACAAAGGAATGGTATCCAACAACAATTTTTCTGCGCCGCCAGTTCCGAGAGAATTTATTATTAGAAGAATTTTCATAATAAATAGATTTTAGTTTTATAATTTCTCATTTCCGGAATTATCATATACAGAGTACTTATGAACCGAAAAGCATATCCTGTAAAATGTCTAATAAAAATTGACTACTACGCAGTACAAATCCCAATTGAAAATAGCCTTTGTTCTGTTTAGTGATTGTAATTATAATCCTTTTATTAAGTTATCAAACTTAAGTTCTATTTGCTTCAGATACATCTCATCATTATAATACGTTTTGAAAACTGATTGGATTTTTTCATCAAGTTGAATTGAATTAATGACTCTTTTTTCAAAATCTATAATCTGTTGTGCCTTTTTATATACCGAGCTCTTTGAGTTCAAACAAATAGAATACTCTCCCAAGTCTATGTTTTCCACAAAAGCGTGTACTGAATCAGTATAAATAGGTATAATAGCACTTGCTAAATATGAATTCATTTTTGTTGGAGTACTTACGTTATTTACTAATATATCCTCCCTAATTATAAAACCATATTTATATCTCATCAATTCTTTTTGTAAATCGCTCAAATTAACATATTTTATTTCAACATTATTTATTCCATATTTACTTACCATGTCAAAAGCTTCATCTTGTTCCTTCACGAGGAGAGTCAATGAAGCTAGTGGAATTTCTTGTTGTATAGCTTTAAAAATTTGAAGAGTTTCCTCTACACACTGCCAAGTTGCCATACTACCTGCGTAAACAAAACTTGGATATTTATATCTCTCTCCTGTTGAACTTGCTAACCCTGATAAATATTTTAAATTATAACAAGGCATAACGAGATAATTCTGTTTATTATAAAAATATTTATTCCTATAATGCCTTAACATCCTATTAGAAACGACAAATAACAAAGTTGAATATCTTATTGAGATAAATTCGATTAAACATTTTAACAAATACACTATCTTGTTATTTCTGCCACTCAAAAAATATTCTTCAGGAGCTACTCCTTGAGCCCAATAAATTGTTTTAAGGAATGGGTAACGAAACTTTGCCATACAGAAATACTTTTCTGTTATCGTAAAAATAATATCTTTTCCCTCAACATTGCCTAATTTAGTGCGGTACTCCATATCTATTCCCATAGATAAGAATACTTTTTCAATTAACCCAACATAGTAGATAGTAGCATCATTTAATGAACGCTCATCATAATAAAAAATAACTTTCATTTTTTTCTTTTGTACTGGAGAAAGTTTTGGATTTTTTGAGCTTTCAACATTCAAAAACACAAAACTTATCATATAGAGATAAAAGAAATTGTGGTTAAATAAAATTTGGTCTGAAAATAGAACCGCTACAAAAATCAAAAAATATCCAGTCGTAAACTTATTATTAAATCCTTTTTTTAATATCAACAAAAAAACAAAGAAACCAATTACCCCAAATGAAAAAACTGCCATAAAAAAAGAATTAGCATAATTGTATGCCTCCGCAAAATTGTGCTGTAACTGAAAGTCTCCTAATTGATTATGACCTATTCCAAATAAAAAATCCTTAAACTCAAAATAATCAAATGTCTTTAAGACACCAAATACTCTAATATTATCATTTAACGAACTTGTATCCAACTTGTTTGAATAATCTTCATTTATAGCTTCAAATTTATCAGAATACAACATCATGAAAAGTACCAATGGAATAATGCTCAATAAAACATAACCTATACTCTTAGCAGAAGAAACAGAATGACGAATTAGCATTATCCCTAACAATACAATACCTAATGTACTTGTAGATAATATTAACCCCAAAGTAAATAATCCGAACATCCAGTAATTTTTTCTCTCCAAATTACGATACATAATTGGCACAATGTATATAGCAAAATGGGAAGGTTCTTTAAAAAAAGAGGTTGGTCTTCCATAAAGAATGGACCCTCCAAATGTTTCAATATCAAATCCATCTTTTACAAAATTAGCTATCGGAAGTCTTAATGGCAAAGGCTTGTCAAAGAAGTAATATGAAACATATTGAATAAACACCCCCAACACCGCGAACAACCCAAAATAATTTATTATTTTTTCAATTTCAGAATCATATATGTAGTTTTTTTTATAAAACGACAAAAACAACGCAAAAACTAAAACCTGAATAGAATTATTTATAAATATATTGCTTTTATTAGCCGTAGAAAGGCCATAAGATAAAATATTTAACACCACAAGTATAGCGAAATACAAAAAAAGCATTCTATCAAACTGAAATTTCCTATTAACTAGAACTAACAACAACATTCCGAACAATAATGCGAAAGTATCAACCCCAACATTTGGTATCAATTCATAAATACCAATCATTGGACACAACATTATTATGTAGAGTATTATTTTATTTGCTTTTTTTCAGTTAACATAAAAAATGTATTGTATCTAATTTAAATTAGAAACTATGCTTATTAAAAATTTTAAACACTTTATTTTCATTTTTATCGATAATATACTTGCCCCCATTACAATTATAAACAACATATTATAAATATCTACTTTAAATGAAATTCTTGAAACACCATATTTAAATTTAAACAAATGCAATAAAGATTCAAATTCTGTCTTTTCCGCTGTGAAGGATAATTGCCTTCTAGTATCAAATAATGAGTGTATCGTATATATAACCCATCTATTCATTTCTTGATATGAGCGGATAAAAAAATCCTTACCAGCTTTATTTAATTTTAAAACCTCCTCTCTTAGATTGTGATTTATCAATACATATTGTTTAAACTTTTCTATATCTATTAGTTTTTGAGTTAAGGAATTTCCTTCGTTTGATATCCTATAATGATACCCTCTTTCAAAAGAAACCGAAAATTTACTTACAAACCGAATATATTCGAGCGTAAAAATATGATCTTCGCCCAACGAAAAATTCTCATCAAACCTCACATTATGTCCATCAACAATATCCTTTCTAAACAACTTGAAACAAGGTGAATTAAATAAATTATTTTTCTCAGAATACATAAAAAATTCCAAAAAGTTTTCAAATTTTGAAACAAATCCTGAACCGCTAACAATTTGTTCATCGGCATTTTTTACATATCCCTGTATAACAAAATCTTCTTCCCATGAAAATAAAACAATAAAGTTTTGCAGGTAATCTACATCTAACCAATCATCTGCATCTATAAAACATAACCATTCACCTCTTGCTTCCTTAATTCCTAAATTCCTTGCAGAACTTACTCCACGATTTTCTTTATGAAAAACTTTTATTCTACTATCCTTTATCGCATATTCATCGCATATTTCTCCTGATCTATCAGGAGAACCATCATTTACAAGAATTAGCTCAAAATTATCATAACTCTGCATTAATATACTTTCCAAACACTCTATAAGATATTTTTCAACCTTATAGACTGGTACTATAATAGATATTTTAGGATAATTACAAATCATACATTGACTAAATACTCATCAAAAACAATAAAATTATTTTTTGATTCTTCAATAATTAAAGAACTTACTTTATGCGAACTATTTTTCATATCATTAAAACATTCCAAAGCATCAATATTCTTTAAATTAGAAAATTCAGAAAAAACACCTTGATAACCTATATCATCAAGTACATTTGTCATTTTATTACTATATGTAATTGGAAAAAGGTTCTGTCCTAATAACAAACTTAAGATCATAGAATGAAAACGAACACAAAACATCGACTCCACTTTAGCATATTGAATTAAAAATTTATCAACATCTCCATCATAATTTACAACATTAATCCTATTTCTTAAGTTTAGCGACACTAAAGAGATAACTTTCGATATTACATTTTCATCCCCTTCTGCTTTACAAAAAGAAAATAAGTAAACATCTTCTCCATTTTGCAAAGCGATTTCTATCACTTGACTCACAAATTTTAAATAATCCATTTCGTATTGAGATAATTCTTCTCTTTCTGAAATATCAATTAGAGAAAACCCAATACTTTTTTTCGTTTTTTCAACTTTAGGCAAACCCAACTGAAAAACAACATCTGGACAAACCCTAACATTAGATAAATCTTTAAAAAGATTTTTTGAATAAAGTTCCCTAAAGCAAATATCTGTATAACCTTTAAAAACTTCCATATAGTAATCCTTATATGAATCTGTTAAATATGGTCCAAAATTAGCTCCGATTATAAATTTTGGTTTATTATCAAATACTTTCGTTATCAGCTTGTTCACATGATCTGTTTCTCCCATTTCACTATCATACTGCATAAACAATGATCCACCTATATAAACATACCCATCTGATAGTTCATATTCATTCTGATAAAATTTTTCTAAATCATTTAATATTATGTTACCCTTAGCTTTCAATGAGAAAAAACCAATTAACTTTAGAGCAACTCTGCTCAATAAATTAAAACTTGGCATTTTAGTAATCACAACGTTTTTATATTTCTTAAAATTACTCCTATATGCAATAGGAGCAATTATTCTAAACGTTATTTCCGGATAACGTTCTATTATGATTTTTAAAAAAAGATCATCTCCTAAATTACAATTTGTGTATGCTTTAACTAAAACTGTTTTCATATTTACATTTTAACCGATAGTTTTTTCACTCTTGCTTTAGCAAATGATAAAACAAAATTTCTTTCATTATCACTCAACCCAACAGCAAATATTGAGACCAAATTAAGGACTGTTAACCCCAAAGACTTCAAACAAAAGTCGACATATGGATTTAGTGTATAAACAGTAATAAATTGACTTGCCGTAAATGTTATTAAAGTAATCACAAAAATCTTCTTCATTACTTTATGTATAAATTCGTAAATATTTAAATCTAATAAATACTTCAAAAACAATACTCGTCCTATCAATGAAATCGCATTTACACCTATAATAACATAAAAAATTATTTTGGGATCATAATAGATTCTTAAGAGAAGATAGGAAATAGGTAAACATAGAAATATAAAACTACCTAGAACCATTTGATACCACTTTATATTTCCTGTAGCTTGAGCTCCAATCATCAATGGGCCAGAAATACAATCAATTAAAACACCCACTAAACACATAACAACAAAAGATGATGTGTAATTTGGAGGTGTTTTAAGCCAAAGCCCTAATACAAAATCAATGTTATAAATAATTGGAGACACTATTAAAAACATTAAAAAATAAGAAAATTTTGAACTTTGAAAAATAAGTTTTAATGATTGTTCTTTGTTACCTGCAGAATAGTGTTTTATAATTTGAGGATTAACTGCCATTTGAAAATTAGTCACAAAAACCTGTACCGCCGATTGCACCTGCATACTTATACCATATGCAGCATTGACAACTGTCCCAAAAAAAATATTTAATAAAATATTTGATCCCTGTCCTCTGGCAACTGCAGCTAAATTTCCAAAAAGACTCCATCCCGAAAAAGACAATAATTTTTTATACAATTCTTTTTCATAGTAAAATTGATATTTACTTTCCTCAAAATTTACTTTGCAATAAATTTTATGAACTGACCTTGTGATAAAAGATAATAAAAATAACAATACTGCATAAAATATTAATTTATCATAATCAAAAACTACAAGTAGGTAAACTACTAATAGCTTTAAAACAACCTCAGCTATACTCATATAAGCATAAATGCTCATTTTCTCCCTCGCCACGATTAAAGCATCATAAGGTACTTGAATTATCCCCAACAGGAAAGTGAAAACAGAAAATTGATATACCCAATTGACTGCATTCATCCTATGAAGTGGTAAATTCAATCGATAATTAACAAACCACAACCCTACAGTTTCAGCCAATAAAAAAATTAGCAGAGCAATCACTATATGAATATTTAATGTCGCATTAAAGGTCTTTTTCAATTGCACTAAATCATTCTTCCCTATATCAAAAGCTAAAAAACGATTTGTGGCTGAAGTCATAGCACTGTTAAAAAAACTAAACATAGTAACTATACCTCCAACAATACTATAGGTACCATAATCTTCAACCCCTAATGTATTTAAAATCACTCTAGATGTATAAAGAGTTACCGCCATAGTCACAAGCATCCTTATATAAAGGAATGCTGTATTTTTTGCTATAGTTTTATTAGCAGACATACAAACTTAAATTAACAATTCAATTATTTACAATTAATTCCAGATAAGAATACAAGATATTCTAAACCAATCATTTCTACTTTTATCTGCATAACTTTATATATTTATTGCTTCTAAATTTGTAATGTATTCCACTATTCTCTTACAAGCTTTTCCATCCCCATAAGGATTATGTAATCCGCTCATCGTTTTATATCTCGTTTCATTAGACAACAAATCATTTGCCTCCGAAACGATTTTATTTTTATCGGTTCCCACCAAAATAACAGTACCTGCTTCAACTGCTTCAGGACGTTCAGTTGTATCACGCATCACCAATACGGGCTTGCCCAAACTCGGAGCTTCTTCCTGGACTCCTCCCGAATCAGTTATGATCAGATAGGACTGATTCATCAACCAAACAAAGGCAGGATAAGCCAAAGGCTCTATTAAACAAATGTTATTAATTCCGGATAATATCTCATAAACAGGCTTCTGAACATTTGGATTAAAATGCACAGGATAAATAATCTGCACATCAGAATTTGTCTCTGCTACCTCCCTCAATGCTTCACAAATATTGATGAATCCCTGACCATGATTTTCCCTGCGGTGACCGGTAACCAAGATTAACTTTTTTCCAGAATCTATTATCGTTTTCAGTTTATTGATTTCCTCATTATCGATGTTCATCACTTTATCAGAGCTTTCAAAAAGCGCGTCAATAACTGTATTCCCTGTAATCAGTATATTTTCATTTTTCACACCCTCAGTTATAAGATTGTCTTCCGAAGTTACTGTTGGAGCAAAATGATAATCAGCTATACGACCGGTTACCTGTCGGTTTATTTCTTCAGGAAAAGGGGAACGTTTGTTGTGGGTACGCAAACCTGCTTCCACATGACAAACTTTAGCCCCTGAATAAAATGCAGCAATTCCGGCCGCCATAGTAGTGGTTGTATCTCCATGCACATAGACATAATCCGGCTGAAAATCATCCAAAACTGTTTTCATTTCAGTGATAATATCGGCTGTCAGCGTATAAAGATTCTGATTAGGCTTCATTAAATCCAAATCATAATCGGGTGTAATTTCAAAAAACTCTAATACCTGATCCAACATCTCTCTATGTTGAGCTGTCACACAAACTTTAGTTTCAAATTCAGAACTTTTTTTAAATTCTTTTACTAGTGGAGCCATTTTTATAGCTTCCGGCCTTGTTCCAAATACTATCAAATTCTTTTTCTTCATCCTATAAAGTACTTTTGATCATTACCCTAACAACTCAGGGTTAGTTTCTTCCAGTTCGTTATACAAATCCTTCACATCCTGCGAGTATTCCTTTTGCAGTACCAGATTGGCATTTTCAGTAGCTACCAAAATCGTATTTTTCATCCCTATAAATGCCGTATAATTTTGCACCCCTATCACCATATTGCCATTTTCATCCACCCGATGTCCTTTTGACAATAAATAATCATACACCGATTCAAAAGAACCTAAATCAGACCATAAGAATTGGGAAGGCACCACCTTTATTTTTTTACTTCGTTCCATTACCGCATAATCTACACTAATCGAAGGAATATCCAATGACAACTCTAAGTCTAATTTCCCATGATCATTATGTTCCCAGGCTATTTTAGCTTTTTTATATACCTTAGGTTTAAAATGCTTCAATTCTTCTAACAAAACTCCTGCCTTAAAACAGAACATCCCACTGTTCCATAAAAAATTTTTCTTAGCAATAAAACTCTTTGCCGTTTCTAAATTGGGTTTTTCTCTAAAAGAAACCACATTTTCCCCTTTGTATTCAATATAACCATAACCGGTTTCCGGTTTGGTAGGATGTATTCCAAAAGTAACTATATAGCCGTTAGCTGCTTTCTCAATAGCTTCAGTAACGGCCAGATCATACAGCTCTTTCTTTTCTATGATATGATCCATAGGTGTTACGATAAGAATGTCTTCTGGGTCTGCGGCAAAAGCAGCAAATGCAATCGCAGCAGCCGTATTGCGCGGTGTAGACTCCACAATATCCAAATAAGGAATATTCATCTTGTCTAAAATGACCTTACTTAATTGGCAATTATCGACATTCCCTACAACAATTACTTTATCTGCAATTTCTCTGTTTCTTTCAACGGTTAACTCAAATAAAGATTTACCATCAAAAATTTCTAAATATTGTTTGGGACGACTTTTACGTGACAAAGGCCACAAACGACTTCCTATACCTCCAGTTAGGATAACATGTATAATGTTTTGTTTTTTATTCATCTCAGTTATGGGTTATGGGTTGTGGGTTGTGGGTTAGAATGTTAACAATAATCAAAGTCTACCGTCAACTGCTGTACCCAAAACACCTTTTACATCATAAATAATACTATTATCATATTGGTGATTTGATAAATTCATTCTTAGAAATTCTGCGTGTGCTACTCCTAAAACTATTGCATCATATTTAATCTCGTTAGTCAATTGTGTTTGGCTAATCAATCCATATTCTTTCATCACTTCTTCAGGATTTGCGAGCGGATCATATACTGTAACACTTATGCCATACTCTTTCAAAGCCTTTATTACGTCAATTATTTTAGTATTTCGCACATCTGGACAATTCTCTTTAAACGTAATTCCTAACATTAACAATGAGGCACCATTAACGGAAATTCCTTTTTTAATCATCAATTTGACCACTTGAGCAGCGACATATTCCCCCATACTGTCATTCAATCGTCTGCCTGCTAAAATAATTTCTGGATGGTATCCTAATTCCTGTGCTTTTTGTGCCAAATAATAGGGATCAACCCCTATACAATGCCCTCCTACTAAACCCGGTTTAAAAGGAAGAAAATTCCATTTTGTTCCGGCTGCTTCTAATACCGCTTGCGTATCAATATTCATTAAACTAAAAATTTTAGCTAATTCATTTACGAAAGCAATATTGATATCTCTTTGTGAATTTTCAATGACTTTTGCCGCTTCGGCCACTTTGATGGAAGGTGCCAGATGGGTTCCAGCGGTAATAACCGATTGATAAAGATCATCTACTTTTTGACCTATTCCTGGTGTAGAGCCTGAAGTTACTTTTAAAATTTTATCAACGGTATGCAGTTTATCTCCAGGATTAATTCTTTCAGGGGAATAACCCGCAAAAAAGTCAACATTAAATTGTAAGCCCGAAATGCGTTCTAAAACTGGCACACATTCCTCCTCAGTTACTCCTGGATAAACGGTCGATTCATAAATAACAATATCTCCTTTTTTCAAAACCTTTGCAACAGTCTCACTAGCCTTATACAAAGGGGTTAAATCAGGACGATTATTCTTATCTACGGGTGTAGGAACAGTCACAATATAGTAGTTACAACCAGCTATGTCTTCTAATTGATTGCTGCAGTATAATCCCTTTTTATTTTTAATTTCATCTTTAGAAACTAAAACCGATTGTAATAGTGACGCACTGACCTCAAGCGTACTGTCTATTCCTGAACTCAATTCTTCAATTCTATTTTGGTTGATATCAAAACCAACAACTGCATATTTTTCAGCGAATAGTCGAGCCAATGGCAAACCCACATAACCAAGACCGATAACTCCTATTTTTGAATTTAAATTCATGAATTAAACTATTAATTTCTACAGCTAACTTAAGTTTAGCCCAACGCTTCGCGGTTCCAACCCACATAAAATGGACTGAAAACCGTATTTTTTATATTAGCAAATATAACGACAATAAGTCAGATATCTAATCAATTAATTCCCACATTTAGTGGACAGCACCCACCAAGAAAGTTAAAAACCTAATTACCAAACCTATAAACACTAAGCGTTTCTAAAAAATTACAAAAATATCACCAAATTTAGTGACAAAAAAATACTTATAATTTAAAGTAAAACACTTCATATTTTAAAAAAAACCAACAAAAACTAGCTGTCCAAGAATAATTCAGAGTGTACTTATAATAAATTTGGCTACATGCTTTGACTAGTGTATCTTTACAGAATAATTCGGAGAGTATCTGGAAGTACTCGAGGTCTTACAATAATTCTTTTGCTCAAAGAAAATGGTGTTCTAGCCCGCTTTTTTTGGGCTTTTTTTATTGGAAAAATTGCCAATCCTTTAAGAATTCAAAACAGCCTATCAATCTCAAGCTTTATTAATACTAACAATGGGATACTGATTTTAGTCACTTACATCTTGGCTTTCTCAGTTCAAACGTAGAGCCTCCTGTTCGATCGTAGGACTCTTTATAGGACAAAAACAAAATATCCATCGATATAATTCATACTATTTCCAATTGGTACGGACGAGGTATTGCTTCCATCAGGACGAAGCAAAAAAATCATCAGGACGAAATTTTTATATTATCCTGACAAAAAACATTGCAAAAAATACAATTGGCAAAAAAAAGACCCCGAGCACTGGAATACTCGAGGTCTTACAATAATCAGCTGCTCTGATTAAAGGGTTCTAGCCCGCTTTTCTAAATGTCAGATCATTTAACATTGATCGTAGTTTTTTCCCAGGACGGAAAAGAATTCGGCTCTTTTTAATGGCAGTAGAAGAAACTTCCGTTTCTGTTTCTTTGCCTTCTGAGCTAATTCCTACCTGAAAGTTCCCAAGTCGGCCCAAGTTAACAATTCGCCCCTGTGACAATTCGCCAATAATATTGTACTCCAGGGAGAGTAGAACAGCATAACAATCAGAAGCCGTAACAGTACATTGGTACGAAATCAGTTCTGCTAGTCTGTCAAAATCAACAGTTCCGTCTGCTAATGCAGCGGCATAAAATTTTTCAGGTGCATTGATGTCCTGAGGGTTCTTTCTTGGAAGAACCTGATACTTAATCGCCATTGTAACATGGTATTAAATTAATTAAAAAAATTTTGTCTTAGTATACCTATTAAAAGCACCTAACTGACACTTTCAAAGATACATAAGTCTTCTGATAATAAATAAGTAAGTTATTGACAAAAAAAAAACTTTTATATACAATAAATAAATTAAAAACAAGTATAACGTATTCATTTACAGTTATTTATTTTTTTAAATAGTATTTTATCACAAAAAATAATGTTTATAATTATTTTTCTCGTTTACCAATTTCCACCAGCTCCAGCTGAAAAATCAAGTTGAATTTTAAAAAAATTATAAAATATTGGACATTTTCACTATAAACGCCCACCTAAATTTTATATTGTATTGAAGATATTAAGCAATAGTATTACATTTGTATTGACTCTCACACAGCCATAATCCCGCTTAAGAGGAAAACTGTCAAGTAGAATTATTTATTAAAAAGGGAATAAATAATACGGAACGCTGTAGTAGATCTTCAAGAAATATTGGTATTCCGCTAAAGATGATAACTAGCGCATTAGATATTCACTTATTTTAGTTTCATCTTTAAAACACATCCTAACGACTCCAAAACAAGCACATAATTAGTTTTATTTACCTCCTGAACGATGGCTTCCTGAGACTTAAAAGGACCTGATTCCAAAACTATTTTATCTCCTACCTGAAGTGGAGCAACTGAAATTTCATATTGATTGGGAGTCGAAAGCCATTTTTTTATTGTATTAATTTCTTGATCACGCACAATAGCAGCTTTTCCTAACCAAAATAGATATCGCACAACACCTGATGACTGAAAAACAAGATTTCTATCTTCTTCTTCCAAACGAACAAAAACATAGGAATTAAACAAGGGAACTTCTACTTTTTTCTTCCTATCCGACCATTGACGAATCTGAACCATCAAGGGGCAATAACATTCTATCCCCCTTTGAGTTAATTGCTCAGCTACTTTCTTTTCCCACTTCGGTTTTGTATACACTACATACCAATTCATTTCATTAGGCTTTAAATAACACAGAGGTTCTATTATTAAATTTTTTTTTTCAACTAATCAGTTTTAAACAAAATTGAATCTTGCTTATATTTTATTTCTCTATGTAAACCTTGAAATCTCCCTGCATCAATTTAGTTGAAATTCAACATACAACTGAAAGTTTTCCCACCGTCAGTTCGAGTTGAATATCAATTTGCGACAGAAAATTGATTTGAAGTATCGAGAACCATTTTAAGCACTAAAGACTTCTCGATACATTTTGGCTTAATCACAACCCTACCTTAATTCAAATAAGTCAAGCCAAAACACTCGAAGTGACGAAACAATCCAACATCTATCTCCCCCGTCAGTTCGAGTTAAAAACCAAAATACAACTGAAAATTCACCAGCCGTCAGTTCGAGTGATTTTTAAAGCAAAAAAATCATGTTTTATTAAAGAACACTCCGCTTTAAAAATAGTATCGAGAACCATTTTAAGCACTAACGACTTCTCAATATATTTTGGTTTAATCACAACCCTACCTTAATTCAAATAAGTCAAGCCAAAACACTCGTAGTGACGAAACAATCCAACATCTATCTCCCCCGTCAGTTCGAGTTAAAAACCAAAATACAACTGAAAATTCACCAGCCGTCAGTTCGAGTGATTTTTAAAGCAAAAAAATCATGTTTTATTAAAGAACACTCCGCTTTAAAAATAGTATCGAGAACCATTTTAAGCACTAACGACTTCTCAATACATTTTGGTTTAATCACAACCCTACCTTAATTCAAATAAGTCAAGCCAAAACACTCGAAGTGACGAAACAATCCAACATCTATCTCCCCCGTCAGTTCGAGTTAAAAACCAAAATACAACTGAAAATTCACCAGCCGTCAGTTCGAGTGATTTTTAAAGCAAAAAAATCATGTTTTATTAAAGAACACTCCGCTTTAAAAATAGTATCGAGAACCATTTTAAGCACTAACGACTTCTCAATACATTTTGGCTTAATCACAACCCTACCTTAATTCAAATAAGTCAAGCCAAAACACTCGAAGTGACGAAACAATCCAACATCTATCTCCCCCGTCAGTTCGAGTTAAAAACCAAAATACAACTGAAAATTCACCAGCCGTCAGTTCGAGTGATTTTTAAAGCAAAAAAATCATGTTTTATTAAAGAACACTCCGCTTTAAAAATAGTATCGAGAACCATTTTAAGCACTAAAGACTTCTCGATACATTTTGGTTTAATCACAACCCTACCTTAATTCAAATAAGTCAAGCCAAAACACTCGAAGTGACGAAACAATCCAACATCTATCTCCCCCGTCAGTTCGAGTTAAAAACCAAAATACAACTGAAAATTCACCAGCCGTCAGTTCGAGTGATTTTTAAAGCAAAAAAATCATGTTTTATTAAAGAACACTCCGCTTTAAAAATAGTATCGAGAACCATTTTAAGCACTAACGACTTCTCAATACATTTTGGTTTAATCACAACCCTACCTTAATTCAAATAAGTCAAGCCAAAACACTCGAAGTGACGATTTAAACATCAAACTTCTTCTTTGCTAAATTCACAAGGGATTCAAAGTCATCATTAATCAAGGCTTCTTTCTTAGCTTTTGACCATTTTTTAATCTGTTTTTCTTTTTCTATTGCTAAATTAATATTTGTAAATTCACAATAGAAAACCAATTCAAGAGGTCTTCTTGAAAAAGTGTAACATTCTGGATAGAACCCAGAATTATGTTTAATAATCCTATCTGACAAATTACTCGTTACTCCTGTATAATATGTCCCATCTGAACATTTTAAAATATACACATAAGACAATTTCATATACCCCATTTTTAAAATTGAACTAACTCTATTATTCAAGCTTTAAACCAACATACAACTGAAAGTTTTCCCGCCGTCAGTTCGAGTTGAATATCAATTTGCGACAGAAAATTGATTTGAAGTATCGAGAACCATTTTAAGCACTAAAGACTTCTCGATACATTTTGGCTTAATCACAACCCTACCTTAATTCAAATAAGTCAAGCCAAAACACTCGAAGTGACGAAACAATCCAACATCTATCTCCCCCGTCAGTTCGAGTTAAAAACCAAAATACAACTGAAAATTCACCAGCCGTCAGTTCGAGTGATTTTTAAAGCAAAAAAATCATGTTTTATTAAAGAACACTCCGCTTTAAAAATAGTATCGAGAACCATTTTAAGCACTAACGACTTCTCAATACATTTTGGCTTAATCACAACCCTACCTTAATTCAAATAAGTCAAGCCAAAACACTCGAAGTGACGAAACAATCCAACATCTATCTCCCCCGTCAGTTCGAGTGATTTTTAAAGCAAAAAAATCATGTTTTATTAAAGAACACTCCGCTTTAAAAATAGTATCGAGAACCATTTTAAGCACTAACGACTTCTCAATACATTTTGGTTTAATCACAACCCTACCTTAATTCAAATAAGTCAAGCCAAAACACTCGAAGTGACGAAACAATCCAACATCTATCTCCCCCGTCAGTTCGAGTTAAAAACCAAAATACAACTGAAAATTCACCAGCCGTCAGTTCGAGTGATTTTTAAAGCAAAAAAATCATGTTTTATTAAAGAACACTCCGCTTTAAAAATAGTATCGAGAACCATTTTAAGCACTAACGACTTCTCAATACATTTTGGTTTAATCACAACCCTACCTTAATTCAAATCCATCAAGCCAAAACACTCGAAGTGACGAAAAGTCACCGTTAATTCGAATCATTTTTTTTACACGAATCCAATATAAAATAACATCACAACTCAACGTCAGTTCAAGTGAATTTTCAGAAAACGCGAACAGCTTTTTCTGAAAATTTGTATCGAGAACCAATCACATCCGATTCATCAAGACCAATTCACGACCCAATCGCCTGATATACAAAACCTATACGTTCTAATTCATTTCGATTTAAAATATTTCTGCCATCAAAAACAAAAGCTGGTTTTTGCATGTCATCATAAATTTTTTGCCAATCATAGTTCACAAATTCATCCCATTCTGTAAGAATTGCAATAGCATGCGCATTTTTACAGGCTTCATAAGGATTTTCATAAGACAAAATACTTTCTGAATTTTCATCAGCAGATCTTGTTTGTAAATAATCCAAGTCAGCCAAGACTTTTTTTCTTGAAACCTTAGGGTCGTAAACAGCAATTGCTGCATTTTCGCTAATCAAATCATCAGCTACATAAATCGCTGCCGATTCTCTGGTATCATTAGTATCTTTTTTGAAAGCCCAGCCTAAAAAAGTAATCTTTTTACCAGAAACAGTATTATAAAGTGTTTTTACAATTTTATCAGAAAATCGTCTTTTTTGATGGTCATTCATTATAATAACTTGTTCCCAATAATCAGCTACTTCATTTAAACCATACGATTTAGCGATATACACCAAATTCAAAATATCTTTTTGAAAACATGAACCACCAAAACCTACTGAAGCTTTTAAAAATTTAGGCCCAATTCGGCTATCCATTCCTATGGCTCTCGCCACTTCGTTCACATCGGCACCTGTTTTTTCGCACAGTTCTGATAGGGCATTTATAGAAGAAATTCGTTGCGCCAAAAAAGCATTAGCAGTCAATTTTGACAATTCAGACGACCAAACATTGGTTGTTAAAATCTTCTCTACGCCCACCCAATTCGAATACACATCTACCAAGGCCTGAATGGCTTTTTGCCCCTCTTCATTAGTATCTCCCCCAATTAATATTCGATCAGGAAACAACAAATCCTGAACAGCTGTACCTTCTGCTAAAAATTCAGGATTAGAAAGTATTTGAAACTTCACTCCATTTCCAGTATTATCTAAAATACTTTTTATCGCCTCGGCAGTTCGCACCGGCAAAGTCGATTTTTCAACTACAATTTTATCCGACTTAGCTACCTTGGCAATCTGTCGGGCACATAATTCAATGTATTTTAAATCGGCCGCCATGCCTTTTCCTTTACCATAGGTTTTGGTAGGTGTATTTACCGAAATAAAAATCATCTCTGCTTCATCGATAGCTTTATCCACCTCGGTAGAAAAAAACAAATTACGACCTCTGGCCTCTTTTACAATTTCCGAAAGTCCGGGTTCGTAAATTGGAATATTATTCACATCCGCATCATTCCAGGCTGCAATTCTTTCGATATTCAAATCCACTACAGTCACTTGAATATGTGGGCATTTCTGAGCAATAATTGCCATGGTAGGTCCACCTACATAGCCTGCACCAATGCAACAAATTTTTGTAATTTTCATTTATTTTGTAATATGTTATGTGTTTTGGGTTATTGGTAAAACTATAATCTAAATAAATAACTTCTACCTTCTAACTTCTAATTTCTAACTTCTAATTTCTAACTTCTTTCTTTATTTCAAATTATTCCAGTACCAATCAACTGCTATTTTTAATCCTTCTTGTAAAGAGTATTTTGGATTATAACCTAATAATTCTTTTGCTTTATCAATACTAGCTAAAGAATGTGGAATATCTCCTAATCGATTAGGACCATGTATCACAGTAACATTAGCAATTGCTGGATCATAAACCTTTAAATAGTATTTTAAATAAGCCACCAAATCATTTAATGTATTTCTATCTCCAAAGGCGGTATTGTAAACGGTATTCACAGCAGTTATATTATCAGTAGCCATTGCTAATTCATTCATTTGAATAACATTATCAATATAGGTAAAATCACGTGAGTAATTTCCATCACCATTTATAGTTATGCTTTCATGTTTCATTAATTGCATAACAAATTTTGGAATTACCGCTGCATAAGCCCCATTTGGATCTTGTTTTTGACCAAAAACATTAAAATAACGCAATCCAATGGTTTCTATTCCGTAGGTTTTACTAAAAATTTCCGCGTACAATTCGTTCACATATTTTGTAATTGCATAGGGTGAAAGCGGTTTTCCTATCACCTCTTCTACCTTTGGCAAGCCAACTGAATCTCCATAAGTTGAAGAACTAGCTGCATATACAAATCGCTTTACTTGGGCTTCTGTTGCTGCTTGGAGCATATTTAAAAAACCAGAAACATTGACGTCATTAGTAGTAATTGGATCTTTAATCGAACGAGGCACTGAACCTAAGGCTGCTTGATGCAACACATAATCAACTCCTTGAAGAGCTTTTTGACAATCTTCATAATTTCTAATATCTCCTTCAATCAAAGTAAAATTAGAATTAGAGAAACAATCTTTTAAATTATGTCGGTGACCTGTAGCAAAATTATCTAAACAGATTACTCGATTCCCTCTGGATAAAAAATATTCACAAAGATTAGAACCAATGAAACCTGCTCCTCCCGTAATTAAAATGGTATAATTTGTTATTTCTCTCATCTTTATATTTAAAATTCACAACTAAGACCTTGTTTAAAAGGCATCAAAAACATCCGTTCGAGTCGAGAACCATTCTGACAACAAAACTTCTCGATACATTTTGGCTTATTCAAGAACCTTTTTTAGTCCAACTCTTTCAAGCCAAAACACTCGAAGTGACGACACAACGATTACACGAACGCCTCCAATCGTCAGTTCGATGTCTAATTTTTATTCTTTTAAAAAAAACTAATATAAAATAACGTTGATACTTTGTCAATCAAATTATGTTTTTTTAGTTGTCCTTAGCTTTCGCAGTCGAGTGTCAAATGTTTGAAGAATGCGTAAAAAGAAAAGCTGTTTGAGTCCCGACACTTCGGGACGAGTTCTTTTCTTTTAGCATTCGAAAACTAATTTGACCGACGAGGAAGCGTAAGACTTGATTTTTTTGTTTCTTTTTTGATCAAGCAAAAAAGAAAATTCCTTTCCACAAAATTCTATTCCCCTACGCTTTTCTAATCTTCTTCATTATTTTATCCAAAATCCCTCTTGGCTTCTCCTCTTCATGATATCCATTAGAATATTCTCCATAACCATAGCCATATCCGTATCCATAAGACGAGCCATATTTAGCTTTATTTTCAAAACCATTCAAAATAATACTTACGTTATGCATCTCTCCTCGTTTGACTCTATTATTCAACAACGGAATCATTTCTTTTTTGGTAATATTTTGTCTAATAATGTACAATGTTACATCTGCATATTGACCTAATTCTAAAGAATCGGAAACCAAACCTACCGGTGGTGTATCCAAAATAATATAATCGTACTCTTTTTTCAATTCGGCTATAAAATCAATCATAGATTCCCCCATAATTAATTCGGAAGGATTGGGCGGAACTGGTCCTGAAAGAATTACATCAAGGAAAGGTATCTGGGTATGATTTACAATTTCTTTCAAACTTTTTTGTTTTATCAAATAATTCACAACACCCACATCATTACGAAGATTAAATTCTTCAAATAATTTTGGCTTTCGCAAATCTAGACCCACAATTACTGTTTTCTTTTCGCTTAAAGCAAAAACAGTAGCAATATTTATTGAACAAAACGTTTTGCCCTCTCCACTTATTGAAGAAGTAATCATTAAGGTTTTACCGCCTTCAACCTTTTGTTTTTTGTACAAAAACTGCAATGAAGAACGTATCGCTCGGAAAGATTCAGACATCGCTGATTTCGGTTTTTCAAAAACAGCTAACTCGCCTTTTTCCTTATAAACACCTACTACACCTAACAAAGGTATTTTAGTTCGCCCCGTCACATCCTCAGCTTTTTGAATAGAATTATTAATCAAAAAGAGAATAAATATAAATACTAATGGAATTGTAATACCTACAAAAACCGCCAAAACATAATTAACAGATGTCTTAGGCCCAATCAAACCGCCACCCACATCTTTTGCAGGGTCAATAAAATGAATATCAGATAAATTAGCGGCTTTAACAATATCTGCTTCGCTTCTTTTTTGGAGAAATGTACTGTAAATATTATCGCTTAAATCATACTTCCTCTTTATTTTAATCAACTCTTGTTGGTCATCAGGCAATTGCCTGATACTTCCCTCGGCTTGATTAATTTTACTATTTACCAACCCTAAATCAAATTGCAAAGACGATTTTGCCGAAGCTATATTTTCCAACAAAACATTTTTAATAGCTTCCATCTGACTATCAAACTCCCTGAAAATTTTATCGCTTTTTACTGCATAAGCCATTTCAGAACGTTCTGTAGAAAGTGCTATCAACTTTGAAACATTAGCCACAACATTAGGATCATCTATTCCGGCCACCGATGGAGCAGGTAACTTTGAATAATCTACACTGTTTTTTAAATAGGCTTTTAATGAATTGTAATACGAAATCTTTCTAGCTATGGCATCTTTTTCAACATCATATTGCGAGATTTTTTCCGAAAATTTAGCACCTCCGTCTTCTAAATTAACAACATCTTTTCCTTTTTTAAAAGACTTTAATTCATCTCCAGCGGTTTTCAATTGTGATTCCATTGCTACTAGGGTACTATCAATAAAATTAATCGTATTGGTAGCAAATTGATTCTTACTATCTAACTGCCTTTTGATAAGCATATTTACTGTGGCATTAAGATACTCAACTAACCTTGCTTTATTAGTACCTTGCAAACGTAGTGTAAGAAGTGAAGCTCCTTTTTCATCCAATCGTACTCCAACTCCTTTGTATCGGGAAACAGTTCCATTAAAATCATTAAAACGAACAAAATATTCTTTGCCTTTGTAAAATCCTGGATTTTCGCTTATGTACAATTTCCAATGTAAAAAAGGCAAAGAAACCTCTTCACCAACTTTATATTTCCTAATAAAATCCCCAATTACAACATTTGTTGAACCATAGGAATTATCCGCATATTTAATTAATGAAACGGAATTCGTTGTAAAGGGTATTTTGATTTGATATTCGTTTTCTGTTAAAAAAGTAATACTGATTAAATTCCCTGCCAACTGTCCTTTATTTTTATCAATACTTACTTGAAAAGGCACAGCTCCATAGGCATCAACCATATTGTACTTTTCTTGTTGCAAATAGTCTATGTAAAACTGCAATTTATCAACCACTAATTCGTTATGCGAACGCGATTGTAAAGTGGTAGAAATAGTTTGCATTTGATCAGATACGCCACCCCAATTAAAAGTCAAACTGGTATTTGAAGTAAACAATGGATTTCTTTCTTCCTTAACCGAAATAAGGGTCTCCATCTCATAAATTTTTTCCTTACGAATATTTACTTGATAGGCAATAGTTAAGGCAATGGTTAAGCTCAATAAAAACCATTTCCAATAGCTTAGAATTTTAAACAACAAGCCTTTAAAATCAAAACTTACATGATTTTCAAATATGGAAAAGTCTTTTATATCTAACATTTTTCGAAATGTATTTTTATCGCTTCAATAATAATAAAACCGTTGTACCCAGCGATAACAATGAAAATATAGTTCCTAGTGATTCTATACCCGTTTTTCCTGTTCCCCAAGTTTTTTGTTTCAGAGGTTTTACGTAAATATAATCGTTAGGTTGCAAATAATAATAAGGTGAATTGACAACATTTCTGTCTGTCAAGTCAATATCATGCATTTCATTACCTGTAGGTGTTTTTCTAATTATAGTAACCGCTTTTCTATTTCCCAAAAGAGTAATGTCACCTGAATTAGCAATTGCTTCCAAAACGTTAACATGCTCTTGAAACAAAGTTTTTGTTCCTGAACTTCCAACTTCGCCAAGAATAGTATACCGAAAACCTGCCAATTTAACGAGTACAAAAATATTGGCCTCTTTTTTAAAATATTCTGCCAATAATTGTTTTTCAATACGTTGTCTTACTTCATCAAGGGTGTACCCAATAACATTCAATTCTCCTAAAACAGGAATTCGGATATTACCATGATCGTCTACTGTAAAACCACTAAAATACAAGGCCGATTCTGACTTAGCAGCACCTCCTTCAGTAGTTGTATTAAACATTTCTACTAATTTGGCATCATTTGCCTTAATATTGATACTTAAAACATCATTGATTTGTAAGCGATAAGGTTTAGCTTGAACTGCCGATATAGAAGTTTCAGTAGCAGTTTCATTTTTATTTTGCAAATAAACCAAGTCACGTGTTGAAATACAAGAAGTAAACAACACACTACAACTTAGCAATAAACCCAATAGATATTTACCCATTTTTCTATTTTAGATAACAAATATAGCTTTTCATTTTGATAATAAAAGCATTGTTCATTAACCAATTAATTATTTTTAATTGCCTTTTCAAATGGCAAACGTTGCAAAATACTTCTGCCAAGCGTTACTTCATCTGCATATTCCAATTCGTCCCCTACGGCAATTCCTCTGGCAATTGTTGAAATCAAAATACCAGAATCGGCTATTTGCTTATAAATATAAAAATTAGTAGTATCGCCTTCCATAGTAGAACTCAACGCAAATATAACTTCAGTTAATTTTCCAGTTTTCACTTTTTCGACTAATGTTGCAATTTTTAACTGACTAGGCCCAACTCCGTCAATAGGTGAAATTTTCCCTCCCAGAACATGATACACGCCTTTAAATTGAGCCGTATTTTCAATAGCCATCACATCACGAATATCTTCAACCACACATACTATTTGATGGTTCCTATTTGGATTGCTACAAATTTCACAAATAGCAGTATCCGAAATATTATGACAACTTTCACAAAACTTAATTTCTTCACGCATAGCCACTAGCGCTTGTGTTAAAAATGAAGTTTGTTCTTTGGGCTGTTTTAACAAATGCAAAACCAATCGCAAGGCTGTTCTCTTACCAATTCCAGGCAATTGCGAAATCTCATTTACTGCTTTTTCTAATAATTTTGAAGAAAATTCCATAGTTGCAAATGTAACAATTTGTTTATTGAAATAATGAATAAATCCAACCAGCCTTCGAAAATTATATTCTGTTTCAATTCAAATGACTAGCCTATAAATTGTTGCCTTAAAAATCGTATTTTGGCAATACTAAAATTATCAAAATGACTCCGGCTGCAATTCTTTCTCTTATGGTTATTTACTTTGCAATTTTATTTGCAATTGCCTATTTCACAAGTAAAAACAATAACGGAAATGAAGCGTTCTTTTCGGCTAATAAAAATGCTAAATGGTATTTGGTTGCTTTTGGAATGATTGGAACTGCTTTATCTGGAGTCACCTTCATTTCTGTTCCAGGTGAAGTAGGATCACCTAATGGAGAACAATTCAAATATTTTCAATTTGTCATAGGCAATGCAATAGGCTTTATCTTAGTGGCAAAAGTTCTACTTCCACTGTATTATCGGATGAATTTGACATCAATTTACACTTACATCGAAAATCGATTAGGCTACTACTCCTACAAAACAGCGGCAACTATTTTCTTAATTAGTAGAACCATTGGCTCATCGTTCAGATTGTATTTGGTTGTTATTGTTCTACAACGCTTTGTATTCGATTTTTATCAAATACCTTTTACCGTTACAGTACTTATTACTTTAGCTTTAATATTCTCTTATACGTATCGTGGAGGACTAAAAACAATAATCATAACCGATACTTTACAAACTTTCTTTTTAGTAAGCGCAGTAGTCTTGACTATTTATTTTATTTGCCAAAGCTTAAATCTAAGTTTTATTGAAGCATTCGAAACGATAAAAAAGAGTCAATATTCTCAAATTTTCTTTTTTAATGATTTCCTAAATTCTAGATTTCATTTTATCAAACAAATTCTCGGTGGAATTTTTGTAACCATTGCTATGGTAGGACTTGACCAAGATTTGATGCAAAAAAACCTGAGTTGTGCTACCATTGGTGAAGCCCAAAAAAACATGTTTACTTTCACTGGAATTTTCGTAATTATCAATCTATTCTTTTTAAGTGTTGGTGCTTTACTTTATATCTATGCCAACAAAAATGGCATTGAAATTCCAAAAGATTTAATCACCGGTAAACCAAGAACCGATTTATTATTTCCCGAAATTGCCTTTCATCACCTAAGCTTCATTCCTTCCCTAGTGTCCTTATTGGGTATTACGGCAGCCACTTTTGCCACAACAGATTCTGCTTTAACAGCATTAACCACTTCGTTTTGCGTTGATTTTTTAGATATGAAAAAAAAGAAAAGTTCAAATAATGAAGTGCTTATAAAAACCCGACACTTAATTCATCTAGGCTTTTCGTTTTTAATGTTTATCACTATTCTTATTTTTAACACTATCAATGATAGCTCAGTTGTAGGCATGATTTTCAGAGTTGCTTCATATACCTACGGACCACTTTTAGGATTGTATTGCTTTGGGTTATTTTGGAAATCAAAAACTGTTAAAGATAAGTTTGTACCCTTTGTATGCCTAACCTCACCCGTAATGAGTTACTTTATAAGCGAAAACTCTACGAATTTATTTGGTTATACTTTCGACAACGAACTCATCATCGTAAACGGTTTACTCACCCTACTAGGATTAGTATTAATTTCCAAAAACACGACTAGATCTGTAAATTATTAAACTAAAAAAGTTATTTCTTCAGAAAATGACTTTTGTAATTATCTCTAAAACTGATTCGTAGACAATAAAACTAAAGTACACGCAACTTCAAATTGTATATCATTTAATTTCAATAATTGATAAAATTCAGGATTCTCAGTTCCAGGATTAAAAACCACCCTTCTGGGTTGTGATTCAATAATATAATTGTAATATTCTCGCTGATTTATTGGATTTAAATACAAACTAACGGTATCGATATTTTTTAAAGGAATTGCTTTTTTATGAATTTTAACCCCAGCAACTTCTCCAACATCATGACCTATAGCGATTACCGAATGTCCCTTTTGAACTAATGACTTTATAGCCATATTTGAATAACGTTGGGGTTTTATGGAGGCTCCAAGAACCAATGTTTTTTTATTTTTCATCTTTTATTTATAATCAAATAGTACCATTACCATTTGAATTCGAGTTCCTATTACAAGTTAGTATTCAAAAAAATCTCTGCCATCATACAACGAGCACTTCCTCCTCCACAAGTTTCAATAGTATGTAAATCTGCATTTAAAATTGTTCCGTATTTCTCTAATTGCTTTTTTTGATTTGCATTTAAAGACTCTAAAGCCGCATTACTCATCACGATAAATCTTTTATCATCGG
The DNA here is from genome assembly GCF_029625335.1 of Flavobacterium nitratireducens. Classification (NCBI taxonomy): domain Bacteria; kingdom Pseudomonadati; phylum Bacteroidota; class Flavobacteriia; order Flavobacteriales; family Flavobacteriaceae; genus Flavobacterium; species Flavobacterium nitratireducens. Next base: position 1,369,189 of record NZ_CP121111.1, read on the forward strand.
CACTTGAAACTTCTAATAAATTCCCCGCAAACTCATTCACTTGTTTCTCATTAATTAAAATAATTTCCTTACCATCTGCACGAAGATTATCCAAAACCATTTTACGTTCTTTTTTATCATCAATCATATCTGCACAAATAACAGCAAAGTGTTCACCAATACTCATCATCACATTGGTGTGATATACTAATTCCTTCTTACCATCAACAGTGTGATAAGCTTCAAATATTACCGGAGCACAATCAAAATCTTCACAAAATTCTATAAAAAGCTCTTCATTAGCTCTTGGCGACAATGCACAATACGCTTTGGCATTAGCTCTGTCCAAAATCATACTTCCTGTTCCTTCCAGAAACATATTTTCTTCTTCTGCCGAAGTAAAATCAACAATATTTTCGATTACAAAACCTTTCTGCTCTAGAATATCTAAAACATCCTCACGACGTTCGGCTCTTCGATTTTCTGCAAACATTGGATACAAAACCACATCACCGTTTTCATGAAAGGACACCCAATTATTTGGAAAAATACTGTCCGGTGTATCCGTTTCCAAAAGATCATCAACAACCACAACATTTACACCAACAGCTCGAAGTTTCTCAACAAATGCATCAAATTCCTGTTGGGCTTTAGCATTTAGTGCAGAAGGAAGCATTTCTCTTAACTCCTTTTGAAAATGATTATTCACTATGGTTTGCTCATTCATTCGGAATGCTACAGGACGGATCATTAAAATCGAATTGGCAACTTGTTTCATTTTATATTTTTATTTTAAGGAATTAATCTCTAATTAATGGCAAAGTGGAGCAACGCAACAATCCTTCCTGCTTAGCGATTTCCGAATACGGAATCTCTTCTACCACAAAACCATGAGATCGCAACCATTGATTTAATCTTTTAAACTTTCTTTCCGAAACAACAACATTAGTATCAATCGAAAAAACATTAGAATTCATATTATACATCTCCTGTCTTTTTATATGAAATAAATTTTCTTTACCAAATAAATCAACAAGGTATCTATAATCCGCTTCTTCGCGAAATCCTCTTTTATAGATTATTCCTTTATCTTTTCCAACTGACTGAAAACAACAATCCAAATGCAAAGCATTATCACGAGCCTCCATTTTTGACTTTATCAAATCAAATTCTTTGACTATTTTATTTGGAAACAAATCCTTTATGAACTGTACCCCTACCATATTCGTTCGGGCAGTAATATAATCTTTATAATCACTCCCTTTATAAGTTCCAATAAAAATATGATCATTCCAAAGCATCACATCTCCCCCTTCAATATGTACTTCTTCTGGAGGACGAACCACTTTACTTGGATCAATAGCGTCAATTATATATTGAATTGCGTCCAATTCACCCTCTCTATCCGGTAAAATATTTGATTTTATAAATATATCATTTATTACAAAACCAATATCTCTTGTGAAAATTTGATTGTAATTTTCAATCAATCTCGGTCTATAGACCTTCACATCGTACTTTAAAAGTACTTTTTCAAAAGCATCCATTTCGGCAACCATATCTTCTTCAATGGGATAGGTTCCTGCTAAAATATGTTCTAAAGATTTAGGATCATAGGCTTCTTCAACCGTTGGTGTTGGACCATTACTATTAGCTATCCCTAATACTACTGCCCTTAATCTAGAAGTTTCATTATTTATTTTTAAAGATATCATTTGCTGCATTTATATACATACAAAGATAAAAAAAGCTTCACGGTTAGGTGAAGCTTCTCTGATTTATCATCTTTATTATTCAGGTCTTTTGAATTCTCTCAACGGAGAACCAGTGTAAATTTGTCTTGGTCTACCAATTGGCTCTTTATTTTCACGCATTTCTTTCCATTGCGCAATCCAACCAGGCAATCTTCCAATTGCAAACATTACTGTAAACATATCAGTTGGAATACCTAAAGCTCTATATATAATTCCAGAATAGAAATCTACGTTAGGATAAAGATTTCTTGCTTTGAAATACTCATCTTCTAAAGCAGCTGCTTCTAATCTTTTTGCGATATCTAAAATAGGATCATCAACACCTAAAGTTGCTAAAACTTCATTAGCTGCTTTTTTGATAATCTTAGCACGTGGATCGAAATTTTTGTAAACTCTATGTCCGAATCCCATTAATCTAAAAGGATCGTTTTTATCTTTAGCTTTCGCTAAATACTTCTCTGTATCACCACCATTTTGATGAATTTCTTCTAACATTTCTAATACCGCTTGGTTAGCTCCTCCATGTAAAGGTCCCCACAAAGCAGAAACACCAGCAGAAATAGAAGCGAATAAACCAGCATGAGATGAACCAACCATTCTTACTGTAGAAGTAGAACAGTTTTGTTCGTGATCAGCGTGTAAAATAAATAATTTATCAAGTGCCTCAGTAACAACTGGGCTTAATTTGTAAGGCTCAGTAGGCAACTCAAACATTAAACGCATAAAGTTCTCCACATATCCTTTTGTATTATCATAATAATTCAATGGATACCCCATACTTTTTCTGTAAGTCCATGTTGCAATTACCAAGAATTTACCCATTGTTTTACAAACAGCTTGGTATAAATCTTTTTCATTATCAACATTAACTGATTTTGGGTTGAAAGCTGTCAAAGCACTCGTTAAAGCAGCTAAAACCCCCATTGGATGAGCTGTTCTTGGAAAGCCATCAATGATTCCTTTCATCTCTTCGTTTACTAAAGAGTGTTTTCTGATATCATTTTCAAATTGTTCTAATTGTGCAGCCGTAGGTAGTTCTCCAAAAATTAAAAGATAAGATACTTCTAAAAAATTAGCTTTATCAGCTAACTCTTCAATTGCATATCCTCGGTAACGTAAAATTCCTAATTCGCCATCTAAGAATGTAATTCCACTAGTGCAAGAACCTGAATTTTTATAACCTGGATCAATGGTGATTGCCCCTGTTAAATCTCTTAATTTGTTAATATTGATAGCTTCTTCGTTTTCGCTCCCTACAAAAATAGGAAACTCATACTTCTTTCCATCAATTTCTAATATTGCTGTTTTTGACATAATAATTTGAAATAAATCTTTACACTTAATAATTTACCAAATCTAAGGATAATAACGGTAATTAAAAAGAGAAAAAACTAAGGATATTGTTAAATTTAAAAAAAGCCATTCATAAAATGAATGGCTTTGCATATAATTAAGTTTAAAACTTATTTTACTTTGAACGCTTTTTTTCCAGGGAAATAAGCAGTAGCTCCTAATTCTTCTTCAATTCTAATCAATTGATTGTATTTAGCCATACGATCTGAACGAGAAGCAGAACCTGTTTTAATTTGACCGCAGTTTAAAGCTACAGCTAAATCAGCAATAGTATTATCTTCAGTCTCTCCTGAACGGTGAGACATTACAGAAGTATAACCTGCATTCTTAGCCATATTTACAGCTGCGATAGTTTCAGTCAAAGTTCCAATTTGGTTAACTTTAATAAGGATTGAATTAGCGATACCTTTTTCAATTCCTGTAGATAAACGCTCAACATTAGTAACAAATAAATCATCACCTACTAATTGAACTTTATCTCCAATTTTTTCAGTTAATAATTTCCAACCTTCCCAGTCGTTTTCATCCATACCGTCTTCAATAGAGATAATTGGGTATTTAGAAACTAATTCTGCTAAATATTCTGCTTGTTCAGCTGAAGTTCTTACTTTTCCAGTTTCACCTTCAAATTTAGAATAGTCATATTTACCATCAATGTAGAATTCTGCAGAAGCACAATCTAATGCAATCATAATTTCGTCACCGAAAGAATAACCCGCTTTTTCAACTGCTAATTTGATAGTATCCAATGCATCCTCAGTACCACCAGCTAAGTTAGGAGCAAAACCTCCTTCATCACCTACTGCAGTAGAAAGACCTCTATCATGTAACACTTTTTTCAAGTTATGAAAAATCTCTGTTCCCATTTGCATAGAATGAGAAAAAGAAGTTGCTTTAACTGGGAAAATCATAAACTCTTGGAATGCGATAGGTGCATCAGAGTGAGAACCTCCGTTGATGATATTCATCATTGGAACTGGAAGAGTATTTGCAGAAACACCACCTACATATCGGTATAAAGGCATACTTAACTCATTAGCAGCAGCTTTAGCTACAGCTAAAGAAACACCTAAAATAGCATTAGCTCCTAATTTAGATTTGTTAGGAGTACCATCTAAATCTATCATCATTTGATCGATAAGATTTTGCTCAAAAACAGAAGTTCCTACAAGAGCTTCAGCAATTACAGTATTAACATTGTTCACTGCGTTTAAAACTCCTTTTCCTAAAAAAGCTTTTCCTCCATCACGTAATTCAACAGCTTCATGTTCTCCAGTTGATGCACCAGATGGAACTGCTGCTCTACCTAAAACACCATTGTCTGTAATTACATCCACTTCTACCGTAGGATTACCTCTTGAATCAAGAATTTGTCTTGCATGAATTTTGATAATAATACTCATATTACTTTAGTTTTTAATTTTTAGATTACAAATATATTCTAAGTTTTTTAAACATCGTACTATTTTTTTCAATCTTATCAACGAAAACGTTATAAATTACATTTTTTAAACATAATTTAAAACAAAATTTACAAAATAAAAAAAGGCTATATAAATGGAGTAAAAAAAAGGCTAAACACAAAATGTTTAGCCTAAGATTATGATAATAATGAAATCTTATTTCTTTAAGTTTTCTACAAATTGATCAAACAAATAAGATGAATCATGTGGCCCAGGACTAGCTTCTGGATGGTATTGAACAGAGAAACAGTTCTTGTTTTTCATTCTCATACCAGCCACAGTTCCATCGTTAAGATGTAAGTGCGTAATTTCCATTTCAGGATTAGCTTCTAATTCTTCTCTGTTTACAGCAAAACCATGATTCTGAGAAGTAATCTCCCCTTTACCAGTAATAATATTATTTACTGGATGGTTAATTCCGCGGTGTCCATTAAACATTTTATAGGTAGATATTCCATTTGCTAAACCAATCACTTGGTGCCCTAAACATATTCCAAATAAAGGCTTATCGTTTGCTAAAATTTCTTTTGCCACTTGAATTGCTCCATCTAATGGTTCTGGATCTCCAGGTCCGTTAGACAAAAAGAAACCATCTGGATTAAAAGATGCTAAATCTGCATAAGTAGAATCATAAGGAAACACCTTAATATAACAATCTCTCTTAGCAAAATTGCGAAGGATATTGGTTTTGATTCCTAAATCTAAAGCTGAAATTTTATAAGTTGCATTTTCATCTCCAAAGAAATAAGGTTCTTTTGTAGATACTTTAGAGGCTAATTCCAAACCTTTCATATCAGGAACCTTGGCTAAAGCCGCTTTTAATTCTTCAACAGGAGTCCCATCTGTACAAATAACAGAATTCATAGCTCCATTTTCTCTAATATAACTTACTAAAGCACGAGTATCTACATCAGAAATACAAATTAAATTATGCTTAATAAAATAATCTTCTAAACTTCCTGAAGCTCCTTCTCTAGAATAGTTGAAACTAAAATTTTTACAAACCAAACCAGCAATTTTAATTCCGTTTGATTCAACTTCCTCGTCATTAACACCATAATTTCCAATATGGGGATTTGTAGCCACCATGATTTGTCCATAATAAGACGGATCAGTAAAAATTTCTTGATAACCGGTCATTCCCGTATTAAAACAAACCTCACCAAAAGTGGTTCCGCTGATTCCGATAGATTTTCCGTGGAATATAGTCCCATCACTTAATAATAGGATGGCGCTTTTTCTTGTTGTGTATTTCATTTGTAGATAAATATGGTGCAAATTTAATTCATTAAAGCAGTGAAAGCAACAATTTTAAAAATTATTTTAAAGAGCACTAACTACACTTTCACTCCTCCATTTTATGTAATAAAAAAACAAAAAAAAAGGATAAACTAAAAAAATAGTTTATCCTTGATTTTATTGAATGATTATATTCATAATTATTCAGTAGCTTCAGCAGTAGTGTCAGTTTCAGCAGCTGGTGCTTCAGTAGCTGGTGCTTCTTCAGCTTTCTTAGCTTTACCACCACGACGGCTTTTTGCTTTTTTAACTTCTTTTTTTCCTCCGTTGTAAAGTTCGTTAAAATCTACTAATTCGATCATTGCCATATCAGCATTATCTCCTAAACGATTTCCAACTTTAATGATACGAGTGTATCCTCCTGGACGGTCACCAACTTTAGCAGCAACATCTCTGAATAAATCAGTAACAGCATACTTGCTTCTTAAGTTAGCAAAAACAATACGACGATTGTGAGTCGTATCATTTTTAGATTTTGTTATAAGCGGCTCAACAAATTGTTTAAGTGCTTTAGCTTTAGCAACAGTTGTATTGATACGTTTGTGCTCAATTAGAGAACAAGCCATATTAGCTAACATAGCTTTTCTATGAGCTGTCTGTCTGCTTAAGTGATTGATTTTCTTTCCGTGTCTCATGACGTTGTTTTTTAATCTTCATCTTGCTCAATCCACTTTGGAGAGCAAACTATGAAGTAATTTATTCTTTATCTAATTTGTATTTCGTTAAATCCATCCCGAAAGTCAAATTTTTAACTGCTACTAGTTCATCTAGCTCAGTTAAAGATTTTTTACCGAAGTTACGGAACTTCATTAAGTCATTTTTATTGAATGATACTAAATCACCAAGTGTGTCAACTTCAGCCGCTTTCAAACAATTTAAGGCTCTTACAGATAAGTCCATATCAACAAGCTTAGTTTTAAGCAATTGTCTCATATGTAATGATTCTTCATCATATGACTCTGTTTGTGCAATTTCATCAGCCTCAAGTGTAATTCTTTCATCAGAGAACAACATGAAATGGTGGATTAGAACCTTAGCAGCTTCAGTTAGCGCATCTTTTGGATTAATAGAACCATCAGTTTTAATTTCAAAAACTAATTTTTCATAATCTGTTTTTTGCTCAACACGGAAGTTTTCAATAGCATATTTTACATTCTTTACTGGTGTAAAGATAGAATCTGTAAAAATGGTTCCAATTGCAGCATTTTGTTTTTTGTTCTCTTCAGCAGGAACATATCCTCTACCTTTCTCGATTGTCAAATCAAAGTTTAATTTGATTTTTGAATCTAAATTACAGATAACCAATTCTGGATTCAAAACTTGGAAACCTGAAATAAATTTTTGGAAGTCACCAGCTGTTAATTGATCTTTTCCTGAAACAGAAATTGAAACTGACTCATTGTCAATATCTTCAATTTGACGTTTAAAACGTACTTGTTTAAGATTAAGGATAATCTCGGTAACATCCTCAACAACTCCTGAAATAGTAGAAAACTCATGATCTACACCTTCTATGCGAACAGATGTAATTGCATAACCTTCCAATGCTGAAAGCAAAACTCTTCTAAGTGCATTACCAACAGTCAATCCATAACCAGGTTCCAAAGGTCTAAATTCGAATTTTCCTTCAAAATCGGTTGAATCGATCATGATAACTTTATCGGGCTTTTGAAAATTAAATATTGCCATAAATTTCGACTAAGTCAATTATTATTTGTTGTACAACTCTACGATTAATTGTTCTTTAATGTTTTCTGGAATTTGAATTCTAGCAGGTACAGCTACGAAAGTACCTTCTTTAGTATCATTGTTCCATGTAATCCATTCATAAACTTGACTTGAATTAGATAAAGAACGTTCGATAGCTTCTAATGATTTAGATTTTTCACGAACTGCAACTTTATCACCAGGCTTTAGGTGGTAAGAAGGAATATTTACAACTTCATCATTAACAGTAATGTGTCTGTGAGAAACTAATTGTCTAGCACCTCTTCTAGATGGAGCAATTCCCATTCTGAACACTACGTTATCTAATCTTGCTTCACATAATTGTAAAAGAACCTCACCAGTAACACCTTTAGTAGCTGATGCTTTTTTGAATAAACCTCTGAATTGTTTTTCTAAAATTCCATAAGAATATTTAGCTTTTTGCTTCTCCATTAATTGGATAGCGTACTCAGATTTTTTCCCTCTTTTTTTAGCCATCCCGTGTTGCCCAGGAGGGTAATTTCTTTTTCGAAAGCTCTATCGTCTCCGAAAATCGCTTCACCAAATTTACGAGCGATTCTAGTTTTAGGACCAGTATATCTTGCCATTTCTAAATGAATTAATTAAGGTAGAGATTATGAATTCAGGTCAAATCCTTCGATAATCTATTTTCTACCTAGTTATACTTAAATTAAATTATTAAACTCTACGTCTCTTTGGAGGACGACATCCGTTGTGTGGCATTGGAGTAACGTCGATAATTTCAGTTACTTCGATTCCACCGTTATGAATAGAACGGATAGCAGACTCACGTCCGTTACCTGGTCCTTTTACATAAACCTTAACTTTTTTCAATCCAGCTTCAAGAGCTACTTTACTACAATCTTCTGCGGCCATTTGAGCTGCGTATGGAGTGTTCTTTTTAGAACCTCTAAAACCCATTTTACCAGCTGAAGACCAAGAAATAACTTCACCTTTTTTGTTAGTCAAAGAAATGATGATGTTATTGAAGGTAGCAGAAATATGAGCTTCTCCCGTTGATTCAACGATAACTTTACGTTTTTTTGTAGTTGCTTTAGCCATATTACTTATTATTTAGTTGCCTTTTTCTTGTTAGCAACAGTTTTTCTTTTACCTTTTCTAGTTCTAGAGTTATTCTTAGTTCTTTGTCCTCTTAATGGAAGACCAGATCTATGACGGATACCTCTATAACATCCAATATCCATTAAACGTTTTATGTTCAAGGAAATTTCTGAACGCAATTCACCTTCAATTTTGAAAGCTGAAACAGCCTCACGGATTGCTCCAATCTCGTCATCATTCCAATCTTGAACTTTCTTATCTTGGCTAACTTGAGCTTTCTCTAAAATCTCTATAGCTCTACTTTTTCCTAATCCGAAGATGTAGGTAAGTGCAATAACACCTCTCTTGTTTTTTGGGATATCTACCCCTGCTATTCTTGCCATAATTATCCTTGTCTTTGTTTAAATCTAGGATTCTTTTTGTTTATTACGTATAATCTTCCTTTTCTACGTACGATAATGCACTCGGCACTTCTCTTTTTTACTGATGCTCTTACTTTCATTGTGAATATCTTTAATATCTATAAGTAATTCTTGCTTTTGACAAATCGTAAGGACTCATTTCTAATTTCACTTTATCACCAGGTAATAATTTGATGTAATGCATACGCATTTTTCCAGAAATATGAGCAATTACAACGTGTCCATTCTCTAATTCTACACGGAACATTGCATTAGATAATGCTTCAATGATTGATCCGTCTTGTTCTATTGCTGATTGTTTTGCCATAATATTAAGCTACTGCTTTTCTATTTTTTCCGCTTTTCATTAAACCATCATAATGTTTATTCAACAAGTATGAATTGATTTGTTGAATTGTGTCAATTGCAACACCTACCATAATAATTAATGAGGTACCTCCAAAAAACATTGCCCAAGATTGTTGAACATCCATAAGACTTACAACTATGGCTGGGAACACAGCTATTAGAGCAAGAAATAAAGAACCTGGAAAAGTTATCAAAGACATCACTTTGTCAAGAAAATCAGAAGTTTCAGCTCCAGGCCTAACACCTGGGATAAAACCACCACTTCTTTTAAGATCATCTGACATTTTATTAGTAGGAACTGTAATTGCAGTATAAAAGTAAGTAAACACAATAATTAATAAAGCGAATACAAAATTATACCAAAAACCGAACATATTACTAAAAGCACCTACAATAGATTGTGAAGCATCGGATTTTGACAATCCTGCCAAAGCAGCAGGAATAAACATAATTGCTTGCGCAAAAATGATTGGCATAACTCCAGAAGCATTAAGCTTTAAAGGTATCCATTGTCTATTTCCACCTAACATATCTTGTTCAAAATCACCAGAAGCAGTACGACGAGCATACTGAACTGGTATTTTTCGAATAGCCATAGTTAACAATACACAAGCAATGATAACTAAAAGCCAAATAATTATTTCAAGTACTAACAACATTGGACCTCCATTGTTGTTTGTAACTCTAGTTGTAAATTCTTGAATAAATGCCTGAGGAAATCTTGCTAAGATACCCACCATAATTAATAGTGAAATACCATTTCCGATTCCTTTATCAGTTATTTTTTCTCCCAACCACATGGCAAAAATTGTACCTGTAACTAAGATAATTACTGAAGAAAATAAGAATTCAAAAGAATTAAAACCTAATAAAAATGCACTTCCTGGTAGCGTTCTGTAAAGATTATAAATATACGTAGGTCCTTGAACTAAAGTAATTACAATAGTCAACCAACGTGTAATTTGGTTAATCTTTTTTCTACCACTTTCTCCATCACTTTGTAATTTTTGCAAATAAGGAATAGCAATTCCCATGAGCTGTACAACGATAGATGCAGAAATATAAGGCATAATTCCTAAAGCAAAAACTGACGCTTTAGAAAAAGCTCCTCCAGTAAACATATCTAAAATAGACCCAATACCTTTTTCGGTTTGGCCAGCTAAACTGTTTAATTGTGTAGCGTCAATTCCTGGAAGAGTAACGTGTGCTCCAAAACGATAAACTAATAAAAGACCTAATGTAATAAGGATTCTATTTTTTAGTTCCTCGATTTTCCAAACATTACTTAATGATTCAAAAAATTTCTTCATACTAATTGAAAAATTATAGTGTTACAGCTTCTCCACCAACAGCTTCGATAGCCGCTTTTGCAGTAGCAGTAAATTTGTGAGCAGATACTTTTAATTTAGCTTTCAATTCTCCTCTTCCTAAAATCTTTACAATCTCGTTTTTAGTAGCCAAACGGTTTTCAACATAAACTGTCATATCAACAGTATCTGTAACAATTCCATTATCTACTAATAATTGAAGCGTATCAAGATTTACACCTTCGTATTCTTTACGATTGATGTTTTTAAAACCAAACTTAGGCACACGTCTTTGAAGTGGCATTTGACCTCCTTCAAAACCAATCTTTTTAGAATATCCAGAACGAGATTTAGCTCCTTTGTGTCCACGTGCAGCAGTACCACCTTTTCCAGAACCTTCTCCTCTACCTACTCTTTTATTTTGATTGTGCGTTGACCCTTCAGCTGGTTGTAAGTTACTTAAATTCATAACAGTTATTTGTTATTTAGCTTCTTCTACAGAAACTAAGTGTTTAACTTTGTTTATCATCCCAAGGATTGCAGGGTTTGAGTCATGTTCTACAACTTGACCCATTTTACGTAGACCTAAAGCCTCTAATCCTCTTTTTTGATCAAGTGGACAGTTGATTTTACTTCTAACTTGTTTTACTAATAATTTAGCCATAATTTCCTTGATTAACCTTTAAAAACTTTTTCTAAAGATACTCCTCTTTGTTTTGCAACGGTGTGAGCACTTCTCATTTGTAATAAAGCATCAAAAGTTGCTTTCACTACGTTGTGAGGATTTGATGATCCTTGAGATTTAGATAATACATCGTGAATACCTACTGATTCAAGAACTGAACGAACAGCTCCACCAGCAATAACTCCTGTACCATGAGAAGCAGGAATTAAAAATACACGTGCACCACCAAATTTACCTTTTTGTTCGTGAGGAACTGATTGACCATTCAAAGGAATTCTAACTAAGTTTTTCTTAGCATCTTCTACTGCTTTCGCAATTGCTTCAGAAACGTCTTTAGATTTTCCTAATCCGTGACCAACTACTCCGTTTTCATCACCTACAACTACAATAGCAGAAAAACCAAAAGCTCTACCTCCTTTTGTAACTTTAGTAACACGATTTACACTTACCAGACGATCTTTAAGTTCAAGACCACTTGGTTTTACTAATTCTACATTTTTGTATTTAGACATAATATATTAGAATTTAAGTCCAGCGGCTCTTGCGCCTTCTGCTAATGATTTTATACGACCGTGGTATAAGTATCCTCCTCTATCGAATTTTACTGTATCTACCCCAGCTTTTAACGCTTTTTCAGCAACCAATTTTCCAACTGCAGCTGCAACTTCAACGTTAGTACCTTTTCCTATTTCTTTCTCTCTTGAAGAAGCAGATAATAATGTAACTCCGTTTACGTCATCAATTAATTGAGCATAAATTTCTTTGTTACTTCTAAATACAGATAATCTTGGGCTAGTAGCAGTACCACTTACCGTTTTTCTGATTCTGAATCTGATTCTCTGTCTTCTTTCAGGTTTTGTTAATGACATAATCTTATTTTTTAAGCTGATTTACCTGCTTTTCTTCTTAATACTTCACCTACAAATTTAACACCTTTTCCTTTGTATGGTTCTGGTCTACGGAAACCTCTGATTTTCGCAGCAACAGCTCCTAAAAGTTGTTTATCATAAGATGTTAATTTTACGATTGGGTTCTTACCTTTTTCAGATATAGTTTCAACAATTACTTCTGGAGCAACTTCTAAAACAATATTGTGAGAAAATCCAAGAGCTAAATCTAATTTTTGTCCTTGGTTAGAAGCTCTATAACCTACTCCAACCAATTCTAAAGATTTAGTAAATCCATCAGTTACACCAACAATCATGTTATTGATTAAAGATCTGTACAAACCATGTTTTGCTCTTTGATCTTTGTGATCAGATGATCTTTCTACTAAAACTTGATCACCTTCAACTTTTACAGTTACATCCGAAAACTCCTGTGTTAGTTGACCATTTTTTCCTTTTACTGTAATAATACCGTCTTTAACTTCTACAGTTACTCCAGCAGGGATTACAATTGGGCTTTTTCCTATTCTTGACATCTTAATAAGTCTTTTTAAATTAGTATACGTAGCAAATTACTTCACCACCTACATTTAATTGCTTAGCTTTCTTTCCAGTCATCAAACCTTTTGATGTAGAAACAATAGCAATACCCAATCCGTTAAGGATTCTAGGAATGTTTGCAGAACTTGAATATTTACGCAAACCTGGCTTACTAATTCTTTGGATATCTTTAATAACTGGCTCTTTAGTATCTTTATCGTACTTCAAAGCAATTTTGATAGAACCTTGTACTGTGTTCTGCTCAAATTTGTAACTTAAGATATAACCTTGATCAAATAAAATCTTAGTTATCTCTTTTTTTAGATTAGATGCCGGAATTTCAACAACTTTGTGGTTTGCAGCCACAGCGTTTCTAACTCGCGTTAAATAATCTGCAATAGGATCTGTATTCATATTTATTAAATTGCGGTTATGGTTTTCTCCGAGTCTCTCTCATCGAACCTTTAACCAATTAAAATTCAATTTGTTACCAGCTTGCTTTTTTAACTCCTGGTATCAATCCATTATTAGCCATTTCACGGAAAGTTACACGTGAAATACCGAATTGACGCATGTACCCTCTTGGTCTTCCTGTTAATTTACAACGATTGTGTAAACGAACTGGTGAAGCATTTTTTGGTAATTTTTGCAAACCTACGAAATCTCCAGCTTCTAACAAAGCTTTTCTTTTTTCAGCATACTTCTCTACCGTTTTTTGTCTCTTAACCTCGCGGGCTTTCATTGATTCTTTAGCCATGTCTTAATTCTTTTTAAAAGGTAAACCTAATTCAGCCAATAATGACTTTGCTTCTTTGTCTGTTTGAGCAGTAGTAACAAAAGTGATATCCATTCCTGAAATCTTGTTCACTTTGTCAATATCAATTTCTGGGAAAATAATTTGCTCTAATACTCCAAGATTGTAGTTTCCTCTTCCATCAAAACCTGTAGCTTTGATTCCGTTAAAATCTCTTACACGTGGTAAAGCTGAAGTAATCAATCTATCTAAGAACTCATACATTCTTTCTCCACGCAAAGTAACTTTTGCTCCAATTGGCATTCCTTTTCTCAATTTGAAAGACGCAACGTCTTTCTTAGAGATTGTAGAAACTGCTTTTTGTCCAGTGATCTTTGTTAATTCCTCAACAGCATAGTCGATTAATTTTTTATCAGATACAGCTGCACCAACTCCACGGCTCAAAACGATTTTTTCCAATTTAGGAACTTGCATTACGTTTTTGTAACCGAATTCTTCAGTAAGAGCAGAGATTACTCTACTCTTATATTCTTCTTTTAATCTAGGTATATAAGCCATTACTATAGTACTTGATTAGATTTTTTTGAAAATCTTACTTTCTTATCTCCTTCAACTCTTATACCTACTCTAGTTGTTTCCTTTGTTTTAGGATCAATTAAAGAGATATTAGAAATTTGAATTGGAGCTTCCTTTTTAACGATTCCTCCTTGAGGATTTTTTGCACTTGGTTTAGTGTGTTTAGACACCAAGTTTACACCTTCAACAATCGCTTTGTTTTTCTCACGGTCAACACGTAATACTTTACCTTCAGCACCTTTGTGATCTCCAGCAATTACTCTTACAATGTCACCTGATTTTATTTTTAGCTTTATCATCTTATAACGAATTAAAGCACTTCTGGTGCTAATGATACAATTTTCATGAATTGTTTTTCACGAAGTTCTCTTGCTACCGGACCAAAAACACGAGTTCCTCTCATTTCTCCTGCTGCGTTTAATAAAACACAAGCATTGTCATCGAAACGGATGTAAGAACCATCAGCTCTTCTCACTTCTTTTTTGGTACGTACAACAACTGCAGTTGATACAGCTCCTTTTTTCACGTTTCCGTTTGGAGTTGAATCTTTGATAGATACTACAATCTTATCACCAACAGAGGCATATCTTCTTTTAGTACCTCCTAAAACACGGATAGTTAAAACTTCTTTAGCTCCTGTGTTATCTGCTACTTTTAGTCTTGATTCTTGTTGTACCATAATTATTTAGCTCTTTCTAGGATTTCAACTAATCTCCAACATTTTGATTTACTTAAAGGACGCGTTTCGCTAATTCTTACAGTATCTCCAATGTTACAGTCGTTTGTTTCGTCATGTGCAACAAATTTCTTTGTTTTCAATACGAACTTACCGTATAATGGGTGTTTTACTTTAGTTACTTGTGCAACAACAATAGACTTATCCATTTTGTTTGAAGTAACAACCCCGATTCTTTCTTTTCTTAAATTTCTTTTTTCCATCTTTCGCAGATTACAATTATTGCACCTCTCTTTTAGTAAGCTCAGTAGCCAATCTCGCAACTGTTCTTCTTAAACTTCTAATTTGAAGTGGATTTTCAATTGGAGATATTGCATGAGCCATTTTTAGGTCAGCATATCTTTTCTTAGCTTGGCTAAGATTTTCTTGCAACTGTGCTGCAGAAAGATCTTTTATTTCTGATTGTTTCATAATAATATAAGATTATGCTTCGAAATCTCTAGCAACAACGAATTTAGTTTTAACTGGTAGTTTTTGTGCTGCAAGACGTAAAGCCTCTTTTGCAACTGACAATGGAACACCACCAACTTCAAACATAATTCTTCCAGGTTTAACAACGGCAGCCCAGTATTCTACTGCTCCTTTTCCTTTACCCATACGTACCTCTAGAGGTTTCTTAGTAATTGGCTTGTCTGGAAATATTTTAATCCATAATTGTCCCTCTCTTTTCATGTAACGAGTTGCAGCAATACGCGCAGCTTCGATTTGACGAGAAGTTAAGAACATACCATCTTCATGAACAGATTTAATACCAAACATTCCGTTAGAAAGTTCATGCCCTCTTTGAGAGTTACCTTTCATTCTACCTTTTTGTACCTTACGGTATTTTGTTCTTTTAGGCTGTAACATTTTTCTTTAATTTAAAAATTACTTTCTTTTACGAGCGTCTGATTTTCCACCTTTAGAAAAGTTAGATTTTCCACGAGGAGCATCACCACCTTTACCACTAGATTGTTTTTTGTCCATTCCAGCAAGTGGAGATAATTCTCTCTTTCCGTAAACCTCACCTTTCATGATCCACACTTTAATACCCATTCTACCATAAGTAGTATGTGCCTCAGCAAGTGCATAATCAATATCAGCTCTGAAAGTTGACAAAGGAATTCTTCCTTCTTTGAAACCTTCTGAACGTGCCATCTCAGCTCCATTCAAACGACCAGAAATCAAAACTTTGATACCTTCAGCGTTCATACGCATAGAAGCAGCAATAGCCATTTTGATTGCACGTCTGTAAGAAATACGGCTTTCGATTTGACGAGCGATGCTTGTTGCAACTAAATAAGCATCTAACTCAGGTCTTTTAATTTCAAAGATGTTGATTTGAACCTCTTTGTCAGTAACTTTCTTAAGTTCTTCTTTCAACTTGTCTACCTCTTGACCTCCTTTACCAATGATGATACCTGGACGAGCCGTAGTGATAGTAACGGTTACAAGTTTTAAAGTTCTCTCGATAATTACTTTAGATACACTAGCTTTTGATAAACGAGCATGTACATACTTTCTGATTTTGTGATCTTCAGCGATTTTATCACCATAATCATTTCCACCATACCAGTTTGAGTCCCATCCTCTGATGATACCAAGTCTATTTCCAATTGGATTTGTCTTTTGTCCCATCTTGTTATTAATTTGCTTGTGTGTTATTAATAGCTCCTAACACGATTGTTACGTGATTAGAACGTTTTCTAATTCTGTGTGCACGACCTTGCGGAGCTGGACGAAGTCTTTTCAACATCATTCCACCATCTACTCTGATCTCTTTAACAAATAATCCAGCTTCTTCTAAACTAGCTTCACTATTTTTTTGCTCCCAGTTGTTGATTGCAGATAATAATAGTTTTTCTAATTTTCTTGAAGCTTCTTTAGAACTGAATCTCAAGATGTTAAGTGCTCTTTCTACCTTCTGACCTCTTACCAAGTCCGCTACTAAGCGCATTTTTCTAGGTGAAGTAGGGCAGTTATTCAATTTTGCGAAAGCAATAGACTTATTAGCCTCTTTTCTCGCATCTGCTGTTTCTCTTTTACGAACTCCCATTGCTTCTTTTATTTTTTACCTTTATTTTTTGCTCCAGCATGACCTCTAAAAGATCTAGTTGGTGAAAATTCTCCTAATTTATGTCCTACCATATTCTCAGTTACGTAAACAGGTACAAATTGACGACCGTTGTGAACTGCGATAGTTTGTCCAACAAAGTCAGGAGTAATCATAGAAGCTCTAGACCAAGTCTTAACCACTCCTTTATTTCCACCTGCGATGTTTTCTTCAACTTTCTTCTCTAATTTATAATGAACGAAAGGTCCTTTTTTTAATGAACGTGCCATATCTTAATTATTTCTTTCTACGTTCTACGATATACTTATTACTCGGATTTTTCGGAGAACGAGTTCTATAACCTTTAGCTGGTACTCCATTTCTTGAACGTGGATGTCCTCCAGAAGAACGACCTTCACCACCTCCCATTGGGTGATCAACTGGGTTCATCGCTACTGGTCTTGTTCTTGGTCTTCTTCCTAACCATCTAGTTCTACCTGCTTTTCCAGATACCACTAATTGATGATCTGAGTTAGAAACTGCTCCAATTGTAGCTGAACAAGTTAACAAGATCAATCTTGTTTCTCCAGAAGGCATTTTAATCGTAGCATATTTTCCATCTCTTGCCATTAATTGAGCAAATGTTCCAGCTGAACGAGCAATTACAGCTCCTTGACCTGGACGTAACTCAATACAAGAGATTACAGTTCCCAAAGGAATTTTACTCAATGGTAAAGTATTACCAATTTCTGGTTGAGCCTCAGCACCAGAAACTAATTTCTGACCAACTTTCAAACCATTTTGAGCAATTACATACGTTTTTTCTCCATCAGCATAAGCTAACAAAGCAATAAAAGCAGTACGATTTGGATCGTATTCAATTGATTTCACTGTAGCTGGAATTCCATCTTTAGTTCTTTTGAAATCAATGATACGGTATCTTTGCTTGTGACCACCACCCGTATAACGCATGGTCATCTTTCCTTGACTATTTCTACCTCCAGAGTTTTTTATCGGCGCTATCAAAGAGCGTTCCGGCTTATCAGTTGTAATGGCGTCATAACCATTCACAACTCTAAATCGCTGACCTGCGGTAATAGGTTTTAATTTTCTTACTGACATTTTTATATCTTATTAATATCTTAGATATTGTTGTAAAAATCAATTGTTTCTCCTTCTTGTACTTGAACAAGTGCTTTTTTGTAAGCATTTGACTTTCCACTGATTAAACCACTTTTAGTGTATTTTGTAGTTCTATCCGGTCTTACGTTGATTGTGTTAACACTAACAACAGTTACTCCATAAGCAGCCTCAACAGCTTTCTTAATTTCAACTTTGTTTGCTTTTTTGTCAACTACAAATCCAAAACGGTTTAAAACTTCACTTTCTTTGGTTACTTTTTCCGTTACTATAGGTTTAATTATGATACTCATATCCTATTATTTACTTAAATTTTCTTCAATTACTCCCAAAGAACTCTCTAAAAGCACTAAATTATTAGCATTCAAAATAGCGTAAGTGCTTAATTCTGAGTTACTTACAACATTAGACGCCTTTAAATTACGTGACGACAAATATACATTTTTATTGGTATCACCCAATACAAATAATGATTTTTTATTTTCTAACTCTAAAGCTTTCAAAACGTTAATGAAATTTTTAGTGCTTGGAGTTTCAAAATTAAAGTCTTCAAGAACGATAATGTTCGATTCTTTAGCTTTTATCGAGAACGCTGATTTTCTAGCCAAACGCTTCAAGTTTTTATTCAATTTAAATGAATAACTTCTTGGTCTAGGCCCAAAAATAGTTCCTCCACCTTTAAATACAGGTGATTTAGCAGATCCTGCACGAGCAGTACCTGTACCTTTTTGCTTTTTAATCTTACGTGTACTACCAGCAACTTCAGCTCTTTCTTTAGCTTTATGAGTTCCTTGTCTTTGATTAGCAAGATATTGCTTCACATCAAGATATACCGCGTGATTATTTGGCTCAATTGCGAATACTGAATCAGAAAGTTGAACTTTTCTTCCAGTATCTTTTCCGTTGAAATCTAATACTTTTACTTCCATTACTTCTGAATGATTACATAAGAGTTATTATGTCCAGGAACACATCCTTTAATAACAAGTAGGTTCTTATCAGCCACTACTTTTAAAACTCTAAGGTTTTGAACTTTTACATTTTCTCCTCCTGTTCTTCCAGCCATACGCATTCCTTTGAATACTCTAGATGGATAAGAAGAAGCTCCTACAGAACCTGGCGCTCTCAAACGGTTATGTTGACCATGTGTAGCTTGTCCAACCCCACCAAATCCGTGACGTTTAACAACACCTTGAAAACCTTTACCTTTAGATACACCTTGTACATCCACAAATTCTCCTTCTTCAAAAATAGAAACATCAATAAGATCCCCTAATTTTTGTTCAGTTGCAAAATCTTTGAATTCAACGACTTTTTTCTTAGCAACAGTTCCAGCTTTTTTAAAGTGACCTAAAGCCGCTTTTGTGGAATGTTTCTCGTTTTTGTCATCGAAACCAAGTTGCAACGCTTCATACCCGTCAACCTCGTTGGTTCTGACTTGGGTAACAACACATGGACCTGCCTCAATAACAGTACAAGGAATATTCTTCCCGTTCTCATCAAAAAGACTAGTCATGCCGATTTTTCTACCAATTAACCCAGACATAAATATTAATTATTAATTATTAAATATAAAAACAGAACACAATCGTTTAAGTGAGCTGTTTTTAAAAGTGGTGCAAAAGTATAACTTATTTACACACAATCCAAAAAAACTTTTCACTTAAACGAAGTGCTCTAATTTACTCTTGAAAAAAAACTTAAACTTTGATTTCTACTTCAACTCCACTAGGTAATTCTAATTTCATTAAAGCATCGATAGTTTTAGATGAAGATGAATAAATATCAATTAATCTCTTGTATGACATTACTTCAAATTGCTCTCTAGCTTTTTTATTTACGTGCGGAGAACGCAATACTGTAAATAATTTTTTGTGAGTTGGCAAAGGAATTGGCCCTGTTACCACTGCTCCGGTAGTCTTAACCGTTTTTACAATCTTTTCAGCAGACTTATCTACCAACATATGATCGTAAGATTTTAATTTTATTCTGATTTTTTGACTCATTTTCTTAAAGATTAAGCGTTTCCTTTTGCTTTTTTAATTACTGCTTCTGAAATATTAGCAGGTGTTTCTGAATAGTGAGAGAATTCCATTGTAGAAGTTGCTCTACCAGAAGACAATGTTCTTAATGTAGTTACATAACCAAACATTTCTGATAACGGCACATCTGCTTTAATAGTTTTTGCTCCGTTTCTATCACCCATGTCATTAACCTGACCTCTACGACGGTTAATATCACCAACGATATCTCCCATGTTTTCTTCTGGAGTAATTACTTCCATTTTCATAATTGGCTCAAGAATTACAGCCCCAGCAGCTTTAGCCACCTCTCTATAACCCATTCTAGCTGCTAATTCAAAAGAAAGCGCATCCGAATCCACCGGGTGGAAAGATCCGTCTAACAATGTTACTTTCAAACTATCAACTTGATAACCAGCCAAAGGACCTGTTTTCATAGCTTCTCTGAAACCTTTTTCTACAGCAGGAATATATTCTTTAGGAACGTTACCACCTTTTACTTCATTAACAAACTGTAATCCAACAAATGGTTTACCATCAACTTCATCAGCAGGCTCTACTCTAAATACGATATCACCGAATTTACCACGACCTCCAGATTGTTTCTTATAAACCTCTCTATGTTGAGCAGATTTTGTAAACGCTTCTTTATATTCTACTTGAGGCTCACCTTGGTTTACTTCAACTTTAAATTCACGTTTCATACGATCCACTAAGATATCTAAGTGAAGCTCACCCATACCAGAGATAATTGTTTGACCAGAAGCCTCATCAGTTCTAACTGTAAATGTTGGATCTTCTTCAGCTAATTTAGCCAAAGCCATACCCATTTTATCTACGTCAGCCTTAGTTTTAGGCTCAATAGCAATACCAATTACTGGTGCAGGGAATTTCATAGACTCAAGAATAATTGGGTGTTTTTCATCACACAATGTATCTCCAGTTTTAATATCTTTAAAACCTACAGCCGCTCCAATATCTCCAGCCTCAATGTATTCGATTGGATTTTGTTTGTTAGCATGCATTTGATAGATACGAGAAATTCTTTCTTTGTTTCCTGAACGAGTGTTCAAAACATAAGAACCAGCATCTAATCTTCCTGAGTAAGCACGGAAGAAAGCTAAACGACCTACGAATGGGTCAGTAGCAATTTTAAACGCTAAAGCAGCGAATGGCTCTTTAACATCTGGCTTACGCAAAATTTGAGTTTGATCTTCTTCTAATAATTCAGCATCATCTGGATGAATTCCTTTGATACCTTCTTTATCTAATGGAGATGGCAAGTATTTACATACTGCATCTAGCATGAATTGAACTCCTTTGTTTTTGAAAGAAGAACCAGCAATCATAGGAATGATAGCCATATCCATAACAGCAGCTCTTAAAGCAGTGTTAATTTCTTCTTCAGTAATAGAGTTCTCATCTTCCATATACTTATCTAAAAGATTCTCGTCATAAGTAGCGATTTCTTCGATAAGGATAGAACGATAATGTTTCACATCATCAATCATATCAGCAGGAATATCAACAATATCAAAAGTAGCCCCTTGAGTAGCATCATGCCATACAATAGCTTGATTTTTCACTAAATCAACAACTCCTTTGAAATCATTTTCTTCTCCGATTGGTAAAGTAATTGCAACAGCATTAGACTTCAACATATCTTTTACTTGTTGACATACAGCCAAAAAGTTAGATCCTTGACGGTCCATTTTGTTTACAAACCCCATACGAGGCACTTTATATTGATCAGCTAATCTCCAGTTAGTTTCTGATTGAGGCTCAACACCATCAACAGCAGAAAACAAGAAAACCAACCCATCTAATACACGTAAAGAACGGTTTACCTCTACAGTAAAGTCAACGTGCCCAGGAGTATCGATAATATTAAAGTGATAAGGCTTAGACTCTGGCAAAATTTTCCCTTGTTCAGTTGGGAAATTCCACTCACAAGTTGTAGCAGCAGAAGTAATTGTAATACCTCTTTCTTGCTCTTGCGCCATCCAGTCCATTGTTGCAGCACCATCGTGCACCTCACCAATTTTATGTGATTTACCTGTATAAAAAAGAATACGCTCAGTTGTTGTTGTTTTACCAGCATCAATGTGAGCCGCAATTCCAATATTTCTTGTATATTTTAAGTCTCTAGCCATTTCTCTATGAATTAAAATCTAAAGTGAGAGAAAGCTTTATTAGCTTCTGCCATTTTGTGAGTATCCATTCTTTTCTTAACAGCTGCTCCTTCTTCTTTAGCCGCAGCTAAACACTCAGAAGCCAATCTTTGAGCCATAGACTTCTCATTTCTTCTTCTAGCATAAAGGATCAACCATTTCATTGCCATAGAAATTTTTCTGTCTGGGCGAATTTGCATTGGAATTTGGAATGTAGCTCCACCAACTCTACGACTACGCACTTCTACGTGAGGCATAACATTTGTTAAAGCATCTTTCCAGATTTCTAATGAAGTTTTCTCGTCATTTTGCTTTTTTGTTTCAATGATATCAATTGCATCATAAAACACTTTAAAAGCTGTAGATTTTTTACCATCCCACATTAAGTTATTCACAAAACGCGTTACCAATTGATCATTAAATCTTGGATCTGGTAAAAGAGGTCTTTTTTTAGCCTGTCTTTTTCTCATGTCTTTTTTTTAATAAAACATTAAACACTTATAAGTCATCAGACTTATAAAAGATTAATTTTTTAAATTACTTTTTTGCTTCTTTTGGGCGTTTAGCACCATACTTAGATCTTCTTTGCGTTCTTCCAGCAACACCTGATGTATCAAGTGCACCACGAACGATGTGGTATCTAACTCCTGGTAAATCTTTTACCCTTCCACCCCTAACTAATACTATCGAGTGCTCTTGCAGATTGTGACCTTCTCCAGGGATGTAAGCATTCACTTCATTACCATTTGTCAAACGCACACGCGCAACTTTACGCATAGCTGAGTTTGGTTTTTTTGGTGTAGTAGTGTAAACACGCGTACAAACCCCTCTTCTTTGAGGACAAGAATCTAAAGCAACCGATTTACTCTTCTTAGTTATCTGGGTTCTTCCAGTTCTTACTAATTGTTGAATTGTTGGCATAATTAATACTAAAAATTATTATGTAAATATAAAACCCGCTTTTTACGGGGTTGCAAATGTATAAATTATTTTCAACTCTACAAATCTTAATTGATTAATTTTCAACAACATTAATTCCTACCTAAAAACAAAGAAAAGATTAGATTAACAATGAATTAACTAAAAATTAAAAACAAACAAAAAAACCTAAGACATTCACAAACAAGGATAATCTGATAAATTTTTAGAGATTTCAAAAAAAGATCATAATTTTATTATTTATATAACAATACGATTAAAAATTGTTATAATGTTAAATTATATATGCATGCATAAAAAAAACGTAATTTGATTTTGATTATTAACAAATTATTATGAATTTTGAAAATTGTAAACCATAAATCAATAAACATGAAATTAAAGTTCAACGGACTATTAATGCTAACCTTAGCATTGGTTACGCAAGTACTATTTGCGCAAGAAAGAATAGTTTCTGGTACAATTTCCGACAAAGCGGGGCTTCCACTACCAGGAGTAAGTGTACTGGTGAAAGGTACACAAAACAGCACTCAAACCGATTTCGACGGAAAATTCAAAATTAAAGCTTCAGCATCACAAACATTAGTTTTTAGCTTTATTGGAATGAAAACTCAAGAAAGATTGGCCAGTTCCACGACAATCAATGTCACACTTCAAGATGATGCCGTTGAACTAGAAGGTGTTGTCGTTACAGCTTTCGGTATTAAAAAACAAAAAAGATCCGTAAGTTACGCCACTTCAAATGTTAGCTCTGATGAATTAACGGAAGTATCTAATGTAAATGTTTTTGAATCAATGTCTGGAAAAGTTGCTGGTGTAGACATTACAGCTCCTGCTCAAGTCGGAGCCTCTTCAAAAGTTATCATTAGAGGTTACAATTCCTTATCTAATAGCAGTCCATTATACGTAGTAGATGGTACACCTATTAACAATAGCGGAAATGGATCTTCTAGTAATACACGAAGCTTCGACGCCGGAAATGGAGTTAGTGATTTAGACCCTAACAATATAGAAAGCATTTCTATACTTAAAGGAGCTGCCGCATCAGCTTTGTACGGTTCAAGAGCTGCTAATGGGGTAATTTTAGTTACAACTAAATCAGCTAAAAATAAATCTAAAATTGCAGTTGAATTATTTCACTCTACCGATTTTTCAGAAATTGCCAGAGTACCACATTTACAAAATGAATTTGGTCAAGGTTGGAGTGGATTTTCTTGGTCTAATTGGGCAGGAAGTGGAAACAATGCCAGTAATGAAAATGGATCATGGGGTCCTGCGTTTAATGGCGAAATTAGACCTTGGGGTGCAATTATTAATAATGCACAACAAATCAAACCTTACGTAGCATTAAAAAACAATGTTTTAGATTTTTACGAACAAGGAAGCACTTTTACAAATAATGTACGATTAAGTGGTGGTGGTGAAAATTCAAATTTTTCATTAAACTTCTCAGACGTTAATTCAGATGGAATCATTCCTAGCGCAACAGATACTTATAAGAGAAAAGCATTAAGTATCAATGCAGGTATCTCAAATGATAAATTAAGTGTAAGAGCCAACATTAATTACATCAGAAAAAATCAAAATGCAGTAAATACTGGACAAGGAGCTGATGCAGGTGAAGGTAATACAATGATGCAAGAATTATTACAAATTCCTAGAGACGTTAGTATTGTTGATTTAGAAGATTACAAAAATAATCCATATAATACAAATAGTAATTATTTTTCACCATACACAAGTAACCCATACTGGTCTATTTATGAAAACTCTACTAAAATAGACGGAAATCGTTTTTTTGGAAATGTAAATATTGGATATAAATTTACCGACAAATTATCTATGTCATATCAAGCAGGTGGTGACTATAGAAATGAAAAAATTAAATCTTATGGAGCAGTAGTAACATTCGAACCAGGATCAGCTCAAGCATTAGGAAATGTAAATGGAGTAGTTGGCGGTGTTACAGAAAGAATTTATCAAAATGTAGAATTTGACACTAATTTGAATTTAAACTATAATACAGCTATCAATGAAGATTTCAATGTAAATGGTATGGTTGGATTCAACTCAAATGAACGTACAGGATCTTCACTAGCTGCTCAAATTACAAATTTAGATATTCCATATTTTTATGAATTATCAAACTCATCTGTAAAACCAGTTGTTGGACAAAATGATTTTAGAAGAAAATCTTTTGGTGTTTTTGGTTCATTTGAAGGTTCCTATAAAAACCGTTTATTCTTAACTGTTACAGGAAGAAACGACTGGACATCTACACTACCTCAAGGAGCTAATTCATATTTTTATCCTTCTGTGAGTTTAAGTGGAGTTGTATTAGATACAGCAGAACACTACTTAAAAGTTAGAACTGCATACGCTGAAATTGGAAATGACACAGGAGCATACCAAACACAATCAACGTTAACACAAGGAAATGCTTCATTAGGATTTGGAAACATTCTATTACCTATTGGTGGTGTAAACGGATATGAATTTTCAGGTAATTTAGGAAATTCATCACTAAAACCAGAAAGAACAAAAGAGTTAGAAATAGGTTTTGAATCAAATTTCTTCTATAAAAGAGTGAATCTTGACGCATCTATTTATAGCAAAAAAACAGAAGGACTTTTGTTTGAAAGACCTGTAGCAACTTCAACAGGATTCGCTACACAAACAACAAACTTACTTGATGTTAGCAATAAAGGTATTGAGCTTGTATTAAATATTGTTCCTGTAAAATTAAATGATTTACAATGGGATATTACTACTACATTCTCAAAAAACATCTCAGAAGTTACAGACATAGTAGGAGATGTTGAAAAAATTCAACTTGCTTCTAACTATGGTGTTTCTTTTAATGCTATGGTAGGAGAACCTTTAGGTGTATTTAGCACATTCGTACCAAAAACTACAACTACAGGACAATACATTGTTGATGGTAGTACAGGATTCTACAAAGTTACAGATGATGAACAAGTAGTAGGAAATTCTCAGAGAGACTTTGTAATGGGATTTAAAAATAAAATTACGTATAAAAACATAATTTTAGCATTCGGTATTGATTGGAAACAAGGTGGAGAAATGTATTCTTACACAAAAAGATTATCTCATTTTACAGGAAATGGTATTGAAACAACTTACAACGATAGAAATCCTTTTATCATTCCTAATTCAGTTGTTGAAGTATTAGATTCTAACAATGAGGTAACAGGATATGAAGAAAACACAACTGCAGTTGGTTATTCTTCGATAACTGATTTCTACAATACTAGCAATAACCCTGGAATTGAAAAAACTCATGTAATTGACAAAACATTTGTGAGATTGAGAGACGTATCTTTAACATACAATTTTCCATCAAAAATGATATCTAAAATGGGGCTTTCTACCGCTGCTTTTAGCGTATATGGTAAAAATCTTGCATTATGGACTCCTGCTGAAAACCCATACATAGACCCTGAATTGTCTACATTTGGAGATGGTTTATTAAGTGAGCAAGGTGAGTTTGGGACAAATCCATCCCAAAGATCTTTTGGAGCAAGCCTTAAATTAACATTCTAAAAAAAAGAAAATGAAAAAATTATTAATTAGTATATTAGTTTTATCATCTGCATTTATAGGGTGTAGTACAGATTTAGACATAAACAGTGATCCAGATTTATTGGATCCAAGTAAAGCACCTCTTTCTGCTCAATTACCAGCAGGTATAACTGGTATAATAGGTGCAGAAGGTGCATCATACGCAATAATTGGCGGTATGTGGTCACAATATTGGACACAAAGTAACGCTGCAAATCAATACAAGGATATTGACAATTATTCTATTGGAACTTCAGATTATAATGGAGCTTGGAATGCAATGTTTGATGCATTAGGCGACATTAGAAATGTTAAAAGAAGAGCACTTGCAGAAGAAAATTGGAAATACTTTTTAATAGCAACTACTTTAGAGGTACAAGCTGCACAAGTACTAACTGACTTTTACGGAGATATTCCATACAAAGAAGCGAATAACAATACTATTTTAGAACCTAAGTTCAATACAAGTGAGGAAGTATATGAATTTATGATCGAAGATTTAAATTTAGCTTTATCTAAAAATTTAGATTCTTCAAAAGGTACTAACCCTGGTTCAGATGATTTCATTTATGGTGGTATTATGACAAATTGGGTAAAATTTGCCAATACATTAAAATTGAAAATTTTCTTGAGACAAGCAACAAGTTCAAAATCATCTGTAGCTAGTGCAGGAATAAGTGATTTATTATCAAAAAACACTGCATTCCTAGATACCGATGCAGGTATGACTCAATTTACTGATGCTGTTAACCAAAGTAATCCATTATACGAATACAATATTCGTAAATTAAATGTTGCAACAAACCTTAGAATGAGTACAACTTTAGCTTCATTTTTTGACGCCAATTCTGATACTAGAAAAGCTAAATATTATGGAGCAGGTAACTCTTTAAATCAAGGAGACTATACAAGTACAGCTGGAGCTGGAACAATAGCAATTGTAACAATTAAAGCAACAACACCAGCCTACTTAATGACTAAAGAAGAAAGCTTATTTTTACAAGCTGAAGCTTTAGAGCGTTACGCTTCTGGTACTGGAGCTAAAGGAAAATATGACGCTGCTATTAATGCAAATTTCGCAAGATACAGTTTAGATGGAACTTCATTCGTTTCTGGAGCTTATGCTTATCCAACTTCTGGAACTTTAGAACAAAAAATAGAAGCTATAATTACTCAAAAATGGGTTTCAAGTTTCCCTGGTAATGGTTTTGAAGCATTTTTTGAAAAAAACAGAACTGGTTATCCTAAAACATCTTCAGTTGCTCAAAGTAGTTCTTCATACGTTCCTGGAGAATTTGTTTATGCAAAAAATGGAACAACAGGAGGCTTATTTCCAAAAAGAATAGCATATCCGCTTTCTGAAAGAAATGCAAATCCGAATGCACCAAATTTAGTACCGATAACAACACCAATCTGGTGGCATAAATAATAATAAAAATGAAAAAAATAACATCACTTATAGTAATCATGAGTGCATTTTTTGCATCATGTGAAGCAGATAGTACAGCAAATGTATCATCAATTACTAACTATGCACTAATTGAACTTAATGGAAACAATCCTATGTTTGTTCAACAAGGAACTTCTTATTCTGATCCAGGAGTAACTGCCACCGAAAATGGAACTCCTATTGAAGCAACAATTACTGGATTTGGTAATTACAGAGGAACAACAACAATTGACACAAACAAATCTGACCATTATTCTCAAACATATACAGCAACTAATAAAGATGGCTTTGAAGCTAATACTTCTAGAGATGTATATGTTTATAAAAATGGAGATTTGGTGAACAGCATTGAAGGAATTTATACTTCAACAGTAGTAAGAAATGGTTCCTCAGCAGCTCAGTATACTAATATGAAATATGTTCTAATTTGGAAAAATACTGATGGAACATATCAAATTTCTGATGGGATTGGAGGATATTATAATTTAGGAAGAGGTTATGGATTTGGATATATTGCAGGACCAGTAACTATTACAGCAAATGACATTCCAAATAATAGCTTTACAGTTTCTCCATTTATTGTAAATGGTTTCGGAGGTGATGCAACAATGACCTCTTTTACTGTAAACCCAAGTACAAAAAAAATCACTTTTTCAACGTCATGGTTAACATATACGTTTGAAGTAACTTTAACCCAAGTTCAACCTTAAAACATTAAAGAATGAAAAAAATTATAACTAATTATATTAAAATACTATTTGGAGTTCTAACTCTTACAGTATTAAATTCTTGTGATGCTGGTGGAGATCCCAATATTGGAGGAACTTCTATGGAAGACTATGCAGGTGATTGGTATATCAGTGCAAAAGATTCTGACAATCATGATGTATTTGAACACGAATTGCACCATACGTACAACACCGCTGCAAATGACAATACTTTGTGGATCGATGATGAGAAAAATGGTTATTGGATAAAATGCAAAGTTACTATGGATGTAGCAAACGGTACATTTACTGCAACTTCATCAGACAACCTTTTAGACGGAAGTAAAGTAACCATTACAAATGGTAAAATTGAAAAAGGTGCTGGTCTATCAAAAGCAGGACACAAAGTAGACAAAATTACTTTTACTGCACATTTTGATTATGATGCTGATGGATATGACATTATCTATGAAGGTCATAAAAGAACTGGATTCAAAGAAGACGAGTATTGATTCCTATAAAATTATTTAAAAACCGTCAAGCTTAGCTTGGCGGTTTTTTTTATATATTTGCGCCATGGAAAAAGAACATCAAATATTCGGGATAAGAGCCATTATTGAAGCAATTCAAGCGGGGACAACAATTGACAAAGTATATATTCAAAAGGAAACATCAGGTGAATTGATGAAAGACTTGATGAAAGTTATGAAACGTGCTAATGTAAATTTCTCTTACGTTCCTGTTGAAAAATTAAACAAACTAACACCGAACAACCATCAAGGTGCAGTAGCTTCCATCTCTCCTATCTCATTCTTTGACTTAGAAAGTTTGATTGAAACAATAATTGAAAATGGTAAAAAACCACTATTTTTAGTGTTAGACCAAATTTCTGATGCACGTAATTTTGGAGCCATTATCCGAACTGCCGAATGTACTGGAGTAAACGGAATTATCATTCAAAAATCCGGTTCAGCTCCTGTAAATGGGGATACTGTTAAAACATCAGCGGGTGCCGTTTTTAATATTCCTATTTGTAAAGTAGAACACATTAAAGATGCTATTTTCCTTTTGCAGGCTAATGGAATCAAAACTGTTGCTGCAACTGAAAAAACCGACAATACCATTTACAATATTGATTTTAGCGAAGCTGTTGCCATTATCATGGGATCGGAAGATAGAGGAGTAAATCCGTCTGTTTTGAAAATCGTAGATGAAAAAGCTAAACTTCCTATGTTTGGAACAATAGGTTCTTTAAATGTATCGGTTGCTTGTGGCGCCTTTTTATATGAAGTCGTAAGACAGAGAAACTAAGATATAAGATTACAGAATTTAGATAACAGAAAAGCGAATTAGATTTAAGAGTCTGATTCGTTTTTTTCTTTTTCAATAAAATCGTAATTCACATCATAATTGGATGAAAAGTAAGCACTAATTTCTTCTTCTTGATCTTCTTTTGGTGGATTTACAAAATTACCATTTACATCAAAACGTTGCATAAATTTATCTTCAGCCGGATTATAATCGGGCATTTCCCATTCGTATTTTGGGACTTTTTTAAATTCGGGAGTTCCATAATATAATGCTAATCCCAAACCCGTAATCAGTCCCGACAAATGACCTTCCCATGAAATGGTATCATCTACCTCCGGAAAAACATACCAAATCATTCCGCCATACATCATAATAACAGCCAGAGATAATGCTACCAAACGATAATATTTGGTAAAAATCCCTTTAAAAAAGACGAAAGAAAATAACACATAAATGAGTCCGCTGGCTCCAATATGGAAATTTTCTCTTCCAATAAGCCATGTTAAAAGTCCTGAAAACAAAATCCCACAAACAATCACTCTTAGAGACAAATTGGAATAAAAAAACTGTAATGCAGCCAACAATACTAAAAGCGGAATAGAGTTATTGTAGAGATGCATTAAATCGGCATGAATGAAAGGGCTAAAAATCACACCTTGTAAACCAGAGAATGAACGAGGATAAATACCATTTTCTACAAAATCAAAGTCAAAACGGATTTGCAGCCAATAGACAAACCAGAGGGAAAACACAAAAAAAAGTGGAAGACCTATAACGACGTTTGTAAATTTAAAATGCTTATCCATTATTTGTTTTTTAAAAAATAAATCAATTATGAAACCAAAAACAATATAATGCTATTTTGTCATAAAGTTAATTCGGTTAAATAAATATTTGTTGATTTGCTTATTCTAATGTCATAAATTTGAATATTCAAAATCTGATTTCAAAAATATTCTGATTGGTGATTGAAGATTAACGAATTTAGATTTCAGATCAAAAAAATGGAAGCACCTTTAGCAGAACGCATACGCCCGCAAAAATTAGACGAATACATCAGTCAATTACACTTGGTTGGTCCGAATGGCTCTTTGACCCAACAAATTGCAAAAGGAATTATCCCATCCTTAATTTTCTGGGGACCTCCGGGAACAGGAAAAACCACCTTGGCACAAATTATTGCTCAGGAATCGCAACGCCCTTTTTTTGTATTAAGCGCTATTAATTCGGGGGTAAAAGACATTCGTGAAGTGATTGACAAGGCCAAACAAAGTGGCGGACTTTTCACTGCTAAAAACCCTATTTTGTTTATTGATGAGATTCATCGTTTCAGTAAATCGCAACAAGATTCTTTGCTAGCTGCCGTTGAAAAAGGATGGATTACACTCGTAGGTGCAACAACCGAAAATCCAAGTTTTGAGGTAATCCCTGCACTTTTATCCCGTTGCCAAGTTTATGTTTTAAATGCATTTACAAAAGCCGATTTGATTTCGCTTTTGGAGCGCGCTATGAAAACCGATGTCTATTTAAAAAACAAAGACATCCAACTCAAAGAAACTGAAGCTTTATTACGTCTTTCAGGAGGTGATGGCCGTAAACTATTAAATATATTCGAATTAGTGATTAACGCTTCTGCAGGGGATGAAATCATCATAACAAATAATCGCGTTTTAGAATTAGTTCAGCAAAATACGGTACTTTATGACAAAACTGGCGAACAACATTATGACATTATTTCGGCTTTCATTAAATCCATACGTGGCAGCGACCCTAATGGAGCCGTTTATTGGTTAGCTCGAATGATTGAAGGTGGCGAAGATGTAAAATTCATTGCCAGACGATTATTGATTTCGGCCAGTGAAGATATTGGGAATGCCAATCCTACAGCTTTAATTATGGCGAATAATACTTTTCAGGCAGTTACCACTATTGGTTATCCAGAAAGTAGAATTCTATTGAGTCAATGTGCTATTTATTTAGCCACTTCGCCTAAAAGTAATGCCTCTTACATGGCTATCAATACAGCGCAGCAAATTGTAAAACAAACAGGGGATTTATCAGTACCTATTCATTTACGAAATGCACCTACTAAACTGATGAAAGAATTGGGTTATGGTGAAGAGTATAAATATTCGCATGATTATGCTAATAATTTTGCCGAACAGGAATACTTACCTGAAGAAATAAAAAACACCCCTATTTATGTCCCTGGAGAAAATGCCAGAGAAAAAACAACCAGAGAATTTCTTAAAAATCGCTGGAAAGACAAATATGGATATTAGAAGTTAGAAATTAGAAGTAGATATATAACAAAAACAGATTTCAGATTAGATGATTAACATTCTTAATCTGAAATCTGAAATCTGAAATCTGAAATCTGAAATCTGGACTAAAACTTAACGTTTACTTTTTCAGAAACTAATTGATCATTTTGATAATATTCAAAAAACCATTGGTTGTCTTTTTTAACTAAAACACCTTGCTGATTTCCTTTTTGAGCTAAAAATGAATTAGCATCAGAAGTTTTATAAATTTTCATTATCACTGATGGTTTACTATCAATCAACTGATAGTTTCCTCCTGCTAATGGTTGAGCAAAAAGTACTTCATTTGGATCCAATACAACTTTTGTCTCAACATTAGACTGAACAGTATTTTCAATCTTAACAGCTGCAGGCTCTTTTACCATTTCGCTTTTTTGTTCTGTTGCAACGTTTGCACCTCCGTTATATTTATATTCTAGCGCATAAACGGACTCAAAAGCTTTATTCAATGCCTCATGATAGGCTACCTGATATTCTTTTTCTCTACTTGATCCTATTTCAGATTGATAAACAATTTTACCGTAACAATCCTTGAAAGTCAAGAACAATTTTGTAACTAAAAAACCATTTTGTTTTTCAATATTATAATTTAATACTGCACATCTATTGATTTGCTGTGGAATTATTTCGTTTGAATAATAAACTTCAAAACCTACTTTTTCCAAATTAAATTTTGACAAAGTAGACAATCGATATTGGTTTTCTGATTTCAAGAAATCAAATTTCAAAGGAACAACTACTGCTTTATAATCGTTTATAGACTGTGCTATTCCGAAACTAGATACTAGTAATAAAAGTAATAAAAACTGTTTTTTCATATTAATTTAATTTGAATATATTGGTTGTATTATAGAGTGTGATTTCTAAAAAAGTTGCTTGTAAAGCTTCTTTAAAAATTTTTATTTTTTTACAAATACTTTTTAAGTTCTAATAAATGATTTACTTGTTTGATGTTGCTGTTTACAGCTTCCTTATTTTCATTGAAATATATCGCATCAATCCCGGCATCCAAAGCTCCAAATACATCTGCTTCTATAGAATCCCCTATCATAATACTGGATTCTTTTTTGGCTTTCGCCAAATTCAGAGCGTATTCAAAAATAATAGGATTAGGCTTTTTACCCCCTGCCATTTCCGAATTAGTAATCGTAGAAAAATAGTTAATCAAATTAGCGTTTTTGAGCTTCTTTTGTTGAACATGTGCAAAACCATTAGTTATGACATGAAGCTTATATTTCCCATTTAAATAATCCAAAATTTCATACGCACCATCAAAAAGATGGTTATTATCGGTCAACAAATCAATATATTCCTGAGAAATCAACTCTATATCATTGTCTGAAATTGAATAACCAATTGCATCAAAAGACAATTTCAATCGATCATAGCGCAATTGTTGATGCGTTATTTTATCGTATTGATACAGTTTCCAGCAGGATTGATTAATTGGAAGGTATTGTTTTATAAAATCTTCAATTTGTACTTCCGGATGATTCCTGCTAAAAATAGTTTCAAAAGTAATTTTTGAATTTTTATCAAAATCCCAAAGCGTATGATCTAAATCAAAAAACACATCTTTAATATCCAAATTTATCATGTTTTACTCCCAATAAAATCTATTTTAACCATTTTTTCACTCTAAATAACTTCCTTGTATTAATTTATAAGCAAAAAACACCACTTCTTTTCAGTTCATCAATTTTTTTAACTTATTAAAACTCGTTCTTAGACTTCATCATAGCAATAAGTAATCAAATATACCAAATCCAAATCCGTACACAATATTGTGAAGGTAAATTAACAATTCACGAAATGAAGTATTTTAAAAAACTTATATTTGTTGAAAACCTATTTGCATTTTGAATCAGGAATTTCAAATATATTCTTTGGGTGAACAATCCTTAACTATCGAATTAGGTAAAACGATAGACTTAGCCATTTACCAAAAAGTAATTGCTTTACAAAAGCGAATAAAATCCTTGGCATTACCCGGAATTATAGAATTAGTTCCCTGTTATTGTACACTAACAATCTATTTTGACCCATTTACTTTAAAAAAACATTTTCCTAAATCGCCAAAAAGTGTTTCTGAAAATTTGAGTGGACATATTCAAGAAATTATTAGTCATTGGAATCCTGAAATTCAAGAAAACACAACATCAAAATTACTTGAAATCCCAGTATGTTATGACACAAAATATGGATTAGATTTAGAAGAAGTAGCTTTGTATCACAACACCACTGTTACCAAAATTATAGAACAACATACTGCAACTATCTATACTGTTTTTATGGTTGGATTTTTACCCGGTTTTCCATACTTGGGAATCCTTCCGGAATCGTTAGCTACTCCTAGAAAAAAACAACCGCGACTGAAAATGCCAGCTGGTGCGGTCGCTATTGGTGGAAATCAAACCGGAATTTACCCGATAGAAAGTCCAGGTGGCTGGAATATTGTTGGTCAGACTCCATTAAAAATTTTTGATAAAGAACGTTCAAATCCTTTCCTATTACAAGCTGGAAATCAAGTAAAGTTCGTTCCCATTAGTGTAGAAGAATTTGAAAATTACAAGCCATGATACAAGTATTACAATCCGGTATCCAAACCAGCATTCAGGATTTAGGTCGTTGGGGCTCCCAGTCTTTCGGGATTGCTGTGGGGGGAAGTTTGTGTCAATATTCTACTTCCATCGCTAATGTTTTGGTAGGAAATGAAACTGGGACTCCTGTTTTAGAAATCGTCCAATCACCACACCAATTTTTATTTGAAAAAGAAGCTTTAATTAGTTTCTCGGGTGGCGGACTAATTCCAAAGGTGAATGGAAACGAAATTCCATTGAACCAACCCCATTTTATCAAAGCGGGTTCTTTATTGGAAATTAAAAAACCAAGCGCTGGATTTCGGCTTTATATGGCAATAGCCGGTGGATTTCGAGCCGATGAATTCCTAAACAGTTATGCGACTCATTTTGCAACAAAAAAAGGAGGTTTTCAGGGACGTGCTATTCAAAAAGGAGACAATCTAAGTATTTTGAAAGAACCAAGTCCAATTGCTCAAAATATTATACAAAGTTTAAAACAAGGAGCGTACTTCAAAATTAACGGAGCGGCTTTTACCTTGCCCATTTCAAATGAAATTAGAGTTACAACAGGAGTTGATTTTGATTTACTTACCAATAAATCACAACAAACTTTAATTAAGAAACCATTCTCCATTTCTAATAATTCCAATCGAATGGGTTATCGCCTTGACGGAACAGCTTTAGAAACAAAAGAAAATATTGAGATGATTTCTTCGGCCGTAGCCAAAGGAACCATTCAATTACTTCCCGATGGTCAATTGATTGCTTTGATGCCTGATTGTCAAACCGTAGGAGGTTATCCAAAAATTGCACATATTATCACAACTGATATTTCTAAATGTGCCCAATTAAAACCTAGTGAATCTATTTTCTTTTCGATTGTTTCTTTGGCGGAAGCCGAAAAATTACTAGAAAAACAAAACCAACAAATTAAACTTTTAGAAACCCTTATTCAGCAACATT
Source organism: Flavobacterium nitratireducens (assembly GCF_029625335.1). Taxonomy (NCBI): domain Bacteria; kingdom Pseudomonadati; phylum Bacteroidota; class Flavobacteriia; order Flavobacteriales; family Flavobacteriaceae; genus Flavobacterium; species Flavobacterium nitratireducens. Next base: position 1,405,304 of record NZ_CP121111.1, read on the forward strand.
TTTCATGAAAAACTATATCGATATCAATTGTGATTTAGGCGAAGGAATAGGCAACGAAAAAGAGCTACTTCCTTTTATCAGTTCCGCCAATATTGCCTGCGGTTACCATGCCGGTGATGAAAATACTATGAAAAAAACTATTGAACTTTGCTTGGAATATGGTATTGCGATTGGCGCGCATCCTTCTTTTCCCGACAGAGCCAATTTTGGAAGAACCAATATGAATCTTCCTTCCGAAGAGCTACACAAAATAATGCTGGACCAAATTCATACTATCTCGAATATTGCAGCCAGTTTTGGAACAAAGTTACAACATGTAAAACCTCATGGGGCTTTGTATAATATGGCCGCAAAAGATTTTGAACTAGCTTACACGCTTACCCAATCTGTAAAAGAAATAGATGCTCAATTAAGTTTTTTTGGTTTACCAAATTCTGAAATGGAAAAAGCAAGTAACAAATCGGGGATTCATTTTATCGGAGAAGCATTTGCCGACCGAACTTACCAAAACGACGGAACTCTGACACCAAGAACTAATTCTAATGCACTAATAGAAACGGAAACGGAAGCTATCGAACAAGTACTTCAAATCATACAAACCGAAACGGTAACAAGTGTTATAGGTAACCAAATTCCTTTGCTAGCCGAAACCATTTGCATACATGGCGATGGAAAACATGCGGTGCTCTTTGCTAAATCACTACATGATAAACTGACTCAAAACAACATCCAAATTAAACCATTACGATAAGTATGAAAAAAACATTTGATAAAAAAGCATTACTAGGTGCGGCTTTCCTAATGGCTACATCAGCGATTGGTCCAGGCTTTTTAACACAAACCACTAATTATACCAAAGAATTTTTAGCGAGTTGTGGGGCTATTATTTTGATTTCCGTACTCATTGATATTTTCTCTCAATTAAACGTTTGGAGAATTATAACCGTTAGCGGTAAAAAAGTATCTGTAATTGCTAATGAAATGCAATCAGGTACGGGACATTTCCTGACGCTTTTAGTGGTACTAGGAGGATTAGCCTTTAACATTGGAAACATTGCCGGAGCAGGATTGGGAGTGAATGTTCTTTTTGGCATTAGCGTTCAACAAGGAGCCGCCATAAGTGCTTTAATAGCCGTTTTTATTTTCCTGATGAAAGAAGCTTCAAAAGCTATGGATTGGTTTGTAAAAATACTGGGAATTACCATGATTGGAATTACTTGCTACATTGCCTTCATTACAAATCCACCTATCAAAGAAGTCATTATTCGTTCTGTATTTCCTGAAAAATTGAGTTGGACCGCTATTGTAACACTCGTGGGTGGTACAGTGGGTGGTTATATTACTTTTGCAGGAGCGCACCGATTATTAGATTCAGGTATTACGGGGATTGACAATCAAAAAGAAGTAAGCAGAAGTTCCGTAACCGCTATCTTATTAGCGTCGGTAATGCGAGTAATGCTTTTCCTTGCTGCATTAGGTGTGATTATAAAAGGTGCTTCGCTTAGCGCTGACAATCCTGCCGCTTCGGTATATGAATTTGCAGCCGGAAAAATTGGTTATAAAATTTTCGGATTGGTTATTTGGGCGGCATCAATTACATCAGTTGTAGGTTCAGCGTATACTTCTATTTCTTTTTTCAAAACCTTAAAACCTTCATTGGAAAAGAAAAGTAATATTCATATTGTGGTGTTCATTTTGATATCTACCTTCATTTTTGTGTTGTAGGGCAAACCGATTGTTATCTTAATTTGGGCAGGAACTATTAATGGATTTATTCTCCCAATTTCATTAGGATTGATGCTTTTAGCAGTGAAAAAGAAAAGCATTTTTGGAGAATACAAACACCCTTTGTGGCTCACCATTACAGGCTGGTTTGTAGTTGCAATCATGAGTTATATGAGCATAACTACTTTGATTGAACAATTAGCTTAAAAATAAAAAACGCTCCACTAATTCATAATTGTTTGAGCGTTTAAAACATGCCTTCATCTACAAAACTAAAATATTTTGTCTCAGTTACAATCAAATGATCCAATACTTTTATTTCTAAACTATCACCAGCCATTTTTAACTTCTTAGTAATTTGTTTATCGGCATCACTAGGAATCAAAGTTCCTGATGGATGATTATGACACAAAATCAAAGCCGTGGCTCCTTTTTCCAGTGCCATTTTAAAAACCAATCGGACATCAACTAGGGTTCCGGTAATTCCACCTACACTCAACTGCGCTTTTGAAATTACTTTATTAGAATTATTCAAATATAAAATCCAAAATTCTTCGTGTGGCAATTCGCCAATTATAGGCTGCATCATTTCAAATACTGATTTGCTGGAAGTAATTTTAGTCAATTCGACGGCTTCCTCTGCCCTTCTCCTTCTTCCGAGTTCCATAGCAGCCATAATTGAAATGGCTTTGGCCTCGCCTATTCCTTTGAAATTCAACAACTGAGACATCGATAATTTTCCTAAAGCATTCAAATTATTGGCTACACTGGATAAAATCCTTTTGCTTAAATCCACAGCCGATTCGTTCCTGCTTCCTGAGCCAATCAAAATCGCAATTAATTCGGCATCACTTAAAGCACTCTTACCTTTGAGCATTAATTTTTCTCTCGGCTTATCATCTTCAGACCAATTTCTAATGGGGAAATGACTGTTTTCCATAGTAAAAGATTTAGTTTATATAATCTTATTTTGTAAATATAACACTAAAACCTTTACGCACAATCTTGTCATTCCGTAGGAATCTATAATTCAAAATGATTATTCCAAAACTCTAAGTTTGGATTTATTTCTTTAATCAAATTTAATTTCTTTTCTCTGGAAAGATTCTTTATTTCTTTTTCTCGTCCAATAGCTAATTGAATCCAACTGAATTTTTCAAAATAAATTAAAAAATGAGCATTGTATTTAGCTGTAAAACTATTTGGATTTAACTTAGTTTCATGTTGCTTAAGTCTTAATTTTAAATTATTAGTAACACCAGTATATAAAACTGTTCTGTTTTTATTAGTTAAAATATAAACGTAATAAGTATAAATTCCTTCGGTGTACTCAATCATAACATTCAACTATTAAAATAAAAAAAGAGATTCCTACGGAATGACAAGATTGTGGGTGTTTTTTTTTACACAAACTATAACCGTCCAGTTTGTCATTCCGTAGGAATCTCTGCTTAAAAATGAGTATTCCCAAAAAACAATCGAAAGGCTTATTGAATCAATCCTTTCACCTCATCAAAATTCAAACCTCCGTAATTTCCGGAACTCATCAATAACAAAGCTGAATTGTCTAAATTCATATTGAATAAATAATCTTTAAATTCTTTTGGATTCGTATAAATTATTAAATCCTGACGATTGAATGCTTTAGCGATTTGGTCATAAGTCACTTCTTCCAATTGCTTAATTTTTACTGCATCTGGCGAATAGAAAACCACAGCCACATCGGCATTATCCAAAGCCCCTTCATATTCTATTAAAAACTCAGCATTCAAGCTACTGTAAGTATGCAATTCTAAACATGCCACTAAAGTTCTGTTTGGATATTGCTCTTTTACTGCTTTAGTTGTTGCTGCTACCTTACTTGGCGAATGGGCAAAATCTTTATAAGCAACTTTCCCTTTTCCTTCGGCAATTTTTTCTAAACGTTTAGAAGCCCCTTTAAAACTTGCTATAGCTTCATAAAAATCGGCTTCATCAACCCCCATATTTTGGCAAATCCATTTGGCACCAGCCAAATTATTCAAATTATGCGCTCCAAAAACTTCAATAGGCATTGCTCCTTCTGGTGTTTCCAATAGAGTTACACCATCGCTTACACTGTATTCAGGCGTATGATAGGCTAATTTTCGAATAGGACTTGTCGCTGCTTCTGCCACACGCTTTACTTCTGGATCATTTTCATTGTACACTAAAATTCCACCATTGGTAATTTTGCTTATAAAAATCTCAAACTGTTCTACATAGTTTTCATAAGTAGGGAATACATTGATATGATCCCAGGCAATTCCCGAAATCAAAGCAATATTGGGTTGGTACAAATGAAACTTTGGTCTTCTGTCAATTGGCGAGGACAAGTACTCGTCTCCTTCCAAAACCATAAAATCATTTTCTTCGGTGAGATGAACCATCGTATCAAAACCTTCCAATTGCGCACCCACCATATAATCTACTTCAATTCCATGATAATGCATTACGTGTAAAATCATAGAAGTAATTGTTGTTTTTCCGTGTGAACCTCCAATTACTACGCGGGTTTTATTTTTAGATTGTTCGTATAAAAATTCTGGATACGAATAGATTTTCAAACCCAATTCCTGTGCTTTCAACAATTCAGGATTATCCGCTTTAGCATGCATCCCTAAAATAATTGCATCAATATCGGCAGTAATTTTTTCTGGAAACCACCCTAGTTCGGCTGGCAGAATTCCTTTTTTTCCAAACGTGATTTAGACGGCTCAAAGATAGCATCATCACTACCTGTAACCTGATATCCTTTATTATGTAAGGCTAAGGCCAAATTGTGCATAGCACTTCCACCAATAGCTATAAAATGTGTTTTCATATGAATAATTGATATTCGCTTAAGCGTAAATTGTATTTTTAAATTTAATTATCGTATCTCTTTTTATATTCATCCAAAATCGATTTTGCCTTATCAGGAGATTTCATTTTATTGGCATATAAATTAGCCAGTTTTTGATAAGTCTTTTTAGAATTCCCTATTGAAATAGCTTTTTTGTATTGTTGTTCTGCCTTAGAATATCGATTAAAATGTTCCTCAATATGACCTCTTGACAAATAACCATCAACAGGAGAAATTTGCATTAATTCATTGGAATATTGAATTGCTTTTTTTTCGCTTCCACCCAAAATACCTGGCAACTTTAAGTTTAATTCTATTAATGCCCACCTAGCTTCAATGTGTTTGGGATTTAGTTGTATCGCCTTTTCAAAATTAGACCGAACCTCATCAATCATCCCCAAGGCTTTGAATTTATTGACTTCGAGCGCCTTCATTCCTAAAGCACCACCGTATTTAAAACAATAATCAGCATCATTGGGCTTTATTCGTTTTAACTTACCATAATACTGTAAGGCGTCGTCCCATGATTTTTGATAGCCAGCAATATCCCCTAAATATTCCAAAACCTTAACATTAGAAGGATTGGTTTGTACTATTTTTTCAAAAAGAACTTTAGAAGGCTCCCATTTTCCTTCTTTAAACAATTGTTGAGCTCTCTCAAAATCAGATTGAGAAAAAACCATAAGAGGAACCACCAAAAAAAGTAACCAAATTCTTTTCATGTTTCAAAAATAAGGAAATATAAATGGCAATTAACTTTTTAAAACTAAATTTATTTAAAACAAAAAAGAAACCCGACAAACTTATAACTTGTCGGGTTCCATTTAAATATGACCATCAATTATTTAGTGATCGTTAACTCATCAATGATGTTTTTGGCACCAGCGTATTTGTCTATAATCCAAAGTACATAACGAATATCTACACAAATAGTACGTTGTAAATTTTTGTCAAATATTACATCTCCTGCCATAGCTTCGATATTTCCGTCAAACGCAACTCCTACTAATTCTCCTTTTCCATTCATTACAGGAGAACCTGAATTTCCACCAGTTATGTCATTATCGGTCAAAAAGTTTACCGGCATATAACCCGCTTTATCTGCATATTGACCAAAATCTTTAGCTTTATTTAATTCTAATAAACGAGAAGGCAAATCAAATTCTGCATCAGCTGCTTTGTATTTTTTAACCATACTAGTCATATCAGTATAGTTGTTAATCGTAGCATCGTTTCGAGGGTCTTTTGGTAAAGCGCGTACTTTTCCGTAAGTTAAACGTAAAGTAGAATTAGCATCCGGATATTTCACAGTATTTAATCCTGAAACTCTCAACCCTTCAACTAATTTACGATAAGCTTTTTCGAAAGCATCCTCGGCTAAAATTTGCTTTTCTGATTTCTCTCTGTATTTAGTTAGTAAATCATTTGAAATCACAAACAAAGGATCATTTGCAATTTTAGAAGCATCAGGATTACTCATAAATGCTTCAATAGATGCCTTTGAAGTAAAAATACTTGAAGCAACCGCCTTAGCAACATCATTTGTAAAATCGCCATTATTGGCTTTACTCATGTTAGCAATTACTGGCGATAATCCGTATTCAGAAGCTTTGGCAGCGTATAAATTCAATTGAGCTGTTAACACTTCTTTTTCTAGGGCTTCATTGATCGTTCCGTAAGTTGATTCTATAAAAGCTTTTAACTTTGGCAACATTTCTGTTCGTTTCGCCTCATTTTCTTTATAATATTGAATTAATCCAGTACCAATATTAGCCGTTGCAGCAGCATATGTTGATGTACGAAGTGTTTGCATTAAATAACTATCATGACGTGCTTTCAAATTAGTTGCAGCATAAAAATCATTAATTACCGAAATTACATTTCCGTAAGTTTCTTTGTTCGCCTTTTTATTAGCCCATTTGTTAAATTTATCTTCTTGGATCGCTTTTATTTTAGCAGTTTGAGCTTTCGTCAGCGATTCAATCATTCCCTGACGGTTCTTCCAATAGTTAGCCGTTTGTGCATATTTCCCGGCATAAGCCAAACGAACCGATACATCCTTATCCATGTATTTCTTCATTTGATCCATCCCTGTTTTAGCTCCTTCAACCCAAGCAGGATAAGCATACTTTACATTTTGCTCAATTCCACCAGCAGGCATCCATCTATTAGTACGTCCTGGATAGCCCAAAATCATTGCAAAATCATTTTCCTGAACTCCTTTTAAACTAATTGGCAAATGGTGTTTCGGTTGCAAAGGCACATTCTCTTTAGAATATTCTGCTGGATTTCCATTTTTATCAGCATAAATACGGAACATCGAAAAATCGCCAGTTTGTCGAGGCCACTCCCAATTGTCAGTATCTCCTCCAAATTTACCAACACTTTCCGGTGGAGTACCCACTAAACGAACGTCGGTATAATCTTGGTATACAAAATAATAGTATTCATTCCCTTGAAAGAAAGGACGAACAGAAACAACATATTTACCATTTTCATTATTTTCACGCTCAATCAAACTCATTTCTTTTTGAATGATGGCATTGCGTTCCGCTTCGGTCATTTTATCATTTACTTTTGATAAAATACGTTTGGTACAATCGTCCATTCTTACAAAAAAACGAACATATAAGGATTTCGGTTCTCATTTCTTGGCTACGATCTTTAGCCCAGAATCCATCACGTAAATAGTTTTGTTCTTGTGAAGACAGTTCCGCAATGGCATTATAACCACAGTGGTGATTAGTAAGCAACAAACCTGTATTCGATACAATTTCGGCTGTACAACCTCCGTTGAACTGAACAATCGCATCTTTCAAACTATGATGATTAATACTATAGATTTCTTCGGCTGTTAGCTGCAAACCCATTTTTTCCATATCTCTATGGTTCAATCTTTCAATAAACATTAAGAACCACATTCCTTCATCGGCTCTAACAGGTAAAGCCAAGAGGCAAGTTGTTAAGAATAAGATAATTTTTTTCATTTTATAATTGAATTTATAATGCGAATATAATTGATTTTCAAGAGCAAAATCAAAGCTTCAAATGAATAAAGAAAGCCGAAATTTAACTGTTAAATAAGAACGAAATACCTTCTTTTTTTAGATTTTAATTGCGATTTCAACGTATTTATTAACCTAAAATTAAAAACTTTATAAACTACAAAATCTAGCAAAATGAAATAACACCATACTGCTAACAAAAAACGTAGCGACACAAACACTTTAATCTTCAAAAATTGATATTCTATTCTATGATAATTAATAACATAAAACAAACATTACCATAACATTATCCCTATATTTTTGTAAAAAAATAATAAGAAAAAGTCTATCATCAAATTTTCTAAATGAAGATACTTTTCTATAAAATATCTAAAAAGTGAAAATATTTTACGCCATTCAAGCCACTGGAAACGGACACATCAGTAGAGCTACCCAATTGTATCCTTATCTACAAAAATTTGGTGAAGTTGACTTTTTCTGAGCGGCAGCAATGCGAGTTTAGACATTAAATTACCCATTCAATATAAAAGTAAAGGTTGTAGTTTGCATTATAGCAAATGTGGCGGTTTAAATTATTGGGAAATAACCAAAAATATCCGTCCGCGCCAAATTTACAAAGATGCCGATGCACTGCCTTTAAAAAAATATGATGTAATCATTAACGACTTTGATTCAATTACTTCATTGGCTTGTAAAATGCAAAAAGTACATTCGGTACAACTAGGACATCAGGCTAGTTTTATTTCACAAGCAACACCTCGACCAGAAAAGAAAAGTTTAATGGGCGAAATGATTTTAAAACATTATGCTACTGCTCCAAAAAACATAGGGTTACATTTTGAAAAATATGATTCCTTTATTCTTCCTCCGATTATCAAAGATGAAATTGTACAAGCAACGCCTACTAATTTAAAACACATCACCGTTTACCTACCTTCATTTGATAAAGATTGTCTAGAAAAAGCCTTTAATAAAGTTTCGGACGTACATTTTCACTGGTTTTTGCAAGGTATTGAATTTAAACATACTATTGGAAATATTACTTATTTCCCTGTGAATCAAAAGAAATTCAATGAGAGTTTAATTTCGTGCGAAGGGATTATTACAGGTGGAGGATTTGAAACACCTGCCGAAGCCTTGTATCTAGGTAAAAAAATCCTTTCTATACCAATTAAAAGTCATTACGAACAAGAATGTAATGCCGCAGCGCTAAAAAAAATGGGAGTACCAGTTGTATATGAAGTAGGGAAAAATTTCAACGAAATAATTGAAAAATGGCTCAATCTTACAATTGATTATCCTAAAATGCAAGCCAATAACATTCCGGAAACTTTGCAATATATGTTTGATACGTATAGGGAGTAAAAACAATCTTTCTAAAAACAAAAAAACCACTAACGAATCAAACTCATTAGTGGTTTTTATTCTTTTTAAAGAATGAAATTACTCATTTAACATTTTCCAAAGTTTATCTTTCAATTCTGTTAATCCTTGTTGAGCAACCGATGAAATAAACAAATAAGGTACATCTTTGAAAGCTTCATCTAATTCTACTTTCAATTCAGCTCTTAATTCATCATCCAGCATATCACATTTGGTGATAATCAACAAACGTTCTTTGTCTAACATTTCTGGATTGTATTTGGTCAATTCATTAACCAAAATATCATATTCTGCTTTGATGTCAGGTGTATCAACTGGCACCATGAAAAGCAAAGTTGAATTTCGCTCAATATGACGCAAGAAATAATGTCCTAAGCCTTTTCCTTCGGCAGCACCTTCAATAATTCCAGGAATATCTGCAATTACAAAAGATTGAAAATCTCTGTAGGCAACAATTCCTAAATTTGGTTTTAAAGTCGTAAACGGATAATCGGCAATTTTAGGTTTTGCAGAAGTCAATACAGATAGCAAAGTTGATTTTCCTGCATTAGGAAAACCTACTAAACCAACATCTGCCAAAACTTTCAATTCTAAAATCACGTCCATTTCAACACCTGGTAATCCAGGCTGGGCGTAACGAGGGGTTTGATTAGTAGAACTTCTAAAATGCCAGTTTCCTAATCCTCCTTTTCCGCCTTTAGCTAAAATTTTACGTTCTCCGTCCTCAGTAATTTCAAATAAAACCTCTCCGGTTTCTTTATCTTTCACAACCGTTCCTAATGGCACTTCGATATATTTATCATCTCCATCTGCACCTGTACTTCGGTCTCCTCCTCCATCACCGCCGTGACCCGCTTTAATGTGACGGGCAAATTTCAAGTGGAATAAAGTCCAAAGACCTTTATTACCCACAATATAAATATGACCTCCACGACCACCATCACCACCATCTGGCCCCCCTTTTTCAATAAATTTTTCTCTATGTAAATGCGTAGAACCTTTTCCTCCTTTTCCGGAAGAAACAAATATTTTTACGTAATCTACAAAATTCCCCTCTGTCATGTTTTTAAGTGTTCAGTCATCAGTATTTAAGTGTTCAATTTCAGATTACTCCTAATTAACACTAAATCTTTCGACAATTTAATTCCTTTTTTCAATGTTCCATTTTTTAATTGCAAAATAACTGCCAACTAAAAGCCTAAACATTGTGTACTTTTATTTAATTGCTTTTATTAAAACCTTATCGATTTTTACACCATCCATATCGATAACTTCAAATTCAAATTTATGCCAAATAAACTTTTCCCCTTGTTTAGGGATACGTGACAATTCGGTCATAATTAATCCACTCACAGTCGTTACCTCATAATCACTCAACAATTCGTCCAAATCAAAATAGGTCAAGAAATCATGTAAGGAATAATGTCCATCGACTAACCAACTTCCATCCTCTCTTTCAATTAATTGAAAATCCTCTTTATAAAAATCCGAGGCATTCCCCACTAAAGCCTCTAAAATATCATTCAAGGTAATTATTCCTTGAAAAATACCATATTCATCAGCTATTATAGCATAATGAACACCCGTTTTCTTGAAGTTTTCCAAGGCATTATAGGCCGTGGTATGCTCCATCATATAAGGTGCTTCAGTCAAAATAGCTTCCAGATTGAAGTTCTTTTTTTCAATATTGGCAAATATATTTTTCAAACTCACTACTCCCACAATTTCATCAATACTATCCTTATATACGGGATAAAAGGAATGTAATTCCTGGAGCATAAATTCTTTAACCTGCTTTTTATCAGCTTCTAACGGCAATAACACTACCGATTTTCTATGCGTCATTAAAGAGTTCACTTTTCGGTCTCCAATGTGAAATACACGCTCCACAATATCTTGTTCTATTTCTTGAACTTCACCTACTTCTGTCCCTTCTTTGATAATCGCTTTGATTTCTTCTTCCGTTACTTTGCCATCCGCAGTTGGTTTAATTTGCAGTACATTCAATAAAAATTCTGTTGAATGTGTCAACAACCAAATAAATGGCGCTGTAATAATAGAAACAATTTTCATTGGCATTGCTACCGATTTAGCAATGGATTCTGGATAATTCAAGCCGATTCTTTTAGGTAATAATTCTCCTAAAACCAAAGAGAAAAAAGTTAAAACCACAACAACAATACCTACTGCTATCGAATGCGCATAGGGCTTTAAAATTTCAAAACTTAAAACAAATGTTTCAACATCTGCTGTAATTTTATCACCACTAAAAATACCCGTCAAGATACCTATAAGTGTAATCCCTATTTGAACCGTCGATAAAAATTTATTAGGCGAATTGGCCAAATCTAGCGCTATTTGCGCACTACTATTTCCTTTTTTTGCTGAAGTTTCCAGTCTTGATTTTCTAGCCGAAATCAAAGCTATTTCCGACATCGAAAAAAGCCCGTTAAGGATAATCAAAAAAAGAATAATTAATAGTTCCATTATTTTTGTTTCATTTTAAAAAAATTTAAAGTTTAAGGTTGCTAAAAAATCACTCTAGCAACTTTAAACTTTAAACAGCAAACAATTTGTATTATAAATTGTCAATTACATTACTTAAACGCTCGGTAATTTCAGCAATTGAACCAATACCGTTTACAGCGTGAAATTTATTTTGTTCTTTGTAAAAACCAATAAGCGGAGCTGTTTTTTCATTGTATTCTTGGTATCTGTTACGAATTTTCTCTTCGTCTTGATCATCTGCTCTTCCAGAAGTTTTACCTCTCTCTAACAAACGAGCCACAAGAACCTCATCATCAGCTTCTAAAGCAACAGTAGCAGTAATTATTTCATTTTTTGTAGCCAAGAAAGCATCTAAAGCCTGAGCCTGAGCAATTGTTCTTGGAAATCCATCAAATAAAAAACCTGCTGAATCCGGATTAGCTTCTACTTCACTTTGCAACATTTTTATGGTCACTTCATCAGGAACTAACTCTCCATTGTTAATGAAAGTTTGCGCTAATTTCCCTAGTTCTGTTTCATTTTTGATATTAAATCTAAAAATATCACCTGTTGAAAGATGTGTCAAGTTGTATTTTTCTTTTAAAAACTCAGCTTGAGTTCCTTTTCCAGCTCCTGGTTTCCCAAATAAAACAATGTTAGTCATTTTTAATCTTTTTAGTTTTTAATCTTTTAGTTGATATACTTCTGGCAAATTCCGACCTAAACCGTCATAGTCTAAACCAAAACCTACTATAAATTTGTTAGGAATTTGAATCCCTATATAATCAATTTTTACCTCCTTTTTGTAAGCCTCAGGTTTAAAAAAAGAGTCGCTATTTTAAAATGTTTCGGATTTTGTTTTTTAAATAATGCTTTCAATTCGACAATAGTATGTCCTGTATCAACAATATCTTCAATAACAATTACGGTTCGCCCCGTTAAATCCTGATTCAAACCGATTAATTCCTTTACTTGATTGGTAGAGTTCATTCCCTCATAAGAAGCCATTTTTACAAAATTCACTTCGCAGGGTTTTGAATACTTTTTTACAAAGTCGGAAACCACCATAAAAGAACCATTCAAAACTCCAACAAAAACAGGGATTTCATCTGCAAAATCGCCTTCAATTTGATCCACCATTTTTTGAATAGCAAAATCTATTTCCTCAGCAGAAATAAACGGTACAAATTCTTTATCGTGAAGCTGAATCATTATTTTTATTTTTTAAAATAATGGGCAAAGATAGGGATTTCGAAATTCAGTTTCGCAATTGATTCTTAATTTGTATTTTTAAAGCCTATACCTACAAATTTATGAGCGAATTAAATTGCATTATTACAAAAACCACAGGATATAAAAATAGCCGACAAACGACTGCTAATTTAATACTATCAAGCCCTGAATTGATGGAAGATTTTATGCAAATTTGTTTCGACAACAAGAATCCCGACCACTACAAAGCCTGCTGGGTCATGGAATTTTAATAGCTCTTGAAAAACTAAATTGCCTTCAAAACGATCTTCAACTAATTTGTAACAAAAGCAAAAATCTGAGCAATGAAAGTGCCATTCGTCCTTTGTCTAAAGTCATTTATTTATTGATCGAAGCTCATTATAAAATAGAAAAAACAGACATTCATTTTACCGAAAACCAACTTCAGGAACTAATCGAAATCAATTTTGACTGGCTTATTGGCGATACAAAAGTAGCTTCCAAAGTATACGCAATGCGAAGTTTACTCCTTTTAGGTAAAGATTTCAACTGGATTCTTCCCGAATTACAAAGTGTTCTAACCAAGGATTTCAGCTCCCATACTGCAGCTTACAAAGCGGTTTCTAAGCATATTTTGAAGAAAATAAAATAGCATTTTTCAAATCCATCATTAAAAAGTATCTTTGCGCCATTAAACTTTCGACACAATGAATTATTTTTCTTCTGATTTTAAATTAGGAATTCTAGGAGGCGGACAATTAGGAAAAATGCTCTTATTTGACACTAGAAAATTTGACATACAAACTTATGTTCTGGATCCAAGCGAAGAAGCACCTTGCCGAATAGCTTGCAACCATTTTTTCCAAGGTGACTTAATGGATTTTGACACCGTTTATGAATTTGGAAAAAAAGTAGATGTCTTGACTTTCGAAATCGAATTGGTGAACCTAGAAGCTTTAGAAAAATTAGAAAGCGAAGGTTTAAAAGTATATCCTTCTCCAAAAACATTGAGAAGTATACAAAACAAAGGAAGACAGAAAGATTTTTATACTCAAAATAATATCCCAACTGCTCCTTACAAACGTTTTAACGATTTAGAAAATCTAAAATCAGAAATCGTTAATCAACAATCAACAATCCAATTGCCATTCGTTTGGAAATGCACTGAATTTGGTTACGATGGAAATGGTGTTAAAATCATCCGTCAAGTTGCTGATTTAGACAGTTTGCCAAATGTAGAATGTATTGCAGAGGAAATGATTCCTTTCAAAAATGAATTAGCGGTTATTGTTTGTCGCAATCCTTCTGGAGAAATCAAAACGTATCCTGTGGTAGAAATGGAATTCCATCCGGAAGCCAATCAGGTAGAATATGTAATTTGCCCGGCTCGTATTGATGATGCTGTTGCCGAAAAAGCCAGAGCCATTGCATTGAATGTTTCTCAAAACTTCAACCATGTAGGTCTTTTGGCGGTGGAAATGTTCCAAACTGAGGACGACGACGTTATTGTAAACGAAGTGGCTCCACGCCCACACAACTCAGGTCATTATTCTATCGAAGCGAGTTATACTTCACAATTTGAAAACCATTTACGTGCTATTTTAGACTTACCATTAGGTGATACTGACAGCAAAGTTGCCGGAATTATGGTAAATTTAGTAGGTGAAGAAGGTTACTCAGGAAATGTGGTGTACCAAAATATCGAGAAAATATTAGGTTGGAATGGTGTTACGCCACATATTTATGGTAAAAAACAAACGCGTCCGTTTAGAAAAATGGGACACGTAACCATTGTCAACGAAAACATGACCGAAGCTAGAAAAATTGCCGAGAATGTTAAGAATACGATTAGAGTGATTAGTGAATAATTAAAAAATTTAAAGATTGAAAAATTTAAATATTCCAAGCTTTTTTTAAATCATTCAATCATTTAATCTTTAAATATAAAATAAATGAAAGTAGCCGTAATTATGGGAAGCATCTCTGATATGCCAGTGATGCAAGATGCCATCAACATATTAAAAGAATTTGGAATCGAAACCGAAGTAGATATTGTTTCGGCTCACAGAACACCAGAGAAATTATTTGATTTCAGCAACAACGCTCATAAAAGAGGCATAGCTGTAATTATCGCTGGTGCTGGTGGAGCAGCTCATTTACCTGGAATGGTGGCTTCGATGTCGCCGCTTCCTGTAATTGGAGTTCCTGTAAAATCAAGCAACTCTATCGATGGTTGGGATTCAGTTTTATCCATTTTACAAATGCCGGGTGGAGTTCCTGTTGCAACTGTAGCTTTAAACGGTGCAAAAAATGCCGGAATCTTAGCAGCACAAATCATCGGAAGCGCGAATGCTGATGTATTAAACAAAATTGTTGCTTACAAACTAGGTTTGAAAGAAGCTGTTATTAAAGCTTCTGAAAGTCTTAAATAAATAAAAACAGTATTCAGTGTTCCGTTTTTAGTGTTCAGACTTTGTGAAACTGAATACTAAAAACGGAACACTGACCACTTTAAATACTACCAAAATGAGTATTCTTACCAAACATTTCGATACTAAACACAATACCGCTCCATTTTCACAAATAAAAAACGAAGATTATTTTCCTGCTTTTCAGGAAGGAATTGCTTTAGCCAAAGCTGAAATCGAGGCAATTGTAAACAATCCAGAAGCTCCTACTTTTGAAAACACGATTGAAGCCATGGATTATTCTGGTGAAGTTTTAGATCGTTTATCAAGTATCTTCTTTAATTTGAATTCGGCAGAAACCAATGAGGAAATGCAAAAAATCGCTCAAGAAGTTTCGCCTTTGTTATCGGAATTCAGCAATGATATTACTTTAAATCCGGAACTTTTTGCCCGAATCAAAACTGTTTATGAGCAAAAAGAAAGCTTAAACTTAACTCCAGAACAAAGTACTTTATTAGATAAAAAATACAAAAGTTTTTCCCGTAACGGAGCGAATCTGGCCGAAGAGCAAAAAAATCAATTGCGTGAAATCGACAAAGAATTATCAAAGTTGAGTTTGCAATTTGGCGAAAATGTTTTGGCTGAAACCAATGCGTTCCAAATGCATTTGACAGATGAAAACGATTTGGCCGGTTTACCAGAAGGCACTATTGAAGCAGCTCGTTCTTTGGCGAAAGCCCAAGAAAAAGAAGGCTGGATTTTCACCCTGGATCATCCAAGCTATCTTCCATTTATGACCTATGCCAACAATAGAGAATTGCGTAAAAAAATGGCAATTGCTTTTGGGGCAAAAGGTTTTCAAAAAAACGAATACAACAATGAAGCAATCGTTTTAAAAATTGTCAAATTACGTCAGCAACGAGCTAATTTATTAGGTTATGCCACGCATGCTCATTTTGTTTTGGAAGAAAGAATGGCCGAAAGTCCTGAAAAAGTAATGGCTTTCGAAAATGATTTATTGACTAAAGCTAAACCAGCTGCGCTAAAAGAATTTGAACAATTAACCGCTTTCGCAAAAGAAATGCACGGAATCGAGCAATTAGAAAAATGGGACGGCGCTTATTATTCAGAGAAATTAAAACAACAATTATTTAATTTGGATGATGAAAAGCTGAAACCTTATTTTCAATTAGAAAAGGTTTTAAACGGAGCTTTTACTATTGCCGGAAAATTATTCGGACTAACTTTTACCGAAGTATTTGACATTGACAAATACCACGAAGAAGTAATGACGTATGAAGTTACCGATGCTAATAATGATTTGATTGCTATTTTCTACGCCGACTTTTTTCCAAGAAAAGGAAAACGCAACGGTGCCTGGATGACATCCTTCAAATCACAATATGTAAAGAATGGCACAAACGAAAGACCACATATTTCTAACGTTTGTAACTTTACAAAACCTACCGAAACCAAACCCTCTTTATTAACGTTTAACGAAGTAACAACTTTGTTTCATGAATTTGGACACGGATTGCATGGTATGTTGGCCAACACAATCTATCCAAGTTTATCCGGAACTTCAGTGTTTTGGGATTTCGTTGAATTGCCTTCACAGGTAATGGAAAACTGGTGCTACGAGCCGGAAGCTTTGGCTTTATTTGCAACGCATTATCAAACTGGCGAAGTAATTCCGCAGGAATATGTAGAAAAAATCAAAGAAAGTGCTAGTTTCCAAGAAGGTTTAGCGACTTTACGCCAATTAAGTTTTGGTTTATTAGATATGGCTTGGCACGGACAGGATCCAACCAATATTACCGACTTAAAAGCTTTCGAAACGGAACAATTTAAAAACACCCAATTGTATCCGGATGTAGCCGAAAACGCGATGAGTACGGCTTTTTCACATATTTTCCAAGGCGGTTATTCATCAGGATATTACAGCTACAAATGGGCGGAAGTTCTGGATGCTGATGCTTTTGAATACTTTAAAGAAAACGGTATTTTCAACAAAGAAATAGCCGATAAATTCAAAGATAATGTCCTTTCAAAAGGAGGAACAGAACATCCAATGACACTTTACAAACGTTTTAGAGGTCAGGAACCAAAACCGGATGCTTTGTTAAGAAGAGCGGGACTCTTATAGATTACAGAACTCAGATTTTAGTATGCAGATAAAACCAAGGTTAGGATGAATATTACTGATTTCTTAAAAAAAATTAAAGCTTCCGAATTAAAGGAAACAAAAAAACTAAAAGTTAGAGATTTTGACCAAATCGATAAAAACTCTTTCGTAGCCTATGTTGATCAAAACAACGAAAGTTTTGATGTACATATTATCTTAGACGATAAAAAAAATATTGTTTCAAAAACTTGCGATTGTAACCTAAAAAATAACTGTATTCATCAAACAGCCTTGCTTCTTTTTTTAGCAAATGAAAAACTAGTAAATCCTAAAATCAAAAAAACAAGTCAGAGAAAATTATCTGAAACAGATACTATTTTGAACCAGATTGACAATGAAGCTTTAAAACACTGGCTATCAAACCTTTTAAACAACAACAAAGAAATAGCCTTTTTATTCAAAAATGAATTTGGTCAAAAAAGCACTTCCTTTGAAAAAAAGATATTCAGGAAATTATCAAACTTGCTATTCAATCAGTTATAGGTAAACGAAAATCTATTGAAACTAATGAGGTTAAAAAAGTAATTGACAATTTAAACATATCCTTAAAAGAAGTATTAGAATATATTTTTAGTAACGAAATCAATGACAAAACTTATAATTTATTAGATACAATCATTGACGAATTGTTAAAATTCGAAATGAATTATCATATCACCAGTATTAGAATTACACGGTTTATCGAAAATTTAAACAATGCACTACTCAAAACCATCTTCAATACTAAAGATTTAGAAACTTGGAAGCAAAGTGTAGAGTTTTATTTTTCTAAAGTTTTTGACAATGAAATCTACAGCAGTTACGATTTCGAATTAATAGAAAAGATCTACAGTTTTTCAGAAATCAATGAGCTTCAAAGAACCTTCGTTATAAAATTGGCCGAAAGAAAATTCACCGAAATACAACATGTTGTTAAAGACGAATTCACTCGTTTACATATTGATTTTGAAATGTTCTTTTTAAATATATTTTCAGAAAACAAACTTTTTGAAAAACACAAAAACCTATTCAAACCAAGACGATTTCAAAATGAGTACAACATTATATTAATTAGAAACCTCATTGAAATTAATGAATTCGAAAAAGCAGAAAATTATTGTACAGAACAAATCAACAATAATATAAATGGAAATTATGACCTTCCTTACATTAATTTTTTAACCGAAATATACTCTAAGACAAATAACACTCGCAAAAAAGCAACTTTGCTCGCAAATTATGGTGCTTATTCATTTGACTTTGAAAACTATCTTTTCATTAAAAAAAATTGCTCTCCCATTGAATTTAAGAAATACCGCCAAAAAGTATTAACAAATGCCAATTACAATTCACAAAATGGAGATATTCAAGCTTTTGACTTTTATTATAAAGTAATGAAAGATGATGGTTTAAAAAATAAATTAGTCACTTTATTAGCAAAAGCTCATAATCTAAATCTTTTCGACATTTACAAAGAAGAAGCCTTTGCACTGAGTCCAATCGATTTCATAGCAGAAGCTTGTGTTGCATCTACATTTACAACTCAAAACAAACTCATTGCTAAGATCGCAAAATTCATTTATCAAAATACGGATAAAAACACACTTCGCCTCTATTTAACTGACAGAAGAATTCATGAAGTCAGCAAATTATATAGGGCTTTAAAAGAACTAGAACAAAACTAATTCAAAGTAGTATTTAAACCGAAGTAGTGATGCTTCGGTTTTTTATTTTAAAGCAAAACCACCATCAGCCACCAAAGAAACGGAATACTTTCTACCCAAAATGATGAATAATACTTCGAACGATTTTCATTCGAAAAAATTAAAAAAAGTGAAAGCATTACAACCAAAAACAAATTGACAATCAATTGTTTTTCTATAAAATTTGTTTTCAAAAACTCTAAAAAACAAAAAGGAATCAATAACAACAACCCCAGAATTTTAGTTCGTTCTACTCCTATTTGCTGCGGAACAGTCTTAAGATGCGGATCATCATTATTCAAATCGATAATTTCGAAAACCAAAATCAAATCGAAAACCAATATGAAACGTTGCACGCATTTGATTAAAAAATCATGACCTAAATCCTGATGTGCATTAACCAATGGCAACATCAAAGTCACTCCTACCCAACACAGCGAAACAATGTAAATTTTGACACCAGCCCAATTTCGGGCATTTTTACGATTTGGGAAAAACGGAAGCGTATAAAGCAAAGTGACTATCAAAAAGATAACAGCGACAATCTGGGTAATTCGTTCCAATTGAAAAAAGCAAAAAGCCACCGCCAGAGACGACAACAAACTTAATGCGGCGATCAATTTTAACTCGTTTCGCATCATTCTTTTTTTGGCTCTGGCCAAAGCATCATATTTTACGAAATTATATCCTACAATAGTACCAAAAAAAGAAAAAAAAGCCATGGGTTTATCATAGGGAATCCCGAACATAAATTGTGTCATTCGTACCAAAGCATAAACCGATAAAGCGACGTGAATGCTGGATTTAAGATAAAAATCGAAAAGTCTTTGAATACGAATCATCTAACAAAAGTAATTATTTCACAATCAAAATTATAAATTATTCATAAAACAAATAAAATCAATCGCAAAACAATGAATAGAAAGAGAAATATACTTATTTTTGCACCTCAAAAATATACAAAACTTTCATGAAAACAGATGCTTTTGCTTTAAGACACATCGGGCCAAGAGAAACTGACCTAGAACATATGTTCAAAACAATTGGTGTTACTTCTATGAACCAATTACTTTATGAAACTTTTCCCGACGGAATTCGTTTAAAACAAGATTTAATTCTTGATCCGGCAATGACCGAATATGAATATGCTAATCACATTCAGGAATTAGGCAAAAAAAACAAAGTTTTCAAATCATATATTGGTTTAGGATACCACCCAACGATTGTACCTGCACCTATCCAAAGAAATATTTTTGAAAACCCGGGATGGTACACCGCTTACACACCATATCAGGCAGAAATTGCTCAAGGTCGTCTGGAAGCTATTTTGAATTTCCAAACGGTAGTTACTGAACTTTCAGGTATGGAAATCGCTAATGCTTCTTTGCTTGATGAAGGTACAGCTGCAGCAGAAGCGATGGCTTTATTATTTGATGTTCGTACTCGTGAACAAAAGAAAAACAACATACACAAATTCTTCGTTTCTGAAGAAATTTTACCGCAAACTTTATCTGTTTTACAAACACGTTCTACTCCAATAGGAATTGAATTAGTTGTGGGTAATCATGAAACTTTTGATTTTTCTAACGAATTTTTCGGAGCTATTCTTCAATACCCTGGCAAATATGGACAGGTATACGATTATTCTGCTTTTATTGTTAAAGCGGCAGCAAATGAAATTAAAGTAGCCGTTGCTGCTGATATTTTATCATTGGCTACCTTAACTCCTCCAGGAGAAATGGGAGCAGCTGTTGTAGTAGGTACAACACAACGTTTTGGTATTCCAATGGGATACGGTGGACCTCACGCTGCTTACTTCGCTACTAAAGAAGAATACAAACGTTCAATGCCAGGACGTATCATCGGTGTGTCTATCGATGCTAACGGAAACCGTGCATTACGTATGGCTTTGGGAACTCGTGAGCAACACATCAAACGTGAAAAAGCAACTTCAAACATCTGTACTGCTCAGGTATTATTAGCTGTAATGGCTGGTATGTATGCTGTTTATCATGGTCCTAAAGGATTACAATATATTGCAAATAAAGTTCACGCTTCGGCAGTAACTACTGCAGACGCTTTAAATAAATTAGGAGTTTACCAAACCAACTCGGCTTTCTTTGACACCATCTTAGTAAAAGCAGATGCTCAAAAAGTAAAAGCAATCGCTGAGAAAAACGAAGTAAACTTCTTTTACGTTGATGCGGATACCATTTCAATCTCATTGAACGAAACTACTTCTATCGATGACATCAACCAAATCATTGCTATTTTTGCTGAAGCTACAGGAAAAGAAGCTTTCGCAGTTACTGAATTATCAACTGCTTCTCAATTACCAGCTTCTTTAGAAAGAACATCTTCTTTTTTAACGCACGAAGTTTTCAACACATACCGTTCTGAAAGCCAATTGATGCGTTACATCAAAAAATTAGAGCGTAAAGATTTGTCACTGAACCACTCTATGATTTCTCTAGGTTCTTGTACTATGAAATTGAACGCCGCTTCAGAAATGTTACCTTTATCAATGCCTAACTGGAACAGCATTCACCCATTTGCACCAGTAGAACAAGCAGAAGGTTACATCACGATGCTTAAAAAATTAGAAAATCAATTAAGTGTTATTACTGGATTTGCTGGAACGACTTTACAACCTAATTCTGGTGCTCAAGGGGAATATGCTGGTTTGATGGCTATTCGTGCTTATCACTTATCTCGTAATGAAGGTCACCGTAACGTATGTTTAATTCCTTCATCGGCTCACGGAACTAATCCAGCTTCTGCTGCTATGGCGGGAATGAAAATTGTAGTTACAAAAACAACTCCAGAAGGAAATATTGACGTAGAAGATTTAAGAGAAAAAGCAATCGAGCACAAAGATGATTTATCATGCTTAATGGTTACTTACCCTTCTACTCACGGAGTTTACGAGTCTACTATTATTGAAATCACACAATTAATCCACGATAACGGAGGATTAGTATATATGGATGGTGCAAACATGAATGCACAAGTAGGTTTAACAAATCCTGCTACTATTGGAGCTGATGTTTGTCACCTAAACTTACACAAAACTTTCGCTATCCCTCATGGTGGTGGCGGACCTGGTGTAGGACCAATTTGTGTAAACGAAAAATTACTTCCATTTTTACCTACTAACCCTGTCTTAAACGTGGGAGGAGAACAAGCAATCACTGCAATTTCTTCTGCTCCTTACGGTTCGGCTTTAGTATGTTTGATTTCTTATGGATACATCACCATGTTAGGTGCTGAAGGATTAAGAAGCGCTACAGAATATGCAATTCTTAATGCTAATTATATGAAAGCTCGTTTTGAAGGACACTACCCAATTCTTTACACAGGAGAATGTGGTAGAGCAGCTCACGAAATGATCTTAGACTGTCGTGCATTTAAAGAAAACGGAATTGAAGTAGGTGATATCGCTAAGCGTTTAATGGACTACGGCTTCCACGCACCAACAGTTTCTTTCCCAGTTGCAGGAACATTAATGATTGAACCAACTGAATCTGAAGATTTAGCAGAGTTAGACCGTTTTTGTGATGCAATGATTGCTATCAGAAAAGAAATTGAAGCAGCTACAGCTGAGGATAAAATCAATGTATTGAAAAACGCCCCTCACACTTTAGCTATGTTAACTGCTGATACTTGGAATTTCCCATACTCGAGAGAAACGGCAGCTTTTCCATTGGATTATATTGCAGATAACAAATTCTGGCCATCTGTTCGTCGTGTTGACGATGCTTATGGTGACAGAAACCTAGTTTGTTCTTGCGCTCCTATAGAAGCTTACATCGAGAGTTAATCGCTCTAAATGATATTGATAAGGCCTCGTTTTTCACGAGGCCTTTTTGTTTCTAAACCACATGAAAAGCAGTAAATAATTAATATTCAACTAGCTATTTAAATTCTTCAATTAAAAGCAGAGGGTTTTTTAAATTCTTAAAAAAATATCAGTAATTTTGCCAATTACTTAGTGTTTAGTATTTTTCTAAACTTTAAAATAATACAATTGCTATTTCGTTTTTAATAGAAAACATTCAAATGAATATAAAAATAACTGGAACAGGAAGTTACATTCCTGAACGCATCATCTCCGACAAATACTTTGAACTTCATCAATTTCTCAATGATGATGGCACCCCTATCAAACAATCGAATGAAATAATTATCAAAAAATTCAAAGCCATTACTGGAATTGAAGAAAGAAGATATGCCGAATCACATCATAACACTTCAGATCTTGCCTTTTTAGCTTCTCAAAAAGCAATAACAAATGCAGGAATAGATGCCGAAACCCTTGATTATATCATTTTTGCTCACAATTTTGGTGATGTAAAATTTGGAAGCAATCAATCGGATATGATTCCGAGCTTAGCGAGTCGTGTGAAACACAAATTAGGCATTAAAAATCCAAAATGCGTAGCTTACGACCTTATTTTTGGATGTCCAGGATGGGTTGAAGGTGTTTTACAAGCTAATGCTTATATCAAGTCAGGAATGGCTAAAAAATGCCTAGTTATTGGTGCTGAAACATTATCCAGAGTTGTTGACGATCACGACCGCGATTCTATGATTTATTCAGATGGCGCTGGTGCAACTATAATTGAAGCTTCCGACAATGAAACAGGAATGCTTTCTCACGAAACAGCTTCATTTACAGAAGAAGAAGTAGGTTTTTTATTCAATGGAAAATCATACCACCCAGGTTTAGACCAAGACATTAATTATATCAAAATGTATGGACGAAAAATCTATGAATTTGCGTTAACTAATGTTCCTCTGGCGATGAAAAGCTGTTTAGACAAAAGTGGCCTTTCGATAAATGATGTTAAAAAAATCCTAATTCATCAAGCCAATGAGAAAATGGACGAAGCCATAGTTGACCGTTTTTACAAACTATACAACAAAGAAGCTCCTGCCGACATTATGCCTATGAGTATTCACGACCTAGGAAATAGCAGTGTAGCAACCGTTCCAACTTTGTACGATTTAATCTTAAACAGACAAATTGAAAATCACGAAATTAACAAAGGTGACATCTTAATTTTTGCTTCTGTTGGAGCAGGAATGAATATTAACGCATTTGTTTATCGTTATTAAATCACTTTAAATTCTAATAAAAAATCCACAATTGATGAATCGATTGTGGATTTTCTTTTTATAGAAATTACTTCTAAAATTTATCTGGATTTGATTTTAAGCAACATCTTATCTACCCAAAAATGATAGGAATACACTAATTTCATTTTATAGATAATACTCAAATTCATCAATAACGAAAGTCCTGTTTTATAGATTAGGTTTAGATAATTATTCTCCAAGTTTGGCAAAAAATAACATACTAACAGCACTGTTACAAACACCAGAACCAACTTTAAATACGACAGATCGAAAGGAAAAAGTTTGAACTTTTGGTAAATAAAAATCAGTTTTGAAAGATTAAAAAGCACCATAGCAATCAACGAAGCAAAAGCGACTCCTTCAATCCCCAAATGAAATACTTTGATAAAAATAATGTTCAAAGAAACATTCAAAACGATCAGGACAAGAATAGCTATAAGGTTAAATCGGTAATACTTAGAATAGGTAATAATTTCCCCATTGAAACCCGTTCCCATATTGACTAAAACATTAAATCCTAAAATTAAGATCACCGAAACCGACGCCATTAAGTTATCATGTGTAGGCAACAAAAGGAATAAATTTTCAATTCCTAAAAAGATACAACTATAAAGAAGCGCACCAATAAAAAACAACAATTTCGAGATTTCCTTATACTTTACATTCAACTCCTCCATCGCATTATTCTTGATATAATTCGAAATAATAGGCGCATACAACGTAAAAACTCCTGTTGCCGGAATTGCTAATGCCGAAGCCAAGGTTACACCAATACTAAAGGAACCATTAGCTTCCATCGAAATGAATTTAGGAATCATAATCGCATCGATTCGAAACGCAAAAACAGAACCCAAACTTCCCGCAAAAGCATACAACGAAAAACGATACATTTCTTTTTTATCTATTTGCAAAAACAGCGATTTAAAATCAAACTTAAATTCGGGTTTGAAATAACAAAACAAATAAATAGCCACAAACAAAGCTATCAATCCATAGGAAACAATATAGAAAATCAAGGATTCCTCTGAAGAAATATAGTGATGTAAAACCAATATAAAAATTAGCGGCAAAGCAATTTTAGGAACAATATTATCAAAAAAAGCGGGAACCGAAATCTTTTGAATAATAGTGGCTTGCTTCTTAAACAAATCGATAAACGCCATAAAAAAACCCATCACAAATGCCAGATAGATATAATCCATTTTTTCAAATATGGAAAAAAAGAAAATCCACCCAGAGCTATCAAAACCAGAACACTCATAAAAAGAATAGACAAAACACTGTAATTAAACAATTGTTTTTCTTGATGATTATCCAGCTTGGGACCAAATTTTATCAAAACCTGAGAAACACCTAAAAGCATTATGGGAAATAAAATCTGTGCTAAAGATTCGATATACCTAAAAATACCAAGCATTTCTTTGTTTTTGGGATACACAAAAAGCGTAGAAAAAATTCCAATTAAAATCCCCACATAATTAATGAGGGTAAAGAAAAAAGCCTGACGATGATCTGCTTTATTTTGCATAGCGCTGTATATCCGTTCCGTTGATTCCTTTTTTAGAATTACTTCGAATGGTTTTAAGGTTTTTCAAATCCATCAACAGACCAAAATAATAAAAAAGAAGCTTATAAAAAAGAGAAAGCGACTTAGCTACACCTTCCGCTGTAGCATGAAACTTTGGTAAACCAACAACTGATTTTAAAGCTAACAATCCAGCCGAAACCAAGGAATGATTACAATCAATCATTTGATTCAAAACTAAATATTTCGATTGCAACTCTATTTTACCACTACTTAATTTTACAATTCTGTCATGGCAAATTGCCGATTTTTTAGCAACCGCAATTTTAAACTGATGATACAACACTCGGGTACAAAAATTTCTATCTTCACCATAATGACTAAAAAGTGGCTCAAAATTACCTACTTTTTGAAAACATTCTTTAGAAACTAACCAAGCTGCAGCATTGATAAAAGGTACAATTCGTATACTTTCTGAATCCTCTTCTTTTTTAAATCTCGAATAATAGGTTTTAAAACTACTATCTAGTGTTACCTCATCAGGCGAAAGATGCAACGGACTTACAATTCCAAATTTAGGATTAGCAAAAAGAACTTCGGCCATTTCAGCTACTGTATTTTCATAAATCCAGGTGTCTTGATTTAATAAAAAAACGGCATCTGCTCCATTTTTAAGCGCATAATCAATTCCGATATTATTGGCTTTACCAAAACCTAAATTGACTTTACTTTCAATTAAATGAACGTTTTTATATTCTTGCAAAAGGGAAACCGATTGGTCAGTCGAAGCGTTGTCTACTACAATAATATCAACTGGATAACTGGATTGCAACAAAGAATCCATGTTCTTTTTTATCCAAGTTTGTCCATTATAGGTTACAACAACAACAGCAATTTTTTTTTCCAATCGAAAGTATATTTTTTAATCCCTGCAAAAATAATGATATTTGCACTTGACTTTGAAAAAAAATGAAATATTACCTTGTTATTCCGGCTCACAACGAAGAAGAATTCATTTCGTTGACCTTAGCGTCTTTAATCTCTCAAACCCTTTTACCCAAGAAAGTAGTTATTGTCAATGATAATTCTACAGACAGAACTGCCGAAATTGTTCAGGCTTTCGCCAAAGAGCATCCGTATATTTCATTGGTTGAAAAAAAATCGAGTGCGATTCATTTACCGGGTAGCAAAGTAATTCAGGCTTTTCAAACCGGTTTTGAAACTTTGGATGAGGATTATGATGTAATCGTAAAACTAGACGCCGACTTAATTTTCCCGCTCAATTATTTCGAAACCATTACCAAACATTTTCAATCGGATGAAAAAATTGGAATGGTAGGCGGTTTTTGCTACATCGAAAAAAATGGCGAATGGGTTTTAGAAAATCTAACTGACAAAGATCATATTCGTGGGGCTCTAAAAGCCTATCGCAAGGAAACTTTCAAACAAATTGGAGGCTTGCGTCCTCAAATGGGTTGGGACACCGTTGACGAATTACTTTGTAAATTCTACAATTGGAAAGTCGTTACAGATGAATCTTTAAAAGTAAAACACCTAAAACCTACAGGAGCAAATTATAACAAAACCGCCCGTTACAAACAAGGAGAAGCATTTTACACGCTGGGTTATGGTTTTTGGATCACAGCAATTGCTTCGGCTAAACTCGCTATGATGAAAAAGAAACCTTTGTTATTTTTTGATTACATCCAAGGTTTTCTAAAAGCAAAATCAGAAAAAAAACCGTTGTTAGTCAATGAAGAGCAGGCTCAATTCATTCGCCGATATCGTTTAAAAAAGATGAAAGAAAAAATTATTTCGTTAATTAGACATTTCGAAAAAGCGTATCGTTATCATTCATAACTCACAACTTATAACTATTTTTGACCATATTCGAAAATTATGATGCTCATTAGATACTTATCACATATAGGGAGATACTTCCTGATGCTCAAAGAGATTTTTAGCAAACAGACCAAATGGTCTATGATGCGTAACCTAATCTTTAAAGAAATCGACGATTTAATTATTGGTTCTCTTGGAATTGTTGCTTTTATCTCTTTCTTCGTGGGTGGGGTTGTATCCATTCAAACGGCTTTAAACTTAACGAATCCTCTTATCCCAAAATACTTAATTGGATTTGCCACACGTCAATCGGTAATTTTGGAATTTGCTCCAACATTTATTTCGGTGATTATGGCTGGAAAAATGGGATCTTTTATTACCTCCAGCATAGGAACCATGCGTGTTACCGAACAAATTGATGCTTTAGAAGTGATGGGTGTTAACTCCTTAAATTATTTGGTTTTCCCTAAAATTATTGCTTTGCTTTTATATCCTTTCGTTATTGGGATCAGTATGTTTTTAGGCATTTTAGGAGGATGGATTGCTGGTGTTTATGGAGGTTTTACAACCAGTACCGATTTCGTTTCCGGAGCTCAAATGCAATTTATTCCGTTTCATATTACTTATGCCTTTATCAAAACATTCATTTTTGCGATGCTTTTGGCTACAATTCCTTCCTTTCACGGTTACTACATGAAAGGTGGAGCTTTAGAAGTAGGTAAAGCCAGCACAACATCCTTTGTTTGGACCTCAGTTTCCATCATTCTTTTCAATTACATATTAACACAGTTATTATTAGGATCATGATAGAAGTTAAAGACGTTGAAAAATCATTTGGAGACAGCAAAATCTTAAAAGGAATCACTACGACTTTTGAAACAGGTAAAACCAATTTAATTATTGGTCAAAGTGGTTCCGGAAAAACAGTTTTATTAAAAAGCTTACTTGGAATTCACCATCCCGAAGTTGGAACAATTTCGTTTGATGGCCGAATCTATTCTTCTCTTGAACCAGAAGAAAAAGGGATTTGCGTACCGAAATCGGAATGGTATTTCAAGGAAGTGCTTTATTTGACTCTATGACAGTAGCCGAAAATGTAGCTTTCCCTCTAAAAATGTTCTCCAATAAAAACAAATCGGAAATAAACGATCGTGTTGATTTTGTTTTAAAAAGAGTAAATCTTATTGATGCACACCATAAATTGCCTTCAGAAATTTCAGGAGGAATGCAAAAACGTGTTGCGATTGCCCGCGCGATTGTAAACAATCCAAAATACTTATTTTGTGACGAACCCAACTCAGGTCTGGACCCAAATACCTCAATTTTGATTGATAACCTCATCAAAGAAATCACCGAAGAATACAACATTACCACTGTAATCAATACGCACGACATGAACTCGGTGATGGAAATAGGTGAAAAAATCCTATTCCTGAAAAATGGTCTAAAAGCTTGGGAAGGTAATAAAGAGGAAATATTTAAAACCGATAATGAAGCTGTAGTTGCTTTTGTCTATTCTTCTAATTTGTTTAAAAAAGTCAGAGAAGCATACTTAAAAGGATATTAGAAAATACAAATACCTTTTTAACAACCACAAATTACACAAATTAGCACAAATTAATTAGTGGAAATCAGTGTAATTTGTGGTTGAAATATATTTTTAATCCCTAATCAACTCCACCTCAGCATTTGGATTAAAAAGGTACAAACGACCGGAACTGATTTCTAAGCATTCAAAACGTTTGGTACGAACGGCAATTTTCTTAAATATCTTACCATTTTTAATTCGAAAAACACTTCCATAAGGAATTTCGAAAATATAATTTTTATCATTTGCTTTATCATACTGCTTCAAAGCGAGTGACAAAGTTGTATCGGTATCGCTACTGGCAGATGGATTTCTAAAATGTCTCGCCAGTAATGGCAACAAATGATTCGGAAAAATTTCCGGTCGGATATAGGGAACCATCAATTGTTGAAAGACATATTTCCATTCGTTTCCATGTGGCTTGATATTACGACCAAATTTTTCAAAAGCTACTAAATGGGCGATTTCGTGAATCAGCGTGATTAAAAAACGGTATTTGTTCAAACTCCCATTTACTGTAATTTCGTGTTTACCGTTCATAGCCTTGCGATAATCACCATGACGAGTTGCACGTTCATTAACGATTTTTAGATGCACCCTGTTCTCTACAATCAACTCAAAAGCGGGTTTGACTGCATGCTCAGGAAGATATTTTGCTAAAGTATCGCTCAATTTTAGTTATGGGTTATCTGTTGTGAGTTATGAGTTAATTAATTTAGGATTAATCGGGTTTTGAGTTCTTTTATCAATGCTATCTTATCTTAATCATGTCTTTCCTCAGAACTGACAACTCAGAACTCATAACTTTTTCAAGGATTAGTCGTTGAAACCTGCAACAGTTTCCCATTAAAATATTTATTACCATTTAATGTAAAATCAAAAATATAGGTTGCCATCCCTTCAGCTGAAATGGGCGCCTGATAACCTGGGAAAGCTTCTTGTAACATTTCTGTTTGTACCGCTCCAAGGGCTAGCACATTAAAAGAAATTCCTCTTTCTTTATATTCTTCCGCTAGTAATTCTGAAAGTGTAATGACTGCTCCTTTACTGGAACTATAAGCCGCCAGTCCGGCAAATTTCAAACTTCCCTGCACGCCACCCATTGAACTGATAGTAACCACATGGCTTCCTTTTTGAAGATAAGGAATACAAATTCGGGTCAAATTAGCTACTCCGAAAACATTTACTTTATACACATTCTCAAAATCTGCCTGTGTTAAGTTTTCGAAAGGTTTGCAAATTAAGCTTCCTGCATTATGAATAACTGCATCAACATTCTTCCAAGTAGTTGCAAGAAAATGTTCTACCTTTTCTAAATCCGATTCTTTAGCTAAATCAACTGATAAACAACTGATATTTTCATTATCAATTA
Source organism: Flavobacterium nitratireducens (assembly GCF_029625335.1). Classification (NCBI taxonomy): domain Bacteria; kingdom Pseudomonadati; phylum Bacteroidota; class Flavobacteriia; order Flavobacteriales; family Flavobacteriaceae; genus Flavobacterium; species Flavobacterium nitratireducens. Next base: position 1,435,723 of record NZ_CP121111.1, read on the forward strand.
ATTCCTGAGGTGTTTTTCTCGAAATAGCCAAAACCTGATGTCCAGCTTTAGCAAACATAAGTGCTAATTCAAACCCAATTCCTCTACTAGTCCCTGTAATAATTATATTCTTCATGTCACAAAAATAAACAAAAGCTTTAAATTGTCATTAGGACATTGAAACATTGACAAATAAACTATTGATTCGAAGCTAAAGTTCTAGAAATTACTATTTTTTGTATTTCGGATGTCCCTTCATAAATCTGGGTAATTTTTGCATCGCGCATCATACGCTCCACATGATATTCGGAAACATAGCCATTTCCACCATGAATCTGTACGGCTTCAATAGTAACATCCATAGCGGTTTGAGAAGCAAACAACTTAGCCATCGCCCCTGATTGAGTAATATCCATTCCGGCATCTTTTTCTGAAGCCGCCTTCAAGCACAACATTTTTGCAGCCATAATTTGTGTAGCCATATCGGCTAATTTGAAAGCAATTGCCTGATGTTGAAAAATTTCTTTACCAAAGGATTGACGCACATGTGCATATTGCAAAGCCAACTCATAAGCTCCAGTAGCAATACCCAAAGCTTGAGAAGCAATACCAATTCGTCCGCCATTTAGCACATTCATCGCAAAATTAAATCCAAAACCATTTTCCCCTATTCTATTTTCTTTGGGCACTTTAACATCATTAAACAGCAAAGAATGTGTATCAGAACCACGAATTCCCATTTTTTTCTCTTTGGGACCAACCTCAAATCCTTCCCAGCCTTTTTCGACAATAAAAGCATTTATCCCTTTATGTCCTTTTTCAGGATTGGTTTGCGCCATAACAATATAAGTCGAAGCCGAAGAACCATTGGTAATCCAATTTTTAGTTCCATTTAGCAAATAATAATCTCCTTTATCAATAGCGGTTGTTTTTTGCGAGGTAGCATCTGAACCCGCATTGGGTTCTGATAAGCAAAAGGCACCCAATACATCTCCTTTTGCCAATGGAACTAAATACTTTTGTTTTTGTTCTTCGTTGCAATATTTTTCTAATCCAGCACACACCAATGAATTATTGACCGACATAATCACAGCTGCCGAAGCATCTACTTTAGCGATTTCGGTCATTGCCAACACATAAGCTACATTATCCAAACCTGAACCGCCGTACTTGGGATCGACTACCATTCCCAAAAAACCCAATTCGGCCATTTTTTTGACTTGTTCTGTTGGAAATTTCGAAAATTCATCTCGCTCTATCACTCCCGGTAATAATTCAGTCTGGGCAAAATCTCTGGCAGCCTGCTGAATCATTTTTTGTTCTTCGGTCAAATTGAAATCCATAATAATGCTTTTTAATTCATTAGTTGTAATAAAAAACGAACAATCAATTGATAATTCAGAAATTATTTTACCATTTAAGAATCTATCTTCGTTTATTGATTTTGTGTTTTCTAAATTTACTTACTTTTATTCAAAAAATACTATCTAAGCATTTACTATTTTAAACGTATTCTATTCTTTATTCATGAAAAAAGATTTCTACGACGTAATTGGTGTAATGTCAGGCACTTCACTTGATGGTGTTGACTTGGCTCATATCCAATTTGAGATAAAAAACGAACAATGGAGTTTTGAAATTTTGGAAAGTGAAACAGTAGCTTATAGCGAAGACTGGGTTAACCAATTGAAATTGGCAGTAGATTTTTCAAAAGAACAACTCGAAACATTGAATAAAGAGTACACCCAATTACTTGCTGAAATCATTTCTAATTTTATTAATAAATACCAACTTAGCAATCTGGATGCGGTATGTTCTCATGGCCATACTATTTTGCATCAGCCACAAAATGGTTTCACACTTCAAATAGGGAATCTTCCCGAAATTGCAACTTTGACCCAACAAAAAGTAATTTGCGATTTCAGGGTTGAAGATGTTCAATTAGGCGGACAAGGCGCTCCATTAGTTCCTATTGGCGACAAAATTCTGTTTGCCAATTTCGATTATTGCATGAATTTAGGCGGATTTTCTAATGTTTCATTCGAAGAAAACAATCAAAGAATTGCCTTTGATATTTCGCCAGTAAACACTGTTTTGAATTTCTATGCAGACCAATTAGGACTAAATTATGATGACAAAGGCAAAATTTCAAGTACAGGAAAAATCCACACAGAATTACTCAACAAGCTCAACAATCTGAACTTTTATCAGGAACAACATCCTAAATCCTTAGGTATTGAATTTGTTAAAGAAACAATCTTGCCGCTGATGGAAAGCTATAAAATCTCTATTGAAAATAAACTAAGGACTTTTACCGAACATATTGCCATACAAACGGCTCTTGCTTTACCCAAAAAACAAGGTCGCTTATTCATTACTGGCGGAGGTGCTTACAATGATTTTTTAATTTTTTGCATTCAAAAACAACTGCCAAAATTGACCATTGTCATACCTGAAAAGAAAATCCTAGAATTCAAAGAAGCTTTGATTTTTGCTTTGCTAGGTGTTCTAAAATTAAGAAACGAAACTAACGTTTTGAGTTCAGTTACAGGCGCAGAAAAAGATCATAGTTCTGGATTTATATATCAATGATAAAGAAATTTGGCCTGATATTTGTTTCGAAAATTATCCAATAGAATCGCAATTTTTATAATATCTTAGCGTTTCAATAAACAAAGAAAAATTATATGAGTATATTGTTACAAGCAGATACCTTATCTGTTGCTGGCGAAAACTTAGCCGAAGCCGTTCCAGTTGAAAAAAAATTATCTATCATTGAACTCCTAACTAGTGGAGGATTAGCAGGTCAGGTTATCATGGCGGCTTTATTTATAATGCTTTTTGTTGCCTTATATCTTTATTTTGAACGTTTGATGGCTATCAACGCAGCCTCAAAAGTTGACACTAATTTTATGAGCCTTGTAAAAGACAATATTAAAAATGGTCGTATCGATAATGCTAAAATGGCTTGTGCTCATTCACAATCTCCAGTTGCTCGATTAATTGAAAAAGGAATTTCTAGAATAGGCAAACCTTTGAACGACATCAATACTGCAATTGAGAATGCCGGAAAATTAGAAATAAACAAATTAGAAAAAAATGTTAGTATGCTCGCTACTATTTCCGGTGCCGGACCTATGACTGGTTTCCTAGGAACGGTTGTAGGAATGATTCAGGCATTCCATAAAATGGCTACTGGGGGTGGTCAAATAGAAGTAGGTGCGCTTTCAGAAGGAATTTACACAGCCATGACTACTACTGTGGTTGGTTTGGTTATTGGTATTATCGCTTATGTGGGTTACAACCACTTAGTTGTTAAAACGGATAAAATTGTTCACCAAATGGAAGCTAATGCAGTTGACTTTTTAGACTTATTAAATGATCCAGCTTAATTATGAATATAAGAGGAAGAAATAAAGTTAGCGCCGAATTTAACATGTCATCCATGACAGATATCGTCTTTCTGTTATTGATATTTTTCATGCTAACTTCTACTATGGTAACTACAAATGCATTGGATTTAGTATTACCTAAAGCAAAAGGCAAAACGGACAGTAATAAAAATATTTCGGTTAGCATCAACAAAAAATTAGAATATTTCATTGATAAAGAAGCTGTTCCAGAAGCCAAATTAGAATCAAAATTATTAGCAATGATGGCTACTGATCAAAACAAAGCCATTATTTTAAGAGCAGAAGAAGGTGTACCTATTGAAAAAGCAGTTGGCGTCTTAGACATTGCTAACAGAAACCAAATCAAAGTCGTTTTGGCCGTAAGACCTAAATAATTAGCTCTGAATTTCAAAAAACAGTGTTACTCTACATGAAATATTTAGAAACAAAAGAAGAACAAAATTCCTTTATTATCACAACTATCATTTTTGTGATACTGTTTTTCTTGTTCTTAAATCTGGGGCTTACTTCTTTAGATCCTCCTCCGGAAAACGGTATTGCCATTAATTTTGGAACAACTGAATTTGGCAGTGGAAATATTCAGCCTACTGAACCTGTACAATCAGCTCCGAAACCTACAGCAGCTAAACAAGCTACTGCTAGCAATGACGATGTTTTATCTCAGGATATCGAGGAAGCAGTTGTAATGAAACAGGCTAAAAAAATTCAGCCAACCAAAGAAGTAGCAAGAGAAGAAGTTAAACAAAAACCGAAAGAAAATCCAAAACCTTCTAAAAGCACTACTGATGCTTTATCGAGTTTGATAAATGGACCAAAATCAAACGGAACAGCTAATGGCGGCGAAGGACCGGATGACAAACCAGGCGACAAAGGAAGCTTAAATGGCAATCCTTATGCCAATACCTATTACGGTTCTGGCGGTGGTAGCGGAAACGGAAGCGGCTGGGGATTAAATGGACGCAAAATCAGCTCGCGTGGAAAAGAAGTACAAAAATGCAATGAATCAGGAACTGTAGTCGTTCAGATTACTGTTAATCGTAACGGAAATGTAATTGCAGCCAAATATACCAAAGGAACAACCAATACTGATCCTTGTTTAATAGAACCTGCTTTGGCTACAGCCAGAAAATACAAATGGCAACCAGATCCTAATGCTCCTGAAACGCAAATTGGCTTCATCACTGTAAACTTCAAATTAGGAGAATAATATTGCTACAATTTTACAATTAAATGAATTATCAAGAAACTACAGCCTGGATGTTCAATCAACTTCCAATGTATCAACAACAAGGCGCTTCGGCTTATAAAAAAGATTTAACCAATACTTTAGCGTTAATAAAACACCTTGATAATCCACATCAAAATTTAAAATTCATACATGTTGCTGGCACCAATGGCAAAGGTTCTACATCACATATGCTGGCTTCAATTCTTCAAGAAGCGGGTTACAAAGTAGGACTTTATACTTCTCCTCATCTAAAAGATTACAGAGAAAGAATTAAAATCAACGGAGAAGAAATTAGCGAAGCATTTGTATGCGAATTCATCAATTCCAATAAAGATTTTTTTGAAGCCAATGACATCAGTTTTTTCGAAATGAGTGTAGGCTTAGCCTTTGCTTATTTTGCTAAAGAAAATATAGATATAGCCTTAATCGAAGTCGGTATGGGCGGAAGACTAGATGCTACAAACATTATCACTCCTTTAGTTTCGGTAATAACGAATATTGCATTAGACCACGTACAGTTTCTTGGAAACACCTTAGAATCGGTCGCTTTTGAAAAAGCAGGAATTATAAAACCTAACATTCCTGTAGTTATTGGCGAATATATCCCTGAGACACAAGCTGTTTTTTTAGCTAAAGCCAAAGAAAACAATGCTGAAATCTACTTCGCCTCCGATTTGATTAGCGAAAATCTTCCTTCTGATTTAATTGGTGATTATCAAATACACAATAAAAAAACAGTTTTACAAACCATCAAAATTTTAAACACACAGACTGATTTTTCTATTCACCAAAATAATATTGAAGCAGGTTTATTAAATGTGGTAAAAAACACAGGACTTTTGGGAAGATGGCAACAATTGGGTGAATCTCCAAAAATTATTTGTGACACCGCACATAACAAAAACGGACTGGAAATTGTATTGAACCAAATCAAAAACGAAAAATTCGAACAATTACATATTGTTTTAGGAGTTGTCAACGACAAAGATTTGGATGAAGTCTTGCCTTTATTCCCCCAAAATGCCATTTATTATTTTTGTAAACCCAATATACCACGAGGACTCGAAGCATTAACATTAAAAGAAAAAGCTGCACAATTCGGTTTAAAAGGAGCAATATCACACTCTGTTCCAGAAGCTTACAAAAAAGCAAAAGAATCAGCTAATTCCAATGATTTCATATATGTGGGAGGAAGTACATTTGTAGTTGCAGAAATTTTATAAAAAAGCTTTCAGATTCAAAAAACATCTGTATATTTGCACCCGTATTGAAAATAAGATTTCAGCACAAGATAAAAGGGCGATTAGCTCAGCTGGTTCAGAGCACCTCGTTTACACCGAGGGGGTCGGGGGTTCGAACCCCTCATCGCCCACCACTTTTATCAAAACATCCTGATAAGAAAACACACCTATCGGGCGATTAGCTCAGCTGGTTCAGAGCACCTCGTTTACACCGAGGGGGTCGGGGGTTCGAACCCCTCATCGCCCACAAGTATTACTACAATTAGTTTCAAAACCCTTTAAATCGTATGATTTAAAGGGTTTTTTCTTTTGCCTAATAATCAAATTATACATTAATGCGTGAACTGGATATGCAAACAAAAACGGCACATTAAGTTAAGCTACATTTTTGTAATTAATTTGATTGTTAAATTCTTCAATAGTTGCATAATTCAAAGTGGAATGTCTCCTTTTTCTGTAATACCAAATTTCAATATATTCAAAGATTTCCAGTTTCATCTGTTCTTTAGAAATCAGTTTGTTCCCCTAAATTAATTCCGTTTTCAAAGATTTGCAGAAGCTTTCCGCCACAGCATTATCCCAGCAATTTCCTTTACGACTCATACTGCGGGTTATTTTTTTATAGGAATCAAGAACATTTACAAACTTTTTACTGGCATATTGAACACCTCTGTCAGAATGAAAAATCAAACCTTGATCAATATCTCGGTTTTTAACCGCCATTTTCCAAGCTCCAAGCGTAGTTTCTTCTGTACTCATTCCGTCACTCAAACTCCAACCGATAATTTTTCTGTCGTATAAATCCATAATAGTGGTCAGGTATACATAACCCTCTTTAGTTTGGATATATGTAATATCCGAAACCCAAACTTTTGAAGGCATTTTTACAATAAACTCTCTGTTTAATACATTTTCGACAACTAAATAATTATGATTTGAGTTGGTTGTAACTTTGAACTTCTTGCTTAATTTGCTTCGTAAGCCAAGTTCTTTCATATATTTTGCAACTGTAATTCGTGAAACTTTATAACCTAAATACTGCAGTTCCAATGTTATTCTAGGACTTCCATATCTTTGTTTGGCTCCAAAATAAATCAATGTTATCTGTTCTTTTATGGCAATTTTTAGTTGTTGTCTTGCTGTGACTGCTTGTTTTTTCCATCGGTAACAACTTCCGCTGCTCACTTTTAGAACTTTGCACATTTTTTCGATCGGGAATAGTTGTTCATTGCTTTTTATGAAACTATAAATCATCGACCGCTCTTGGAAAAAATGCCGATTGCTTTTTTTAATATATCACGTTCTAACTCGGCATCTTTGAGTCTTTTCTCTAGTTCGTGAATTTTTTCTTGCTCGGGAGTGAGTTTTAAATTTCCTTTCCCAGGAAAACTTCCTTCTCCAAATTCCTCGAACTCTTTACGCCATTTATACAACTGTGGTGCTGTGATTCCCAACTCTCTGGCGAGTTCTGATACATTTGTTCTCTCATAACTCAATTGAACGGCTTTTTCTTTAAAAGCTTTGTCATAAATTTTGAGGACTTGTTTCATAGGTTAAAATTAAGATTATTTCTTAACTTTATGTGATGGCTAAGTTAGCACGTCCAGATAATACATATATTTACATTTCGAGTTTACTAAAAACACGGACTAATTACTTTTCTTTATTACAGCTCGTCTTCAATTTTTTAAAGAATAATGCTACTTAATTGATTTTAAATTTATACTGGTAATGACAAAATTATTTCCATCAAAACAGCTAAACATTTTAATCACGATTATACTATTAACTTATACTTCTTTATCAGCTCAAGAAAACAAGTTAAATTCATTAATCCATATCATTGAGAATTCATCAAAGTATGATAAAGAAAAAAAGCTGAAATTGACAGCATTCGAACAATTTTAAAAAAAACTAAAAAAAGTGACCTATTATCACTTTATCATCTGAATACCGAAATGTTCTATCGCTTTAAAGTTTTTAAACGTGATTCGGCATTTTATTATGGAATTCAGGCTAAAGATTTGGCATACCAATTAAATAATAAATCCTTTATAGCTAATGCCAATATGAATCTGGCGGATATTTGTGTGTCATCAGGAATGTATAAAGAAGCATTGGATTTTCTGGAACCTTCTAAAATAGATGAAAAAAATTCTAACTACAATACTCTTTATTATGGTGTATTAGGACGTTGTTACGGCGATATGGCGGAATACAGTAATACTCCTTACTTTAATAAGCAATATTTAAATTTAGCACATATATATAGGGAAAAAGCACTTTCATTAACAGAAGACGGTTATTTTTTTCATTATTTCTTAAAAGCATTTAATAAATCTAAAGATGGTAAATTACAAGAATCTCTTTCAGATTTTAATGTTCTTCTAAAAAAGAATAATCAACCTCATGATCAAGCTTTAGTTCATTATATGCTTGGTGAATTATACCAACAACTAGGAGAAAACGACAAAGCAATTGCACATTTTACAGAAGCTGTAATTTCAGATATTAAAACCGCTACAAAAGAATCATTGGCAATTATTAAACTTTCTGAACTTTTATTTAAAAAAGGAGATTTGAATAAAGCCTCAATTCTAATCAAAAAAGCAAATGAGGACGCATCCTTTTACGGTGCCCAACAACGAAAAATACAGGTTGGAGCAATTTTACCTCTTGTAGAACAGGAAATTCTTAAAATTGTAGAGAAAGAAAAACAACGAATTTATTGGCAATACATTATTGTAAGTTCCTTTTTAGTTTTGGCAATCTGTTTTGTTTTGATTATTTACTATCAATTTAGAAAATTAAAAAAAGCTAAGAAAATTATAGCCGATGCCCATAAAAATCTGAAACGGATTAACAAACAATTAATAAATGTAAATGAAAAAATAAAATTACAAAACATAGAGATAAAACAGGTTAACAAACAGTTATCCGAAGCCAATAAAATTAAAGAAGAATATTTAGGTCTTTTCTTTACTCAATATGATATGGTGTATGAAAAATTTAATTCTTTCATGACCACTATTAAAAATCACATTGAAGAAGAAAATTACGACAAAGTAAAACGTACCGTTTCAGGGTATAATTTAAAAAGAGAAAAAGAAAAACTTTTAGAGAATTTTGATACTGCTTTCATCAATCTTTTTCCCAATTTCATCAATGAGTTTAATTTTTTGATGAAAGAAGAGTACAAAATCAAATTAGAAAAGGAACAATTTCTTACGAAAGAATTACGAATCTATGCATTAATTCGTTTAGGAATTACACAAAATGAAATTATTGCTCAAATTTTAGGCTATTCTGTCAATTCCATTTATGCGTTTAAAACAAAAATCCGCAATAATTCTATTGTAAAAAAGGATGATTTTGATCAAAAACTACTCAAAAACACCACTTTAAAGCTATAAAAAACTACTTTTTTCTATATGATTTTTAAAGGTACAAAACCTGTAATTGCTTTGTTTTTCAACTAAATACATTTAATTAAGACGTAAAAACAACTACTTTTTTCTATACACTATTTTTCATTCAGTAATGTCAGCAGCTTATTTATGCAAATTTGTAATGAAAGTGTTTTTTATCGACACAATCAAAAACTAAATAACTAACTAAAATTAATGCATTATGAAAATTACTTCATTAAATAGGGCAAAACCAGTTCTATTTTTCTTGATTTTTCTCATCACACCATTCTTGTTGGTGGCTCAAAATGGAAAAATTAAAATTTCGGGTAAAGTTTTGGACGAAGCTAACCAACCATTACCAGGAGCAACAGTTGTACTAAAAAATTCAAATCAAAGTGTTATTACTGATTTTGATGGAAAATTTGATTTTTTAGTATCTACACAAAACGCTGTGTTTAATGTTTCTTTTCTAGGATACAAGACTAAAGAAGTCAGCGCTAATGGAAAAACGACCTTAGATATAAAGTTAGAACCAGAATCCGAATCTTTAAATACTGTTGTAGTAATTGGGTATGGTGAGGTGAAATCGAAAGACTTAACAGGTTCCATATCTACTGTAAAATTAGGAGATTTAAGTAAACAACCTGTAGCCAATGTTGGAGATGCTATTCAAGGGCGTGCTGCAGGAGTTCAGGTAATTACTAGTGGGCAACCAGGAAGTAATCCAACATTTCGAATCAGAGGTACAGGAACAATAGGTAATAATGATCCATTGATTGTTGTTGACGGAATGCCTTTAACAGGAGGTCTCAATCAAGTAAATATGAATGATGTTGAGAGTATGCAAATTCTTAAAGATGCTTCGTCAACAGCCATTTATGGAGCTAGAGGAGCCAATGGAGTTGTAATTATAACCACTAAAAGAGGAAGTGTTAGCAAATCGTCTCTGACTTTTGATTTTTCTACAGCAGTTTCGGAGGCAACAAATATGTTAGATGTTCTGAATGCTTCCCAATTTGCAAGTCTTCATAATGACATTTTGAATAATGCGGGTTTAAGTCCAAATCCAGATTTTCAAAACCCTGAATCTTTAGGTAAAGGAACTGATTGGGTTAATGCTTATTTTAATAGAGGTTTTCAAAATAATTATACGATGGCTTATTCCAGCGGTAATGAAAAATCTAAGGTATATACTTCGTTTAATATTTTTGATCAAAAAGGGATTGTTTTAAATACGGATTATAAAAGATATATTTTACAATTTAACAGTGACACTAAAATATCGGATAATTTGAAATTTGGAAACAGCTTAAAATTAAATCACGATATAAAGACGCAGGGAGATGTAAATATTCAAAATGCTTTATTATCATTACCTACGCAACCTATATATAGAGAAAATGGTAATTTCTCAGGACCAATAGGTCAGCCAATCTACTCTGGAGATCAGGACAATCCTATAGGGAAAGCAACGATAGTTGACAATTCAACTAAAGGATATAATATTCAGGGAAATCTATTTGGAGAACTTACTGTTTTAAAAGATTTCAAATTCAAAACTGTTTTAGGTGCTGAAGCCAATTTTTGGAAAACCAGAACCTGGTTCCTTCTTATGCCTGGGACACTAAAGTGGCTCCAAATGCTTATTTAAGTGAAAGTTCTAATCAGGCAATTACATTGCTCTGGGACAACACCTTGACTTTTCAGAAGAAATTTGACAACGGAATTAATTTAACAGCTGTTGTGGGAACGAGTGCTCAAGAGAATAAATTTGAATACATCAGTGGTTCTATTCAGAATTTTGCAAGTGAAAATACTCAAACATTAAACAATGGTATTGATCAGGCTACATTGCATGGAAGTGGTTCAGAATGGGCAATATTTTCCACATTTGCCAGAGGTAATTTCGATTATAAAAACAAATATTATTTAACGGCTACAGTACGAAGAGATGGTTCTTCTAGATTTGGACAAGGCAATAAGTATGGAACATTTCCATCCGGATCATTGGCCTGGAGAGTTTCAAATGAGAGTTTTTTCAAGTCTAAAGTGGTAAATGATTTAAAAGTAAGATTAGGTTACGGAATTACCGGAAATCAGGAGATTGGAAATTATTCTTTTTCATCAAATTACAATACTTATCTATATAATTTCAACGGTTCATTTGTCAGCGCTGCTATTCCAACTGTTTTACCTAATTCTAATGTAAAATGGGAAGCGCAGGAACAATATAATGTTGGTCTAGATGCTTCACTTTTTGATGACAGAATAAATGTGACATTGGATGCTTACATCAAAAATACTAATGATATGTTAGTTCCTCAATCGGTGCCGGTTACTTCAGGATATTCTGATATCTATGTTCCTTACATCAATGCAGGGAAAATCCAAAATAAAGGAATTGAGTTAGTAATCAATACTAAAAACATCAAGAAGGAGAAATTTTCATGGACAACTGACCTTGTTTTTTCAATGAATAGAAATAAAGTAGTTGACTTAAATGGCGATGCTCCTTTAGTAACGGGAGGGCTGGGATTAAATCTTAATGCATCAAGAATTCAAGAAGGTTATCCAATAAATGTTTTTTACGGTTTTGTTCAAGATGGAATTTTTCAAACTCAGACAGAAATTGATAATCACGCTGTTCAAGTACAGGGATCTTCATCAAGTAACAGTACTTCTCCAGGGGATATCAGATTTAAAGATTTAAACAATGATGGATTGATTACAGATGCTGACAGAACTTTTATAGGAAATCCAAATCCTAACTTTTCAGCGTCTTTAAACAATACTCTTAGCTATGGGAATCTAAGTTTGAGTGTTTATTTGCAAGGTGTAAATGGCAATGATATTTTCAATGCTAATAGACTTTATACAGAATCCATGTCTATTACAACAAATCAATCTGCTGCAGTCTTAAACAGATGGACAGCTCCGGGAACAAGTAATACAATTCCCAGAGCCGTATATGGAGATCCAAACAATAATAACAGAGGCTCTTCCCGATACATAGAAGATGGTTCTTATATCAGAATTAAGAATGTGACCTTGTCTTACAATATTCCAGTTACTCTTTTAAGTAAAAAGGTTTTCGACTACGCTAAAATTTATGTGTCAGGACAAAACTTGTTCACATTCACAAGATATACCGGTTTTGATCCGGAGGTTTCAAGTAACGGAATAGATAATAATGTATATCCGTTAACCAGAACACTTTCTCTTGGTTTAAATGTTGGATTTTAAAAAATTAAAAAAATGAAATTTATAAAGAAAATAGTTTTTGTAACGGCAATTATAGCTTGTACACAATGTTCGAGTGATTTTTTAGATAAAGCACCATTAGATACTATAAATACCTCTAATTATCCTAAAAATGCGACAGAATTAATTACAATAGTAAACGGAGCCTATCAACCTTTGCAATGGCCAAAGTTATATAATTTGCGAATGTGGACTACCGATATCATGGCAGGGAATAGTATCGTAGGAGCCGGTGGTGGTTCAGACGGTATTGAAACTCAAGACATGTCTAATTTCACTACGACAACTGATAATCAAGGCGTTTTAGATATGTGGAGAGGTCCATGGCCGGGAATATTAATGGCTAATACTGTTTTAAAAGTAGCTCCTACTTTAACGATAGATAATGCTATCAAAGATCGTTCAATAGGAGAAGCTTATTTCTTACGAGCTCACTATTATTTCATTTTAGTACGTTTCTTTGGAGATGTACCCTTAATTACTGAACCGGGTAGTTCAGATACTGATTTATTTCCTGAAAGAGTTTCTAAAGATTTGGTTTATCAACAAATTATTTCTGATTTAGAAAAGGCAGCCGAATTATTACCCAATAAAAGTGAGTATTCAGGCAGTGATATAGGAAGAGCTAACAAAGGAGCTGCTTTGGGAGAATTGGCGGAAGTCTATCTTACACTTGGGAACAATTGGCAAAAAGTAGTCGATTTGACCACTCAGGTAGAAGGCTTGGGCTTTGCATTGAACACTAATTACGAAGATAATTTCAATCCTAATGCAGAAAATTCTGATGAGTCTCTTTTTGAAATACAATATGCTAGCGACGGAGGCTATAGTTTTTGGAATAACGAAAATCAAGCCGCCTGGACTAGTCCTTTTATGGGGCCTAGAGGAGCCAATTTCGTTGGAGGAGGATATGGATGGAATCAACCCACACAAGAATTTATTGATAGTTATGAAGCAAATGATAAAAGAAAAAAAGTAACTGTTTTGTACGATGGCTCTCCTCAATTTGATGGAAAAACATACCAAGCTTCCTATTCAAGCACAGGATATAACGTGAGAAAATTTTTAGTACCATTGAGTCTAGTTTCTTCTTTTGATAACAGTCCAATGAATTTTCCTGTATTACGATTTTCAAATATTCTATTAATGAAAGCAGAAGCATTGAATGAGTTAGGACAAACATCACAGGCTGAAATCCCTTTAAATAAGGTTAGAAACAGAGCCGGGCTTCCAAATATTGCGACCGGTTTGAGTAAAGATCAATTTAGGGAAAAAGTATTGCATGAACGAAGAATAGAATTGGCTTTTGAAGGACAAAGATGGTTTGACCTGATACGTGTGAATAATGGTCAATATGCACTTGATTTTCTTCATTCGATTGGAAAAACAAATGCAACGCAAAAACATTTACTATTTCCAATCCCTCAGATAGAAAGAGATAGAAATTCAAAATTAACCCAGAATCCTGGTTATTAAATATTAGATATTATGAAAAAAAATATTTTTATAAAAGCAGTTTACTTTCTTAGTGTCTTATTCATGGCATTACTGAATACTTCATGTGAAGAAACTTTAAAGGATTCAATTGTTAATTATAACGATGAGTTAAAACTGACGGTTTCCAACCCGAATTTAGTGCTTCAAGAGTCAAAACAAAATGAAAACCTTACTTTCAATTGGACCACAGGAACGAATCAAGGGACAAGTGCTTCGATTAGCTATACATTACAAATAGATAAAGCAGATAATAATTTTGCTAATGCTCTTCAATATGATTTAGGTGTCAATAAGTTTTCTCAATCGATAAGTATTAAAAATCTAAATTATATACTGTTAAACACCTTTGGAGTTAGTCCGGGAGAAGCTCAAGATTTTGAAGCAAAAGTGATTGCAACGGTTGCAGGATTAGAAACTGAACCACAAATTTCAATAGTTCCTTTTACATTAACCCCTTACAAGCCTGTTTCTACAACATTATTTATAGTTGGAGACGCTACACCAACAGGCTGGAATATTGCAAATGCGGCAGAAATGACTCCTTCAACATCTAATCCTGGAGTGTTTGTTTACCAAGGATCTTTAAGCACAGGATCGTTTAAATTACCTGTAAACAGAAATGGTTGCTGGTGTCAGGATTTTTATACTCGTGACGCTACAGATGCGACTAAAATAGTACATAATATAGCTGGAAGTGGTGATGATTTGAAGTGGGAAATTACCCAAGGAGGGCAGTATAAAGTAACGGTAAATTTATTTGACTTAACTATTTCTATTGAAGCAGTAAGTGCTCCGCCATTTTCTAATATTTACATTGTTGGCGATGCATCTTCTAGCGGTTGGAATATAAATTCGCCACAGGCTTTTACACAAAGTAGTTCCAATCCATTCATCTTTACTTATGAAGCGCATTTCACGGCTGGAAGTTTTAAAATTTTAGCTGGTTCTACCGGAAACTGGTGTGGAGAATGGTATCGTCCTTTAACAGATGGACAAGCTTTAACTTTGACAGATGTAGAACAAAATTCAGGTTGTAATCCGGATAATAAATGGACAGTTTCTTCCTCGGAAGCCGGTAGATATAAAATTACTTTAAATACAGCCAATAATACCATTAGTATTCAAAAAGTGAATTTATACATCATTGGTGATGGAGGACCTAATGGATGGAATATAGGTACTCCTTCTCCTATGACCTATTCAAACGGTGTTTATACATTTACGGGTCAATTAAATGTGGGAGAATTTAAAATTTCGAAATTCAAAGGAGATTGGTGCGATGGAGACTGGATTAATGCAGCTACAGCTAATCAATCTATTTCAAATGGCAGTTATATTATTACCCATGGCTGTGATGGTCCGGACAATAAATGGAAAGTACAGTCAGGAAATGCAGGAACACATACGATAGCTATAAACTTAGATACTCATACCATGACAATCAATTAGACTGTATTTGGTTCAATGCTTTTAACAGTGTCATTAAAGTAATGACACTGTTACTTTTAATTTAAAATTTTATTTTATGAAACTAATAAAAATAAATAATTGCTTTTTAGTGTTAATTGCTTTGCTTTTTTTACACTGTACGAAACCTGAAGACACATTCAATTATACACCTGAAGAAACTCAGCTGGTTACAGAAGTGGTATTAAAAACCGATAAAACAAAGTATGCTCCCGGAGAAACTGTTACTTTTTCTTCCGACAAAATGTTATCCGGTTTTACTGTAAGATACAAACACTTAAACAACGTAATCAAGGAAGAACCAATGAGTGGTAAAACATGGACTTGGACAGCCCCGGCAACTGATTTTAAGGGTTACATGATTGAAATATACAAAGCCAACGATAATGTCGAAACTATTGCAGGAACAATAGCCGTTGACGTTTCTTCTGATTGGGCAAAATTTCCAAGATATGGTTTCCTGAGTGAATTTGGAAATGTTTCAGATGCACAAATTAATGCCAATTTGGATTTTTTAAAGGATTTTCATATTAATGCTATTCAATATTACGATTGGCTAAACAAGCATCATGCTCCATTGAAAATGAATGGAAATGTTCCTGCAACTTCATGGGTTGATATTGCCAATAGAAGCATTTCATTCAATACCGTTAAAAACTATATCGACAAAGGGCATGACAAAAATATTGCTTCCATGTTTTACAATCTTTTGTATGGTACCTGGAATGATTATGCCACTGACGGCGTTTCTCCTGAATGGCTGATATATAACAATAACAGTCATACTAATGTAAACAAACATCCTTTACCAGGTTGGTTGAGCGATATTTATGTTACAAATCCGGGAAATACAAACTGGCAGAATTATATTTTTGATAAAACTACTTTAGTTTATAATAATTTAAATTTCGATGGTTGGCATCTGGACCAATTAGGTGACAGAGGAACGGTATATGATTATAATGGAAATACCGTTCAAATTAATCAAACCTTTACTCCATTTCTTAAAAATTTAAAAACCAAATTCCCTAGCAAGAAAATGGTTTTAAATGCTGTTAATCAATACGGTCAATCCAATATTTTAAGTGCTGGAGTTGATATAGCTTATACTGAAGTTTGGGATCCAAATAATACTTATAAGAGCCTGGCAGATATCATTAAAGATAATAACTCTCTTTCAAACAACCAGGTTAATACTGTATTAGCAGCTTATATGAATTATGATAAAGCGAATTCGGCAGGATTTTTTAATACTCCCGGAGTATTATTTACTGATGCGGTAATCTTTGCTTTTGGAGGTTCACATTTGGAATTAGGAGAGCATATGCTGGCTAAAGAATATTTCCCAAATAATAACTTGCAAATGAGTGGCGAATTAAAAAAACGTCTTCAAAAATATTACGATTTTATGGTAGCTTATGAAAATATTTTAAGAGAAGGTGGAACGTTCAATTCCCCGGTACTGAATTCAGGTGATGGACAACTTAATTTGAAAAACTGGCCTCCAGTTGCCTCTACCGTTTCGGTAATAGGTAAATCTTTGGCAAACAAACAAATTCTTCATTTAATTAATTTTTCTAATACCTCAAATCTAAATTGGCGTGATACCAATGGGGAACAAACAGCACCCGCAGTAAAAAAGAATTTTACTTTAAGCTTAGCTAATAGCAATACTGTATCTAAAGTATGGTATGCTTCTCCTGATTTAGATGGTGGTGCTTCAAAAGAACTTACATTCACTCAGGTAGGAAGTAATCTTATTTTTAAGGTGCCTTCTATGCAATATTGGGGAATGATAGTAGTCGAATATTAATAATCCAAACAAATAGTAGACTTTCTATTATTTCTAATCAATCATCAATACAAAATGAAAAAGACTTTTTTTAGAGCTTTAATAGCTGTATTATTCTTCAATGCAGCTATCGCCCAACAATTAAAATCGCCGAATAGCAAATTGCAAATGGAATTTTCTTTGCAAAGTGATGGCACTCCTATTTACAGTTTGAATTATAAAGACAAAGCTGTTATAAAACCAAGTAAACTAGGATTTTACCTTAAAGACGATACTAAATCGTTACTCAATGATTTTGCTGTTATTGACACTAAAACAACTATTTTTGACGAAACGTGGAAACCGGTATGGGGCGAAGTAGCCTCTATTCGTAATCACTATAATGAATTAGCAGTCACTTTAAATCAAAAAGGAACCGATAGACAAATGATAATTCGTTTCCGTTTGTTTGATGACGGACTTGGATTTCGATATGAATTTCCTCAACAAAAAAACCTAGTCTATTTTACTATAAAAGAAGAGCGTACACAATTTGCAATGGCAGGAGATCATACTGCTTATTGGATTCCTGGAGATTATGACACTCAGGAATACAATTATACCACTTCAAAACTTTCCGAAATAAAAAGCTTAATGGAAAAAGCATACACAACAGGAAATGTTTCGCAAACTTCGTTCTCTCCAACCGGTGTGCAAACTTCTTTAATGATGAAAAGTGCCGATGGATTGTATATCAACCTGCATGAAGCAGCCTTAATCAATTATTCTTGTATGCACCTTAATTTGAATGACAAAAACTTTGTTTTTGAATCCTGGTTAACTCCTGATTCACATGGAGATAAAGGTAAAATGCAAACGCCTTGTAATACGCCTTGGAGAACCATTATTGTAAGCGATGATGCACGTGCTATTTTAGCTTCTAAAATGACTTATAATTTGAACGAACCAAGTAAAATCAAAGAAACTTCATGGATTAAACCAACAAAATATGTAGGTGTTTGGTGGGAAATGATTTCAGGAAAAAGCAGCTGGTCTTACACTGATGAATTCCCTGCAGTACAATTAGGTGTTACCGATTTTACTAAAGCGAAACCTAATGGTAAACATGGTGCAACTACTGCTAATGTAAAAAGGTATATCGATTTTGCAGCTAAAAATGGATTTGATGCTGTTTTGGTTGAAGGTTGGAATACTGGTTGGGAAGATTGGTTTGGTAATGCTAAAGATTATGTTTTTGATTTTGTGACACCTTATCCTGATTTTGATCTAAAAGGATTGAATGAATATGCGCATTCTAAAGGAATAAAACTCATTATGCACCACGAAACTTCAGGCTCTATACGCAATTATGAACGCCACATGGATGATGCTTACAAGTTGATGAAACAATACGGCTATGATGCTGTGAAAAGCGGATATGTGGGGAGTATTCTTCCTCTTGGTGAAACGCATTACAGTCAATGGACGAATAATCATTATCAATATGCCATCGAAAAAGCAGCCGATTATCAAATTATGGTAAATGCACACGAAGCAGTGCGTCCAACAGGAATTGCACGTACTTATCCGAATCTTATCGGAAACGAAGCTGCTCGTGGAACTGAATACCAAGCTTTTGGAGGTGAGCGAAATCATCCAAATCACGTTACCATATTGCCTTTTACAAGATTAATTGGTGGCCCGATGGATTACACTCCGGGAATTTTTCAAATGGATGTTACAAATGGTTCGCATGTAAACGCTACCATTGCAAACCAGTTGGCACTTTATGTTACCATGTACAGTCCATTGCAGATGGCGGCAGATTTTCCTGAAAATTATGAACGTTTTGCAGATGCCTTCCAATTTATTAAGGATGTTGCCATAGATTGGGATGACAGCAAATATCTGGAAGCTGAACCGGGTCAATATATTACAGTAGCAAGAAAAGCCAAAGGAACTAATAATTGGTTTTTAGGAAATGTAAATGGAGAAACTCCTCGTACATCAAACATTGATTTCGGCTTCCTTGAAAAAGGTAAAAAATACACCGCTACTATTTATGCTGATGCAAAAGAGGCAGATTATAAAACGAACCCACAGGCCTATACCATTCGTAAAATAACGGTAAGCAATAAATCAAAGTTAACACAACTTTCTGTACCTGGCGGTGGTTATGCTATCAGTATTATTGAAATTAAAAAATAATTTTCATTTCAGCAGTAAACAAAATTAATACAAGCGCTTTGAATTATGAAAAAAACATCAATTTATATACTCCTGATAAACCTATTCATTCAGGTTAGTCTTAACGGACAAAATTCAGGAAAAGAAAGTCAAACTCTTGGCAATTGTACCTCATACACAACACAGAATAATCAGGTAATTTTTAATTGTGAGAACAAAGCGAAAGTACTTTTACAATTTTGCAGTGGTCAGGTGTTAAAAGTATGGATTTCAGTTGATGGGACTTTTAAACGCAATAACGAATCTTTTGCTGTTATCAATGAAAACTTGGGTTGGTCAGGAAATATTAATGTTAATGAAGAGACCTCAGCTTATGAAATTTTCACAGAACAACTTAGAATTAGAGTTAACAAAAAACCATTTAAATTACAAGTATTTGATAAATACCAAAAGTTACTATTTGGTGATTATAACGAGAAAGGATTTGTAAAAAATGGCACCCAAATAGCCACATACAAAACATTAAAATCAGATGAACAGTTTTTTGGTTTAGGAGAAAAAGCAGGAACTCTTAACCGTCGTGGAAAGAGCTATAAGATGTGGAATAGTGATCAGCCTTGTTATGGCGTCAACGAAGATCCTCTTTATAAAAGCATTCCCTTTTTTATGAGCAGCAATCATTATGGGATTTTCTTTGACAACACCTATAAAACGGAATTTAAATTTGGTAGCGAGTCTAACGATTATTATTCTTTTGAGGCTGTTTCAGGCGAAATGATTTACTATTTTATGTATGGGAATGATTATAAACAAATCATGCAAAATTATATTGCTCTTACCGGTAAACCCATCATGCCACCAAAATGGGCATTAGGTTTTGCTCAATGTCGAGGCAATTATACTGCTGAAAAACAAGCTAAGGACATTGCTGCTGAGTTTAGAAAAAGAAAAATACCCTGTGATATTATATATCAAGATATTGGCTGGGTTGAAGGACTTCAGGATTTTGACTGGAAGAAAAGCAACTATCAAAATCCTAAACAGATGCTAAAAGAATTGGAAGACCAAGGATTTAAAATGATTATTTCTCAGGACCCTGTTATATCCCAAGCAAATAAAAAGCAATGGGAAGAGGCTAATTCTAAAAACTATTTTGCAATAGATACTCGTACTGGAAAGAGTTATGATATGCCGTGGCCATGGGGCGGAAATTGTGGAGTAGTTGATTTTACTAAACCCGAAGTGGCTGACTGGTGGGGAAATTACCAACAAAAACCCTTAAATGATGGTGTACGTGGATTTTGGACCGATATGGGAGAGCCAGCCTGGAGTAATGAAGATGCAACTGACCGACTTAATATGAAACATCATTTAGGGATGCACGATGAGATTCATAATGTGTATGGTTTTACCTGGGACAAAGTAGTAACCGAACAATTTTACAAGCATAATCCTAATAAGCGAATATTTCAAATGACAAGAGCTGCTTATGCGGGATTGCAACGCTACACATTTGGATGGTCTGGAGATTCTGGAAACGGCAACAATGTTTTAGATGGATGGAGTCAATTTGCGAATCAAATTCCTGTGGGACTTTCTGCCGGAATGGGTATAATTCCGTTTTGGACTTCTGATATTTCAGGTTATTGCGGTGATATCAAAGATTATGATGCTATGTCTGAATTATATATTCGCTGGATGCAGTTTGGTGTCTTTAATCCGCTAAGTCGTGCACATCATGAGGGAGGAAATGCAGTAGAACCATGGGTTTTTGGGACTCAAGTGGAGAATATTACCCGAACTGCTATTGAATTAAAATATAAATTATTCCCATATATCTATACCTATGCCCGTGAAGCACATGATACAGGATTGCCTTTAATGAGAGCATTGTTTTTAGAATACCCCAATGATACTGAAACATTCGGATTAGACGAACAGTTCCTGTTCGGTAAGGAATTATTAGTTGCTCCAGTTGTCGAAAAAGGAGCTGTTACCAAAAAGCTCTATTTACCAGAAGGAGAATGGATTAATTATAACGATAGTAAGACTGTTTATAAAGGGAAACAATGGATAACCGTTGAAGCTACTTTAGATGCTATCCCATTGTTTGTTAAAAAAGGAGCCATAATACCTAGCATGCCAATAATGCAATACATACATGAAAAACCTGTTTATCCTGTTAGCTTTGACGTTTATCCTGGCAAAGTTGGCAAAGAATCTTCCTTTGTTTTATATGAAGATGATGGAGAAAGCAGGGATTATGAAAAGAATATCTTTTGTAAAACAAAAATTACTGCCTTAACTAATTCATCAGGCTACTCGATACACATAAATGCCAGAGAAGATAAAGGTTACAAGCCAGCAGGTTCCAGAAATTACATTGTAAAATTGCATACTAACAGTAAGCCTAAAAGCATATTGGTAAATACTTTAAAAATTAAAAAAGAAAAAACGGAAGTGTTAAACGAAAAAGCGCTTTCGAATTATGAAAATCTATCCTATAGTTGGGATGAAAAACAAGGGATAATTTATGTCAAATTACCCGATACCGGTTTGGATCTTCATATAGAGATTAATTCTTCAAAATAAAGAAATTTTATCCTAAGTAAAATTCAAAAACATAAGTCTATTTAGGATAATTCCTTGATAACATTAAAAAAAATACTGATCAAATAAATAATGACTTCAAAAAACACACAAACCCAATGGGGGCAATTTATACCTTTAGCAATTGTATTTTTCTTTTGGGGATTTGTCGCTGCCAGCAACGATATATTAATTCCCGTATTTAAAAAAGCTTTTGATTTAACCCAAGGTCAAAGCCAGTTTGTATCGATATATCAAAAGGACAGCTCCCTTTTGTTTTTACAAATTGTGTATTTTTAGTTGATTTTTAATTTAGGTCTGATTTTTCCCTTTGAGTGCCATATTTAAAAAAAAGACAAAAAAGAGCTCCAATTAGACTTTTATGGAGGGTAATGTGGTCAAAAATGGTTGGTGATTTTTCATTTTGGATTAGTTAAATTAGGCTGTCAAATTGAAGAGGAAGTTGGCTCTGCTGAGGAGCAACCAACCAGCAATAAATTTGATGATTATACGATAATTAAAAGGATAGTTTTTAGCTATCCTTTTTTTGTTTAATTATCGGCAATCTGATATGGCTTAGAAAAACCTATTTCAGATTTGGTTTTTATAATATAAATACCATTTCAAGAAGTTCTTCCTATTGGCTAAACTTAATCCTCTATGGATATTCAAGTTGCCTTTTAAGTGTCCAAAAAAGGATTCTAGAGAGTTTGTTGAGTTGGGTATTTTGTCATCCTTCAAGTACAGGAACATATTAGGTATAGCTTTTTTGATTACATTAAATGATCTTCTAACCATTTTATGAGTATACCAATATCTTCCTGTTTCAATATTAGATGATTTTTGGTTAATAAAATCTCTATATCGTTCTTCCCATTGAATGAGTTCTATTAGCCATAATTGTCGTTTGTATTCAGAATCAATATGATGGATTTTTATTGCTATTTGTTTGAGTTCAAAACCTGATTTATGTTTAGGGTTCTGTGTAAGCCATATTCTACACATTCTTGAAACATGGACTAAACATCGTTGAAAAGGTACTCTTGGACAAACTTTTTTAATGGCCTTTATAGATGATTTATCTCCATCAGATGTAATGCTTTTTATTTTGATTCCTAGACTTAATAAATTTTGCAAGTCTTCTGCTATTTCTTCAAAATGCTCTCCATTAGTCATTCTATAAAGCTGTGTCGACTTTAAATGAAAGTTTCTATAAACCACCAGACAAATATCGTTAGAAAATAAGTTCCATCAATTACCAGGTAAATTTCATCTGTTGAACTAAATTCTAAAATTGGAGCTTTGGATAGCATTTTAGAAAAATAACGTTGTAATGTACTTTTGCTATACCCTGATTCGACCGATATTTTATCAAATGTATCTTTCCCTATTACCCAGTTTCTAAACCAAATTTCTTTATTAGAATCCGAAACTGATTTATTATTTGATGTAAATAATTGTCCGCAATCTTTGCACTTAAATCGTTGTTTATTTTCTCTTTTTCCCCATTTAATAGTTTGAAGACTTTTACATGTGGGACAGCGCTTTTTTTGAGTTATTCATAAATAAAAAAAGTTTATTGAAACGAATTTCAATAAACTTTCGGAAACATCATATTTCACAATGCTTTGCAGCGTTTTTACCAACCATTTTTGACTATTAAACCATTTTAGAACAAAATCAGGAGAAGCAGGTCTTTTTATTGGTAATAATAAATTTAATGGAACCGGAATTACGTTAGGAGCCTCAATTTTATTATTAGAACATGCTTTTAACAAATTAGGCCTTGAAACCATTTTTGCCAAAGTCAAAAACAGTAATAGCAATGCTATTAAATACAACAAACTCCTTGGTTTTATGGAGGACAAACCACACAACACCGAATTCACTATTTATAAACTAAAAAAAGAACAATTTTACAATATTAAACCTAAGCTCATTAACCTCTTACAATAATCTAGCGCTGTAAAATACGCCATCTTATCTCATCTAAATAAGCTTTTATAATTTGTAAAATATTCTTTTTCTCCAAATTCAAATAATTCAAAGTGAACAAGCTTGGATTTAAAAACCATTTAATTAGCCTATTTGGAAAACTCAAAGTACCATAAGGAAACTTTTTAAGAACAAAATAAGGTTTCAATTTAGGATAAATAGTTTTAAAAAACACTTTTCTATTGTGCTTGTAAAAATTATTTTTTCTGGAAACTAATACATCCATCCCAATGTGAAAAGTAAGATGAGCATCAGGAACATAAAGGGGATTTTTTGCAAAAGAAAATATATTGTGTACTAATGTCGCCTCCAGAAAAGAAATTCCAACACAAATAGTATCCAATTCAAATAAATCTAAAAGTGATCTTTTGAAAACAAAACAATCAAATCCAGGATGTGATTTACCCAAATCAGCATACATCATTGGCAATTGTTCTACCTTATCATATTCACTAATTAATCGTCTGCGATTAATAACTACAGCATCATGTCCCTGCGCTATAAATTGAAAAACGCTGTCGTAAAAATGAGGCATCAATGCAATATCTACATTAGTATAAATACAATAATCACAGGAATCAATTTCTTTGATTTTATCTAAAATATCTTTAATAAGCGGTAACTTTCGTGATTTTAAATTTGAATTTAAATTTAAAACGGATCGGTTTAAATTAGAAAGTACTTTAAACCCTGCCGGTATACAACTTTTATCTTCTTCAAACTGGGTCGTACATAATGTAATTTGTTCTTTGTACTTAGAAAAATTTCGGGCAACCAAAATACTCTCAAAAGTGATTGGTTGAGCATAATACAAGTCAGAT
This sequence comes from Flavobacterium nitratireducens, assembly GCF_029625335.1. Taxonomy (NCBI): domain Bacteria; kingdom Pseudomonadati; phylum Bacteroidota; class Flavobacteriia; order Flavobacteriales; family Flavobacteriaceae; genus Flavobacterium; species Flavobacterium nitratireducens. Next base: position 1,460,582 of record NZ_CP121111.1, read on the forward strand.
TTTTTATCTACTTTTACAGGATTAATTATATGTACTAAATGAGTCAATGAAGAAAATTTTGTTTAACAATATTCGACAAACTTACAATTTTACAAGAAATTTAGAACTATTATTTTCGGACTATGAGTTAATCAGAAAAAAACACTTCTCCAATCTTTGTTTAGATAAACTTAATGATATTTATCCAAATTGCGAATTGTTCCTAACTCATTCAGCTACAGGAGCTCTTGAAATGATTGCTTCTTTAATTGATGTACAAGTTGGCGACGAGATTATAATGCCTTCATTTACATTTGTAGCTACTGCCAATGCTTTTGTTTCAAAAGGAGCCACTCCTGTTTTTATTGATATCAATCCTAACACCCTTAATATTGATGAAACTCTTATTGAACAAGCCATAACTCCAAAAACAAAAGCTGTTATCGCCATGCACTACGCAGGACATCCATGTAAGATGAATGTTTTAAAAGAAATCTGTAAAAAACATCAATTATATTTAATTGAAGATGCAGCAGTTGGTTTTGGTAATAATTACAAAGATCAAGCTTTAGGTAGTATGGGTGATTTTGGAGCAATCAGTTTTGATGTTACCAAACATATTTCTGCGGTTCAGGGAGGGCTTTTACTTATAAACAATGAAAAATTCAAAGAAAGAGCCAACAATATTTATCATTTAGGTACTAATAGAAACGCTTTTCAAAAAGGAGAAACCCCCTATTATGAATGGGTGGATATAGGATCAAAATATCAAATGAATGAATTGAATGCGGCATATTTATATGACCAATTGTGTCAGTCCGATGAAATTTTTCGGATTAGGCAAGAACTCTCCAAAACATATTATTCTAAGTTAAAGTTCTTAGAAGAAAAAAATCTATTAAGGCTCATTCCTAAAGATTTAGTAGGTTCAAACATTCATGAGTTCTATATTATTTTAAATTCAAAAGAGGAAAGGGAACGACTAAGAATTTACCTAAATCAAAAAAACATAGAAGCTTTATTTCATTATATTCCATTACACAACACTGGTATGGGACTAAAAACCGGAAGATATGTCGGAGCCAAATTCACTGAAGATATTTCGAACCGATTATTACGACTTCCTTTCCATACAGAACTAACCATCAATGAAGTTGAATATATTACTTCTTTAATTTTTAACTTTTTTTTTAACAAATAAATCTACACCGATTTTGTTTTTTTCATAGCAAAGATTGTCTTATCTAACAAATCTTTTAACAGGATAATTTACGACTTAAACAATTGATTAACTAACATTTACTTTCACCACACTCTCTTTACCTTTACATTTCCGTAACCTGTTTACCATAATTAATCCTACAATTTCTTAACATTATTCAAAAAAATAAATTATATTTGATTGTAAGAACCTCTTTAAAAAAACTGTTAAAAAAAGACAAAATAAGACTTATACAACATACTATTATTAATCCATTTTTGCATTAAATTAATTAAAAAAATCTAGTAAATATTGTTTAAATAAATAAAACACCAAGAAGCGATGGATCAATTCCTAAAATTTGATTTGTTTGAATTAGCTAAAAAAGACAGTCGCATTAACGATTTTATCTTGGAAGGTTCGCCTTATGGAATTTGGCATTGGGATTTGGAAAACCCTGAAAAACATTGGATGCATCCTAAATTAGGTTATATATTGGGATACAATAAAGAAGAGATACAAAAAAATAATTCTTGGAGAAATATAATTAATCAGAATGATTTAAAATTTGCAATAGATAATTTTAAACACTTTCAAAATTCCTCATTAGAAACCTATGAGCAAATAGTGCGCTATACTCATAAAAATGGTTCAATTGTACATCTACTTACAAAAGGTTTACGCCTTAAAGATGATAATGGTAAATTTATAGGGGTAATTGGTATACTTAATAACGTTACTGAAATCAAAAAATTAGAAGCTGAAATCAAAAAGAAAGATGACTTTTGGAGAGAAACCTTAGAAAAAATGGATTTTGGATTTCAAATCATCGATAATGAGTTTAAATATATTTATCTCAATAAAAAGACAGAAGAATTCAGTAAATACCCACCAGGAAGTTTAATCGGGAAAAAGATGACAGAAATATACCCTAACATAGAAACAACTGATCATTTTCATGCCATTAAAAAAGTAATAGAAAAAAAAGAAATTGAAATAACAACAAACGAATTCAACTTCCCTAATGGAGAAATTGGGAGATTCAATAATATCATTCAGCCGATTGAACAAGGAATAGCAATTTTAACTCACGAAGTACCCCTCAAAATAATTATGAAAAATATTGAACTAAAAGAAAAAAAAGATCAATTATATAAACTTTTGCAACAAGTTCCAGGTGCACTTTACCAATACCGCCTTTACCCTGACGGAAAAGATTGCTACCCCTATGTTTCAGAAAAATTTTGGGAAATACTAGAATTACAACCTTATAACATTAAAGAAAGCTCCACTAATATTTTCAAGGATATACATCCTGATGATCTTGAAAGGATAAATGCTAGCATACAAAACTCTATTAATAATTTATCTGTTTTTGATATAAAATACAGGGTAGTATTACCCACTAAGGGAGAACGATGGATTCAGGCTATTTCTCAACCTGAAAAAATGGAAGACGGAAGCATTTTATGGAGTGGCTATATAAAAGACATCACTGAAAATCATCAAGCTGAACAAGAATTAGAAAATAGTATACTACGTTGGAAATTTGCACTTGAAGGTGCAAATGATGGGGTTTGGGATTGGAATTTAATTACAAATGAAGTTTATTTTTCGCCCCAATGGAAAGCCATGTTTGGTTTTAAAGACCATGAAATCACAGGGAGTTTAACGGAGTGGAGCACTCGAGTTCACCCTGATGACCTAAAAACATGTCTCGAAGACGTCAATAATCATTTGGAAAGCAAAACCGAAATTTATTCAAATATTCATCGGGTGTTATGCAAAGATGGTACTTATAAGTGGATATTGGACCGGGGTAAAGTAATTGAAAAAAATGAAAAAGGGAAACCTATTCGAATGGTAGGAACTCACACCGATTTAACTGAAAGAAAAAAATTGAAAACATCCTAATTGAAAAAAATAAAGAACTAGAGCAATTTGCCTACATCAGCTCACATGATTTACAGGAACCACTAAATACAATAATTTCTTTTTCTCAATTATTAAAAGAAGAAAACCTAAGTGATATTGGTCAAAAAAGCATCGAAGCTATTGAAAGTTCTTCTCGAAGAATGAAAGAATTTATCAAATCATTATTAGAGTATTCTAAAGTGGGAACTCACAGTAAAAAAACAAACATTGATATTGAAAGTCTCATTGAAAACCTTAAAACAGACCTAACTGATTTGATTCAAAAAAAAGAGGCAACTATCCAATATATTGGACAACCAATACATATAAATGCTTATGAACAGGAAATAATAAAATTATTTCAAAACTTAATCGTGAATGGTATTAAATACACAAGCGATGAAACCAAACCGCTTATTATCATTGACTCGATTGAGCATAAAAAAAACTACCAATTTAGCATCAAGGATAATGGAATTGGAATTGATTCGAAACAGTTTGACAAAATATTCGAAGTCTTTCAAAGACTACACCGTAGAGATCAATATGAAGGAACTGGAATAGGTCTCTCCTACTGTAAAAAAGTAGTGAATTTACATGATGGAAAAATATGGCTTGAATCCGAAATAGGAAAAGGAAGTACCTTTTATTTTACTATTGCAAAATAATTATTTATGAAAACACTTGAAAGATTACTACTTGTCGATGATGATGCTTTTACAAACTTATTTAACAAGATTGTATTAGAAAAAGCTAAGATTGCTAATGATATAAAAGTTTTTCAAGACGCAAGAGAAGCATTGAAATACCTTGAGCGAGGAACAGAAAATGTAGATTTGATTTTATTAGACATCAATATGCCTCTAATGAATGGATGGCAGTTTCTGGAAGAGCATGAAAAACTAGAAGAAAACAAAAAAGTTCATATCATTATGATGCTTTCCTCCTCTATTTCCAATGAAGATATAAAAAGAGCTAAAGACATTCCTGCTATAAAAAAATTCATACGTAAACCTCTTTCGTCCGAAACCATAAAAGAAATTTTAGAAATATGTTAAATTTCCTCCAAACAAATTATCGATTTAATTTAAGAATATCCAAATCGATTTTGATACTAAAATTAGCGGAGGGCATTAAGAAAACTTCTTGGTCATACTAAAAAAATAAACTTTTTACAACCTGTTTTTTTTTATGTAGTTTCTGAAATAACATGTCACTATAATTTTATAATCGTTCTTAGCGTACATAAAAAGTTTCTTGATTATTTTTTCCCTCTCAAAACTTTAAATAATCTAAATTTACGTGAGTTCGATATAATCACGTAATAAATATGTAAAAATAATTGTACAAAAAGCAAAGGTTAATATATTTAAAGCACTTAATTTCAAATAAATACTAAACTTTTACTTATGCTTTCGCTAGATAAAATTACTAGTATTTTTTGCTCTATTGATGATTTTTGTAAAGATTTTGTGCTAAACTGGGAAAATCAATTTCTTTCAAACGGGAAAAAACGAATAAGAAAATCTAATTTATCACTTTCTGAAATTATAACAATTCAAGTTCTTTTTTCATATTTCTGGTTATAGAAATTTCAAAACTTTTTATCTGGATTATGTTTCGCAATTTTTAACAAATGAGTTCCAAAATTTGGTTAGTTATAATCGAATGGTAGAACACAAATCCACATCTTTTATTCCGATGATGATTTATTTAAAAACTAAAAGTTTGGCAGATTGTACAGGTATCAGTTTTGTAGATTCCACACCATCAAGAGTTTGTGATAAAGGAGCATTCATCAAAATAAAACTTTTAAAGGCTTTGCTCAAAGAGGTCAATGTTCCTTAGGTTGGTTTTATGGATTTAAGCTTCACATTGTAACTAACGATTGTGGAGGGATAATTGATTTCATGCTAACTCCAGCTAATGTTCATGACACCTCACCTTTAAAAATGAAAGGATTTATCAAGAAACTATACGGTAAACTTTTTGGTGACAAAGGATATCTTTCCAAAGAACTTTTTCAGAATCTATTTTCAAACGGAATACATCTTGTTACCAAATTAAGAAAGAATATGAAAACTAAACTTGTAACCCCGATTCAAGACGCATTTTACCTCAGAAAAAGAGCCATAATTGAAACCCTATTTGATCAATTAAAAAACATTTTCCAAGTAGAACATTCCAGAAATCGTTCGCAAACAAACTACTTCAATAATATTTTTTCCGCTCTGATTGCTTACAACTTTGCAGACAAAAAACCGTCTTTGAAAAATAATTTTGTAGACACAAAACAATTAGTACTTTTTCAATAAGTTTATATCGAACTCACGTTAAATTTGAAATATAATTTTTCTTTACCCAGTTGTTCGCTTTTTAAAAATCCTTTATTTTCCAATTCTTTGAGGTAATTCCCCACTGTTTTTTAGATTTCCCAAACCTGCTTTTTCCAATTGATTTCTTTTAGTGTAAGGTAACCGAAACAGTTCCTCCATTAAATATTTAGAATATATTTTTGGCAATTTTTGCTGTATTTCTGCCGCCATAATATTCATAAAATTTTCAATTTCAGCAATTTGGGTTCTGCCTTTTAAAGCTGTTTGCTCTACCATATTGAGCATACACATAATCCAATCCCACCAATTGTCTTCTTCTGTTACTTTTTTAAATTGATATAACACTCGGTTTTATGTTGCATTATGCAATTAAATCAAGTTGCTAGTTAAAATATAAAAAAGTAAGCACCAAAAAAGAGAACTTTGGTTTACCACAACTAAAGACTCAAAAGTATGATGCTTACCAAGGATAAAATTATCTCAATTTTTTGTTTAATCGATGATATTTTACAAGAAATAAAGCATGAAGAAGATATAAGTCGAAAAGTAAGTGATAGTGATAGTGAAATTATATTAACAGCTATTGTGTCGTCAACTTGTTTTTATGGAAATCATTCCTCTGCTATTGGATTTATGAAACAATATGGATTTATTCCCAATATGCTCGATAAGAGTAGATTTAACAGGCGTCTTCATAAGGTTGGAAACCTTCTTTATGAGCTATTTGAAATCGTAAGTACTTATTTCAAGGAGTTTTGTTGTGAAATGCAGTACATTATTGATTCTTTCCCTGTTGCAGTATGTAATAATATGAGGATTCTCAATAGTAAAATTCTCAGGGATAAAAAATGGAGAGGTTACACGGCAAGTATGCGAAACTATTTTTATGGAATCAAAGTACAATTACTTACTACCAAAGATGGTATTCCTATTGCTTTTCATTTTACTCCGGGGAAAACAGCCGATGTAAAAGCTCTAGGAAAAATGATTGATAAATTACCTGCTGAAGCCTCTCTTTATGGAGATAGTGCCTATTTAGATTATGGATTGGAGGATTTTGCACGTGAGCAAAAATGTGTTTTTCTAAAGATTCAAAGAAAATCAAATTCTAAAAGAACAGACACTTTGGAGCAAAAGAATGAAAAATTAAAAATGAGAAAAAGAGTAGAAACAACCATAAGCGATATTAAAAAACTTTTCCAAGAACCATACATGCTGTGACTTTGGAAGGTTTTTTAATAAAGCTAACTTTGTTTGTCTTCGGATTACAATTAAATAAATCAATTAACTAGCAACTTGAATTAATTACTTAAAAATAATGCCGGCAAATCCGCTCGAACCAATAATCTCAAAAAAGTATTTTGGTATCATTTTTTATGGTATGTTTTCAATTAAATTTTGATAAAATTATTATTTGATTAGAAATTAAGCATCTTTCCTCCACTAGTCTCCTCAAAACCTCAAGAAGACTCTTGAGGTTTTTTTGTGGTCTCAAATAAGTCAATAAAATCATCCATCTCATCAATCAAAGATTCGATTTTCCGGTCTGAATAGTCTACTAGTTGAACCAATAACCTCAAGAGTCTTCTTGAGTTTTTTTTGTGCTCTCAAATAAGTCAACAAAATCATCCATCTCATCTATCAAAGATTCGATTTTCCGGTCTGAATAGTCTACTAGAAAAGCTTCCTAGAAATAGGAGGCTTTTTTTGTTTATAACAATACGTAGTTAGTCAGGATCATATCCGCCGCGGAGGATTACTAAGAAAAGCTTTCAAAAATGAGACCCTATATCAGGTATTCAATCCTATTGAATTCCATATTACAAAAAATAAGCTTCACTCTTCCCTATTCTAAACTAAAAATTCTATTTTCGTAAATCATTACTTAAAATAGTTTAAAATGACCTATCAACCAGCAACAAACCGATACGAAAATATGGAATACCGCCGATGTGGTAACTCTGGATTAAAATTATCAGCTTTTTCATTAGGACTTTGGCATAACTTCGGCTACAATTCTAATTTTGAAAACAGCCGTAATTTAATACAGACAGCTTTCGACAATGGAATAACCCATTTTGATTTGGCTAATAATTATGGTCCGCCGCCGGGTTCGGCAGAAGAATGTTTAGGTCGAATCTTGAAATTGGATTTTAAAAATTATCGTGACGAAATGATCATTTCGTCAAAAGCGGGTTACACCATGTGGGACGGTCCTTATGGCGATTGGGGTTCTAAAAAATACCTTGTTTCCAGTTTAGACCAAAGTTTAAAAAGGATGAAATTAGACTATGTGGATATTTTTTATCATCATAGACCCGATCCTGAGACTCCTCTGGAAGAAACTATGGCAGCTTTGAATTTAATCGTTCAACAAGGAAAAGCCTTGTATGTAGGAATTTCAAATTACAAACCTGCCGAAGCTGAAAAAGCATTCAAAATACTAAAAGAAATGGGAACTCCTTGCCTGATTCATCAACCGAAATATTCGATGTTTGAGCGCTGGGTTGAGGATGGCCTTTTAGATTTATTAGGCAAAGAAAAAGTAGGTTGCATTCCGTTTTCGCCTTTGGCACAAGGATTATTAACGGATAAATACGTAAACGGAATTCCAGCCGATTCCAGAGTAGCAACAAGTGGACAATTCTTAAAAGCCGACCATATTACGCCCGAAAGATTAGAAAAAATTGTAGCTTTAAATCAATTGGCTCAGCAAAGAGGTCAAAAATTAGCTCAAATGGCACTGGCATGGATTTTAAGAGATGAGCGAATTACATCGGTATTAATAGGCTCCAGTAAACCCGAACAAATTATCGATTCGATTAAAGCCTTAGACAATACCAACTTTAGCACAGAAGAATTAGACAAAATCAATTTGATTTTACAATAAAAACCATAAAGCCTTAGGATTTCTTAACTAAGGCTTTATTATTTTTGAAAAACTTTTAAAACCAATTTACAGAGTAACAATAAGTTAAAAAAAGGAATCCATTTTTCTGCATTATAGCTATTCCAAGCATTAGTTATTTTCACAAATAAAACTATATTTGCCCCACAAATAGCGGATTTCACTGCTATTTTTATTACTTACGGGCGTAGTTCAAGGGTAGAATAGCGGTCTCCAAAACCGTTGATGGGGGTTCGAATCCCTCCGCCCGTGCATGTACAAATTGTAATTCTATAAAGCCACAGGATTTTTATCTTGTGGCTTTTTTTATAGGGTCTTTAAAAAACAATTGAGATACTTCAACTGGATCATGGCTTAAAAACTTTTTCAAAAAACCATCAATGTAACCAATGGTTGGTTCAAACCAAGGATTAAAAAGGCAAAACGAATGAGGCGAATTTTCGAATTCATGCACTTCTGAATAAATTCCATTAGTATTCAAAACCTTTAAATAATCATCTCTCCCAGCATGCATGCGAGCTACTAAACTATTAATAAATAAAACCCGTAGTGCATTATTAAGTTAAATTAATTTTCAGATTATTGATGTTTCTTCCAAAGACGAATTTGTTTAAATATTGTATAGTGGTTAATGTCGTTATTTTAGAAAGAATCCTTGTTTTAAATCCTTTAAAAGATTTAGCATAATTACGCCTAATCATAAACTGATTACACAATTGAGAGAATAAGGTTTCTATACGTTTTCTAAACTTTTTAAATTGATAAAACTGTGTTTTATAGTCTTTTTGATTCACCCGTTTCGGAGTTTCCAATTCGATATTTACCTCATTAAACAAATCAAGTTGGATGGTTTGAGAGAGGTATCCTCTATCTCCAAGCAACACACAATCTGATAATTGCGATTTTATATCTTTTAGATAATGAATATCATGAACCGAAGCAGGAGTTAAATCAAAACTTTGAAAAACTCCTTCAATAGAACATACAGCATGCAATTTGTATCCGTAATAGTGTAAATTTTGAGAGGCGCAAAATCCTTTATTTGGAAGGGCATAATCTTCTTCTTTACAAATTTTACTTCTTGAAGAACGAGCTATTTTGCAAACCTCTAAAGGCATACTATCAACCACAAAATAATTTTCAAATTCATTAAATTTTTCAACCATTTTCATTCTTATTTCTTCAATATGAAAAAACAACTGTCGTTTTCTTCTGTTATAAACAGTACGTTCGATTTTTGAACCAATATCAAGACCCTTTATTTCTCTAAAAAGCTGATGTTCAGAATCAATAGATTTAAATTCTGCCAAAATAATTAAGCTAATCAGTTCAATGTCAGATAATTTTGGTTTTATAGGTTTGAAATAAAAATTTTCTGTTTTTGTTAGTTTTCGTAATTCCGTAAGAATTAATTCGTAATTTGCCTCTAAGTTGCTCATAGCTGTAATTGACTGGTAATCATTACAATTTAACACTTTTTGGTGTTTTGAGCAACTTCTTTTTATAATGCACTACGGGTTAATATGTATGACAATAATAATTTACATAATCCTATCTTAAATATAAAATCAAAACTAAAATCAAAATGATAAAAAGCAATGTCGACAAAGCAACTGGGTTTGAAAAAAGATTTGAAAACATTAACACCGTAGTTTTCGAAAATTCAAAAACAGCATCCGTAGCCGTTGCACAAGAAATTGCAGCATTAATCAGATTAAAACAAGAGCAAAATGAATCTTGTATTCTAGGATTAGCTACAGGTTCATCGCCAAAAGGTTTATACGCCGAGTTGGTAAGAATGCACAAAGAAGAAGGTTTAAGCTTTAAAAATGTGATTACTTTCAATTTGGACGAATATTATCCAATGCAACCGGATTCCATCAATAGTTATGTTCGTTTTATGAAAGAACTGTTACTGGATCAAGTTGACATTTTACCTGAAAACTATCATATTCCTGACGGTACGCTTTCTAAAGAGGAAATCCAAGAATATTGTGCCCAATATGAAGAAAAAATTGAAGCTCTAGGAGGTATCGATTTGCAAATATTAGGAATTGGAGGAAACGGACATATCGGATTCAATGAATCAGGATCGTTACAAAATTCAAAAACAAGATTAGTAGCTCTAGATCATATCACCAGAGTTGCAGCAAGTAAGGATTTTTCAGGTTTAAGCAATACCCCTAGAACAGCAATTACGCTTGGTGTAAAGAAAATTATGGAAGCCAAACAAGTAATCTTAATGGCTTGGGGTGAAGGAAAATCAAATATTATTAAAGTAGCCGTAGAAGGTCAAGTAACTAATTTAGTTCCTGCATCATTTTTACAAGAACATAATAATGCTGTATTTGTACTTGACCAAGAAGCATCATCAAAACTTACTCGAATTAAAACTCCTTGGTTAGTAGAAAAAGTAACTTGGACAGATAAATTAATCCGAAAAGCCGTTTTAAGCTTAGCTCTACACCTAAACAAGCCCATTTTAATGCTTACTGATGCCGATTACATCGAAAATGGAATGAGCGATTTATTAGCCGATTCAGGGCCTGCTTATGAAATTAATATCAAAATCTTCAATCAATTACAAAATACAATTACAGGTTGGCCTGGAGGAAAACCAAATGCAGATGATACAAACCGTCCAGAAAGAGCCGAACCAGCCAAAAAGAGAGTACTGATTTTCAGTCCGCATCCAGATGATGATATCATCAGTATGGGGGGTACATTTATGCGATTACAAGAACAAGGACATGAAGTTCATGTTGCCTACCAAACTTCAGGAAACATAGCAGTTGCAGATAATGAAGCACTTCGTTTTGCAAACTTTGTAATTGATTACAATGAAAAATTTGGCATAAAAAGTACTGAAGCTGAAGAAATTTATGAAAAAGCTACTGCTTTCTTAAAAAACAAAAAAGATAGTGAAATTGACATACCGGAAGTTCGATACATTAAAGGTTTAATTCGAAAAGGAGAAGCAAGAGCAACTAGCTATTTTGTAGGCCTACCCGATAGTCAAATTCATTTCATGGAACTTCCATTTTATGAAACAGGTACTATTGAGAAAAAACCACTTGGTAAAGAAGATATCCAAATTACAATGGATCTTATTGAAAAGATCAAACCTCACCAAATATATGCCGCAGGAGACCTAGCTGATCCTCATGGAACACACAAAGTGTGCCTTGATGCTGTATTTGAAGCTGCAAAAAATTTAAAAGAAAAAGAATTCATGAACAACTGTTGGATTTGGCTCTATAGAGGTGCTTGGCAAGAATGGGGAATTGATGAAATTGAAATGGCAGTACCAATGAGTCCTGATCAAGTTTTAGCCAAAAGACATGGTATTTTTAAACATCAATCACAAAAAGACGGTGTAGTTTTCCAAGGAAGTGACGCTCGAGAATTCTGGCAAAGAGCTGAGGATAGAAATTGTGAAACAGCCCAATTGTACAACAAACTAGGATTAGCAACCTATGCTGCAATGGAAGCCTTTGTAAGGTGGAAATTCTAATTAAATTTCATATTTAAATTGTTTTTAAAAGCTGTTTGATTTTTTTCAAACAGCTTTTTATTTGAAATCAACTGTAGATTAAGCTCGATAAATTAAATCCATCTACTACAAACAATTCTACAAATAAAAAACCTGTGACGTTAATCACAGGTTTCCAAACACTAAACGTATTATAAAACTAACTTAATAAAAAAACAATTTTCTAACCAAAAATATTATTCTTCAGAAACTATAGGTCTTGTATCCACATCTACTACTACATTCATTAAATAAGCTACCCCTTGTTCATTAATCATAGTCATATTAAGGGTATCTAGCATAGCTAACTTTTGTGTAACTAAACCATTGAATTTATTATAAGAAATATTCATTTCTTTCAAATTATTTAATTTTTCTATAGCCAATGGAACTTGACCTTGAAAGTTATTTTCAAACAAACTCAAATTAGTCAATTGAGTCAAATTAGCCACATCTGGACTCAATGTACCACTCAACTTATTACTATTTAATAAAACCGTTTTTAAAGACTTCATTTGATAAAAAGAAGCTGGAATGGTTCCTTCGATTTCATTATTAAAAACAGCAAACGTCTCTAAATTTTGTAAATCACCTAGATTAGTTGGTAAAACACCCGTTAATCTATTCATGTATAATTCTAACTTTTTCAAATTAGTCAAGTTACATAAAGAAGCTGGGATGGCTCCTGAAAAGCTATTAAATGACAAATCTAAAAGTTTAAGTTCTTTTAAATTACCTAACGAAGTTGGTATACTTCCTGCCAATTGATTTTTGTGTAAATTCAACTCTTGTAATTGAAACAAATTACCTAACTCAACTGGAAGTTGTCCATGCAAATTATTATCCTGTAAGTTTAAAGAAACTACTTTATCACCTACAACTTTCACTCCAGACCAAGTAGTCATCGGTTGGTTCAAATCCCATTTCGTTTTCCAATGTCCACCATCAGTTGCTTCATATAATTTAACCAAAATCTCTTTATCAGTTAGTGTTTCATTTGCAACCATTGTTATAGTCGACAGAAGAATCAAAAAAGAAGTAATTATATTTTTCATAAACTTTGATTTTATTTACACTGGTAAAAGTAATACAATTATCGATTAAAAACACAAAAAAACCGACAAAATGCACACTGTGGTTGTTTTTTAATATAATAATCCTACAAGTTTTAAAACAAATTGCTCAATGAATATATTTTTCTATATTTGATTCATTAACCTAAAAACCAAAACATTATGGAATTTAATTTATTAGCTCTTGTAACGGCTGCATTTTCAACTTTAATTGTTGGATTTATATGGTATAACCCAAAAGTGTTTGGATCAATTTGGATGCGGGAAGCTGGTTTAACTGAAGAAAAAATGAAAGGAGCAAATATGCTTGCCATTTTTGGACTTTCAGTTTTCTTTGCCTTTTTAATTTCTTTAGTACTACAAAATTTAACTATTCACCAAACAGGTGCTTTTGGTATGATAGGTGGCGGTGGTGCAAAAGACATTAAACCTTCCTATGCCGCTTTTATGGCCGATTATGGTACCGCTTTCAGAACCTTCAAACACGGAGCATTACATGGTTTTTTAACAGGTCTTTTCTTTGCATTTCCTATGATAGCCATCAACTCACTATTTGAAAGAAAAAGCTGGAAATATACTTTTGTAAATGCAGGTTATTGGACCGTAAATTTTACAATTATGGGAGGGATTATTTGCGCTTGGCAATAAAAAAACGAACTCCTCTCCTACTATAACCAAGAGAGTAGTTTTTGTTCTAAAACAATTTATCTATTGCTTTTGCTAAATCAAAATCTTTAAATGTAACCCCATTGGCATCATGTGTGGTTAACCGGACAGAAACCCTATTATAAATGTTGTGCAATTCAGGATGATGATTGTGCTTTTCTGCTAACATTCCTAATTGAACAATAAAGGCGAGCGCTTGATTAAAATCCTTGAATAAAAATTCTTTCTCTATTCCATCTTTAAAAAAGTTCCAATTATCTAATTCAGACAAAAGCGATTCGGCTGTTTTTTCGTTGTATGCACTCATCAATTATTTTTTTATTTAAAAGTATAAAAAAATACGAGTTTAATAATGCTATTATAGTTAAAATAGTACCTTAGTGTTCTAATACTTTTTCTAAAATTGCAATCAAAACTTTCATTTAAGATTTACACTACTGTTCAAAACGTTCCTGAGGATTGGAATCAATTGGCTAAGAAAAATATTTTTCTATCAAAAGAATATCTGCAAATCTTAGAAACAGCGGCGCCTCAAAACATGGATTGCTGTTTTATAGGTTTATTTCAGGAAAAGGAACTTATTGGGATATGTGTATCCCAGTTTCTTGATTTGAGTCAAATTTCTTCTTTTGGTGAAAGAGATCATTGCCTACGTACAAAGATTAGAAATTTTGTTTTTAAACGTTTTGGTTCCAGAGTACTTATTCTAGGCAACAACATGCTAACAGGACAAAATGGAATCGCTTTTATTGAAAAAAAACAGAATAAATCGCTATTCAAACTATTAAAAGAAGTAGCAAACGCTTTAGAAAAGAAATATCAAAAAAAAGGAAAAAAACCTCATTTAACAATATTCAAAGATTTTTCAGAAACTGAAATTACAAACTTTAACCTTCCCGAATTCGATTCTTTTTATCGTTTTTCCACCCAACCCAATATGATTTTTAACATCAAACATTCCTGGGAAACATTTGATGATTATATTGCCGATAAAACCAAGAAATACCGAGATCAATTCAAACGAGCCCGAAAAAAATCAGATTCCTTAGACAAACAAAAAATGAGTCTGACTGAAATTCAAAAGCATCAAACAGAAATTCATAATTTGTATATGAATGTTGCTAAAAAAGCTGCTTTTAACACCTTTTATCTCGGTGAAAATCATTTTGAAATTTTCAAGAAAAACTTAAAAGATCATTTTTTATTCTATGGCTATTTTGAAAATAATAAATTAATCGGATTCAACACTTTAATAAAAAATGGTAATGATATAGACACCTATTTCTTAGGATATGATGATAAGTACCAAAAAGAGAAAATGCTCTATCTCAACATGCTTTATGATATGATAGGCTACTCTATCAATAAAAAATACAAGCGAATTATTTTTGCAAGAACGGCTTTAGAAATTAAAAGTTCTGTTGGCGCAAAAGCAGTTGACACTTTTGGATTAATCAAACATAATAATCCTATTTTGAATGCATTCGTTGCAAAAACATTCAAATATTTTGAACCTAAATTAGAATGGCAAGAGCGAAATCCTTTCAAATAACAAGCTTACACTTTTAGCATAGCGACTTTTAACTTTCTAGTTTTAATTTGAACGTCTAAATTAGATTCTTTACCATAAAATTCACCATCAATTTGAAAACTAATTGGCTTATTGATTTGTATCATCGCTTTTTCAGTAGAAATTACGGTAATATCCTTGGAAGAAACGGTTATTTGGCCTCTAATAATTTTCCAAAAAACACTAAAACTTAATTTTTTTAAAACAATCAATTCAAATTTACCATCACCCATGATTCCAATGGGATTTATCATAACTCCTGTTCCATACTTTTGCGAATTGGCTATCACAATCATCTGAGCTTTGGTTTCAATTAATTGATCCGAAGTTTTTATATGAACCTGAAATGATTTTCGCAAGCGTGATACTGTTTTGAAAATTTGCAGGGCATACCCTAATTTTCCTCTTAAAGGACTTTTTTCGTAATTTTTAATCAAATCGGCATTTAGACCAATATCACTTAAATGCAAACACATTTTATTATTAATTCTGATAAAATCAATTACAACAAAATAATCTTGAAAAGCAATTGCAATATTTTCTTCTTGGGATTTAATCAAACCTAAATCGGTAGCTAAACCATTAGCCGAACCTACAGGTAAAATACCTAATAAAACATCCTCATTTTCTAAGGCTTCGGCAACTAATTTTATAGTTCCGTCACCACCAGCAATAAGTACTCTATCGGGTTGATATTTTGCATAATAGTCTTTAATATTTTGCAAATCATTTACACCTGTTGTCTCAAAACAATAAAAATTAAGATTTAAATTTTCTGCATAATGTTTAACTTCCTCAATCAAATCCCATTTGTCCACCCCGCCTGATATAGGGTTTACTACCATCATAACATTATTTTTCTGCATTTTTACTTCTATTTTACTTTAAAATTAAGTAATTTAGAATATACTACAAAAGAAAGAACAGAAATGAAATCGGCCTGATTTTGAAAAACCAGACCACCAGAGACAAAATGATTGCCTAAAATTTTGAAAAGCAAACAGAAAGCTACAAATGAAACCAATAATTAAACTTTATCGAGGATATGCTAATGAACAGGAACTCATCGTAATGGGGCATGTCTTTCAACCAACAAAAAAAGTAGAATACGATTTTCAGGATAAGAACTTTAAAAATGCTAGTTCCATTATTGGTATGTACCGAATGAAAACCTGGCCCAATGCCGATATTTATTTAAAACACAACGATAATACAATTCATACACGAACACTTAAAGATGGTTATTTTAAATTTTGCATCCCCCTAAATCAAACCGATTATGGCTGGGTGGAATATGAGGTGAGTTTGAATTACAAAGGCAAAACAATTATGGAAAAAGAAACTTATATCAGGCCAAAAATTGACCATTTAGGCATTATTTCAGATATAGATGATACTTTCTTAGTTTCCTACACTTTAAATCCTTTACGAAAGCTCTATAACCTTTTGTTCAAGAATGTCAACCGACGTAAAATATTTGAAGATGTAACCATACACTATCAGGCTTTAAGCCAATCCGGAAGAGACGGTCATCAGGAACTCAATACCTTTTTTTATGTTTCCAGCAGCGAATGGAATTTGTATCGTTTTATCGTAAAATTCACAGAAATTCATCATTTACCGAAAGCAGTTTTATTATTGAAAGATATAAAAACGAGTTTGTCGCAGTTTTTCTGGACCGGAAGAGGTGGACACAATCATAAATTCGAGAAAATTAAACACATTTTGGAGTTTTATCCCAATTTAAAATATGTACTCATAGGCGATGATTCACAGGAAGATCCTTATTTGTATGAAGCCATTGCAAAGATTTTTCCTTTGACCATTCAAGCAATTTACATCCGACAAACTGCTAAAAACAAAAAAGCTAAAGTGATTAAAACCCTTCAAAATTTAGAAAGTCTTTCCGTAGAAGTTTGTTATTTCAAAAAAAGTAAAGAAGCGATAGCACATTCAAAAAAAATAGGCTTAATAAATTAAGCCTATTTTTTTACAAATTATCTATTTCTTCCTGAACAACTTCCCAGTCTGATAACAGCTGGTCCAAATCTGCTTTCTTTTTATTATAAGCTTTAAAAAAAGCAGCATCTTCGATGTGTTTGTCGTAATTAGAAGCCAACATTTTATCGTCGTTTTGAATGTCTTTTTCCAATTGACTGATTTGACTTTCAATTTTGCTTAAACGGTTTTGAAGGGTTTTCCCTTTCTTTTGGTCTTCGTAAGAGACTTTCTTATTCTCTTTAGGTGCCGCAGTTTTCACCACTTCTTTTTTCTCTACTTCACGCATGTTTTCCATATTGCGTTGTTCCAGGAAAAAGTTGATATCTCCTAAATATTCTTTGATTTTTTGGTCTTTGAATTCATATACAATATTTGACATGCCTTGCAAGAAATCCCTATCGTGAGAAACCAGCAATAAAGTTCCGCCAAATTTTTGCAAAGCGGCTTTCAATACGTTTTTAGACTTAATGTCCAAGTGGTTCGTAGGCTCATCCATCAACAACACATTGATAGGTTGTAACAACAGTTTACACAAAGCCAAACGGTTTCTTTCACCTCCGGAAAGCACTTTTACTTTTTTCTCTACATCATCACCACGAAACAGGAAAGAACCTAGCATATCGCGCACTTTTGAACGATTGCTATCTAATGCAGCATCTTCCATCGTTTGCAACAAAGTGATTTCACCATCTAAATATTCGGCTTGATTTTGAGCAAAATAACCTAATTGTACATTATGACCTAATTTGATAGTTCCTTCGTATTCAAATTCGTTAACCAAGGCTTTGATAAAAGTCGATTTACCCTGACCATTTTGCCCCACAAATGCAATCTTGCTTCCACGTTCTACCAACAAAGAAATGTCTTTTAAAATGGTTTTATCGCCGTAAGCTTTCGTTACATTTTCGGCTTCGATAACTACTTTTCCAGGTTCTTTGGAAACTGGAAACGAAATATTCATAACCGAATTATCATCTTCATCTACTTCGATACGCTCCACCTTATCTAATTTTTTAATTAAAGATTGCGCCATCGAAGATTTGGTCGCACTATAACGGAATCTGTCAATTAACTTCTGAGTCTCTTCAATCTTTTTTTGTTGGTTTTTTTGTGTAGCCAATTGTTTTTCACGAAGCTCCTCACGCAATTCCAAATATTGCGAATACGGCTTGTTGAAATCATAAGCTTTTCCATGCGAAATTTCGATAGTTCGATTAGTCACATTATCTAAGAACATTTTATCGTGCGATACAATCACCACAACTCCTGGATAATTACGAAGGAAGTTTTCTAACCAAATGATACTTTCGATATCCAAGTGGTTCGTAGGCTCATCCAGTAATAACACATCGTTATTTTGCAATAATAATTTAGCCAACTCGATACGCATTCTCCATCCACCCGAAAAAGTCTCCGTTTGATTGTTGAAAACCTCTCTTTTAAAACCTAAACCTAAAAGAATTTTCTCGGTATCGCCCACATAGTTATAACCACCTAGTAATTCAAAACGATGAGTGTAATCGGATAGATCTTCGATGATTTTTCCATACTCTTCACTTTCATAATCGGTACGGGTGACCAATTGATGATTGATTTCTTCTAATTTTTTTTCTACAATTTTAATTTCGGTAAAAGCTTCATAGGCTTCCTCAAGAACCGTTCTTCCTCTTTCAAAATCAATATCCTGACGCAGGAATCCCATGCGGATATCTTTCTCCTGAGAAATCACTCCTGAATCGGGTTTGAAATCACCGGCCAGCATTTTTAACATGGTCGATTTTCCGGCACCATTTTTTCCAACCAAACCAACTCTATCTCCAGCTCCTAATCGAAAGGTTACTTCTTCAAACAAATAAGTACCACCAAAAGAAACCGATAAATTGTGAATATTAAGCATATTTTTGTGACTATTGTTACATTGGTACTTTCATTAAAAATGTACCTTTACTAAAAATTTTTGCAAATGTTAAAAAAAGGATCCAAACTAAATAGTATTTTAACAGGAACTTGTCCGAAATGCCAAAATGAAAGCATGTATGAAGACAAAAATCCATTTAATATCACTAAGGTTTTAAAAATGAACCCTAAATGTTCCCATTGTGGTTTTGTATATCAAATAGAACCATCCTTTTTCTATGGAGCTATGTACGTAAGTTATGCGTTAAATGTAGCGATAGGAATCGCCACGTTTATTATTTCTTATGTTTTTCTTGGGGCGTCTATCAAAACAGCATTTATAGCTATTGTTGCTACACTTACTGTACTGGGCACTTTAGTATTAAGGTGGTCAAGAAACATATACATCAATATGTTTGTGCACTATGACCCCAATTACAAAGCCTAACTAGCTTTTTCGTTTTACAAATCGGCTACTATTTATTTCTTTAGATAAAGGAACTCCTTTTTCTATATTTTCAAATAAAGCTTTTGCCATTGCAGGACCAAGCATCACTCCTCTAGTACCTAAACCATTTAATACATGGATAGAGTTACTACTAGGGTGCGTACCTACTATAGGTCTTCGATCTCTTACTGTAGGTCGAACACCTGCAAAATGAGATACGATTTCGAAATCGCAATTGATGATTTCCTTGATACGCTCTACCAATTCTTGTTTACCTTCTTCAGTTGGCAAATCGGTTTTGTCTTTCCAATTGTACGTTGCTCCTACTTTAAATAAACCATCTCCCAACGGAAGTATAAACACACTGGTATTCACAATTACATCCAAATCCAAATCGGGCGCTTTTATAATAAATAATTCGCCTTTGGTTCCATCCAAAGGCAAATGATTAAAAAAAGGATTGGCATGCAAACCAAAACCCTCGGCAAAAATGATATGTTTGGCTTCAATATGTTTATATCGAATACCATCAGAAAGTATTTCTAAAGCCTGATAGTCGAAAGTTTCTTGCAATAAAAACTGTTCTTTAATTAAATACGACTTGTATTGTTCCAATAAAGAGGCTGTATCTACATAACCCGTATGCAAAACTTCGCCATAATCAAAAGGCGAGTCAATACCTACATACTTTTTTGTGATGATGGTATTTGACAAAAAAGGAGCCAAAGCGGGTTTATCAGATGCGGCAAACCAATTATTTTGTTCTTCAATAGAAAAGAATTTACGCAAAATAGGCTTTTTAAAATCAACCGTCACTGGAATTTTGAGCTTCAAATGAGCGTAAAATTGATTCATTAACTCCAATTGTTCCTGAGCCTGCCAAACTTCACTAAAACGCTTTAAAATAACAGGATTGTACAATCCTCCTGCAATTTTGGATGAATTTTGAGATTCATCACTTAAAACCAAAATATTTTTGTCATTAGCTAAAGCTACTTCAGCAAAAGAAATTCCAGCTAATCCACAACCTACAATTAAATAATCGATCATCATTTTCAAATAAAGGACAAAAATACATAAAACAAAAAACTCCTACCATCAGGTAAGAGTTTTTATATAAGTTAGAATGGAAATTAATAATTCCACATATCCGATTCAAAATCACGAATTTTCTCCTTAACACGCTCTGCTTCTAACAATTGATTTTGAGCATTATCTTTCATGTATTCTTTAATTTCTCTATCGCCATATACATTTTCTTCTTTGTATATTACGCTATTGAAACGTCTAGCATTAAGAATTTGATCAAAAGAAATTGGCATTGCCGAATTTTTATTGTTGAAAGATTTGGCTTCATGCAAAACCTCTCTAGCATCAGGGAAGAAAATCCAAAATAATTCAATATAATCTTTCTCCTCACTATTCATCGTGTACACATCAGGTGTTACAGGACAGATAGCTAAAAGACGGTACTTTAATTCGCTTTGACGTTTATCAAAATACCAGAAACCTTTAATCTTATATTGCGTAACATCCTGAGCCGTCAAATCCGATTTCATGATGTATTCAGCAGATACTTTTTGTCCAGCATTAATTTGCTCTCTACCCGCATCTGTAGTATCAATTCTACTTAAAGAAGCTTGAATATCTTTATAGGTCTTTTTAGTATTAAAATAACTATCCGCATAAACCTCAGTGATACGTTCTTCTTTAATAGCTCTGGTCAAAACATCATACAAGGAACGTCTGTCCGAACCAATGTTTGCAGTATCTATTGGAAAATAAAGTGGAAAGTTAATTCGTTCACTTAAATCAATAATTTCCCAAACCATTTTACCCATCAAAACATCTCTATCATGCACATAACCATAAGCCAAAGGTTTATCGTTATCTGAGATTTGCTGTGCCTTAGTTTTTAAACCAATTTCTTCAGGAATTCTAGCATTCAACAAATTAGACTGTGCATAAGAAGCTACTCCTCCAATTAAAGCGATTGCCATTATCAAAAAATTTCTCATATTCATCATAGTATCATTAATAAGAATTGATTTAAACTTCTGGGTAAAAAGTATTTTTTATTGAATTTCAAAAATTACTGGAGCTGTTCTTGGTAATAAATAACTACCAGCACCTACTAATTTAGTTTTGATTTCAGAAATAGTAACTTGGTCACCTCTTCCTGCTTTAGACAAAACTGATTTACATTGTGCATTTAATTTGTTACCCGGAACAACTACAGTAGGCTGACCAGTGACTTTTAAATTAAATCCAACAACTTCTAAATTAACATCAAAATCAAAATCTACTAATTTAGCACCAATAGTAGCAATTTCAAGGTTAGATTTAGGACCTTTTACCACACCTGATTCTCCTCTGATGGTACCTGTTGGTCCAGGAATTCCTTTAATTCTGAATACTTTTTTATCAGAAACTGTTTGCCCATTTGGTAATTTTCCAGTAACGTTAACCACCACTTCGTTTCCTCCTTGCGGGCTCATATTGTATTTTCCATTTCCAACTTTAACCAATCCTGGAGCAGATGCATTAACATCTTTATCTGAAATTCCTGCAAAAGATACAGAGATTGGATTTGTAACTCCTCTATACACTACGTTCATTTTATCCGCAGAAATAGTCGCTGAATTTGGCTTAGGAACAACTACATATTTCCCTGAGAATTTCAAAGGAATCGTTTTTCCATCTTCTGTAAAAGTAAATTGACCACCAATTGTTTGTTCTCCAACACCACCTGCAGTTAATGAAATCATAGCTTGACCGTTAACAATTTTACCTGGTCCTGAAAAACTTGTTGGTTTAGTATTTTCATCGTAACGACCTAAAACTACTTTTCCTGTAACTTGCTCTCCTTGAAAATAAGCATTTTTGTCTAAAACTACAATAGCTTGATAATTACTGTAAGAAGCTGCTTCAACCGCAGCTTTACCTAAAGCAATACTATATACATCAGACTCTACTTTGTTAATATCATTTTGCCAAGAAGAAAGTTTTGCAACAGTAGCAATAGCCGGAAAACCTTTGAAGTGGTAAGACAAATATTTATCTTTTAAACCTTCTTTATTTTTAACATCTGAAAGGTCGAATTTCTCCTCTACCTCTTTAATAATTCCACTGTATTTTTTTTCTGTACCTAAAGTGGCTTTAATATCCGCTTTGTACTTTTCTATAGTTGCAACAATTTCTTTTCCTTTTTTAGAATAACCTTCTCCTGTAAACCAATCATCAACATTATCACCTTTATCCATGTCTTCATAAGGTAATTTTCCTGTTTCTGGATTCGTTTCAAAACCTTTAGTAGCTTGCTCTTTTAAAGAGTTGATATAGTTGTAAAAGTTGTCCGTAATTGTTTTTACTTTATGAGCTGTTGCTGATGCTACAGCAAATTCTCCTTTCGCCTCTGCTGCTTTGCTATCAAGCGCAGCTAACATTTGATCATTGGTTTGTTTTGAACTAGCATTTGAACTTTCAAATTTTTCGTTCATTAATCCGAAACCTGATATTACTTCTTTCGAAACATTCATTGCCAACATAGCAATGAAAACCAAATACATCAGGTTAATCATCTTCTGTCTAGGGGTAAGTTTTCCTCCTGCCATATTTTCTAATAATTAGTTGTGGGGTAGTTTTTTTAAATAGTCTTCAAACTTAATTATTATCCTTTATTGCTCATTGCAGAAAGCATACCACCATAAACTTGGTTCAATGAAGAAATGTTTGCCGTCATAGATTGCATTTGCTCTTTTAATTGAGCTGCATTTTCAGCAATTTCTTTGTTAGCTTCAGCATTTCTAGAAGCACTTTCTAATTGTACTTTGTACAAACTGTTTAAAGCTTCCATTTGAGCAGCAGCCATAGACAATTCGTCACTATATTTTTTTGTAGCAGCAATTCCGTCAGCAGCTGGAGCAATACCTTTTGCAGCTGATTCGAAATTTTTAATACTATTTCCTAAGCTTGCCATTAATTCACCATCAATTTTAGCTTCTTTAAGCATGTTATCTAATTTTTGAGATAACAATCCTTGCGCTTCTGATGTTGATTCCGCTTTTGGTTTTTTATTTGGATTAGGAGTTCCATTCGCCAATTCAGGATACACTAAGGTCCAGTCTAATTCATTTTCTACGGGTTCAAAAGCCGAAAGCGCAAAAATAAAAGCCTCTGTTAACAATCCAATTGAAAGCATCAATGTCCCTGTTAATGGTCCAATTTCAAAGTGAGTAATTTTAAAAAGAGCTCCAACAATTACTACTGCTGCTCCCATACCGTATGCAAAATTCATTGCTTTTTTTCCTAGTAATGCCATAATGTTAATTTTTAATAGTTAGTGTGTAGGTTTTTTTATCGATTTCTATTCGCTCTTCTAGTAGTTGTATTTCCAGTATTATTAACTCCCATGTAATCTTGAACAGTTCTAAATCCGATAAAACTTCTAGCTGAATCTGCATATTCAAAATCACGAGTACTTACTTGCAAGAAATAGGAAACATCTTTCCAAGATCCACCACGAACTACTTTTCTTTTATTAGAAGCATCTAAAACATTAGGGTTCATTGTAGATACATATTCGTAAGCATTTGGATCATAAGAAGAATCCGTCCATTCAGAAACATTACCAGCCATGTTATATAAGTTGTAACCATTAGGCTCGTACGATTTTGCTTCAACAGTATATAAGGCTTGATCAGCGGCATAATCTCCTCTATTAGGCTTGAAGTTAGCCAAGAAACAACCTCTGTCATTTTTAGTATAAGGTCCTCCCCATGGATAAGTAGCCGATTCCAGCCCCCCACGAGCGGCATATTCCCATTCTGCTTCAGTAGGCAATCTAAAATTATTAATCAAGTCACGACCCGTTTTTTTAGATTTGATATAACTGTTTTTATTTAAGGTTCTCCAAGCGCAAAAAGCTTTTGCTTGTGTCCATTTTACACCTACAACAGGATATTCTCCATAGGCTTTGTGCCAAAAATAATCGTTGTGCATTGGTTCATTGTACGAATAAGCAAAATCCTTAATCCATACTGTAGTATCAGGATATACTTTTACTTCTTCATTTCTGATAAAGTCTTTTCTCTTACCCACTTTTGCTTTGGCTGCTGCTTGAATATCCATCCAAGAATAACGGAATTTCAACTTTTCAACATCAATGGTTCTCAAACCATTATAGGCCTCTTCTAAAGGAATATACATAGAATCCATTACTTCAACGTAATATTCATCTGGATACTGTTGTGGATCTTTAATTAATTTTACTTTTTTATTCAATTTTCTTCCAGCATATGGGTCTTCAGCAGTACCGATACTATAATAATTGTCATACATGTACTTATCATAAGCAGACATTTTTTCGGGATCAGCATCATTAAAAGCAAAATCACCAATACTACCTGCTTTTTTACCTTTACCATCTCCAGCCTTTACTCCTTGTTCATCAGCTAAAATAGCCAACTTCATTCTGATTGTAGAATCTTTTACCCATTCTACAAACTGACGGTATTCACTGTTAGTAATTTCTGTTTCATCCATGTAAAACGAACGAACAGTTACTGTCATTGTTTTAGCATCTTGAACACCAGCAACATCTTCATCAGATTTACCCATGATATAAGCACCTCCTGGAACTAAAGTCATTCCATAGGGTTTCTCCGGATGCCATTTTGCACCTTTAACACCGACCAATTCTCCTTTATCACTCGATTTCCCACAGCTAATTAAAAGTGACAAAATTGCCGCAAACGCAATGAACTTCTTCATATAAATTCGGGTTATATATTCTTTATTTTTTTCGTTTGTAAACCTATGTAAACCTATTTATTATTTATTAATAAAACAATATTTTTTTTTATATTTAAATAGCCACTCCAAAATTAGAGTTAAATAAATTATAAAAAAAATATTTTATCGATAAAATGCTAAAAATATCCGATAAAGTACACTTTTATATCTATTTTGTAGGTTTTATTTTTCAATAAATCTTTTACAAAAGATTTTTCCTTTGTGCTTTCCACCATCTTTCTGGTAATTCTTGGTTACATGCAGCTAGATATTCTTCATGTGAACAAGGTAATAACGTATTTCTTTTTAGTTTATTGTTAACATTTGATACAAATGGTATTTCGATCCACCAACGATCTGTACGATCGCTTTTATAAAAAACCAAAGTCTCTTCATCTATAAGAACACTATATTTTATATAATTTTCTCTGCTTCCAAATGGATATTCATTTGAACGATAATGATAACCTTCTATAAAATACCAAATAATTTGTGAAATCAACACCGATTCCTGTGCCGTATTATCATGATTAAAAACACCAAACATGCTTACTTTATCACTAATACCTGCATATCTGGAAAGAGCACAAATTTCTTTCCCATTAAAACCATTGGGTGCAAAAGAATTGAAATTACCCGAATCAGAAGATTTAACTGAATTTAAATCCAAACTGACAATATCGGCATCTCTAAAAACAGGTTCTGCAATAGCAATATTGTGTGAAACTTCTCCAAGACGATAAGCATCAAAAAACAGCTTTTCGATTAAATCAATCTCCTCTTGAGAATTGTAATAGGTTTGATAACCAATATTGCAAAAATTAAATAAATTATTAGGTTCATCAATAATAATTCTACTCAAATAGGAACTACTAGACATTTCTTCGTCTTCTTTTCCAAAATCGAATTTACTATCAATAGCAACCAAATTAACCATTTGTTCTAATTCATCGTAAGCACGATAAAGCGAATAGGTTAAATCTTGTGAACCACCAATAACAATAGGAATTATTTTCTTTTTAATTAAATCAGCGGCTACTTTGCGTAAAGCAAAATAGGTATCTTCCTTTGAATTTCCAGGCAAAATATCACCTAAATCAGCAATTGTCATGTCCCAATTTCCAGGAAATAAACGATACAATTCCTTTCTCACAATACTTAAATCACCTGTACTGCTATTCGATGAAACACTTCCGCGATTTTCTAAAACCCCAATTAAAGCAATTTTAACTTTATCTAAATCGGGGAATTCGTTCTTAGTGTGAAAAACCACTTTACTTCCTAGTTGCTGAGTACTTAGCGAGTTTACAAATGCTAAGAATTCATTATTTAAGGGCTCTAGAAAATCAAATCCTATCATAGTTGCTTATTCTTATTTTTTATTTCCCAAGAATTAAAAGGAAAAGATAAATTATTTCTTTTTTGTTGCTGCTTTCTTAGCAGGAGCTTTTTTTGCTGGCGCTTTTTTAGCAGGTGTCTTTTGAGCAATCATTTCTTGAACTTCAGCCACAGTCAATTTGGAAGCATCAACATCTTTACTCAATTCAATTTTGATTTTTCCTTTTAAAATAACGGAACGACCCCATCTTGCTTTTTCTACCACAATGCCTTCCTCAACCCAGTTATGAATAACTTTGTCTATATTTTTTTGTAATTTATCCTCTATCAACTCCTCAATATCAGCCTGAGATAAATTATCAAAATTGTATTTTTTACTTACATTAATAAAAATGCCATCCCATTTAATAAACGGACCAAAACGCCCTGTACCCTTTTGAACAGGTTCCCCTTTGTAAGTAGCAATAGGAGCATCTGCTTTTAATTTTTCGTCTATTAATTCTTGAGCTCTTTCTTTTGTAACAGCAAGCGGATCTTCGCCTTTTGGTAACGAAATAAAAACACTTCCATGACGTACATAAGGACCAAAACGACCGTTATTTACTTCCACTTCTTCGTCTTTATATGTTCCCAATGATTTTGGCAATAAAAACAAATTTAAAGCTTCTTCCAAAGTGATATTTCCAATATTTTGCTCTTTCATTAAACTAGCAAACTTCTTATCTTCATCTTCAGCATCGCCAATTTGTGCCATCGGACCAAATTTACCTAAACGAACAGAAACTGGTTTTCCAGATACCGGATCTACCCCTAAGATGCGCTCTCCACTTTCTCTATCGGCATTTTCTTCAACATGTTTAACCGTAGGATGAAATTGATCGTAAAACTCCTGCATCATCTTAGCCCACTCGATATTACCTTCGGCAATTTCGTCAAAATCCTGCTCTACTTTGGCCGTGAAATTATAATCTAAAATATTACCAAAATTTTTCACTAAGAAATCCGTAACAATGGTACCGATATCAGTTGGCACTAACTTTCCTTTATCAGAACCTGTATTTTCTTTTAATACTTTCTCACCCACTTTACCTGATTGCAAAGTAAGCTGCGTATAATTACGTTCCTGACCTTCTAAATTTCCTTTTTCTACATAATTTCTATTGATAATTGTAGAAATTGTTGGTGCATAAGTTGAAGGACGTCCAATTCCTAATTCTTCTAATTTTTTAACTAAGGAAGCTTCGGTATATCTTGCTGCAGGACGTGAATAACGTTCCGTAGCGGTAATGAAATTATTTTGTAAATTTTCATTTACTTTCAAAGCAGGCAACATTCCTTCTTGTTCTTCCTCGTCGTCATCATGCCCCTCCAAATACACCTTCAAGAAGCCTTCAAAAAGCAATACTTCTCCTGAAGCAGTAAACAACTCATTATGATTATTTGCTGCAATTTTAACATTAGTACGTTCTAATTTCGCATCACTCATTTGCGAAGCTAATGTTCTTTTCCAAATCAAATCGTAAAGCCTAGCTTGATCCCTATCAATATCAACCGTATGACGTGACATATCTGTAGGACGGATTGCTTCGTGTGCTTCCTGTGCTCCTTTGCTTTTGTTAGCAAATGTTCTAGGGTTAGAAAACTCCTTTCCATAAGACTTAATGATTTCAGCCTGAGCCGCATCCATAGCTTCTTTGGACAAATTCACACTATCCGTTCTCATGTAGGTAATCAATCCCGCCTCATACAAACGTTGTGCTAACTGCATTGTAATTCCAACAGGCAAATACAATTTACGAGCCGCTTCTTGTTGTAAAGTCGAAGTGGTAAAAGGAGCTGTAGGTGATTTTTTGGTTGGTTTCGTTTCTAAATCAGCTACTTTATAAGTCGAACCAATATTTTTATTTAAAAAATCTTCAGCTTCTTTTTTAGTATTGAAATTTTTAGGCAATTTAGCTTTAAAAGTTTTTCCGGCTTCATTTGTAAATTCGGCAACAACGGAATAAGTAGCTACAGCTTTAAAATCTTGAATTTCGCGTTCACGTTCTACAATCAATCGAACAGAAACTGACTGAACACGTCCAGCCGAAAGTCCACCTTTAATTTTTCTCCATAAAACCGGCGATAATTCATAACCCACCAAACGATCTAAAACACGACGCGCTTGTTGAGCGTTTACCAAATTATAATCAATTTCACGAGGATTATCGATAGCTTTTAAAATAGCATTCTTTGTAATCTCATGAAAAACAATTCGTTTTGTTTTCTTTTTATCTAATTTTAATTCTTCCGCCAAGTGCCAAGAAATAGCCTCTCCCTCGCGGTCCTCATCACTTGCTAACCAAACCGTCTCGGCATTTTTAGATAACGTTTTAAGTTTGCTAACTAAAGCTTTTTTATCCGAAGAAACTTCATATTTAGGCAAGAATCCATTTTCTACATCTACACCAATTTCTTTAGAAGGTAAATCAGCAATATGCCCATAACTGGACTCTACTTGATAATCACTTCCTAGAAATTTTTCGATTGTTTTCGCCTTCGCAGGTGACTCCACTATAACTAAATTCTTTGCCATGTCCCGTTTGTTTGTGTCGGCAAAAGTATATGATTTTTTTAAATTTTGGGTTTTTTAAATTTTAAAAGTCAATATAATCGTTGATTTACAAGTTTTCAATGGTTTAAATCTCATCCCTTTTAAGAAAAAAACATTCTAATAATAAATGAACACTTATTATAAATCTAACCTATTTTACTACAAATAAAATCATTATTTAGGAGCGATTACAACTTCAATACCAAGTTCTTCCAGTTTCGTTTTAGTTTCGATATCTATACCTTCATCTGTAATCAAAACATCAATTTTATCTAAATTACAAATTTTACCAAAACCTCTTACATTCATTTTTGTAGAATCTGCTAAAACAATAATTTTCTCAGAAACATCTATCATAGCTTGATTTAAATGCGCTTCTAAAGAATTTGATGTACTTAAACCAAAATCCAAATGAATCCCATCTGCTCCCAGAAATAGTTTATTACAAGAAAACTGACTCAAAGTAGCCTCTGCAATCGGACCTACGGCTGAAGTTGAACTGTTTCGAATATCTCCGCCCAATTGTATCGTATCTATGTTCGTTACTTTACAAAGTTCTAAAGATACCTTTAATGAAGGGGTAAGCACCGTTAATTTTTGAAACCCTGTGATAGTCCGAGACAAATAATGAATATTCGAACCCGAGCCCAATATAATATAATCGTGATCATTAATATATTTTAAAGCCTCTTTTGCTATTTGTTTCTTTTGTTCAACCTGCAATCCTTCTTTATCATCAACATTTCTTTCAAAAGCATAAATAGGTTGCTTACTGGCTCCACCATGTGTACGATGCAAAAGCTTTTCATTTTCTAAAAAATTTAGATCCTTTCGTATGGTTACGGTTGAAACATTATGTGTTTCACACAAATCAACCACATTCACATATCCTTTTTGATTTAATTCCTTAAGTATATCCTCTTGTCTCCTATTGATCATTGTCATAATAAAACGTCTTTTTAATTTTTTTGATTTTGAAAGATACAAAAATAAATTATATAAATAAATTTCATTTTATTTAAATCTCCTTTGTTTAATTTCATTATATTTGTTAATCGAAACTTTATTTTAAATAAAAAGGGCAAAACAAACCTTAATCAAAACTAAACGAACAAAAAAACAAAACAAAGCACAAATATTGAATATACTCATTATTTGCGTTAGAACGCAAGATAACATACGACGGCGGTTTACCTACCAAGTTGTTTTCAACCACCGGCTTATGTTATGCGTTATATTCTCGGCTTTATTGAACTAATATTAATCCATAAAAAAAACAAAATCATGACTGCAATGCAAAATTTAAAACAGGATTTACAAGAATCTATTGCATCAGAAACAGAAGCACTGCAAGAAATTAAAAACGAATTAATAAGAAATACTTGTCTTGCAATACTTGAAAGAGTTATGAGAAATGCAATTAAAAGAATAGACGAAGAATTTTTAGAAATAGAAAAACAACAAATGGCAGATGTATCTAAATGGACTTTAGAGAACTGTGATATTCCTAGAAGTGGAAGTTTAGATCAATTTTTTTA
The DNA here is from genome assembly GCF_029625335.1 of Flavobacterium nitratireducens. NCBI lineage: Bacteria > Pseudomonadati > Bacteroidota > Flavobacteriia > Flavobacteriales > Flavobacteriaceae > Flavobacterium > Flavobacterium nitratireducens. The sequence continues at coordinate 1,491,368 of NZ_CP121111.1, forward strand.
TGAATATTATGATTCTATCTTTAATCACAAAGTTACTCAAACCGAAATATAACTAACTGATTTGAGATCGAACTTGACGCAGTTTGCTGAGCCTATAAAAATATCTTCTTCTAAGCAATCAATATCCCAAAAGGAACTCTAGGTAAAATACTAAATTAGCTCGCGGTGTATTACAATGTTTTCAAACAACACAAAATCTATCTTATTAAAAAGACTAGGAAAGAAGACATAATGACAAAAATCCTCTGGCAATCAAATCAAAAATCATTCTTTTATAATTTCAAACTACAATTGATCAGCAGGCAAATCACGAATCGACTTAAACAACTTATAAATCAACAGGAGTTAGAATTATGATACTCATAATTTTATTTATAATTCTGACCAACGAATAAATAAAACTATATAAAAAACCAAAAAATTTACGATTTCAAAACAACCACAACAATGTTATCATGAAAGAACACAACAAGACTTTAGGAGAATTTATCATCGAAAACCAAGCCGATTTTCAATATTCTTCGGGTGAATTATCACGTATCATCAATTCGATTCGTTTGGCCGCTAAAGTTGTCAATTACAAAGTAAGTAAAGCAGGTCTCGTAGATATTATAGGTGCAGTAGGCGCTCAAAACATACAAGGAGAAGACCAACAAAAATTAGATGTTTATGCTAATGAAGTTTTTATTCAAACTCTTATAAATCGAGAAATAGTATGCGGCATTGCTTCTGAGGAGAACGATGAATTCATAACTGTTGAAGGAAGTGATAAAAGTCATAATAACAAATACGTAGTCTTAATGGACCCACTTGACGGATCGTCAAATATTGATGTAAACGTTTCATTAGGGACAATTTTTTCAGTTTTTAGAAGAATTACCCCAATCGGAACCCCAGTTACCCTTGAAGACTTCTTACAACCAGGAATCAATCAGGTTGCTGCCGGATACGTCATTTACGGAACATCAACTATGCTTGTTTATACTACAGGTAATGGTGTAAACGGATTTACGTTGAACCCAGCTATTGGAACATTTTATTTATCCCATCCCAATATGCAATTCCCAAAAGACGGAAATATATACTCTACAAATGAAGGGAATTATGTTCATTTTCCTCAGGGAGTAAAAGACTACATCAAATACTGCCAACTTGAAGAGGACGAAAGACCATACACTTCAAGATACATTGGAAGTTTAGTTGCGGACATGCACAGGAATATGATAAAAGGCGGAGTATACATATATTCAACTATTACTACCGCACCAAAAGGTAAATTACGATTGCTTTACGAATGTAATCCAATGGCATTCATAGCAGAACAAGCCGGAGGGAAAGCATCGGATGGGTTTAATAGAATAATGGAAATCATTCCCACTGAATTACATGAAAGAGCACCATTCTTTTGCGGTAGTCAAAATATGGTCGAAAAAGCGGAAGATTTTATGCTCAAAGCAAAATTAAGCAAATACTAAAGTTAAAATAACTCCAATTTCAAACCGCCCGAAAAAAGTTGAGGCTGTCCGAAAAGTAATTTTCAGACAGCCTCTTTTATTATGCGTTACCTTTATTCAGCCTGAAACCCTTCTTTATATCTAGCATTCATTTCAAAAACATAAATAACATGATTACCAGAGTCCCCTAACAGACCTTAGTTCTTCTAAAAATTCAATTGCTTTCGTATAGTTACGATTTTAAAATTACAATTTTAGCATAAAACAATACAATCTACAAACTCTTTATAATCTAACATATCATTAAACACCCTTATTTCTCCTATTTAAAAACACCCCAATAGTAAGGAATAACCATATTTTAACAGTAAAAATATGAAATATGAAAAAAAAATAAAAATATATTAGAATTCTCTTTGTAGTTTCGTTTAGTTTCATTTAATTTGCATTAAGAAAGTTAAAAACACAAAAAACAATACATTATGAAACGTCACGAACAAGTATCAAAATTAAACGAAACTGATGAGTGGGATGTAATCATCATTGGCGGTGGCGCAAGTGGACTTGGTACGGCAGTAGATGCTGCTAGTAGAGGCTACAAAACAATTATAGTTGAAGCAGTAGATTTTGCTAAAGGAACTACCAGCAGAAGTACCAAACTAGTTCATGGTGGTGTGCGTTATTTAGAACAAGGTGATGTTTCATTAGTGAAAGAAGCATTAAAAGAAAGAGGCTTAATGGCTCAAAATGCTGCGCATGTTGTCAAAAATCAAACTTTTGTTATTCCAAATTACAATTGGTGGGGTGGTTACTTCTACACTATTGGATTAACTATATACGATTTATTAGCTGGAAGATTAAGCTTAGGTCGATCCAAATACATTTCAAAGAAAAAAACCATTGAATTACTTCCCACCGTAGAACAAAAAGGTCTAGTAAGCGGTGTTATATATCATGACGGTCAATTTGATGATTCACGTCTAGCTATTAATCTAGCACAAACTGCAGTAGAAAATGGAGCATGTGTTTTAAACTACACTAAAGTAATCAATTTATTAAAAGACGATAATAACCACGTAATTGGCGTACAACTAGAAGATAGAGAAACAGCTGAGAGAAAAGAAATAAAAGGCAAAGTTATAATAAATGCTACAGGAGTCTTTACAAATTCAATCATGAAAATGAATGACAAAGTCTATAAAAAATATATAGTACCAAGTCAAGGAATTCATCTAGTATTTGACAAATCTTTTTTACCTAGTGATTCTGCCTTAATGGTTCCCAAAACAAGTGACGGAAGAGTTTTATTTGCTGTGCCATGGCATGATAAAGTAATAGTTGGAACTACCGATACCTTGATAAAAAGTCACAGTTTAGAACCAATTGCATTAGAAAGTGAAATTGAATTTGTACTCGAAACCGCACAACGCTTTTTAGCCAAAAAACCAACTAGAGCCGATGTATTATCCGTTTTCGCAGGGCTAAGACCTCTGGCAGCACCAGAAAAAGAAGGTAAAAGTACTAAAGAAGTATCAAGAAGCCACAAAATAATTGTCTCTGAAACGGGATTAATCACCATCACAGGTGGGAAATGGACCACTTATAGAAAAATTGCTGAAGACATTATAGACAAAGCAATCTCAGAAAAAAAATTACCTAAGAAGGAATGCAAAACAGAACACCTTTCAATTCATGGAAATAAAAAAACCACAACCCTAGACAGAGAAAACCATTTATATGTATACGGAAGTGATATTCAAAACATTATAGACTTACAAAATCAGCAACCAGCATTAAAACAAAAGCTACATCCCAATTACGATTACACATTGGCTGAAGTTGTCTGGGGTATTCGTTATGAAATGGCAAGAACTATTGATGATGTCTTATCACGAAGAGTACGTCTCTTATTCCTAGATGCTCGCGCCGCAATTGCTGTTTCAGAAAAAGTTGCACAATTATTGGCTAAAGAATTAGGCCATGATGAGGATTGGATTAAAACACAAACCGAAGAATTCAAAACAATCGCAAGCGGGTTTCTTTTACCTGAATTTAGATCAAATTAAACTATTAACCATTAACCAATTATTATGAAAAACAAATTAATCCTAGCTCTTGACCAAGGAACTACATCTTCAAGAGCTATTTTATTTAACCATGAAGGAGAAATTGTAAATGTGTCTCAAAAAGATTTTGAGCAAATATTTCCTAAACCAGGATGGGTAGAACACGACCCAAATGAAATCTGGTCATCACAAATTAGTGTTGCCGCAGAGGTAATTGCCAAAACAGGAATAAACGGAAAAGAAATTGCAGCGATTGGTATTACCAATCAAAGAGAAACAACTATTGTTTGGGATAGAGAAACAAGCGAGCCAATTTATAATGCTATTGTTTGGCAAGACCGTAGAACTGCAAAATATTGTGATGAGTTGAAAGCACAAGGGCATGCAGACATGATCAAGAAAAAAACAGGTTTAGTTTTAGACGCCTATTTTTCTGGAACCAAAGTAAAATGGATTTTAGATAACGTACCAGGAGCTCGTGAAAAAGCTGAAGCAGGAAAACTATGTTTTGGAACTGTTGATACTTGGCTTATTTGGAAACTAACTCGAGGTAAAATGTTTATGACCGATGTTTCTAATGCCAGTAGAACATTATTACTAAACATCCACACGCTAGAATGGGATGATGAATTATTGGAATTGTTAACTATTCCTAGAGCAATGTTGCCAGCAGTGAAACAAAGCAGTGAAATATATGGTACAACTTGTACAACATTATTTGCTACGGAAATTCCAATTGCAGGTGTTGCAGGAGATCAACAAGCAGCTCTTTTTGGTCAATTATGTACAAAGCCCGGAATGGCTAAAAATACTTATGGGACAGGATGTTTTATGTTGATGAATACAGGTGACAAACTCGTATATTCTAACAACAACCTATTGACTACAGTAGCTTGGAAAATAAACGGAAAGACAACTTACGCATTAGAAGGAAGTGTTTTTGTTGGAGGTGCAGCAGTACAATGGTTGCGCGATGGTGCTAAAATGATTGACTCAGCTTCAGACATCGAAGCTTTAGCAGCAAGTGTACCTGACAACGGTGGTGTTTATTTTGTTCCTGCTTTAACAGGTTTAGGTGCACCTTATTGGGATCAATACGCAAGAGGTGCTATTGTGGGTATTACCAGAGGAACAACAAATGCTCATATTGCTCGCGCTACATTAGAAGGTATTGCTTACCAAGTTTATGATTTAACAAAATCAATGGAAGCAGATTTTGGTGGAAAAGGAACAGAATTAAGAGTAGATGGTGGTGCAGCGGCAAATAATTTAATGATGCAATTTCAATC